>JBEHWZ010000002.1:0-591257 GCA_048498955.1 Verrucomicrobiota bacterium | reverse complement strand
AAACGCGGAGAAAGAGGGGGGGGGACAACAACCCCCCCCCCCCCGCGGCGGGCAGCGGAGTGCCCGCCCTACCCTTCGGCATCATCTGCGCCGCATAGAAACGATACGTCGCCTCATCGAGATCGATGTACCCGGCGCTACGCGTGCGCGTGAGCAGCGCCTCCGCCTCGGTGCGGACGCGGCGGTTGTGTTTCAGGAAATCGAACGGCCACGTGATCGTGTCGCCGACGAGACCTTCGCGAATGAAAATCTCCGTGGCGTGCACGGGGTCGATCTTCCCGTAACTCACCGAGCGCGCCTCCAACTCCAAGTTGTAGAGCCGGCGGCGCTCTTTCACCAAAACCCGACCCTGATCCTCGCTCCAGAACGGCTCGCTGTGCGCAACGCGCAGCATGTGCTGGCCGAGATCGAGCACCCACTGCGGATCGATGCGCGCGCAGGTGCGGGCATAGAGTCGCGCGGTCTCCATGATCTCTGCGGCCATCAGCCAGCGCGCAATCTTCTTGGCCGGACGCGCCCGCTCCGCCGGTTTGTCGAAGGCCGGCTTCTTCGCCTCCTTCTTCTCAAAGAGCGTCGAGCCCGGAAACACGTTCACCCGTCGGTCATGCGCGGCGTGGTAATCGCCCTCGTCGGTGCGCGTGGCGATGTTGCCGAGAAGGCCGGTGAGAATGCAGCGATGGATCGCCGCGTAGGCCGGCGTACCCATTTCGAGCTTCAGTTCCTGGCCTTTCTTCAGGCCGTCGTAAACCGAGGTGTACCTGAACCCGTCGCGCTCGCGCAGGGTGTCCTCCAGCTGGGCATGCACGTCGCGCCACTCGCGCATGCGCATGAACGACAGGTAATGCGCCGTGCAAAACTTCCGCAGCTTGCCGAGCGTCATCGTCTCGAACTGGTCGTGGTACATCTCCCAGATCGCGAGCAGCGTGAGAAAATCCGAATCCGGATGCGTGAAACGCCGGTGCGCGTTGTCCGCTTTCTGCTGCTCGTCGAGCGGACGCTCACGCGGATCCTGAATGCTCAGCGCCGCCGCGATGATCAGAACCTCACGCAGCGCTTTCTCGCTGCGCGCCTGCAAGATCATGCGCCCCACCGTCGGGTCGACCGGCAGGTGCGCCAGCTCGCGACCGAGATCCGTCAGTACGCCGGCCTCATCGATCGCACCGAGTTCGTGCAGCAACGCATAGCCGGCGCGGATGCCCTTCGTCGGCGGCGCGTTCAGGAAGGGGAACTCCTCGATGTCGCCGAGGCCGAACGCTTTCATGCGCAGGATGACGTCCGCCAGGTTGCTGCGCTGGATCTCCGGCTGCGTGAACCGCGGCCGGTCGAGATAGTCCTGCTCCGAATAAAGCCGGATGCACACGCCGTCGCTGACGCGACCGCAACGGCCCTTGCGCTGGTCGGCGCTGCTCTGTGAAACCGGCTCGACCGGCAGGCGGCGCGTGCGGCTCTGTGGCGTGTAGCGGCTCACGCGCGCCAAGCCCGTATCGACCACGAAGCGGATACCGGGAATGGTCAGCGAGGTCTCGGCGATATTGGTCGAGAGCACGATCTTGCGGTGCCGCGACGGCGAGAACACCCGCTGCTGCTCGGCATTCGTGAGCCGGCCAAACAACGGCACGATCTCGAGCGCACCGAGGCGACGTCCGTCGAGTTGGTCGCGCGCCTCGCGGATATCGCGCTCCGTCGGCAGAAAGACCAAGATATCGCCCTGCGAACTCTCGAGCAAGATGCGCTCCACCGCCTCGACCGCGGCCTCGATGTAGGTGAGGTCGGAGCGACGCTTCTCTGTAGCCGGGGTCGCTGACCCCGGTCCAGGGCCACCGGCCCCAGCTACATCCATTTCCTCCAACGGCGAATAAATCACCTCCACCGGATAAACTCGTCCCGACACCTCGATGATCGGCGCATCGCCGAACGCTTTCGAAAATGCCTCCGTATCGATCGTCGCCGACGTGATGACGATCTTCAGGTCGGGCCGGCGTTCGCGCAGGCGGCGCAGGTGCCCGAGGATAAAATCAATGTTGAGCGAACGCTCGTGCGCTTCGTCGACGATGACCGTGTCGTACTCACGCAGCTCAGGATCGGCCTGCAACTCGGCGAGCAGCATGCCGTCGGTCATGAACTTGATGACGGTGTCACCGGAGGTCTGGTCGGCGAAGCGGATCTTGCAGCCGACCTCGCGGCCGAAGCCGACGTTCAGTTCTTCCGCTACGCGCCGGGCCACGGAACTCGCCGCCACGCGTCGAGGCTGCGTGCAGGCGATGCGGCCTTTCTCGCCGCGACCCGCCGCAAGGCACATCTTGGGAATCTGCGTCGTCTTGCCCGAGCCCGTCTCACCCGCCAGCACCAGCACCTGGTTCTCCGCAATGGCCGTGACGATCTCATCCACCCGGGCGCTGATGGGCAGCTCGGGGGGATACTCGATCCGGAAGGGCCAGGATTTGGGCGGACGCGACATGACGTGAAATTAGAGGTTTCGTGCGCCGTCGATATTGGCAAAGTCAAATCGATGACGACCCCTCCCCTGACCCCGGCGGCCAAGGCCTTGAAGGGCGTGCTGCGCACCTCAGCTTTCGACGGTTGGGGGGTGATCGTGGTCGCCGGCCTGAGCCTGCTGATCACGCTCGTGTCGTTCGAATTGATGGGGCTGGTCGTCAGCGCGCTCGTTCTGACCGGAGGCATCATGGAGTTGCGCGGCCGGAAGGCGTTGAAACGCCGCGATGCCGCCACTGGCATGAAGCTGCTCGTGCGCGCGCAGCTGCTCATTCTCACGGTTTTGCTGGTTTATTGCGCACGCTGCCTCGGCAGCTTCGACGCCGACTACGTGCGGGAACAGATCGTTCCCGAAGCAAACCAGATGCTGCTCGCCACGCTCGGCGTCAGCCTCGCCGATTTTCTCGCGGACGGCGGCATGACCGTCGACGAACTCGTCAGCCGGGCGCGCCTGAGCTTTGTCGCGCTCTACAGCACCGTGATCGTACTCAGCCTGCTTTTCCAAGGTGGCCTCGCCCTCTACTACCGCCGCCGGATCCCGCTCGTAACCGAAGCGCTGGCCGAACCGCCGCAGCCCCCGCTTGCGTAAGACTTCGTCCCCGGTAATTTTCTCTTCCCATGTCGAAGGACCGGTACATCGCCGCCAAGGAGAAGTGGGCGGAAAAACAACGCGCCAGCGGTTTCAAGCCGCGCGAAGTCGCCGCCACCGACCGCCTGCCGCCCGGGCAGAAGCTGACGACGAATTTTCCCGTGCTCGACCTGGGCGTCCGACCGGAGGTGCCGCTCAATGAGTGGACGCTGACGCTCGACGGCCTCGTTGAAAAACCGGTCACGCTCGACTGGACGGCTTTCAACGCGCTGCCGCAGGTCACGGATGTCAGCGACTTCCACTGCGTCACCACTTGGAGCAAGTACGACTGCCAGTGGGGCGGCGTGGCCTTCACCACCCTCTTCGAACTCGCGCAACCCAAGCCCGAGGCGAAGTTCGTCTATTTCACGAGCTACGATGGTTACTCTACCAACGTCCCGCTCGAACACTGCCTCGACGACGACGTGCTGATCGCCACGCAGTTCGGCGGCGCACCCGTCACGCTCGAGCACGGCGGGCCGGCGCGCGTCATCATTCCCAAGCTCTACGCGTGGAAGGGCGCGAAGTTCGTGAAGACGATCACCTTTCTCGCCGAGGACCGCCTCGGCTTCTGGGAAGTCCGCGGCTATCATGGCGTCGGCGATCCCTGGAAGGAAGAGCGGTACGCGTGAGGCGCGAAGCGCCGGACCACGTCAGGGGTTAGGAGTTATGAGCTGGCTGGCTTCTGACTCCCGGGTTTTCCTTCACCTAACACTTAACTCCTAACCCCTCACTCTCCCCATGTCCTTCTTTCCCCAAGACATCATCATCAAGAAGCGCGACGGCGGCGCCCTGACCAAGGACGAGATCGAGTTTTTCGCGCGTGGCGTCGTCGACGGCAAGTTTGCCGACTACCAGGCGACCGCGCTGCTCATGGCCATCTTCTGGCGCGGCATGACGCCGCAGGAAACCGCGTGGCTGACCGACGCCATGATGCGCTCGGGCGATGTGATCGACCTCACGGATCTGCCCGGCGCGAAAGTCGACAAGCACTCCACCGGCGGCGTCGGTGACAAGGTCTCGCTGATTCTCGCCCCGCTCGCGGTCGCGTGCGGCCTCAAGGTTCCGATGATGAGCGGCCGCGGCCTCGGCCACACCGGCGGCACGCTCGACAAGCTCGAGGCGATTCCCGGTTTCAAGGTCCAGTGGAGCGTTCCGGAATTTCGCAGCATCCTGCAGAAAGTCGGCTGCGCCATGATCGGCCAGACGCCGCAAGTCGTGCCGGCCGATCGCAAACTCTACTCGCTGCGTGACGTCACCGGCACCGTCGAGTGCATCCCGCTGATTTGCGCCAGCATCATGAGCAAGAAGCTCGCCGAGGGCATCGACTCGCTCGTGCTCGACGTGAAGTTCGGCAAGGGCGCATTCATGAAGAAAAAGGAAGACGCCCTCATCCTCGCTCGCGCGATGGTCGCCACCGGCAAGGCCGGTGGCAAACCGGTGCGCGCCGTGCTCACCGCGATGAACCAGCCGCTCGGTCACGCCGCCGGCCATACCACGGAAGTCATCGAATCCATCGAGTGCCTCAAGGGCCGCGGCCCGGCGGACTTGATGGAAGTCACCTACGCGCTCACCGGCCACATGCTCATCCTCGGCGGCAAGGCCAAGGATGAGGCTGACGCTCGCAAGCAGATGGAAACCGCCATCGCGAACGGATCCGCGCTGAAGGTCTTCCGCGAGATGTGCGTTGCGCAGGGCGGCGACGCGAAGGTCGTCGACGACTACAAGATTCTCCCGACCGCGAAAAAACTCGTCGAAGTGAAAGCCGGCGCCGATGCCAAGGGATTCGTCAGCGGCGTCGATGCCCTCAAGTGCGGCCACGCCATCATGGCGCTCGGCGGCGGCCGCGCCGCCGTCACCGACAAGATCGACCATGCTGTCGGCATCGCCGACCTGATCAAGATCGGCACGCCGGTGTCCGCCGGCACGCGTCTCTGCACCCTGCACATCAACGACGACGCCAAAGGCGCCCGCGCCGAGGCGCTGATCCGCGAAGCCGTGCAGTTCTCGGCGACCGCACCGGTGATCGAGCCGTTGATCCAGGATCTGATTCAATAGCCCCACACCCCGTGGCTTCGCGCCACCCCTCTTGATAGAGGGGACTTCGGCTGCGTGGGTTTGAGTCCCCTCCATCAAGAGGGGTGCCCGCAGGGCGGGGTGTGTGATGACTCGCGCCTACTTCTTCACTGGCGCCGCCCAATCCGCCCGGCTGTGCGCGAAGAACCGCATCATCTCGCGCAAATCCGTCGGCACGCTGCGCGAGAGGTTGAGCGTCACCCAGCGGAACAGCTTGCGCAGTTCCTCATTCTCCACGCCGGCGGAAAGCGCGAAGCCGGGAGCCGACCAGGCGTTGCGCGAGCCTTTCGCTTCGCTCGAAAAAATCTCCAGCGCCGCGTGTCCCGCTTCGCCGTGCAGGCAGTGATCCCCCAGCACCAGCTCGAACCCGGCGAGCTGGCCATTTTCCTCGCCGCGCCAGGCCGTGAGAATAGCGGGACGCGCCGCCTTGTAGCGTTCGGAGCGCAAACCCGGACGACTATGCGACACTCCGCCCTCGACCGGCGCCAGCGTCGAACCCAGCGCCACCGCTTCGAGGAGCTGCAGGTAGGCCTTGCTCTGCGTGAGCGTGCTGTCCTCCAGCTTGAGCCCGCAATGCGCCGTGGCGTTCTGCACGCGAAAGTGCGCAACCGAGCACGGCACCTTCAGCTCATGACCGTCGATCGCCAGCGTCACAACGGTCTCCTCGCCACGCGCCGCGACTGCCGCCGGCGGCAGCTGGAGGCTGAGTCCCACGTTGGACATGTTGAAAAGCGAACCGCCCCAATTGCGACCGGCATCGGCCTTGTCGCCGCTCTTCGTCTTGCGCCCGGTGGTGTCGGTGTCGGGCAGGATGATCGTGGCCTTCAGCGGAAACGCCGGCCCGACGTAGTAACGCTTGGTCTTGCGCTTGTCCTTCAGCTTCGCGAGCGCATCACGCTTGAAATCCAGGATGTGCTTGAACAGCGCCACGCCCGGAAGCTGCCCGCTTCAGCGGAGTGGCTCAAGTCCGCATCCCCGGCTTGGCGTAAGGTCGGGGTAAAAGCCCGGCCGCCAAAAACAAAAGTCCGCCGGCCCAAAGACCGGCGGACTTTCTGAAATGGTGCTCGAGGGGGGACTCGAACCCCCATGCGGTTAGGCACAGGCTTCTGAGACCTGCGTGTCTACCAATTCCACCACCCGAGCAAAAAGCGGAAGGGCAATGGATACGTTCCGCCCGGGGTGGCGCAAGAGTTTTGTTTCAGAAGCGAAACCCGCGAATCCCCACCGAGTAACGCGAATCCCCAAGGGCATTTCTTCGCGTCCCTTGGCGTCCTTCGCGGTTTACTTCAGATGCTTCCGCTCATGCTCGATCAGGCGCTGCTTGCGCCAGAGGCCGCCGGCGTAGCCGCAGAGCGAGCCGTCGGCGTTAATCACGCGGTGGCAGGGAATGACGAGCGCCAGCATGTTCGAGCCGTTGGCCCGGCCGACGGCGCGCGGGCCTTTCGGGATGCCGAGCCGCTTGGCCATCTCGGCGTAGCTGCGCGTGCGGCCGGACGGAATCCGGCCGAGCTCCGCCCAAACGCGACGCTGGAAGTCCGAACCGATCGGCGCGAGCTGCACGTCGAAGGTGATCCGCTTGCCGGAGAAATACTCGACGAGCTCCTTCGCCACTTGGTCGAGGAACGCATGGTTGCCGGGCACGATCACGCACTTCAGGCGCTTGCGCACCATCACCAGTTCGCGCTCGAGTCCGCGGCGATCGACAAATTCCAGCAATCGCAGGCCGGAGTCATCCGCCAGCGCCAGCATCGTACCGAGCGGCGTCTCAATCCGGCGCGCGAGCAGCACGGCGGCATGCTTCGAATCGCTCGGCGCGGCGCCGAACACGCGGGCGAAGGCTTCGCGAAATCCGCTGGTCGATTCATAGCCGCGATCGAGCTGCACCTCGACCACCGGCTTGCCGGCCTTCACGTCGCGCAACGCGAGCCCCATGCGACGGGCACGTTGGTAGGCGTGAAACGTCATGCCGTGGTAGGCCTTGAACTGGCGACGCGCGGTCGTCGGCTCGACACCCATGGCGACGAGATCCTTATCCGTCACGCGGCCGTCCGGTGCGGCCTCGGCGGCGCGGCGCAGTTTCTCGACCAGCGACGGCACGGGTTTCTCCGCGTCCATCGGGCGGCACATGCGGCACGGACGAAAGCCGGCGTGCAGTGCCTCGACCACCGTCGGGGCGAACTCGACGTTCTCCGGCTTGGGCCGCTTGGCCTTGCAGGTCGGACGGCAGAAAATCCCGGTCGTCTTCACGCAGGTGTAGAAAACGCCTTCGTAAGCCGCGTCCCGCCGCGACAGCGCACGGTACATCGTGCGGCGGGTGGGAAGCGGGGCGGCGGAAGTCATGGCAGGTTCAGGTTGGATCATGCCGCGAACTTAGCAACCGGCGGCAACGCGTAAGGCCCGTTTTTCGGGCGAGGTATTTCTCAATCCGTCGGAGCTTTGACCACTAATGCCTCGCCTAACGGCTCGGCTTGGATGTCCCCTCCGCCTAATCGGCTCCGGTCTTGGTTTCGGGGAGCGGCTAATCGCCGCTTGGATATCTGTCGGGTTTCGTGCCGGCGATTAGTCGGCCCCCGAAGCCAATTGCGGAGCCGATTAGGCGGAGCACACCAAGTAGCCGAGCCGTTAGGCGAGGCATTAGTGGTTAAACCGGCTCGATTTTATTTCTTCGGCAGGTAGTCCCGCACATCCGGCACTTCCTTCGCGCGGTGGCCGTTCAGCAGGCGCTCGAAATAGGGCTCGGGCTCCGGCAGGCCGTCGTCGACGTCCTCGTCGTCTTCATCGTCCTCGTCGTCGGTCTCGATCTCAATGTCGGAGTAATCCTCCGCCTCGTCGAAATACTGCGACAACCGGCGCGGCGTCGGGTCGAGCACGAGCGCAGGATTCGGCAGGTCGCCCTTCTTCACCTGGATGAAGAGACAGGGGAAAAACTGGCTTTTGAAATGCTGGACGAAATCGCTCAGCCACTTGTTGGCCACGCCGGTGCGGTTCGTGAGAAACACGATGTCGGCAAAACGGATGCACGCCTCGAACCACTGCATCAGCACCGGCTGCTTTTCCGCCAACTGGCAGTCGACGCAGCAGAAGACACGCGCCAGCTCACGGCCTTGCGCGACCATCCAGGGCTTCAGCGCCTCAACCTGGTCGATCGGGCTCGCGAGCGGATCGGCGAGAAAGAAGACGGTCGCCGTCGCCGGTAATTTGAAACGCGGAAACTCCGGGCCTTCCCATTTCCAGCGCTGTACTTCGACGTTCTTGAGCTTGGCGATCGCCTCATCGCTGGCATCCGGCTGCTCGCTCTCGGAAAGCAGCACGACCACCTGCTCGTCCGCCAGGCCGTTCTCCGCCAGGTCGCGCACAAGCGCGCGCCGCCCGGAGCCGGGAGTGCCGAAGATGAAATAAACGGTGGGAGCAACACTCATGGAGCCGCAAAGAGGCGCAAAACGCGCAAAAGACAATCCGGGGTTTCCAAAGATTTCTGGACCACGGATTTCGCGAATCGATCCATCCGCGATTATCCGGGCGTGATTAGAACTTGAAGGTCTTGTTCTGCGCCGCGTGGCGCATCCAGTGGTCGACGATCACCAGGGCCGCCATCGCCTCGACGATCACGACCGCGCGCGGCACGACGCACGGGTCGTGGCGGCCGCGGGCTTTGAGCTCGGTGGCGGCGCCGCGGAGATCCACGGTCTGCTGCGCTTGGAGAATCGTGGCGGTCGGCTTGAAGGCGACGCGGAAGACGATCTCCTCGCCGTTGCTGATGCCGCCCTGGATGCCGCCCGAGCGGTTGGTCAGCGTGCCAACCTTGCCGCGCTTGTTGACGTAAACGTCGTTGTGCTGCGTACCCTTGAGCGCGGCCCCGGCGAAACCGCTGCCGATTTCGAAACCCTTCGTCGCGGGGAGCGAAAGCATCGCCTTCGCGAGGTCGGCTTCGAGGCGGTCGAACACCGGCTCGCCCAGCCCGGCGGGCACGCCGCGCACGCGGCATTCGATGACGCCGCCCACGGAGTCGCCCTTGGAACGCACCTGCTTGATGCGGCTGACCATTTTCGCGGCCGTCGCCGGATGCGGGCAGCGGACCGGCGACGCCTCCACTTGGGCGAGGGTCGGAAACTTGGTCACGGCCGGAGCGACGATGTCGTGGATCTGCGTGACGAACGCCCGGATCTCGATCTCGCCCGCGAGCTGGAGAATCTTGCGCGCCACGGCGCCGGCGGCCACGCGGCCGATGGTCTCGCGCGCGGACGAACGCCCGCCGCCGCGATGGTCGCGGAAGCCGTACTTGGTCGTGTAGGTGAAATCAGCATGCGACGGGCGAAACGCCTCGCGCATCTCGGTGTAGGCCTCGGGCCGGGCATCGGAGTTGCGCACCAGCATCGCGAGCGGGTGGCCGGTCGTGCGGCCCTCGAACAGGCCGGAAAGAAATTCCACCGCGTCAGCCTCCTTGCGCGGAGTCGTGATGTCGCTCTGGCCCGGACGGCGGCGGTCGAGCTCGGCCTGGACCTCGGTCTCGACCAGCGGCAGGCCCGGCGGGCAGCCGTCGATGACCACGCCCACGGACGGACCGTGGCTTTCGCCCCAGGTCGAGATGGAGAAGAGTTTGCCGAAGGAATTGGGCATGGGAGGAAGAGGGTTGGGCGAAGCGACGGCTCAGGCAAGCCTCTAGCCTGTCCACGACCCGGGCTCGACGGAAGCCGAGCCAGACGCAAGAGTACGCCCCATGCCCTCCACCCCGCGTCGCTGGCCTTGGAGCCTGTTGCGCATTGCCGCGCTGCTGACCGTCTTGCTCGCCATTACCGCCTGCGTGCTCCGCCAGCCCGTATTGACCGAGCGCCCGCCCTCGCCCGCCTCTGTCACTCCCGCGCGCCTCGAGGCGCATGTGCGCTACCTGAGTGAGGAATGTCATCCGCGCCACTCCCTGGCCCGGGCCAACCAGGCGAAAGCCATCGCGTACATCGAGACCCAACTCCGCGCCGCCGGCGGACGTCTGGAGCGGCAGAAATTTTCCACCCCGTCGGGCGAATACGAAAACGTGATCGCCCATTTCGGACCGGAAGCCGGCCCGCGCTACGTGGTCGGCGCGCATTTCGATGCCTGCGGTATTCAGCCCGGCGCAGACGACAACGCCAGCGGCGTGGCCGGTTTGCTGGAGCTGGCCGTTTTGCTCGGGAAAGAAAAGACGCTGCCCGCGCATTTCGAACTCGTGGCCTACAATCTCGAGGAGCCGCCGTTCTTCGCCGGTCCGTACATGGGCAGCGCAATTCACGCCCAGCGCTTGAAGGAAGAAAAAGTGCCGGTCGCTCTCATGCTCTCGCTGGAGATGATCGGCTACTTCGATGACAAGCGCGGCAGCCAGTCCTATCCGATGCCCCTGCTGGGCCTGATGTATCCGTCGCAGGCCAACTACATCGCCATCGTCGGCCGCTGGGATCAGCGCGCCACGGTCGGTCGCTTCAAACAGGCCTGTGTCGGCACCGCGAACATCCCGGTCGTCTCGATCGCCGCGCCGTCGTTCATGCCGGCGATCGATTACTCCGATCACCGCAGTTATTGGGCAACGGGCACGCCCGCGCTGATGATCACCGACACCTCCTTTCTCCGAAACGCGCACTACCACCAGCCCAGCGACACCGCCGACACCCTCGACTACCGCCGCATGGCCGAAGTTGTCCGCATGGTGCACGCCGGCCTGCTGGAAGTGGCCAAGCCCTAGCCGCTCGAACTGCCGCGCAACTTGAACTCCTTGGACCTGGGCGGGCGCCCAAGGCGTGAAAATCGGACGGAGCAGAGCGGTCGAAACCCCACAGAATCGAGCATGATGCGAGCGCTGCCGACCGCGGTGGAGTTGCGGGAGTCTTGGGGGCAGCTGTCGCCTGGTGTTTCCGGTATTTTATTGCGGCGATTCCACCGCGATCAACCTGACCGGGCCAAGCAACCCGGACGGCAGGAGAGGCGCATCGGGCGAATACGGGTTAAGGTTGGTTTCGGTAAACCGCTTTTCCCTGGGCCGCGCCGCATCTCCAATCAGGCGGTTTGGCCACAGGTTGGTCACCCGGATTTCGAGGTGATTCTCGCCCGGCTTGATTGCCTGGGTTGCCTCGATTCGCCAGGGAGCCGTCCAAAGCGTGCCAAGAAACCGCCCGTTGAGGCTGACCTCCGCCACCGCTTGAACGCCTCCCAAATCCAGAAACATCCGCCGGCCCGGTGAAAGCTGGGCCGCATCGATTTCAAGGACGTTCCGATAAACAGCCGTCCCGGAGTAATGACGGATATCCTCCTCAGGGCGTTTGGTCCAATCCTCCAATCCATCGAATATCACCGACTCCGGACCTCCCCATCGGGGATCAAAACTGACCGTCCAGGGAGTTGGAATTTCCTGCATCAGCTTAAACGCGGTCGAATTCCGAACCCCGCGACCGACGGGCGAATGATTTTCAGCCGGATGTCGGAAGACGACAAACTTGGATTCGTGCGGCTCGAAGCTCAATGGCACCACGGTCTGTTTGGCCGCCGGTCGATAATCCGCGGCCAAGCGATACTCGCCCGTCACGGGGTCCCATATTTCCGGAGCCTGGCCGACAATTCGGAACGCACCATCCACCTGCACGGCGCGGTCGGACAAATTGGCCACGAAATAGATGTCGACCCCGTCACCCTGGCGATGAATCCAATCGATCGCCTCATCCGCCCCGGCGTCACCCCAGGAAAGGTCGGGGACCAGGCCGTCCGCGGCCAGAACCTGTCCCGTCGCCGCCAACGAAGTGATGACGCGGCCCTGGCCCACTTGGCGCACGGGATGGTTGTCGGCTGCGGAGGGCGAGCCCCACAATTCGTCCACCAGCGTTTGAAACGGGCCTTCCTCATCAACCAAACTGGACGGCCCGGCCGGGCGGTTGCCGGCGATGGTGGCTCCCTGCCGCACCAGTTCCGCCAACTTTTGCAGGGCGCCGAGGGTCAGGGGATGATTCACGGGCGGCAAAGCGTCCGGCGGCGGCAACTTGCCCGGCCTCATTCGCGAGGCTTGGGGGTTGCGTGCCGACAGCATCAAAACCCGGTAACGCATGCCCGACGGCAAAACCACCCGTCCATCCCGGGCCGTCGCCTGCTGCAGGATCTCCGTGGTGCAGTAATCGTAGTCGTATCCCTTGCCCAAACCTTCCGCGGGGGTTTTTGAACCCGCAAACAGATCCAGGTTGTCTCCGTGGTAAAGCAATGCGTCGGCGACAAACCTGCCCTGCTGAAGCATCCACGAACAGCGGGCGAGATAGAGATTAAAGGCACCCGACTGCGGCCACCACGTGGTTTGAGGATTATAGTGGGTGCCTTCCTTGCGAACCATGCCCGGCTTTGCCGTCAGGGACGGGGAAAGCATCATGCCATGATAGCAGATGCGATTGAGGCCGTCGCAAAACGCTCGGTCGGCCGTGGGCTTCATGGTGGCCGGCGATTCGGTCCAATAGGTGCCGATGGTGGTGAAAGTCTCCGCCAACACTTCACGAATGCCGTAAGCGTGGGCGGCCGTCGCCGCGTCGCGCACCATGAATCGCTGGGTGAGTTCCGGCCGGTGGCCCGAGGGCATCCAAACCTCCCCCATCGATACGTCGGCCCGACCGGCCGATTTCAAAACATCGGCCTGGTGCTGATTCGGCCCCGCGGCTTCGACCAGCGCGAGCAGGCCGTGCTGGTGCGCCACCTCCCGGAGGTGCGCGTAATGATTGTCCGCCAGCAGATCGCTGATGGTCACCGCGAAATCCCGCTGGAATTTCGCCGTCTGAGCGGCCCCTTCCAACATCACGCCGCAGCGCGCCGCCAGCCAGGGAAGGACATCATAACCGCGCCGTTTCAGAAATTCTTCCGGAAAGGTCGGCGTCCAGGTCATGGTGCCGGCCTCATAACTGTCCTCCAACACACCCTTCAACGCCCCGCGCTCTTGGGTGGTTAACTCGGACAACAAGGGCGCCATCGTAATCCGCCAGTGTTCGTCCAAGGCCTCGCGGCTCAAATGGTCGATATAACAGCCGCTCCAACCATAAAGATTGGGGGCATAGCCCACCCGCAGGATGCGCCAGCTTCCGGCCGGAGCCTCCCACGCTATTTTCCCGGAAACCGGATCGAGGCATTTCGAAATATCGATCACGGCGGCAAGCGGGACGGCTTCCTTGGTGTCGGGCACCGCGAAGACCGCGAGGTCCCGATAATACTGGGGCGAGCCATCCGCATTCCGCGGGGTTTTGGGGGCGCCCTTCGCCGGCAGCACGACCTCAACCCGGCCGGGACCCTTTACCTGCGCGTCGGAAAAAGTGAGCTCCTTCTGGGCATGCTCCGGCTTCGTATGATTCGAATCGGATCCGGCGTCACCAATGCAAAGGACGGCATCCAATCCCAAGCGTGATGCTTCCTGCAATGCCCAGCGCACCTTGGTCCGCCATTCGGGCGTCGGATCATTCCACCCGCCGTAGAGGTGAAAGCCGGAAATGCCCACCGCCTTCATCGCTTCGAGGTCGCGGGTAATGGACGCGGCCGACGCTTCCTGGTAACTGGTAAACCACCACCATACTTGCGGGCGATTGCCCGCCGGGGGGCTGATAAATCCGTCTTCCAGCGTTTCCGCACCCGCACAGAGACCCATCAGCGCAAAAAAAATGATGAGCCGCTTCATCATGGGTTATGCCGCGAGCGGCAGGGCAAGCCTTCGAAGCCGGCCCGACGGGGCAACCGAATTGTCCGGGATTCCCGGGACAAAAAATTTCGCGGCAGACGGAACTGCTCCGTCTGCCGCGCCCGGTGGGATAAGTTACAGCGGCCGGAATTCAACGGAATCAAGCACGATGCGGTAGTCGCCAGAACTCGCATTTTTGCCGCTGACCTCGAACTTGAGGAAGCGGTCGTCGTTCGTGGCGAACGCGGCGATCGGAATTTCGATGGTCTCGAACGTCGGGGTGGCGCTGTAGAGGTCGATCTCGGAGCCGATCTGCGTGGTGGGCGTGCTGGTCGTGCCGAGGTAGACCTTCACCTTGGCGCGGTTGTTGGCCTTCTTGACCCGAAGCACCACCTTGTAGCTGCCGGCCATCTGGTGCCAGAATTTGAACGTCGCATAGTCCCCCACCGCATTGCTGTTGTAGGAATAGATCCGATCGCCGTCGGCGCCCGGCTGGCCACTGAGGTAGTTGATCGCGGTATCGCCCGACGACGCGACCAGCTCGGCGCCGGTGTCCTCGTAGCCGAACTCATGACGCTTGTGGAAGATGAACTCCTGGCCCACCCCCTTTACTCCGGTCACGGGAAACACCACCTTGATCGTCGGATAGGTGCTTTGCACGACGGCTGCCCCCGAGGCCCTGGACTCCCAACCGCTGACCTTCTTCCCAATCTCAACGGTGGTGTTGCCGGTCTGCTGCCAGGTGACGTCCGAGAACGAGACTTTGATCTGCGCTTCCGTCTCTTCGATGATCAACGCGCCCTGGCGGGTGCTGCGCACGTGCATCCCGCCGCCCTGTGCCGCCGGCAGGTTGATCGGGTTGTTGGAGTCGTCGAGGAAGAGCGCGCCGGTGACATCAAGGGTCTCGTCCTTTTCGATGACCGTCGGCGCCGGCATGACCTTGCGCACCACCTGGGCGGTCGCGGTGTTCGCGAGCACCGTGAGCGGGGGGGTGGCGCCGTTGGCGGCGACCGCGTAGTCGATCGTCTGCTGCTCGGTGAAATTCGGCAGCAGCACGTACTGGTAGCTCCCGGACGAGGGCACCCCGTGGTTGATCCACATCGTGAGATACTTGGCGGAATTCGCGTAAACCAAAGGCGCGGGCACGGGCGTGACGGTGTCGCGCTGGACCCGGCGGTAGGTGATCTCGGTGGAGACCGGGAAGTAATAGCCCATGTCCACTCCGGGAACGATGCCGTTCCCCGACACCCAGGCGCGGCGGGCGCCAGTCACAATGACGTCATTCGGGCTCAAGGTCGTGGATCGGGTCGCGATCGCGCCCGGGCCCACGCTGCCGTCGATCTTGAAGGTGTTGCCATTGTCGGAGCGGATTTTCCGGTTCTCGACGATCGTGTTGATCTTGTGGACCACCGTCGGGTCGGTGCGCCGGATGTCCGAGCCCAAGGCCACGATTTCCTGGTCGAAGAAAAACCAGGCCTTGCGCGCGTGAAACTTGCCCAGGAAGCCGGCCGAATCCTCCGCGTCTCCGATCATGGGCTGCAGTTGAAACCCGGTCACGCCGAAGCGGCCGATCCCGACGCCACCTGCCCAGTTGGTGGTGTTGTTGTAGCGCTGGCCGGTCGGTTGAATATCGCGATCGATGGTGGTGCCGGGGATGCGCTGCCAGTCGAGATTCTCGTAGTAGCCGTTGGCGAAAGCGTCCGCATCCGCGGTCAGCACCTGGAGCGAGCCGTTGCCGAGGAAGGCCCCATACGGCGTATCCCCATTCAGTGATTCGTTGCTCTTGATGTGCGGTCGGGTGTGTCCGACATCGTCAGCGATGAACGCATTGACTGAGGCGCCCCAGGTCGGCCGCAGCGCCACCCCGATGCTGCCGTAAGGAAACTGCTTGTAGGTATCGTTCGGCGGCAGTGCCGTCGTCGCGGTATAATAAAGATCGTAATAGCGCCTCACGCGCAGGTAATTCGGGATGCTGATGCTCGGGTCGGCGCGCAGGTCGACGGACGGCGCGGAGTCGATCCAGGTCTTGACCAGCGAACGCAGATACTGCTGGTCGGCCGGCGCGGCCGATTCAGAGACCCAGATGGTACTCAGGCAAAGGCGGGTGGCCGTGGTGTTGAACTCGAAGTAGCGCGTCAGGCCCCGTCCCTGCACGTTCTGGAAAAACTGCAGGTCGAAGGTCTGCAGGTCCGAGCCGAAGATCCAGTTGAACATGCTCGTCTTCAGCACGCCGGTGGTGGCCCAGGCGGTGCCGGTGTAGAATTCGTCGAGTTCCACGAGGCGGTCGATCATCGACGCGCCGTAGCCCGCCGTGCCCGGGTGATACCGGTGGGCGACGAACATGCCGTCGGGATGGAAGCCCTCGGAGTCGAAAGTATATACGTCGGGCGGCGGCAGGGAGAGAAACCCGTCGAGTCGCGCCTGGCACTCGCTGAGGTAGTTCTTGGTGGCGCCGTTCTCGTCGCGATTCTTGCGGAGCATGCCCAAGTAGGTCCAAGTGCGCGCGCGCCACGCGCCATTGGCCCCCGCGCCATTGAGCACCGTCGGATTGCGGAGCTTGAGGATCATCGGGCGGGAATAGGTATCGATCGCCGTTTGATTCAGCCCGCCGTTGGCGCCGCCCAAAAACGGCCCGGTGCTCAGCTCGCACAGGATCATGCCGAGCCAGCCGGTCGCGCCGATCTCGAGATCCCACCAGTTGGCGAGGGGCGCCGTGGAGTTTACGCCTAGTGTGTTGTTCTGGTAGGCGTAATTGTACATCCAGTCCAGGCCCCGCTTGACGTCGTCGCGCGTGGCGATGGCCAGCGCCGAGCCGCTGCCGATGAATTCGTAAGCGGATCCCTTCGTACGCAGCGCGGTCGCCATTTTCGACAGGTGGTCGTAAGTCCCGGTGATGTCGGCGTGGCGTTGGTTTGTGCCGAGACTGGCGGCGACCTGGCTGGCGTCCGCCCAGAGATAACCATTGGCCGGCGGCACGCCGGCGACCATGTCGGCCCGGAGCTGGGCGACCACGGCGTCCGCGTCCCTGATCTTTTGATCGAGGATGGCGTCGCTCGTAAAGCTGCCGCCAGTCACCCCGTCGGTCCACTTCTGACGGAGGTCTTCATAAACGTCGGCGCGCAGGGAGGCTGATCCGGCAAACAGCGCCAGCAACGCCAGCGCGGCGGAAGGAGAAAACAGTTTCATGATCGGGTTGGGGTTGGGTGACTCCGTCGGGGTGGTGCGAAATCACCGGGGTAAGCAGTCCAGAACTAAGCGAACTCCTTCACTGAAACCCGGCGGCGAAAGGCGACGAGCGGGTTGTCATGGCAAAAGCGTGCCGGCTGTGTGCCGAAGCGAACTTCACCGCGGGCGTGAGGGCGGATTCGTTTTATAGGGCCGGCGCTCGTCGCCGGGCCTGAACGTTCACTCGCGGCAGGCGCCACCTTCGCGGCCGAGGCACGGCGACAAGCGTCGGCCGTACATTTCGATCCGTGAGCCCCCGCCAAAAGCAAGCGCGTGGATCGGTTTCGATCCACGCGCTGCACACTAAGCTACCCCTTGTTGTTACCGTGGGGCCAATCCGAATATCCCACCCCAGGTTAGAAAGTGGTGGCGACGGAAAGCTGGATCGTCCGGGGCCGGCCGCGGGAATTGATGTACGGGGTGTACTCTTCGCCGAGCAGGTTCTTGCCGGCCAGTTCCACGCTCCAGTTCTTGGCCCACGCCTTGAACTGATACCCGATGTTCGCCGACACCAGCACGTACGAGGTCAGCTCGAAATTCGGGTTGCGCAGGTCCGCCGTGCGCGGGCCGGTGTAGCTCGCGCCGCCCGCCAGGAACCAGCCCTTCGCCTTGCCCTCGGAGAAATCATAACGGGCCCAGGCGCTGGCGGTGTGCTTCGAGCTGCCGAGGAGATGCAGGCCCTCGAACGCGGGATTCGACGGATTGTCGGTGATGATCGCATCGGTGTAGGCGTACGACACGTACAGCTGCAGCTGCTTCGTCGCCGCATAGCTCGCGTCGAACTCCACGCCGCGACTGCGGTTTTCGCCGCTCTGGAAATCCGATTGCAGCGTGTTGCTGATCAGCGTCTGGATGATGTTCGAGTTCGTGATCTGGTAGATCGAGAGCGTGGTGGACACCTTCTTGTCGAACAGCTCCGCTTTGAAGCCCGCCTCATAACCTTCGCCGTACGTCGGCACGGCCTGGCTCACCGGCACCTGGTTGATGCGCAGCATGGTGTTGTTCGGCACGAAGCTCTTCGAATACGACGCGTAGACGTTCAGCGCGGGCGTGAGTTTGTAGAGCAGGCCCAGCTGCGGCGAATTCGCGGTCGAGGCGAACTTCGGCTGCGCGACGTTGGTCAGCAGGTTCAACGTCTGGAAGGCGTTCTCGGTGTGCCGGGTGCCCGCGAGCGCGAGCAGCTTCTCGTCGAACAGGCCGAACGTGACGCCGCCGTAGTAGGCCTCGGTCGTGCCGCGGCCGATCTGGTCGCCGCCGAGGACGTAGTCGGCGTCATTGAAGGTGATCGTGCGGTCCCACGTCGCCGGATTGCGCAGATCCCACGGGCGCGGCCATTTCGAGGCGTCGACCTGGCGGTTGGGCTGGCGGAGGCTGTTCCGCGTGAACTGGTAGCCCGCGATGATGCGGGCGGAGACCCCGTTCCACTTGTAGTTGCCGACCGCGTCGGCCTGGTACGTGTAGTCGGCGTGCGTGCGGCCGGTTTCGTTGTAGCGGCGGTTGAACGCATACATGGCCGGGATCTCCGGGAAGTTCGCCGTCGCCGGGATCACCGCGGGATTGCCCGGGATCGCCCCGCCACCGGCGGCGCGAAAGACATTGAAGAGACGATTGTAGCCGAAATTGCCGCGGAGACCCCAGTGCTCGCCGAGCTTCAGGTTGGCCTCGACGTCGAGATTCTTCGCATCGGTGTCACGGAAATCGGTCGGAATGGTGTAGTTGAAACTGTCCGGCAGATCCTCGAAGCCTTGGAAGATGCCACCGATGGAGATGGTCGGCTTGAGGCTCACCGGGCCGTCCTCGTTCTTGGTGTACTGTTCGTAGTCCACCGTGACTTCAAGCGTCGGCAGCAGGCGCCAGTTGACCGAGGCCGCGAGGTCCGAACTCGTCACCGAGTTGGAGTCCCAATACTTGATGTCGTCCTGGTACATGCCGACGAGCCGGATCCCGACGTCCTTGCCGGCGTGAGCGCTCACGTCGAGCTGCGAGCGCCGGAAGCCGTAGCTGCCGACGTCCTGGCTGAAACTGACGCGATCGTAGCTCAACGGCCGCTTGGTGATGACATTCACGATGCCGCCCGGGGTGAGCGCGCCGTAGAGGAAGGATGCCGGGCCTTTGACGATCTCCACGCGCTGGGTGTTGGCCGCGTCGATGACCGTCGGGCCGGCGGTGCCGTTGCGCAGCGGATTGGTGCTGGTCGGAAAGCCGCGAATCGACAGGCCGGTGTTGCCCGCGGTGAAACCGCCGTCCTGCGAAGTCACGCCGGGCGAGAACCGTACGATGTCGTAGATGTCCGTCGGCTTCACGTCCTTGATGAAATCCTCGGTGAAGACCTGGATCGCCATCGGCGTGTCCTTCATCGGCGTGTCGACCTTGGAGCCGGTGACCGAGTTGGAGGCGCGATAACCCTTGTCGATGGTCGAGCTGACGACGAAGGGATTCAGAACGAGGACCTGATCGCCGGATTGATCCTTGCTCTGGGCGGAGAGCAAGGCCGGTGCGAGCAGGGTCGCGAGCGCGAGGGTCGCGACGGCGGCGCGGCGCAGATTCGCCGGACGAGTCCGGGCGGAAGAAACAGGAGGTAACATGGGGCTTGGGGTTTGAGGGAGGTGAAGACGGCGCAACCAAGGCGCCGTGCGAACGGTGGCTAATAGGGGCGGACCGAAGGGAACGCGCGAGTGGGTTGTCATGGCTAAAGCACGCTGGCCAATTGCCAAAACGAACATTTTCGGCTGAAGGGTCGCCCTGCGCCAAGCGAAGACCCGGGCCGAAACAGTCTTTTTTCCCGGGACACAGGACACTCGGAAGCAGCCGCCTTCACCGGGGTGCCGCGAACGAATGGGACAAATCCAAGCTTCACGCCTTCGGAAGGAAAGCGGAAATTGGCTTGCTCGCAGCAAGGCGCAATGGTCCGACGCTAGCGCACTTTTCATTTTTCATGATCCGCCACTCCGTCAGTCGCGTCCCGCCCTTGCGTCCGGTTCCGTGTCGCCCGCCGGCGAAAGCGCGCGGCGGTGCGCCGCGTTTCGTTTTCCTGGCCGCGCTGCTGCTCGCGCTGCCCCGCCTTTCGCCGGCCGCACCGAATGCACCGGGGGTCGAGACGGCCGACACCTCACATTGGGTCGCCACCTGGGGCACGGCGCAGACGCCATGGATCGCCCCGCCGCCCTCCGGCGGAGCTCCGGCCCCGGCGCCTGCAGCGACTCCGCCGGCTTCCGTGCCGCCAGTCGCGGCCACCGGCCCGGCGCGCCGTTTTCCCATTCCGCCCCGGGTGCCGGTGATCAGGAACCAGACCGTGCGCATGGTGGTCCGCACGAGCGTCGCAGGCCGCGCCGTGCGCGTGCGTTTCACCAACGCACTCGGTGCAACCTCCGTCGCTATCGGCTCCGCGCGACTCGCGCTGGCCGCTGATGAAGGTGGCGCGATCGAAGAACGCTCGAACCGCGTCCTGACTTTCAGCGGGCAAACGTCCGCCACGCTGTTTGCCGGCGCGACCCTGCTCAGCGATCCGCTGCCACTGCCGGTGCCCGCGCAAACCGACCTCGTCATCAGCGTGTACACGCCCGGGACGAACCCGACCCCGACCAGCCACCTGTTCGGGCTTCGGCCCACCTTGCTTTCGGCCGAAGGCGATTTCACCGGCAGCCGGGAAATCGCCGAACCTCAAGCCGTGCTCGAATCCTATTTCTGGCTCGCCGGGGTCGACGTGCTGGCCGCCGCGGAGTCGGGCACCTTGGTCACGTTCGGCGACTCGATCACCGACGGCGACCAGTCGACGCCGGACAAACTCGCCATGTGGCCCGCCCGCCTCGCCGCACGCTTGCAGGAAAATCCCGCCACCCGTCACCTCGGCGTGATCAACGCCGGCATCTCCGGCAATCGCCTCCTCGGCGACGGCAACAGCGGCTTGGTGCGGTTTCAGACGCATGCCCTCGCCCAACCGGGCGTGCAGTGGGTGACGATCATGGAAGGGATCAACGACATCACGGGGGCCACACGCGGTGCCACCCCGACGCTGAAGGCGGACGACCTGATCTTCGCCTACCGGCAGATGATCGCTCTCGCCCACGCGCGCGGCGTGCGGGTGATCGGATGCACGCTCACACCCTACGGCGGTTCCGCCGTCTACCGCGCGGCGGGCGAAGCCATCCGCACCGCCACCAACGCCTGGATCCGGACCAGCGGCGAGTTCGATGCGGTGGTGGACTTCGACGCGGTCACGCGGGACCCGGCGAACCCGACCCGTTTTCAGCCTGAGGTCGACTCGCCCGATCTGCTCCATCCCGGCGACGCCGGCTACCGCATGATGGCGGAAGCTTTCGACCTGACCCTTTTCGAACACTGCCGCTGAGCATGCGATAGCTCGGTCAACCGAGCCGGATTCAACCACGAATGCTCCGCCTACCGGCTGCGCTTGGAAGTGCCCTCCGCCTGATCGGCTCCGGATTTGGTTCCGGGGCGCGGCTAATCGTCGCGGGAGAATATTTTCCTTTGGAACAAATCCACTAGCCCCTTTGCCAGTCGGCGATTAGCCGACTCCCCGAAACCACCAGCGGAGGCGATTAGCCGCAGCGGACTTTGTAGCGCAACCGGTAGGCGGAGCATTCGTGGTTAAAGACTCCGGCGTCTGCGTTCGAAAAAACGATCAAGGCCGCTTCACGCTTCTGACGTCGCTCTGCCAGCGGTGCATTTCCACGCCCGCGAGCAGAAACGCCCCCACGCCATACGGGGCGGTGGAAAATTCGTCCGCACTGCCGGGCGCCGCCCCGGGTTGCTGCACAAAACCAAGGCGCCCGTCGGGTTGCACGCACCGCTGCAGCGCAACCCAGCTGCGCTGGGCGATGGGCCCGTATTTTTCGGCGTCGAGCAACCCGAGCCGGATGCCGCGGGTGATGGCATAACAGAAAAAAGCGGAGCTGCTCGACTCGGGATTCGGACTCGCGCCCGGGTCCAGCAAACTCGACCGCCAGAGGCCGTCGGCCGGCTGCAGCGCCGCGACGCGCGCCGCCAGCGTCTGGAAAAGCTGCACGTAACGGGGGCGCGACGGCAGGTCGGCGGGCAGGTCCTCCAGCATCAGCGCGAGCGAGGCGAGCACCCAGGAGTTGCCGCGGCTCCAGAAAATTTTCTGCCCGTTGGGTTCGCGTTGCGTGAAGAACTTGGCGTCGCGATAGAACAGGCCGTCCTCGGGGGAAAACAAAAAGCCGGTCGTCGCCCACCATTCGCGATCCATGAATTCCAAGTAGCTCCGGTCGCCGGTGGCCTTCCACAATTGCAGCCAGACCGGCGGCGCCATGAAGAGCGCGTCGCACCAGGTCCAGCGATCCTGGCCGGCGCGAATGTCCAGCGACTGATTGGCCGGATGCGCGCGAAGCCAGTCGAGCCGCCCCTGCACCGCCGCCAGCCGCTCGGGTTTGGGCTCCTGTTGGTAGAGTTTGAGATGAAGAAAGCCGACGAGCAGGTCGTCCGCATGATAAGCCCTGGGTTCGAGCTGCCAGTGCTGCGCCTCGGCCAGCCGCAGCAGGGCCTCGTGGTAACGGGGCGATTCGGAGATGTCCGCCAAAGCGAGCAACCCCAGGTACAGGGTCGCCATCTCCCAGCCGCGCGACGCGCCCTCGTCCATCAGCTTGACGTCGGTGATAAACCGGGGATCGAGGCCGGTCTTTTCGCGCCAGCCGGCCCGCGCCGCCGCCGGGAGTTCGTCGAAGGCCAGGTCGCCGCCTTCGCGCCGGACGAGAAAATCCCATTCCGGTGTTAGCGCCGCGCCGTCCGCCGGCTTCGCCGGAAGCACCCGCCGGCGCAGGACGGCGCCATCCCAGCCCAGCCGGATGTGCTCGAGCTCGCTCCGCCCCGGCTGCTGCCAGCGAATGTCGAAGCTGCACGGATTCCGCAGCTGCCAGTCCGCCACCCGCTCGAGCAACGACAATTCCCCCGGCGGCTCGGCGGCGGCGGCGGCCGCCATCGCGGCCAGCAGCGCGAACAGAAACGGGGTGAAACCAGACCGGGCGCACGAACGGATAAACCAGCGGAAAAAAACGGGAGCGGCGTGAGACATGATGAAAGCGAGTGGCGCGCAAATGCCGCAGTCCTCCCGCCCATGGCAAACAAATCCGAATTTTTCCGCCGTCAGCCGGTCGCGAACGGAAACGCGTTAGCGTTCGTCCACCGCCGCCCTGCGCCGCGCGGGCGCAGGGCGTTTTTTTGCCGCGAGGGGATTGGTGCGCCACGTGGCAGGCGACTGCCCGGTGTGCTTCTTGAAGGCGCGGTAGAATTCGCTGAAGCCGGCGAAACCGCAGTGCGCCGCGATTTCCTTGAGGCTCAGCTCGCTCCGCGTGAGCAGGCGCTGGGCCTCGTCCATCGTGGTGCTCATGAAGACTTTTTTCGGCGTCTGCCCGTGCTGCTTGAGAAAAAGCCGCCGGAGGTGTCCGGGCGACATGTGCAGCGCCGCCGCGACTTTCTTCACGTTGATGCCCTCGGAAAAATGCTGCCGGTGCCATTGCACGGCCTGCAGCACCTTTTCGCTGCCGGCGTCGAAGGTGAGCAGGCTCGAGACTTCGCGGCTGCGCTCGAGAAACAGCGCGCAGAGCTGGAGCATGGCGATCTCCGCGTGCACCGTGCTGGACAGGAGCGGATTCTGGTAATGCGGCTGCAGCTGCTCGAACAGCTCCGCGAGCAGCCGCTTTTCCTTCGCCTCGATCGGCACGGACAGCGCCCGCGTCGACGGCATCGCGCTCTCCAGCTGGCGGTGGATGAAGGCGAAGTGAAAGACGAAGATCTGGCTCGTCTCACCCGGCGGCGTGAACCACCCGTGCGGCGACTCGGGCGGCATCAACCACAGCCGCGAGTCCTGAAAAGGTCCCGAGACCCGGTCGGGAAAAACCGGCCGCATGCTGCCGCTGATGACGGCGAAAAATTCCCAATTGCCCCGTTTGAGCCCGAGGGGATGAAAGGTCTGGCCGGAACGCGGACCGCGATTGAGGTAACGCAGCATGGGTGGGGAAAGCGGCCCGAGCGTGGGAGCGAGGCCGGGCATTGCAACTGCAATGGCCCGTTTTGGCCATGCTTTCGGGCGATTCCACCGATTGAATCAGCTTGGTCGCAACCGGGATTGATGTTCGATTCGGCCGCGTCCCCTCTCCCCGCCCGTCTCCTTCCCCATGCCTCCCCTCCTGCTTGGCGTCCTGCAGCCGCGCTACCTCACGGCCCTCGATTACCTCGTCATCGCCGGCTATTTCGCGTTCACGCTGTGGGTCGGCTGGTGGTGCGTCCGGCGCAAGCGGAACTCGAGCGGTGATTTTTTCCTCGGGGGCGGACGGGTGGCGTGGTGGGCGCTCGCGCTCAGCATGTTTGCGACGGGCACGAGCAGCATCAGTTTCATGGCGCTGCCGGCGAAAACCTACCAATCCAACTGGCTCGCCTTCGGCTCGGCGCCGGCCCAGGCGTTCGCGGGCGTGGTCGTGGGCCTGGTTTTCGTCGGCCTGCTGCGGCGGCTGAAACTCACCACCGTCTACGGCTACCTCGACCGCCGCTTTGATTTCCGCGTGCGCCTGCTCGGCGCCGCGCTGAGCGTGCTGCTCAAGATCGGCGGACGCATGAGCGTGGTCATGCTGCTGCCGGCGCTGGCGCTCTCCACCGTCACGGGACTCAATGTCTACCTCAGCATCCTGCTCATCGGCGGCGTGACGACGCTCTATGCGATGGAAGGCGGCTTCGAGGCGGTGGTGTGGACCGACGTGCTCCAGGCCCTCGTCACCCTGCTGTCGCTGGCGATCGCGCTGCACTTCCTGCTCGCCGGCGTGCCGGGCGGATTTTCCGGCGTGCTCCGGCTCGCGGAGCATGCGGACAAGCTGCGTGCGGTGGACGCGAGCCTGAACCTCACCCAGCCCACGGTCTGGGTTTTCCTCGGCATGTTCCTGGCGGCGATCTTCACCCAGCTCGGCGATCAGCCCAACATGCAGCGCTGGTTCGCGATGAGCGACGACCGCGAGACCCGCCGCACGATGACGATGAGCACGATCATCGGCCTGGCCGGCGCGACGACCTTCTTCTTCATCGGCACGGCGCTGTACGCGTTCTACCAGAGCAATCCCGCGCGGCTGGCGCCCGAGTTGTCGAACGACGCGATCTTTCCGTTCTTCATCGCGAACGAACTGCCGCCCGGCGTCGTCGGCCTGATCGTCGCCGGCCTGTTCGCCTCGGCCATGGGCGCCCTTTCGAGTTCGCTCAACGCCACCGCTGCGATCGTCGTGAGCGATTTCCAAGGCACGCTGGATCCGCAGGCCGGCGAAGTTTCCCGGCTCCGGCTGGCCCGCTGGACCACGCTGCTCTGCGGCGGCATCGCCACGGCCATGGCGGCCTACCTCGCGTACAAGGACGTGCGCTCGCTGTGGGACGAATTCCTGCGCCTGATCGCGCTGATCGGCGGTGGCTTTCCCGGCGTGTTCGCCCTCGGCCTGCTGTCGCGCCGCGCCACGAGCGCGGGCGTGATGACCGGCGCGCTGGCGAGCATCGCGGTGACGTGGTGGGTGCAGAATTACACGGCCACAAACGTGTTTCTCCACGGCTTCGTGGCGGTCGCCTCGTGCATGCTGATCGGCTACGCCGCCAGCTTCGTGGTGGGACGCCGCCGCTCAACGGAAGAACTCGCCGGGCTGACGCTCTGGGAACTCTGGTCCGGCCGGGCGCCATAACGGACGGGAAGATTGAAATGTAGGGCCGCCGCTTGCCGGCGTGCCTCGGCTGCGAAGGCGGCGCATGCCGCGAATCAACCTCAGGCACGGCGGCCAGCGCCGGCCCTACATTCGGGTCCTTCGGTTCATCTCGGGCACCGGGCGAAAAGCGCGCTCTGGCCATTCTTTGGCCCGATTTTGCCCGGCCAACGCGGTGGCTTCAAGGCAGGCGGACGTTTCCCCTGTGACCCCGTTCCGCATGCAATTTTTCTTCGACATGGTGCACCACAACCCCGGTGAGGCGCCATTTTCCACCGCTTTCAACGACCCGCAACACCTCGCCCGCTACGGCTGCAACGGCCAGGTGTTCAAACACCTCAACTGCGTGGCGACGTACGCGGCGACCGGCGTGGATGTTTTTCCTGCCGGCTCACCCGCCCGCCTCTGGCTCGGACAGCGCCTCGAAGGAATCGAGCGCGAGATCGCGGCCGCGAAGGCGGCGGGGCTGCAGGTGTTCTACCACCTCGACCTCTTCGTCCTGCCGGTGGAACTCGTGCGCCATTTCCACGCGGAGATCACGGATGAGCGCGGCCGGATCTCACTCGACCGGACGCAGACGCTGGAGCTGCACCGCATCATGTTCCGCGAGCTGGCGGCGCGCTTTCCGCAGGTGGACGGCTACATCATCCGCGTGGGCGAAACCTACCTGCAGGACACTCCACATCATACGGGCAACGCGGCGGTGCCGCAGGGCGGCCGGAATTGGCGGGCCGACTATCACTATGCCGAGATGCTGCGCGGCGAACCGGCCGCGACCGGCTGGAGCACGGCACAGGCGGCGGGCTACGTGAAGCTGCTGCAGTTCCTGCGTGACGAGGTGTGCGTGCACCTCGGCAAATACGTGTTCTTCCGCACCTGGGATGTGTTTCCGGACCGGTTGCATGCGCGCCTCGACCACTACCGCGCGGTGACCGACCGGATCGAGCCGCACCCGCGGCTGCTGTTCTCGATCAAGCACACCGCCCTCGATTTCTGGCGGCGGGTGAAACCCAACGACTGCATCGGCGAAGGCCGGCACGCGCAAGTGATCGAGGTCCAGTGCCAGCGCGAATACGAAGGCAAAGGCGCCTATCCGAATTATTTCATGGACCGGTTGATCGACGGCTTCGCCGAAGACCGTCCGGCGCGCGGCCTGCGGGAAATGGTCGCGCATCCGCTCGTGCGCGGCCTCTACAGCTGGTCGCGTGGTGGCGGTTGGCACGGGCCCTATCTCCCGCACGAACTCTGGCCCGACCTCGCGATGGGCGTGCTCGGGCGCTTTGCGCGCGATCCGTCCCGGCCCGAGCACGAGCATTTCGCGGCCTATGCGCGGGAGCAGCTGGGCCTGGCGCCCGCTGACGCGGCCCGGTTCCGCGAACTCTGCTGCCTGAGTTCGGAAGCCGTGCTGAAAGGGCGCTATTGCGAGGTGTTCGACGAACAGTTGCGCGGCGAACTGCTGCCCACGGTGAACTGGATGCGCGACGACCGCCTCGGCGGACGCGAGCAGCTGCGTCCGCTGCTGCTGCACTTGTGGCAGCAGCGCCGCCTGGAAACGGCCTTGCGGGAAAAGGACGAGGCGGTGGCGCTCTGGCAGCGGATCGAAAAGCTCGCGGAGGACATCGCCTGGCCCGAGGCCCGCACCGGCGAGTTCGTGCGGACGTCCGCCGCGTATGGTCGCTTGCTTTTCTCGATCGCGCGCGACGGCTGGCGCGTGCTGGCCGCCGGAATCGCCGGCGAGCAGACCGGCGAATGGGACTTCGCCGGCATCACGGTGGCGGCCCAGGATTACCGGCGGCACTGGACGGAATATCGCACCCTGGCGAGTTCGGCGTTGTGCCCTTCGCTCTACCACGGCTACTACCTCTCGCTCGCCCACGAACCCGAAATTCCCGGCCTCGATGAATCGGTGGACTACTACCTGCAATGCGCCACGAACTCGTCGGCCCGATGACGCGAGGCGCGAGCGGGGCCGCGCGGCCCGAAACAAAGCATGAGTGCACGACTCCGGTCCGTTCTCCGAATCACGCTGGCCGCTCTCATAGTCATGATGAGTCTCGGACCGGCGCAGGCGGCTCCGGTGACGCTGACCGACGAGGCACCGGTGTCCGTGAATCGCCTCGCTGACGGAACCTGGCTGGTGGATTTTGGCCAGGTCGCGTTCGGCAACCTCGCGATCCGGCCGACCGGCCGCGCCGGCGATACCGTGACCGTGCATTTCGGTGAAGCGCGCCGCGACGGCCGCATCGACCGCACGCCGCCCGGATCCGTGCGCTACGCGACCGCGACGACGACGCTGACGGACCACGCCATTGTCGTGGCTCCGGCCGCCGATGTCCGAAACACCCGGCCGCCCGCCGTGCTGACGCCGCGCGAGTGGGGCGTGGTGCTCCCTTTTCGATGGGTCGAGATCGAGGGCTGGAAAGGAACGCTGCGGCCGGAGGATGTCCGACGGCGCGCTGCGTTCGACGCCACGTGGGACGACCACGCAGCCCGCTTCGCCTCCTCCGACCCGATGCTCAATCGCGTCTGGGCGCTCTGTCACCATTCGATCAAGGCGACGACCTTTGCCGGCGTGTTCGTCGACGGCGACCGGGAGCGCATTCCCTACGAAGCGGACGCCTTCCTCAACCAACTGAGTTATTACGCGTGCAACCCCGATCCCGTTATGGCGCGCGATACCTTCGATTATCTGGCGGCTCATCCCACTTGGCCGACGGAATGGGCGCCGCAGATGATCTTCATGGCCCACGCCGACTGGCTGCAAACCGGGGACGTGAAACGACTCGCGGCGATTTGGGAACCCCTGAAATCCAAGCTGCAACTCGAACGCGCGGGCGACGACGGGCTGCTGCGGAGCACGTCTGGACAGATCAGTCACGACGATATCGTCGACTGGCCGGCCGGCGAGCGCGACGGATACGAATTCCGAGAGATCAACACGGTGGTGAACGCCTTTCATCTCCGGGCTCTGTTCCTGATGGCCGACCTCGCGCACGCGCTGGGCCGCGACGCCGAGTCCCAGCAGTACCGGGATCGGTACCTGAAGGTGCGCGCGGCATTTCAAGCGAAGCTCTTCGATCCGGCGCGCGGACTTTTCCGCGACGGCGCCGGCACGGAGCATGTTTCGCTGCACGCCAACTTGTTTCCGCTGGCCTTCGGCTTGGCGCCGGAAAACTGCGAAGCTGTCATCGCCCGCTGGCTCCGGCAGCGCGGCATGATGTGCTCGGTGTACGCGGCGCAGTATCTCATGGAAGCGCTTTTCACCCACGGCGACGCGGACGCCGCCCTCGGCTTGATGTTGGCGGAAGGCGACCGGAGCTGGCGGCACATGGTCGAAGCGGGCGCGACCATCACGTGGGAAGCGTGGGATCAGCGCTACAAGCCCAACCAGGACTGGAATCACGCCTGGGGCGCCGCGCCGGCCAACCTGCTGCCGCGCTTCATCCTCGGCGTGACCGCCACGCAGCCCGGCTGGTCGGAAATCACGGTCCGCCCCTTCGCGGGCAAAAACCTGCAGTGGTGCGAGGGCACGATTCCCACTCCGCGCGGAGCGATCGGAATTCGCTGGGAGCAGGTGCCGCGCTTCGAGCTGAAACTCGATTTGCCGGCAGGGATCGCGGCGCGAGTGGAAATTCCCTTCGCCCAAGGCGTCGAACCGATTCGCGTCAACGGGCAGCCGGTAGCCGTGACCCGCAGCGGAGATTTCTGGCGCATCGTCACGCCGGTGACCGGATCGGCCCAAATCACCGCCGAACCGAAAAGATAAAACCACCGCCCCGCTTGCTCGTTGAACCTCATCGCCATGCCCTCGCCCGCTCCAAAATCACTCGCCCTTGAAATTTGTCTGCTGGGAGTCCGCGCGCTGCGCTCCGCGTTTTTCCGTCTGCTGTCCGGCGTGATGCTCGTGAGCGTGCTGGCGCTGAGCGGCCGGGCGCTGCCCTTCGTCACCCAGCCCGCCCAGCTCGACGACCCGGCATTCGCCGACTGGATCGGTTCCAGCGCCGGTGGTTTCAACGACGCCGGGCTTTATCTGTTTCGAAAGCAGCTGGCCTTGGAAAGCAAACCGGCGCACTTCATCGTGCACGTCAGCGCGGACAATCGTTACCGGCTGTTCGTGAACGGCACGCCGATCAGCTGGGGTCCCGCCAACAGCGATCTCGCCCACTGGAACTACGAGACTGTCGATCTCGCGCCGTTTCTCCGGGCAGGCGCCAACCAACTCGCCGCGCAGGTATGGCGGTCCGTGCCGGGCGCATCACCCGCGCGCCAGATTTCGCGGCGGCTGGGCTTCATCCTGCAAGGCGACGGTCCGGCGGAATGCAGCGCGAACACCGGCGCCAGCTGGCGAGTGATTGCCGATCCCAGCTATGCCCCGATCCCGCATCGCTCGGTGGACGTCGGCGGCGGCTACATCGCCGGCCCGACCGACCGGGTGGACGCACGGCTCCGCCCGTGGGGATGGCAGGAGGCAAACTTCGATGACTCCGCCTGGCTGGCCGCCGTCCCGCTGGGCAAGGGCAACCATGCCGGACTCAACACCTATCGCGGCACGCCGTGGCTGCTCGAAGCCCGGAGCATCCCCGCGATGGAGGAACGCGTCGAACCGATGGGCGACCTGGTGCAGGTGCAGGGTGTCGCCGGTCTTGCCACCGACGCTCCCTTCGGCCCGGCCGTGCGGATTCCGGCGAATACGCAGGCGGAGTTTCTGATCGACCGGCGCATTCTCACGATGGGATTCCCGCGCCTCGTCGTGTCGGGCGGAAAAAATGCGCGCGTGCGCCTGCAATACCAGGAGTCGCTCTTCCAGGCGGACGGCACGAAGGGCAACCGCAGCGTGTGGCAGGGCAAGGTGATGAAAGGCTACTACGACGAATTCGTCGCCGATGGCGCCGCGGGACGCGAGTTCGTGCCGCTGTGGCTCCGCGTGTTTCGCTACGTGAAGATCACCGTCAACACCGCGGAGGAGCCGCTGGTGCTGGACTCGCTCGAGAACCGGTTCGTCGCGTATCCGCTGGTGGAGAAGGCGCGGTTCTCCTCGAGCGATGCGACCCTCGCGCCCGTTTGGCAGACGAGCTGGCGGACCGCCCGCCTCTGCGCCCTGGAAACCTACATGGACTGCCCGTACTACGAGCAGCTCCAGTATATCGGCGACACTCGCATCCAGGCGCTCATCTCGCTCTACGTTTCCGGGGACGACCGGCTGGCCCGGCGCGCGCTGGAGTCGTTCAACGCCTCGCTGCAGCCGATGGGCCTGACGAAAAGCAGCCACCCGTCGCGGGACACGCAGATCATCCCGCCCTTCTCGCTGATCTACATTTTGTCGCTGCATGATTTCTACATGCTGTCGGAGGACACGTCGTTCCTGGCCGGAACGCTGCCCGGCACCCGCTTCATCCTGGACTGGTTTTTGCAACGCATCGATCCCGCCACCGGCCTGCTCGGCCCGCTGCCGTATTGGAATCATGTCGACGGCGGCGTCGCCGAATTTGCCGCGGGCTCTCCGCCCGGGGCGGAGGAAGGCGGCTCGGCGCACGTGTCGCTGTTGCTCGCCCTCGCGCTCGAACGCGCGGCTGATTTGTCTGCGCTCGCGCCGCGTCCGGGCGAACGGGAGTTCTATCTCGCGCAGGCTCGAGCGTTGAAGGAGGCCGTGCGCCGCCAGTGTTGGGATGAATCGCGTCAGCTCTTCGCCGAGACCTCCGCCAAGACGTTGTTCACCACGCACACCAACAGCCTGGCCGTTCTCGCGGATGCCGCACCCTCGGGCCGCGCCGCGCTCGCGCGCCGGCTGGTGGAGGATCGCTCGTTGGTGCAGCCAACCCTCTATTTTGACTACTATGTTTTCGAGGCGCTCGCATCCGCCGGCCTCGGCGATCTCGTGCTGCCCAGGCTGGAACGTTGGAAGGCCTTCATCGCGGCCGGGCTGACCACTTTTCCTGAACACGGCGTGGAAAGTCGTTCCGATTGCCATGCGTGGAGCGCGCATCCGCTCTACGCGCTGCTGGCCACGACCTGCGGCATCCGGCCGGCATCGCCGCGCTTCGGCAGCCTGGTGATTTCGCCGGCGCCGGGAACGCTCACGGAGTTCAGCGGCGAAATGCCGCATCCCCGCGGCACGGTGCGGGTCAGTTTCACGCGCCAGCCCGACGCCCTGAAATACACGATTACCCTCCCCGAAGGCCTGCCCGCCGTCTTCCGCGCCCACGGCCAGGAAATCGCGCTCAAGGCCGGCGAAAACCAGGTGAGCATTCCGGCGCGCTGAGGCAGGCAGGAAGCCGAAGCCACCGGTCGACCTGCCAGTCGTCACCCAGCTTATGGCTGACAAGACGGCGGAAATTCCCTCTTTGCTCAGACTGGCTCGCCAGCCGTAGCCACTCGAGTTCCGCTCGCCTATCAAATGTCCTCCTTTGCCAAGCCTACGGCGGACAGCCTTCGCTTTCGCTCCGCTCGGCGAAGGCTGGTGCCCCCGCCCCGAATTGAACGGGGATCACACGTTTAGGAAACGCGCGCTCTATCCATTTGAGCTACGGGGACTAACCAGATTTCCAGAACGGCCCGGACGGGGAGTTTGGCAACTTAAAAATGCCCGTTGACAGAGGGACCCCGAATCCCAACGTTCCGCCCTCCTTTTCCCACCATGAGCACCGAACAGAAGCAACAGAGCATCCTTCCGGAGAACGTCCCGCACACCGCTCCCCAGCATTTCGCCCGTTTCATCACCGACACCGGCAAGATCCTGCCGCGCAAGTACACGGGCCTCTCCGCCAAGCAGCAGCGCAAGGTGACGTCCATCATCAAGACGTCCCGCAACCTGCTCACGATGCAGTAAGCGGTTGCCCACGCACCGCCTTTCGCCGGAGCCTGTGCTCCGGCTTTTTTGTGCCCGGACAGCATCCCAATCCGGAGCACCACTAATCCACACTCATAGCCCACTAATCCAAGCTCTGCAGAACCTTGGTTTTCATTAGTGTCCGATTAGTGACCATCAGTGGTTAACTGTCTCGTCGCATGCCTGCCCAAATTCACGCCCCCACTCCCGCCAACCTGCAGCGCCTTGCGAAGGCCCTGCAGCGGGGCGAGCTCGTGGCCATTCCGACCGAGACCGTCTACGGCCTCGCGGCCCACGCCCTGGACGCGAAGGCCTGCCGTGCGATCTTCCGCGCCAAGGGCCGCCCGGCCAACGACCCGCTTATCGTGCACGTGCTCGACCTCGCGCACGCCGAGCAACTGGCGGAGTTCAACGACGCCGCGCGGAAAGTCGTCCGCCGCTTCTGGCCCGGCCCGCTGACGATTGTCCTGCCGAAAAAAGCCTGCGTTCCGGGCATTGTCACTTCCGGCGGCGACACCGTCGCCCTGCGCGCGCCCGCCCATCCCCTCGCCCGCAAACTGCTCGCGCTCGCCCGCGTCCCGCTCGCCGCGCCGAGTGCCAATCCTTTCAGCTACATCAGCCCGACTTCCGCGCAGCACGTGCAGCAGGGTCTCGGCCGCCGCATCCAGCACATCCTCGACGGCGGCGAATCGTCGGTCGGCGTGGAATCCACCGTGCTCGACCTGACGAATCCGAAAAAGCCCGTGATCCTGCGCCCCGGCGCGATCGACGCGCCGAGTTTGTCCCGCGTGCTGCGTCGTCCGGTTGCGACGCTCAAACGCGCGAAGAAGCGCGGCCTGCTCAAGGCACCCGGCCTGCTCGAGAAACACTACAGTCCGCGCACGCCGCTGCGCCTCGTATCCCGCGCGACGAACGCCTCGTCCGCCCGCGCCATGATTTTCCTGCGCAAACCCGCCGGCACGATACCCGCCGGCACCTACTGGCTGAGCCGGCGCGGCGCCCTCGCGGAAATCGCCCACAACCTCTACCGCGTGCTGCGCGAAGCCGACGCCGCCGGACATCGCGAAATCCTGATCGAAGCCGTGCCGCCCACCGCCGGCGGCCTCGCTGCCGCGATCAACGACCGCATTCGACGGGCCGCGGCGCACGGCTAAAACCTTGGAGGGCCGAGCTCCTGCGAGGTCAAGCGCGTGCGATACCTCCAAGGCCTCGCGGGAGCTCGGCCCTCCACGATTACTTCCCGAGCGCAGCCTGCAGCGTCTTCAGCATCCGCTCGTTCTGCTCCTTCGTACCGACGGTCACACGCAACCACTCGGGCAGACCGTAGCCTTTCACCGGACGCGTGATCACGCCTTGGCGCTGCATTTTGTCGAAGACGGCGACACCGTCGCCGACTTTCACGAGGAGAAAATTGCCCTGCGCGGGAATGAACTCGAGGCCCAGCGCATGGAAGGCGGCGCCGAGCTGCGCGAGGCCGGCGCGGTTTTCCTTCCGCACCTTGGCGACAAACTCGTCATCGTCGAGCGCCGCCACCGCCGCCGCCGCCGCGATGGCGTTCACGTTGAAAGGCTGGCGCGCGCGCTGGAGGATCGAAATGAGCTCCGGCGCAGCGTAGCCGTAGCCGACGCGCAACGAGGCGAGGCCGTAGATTTTCGAGAACGTGCGCAGGCAGATGATCTTCCGGCCTTCCTTGATCAGCGGACGCAGATCCGGCGGCGACTCCATGAATTCCACGTAGGCTTCGTCCATCACCAGGATCACGTGCTCAGGCAATGCACGGATAAAAGCCGTGATCTCTTCCGCCGTATTCGTCACGCCAGTCGGATTCGCCGGACTGGCGAGAAAAACTAGCCGTGTATTCGGCGTAATCGCCGCCAGCAGCGCGGGCAAATCCTGGCGCAGGCCGGGCCCGAGCGGCACTTCGACCGGCTTCGCGCCGAACATCAGGGCGACGAGCTTGTAGACGATGAAGGCCGACGCATGCATCACGCAGTCCTTGCCCGGGGCGAGAAACGCGTGGCCGAGCAATTCGATCAGCTCGTTGGAGCCGTCGCCGATGACGAACTGGTCCATGCCGAGGCCGAGCTTCTTCGCCAGTTTCTCGCGCAACGCGTAGTAACCGCCGTCCGGATAGAGGTGCGCTTCGAGCAGCGCCTTCTGCGCGGCGGCCAGGGCCTTGGGTGACGGGCCGAACGGGTTCTCGTTCGACGCGAGCTTGATGATGCCGGCGGGATCGAGCCCGAGTTCGCGCGCGACCGTCTCGATCGGTTTGCCCGGTTCATAGACCGGCTGCGTGAGGATCCCGGGGTTGGCCAGCGCGGCGAAAGTCATGATGCGAAACGATGCGTGATGCGTCACCGGTTCAATCCCAAAGACCGTTTGATAACCACGGAATACACAGAATACACGGAAAGGTATCTTCCGATTCCGCTTTCTGTGTGTTCCGTGTGTTCTGTGGTTTATCCCCGGGACTCAAGTCGTCCGGCTCGGCACGCGCACGTACTGCATGCCTGCGGCGGTCGCGGCCTCGAAGCCCGGACCGGCGTCCTCGAACACCAGGCAGCGCTCCGGCACCACGCCCATCTTCTTCGCGGCGAGCAGGAACATCTCGGGCGAGGGCTTGCCGTGCGTGACATCCTCGGGCGTGACCACGACCGGGAAAAGCTCGGTAAGGTGCATCAGCTCGAGCGTCTTCACGACCACGGGCTTCGGTCCGCCCGAGGCGACGCTCATTGGCGCCTTGCCGTGGAGCGCCCGCGCGAAATCAACCACCGGCTTGATCACCTTCATCTCGGACTGCATCTCGAGGAAGAACTCCTCCTTGTGGTGGAACACCCACTCCACATCGAGCGTGATGCCGTAGTGTTTCGCAAAAGTGGCCGCGACTTTCTTGGTCGGCATTCCGCCCAGGGAATAAAACAGCTCTTCGCTGAGCGTCTCCTTCAAGCCGGCGGCCTGCATGGCGCGATCCCACGCGCGGTAGTGGAGCGGCATGGTGTCCACCAGCGTGCCGTCGCAGTCGAAAATGTAGCCGTCGAACTTCCCCTCGGGAATGTGCAGTTTCATGCGGAAGGGCCAGCGAAGCGCGTGCCACGGGCCGCGCAAATCATTTCGCCGCCTTCAATGCGTCACGCCGCCCCGCAACGTAAATCTCGAGCGTCCGGCGGATCTCGTCCCGCACCCGTCGGAACACCGCCAGTTTCTCGTCTTCGGTCCCGGTCGCGTGCGCCGGGTCGTCGAACGGCCAGTGGTGCCGGTTTACCTGCCCGGGAAACACCGGGCAGGCCTGGTCGGCGTGGCCGCAGACGGTGATCACCGTCTCCACCGGCGTGCCGAGAAACTCGTTCATGGACTTCGAGCGATGTCCGGAAATATCGAGGCCGATCTCGGCCATCACCCGGATCGCGAGCGGATGGACGTAGCCGGCCGGCTTCGATCCCGCGCTGTGCACTTCGAAAAGGTCGCCGGCCGCGGCCCGCAACAAGCCCTCGGCCAGATGGCTCCGGCAGGAGTTGCCGGTGCAAAGAATGAGAACGCCTGGCTTCGCCATCGCCGACGCCTCAGCGCCGGCCGCCGCGCATCAGGCGGCTCTTCGGCTTTTCCGGCGCGGCCTGCGGCATGCCGCCGCCGTCGAAGATGCCGGAGTAGGTGTAGTTGAAGCCCTCGACCTTCTTCCACGGGATCGCCTGGCCGATGAAGCGCTCGATGCTGCGCGCGTCGCGCCAGGTTTCCTCGGTGACGAGCGTGAACGCGTCGCCGGTGTTCTGCGCGCGGCCGGTACGGCCGATGCGGTGGACGTAGTCCTCGGGATTTTCCGGGACGTCGAAGTTGATGACGTGCGACACGCCCGCGATGTCGAGGCCGCGCGCCGCGATGTCGGTGGCGACGAGCACCTCGTGCTTGCCGGACTTGAAGCCCTTGAGCGCGTCGACGCGCTCCTGCTGGCTGCGGTCGGAATGCATGACGGCGCAGGTGTGGCCGGCGCGCTGCAGGCGGCTGGCGACGTAATCGGCGCCGCTCTTGGTGCGCGAGAAGATGATGACGCTCTTGTACTCGGTCTGCTCGAGCAGGTGCGCGAGCAGTTCGAACTTCTGCGCTTGCACCACCGGGTAGAACGCGTGCGTGATCGTCTCGGCGGTCGAGCGCTCGCGCGCCACGGAAATCTTGAAAGGGTCGCGCAGCGCCCAGGCGGCGAGCTGCTCGATCTCGGGCGGCAGCGTGGCGGTAAAGAAGAGCGTCTGGCGGTTCTTCGAAACCTTGGCGACGATGCGCTTCACGTCGGGCAGGAAGCCCATGTCGAGCATGCGGTCGACTTCGTCGAGCACGAGCACCTCGACCTTATCGAGGCGGATTTCGTTCTGCTCCATGAAGTCGAGCAGGCGGCCCGGGGTGGCGACGATGATATCGGGATGACGCGCGAGCTCCTCGCGCTGCTTGCCGTAGCCGACGCCGCCGTAGATCACAGTCGTGCGCAGGTCGGTGTACTTGGAATATTCCTTGAACGACTCCTCGACCTGCAACGCGAGTTCGCGCGTGGGCTCGAGCACGAGGCAGCGCAGGCCACCACCATGCGCGCCGAGGCGGTGGAGAATGGGCAGGGAGAACGCCGCGGTCTTGCCGGTGCCGGTCTGGGCGGAGCCGATGACATCCTTGCCGGTGATCACCACCGGGATGGCCTGGGCCTGGATCGGCGTCGGGTTCTCGTAACCTTTCTGCTGCACGGCGTAAGCCACGCGGTCATTGAGGCCGAGGGCGGAAAAAGTCGTCTCCATCTTCGGCACTTCCGGCAACGGCTTGGCCGGGGCGTGCGCGGCCGGACGATGGGCCGGCGCGGCGGGCTTGGGCGCGTGCGAGGAGGCCGGCTTGGCTCCGCCGGAATGACCCGGCTTCCGGTCGTGGCGCTGGCCATGATCGCGGCCCGCGGGACGGCCACCCGACTTGGGCGCGTGCGACGGCTTGGTCTCGGTCTTCTTCGTCGCCGGCTTAAAGGGGGCGGTTAGCTTGGAAAGGATCTTGCGGAGCATGTATGAGTGGCCGTGCTTATCGCGGGCCGCCCGGGGTATTGCAACCCCGCAAACCATCCCCTCCCGGCGGTCATTTTAGCTCGGCGTTGATCTTTTCGAGGATGGTCAGGGAAAGCGGCTGGTCGCCGACCAGGCCAACGCGGATATGGACCTTGGTCACGACGTCGGTGATGCGCTCCAGCTGGACGGTTACCTTCTTATCCAGGGCGGTGCGCGAGACGAGTTCGGCATCGACGCCGCTCTTTTTGTCCGTGGTCACCGCGAGTTTCATGTCGGCCAGCGCGCGGCGCGCAGCCTCGTACGTCCGGTCAAGGTTGTATGATGTGCTGGATTCGAGTTCGCCCCGCACATACACCGCCGCGCCGTTGGCGCCGTACGTCACCGTGGTGCAGCCGCTGAAAAATGGCACGGCCAGGACCACGGCCGCGAGCATGCACAGGGAAATAAACATCGGACGTGAAACAATGGGCTTGATCATGCCGATGCAGACAGCCCGCCACGCCTTTGGTGCGCCGAACCCCGCCGATTTACGTGGGGTTAGCAGCCCCGTCGAGCACCGCGCTCATCACTTTCGTCAGCTGATCCAAGCCGTAGGGCTTGGGCAGGATGCCTTGGAAACCGTAGGCGCGATAATTGGCCATCACCGGATCGCGCGAATAACCACTGGAGACGATCGCGCACACGGACGGATCGAGGCGCACGAGGCGTTCCATCGCTTCGCGTCCGCCCATGCCGCCGGGCACGGTGAGGTCCATGATGACCACCTCGTATTTGCGGCCCGCGGCCATCGCCTCGCCGTATTTGCGCACGGCCTCGGCGCCGTCGACCGCCACGTCGCAATCGTAGCCGATGCGTTCCATGAAAATCGCCGCCATGGCCCGGATGGCCGACTCGTCGTCCATGAACAGCACGCGCGCGCGAAACGGCGAACGGCTGCCCGACGCGTCGGGCGCCACACTCGCGCTGGACGCCGCATCCGCGGGCAACCAAAGGCGGAACGTCGTGCCGCGGCCCGGCTCCGATTCCGCCATGATGTGGCCAGCGTGTTTCTTCACGATCGAGTAAGTGGTCGCGAGCCCGAGGCCGCTCCCCTGCTCCTTCGTCGTGAAGTACGGGTCGAAAATTTTCGCCAGATGCTCGCGCGCGATGCCCGTGCCACTGTCGGCGACGCTGATCCGCACGTAACGGCCCTGCGGCAGCGGCGGCAGATCCACCATTTCCTCGAGCGTGTCAGTGTTGTCCGCGGTGATCGTCACCTGCCCGCCGCCGGGCATGGCCTGCACGGCGTTGATCACGAGGTTCTGCACGACCTGACCGAGCTGGCCCTTGTCGGCGTTGACGCGCCACAGTCCGCGCGCGATCCGGAACTCGGCGCGCGCCTTCGCGCCATGCAGGGCAAAGCCGGCCGATTCCTTGATCAACTCCGGCAGCTCGATGCTGGATTTCACCGGCTCGCCGCCCTTGGCGAAAGTCAGCAGCTGCAGTGTCAGGTCCCGCGCGCGCAGCGTCGCGCGCTTGGCGTCGGCCAACCGCGCCGCCTGCGGGCTGCCAGCCACGGCATCGAGCTCGAGCAGGGTGACGTTGCCGAGCACCACGGTGAGGATGTTGTTGAAGTCATGCGCGATGCCGCCCGCGAGGATGCCCACGGCTTCGAGCTTCGAGGCGCGCGCGATTTCCGACTCCAGCTGGCGGCGCGCGGTGATGTCGGTCACGAAGCCTTCGTAATAAAGCAAGTTGCCCTTCTCGTCCTGCACGGCGCGGGCGTTTTCGGAAATCCAACGCGAGGCGCCCTCTTTGCCGCGCACCTCGGATTCGAAATCGTGCACTTCCCCGCGTTGGCCAATCAGCGCGACGAATTCCTCGCGCCGCGCCGGCTGCACGTAAAGCGAGTGCGCCGGGCTCTGCTTGGTCCAGACGATCATCTGCTCGGGCTTGTCGAAACCGAACAGCCGCGCCATCGCCGGGTTCACCGCGAGGAATTGGCCTTCCGGGCTGGAGCGATAGATGCCGCCCACCGCGTGTTCGAAATGCTGCCGGTAGCGCTCCTCGCTCTGGCGCAGCGCGAGCTCGGCCTGCTTCTGCTGGGTGACCTCGGTGTAGACCAGCTGAACGTTTGCGAGGTCGCGCTGGCCGTTCTTCCGGCCGATCTCCCAGTTCACGAGCGTGTGGATGGTCTCACCCAATTTCGTGTGGTAGGTCTTCTCCATCGTCAGGCGATCGCGGTTCTCGGAAATCGCCACGAGCTCCTCGACGAACATCTGCATCGACTGCTCGGTCATGATCTCCGGTGCGTTGCGGTCCATGTCGGCCACCGAAGCGTAGCCGGTGCGCGTGAGCGCGAGCCGGTTGGCAGCCACGATGTGTTTCTGCACCAGGAGCTCGCGCACCAGCTTGGGGTGCGCCTTCAGGTGGGCGCGCAGATCGGTGATGCCCTCGGCGCGGAAGCGCGCGAGCACGGGCTCGAGCGCGGTGAAGTCCTCGATCACAATCGGGGCCGGGGCCAAATCAAAGTAGTCGCGCTGGCGCTGCTCGGACTCCGCCAGTTCCTGCGTGCGCCGCCGCACGAGCGATTGCAGGCGGCGGTTGGCGAGTATCATGCCCAGCGCCACCAGGACCGCGACCCCGAGGCTGCCCATGAGCCAGCGCCACCAGACCGGCATGGCCGCCGCCTCCGGGCTGTAGATAAAACCCGCCAGCCGGTCGACGGACTTGGCCTGACCGACCGCAACGGTTAGCTCCGCCATGCGCCCCCAGCGGCCGGCGTTCATGTGCCCGAGTTCCACAAAGTCGGCGTTGACCAGCCGGGCGGTGGCCTCGGCCTCGAAGCGCAGCCACTCGCGGGTGCGGCCTTCGGAACGGTCCGCCGCGGGCAGCTGCGTGAGAATCCAGTCGATCATCTGCTCGCGGTGCGCGAGGGCATAGTCCCAGCCGCGCAGGATAGCCTGCCGCATGGCCTGCGCGCGCTCGGGATGCAGGCGCAGCTCCTCTTCACTGGTGAAAAGGAAGTCCCCGTAAAAATCGACGCCGTAGTCGGACGGCCGGATCAGGTTGACCGTGAGGCCTTGTTCCCGGGCGCGGAAGGGACCGTCGGTCAGGTAAGCGGCGATCACGTCCGTGGTGCCATCGCGCAATTCATCCCGGTCCCATTCATCCGGAACCACCTTGAGCTGGTCCAGCCGCAGCCCCTCGACCTGCAGCATGGCCTGCAACTCGGTGTAGAGCGAGCGGGGCGAAAGCGCGATGCGCTTGCCGATCAAATCAGCCGGTGTGGCGATGTGACTCTCGGTCCGCGCCATCAGCACAAAAGGCGAGTGCTGGAAAATCGCCGCCAGTGCGACCACCGGGCTGCCATTCAAGCGGTCGAGCAGCGTGCTCGACTGGCCGATGCCGTACTGGGCGCGACCGCTCACGACCTCCTCGGTGGGCAAACGGACATGGGTGCGCACGCGCACCTCCACATCGAGATTGTGCTCCTTGAAATAACCCTGGCTGATCGCCGCATAAACGCCGGCGAACTGGAACTGGTGCGTGTAGGGCAATTGCAGCACCACGTGCTCCGGTTCGGTTGCCGCCCAAGCCGCCAACGGCGCCAGGACCAAGCCGGCCACGAGCCACCCAAAGGCGAACCAGCGATGGAAAATTCGGGAAGGCATGGGGCTGCGATTGCTCGACGACAGCACTATTTTCACCGGGGAGCTTGTCAGCAATAAACCCGTTCACACCGTACGACACGGACCGCCGGCACACGACAAACGCGCTGGCCAACCCGACCGACCCCGCCTGAATCCCCGCATGGCCTTCACGATCCGCCCCGCCCAAGCCGGCGATTTGCCGGCGATCCTCGCCCTCATTCGCGCCCTGGCCGACTACGAGAAACTCGGCCACGAGGTCGTCGCCACGGAGGCGCAGCTCAGCCGGTCGCTCTTCCCGGCGGACCCGGCGAAGCCCGACGCCTTCTGTGTCATCGCCGATGTCGACGGCGCGCCCGCCGGCTTCGCGTTGTACTTCTTCAACTTCTCCACGTTCCTCGCGCGGCCCGGACTTTACCTCGAGGACTTGTTCGTGAAACCGGAATTCCGCGGCCAGGGTCTCGGCAAGGCGCTGCTCCTGCATCTTGCGAAACTCGCCAATGCGCGCGGCTGCGGCCGCATGGAGTGGTCGGTGCTCGACTGGAACCAGCCCGCGATCGACTTCTACGAGTCCCTCGGCGCGAAGCGCATGAAGGAATGGCAGATCTGCCGGTTGACCGGATCATCGCTCACGCAATATGCCTGACGCGCCCCAGACTTTCCCCGGCTGGCACCTCGCCCAGCTGAACATCGCGCGCATGCTCGCCCCGCTCGACTCGCCGGTCATGGCGGGCTTCGTCGCGAAGCTGGCCGAGATGAATGCCCTCGCCGATCGCAGCCCCGGATTCGTGTGGCGTTTTCAGGATGACGCCGGTGACGCCACCTACCTGCGGCCCTACGACGATGACAAAATTATCTTCAACATGTCGGTCTGGGAATCACCGGACCACCTGAAGGGCTACGTCTACCGCACCGATCACGCCGACCTGATCCGCCAGCGCAAGCAGTGGTTCGAACACAGCGACCTTGCGATCATGGCGCTGTGGTGGATTCCCGCCGGCACGCTGCCGACCGTCGAGGAAGCCAAGGCCCGACTCGAACACTTGCGCCAGCATGGACCGACGGCACATGCGTTCGGCTTCCGCCAAATCTTCCCGCCCGCGAGCCTGCCCTGAGTTTATCGAACGAGCCTCACCTTGAACCGATCGAAGGGCCTGACCTGAGCCTGTCGAATGGCCCGACCTGAGCTTGTCGAAGGTCTGCACCGGTGCACCGCATGCACGACTGCTGCTAGGCGCAGCGGTGCGGATGGCGTAGAGTAACGCGATGAAACTTCCGCTCTATTGGGTCGACGCGTTCACGAACAAGGTCTTCACCGGCAATCCCGCCGCCGTCGTACCGCTCGCGCAATGGCCGGACGACACGCAGCTGCAACGCATCGCGTTCGAGAATGGCCTTTCGGAAACCGCCTTCATCGTCCGCACCGGCCCGGCGCGTTTCCAGCTGCGCTGGTTCACGCCCGCGGTCGAGGTGGAGCTCTGCGGCCACGCCACGCTCGCCACCACCTTCGTGCTGTTCAACCAGCTCGGACAGGGCGGCGAAGCCGTCACGTTCGATTCCAAGAGCGGGCCGCTGGTCGTGACGCGGCGCGGCGAACGCCTCGAGCTGGATTTCCCCGCGCAACCGGCGGCGCCGGTCGCCCCGACCGAACAGCTCGCGCGCGCCCTCGGCCGCGTGCCGGTGGCCTTCCTTCGCGCCAAGGTTCGCTGGCTCTGCGTGTACGCCACGGCCGATGAGGTCATCGGGCTGCAACCCGATCATGCCTTGCTCGCGAAAATCATTCCCGGCCGGATCACGATCACGGCCACGGGCCGGGACTGCGATTTCGTGTCCCGGACCTTTGTCCCCGACGCCGGCATCCCGGAAGATCCGGTGACCGGTTCGGCGCATTGCACCCTGGTGCCTTACTGGACCGAGCGCCTGGGCAAAACCCAGCTCCATGCCCGGCAAGTTTCCGTCCGCGGCGGTGAGCTTTGGTGCAAACTCAGCCCTTCAACGAGCTCAGGACAGGCGGGAGAACGTGTCAAAATCGCCGGCCATGCCGTACTCTATATGAAGGGCGAAATCATGGTTTGAGTCCCAGAATTCCCGGAATCGGGAAAATTGTCATGGTTACAGAGTTGATTTGAATCAACTGTACCGGTTTCAATCTGTGCCGGCTGCGGCTACTGGACGGAGCACTGTTCCGGTATAGTTGCGGCCCAATCCCAACTGCCATGATCGAGACCATCGCATCGCCGAAGCCTCCCGAACCCACCAAGCGGGTTCGCCCTGAGCCTGCCCGCCGTGAGCCTGTCGAACCGGTCGAAGGGCTGCCCCGCGCCACTCCCGTTGCCAATCGTCCGTTGTACGTCGAGCTCGCCGACTCCCTGCAGTCCCTCGTCGAACAAGGCACGCTACGTCCCGGTCATCGCGTGCCGTCGGTGCGCATCATGTCGCGGCAGCGCGACGTCAGCATCGCCACCGTGCTGCAGGCCTACACCGTTTTGGAAAACCGCGGCTATCTCGAGGCGCGGCCGCAGTCGGGTTACTACGTCCGCCCGCGTCCGCCGAGCCTCGCGCCCGAGCCGCGCATGGCGAAGCCGATGGCCAAGCCTTCCTACGTCGGCGTGAACGACCTCACGGCCGAGGTGCTCGAATTTTCCAACCATTCGGACTACGTGCCGTTCGGGTCGGCTTGTCCGCACCACAGCCTTTTTCCGTCGAAGAAGCTCGCCCGCATCCTCGGCTCGGTCGCCCGGCGCGACCCGGCGCTGCTCGTGCGCTCGAGCCTCAATCACGGCTACGAGCCACTGACGCGCGAAATCTCGCGGCGTTACCTGCAGGCCGGCGTGCCGCTGGCGCACGACGAACTCGTCGTCACCACCGGCTGCACCGAGGCGCTCAACCTCTGCCTGCGCGCGGTCACCAAGCCCGGCGACACCGTCGCGATCGAGACGCCCGCGTACTTCGGTTTCCTGGAAATCATCCAGAGCCTGAACCTGCGCGCGCTCGAGATTCCGACGTCGACCCGCGAGGGCATCTGCCTCGACGAACTCCGCACGGCGATCGAGCAGAACGACGTGAAGGCCGTCATGATCATGCCGACCTTCCATAATCCGGTCGGCTCGCTCATGCCCGACGAGAAGAAGCAGAAGCTTTACGACCTGCTCTGCGAGTACGACCTGCCTGGCATCGAGGACGACATCTACGGCGACACGCATTTCGGCGACGTCCGGCCCAAGCCGCTCAAGGCTTGGGACAAGGACGGCCGCATCATGCTGTGCTCTTCGTTCGGCAAGACGCTCGCCCCCGGTTTCCACATCGGCTGGAGCGCGCCGGGGCGTTACCTCGAGCGCGTGCGTCGGTTGAAGTTCACCAACACGATGGGCACGCCACTCGTGCTGCAGAAGGCGCTCGCGGAATTCCTGCGCGATGGCGGCTACGATCACCACCTGCGCTCGCTGCGTCGCGCGTACCACCAGCACCTGCACCTTTTCACGCAGGGCATGCTGAAGCATTTCCCTGAGGGCACGCGCTACAGCCGGCCGCAGGGCGGCAACTTCATCTGGGTCGAACTCCCGGCCAAGGTGGACACGCTGCGCCTCCGCAAGGACGCGCTGAAGCACAAGATCAACACCGCGCCCGGCAGCCTCTTCTCGGTGAAGGACCGCTACCGGCACTGTCTGCGCCTGAGCTGCAGCGTGCCGTGGTCCGACGAGATCGAGGCCGCGCTCCGCACGCTCGGTGAACTCATCAAGCAGCAGCTGTGATCTGCTTTTCCTGTAGCGGCGGTCTGTGACCGCCGTCGGCGCTCATAGAGCGCCGCTACAGATTAACCCGCCCGATTTCCGCCCTGTCCCCTGTCTCCCGCCACCTGTCTCCTGACCCAATGTCCGCCACTCCCAACCGCTCCGCGCTGATCGCCGCCTTCACGGCGATCTACCTGATCTGGGGTTCCACCTATCTCGGCATCCGCATCGTGGTGGAGACGATCCCGCCGTTCCTGATGGCAGGCGTGCGCTTCGTGCTGGCGGGACTCATCATGGCCGGCTTCATCGCCGTCACGCGTGGCTTCAAGGCGAACGGCAAGCAGTGGCGCGACAACACTATCACCGGCGCCTTTCTCTGCCTCGGTGGCAACGGTCTGGTATGCTGGTCCGAACAGCGCGTGCCATCGGGCATCGCCACGCTCATCATCTCGGCCGGCCCGGTGTTCATTGTGCTGATGGATTGGGCGGCGTACGCCTTCTTCAAGGACGGCAAACGCGGTACCAAACCGAAACCGCTCACCTTCGTTGGTCTCGCGCTGGGCTTCGTCGGCCTGGCGGTGCTCGTCGGGCCCGACGTGGCCAAGTCGGGCGCGAGCAGCCTCGACCCGTGGAGCGTGTTCGGCCTGCTCATGGCCACGCTGCTCTGGGGTTGCGGCATGATCTACATGAAATACGCATCCGGTCCGGCGGAGCCGTTCACCGCGTCCGCCATTCAGATGATCGCCGGCGGCGGCTGGCTGCTCGCCACCGCGTTGCTCACGGGTGAGTTCGGTCGTTTCGATCCCGCCAGCATCACCACGCGCTCCGCGGTCGCCTGGGTTTATCTCGTCATCTTCGGTTCGCTCATCGCCTTCAGCACCTTCACCTGGCTGATGAAGCACAGCACGCCCGCCAAGGTTTCGACTTACGCGTACGTGAATCCGATCGTCGCCGTATTTCTCGGCTGGCTCGTGCTGCATGAGGAAGTCAGTCCGCGCATCTTCCTCGCCGCTGCGATCATCATCGCCGGCGTCGTGATCATCACGATCACCAAGAACGCGAAGCCCAAGGTGGCGGCCGCCCCGATCACACCGACGCCCGCTCCCCAGGCCGCCGCACGCTGAGCCACTCGCCGGTGTTTCAATTTGCCGCCACTTTCGCCGCGAGCCGGTGGCGGAGATCCTCGCGCAGATCCGCTGTTTTCCAGCAGCTCTCGACGACCTTCGCATAGCCGGGCGTCGCCACAGCGAGCACGAGGCGGCCACCGAGGTTTTTCATGCCGGGACGGCGCCAAAGTTCCTCGCCCATCGCCTTGGTCCGGGCATCGATCTTCGCGAAATCACGCGTTTCCGCCAACGCCGCCACCTGCAGCGAATCCTCGGCCATGAGGTCGAGCGTCGCATTCGGATTGATTAACAGTACTCCCAGCCAGTGGAGCGGGCGGCGGGCCCAGGCCCAATGGCCATCGAGCACGAAGTCCGCTTCGCCCGCCCGCACCTCGCGCATCATCGCGGGGCCGTAAACCGCGTACTCCATCATGACCACCCGGCGCACATCCGCCGGCGGATTGCCTCCCGCCAAGGCCGCAGCCAGTTTTTCCCGCCGTCCGGAGGAAACCGGCGTCCGGTCCAGCACCGTGCCGGCGGTCTCGATCGCCATGCGCTCCAACACCACGCCGATCATGCTGCGCACCAGCGTGCGGGAGTCGCGCTGGAGTTTCCGCCCGCACTCGAGCACCGGCAGCAGCGTGGCGATCGCCTCGTCGCCACGACCGTCCGCGGCCCGCAGCAGGGACATCGCGCAGGCTTCCTGCGAGTAGACCCGCCACACCGCGAACGTCACGATGTTGGCGCGCGAACTCGGAGGCGTGAGATCGCCGATGCGATCGAAGCTGTTCAGTTCTCCGATCCAATGACGTTCCGGCGCGAGCGTTTCCCAATCAGCTTCGAGGCCGGCGCGATTTTTAGCTACAAACTCCATGCGGGCATTCGCCTCCTTGGCCGAGGAGAAGCCCTTGTCGGTCACCGTCCATTTCCGCTTTGTGAAAGCCTGCGCCTCCGCACTGGGGGCCAGCTTCGAATAGCGCATGAGCACGGCGTAGCTCTGGTCCGCTCCCGGGAATTCCGGCGCGAATTCCGCCACGGTCAGCGGGTGCTTGAGCGTCGCCTGGTCATGGCCGAGCCACCCCAGGCAAACGGCCACCGCCGCGCCGAGCAGGGCAAGATTGCGCCAGCGCAGTTGGCCGCGACGATTCGCCATCACGAGTAGCACCAGCGGCGCAAGGATCAACACGGCGGCGACCACCAGTCCGACGCTCTTGACGCCGCCTTCCCAAGTCTGATCCGGGGCGAGTCGGAACAAGATTGCCGGCAAGTAACCGGCCACGGCCAAGAGCATGAGGCCGGTGATGGAAAAACCGAGCACCAGCACGACGAGCGCGTGCAACAGACGAAGCGCCCAGTGCGGACGCGAGGAAGCGGGAGCCGGAACATTCATGACGGGATGGGGTGAAAAGACGCGGCGACCGATTGGGAACCTAGGGCCCGCCACGGACGACACAATGGCAGATTGGCGCCACTGCGCCGCCGGGAATAAGCGGTTGCGCGTGAGGCTCTGATTCCTATCTTCCGTTTTTCATGAAACGTTTCGTCTGGCTGTTCCTCATCGCCTTCTGCACCGCGCTCGCGCAGGTGCAGCCGATGGACGTGCCGGTGACGAAGCAGGAAAAGTGCGGCTGCTGCGAAACGCCCGCCGACTCGTGCGGCCGCCGGGACTGCGCGCCCGCGCCGGTCAGCGCCCAGTCGGGCTTGGTGCTGCAAAGCGCCGCCTCCAGCCTGCGCGTAGAAGCGAGCAAGCCGGCCGCCGTCCCGCAAAGGTCGGGCGAACCTTTCTACGTTAAGTTTGTTTCCCGTCCGGCGGCGTTGCCGGCGGTGGTGGCGTCCGTTGCGACGGCGCGTGCTGCGAGTGTGCCCCTGTTCCGGGCGCACTGCAGTTTCCTGATCTAAAGTCGGGGTTGGAGTGTGTCCGCGCACGTCGCTGCGCGGAATTCTGTCATCAGTCCACGGTGCCGCATGCCCGTGGGTTTGGTTTTCATCCACCTTCGTCCCTGCCCGTTCATGAGAACTTTTCTTCCCTGTCTCGTACCTCCCTTGCTGCTCGCCGGCTGCGCCACGTCCGCGCCGCGCGCCGCGCTGCCCGCCGTCCAAACCCAGCTCAACGCCCGGGGCGACCTGTCCGTCGCGTGGCCTCTCAGCGCCAAGGAACGCGCCGAGGTCGACCAAGCCGTGGCCTCGCTGCTCGCGGCGGACCTGACGCCCGACTCGGCGGCGCGCATTGCGCTGCTGAACAATCGCTCGTTGCGCGCCACCTTTGAGGAGCTCGGGCTTTCGCAAGCGCGTCTCGCCGCTGCCACGCGTCTGCCAAATCCGGCGCTCGACACCAGTGTCCGCTGGCCCTCGCACAGCCCGCGCGGCCCCAACGTGGAATTCGGCCTCACTGCCCCGCTGCTCGAAAGCGTGCTCCTGCCCGCACGACGCCAGCACGCGGAGGGCGAACTTCGCCAAACCCAATATCTCGTCAGCCACTCCGTCATCACGCTGGCCGCCGAGGTGCGCCACGCCGCCTACGAAGTGCTGGCGCAACAGGACCTGCGCGCCCGCCTGACCACCCTTGCCGAGATCAGCGAGGCAGCAGCCGAATTCGGTCAGCGCCAATTCGATGCCGGCAACATCAACGAACTCGACCGCCTGCAGCTGCAAGCCGCCGCACAACAGAGTCGCGTGGAAATGATTCAGGCCGAAGCCTCCGTCGCCGCGGCACGCGAACAGCTCAACCGCCTGCTCGGCCTCAGCTCTTCACAAACGAACTGGAAGATGTCCGCCTCATTGCCGGAGCTGCCCGAGCACGACGCCATTCCGGACAATGCCGAGGCCGTCGCACTGCAACAACGGCTGGATCTTGCCGCGTTGCACGCCCAGGCCGCCGTGGCCAAGCAATCCCTCGAGCTGAAGCAGCGCACGCGCTTGCTGCCCGGTCACGTGGAGCTGGGCGTGGATACGGAACACGAAAGCGGCGGCGAACGCCTGACCGGACCGAGCCTCGGCCTCGAGCTTCCGCTCTTCGACCAAGGCCAGCCCGAGCTGGCCCGACTGGCGGCGGAATTTCGCCAAACCTCCGAACACGCCGATGCGCTCGCCGCCGAAATCGGTTCCGAAGTTCGCGCGACACAAGCACGCCTCGACGCCGCACGCAGCACTGCCGCGCTTTACCAAGGAACCCTGCTGCCCCAGCGCACCGCGATCCTGCGCGAGACGCTGCTCCACTATAACGCCATGCAGAAGGGCGTCTACGAACTGCTCGTCGCCAAGGAGCAACAGCAACTCACCGAACGCCAGGCCATCGAAGCGCGCCGCGACTACTGGCTCGCACGCGCCGATCTCGAGCGCGCTCTCGGCCAATTCCTGCCGGTGACCGCGGCGCTAGCCACACCTGCCGAGCCTGCGACCGAGTCGGCACACCAGCACCACCATCATTAAGGAATCATCGTCATGTCTTCATCTCCTCTCAATCGCCGCAACTTTCTCACGCTCGCCGGTGGTGCAGCCTTGTTGGCGCCTGTCGCCCAGCTGATCGCCAGCGCGAACCAAGCCCCCACGAGCAAGGGCACAACTCAATCGTTTGCCCCGGCCGGTGGAGCTCCTGGCTATCGTCCGGTCGTCACGCCCAACGGCGCCACCCTGCCGTGGCGGATGGTGGACGGCGTGAAAGTCTTCCACCTGATCGCCGAGCCGGTGACGCACGAGTTCGCTCCCGGGCTCGTGGCGAACTGCTGGGGCTACAACGACCGCGTCCACGGCCCGACCATCGAAGCCGTCGAGGGCGACCGCGTGCGCATCTACGTCACCAACCGCCTCGCGAGCCCGACCTCCGTGCACTGGCACGGCCTGCTGGTGCCGAGCGGCATGGACGGCGTCGGCGGCGTCTCGCAGAAGGCGATCCAGCCGGGCGAAACGTATCAGTACGAGTTCACGCTGAAGCAGCACGGCACGTGCATGTATCACTCGCATCACGATGAGATGACCCAGATGCAGCTCGGCATGATCGGGCTGTTCGTCATCCACCCGAAGCAGCCGGACGCACCGGCGCCCGATCGCGACTATGCGCTGCTGCTCAGCGAGTGGAAGATCGAGGTTGGCGCGAGCCGGCCCGATCCGAACGAGATGACGGACTTCAACGTCTTCACGATCAACGGCCGCACTTTCCCGGGCACGCAGTCGCTCGTCGCAAAGAAAGGCGAACGCGTGCGCATCCGCATCGGCAACCTCAGCACGATGAGCCATCACGCGATCCACCTGCACGGTTACTTCTTCAAGGTGGTCGCCACCGAAGCCGGCGAAATCCCGCCCGCCGGCCAGTGGTCCGAGGCAACGGTCCACGTGCCGACGGGCAGCACGCGCACGATCGAGTTCGTGGCCAACGAGCCCGGCGACTGGGTGCTGCACTGCCACATGCTGCATCACTCGATGACGCAGATGGGGCATCACTTCGGCAACGTCATCGGCATGGACAGCGGCGGCCTCGGAAAAAAGATCAGCGAACTCGTGCCGGGCTACATGGCCATGGGCGAAGCCGGCATGGGCGAGATGGGAACGATGGGCATGGAGAATCCGGCCAACTCCCTGCCGATGATTGCCACGTCCGCCCAATACGACGCCCTCACGATGGGCGGCATGTTCACCATCTTCAAAGTTCGCGATGAGCTGCCCGCCGATGGCACCGATCCCGGCTGGTATCAATCGCCCGCCGGTACCCGCGCGGACCTCGCGACGGATGAAGCCCTGCGCCGCGACGGTATCGCGTTCCCCGCTGCCACCGCGCGCGCCGAAGCGCGCAGCCGCCAGCGCGGCGGCCCGGCGACCCTCGAAGCGTGCGATCCGACCAACCTCGTGGCCGCGAACGGCTCGCCCCTCCAACCCACGGTCCGCGTCCGCGCCCACTGAGTTTATCGATGCCTCGCACTTGCCCTCGTCTGCTGCTTGTCCTGGTCGCCGCGCTCGCGTCGATCCTCGCGCCGCTGTCGACGAATGTCGCGCTGGACGCGCGCCGGGGCGACTGCTGCGAACACGCCACCCATGCCGCGCCCCACTGCCCGGACTGCATCGTGTGCGTGACCGGCCTAAGCTGTGTCCTGCCCGATATCACCGCCGGGCTGACCGACTCTGGAGCCGTGATCGCGTGCCTGCCTTGGCAAACCTTCACCGCCGAAACGCGGACAGATCCGCCGCCCCTGCCCCCGCCGCGCCCCGCAGCCGGCCTGATCGAATTTTTCTCATCCAACCAAAACCAAAATAAAATCATATCATGAAAAACACCCGTATCCTCCTCTCGACCCTCATCCTCGCTGCCTTGGCGGCCACCGGCTATGCGCTGGCGGGCACCAAGAAAGCCCCGGCCGCTGACGCGTGCTGCGGCGACAGCGCCTGCTGCGCCTCCGGCGCGGGCTGCTGCAGCCAGTAACCTGACGGTCGCCTGCCCCCCGAGCCCGCACCGGAAGGTGCGGGCTCTTTTTTATCCCGTTGATGAATCCAGACTCATCCCGCTCTCGTAAAAGCGTGGAACCGGTGCATCTTCCCATCGTCTCATATTCCATGAAAACACGCCTCATCCCCTTAATTTTTGCCGGCGCCGCCCTGTTGTTCGCGGCTGGCTGCCAATCGGTCGAAAGCCGCATCAAGGAAAAGCCCGACGTTTATGCGAACGTCGACAAGGCCACGCAGGACAAGATCAAGCAGGGGATCATCGACCTCGGCTACACCGAGGACATGGTCTACATTGCGCTCGGCAATCCCGACCAGAAACGCGAGTCCAAGACGGCTGCGGGCAGCTCGGTCACGTGGGTCTACAACACTTACTACACGCGTTACGAAGGGACCCAGATGATGGGCTACAACCGCCGCGTCTACTACGACCCGTACCTCCGCACCTACCGCCTGTACTATCATCCGGTGTTTGCCGACACCTACAGCGAGGACAAGGAAGAGCGCATCCGCATCGTCTTCACCAACGGCAAGGTCAGCGCCATCGAGCAGGCGAAGGACTGACGCTCGACCTGCGCCGTATCATCATCGGGGCCGGTCCAAGACCGGCCCTATTTTTTTGGCGCGGTTTCGCGCTTTAGCTCGCGCGTCATCAGGGCCATCAGCGCATCGCGCGGCTGCTTGGCCTGGTAGAGGATCGCATACATTTCACCGAGGATCGGCGCCGTGATGCCCCTCTGCTGGCAAAGGTCATGGAGCGCCTGCGTGGTGCGATAACCTTCGACCACCGTGCGACGGCCGGCGAGCAGCTCGGCCACCGATTGGCCCGCGCCGATCTTTTCGCCGAACTCGCGGTTGCGACTCCAGGCACCGTGACAGGTGGCGACGAGATCGCCGAATCCGCTCAGCCCGTAGAAGGTCTCGCGCTTGGCGCCCAGCGTCTCGCCGACGCGCACCATTTCGGTGAGCGCGCGGGTGACGAGCGCAGCCTTGGCGTTGTCGCCGAGCTTGAGCCCGTCGCACAGGCCGCCGGCGATGGCATAGATGTTCTTGAGCGAGGCGCCGTACTCAGCGCCCGCCAGGTCGTCGCTGGTGTAGAGGCGCAGCGTCGCGCCGCTCATCGCCGCCTGCACGCGGTCCACGAACGGATCCCAGCGGGACGAAGCCAGCACCATCGCCGCCGGCAGGCCCTGCGCCACTTCGCCGGCATTCGTCGGGCCGGTAAGCGTCGCGATGTTCAGCTCCGGAAAAACAGAAGCCATGATCTCGCTCGCGCGCAGCTGCGTGCCGACCTCCAGACCCTTCACCAGGCTGATGAACAGCTGCAACTGGCCGGCGCCGGCCAGCTCGGTCCGCATGCGCTCGCACCATTCGCGGAGCGCGTGCGAAGGGCTGGCGATCAGCGCCACGTCGGCGTCGAGCAGGGCGGCGCGCAAATCGGAGGTGATCGTCAGCGCGTCCGGCAGTTTGACGCCGGCGAGATAATCCACGTTCTCCCGCGCGAGCTGCATCGTGACCGCGTGCTCGGAGCGCCGGGTGACCAGCGTGGTGCGCTGCTGGCGTCGCGCCAGGTGCACCGCCACCGCGGTGCCCCATGCTCCCGCCCCGATGACGACGAAATGGAGGGGACGCGATTCGGACATGAGAGCCGTCAGGTTTTGAGGAAGCCGGGGATCTTTTCGCCGGCGATCATAGATTCAAAAGTTTCGCGGGCATTGACCAGCTCGAAGCGGCTGCCGGAGACCAGCACTTCGGCCGCCTGGGCGCGCGTATTGTAGCGGCTCGCCATCGTGTAGCCGTAGGCGCCCGCGCTCATGAACGCAACCAGCTCGCCCTCGCCCACGGATTGCAGCGTGCGGTCCTTGGCGAAGCAGTCGCCGGATTCGCAGATCGGGCCGACGATGTCGGCCTTGAGCGCGGGGCGCGTGGTGTCGCGCGTCACCGGCACGATCTCGTGGTAGGCTTCGTACATCGCGGGACGGACGAGGTCGTTCATCGCGGCGTCGAGCACGAGGAAGTTCTTGTTCGCACCGCGCTTCAGGTGTTCGACGCGGGAGACAAGCACGCCGGCGTTGCCGACGAGGAAGCGGCCCGGCTCGAGCAGGATCTTGAGGCCGAGCGGGGCGAGCAACGGCTTGAGCGCCGCGCCGTAGGCCTCGGGCGTGAGTGGACGCTCGCCTTCCGGCTTGGCGTCCCACCAGGCCTGCGACCCGCTCGCGAGCGCGTCCTGGTAGATGATGCCGATGCCACCTCCGACACTGAAATAGGAAATGCCGTAACGCTTCTTCAGCTCAGCCGCGAAGGGAACAACCTTCTCAACCGCCTCGATGAACGGCGTGGAGGAGGTGAGCTGCGAACCGATGTGCATTTGCACGCCCTTCAGCTCCAGGTTCGGATACTTGGAGGCGGCCTCGTACGCGGCGGCGGCGTTCTTCAGAGGGATGCCAAACTTGTTGTCGGACTTTCCGGTGGTGATCTTGGCGTGCGTGTGCGCGTCGACGTCCGGGTTGATGCGGATCGCGATCGGCGCCTTCACGCCCAGCTGGCCGGCAACATGGTTGATGCGGGCGAGCTCGGGCTCACTCTCGACGTGGAAGCTGAAAATGCCCTGCTCGAGTGCGAGACGGATCTCGGCCTCGGACTTGCCGACGCCGGCAAACACGCTGCGCTTCGAATCACCGCCCGCCGCGATCACCCGGCGCAATTCGCCGCCGCTGACGAGATCGAACGCCGCGCCGAGGTTCGCAAAGTGGCGCAGCACGGCCAGGTTCGAGTTGGCCTTCATGGCGTAACAAATTTGTACATCCAGACCGGACAGGCTGGCGGCCAGGCGGCGGTAGTTGTCCGCGATCGTCTGGGCACTGTAGACATACGTCGGCGTGCCATGGAGTTGGGCGATCGCGTCGAGGGCAACGGACTCGCAGTTCAGCTTGGAACCGACGTAGTGGAAATGGTGCATGGTACGGGTAAAGGCAGGGTGAAAGGTGTCGATGTACCTTAATTCAATTTGAACGAAAGCGCTATTTTTCGGACCCTCCTCCCCCCGTGAGCAACACCCTTCGCCGCCTGCTGAACCACCTGTCCCCGACTTCGGGCGGCAGCGGCGACCTGTATGTGCGCTCCTCCTGGCACAAGCCCACGCCTTTCGACCAGTGGAAGAGCCAGCCGCCTTTTCGTCCGACGGTGCAGCATCTGCGCACGTTTTATTTCACCCGCACTGTGCGCCGCCAGCGCCTGCTGCTCCGCAGCGCCGCCTTCGGTTTGGGAGCGGTGATCGCGCTTTGGCTGATCGTGGAAAGCGTGCGCGGACTGATCCTGCTTTGAGCGGGATTTGACGTCAGGCGCGGGGTTGTTTGTGTGTCGCGTCGGCCCGTTGCGGCCGGCGACCTACCCACCCCGTGCAAATCGATCCTGACCTTTATCCCTGGCTGTCCGTGGCCGGCATCGCGTGGGGCGTGCTCGACTGCTTTTTCGGCTACAAGGTTTTCAAGGTCACGCTCGCTCTCTTCGGCGCACTGGTCGGCGTCGGCCTGGCTCAGGCGGCCGCACATTATTTCGGCGCAGGCCCGGCCATTGAAACGGTCAGCCTGATCGCCGGCGCAGTCATCGGCGCGAGCTTGGCTTTCCTGATGTACATCGTGGCGGTGTTCGTGGCGGGCTTCGGTTTTGGCGCCACGCTCGGGGTGCTGCTGCTCGCGAATTTCCACCACATGGTCGCGTTACTGAGCGGCATCGTGCTGGGCATCATCGGTGGTTTCCTCGCCATCAAGATCCAGCGCATCCTCATCATTCTCTCAACCGCACTGCTGGGCTCCTTCCGTGCGATCCTTGCGCTCTCCTTCTTCACCAGCCGGATCGACTGGCTTTTCTATTTCCGCCAACCGCAGCAATTGCCGGCGGTGATTGACGCCAATGCGTGGATGCTGCCGTCCATCCTCGCCCTCGCCGCCATCGGCGCGTTCGCGCAGCTGGAACTCGGCAACAAGGGCGGCGACACGAAGAAAAAACCCAAGGACAAGAAGGAGTAAATCTTGCCGCGCTCCCGGCGTTCCCCAGCATTCCGACCATGAAGAACTGGCTTACCCCCCTGTGGCTCATCGCGGCGCTGTTCGTCCTCAGCAGCTGCACCAATACGAGCGAGATCATCACGACCGGACTCAAGGTCGAGCTGACCAAGGTGGCGCGCAGCATCGACGGCACGATCCATGTGACGTGGAAGGTGCGGAATCCCAATGTTGTTTCCTACCTGGTCGATCATTCCACGCACAAGGTGATCCTCGATGGCACGCAGGTCGGCACTTTCACCGACGATGTCCGTCTGGGCGTCCCAGTGCAGAGCGAAGCGGAGCACACGAACGTGCTGGTTCCGTCCAATGCCCAGGCGGCCGAGCACGTGGCGCAGCTGGTCGCCAAGGGTTCGGCTAGCTACCAGCTGAACTCGTTCATCGTTCTCCTGCTTTACGACGACGAAACCTCGAAATCCACGCTGGTGGGTTCGGGCAGCGTGCCGGTCGTCGCCCAATAAAAAGGCCCCGGCTTGCGCCGAGGCCGTAAGGAAGGGCCGGACCGCGTGGTTCAGGCCGCCAGCTGCGAGACGCGCGCGGCGCTGATGCTCTTGCGCATCGGGACCGGCAGGCGGACCGTGCGGGCGAGGTTCAGCGGGCGCAGGCCCCGGCTGTATTGTTCGACCGTCCAGGCGACGAGCCCGGTGGCGAAGAGGATGGCGGTGAAATCGGCGGCGTCGAAGGGACGACCGCTGGCCACGGACGCGAAGCCCAGGAGGGTCGCGGTGAGGATGGAGATAAGAGCGGTTTTCATGTTAGTATCGGTTGATACCATGAAAACCCAGCACCCCGCGAAAAGTTGCAGACTTTCGCAAATGCCTCGGCACGAGGCCGCTTTCCACTCCTAAACGAGGCCGCCGATCAGGCTCCGCCGCTGCTGGCGTTCGACACCGGCTTGAACTTCGCGCGGAAGGCCGCGGCGATGTAGTCGCGGTTCATGCGCGCGATGAAATCGTGCGAGATCGTCTTCGGACAAACCGCGCTGCACTCGTACTGGTTGGTGCAGTTGCCAAAACCGGCGGCGTCCATCGTCTCGACCATCGACAGCACGCGGCGGTCGCGCTCCGGCTGGCCCTGCGGCATGAGGCCCAGATGGGAAACCTTCGCGGCCACGAAAAGCATGGCGGAGGAATTTTTGCAGGCCGCAACGCACGCGCCGCAACCGATGCAGGTCGCCGCGTCCATCGCGAGGTCCGCCGCGTCCTTTGGAACCGGGATGCTGTTGGCATCCGGCGCGGCACCGGTGCGCACGCTGATGAAGCCGCCGGCCTGCTGGATCTTGTCGAACGCCGCGCGATCGACCACGAGGTCCTTGATCAGCGGGAAGGCGCGGGCGCGGAACGGCTCGACCACGATGATTTCGCCGTCGTGGAAAGCGCGCATGTAGAGCTGGCAGGTCGCGATGCCGCGGCCCTCGCCCTCGTGGCCCTTGCCCGGACCGTGCGGCTTGCCGTTGATCGTGCACGAGCACGTGCCGCAGATGCCCTCACGGCAGTCGTGCGCGAACGCGATCGGCTCCTCGCCCTTCACCGTGATCTCGTCGTTCACGACGTCGAGCAGTTCGAGGAAGGACATGTCCGGGCTCACGTTCGTCGCCGGATAGTCGACAAACTTGCCGGGTACGGACGGGCCGGCCTGGCGCCAGACGCGCAGGGTGACGGAGAAGAGTTTCTTGGAGGGATTGGCAGCGACCATGTTCGTTATGGGCTAATTGGATCCTTCGGCTTCGCTCAGGATGATGCTTTGCATCATTTGTAGGAACGAACGCTCATCTTGGTGAATTCGTAGTTGAGCGGTTCGACGTTGCGGAGCGGCGTCTTGCCCTCGCCCTGGTACTCCCAGGCGGCGGCGTGGGCGAAGTTGACGTCGTCGCGCTTGCACTCGCCGTCCTCGTACTGGTGCTCCTCGCGGAAATGGCCGCCGCAGCTTTCCTCGCGCGTGAGCGCGTCGCGGCACATCAGTTCACCGAGTTCGATAAAGTCGGCCACACGACCAGCCTGCTCGAGCGACTGGTTGAGCGTGTCGGCGGAGCCGGGCACCTTGACGTTGGCCCAGAACTCTTCGCGCAACGCGGGAATCTTCTTCAGCGCCTCCTCGAGGCCGGCCTTGGTGCGCGCCATGCCGCAGTGCTCCCACATGATCTTGCCAAGGCGCTTGTGGAAATGGCTGACCGGCTCCTTGCCTTTGCTGGAAAGGAAACGCTGGTTCATCGTCGTGACGTTTTCCTCGGCCTGCTGGAAAGCGGCGGCATCGGTCTTCGGACGCGAACCCGGCTTCTGCTGCGCGAGGTAATCGCCGATCGTGTACGGAATGACGAAGTAGCCGTCGGCCAGGCCCTGCATGAGCGCGGAAGCGCCGAGGCGGTTCGCGCCGTGGTCGGAGAAGTTGGCTTCGCCGAGCACGAACAGGCCCGGGATGTTGGACATCAGGTTATAGTCCACCCACAGGCCACCCATGGTGTAGTGCACCGCCGGGTAGATGCGCATCGGCTGCTTGTAGGCGCTCTCCGCGGTGATCTCGTGGTAGATGTCGAAAAGGTTGCCGTAGCGCTCGCGCACGCCGGCCTCACCGAGGCGCTTGATGGCGTCGGCGAAATCGAGGTACACGCCGAGGCCGGATTCGCCAACACCGCGGCCTTCGTCGCACATGCGCTTGGCGGCGCGGGAAGCAACGTCGCGCGGACAAAGGTTGCCGAAGCTCGGGTAGATGCGCTCGAGATAGTAATCGCGATCGGCATCGGCGATTTCCGCCGGCGCCTTGAGGCGGTCTTCCTTCCTCTTCGGCACCCAGATGCGTCCGTCGTTGCGCAGCGACTCGGACATGAGCGTGAGCTTCGACTGGTAGTCGCCGGAAACCGGAATGCAGGTCGGGTGGATCTGCGTGTAGCACGGGTTGGCCATGCAGGCGCCGCGCTTGTAGGCGCGCCAGATCGCGGTGGTGTTGGAGCCGCGCGCGTAGGTGGCGAGATTGAAGACGTTGCCGTAGCCGCCGGTGGCGAGGATCACGGCGTCGGCGCTGTGGCGCTCGATTTTGCCGGAGACCAGATCACGGACGATAATGCCCTTCGCGTGGCCGTCGACCACGACGAGATCGAGCATTTCCTTTTGCGTGTGCAGCTCGATGGCGCCCGCGCCGACCATGCGGGACAGCGCGCTGTAGGCGCCGAGGAGCAGCTGCTGGCCGGTCTGGCCGCGCGCGTAGAAAGTGCGCGAAACCTGCGCACCGCCGAAGGAGCGGTTGGCCAGCAGGCCGCCGTACTCACGCGCGAAGGGCACGCCCTGCGCGGCGCACTGGTCGATGATGTTGACGGAAACCTCGGCAAGGCGGTGGACGTTGGCCTCGCGGGCGCGATAGTCGCCGCCCTTCAGTGTGTCGTAGAAAAGCCGGTGCACGCTGTCGCCGTCGTTCTGGTAATTCTTGGCCGCGTTGATGCCGCCTTGTGCCGCGATGGAGTGCGCGCGCCGCGGGCTGTCATGGAACACGAAGTTCTTCACCTTGTAGCCCAGCTCGGCGAGCGTGGCCGCGGCGGACGAACCCGCGAGGCCCGCGCCGACGACGATGATCTCGTATTTCCGCTTGTTGGCCGGGTTGACCAGCTTGATGTCTTGCTTGTGCTTGCTCCACTTGTCAGCGAGCGGGCCGGCAGGAATCTTGGAATCAAGTTTGGCCATGGGAAATTAGGCGTGAAGCTTCACGAAGCCGCCGAGCACCGCGAGCGGCATGGAGGCGTTGAGGAGGAAATAGGCCCAGCAGTAGATGACGGTGAAACGCTGCAGACCGGTGGTCCACTTCTCGTTCTTCAGGCCGAGACTCTGGAAAATGCTGCAGACGCCGTGGGACAGGTGATACGCGAGAATGCCGATCGCGAGGATGTAGAAGCCGGAAACCCAGACATTGCTGAAGCCCTGCACCATCATGGTGTGGATGTCGCGCACCTGGGTGCCGTTCGCGAGCGTGTAGGTGTGCGCGCTCCATTCCGGATGACCGGCGCGGAACGAATAGTGCGCCAGGTGAAAGAGGATGAATGCGAGGACCACGAGGCCCGTGCGCGCCATGATGCGGGAGGCCAGCGTGGCGCGATTCACGTAGTCGACGCCATAGCCCTGCGGACGCGCGGCGCGATTTTCCAAGACCAGCTGGATGCCGAGCCAGATGTGGATGACGACGCAGACGAGCAGGAACGCGCGAATCAGCCAGAGGGCAGCGCCCAGCGATTCCAGCATGTGGCCGTAGGCGTTGATTTTTTCCGGCGGCAGAAAAATCTGCAGGTTGCCAATGAGATGGCCGGTCACGAATCCGAACAGCACCAATCCGGTGGCGGCCATGAAGAACTTGCGGCCGATGGAAGAGCGCAAAAGAGAACCGAGAAGATTCATCGCGGGTAAAAGTGTGAAAAGCGACGCGGGGCGGGTCGTTGTCCGGACAGTGGTAATCTGCCCTCAAGCGACGAGGTTGTAAAGTAACGGGCTCGAGCCAAACCCAATATTAGGGTCCCTAAATCGGCTGAGAAGCCGGGAGCCGTCCGACAAATCACCGGCCGCGCAAGCGCTCCCAGTGCGGCGCCAGCAAAAGCAGGGCGTCGAGCACCATCGCGTGCGTGATGCCGCCGCTGCGCGCGAGCGCGTAAACCTCGTCCACCGGTTTGCTGAGGATTTCGAATTCCTCGTCGGGATCCCATTCCAGGTCGGCCGCGCGGCGCGCATTTTCCACCAGCACCAGATGGCAACGGTTGCTTTGCATCGCGGGATTGGGATGCACTGAACCAAGCAGGCGCGCATTCTCGCCCACATAGCCCGACTCCTCGCGCAATTCGCGTACGCCCGCGGTGATCGGATCCTCGCCCTCGTCGATGATGCCGCCCGGAATCTCGAGCGAGAAATCATTGATGCCATAGCGGAACTGGCGCACGAGCACGAGCTGGCCGTCTGCGGTCAGCGCCACCACGTTGACCCAGTCGGGTGCGTTGATGACGAAGAAATCCTGCTCCTTCGCGCGATTCGGGTGATGATAAATCGCGCGCACGACGTCGAAGATGCGCGTCGTGGCGTGCGGCTCGGTGCGCACGCGTTTCCAGCGTTGTGGTTGCGTGGGTTCGTTCACGGAGAAAAAAATGCCTCCGCGACCGAAGTCTGGGAGGCATGGGAATCGATGGGGTGAAGAATTACTTCTTCGGGATCTTGATCTTCTGGCCGACCTTGAGGCGGGCCGGATCGAGGCCGGGGTTCTCCGCCTCGATGGCGTCGACCTTCACGGCGAACTTGCGCGCGATCTTCGCGACGGTGTCGCCCGGGGCGACGGAATAGGAACCATCGGCGTTCAGCACGCCGGTCGGAGCGGCACCCTTGCCACCCTTCTCAGCAGCAACCGGACGGGCCTTCTGGGCCTCTTCAACCTTGGTGACCTGGGCGCGGAGGGTGCCGATCTGGTCGCCGAGCTGGTTGAGCGCGTTCTGCACTCCCTCGCGCAGCGCGCGATTGTCGTTCTCGTTCTTGGTGGCGGCCGTGCGGAGGTCGCCCTCCAAGGTGGCGATCTTCGGCAGCTCGGCGGCGTGTTCAGCCACCGTCTTCTGCAACGCGGAAAGTTTGAAGAGCGCAGTGCCCGAAAGGATGACGCCAAGGATGCCGGCGCCGATGGCCACGTAGGTGGCGATGGGGCTCGAGCTGCTGCTATCGTGTGAAAGGGTGTCCATTTTTTAAGAGATTGAAGCGCCGTGTTTAGGGCCGGTTTTGCAGTGAAGCAAGAAGCATTTATAACGACTTACTCACTTTCCAGCCCGCTCCCATTGTCTGGGATGCTTCGGAGTTCCATAGGTTAGCGCAAGTAGCCGCCGGGCCAGGCCGACGTTTGTGACTATTACGCGCCATTGACAGAACCCTTTTGCCCGCCTCCCATCTGACCCTGCTTTGGCGGGGTGTAGCTTAGTCTGGTAGAGCGCCTGGTTTGGGACCAGGAGGTCGTAGGTTCGAATCCTATCGCCCCGACCAATTTTTCCCGATTTTACGGCCCGGCGGGCTGGTTTTGGCCATAAAAAACCCGCCCTTGCGGACGGGTTCGGAAAGCCAGGAGCGGAAGCCCTTATTTGGTCACTTGCAGGCTCGCAGCGCGCTCAGCCCAGACTCCGCCGGCGTCGAGCTTGTTGATCTCGCCGGCCAGGCGCGCGAGCTCGGCCACATTGCCCGCTTCATACGCCAAGGTGGCCAGATGGAAATCAGCCTCGGCGCGGGTGCCACCGAGCAAGGCCGCGTCGCTGGCGATGGCCTTGAGCGTGGATTCGCCCGCGGCCTTGTCGCCGCTGTTAAGCTGGCTCAGCGCCGCACCCATGCGCGCACGGCCGGAGAGCGCAGGAACCTTCAGCACCGGCGCGGCCTTGTTGTAATTCTCCAAGGCAGCGCGGTAATCAGCGGCGGCATACTTGACGTCGGCAACGCGGAGATAAGCCACGCCCGCGAGCACGTGACCGGAGTTGGCCGAGGCAAACGCCGTCAGCTGTTCCGGACGATCGCCCGCTTTGGCGAAATCAGCGCGCACGCTTTCCTCGTGCTGCGCCGCAAAATATTCCCAGCCCTTGACGCCGATGATGGCGAGCAGCGCGGCCGCGCAGACACCGAGAATCAGACCGCGGTTCTTTTCCCAAAACGCCTGGGCCGCGACTTCGAGGCCGGGTTCGGCCACGACCGGTTGCTTCTCAGACTGGTTTTCAGCAGGGGGGTTGGTAATCATGGAGCCGGCCAGAGTGGAAAACAGCCCGGTGCGCCTCAAGGAAAAAGGCGACAGTCAGCGTGCCTGCCCTTTCCGCGCCTACGGGCTCAATCAAACACCACTGTCTTGTTGCCGTAGATCAGGATACGATTCTCGAGGTGCGAACGAAGCGCCTGGGCGAGCACCAGTTTTTCCAAGTCCCGGCCTTTGCGCACCAAGTCGTCCACGCCTTCGCGATGGGTTACGCGCGCCACATCCTGCTGGATGATGGGACCGTCATCGAGCACCGCCGTCGCATAGTGCGCGGTCGCGCCGATGAGCTTCACGCCGCGCTCGTGCGCCTGATGGTAAGGCTTGCCGCCGGCAAACGCGGGCAAGAAGGAGTGATGGATGTTAATCACCGGCCGGCCGTATTGCTGCAGAAAATTCGCCGAGAGGATCTGCATGTAGCGCGCCAGCACGACAAACTCCGCGCCGACCGTGCGGAGGATTTCCAATTGCCGGTGCTCGGCATCGGCCTTCGTCGCCGCCGACACCGGCACGTGATGAAACGGCAGCCCGTAGTGCTGCGCCGCAGCCGCGAGATCAGCGTGATTCGAAATAACGGCGACAAACTCGCCGGCAAACTCGCCGGCCTTCCAGCGCAGCGCGAGATCGTGGAAGCAGTGATCTTCTTTCGAAACGAAGATGACGCCTTTCGGCCGGTGCGCCGACTGCGCCACGTGCGCCGCCATGCCGAGCGAAGCGGCAAACGCGCGAAATTCCGCGGTCTCGGCCGCGGAGTCCTTGCCGGCCGGCACCCACTCGATGCGCTGGAAAAATTCGCCCGCCTCCATGTCGCGGTGCTGGTCGGCGTGCAGGATGTTGCCCTGGCGCGCGTAGATCCAACCCGACGTCTTCGCCACGAGCCCCGGTTGATCGGGACCATGCAGGAGAGCGACGAGCGTGTCGGGATGTTTCATGCCGGGACGGTCGGCAAAAACTCAGCCGACTTCCACCACGTTGCCGCGATATTGTTGGACCGGGCGGACATCGACGAGCTTCGCCTTCATCGCCTTGATGCCGTTGATCGAGGCGCGGACGCCGGTGATCGAGGTCATGATGCAGACGTTGTTCGACCACGCCGCGGCGCGGATCGCATTTTCGTCATGACGCGGAATCATCCCGCGCGGCGTGTTGATCACGAGCTGGATCTCGCCGTTCTTGATCATGTCGATGCAGTTCGGCCGGCCCTCGAGCAGCTTGTTCACGTGCTGCACCTCGACGCCGTTTTCGCGCAGCAGCTTCGCGGTGCCGCTGGTGGAGCAAAGCGTGAAGCCGAGCGCGATGAACTCGCGCGCGAGGTCGATCGCGTGCGGCTTGTCGGAATCCTTGACGCTAAAGAACACCTTGCCCTTGAGCGGCAGGCCCGGTTTCGCCGCCATCTGGCTTTTCGCAAAAGCGATGCCGAGATCCTCGTCGAGACCCATGACCTCGCCCGTGGAGCGCATTTCCGGGCTGAGCATGATCGCGGCGCCGGGGAAACGGTTGAAGGGGAACACTGCTTCCTTCACGCACCAATGCTTGGGTTGAATTTCCTTCGTGAAGCCGAGTTCCTTGAGCGTGGCGCCCGCCATAACGCGGGCCGCGAGTTTAGCCAGCGGGGTGCCGATGGCCTTGGCCACAAACGGCACCGTGCGCGACGCGCGCGGGTTCACTTCCAACACGTAGAGCTGGTTGTCCTTGATCGCGAACTGCACGTTCATCAGGCCGACGACCTTGAGCGCCTTGGCCAACGCGTAGGTGGCGGTGCGGACGGTCGCGAGCATCTCCTTCGGCAGCGTGTGCGGCGGCATCACCATCGCAGCGTCGCCCGAGTGCACGCCGGCGTACTCGATGTGCTCGAGCATGCCGCCGATCACGGAAGTCGTGCCGTCGCTGATGCAGTCGACGTCGAGTTCGATCGCATCCTCGAGGAACTTGTCGATCAGCACCGGCTTGCCGGGCATGACGTCGAACACCTGGCGGACAACGTCCTTCAGCTCAGCCTCGCTGTAGAGAATGAACATGCCGCGGCCGCCGAGTACGAACGACGGGCGCACAAGCACCGGATAGCCGAGTTCCGCCGCATGCGTAATCGCTTCCGCTTCCGACATACCGATGCGGCCGGCGGGAGACTTGAGCTTCACCTGGTCGAGCACGGCGGCGAAGAGCTTGCGGTCCTCGGCGGTGTCGATGCTTTCCGGCGAAGTGCCGATGATGTTCACGCCACGCGCCTTCAACGCGCTGGCGAGGTTGAGCGGCGTCTGGCCGCCGAACTGCGCGATCGCGCCACTGCAGCCTTCCTGTTCGTAGACTTCAAGCACGTCCTCGAGCGTGAGCGGCTCGAAGTAGAGGCGGTCGGAAGTGTCGTAGTCGGTCGAGACCGTCTCGGGATTCGAGTTGATCATCACCGTCTCGAAACCGGCCTCGCGCAGCGCGAACGACGCGTGCACGCAGCAGTAGTCGAACTCGATGCCCTGGCCGATGCGATTCGGGCCGCCACCGATGATCATGATCTTCTTTTTCTTCGAAGGCATGACCTCGTTCTCGTCGCCGTAGCTGGAATAGTAGTAAGGCGTGAACGCCTCGAACTCCGCGGCGCACGTGTCGACCAGGCGGAAGGTCGTTTTCACGCCCGCCTGCTTGCGATGCGCGCGCATCGTGTCGAAGTCAGTCTTGAGCAGGTGCGCGAGCTGCGCATCGGAGAAACCGAACTGCTTGGCGCGGCGCAGGAGATTGACGTCGAGCTTGGCCAGCGAGGTGGCCTTCACCGCCTCCTCCATCTCGTGGATTTCATACAGCTGCTGCAGGAACCACGGGTCGATCTTGGAAAGATCGAAGATGTCGTTGACGGTCAGGCCGGCCTTAAAGCCCCAGCGGATGTAATGCACACGCTCAGCGTTCGGCGTACCGAGCTTCTGGCGGATAGTCGCCTCGTCAGGAATCTCGTCGCTGCCGTACTTGCCGCCGCCGCCGAAACCGCGCGCGCCGATTTCGAGCGAGCGCAGGCACTTTTGGAAAGACTCCTTAAAGGTGCGGCCGATGGCCATCGCCTCGCCGACAGACTTCATCGCGGAGGTCAGCGTGGTGTTGGCACCGGGGAATTTCTCGAAGGTAAAGCGTGGGATCTTGGTGACGACGTAGTCGATCGTCGGCTCAAAGCTGGCCGGCGTGAGGCGCGTGATGTCGTTGCGCAGCTCGTCGAGCGTATAGCCGATGGCGAGCTTGGCCGCGATCTTGGCGATCGGGAAACCGGTGGCCTTGGACGCGAGCGCCGAGGAGCGCGAGACGCGCGGATTCATCTCGATCACGACCTGGCGGCCGGTCTGCGGGTCGATGGAGAACTGGATGTTGGAGCCGCCGGTCGCGACGCCGATCTCGCGGATGACCGCGAACGACGCGTCGCGCATCACCTGAAATTCCTTGTCGGTGAGCGTCATCGCGGGCGCGACGGTGATCGAGTCGCCGGTGTGCACGCCCATCGGGTCGAAATTCTCGATCGAGCAGATCACGACGCACTGGTCTTTGTGATCGCGCATCACCTCCATCTCGTATTCCTTCCAGCCGAGGAGACATTCCTCGACGAGGACTTCGTGCACCGGGGAAATCTCGAGACCGCTGTTCACGATCTGCTCAAACTCCTCGCGATTGTACGCGATGCCACCACCAGAGCCACCGAGCGTGAAGCTCGGGCGGATGATCAGCGGCATGGTGCCGATGTAGTCGGCCGCCTGGCGCGCTTCATCGAGCGTGTGCACGGTCTTCGACTTCGCGACGTCGAGACCGATCTTGAGCATGCACTGTTTGAAAAGCTCGCGGTCCTCACCCTTCTTGATCGCGTCGGGCTTGGCGCCGATCATCTCGACCTTGTACTTCTCGAGGATGCCCGCGTGGTGGAGCTCCATCGAAAGATTCAGCGCGGTCTGGCCGCCCAGCGTCGGCAACAGGGCCGACGGACGTTCCTTCGCGATGATCTTCTCGAGAATGTCGACGGTCAGCGGCTCGATGTAGGTGACATCCGCAAATTCCGGGTCCGTCATGATCGTGGCCGGATTGGAATTCACCAAGATGACGCGGTAACCTTCCTCGCGCAGCGCCTTGCAGGCTTGGGTGCCGGAATAGTCAAATTCGCAGGCCTGGCCGATGACAATGGGGCCGGCGCCGATGATCAGGATGGACTCTAGGTCTGTGCGTTTGGGCATGGGCGTGAGCGCCCGCGAGGCTTGCCACCCCCCCATGGCGGGGCAAGCGGTAAAGCATCAATGACACGCGGTGTGCCGCGCCCGCACTCAACTGCCTCAACCCAGCTTGGTTGGATCGATCCCAAGGGTCTTCGCCGCCTTCACTTTATCACCGCTGGCCGCGTTCAGGACGCGGGCGATATACTGCTTCTCCTGCCCGGCCAGATAGTCGGCCAAGGAGGGCCAGTTTTTCACCTCGTGCACGCGCAGCGGAAGCTGGGCGGAGGTGATGACCCGGGTCTCGGTCGTGGTGATCACCTGGGAGATGACCTGGTTGAATTCAGCCAGGTTGCCCGGCCAGCCGTAGGCGCGAAGGGTGGCGATGGCGTCGGCGGTGAACTCCAACTGCCGCGCGTCGAACTGCGGGTTGCTGACCTTCTGCGCCATGTTCTTCAACAAGGCGGGAATATCCTCCGGGCGCTCGCGCAGCGGCGGCACATCGACCGGCAACGCGGCCACGCGATAGAAAAGCTCCTCGTTGAACGTGCCGTCCTCGGCGAGTTTCTCGAGATCCTCCTCCGTCGCACAAATCAGGCGGAAAGTGTGGGCGTTGTTACGCAGCACCGAGACGAGTTCGCCCTGCGTTTCCTTGGGCAGGTTCTGCAGGTGAATGAGGAAAAGCGTGCCGCCTTTCGCCTGCTGGATCCACGTGCCACCCGCGCCGTTGTCGCCAAGCAGGCCGCTGCGCAGGCTTTCCTTCGAAGTCAGCTTGCAATCGATGCGGATCAGCGGGCTCTCAGCCGGATGTCCGCCGGCATGCAGCAGCTCCGCCACGATTTCGTGCCCGGCGCCCAGTTCACCGGAAATGAGTACCGGCGTGTGGGCCATCGCCAGCTTCTTCAGCTGCGTGATCAGGCGTTTGATTTTCTGGCTGTCGCCCGCGAGCCGGGCTTCGAAATCACCGGCCTTGACCGACGGCGCGTGGCCCATCGCCTCGCGCTCCATCATGGTCGCGCGGAACGCCAGGCTGCGCTTCAACGCCTGCATCAGCTCGTCGACCTTGAAAGGCTTCTGGAGATAATCGAAGGCGCCGAACTTCAGCGCTTGGATCGCGCTCTCGGTGCTTGCGTAGGCCGTCATGATGATGACGACGGCCGTCGGGTCGTACTGCTTCAGCTGCTTGAGCAGCGTGATGCCGTCCATCGGCTTCATGTCGATGTCGCACAGCACCAGGTCGAACTTCTCCGCCTTGTAGCGGGCCAGGCCCTTCTCGCCATCCGTGGCAAACGAGGTCTTGTGCCCCGTCGGCGCGATAACGGCCTCCAGCATCTCGTGGATGGAGATCAGGTCGTCGACGATGAGGATGGAGGCCATGGGAAAGGGATCCGCAACTTGCGGGCCTCATCATCGACACGCAAGTGGCTTTCTTTCAGTAGGACGAAGCGATTATTGCAGACCGCCGGCCACCGCACCGAGTTGGAAGATCGGGAGGAACATCGCCATGACGATGCCGCCGACCACCACGCCGAGAAACACGATGAGCAAAGGTTCGATCAGGGAAGTGAGCGCGGCCACCGTCGCGTCGATCTCGGTGTCGTAGAAATCCGCGATCTTGTTCATCATGCCGTCGACGTTACCGGTGGTTTCACCGGCCTTCACCATGTGCTTCATCATCGGCGGGAAGAAGGGATTCGCGGCCATGATTTCGGAGACCTGGCCACCCTGGCTGACGTGCTTGGCAATTTCGGCGCAGGCGTCCTCGATCTGCACCTTGCCGCTGGCGGAGGCGACGATCTCAAGGGTGCGCAGAATCGGCACGCCGGAACGCATGAGCGTGGCGTAGGTGCGGCAGAAGCGGGAAAGCGCGATCTTGTGGACGAGATTGCCGAAGATCGGGGCACGGACGAGGAACTGGTCCTTCTGGCGACGGCCATTGGGCGTGGAGACGTATTTATTCACGCCGTAGTAGATGGCGTACGCAGTGAGGCCGATCGCCCACCACCAGGACTTCATGAAATTACTGAGGTCGATCAGCAGCTGCGTCGGCATCGGCAGCTTGGCGCCGAAGTCCGCGAACATCGCAGCGAACACGGGAATGACGAAGATCAGCAGCACGTTGACGAGCGCGATGGCCAAGCCGATGACCGCGATCGGATACGTCATCGCGGACTTCACCTTCTTGGCCAGCTTGACCGATGACTCGAAGTAACCGGCCACCTTGCCGAGAATTTCCGCGAGGCCGCCGGACGCTTCACCAGCTTCCACCATCGAGATGAAAAGATTCGGGAACGCCTTCGGGAACTTCTTCACCGCGGACGAAAACGAGGTACCGGTCGAGATGTCGTTGCGCACGTCGCGGATGACGATGCGGAAAACCTGGTCCTCGGTCTGGTCCTGCAAGGCCTCCAAGCACGAAACGAGCGGCAAACCGGCCTGCAGCAGCGACGCGAGCTGGCTGGTGAAAAGGGCGAGCTCGCCGAGGTCGAGCTTGTACGTCTTCGCTTTCTTCTCGAGGGCCTTTTGCTTGGCCATCGCTTGTGCCGCGCGGACGTTTGATTGGGGTTTCGCCGACGTAGCAGGTGTCGCCATGGTGGGCGGAAGCTAGGCGTATTCCCGGCACCCGAGCAATCCTCATTTGTCAGGCGGACGCCCCGCCCGCACCCGAACAAAAGCTTGAATGCCAAGCACCCGGACGCACCATCCGGCTTCGGTTCTGCGGCTATAGTTTAATGGTAAAACCTCTGCCTTCCAAGCAGGTGTCGTCGGTTCGATTCCGACTAGCCGCTCCAGCCTTCAAGAAAATCGAACGCGAAAATCGCCGCTGAAAATCTCAGCCCGATGAAGACGTTTGGCTCGCTAGGGATGTCGAGTGGCTACGGTTGGCAGGCCAGCTCCGTGCCGCGCGATTTTAACCGCGATTTACCAGAAGAAGTAATTCTCTTCCATGCCGAGGAAGCGGTCGCTCGGCGGCTCGTAAACCGTGCGCCAGACATCGGCGTACTTTCCCCAAGGCCCGGGTATCGGGCCGTCAAAAACCAGACGCGGTTTCGCCACCGGCTTGTGCGGACCGGAGCGCAGGCGCTCGAGAAACAATTCATGGCCAGCGTCGGTGGCAAAGAAGAGGCTGCGGCGCTCGATCGGATGCGCATCAACAGGCAGTTTTTCATCGATGCGACCGGCATGAGCCAGCGCGTAGCGCGCCACCACCAGCTCGTGTCGCTCCATTTCCACGGCTGCTTTGCGGCAGGCCACGTCGTAATCCATGGCCGATCCATGACCGTACGCGAAATGGCCGGCGGCAGTGCGTTTGAAGAGGACCACGGTCACACCGGGCGCCTCGGAGCAAATGATCGCAGCACGAACACCCGCCCAGCGCGTCGCGGATTCCGCTGCAGGCAAGTTTCCTTCCCACCAATTCAGCAGATTGAAGCGCTCGGAAGCCTCCATCAGTGCACTGCCCCGCGCCTGCCGTCGAAATAATCCGGGGAATGCCGCCATCCCGTTGCTGGAGGGGTCGACCGCGAAGCCGTATCGCGGCGTATCGGCCGCATGCAACTCGGCATGAGCCCAACGTTCCATGGCCTCGGAGATCGCCATGAATCGCGCGACCATGGGGGAAGCCGCAACGCCGCACCCGCTGGCCGGACTGTACAAAACGGCATCCGCACAATTTCCGCCCAAGCCTGTCTTGAGATAGGCGTTGGCCAAAAATTCGCGGCGCCCGAAAACGGTAACGTCTGCCATCTCCAGGCGTTCAACCGGCCCACCCGCAGAGACGAGAACGTCTCGGTAACGGAATGCGGCCAGGCTGAACATCTGGAGAGGCGACGATGATTAAAGGATTACTGACCTTTCTTCGGCGTGAAGTTGCAGGGAAAAACGCAGTTGCCGGAGACGATGGCTTCCGGAGCCTGGACGATTTTCTTGGTGGAAACCGGGTCCAGCTTTTGCGCGACGTTGGTGAGGCCGATGTTCAGAAAAAGGCTCGAAGCGAGCCCGTGGATGGTATGGTTGATTGAGTTCATCGGGATCAGTATCGCCCGAATCCCATGAAAAACGGATTCTGCAAAAGACCTGTCTAGCGGGTCCGCATCCCCTCTTCTTCCAGACCTCTTTCACCTAATTGCAGGTACGTTTTACCGATTGCTGATAAGCTGCTGTCGCCCAAGGCTTGAAGCGTCCGTAAGCCGTGCACGCTAAACATCTATTTTACGCATCTGTTTTGGGGTTCTGCGCTGCAGCATCGCCCCTCTTTGCCGCATGGATTGACGCAAGCGCGGGCCTGCCTCGCGTGGACATCATTCCCAACCGGGATATGCAGGCGAGCGACTACCCGTGGGGTATCCACGAGGATCAGTTGGGACGCCTTTTCGTCGGCAGCAGCAAATTGCTGGTCTTCGACGGCGAAACCTGGACCTCACATGCGATCGGAAACTCGGATAGCATTCGCGGCATTCGAGCCGATCAAGAGGGTCGCCTTTGGCTCGCGAGCGCCAACGAGCCCGGTTATCTTGAGGAACGAGGTTTGGGAAATTTCCAGTTTCACTCGCTCCTCAGCCAGTTGCCGATCGATGAGCGACAAGTAGGCCTCTTATGGGACTGTGCTGTCGTCGGACGAAACGTTTATTTCGCGGGACGCAACAAGCTCTACCTCTGGAATGGCTCGTCATTTCGCATTTGGTCCTATCCGGGCAAAAACCGGCTGTTCACCATCCACACGAACGGGGAGGTCTGGATTCATCATCTCGACAGCGGGCTTTACCGACTGACCGAATCGGGTCCCGAATTAAAATTCGCCGCCGATCAACTTTTGCCGACCGCCGCAGTCATGGGAATGGTGAACGACGCCCGCGGGCCGCTCATGATCAGCAGTCTTGGTTGTTTTCGTCCGGGCAATCCCCCCACGATTGAATTCAGCGCAGAGCTCAATCAATACATCACCGCCCACCGACTGGCGGATTACATCACCCTGCCCGGGGGTGAACATGCCGTCGGCACGCTGACTGGCGGAATCATCCTGACTAGCGCAAGCGGCGAAATATTGCGCATCTTGGATGAAAATTCCGGACTGCCGTCGAATACCCTCCTAGCCTTCACTCCCAGTGCAGACGGCTACCTTTGGTGCGTTTATCCGGGTGGCGTCTATCGCTTGGAATACAGCGGCAAGAAAACCCTCTTCGATGAGCGCCGTGGAATTCGCGGCGGGATCCTAGCCATGGACATCAAGGACGGACGCGTCGCCGTCGCAAGCGGATCCAGGATCATGCTCTTGGAAACGGACAAAAACAAATCAGCGCATTTCGAGCCACAACCCCTGGTCAAGGAACTGGCAAACACCGTGCGGTGGCAGGGCGCCGGATTCATCTCCGGCCAGCACGGCGGTGCGGAATTCTTCGATGCGTCCGGCGCGCATTCTATCTATCAGGCACCCGCAACCGGAATTCAGGAAATCCTTCCCTCGCGCATCTTGCCAAACACCCTGTGGCTCCATGAAACCACCGGAATAACCCGGCTGACCGGCGAAGGCCCCTCGTTCATTGTCTCCCGGTTCCTGTCGCTTAAAGACGTCCCCGGGGTGGGAATGCACGAGGATACCCGAGGCCGGTTGTGGTTTGGCACGTCCGGCCAGGGATTGTTCGTCCACGATTTGCAGGATCAATCGACCACGGCCGTGCTTGATCCGGAAAAGAACGCACCTTTCTCCGGCCATCTTCTTCTCGAAAACACATCGACCGATTTTCTTATTTTCGCCACCGGCCGGATCCTGCAGGCGGAACCCGACGGTACAAATCTTCACGTCGCCATATCCCTGCCCGCGCTGGAGCCTCTCGCCATCAAACGCATTCCGGATGAACGGTCGATCCTGGTGGCTTTCCGCCGGCTGGGCGCCGCCTTGGCCGGACAAGGACTCGGCGTGATACATTTGGAAGATTCCGGCCGCGTGACTTGGCGGGAACTGGAGTTTGCAGGCGCCGACGCAAACGCATCCGGCGTCATCACGGCCTTGGGTTTCTCGACTGAAAATAAGCACCGGGTGCTCTGGATCGGAGGCAACAGTGGAGTGCTTCGCTTCGACTATGATGCTACCCTGCGTCCAGTGGCCTCGCCGGCGGCGCCGTTAATCAAGATCGATGCCCTCCGGTCCACGAGTCTGGCATCAACCAAATTGTCGGCCTTTCCTTTCGACCATCACCGGGTCGCTTTCCGCGTATTTACCGGCGATTACAGCCAAAGCCGAAGCCTGCAGGTCCAATTCCGCCTTGGAGATGGGACCGGCGACTGGTCGGCGTCCACTGCACGGCGCGCGTTTGAATTCAGCAATCTTTCCGAAGGCTCCCATCGGTTCGAGGTCCGGACCGTGAATGACGCCGGAATGACAAGCGAACCGGTGGTGTTCACTTTCCAAATCCTTCCTCCTTGGTATCGCTCCACGGCCGCTTATGTCGGCTATGCCGTCGCCTTGCTTGCTGGTATCTGGGCTTTTGTCCGCATTCGCGAACGTAGGATCCGCGAAGAAAATGAAAAGCTGGAGTCCATCGTTGAAGCCCGCACCGCCGAGCTGGTGAAGGCCAACGCCGCCAAGGATGAATTCCTCGCGGGCGTCAGCCACGAGATCCGCAACCCAATGAATGGCGTCATCGGTATTTCCGAGTCGCTGAAGACCGCCGGGCTCGATGCGGAGAATCGCCGCAAGTTCGGCCTGCTTCGCCAGTGCGCGAGCCATCTTTCCTCCCTGCTCGAGGACATCCTCGACATCTCGAAGGTCCAGGCAGGCGTCATCGAACTCGATGTGAAGCCGTTCGACCTGTACGAGCTCACCGACGCCATCATGGCGATGTCGGCCTCTGACAGCGAAAAGTACCACATCCCGGTGGAGGTCGCCATTTCGCCCGGCGTCCCGCGCTACCTGCATGGCGATCCGCGCCGCATCCGGCAGATCCTGCTCAACTTTGTCAGCAATGCGCTGAAGTTCTCCGGCCGTGGCCAGGTCAGCGTCACGGTCTGGTGCAAACCCACCGGCACGCCGGAACGCACCGAGGTGGTCTTCGCCATTTCCGACGATGGCCCGGGCATCTCACCGGAGGAGCAGAAAAAACTTTTCAACCGCTTCGAGCGCGGCGCCGCCGCGCGACAGGGCCGCGTGCCCGGCACCGGCCTGGGCCTCGCGCTCTGCAAGGGTTTCGCCGAAAAAATGGGCGGCAAGATCTGGCTCGAAAGCGAGGTCGGCAAGGGCTCGTGCTTTTATTTCAGCGCCCCCTTTCTGGTGGCCCCGGATCCCGATGATGTCGATCCGCCGCCCCCGCCGGACGACACCCCGGCGGGCAAAAAAGCCCTCGTGGTCGACGACCAGGAATACAACCGCATCGTGTTGTCCGACCTGCTGGCCAGGCTCGGCTACACCGCCACGTCCGCAGCCGATGGCACGACGGCGCTGCAGCTGGCTGAAAAGGAAATCTTCGCGCTGGTCTTCCTCGACTACGATCTGCCCGGCATGAGCGGCCTCGATGTCGCCCGCGGCATCCGCGCGCTGCCCACCGCCACCGCCGCGGCCCACATTCTCGCGACCACCGCCTTCACCACGCCGGAAAAACAGGCGCAGTGCCTCGCCGCTGGCATGAACGCGTTTCTCGGAAAACCCGTCACCTTGGAGCGTCTCCGCAAGGCGCTCGCCGGAACCGAACCTCCGCCCGCCGCCCCGCTGCCCGCGGTCGCCGATGGGCTGGCGAACCTGCGCCTGCTCGCCACCAAGAAGAACGTCCGTTTCGAGGACGAACTCGCCCTGTACCTCTCGGAGCTCAACCTCGAATTGGACAACCTCGGTGCCGCGGTGCACGACGAGGATATTCCCGAGGCCGCGCATTACGCGCACCTGCTCTGCGGGCGCACCAGTTTCATCTACGAGCGGGATCTCGAGCAGAATTTCCGGCGCCTCGAGGAGATCATCGCGCGCGGCCATTGGGCCGACGCCCGCCAGCTGGTGGGCGATCTGCGCAAGCTCGCCGCCGCGCTGCCGGCTAAGTTGGCTTCCGGCGGCCCAACTGTTCCGCCCGCGTAAGGCCGTTGACGATCGCGTAGTGGATCAGCTTCGGCGTCGAATGGATGTCGAGCTTGCGCATGATGTCGCGCCGACGGGATTGCACCGTGGCCGGACTGATGTTGAGCACCACGGCGATTTCCTCGTCCGTCTTCGACTCACCGATCATGGACAGGATGCGCGTCTCGTAGTCGGAAAGCACGCGGATGAATGACTTGGGGTCGCGGCGGATCGTCGCGCTCGATTGGTTGACGACCGGCGTGTAGTAAACGCGTCCGCCCAGCACGGCGAGCATCGCCTCGGAAAGCACTTCCGGACGTTGGTCGTTCTTATCCACGAAGCCATGGATACCGATGCGCTGCACCTGCAGCATCGTCCACGGATCGTGGTGCGAGGAGATGGCCAGAATCTTCACGCGCGGCAGCTCCTCGATGACGATCTTCGCCAGTTCGAGACCGTCGCCATCCGGCAGGGAAATATCGAGCAGCACCATGTCGGGCTTGTGCAGCCGGATCGCGGCCAGGCCGTCCTGAAAGCCCACGCTCTGGTGCACGACCTGCAGGCGCAGGTCGCGACAATGAAATTGGAGGAATTCCGAGACCAGCCGCTGATCCTCGACGATGATCACTCGTCCGATGAAGGAATTCCCGCCGCCGTCACTCCCAGGTATTGTGTCGGGGGATTTCACACGTTTGATCATTTATGTTATCAGAAAAGACTCGGCGCAAGCAGCGCCTGCCTCCGTGAACATCATTCTTTTTTCCGCTAATGAAGTCCAGCTTCCCCTGTCCCGTCAGGATGATCGTGCCCGTCATATCCTGACCGTGTTGCGCCGGCAGCCCGGCGACACGTTCGACGCCGGCTTGATCAACGGTCCACGCGGCAAAGGCACGCTCACCCGCGTGAGCGACGCGGCGCTGGAAATTTCATTTGCCTGGACCGTGCCACCCGCGCCGCTCGCGCCCATCCGGCTGATCATCGGATTGCCGCGACCGCAAACCGCCCGCGACCTGCTGCGCGAAAACGCGACTCTGGGTGTCTCGGTTTTGGAATTCGTGCGCACCGAGAAAGCCGAGCCGAGCTATGCGCAGAGTTCACTCTGGTCTTCGGGTGAAGCAGAAAAACTGCTGATCGCCGGCGCCGCCCAGGCTTTCTGCACCCGGTTGCCGGTCCTGCGCCACGGACATTCCCTCGCCGAAGCCCTTGCCGCCCTGCCCGCCGGCGGCACCCGCATCGCACTCGATAACTATGCGACGGCCGACGCCCTTTCCCGCGTGCCCGTGCCCACCGACGCAAACCTGGTCCTCGCACTCGGGGCCGAACGCGGGTGGTCCGACACCGAACGGGACCGGTTGCGTGAAAGCGGTTTCGTCTTCTCCCACCTGGGTGACCGCGTCCTGCGAACCGAGACGGCCTGCATTGCAGCCGTCACCTTGCTCAAGGCGAAGCTGGGGCTGACTTGAAGATCACCGCGGTGGGCTGGCGCCCGCCCTTGCCCAAGCGTTTCATACTGATCCAACCCGGCGGCCTGAGCTCGAGCTCTCCCGGCATTTCGAAAATCACCAGCGCATCCTTTTTCGGCGCCAATAGCTCGCCCAGCTTCGCAAAAATCTTCGGCGCGACCTCGGGAATGATTTCATACGGCGGGTCCACGAAAACCAGATCCGGCGCCTCGCCGGGCATGGTCGTGCTGGCATCTGCGGTCACCACCTGCAAACCGTCGACCGGACGCGCGAGGCTTTTGCAAACCGCCGCGATATTTTGCTGAATGAAGGCAGCCGTACGGGCGTTCTTCTCCACGAAAATTCCCGCCTTCGCTCCGCGACTGAGCGCTTCCAACCCGTAAGCCCCACTGCCGGCGAACAGATCGAGGAAACGGGCGTCCGGCACGTAGCCCGCAATGCTGGAAAAGACCGACTGCCGCAGGGCATCCGTCGCCGGCCGGACCGAATCGCCCTTGGGCAAAACCAAGGGAATGCCACGTGCTTGTCCGCCGGTAATGCGCATGACCGACCCTTATTTTGCCTCCCAGGGGCACCCCTGCATCATTTTCGGGAACACTTTATCCCCGTGCAGGTTGAAACATATCATTTGCCCCGCCTCCATGCTGCGTTTATCTCCCTTAACTCCGTGGAAAGTCATCCTGACCTGACTGGCTGGCCACCGGTTCAAAGGCAATGCCGTACCCGGCGCACCAAGCATGTTTCTCCGCTTCCTCATCTCGCTGACCTGTCTCAGCTGGCTGCTCCTGCCCTCGGCGGGAGCGGAGGAGAACGTCTGGCCGTTTTTGGTGAAACGCCACGATCCGACCGGGCCCGCTGAATCCGCGGAGTACTTGGGGCCGCTTGTCTTCCAACATACGAACGGCGCCGAAACCAAGGGATTCCGCCCGCTCTTCATGACGACGCACGAAGGCGACGTCACCACCGGCAACTTCCTGTATCCGTTCTTTGGCTGGCGCCACGAACCGGGCTATCGCTACTTCACGTTTTTCCAGCTGGTCAACTTCCGCTCCTCGGAAAGCTCTGCGGCCAAACCCAACGACCAGTTCGACGTCTGGCCATTTTATTTCTCGCGTCACTCCGCAGACAATCCGGCCGGCAACTATCAGGCGCTGTTCCCCCTGGGCGGCACGATCAAAAACCGGTTCGGCAAGGACCGGATCAATTTCGTGCTCTTCCCGCTTTACGGCCAGACACTCAAGAACGGGAAGCAGACCACCAACGCGCCCTGGCCCTTCCTGAGCTTCATCGGCGGCGAAGGCTATCACGGTTTCGAGTTCTGGCCGCTCTTCGGACGGCAAGGGCGGGCGAACGACTACGAGAAGCAGTTCTACCTCTGGCCGTTGATCTACAAGTCTGTCTCCCACCTCGACGAGCCCGTGCCGGAGGTGAAGGTCGGCGTCCTGCCCTTCTACGCGCGCGACACCGCGCCCGGCTACATCAGCGAAACCTATGGGTGGCCGTTCTTCGGCTATGCTCACCGCACCATTCCCTATCGCTACGACGAACAACGCTACTTCTGGCCGCTGTTCGTTCAGGGCCATGGCGACCGCCGCGAGGTCAACCGCTGGGCGCCGTTCTACACCCATTCCAACATCAAGGGCTACGACAAGACCTGGTATCTCTGGCCGCTGGTCCGTCACGCCAAGTGGGACGATACCGACAACAACCTCGCGCAGGAGAAAAACCAGTTCCTGTTCTTCATCTACTGGTCGCTCGAGCAACGCAGCCTGACCAATCCCGCGGCCGAACCGGCGAGCAAAAGGCATCTCTGGCCGCTGTTCAGTTCCTGGAACAACGGCGCGGGCCGCGAACAGGTGCAGGTGCTCAGCCCGTTCGAAGTTTTCTTCCCGAACAATCGCGAAGTCCGTCAGCTCTGGACGCCGCTCTTCGCACTCTATCGCTATGATCGCCAGCCGGAGCTCGGCGAGCGTCACTCGCTGCTCTGGAATGCCGTCACCTACCGCCGCGGTCCGGACGGCAAGGAATTCCATCTCGGGCCGCTCTTCAGCGTCGAAGCCGCCGAGGAACAGAAACGCATCGCGCTCGGCAGCGGCCTCCTCGGCTTCCAGCGCAAACCGGGCGCGGGCTGGCGGTTCTTCCTATTCGATTTTCACATGAAACCCACCATAGTGGCGCCAGCCAAGTCGCCATGAACTACCTGCAAGCCATCCTCGGCCACATCGGCGGCAACGTGCTGCTGCTGGTGAACTCGCTGAAGTACGCGGGCACCCTGCCGCGCCAGCGTGCACGGTTCGTCGAGCAGTGCTACCTGATCGGCTACACGACGCTGCCGATCGTGACCATCCTCAGCTTCTTCATCGGCGCCGTGCTGGCCTTGCAGAGCGGCTACAGCATGGAAAATTTCGGCGCCAAGCAGTTCATCGGCACGCTGGTCGGCCTGTCCATGGCCCGCGAACTGGGGCCGATGATGGTCGCCATCCTCCTCGCCGGCCGCGTGGGTTCAGCCATCACCGCGGAGCTCGCTTCCATGAAGGTTTACCAGGAGGTCGACGCGCTCACGACGATGAACATCCCGCCTGAGCGCATGCTCGTGCTGCCGCGTCTCGCCGCCGTGCTCTTCATGATGCCGGTGCTCGCCATCATCGCCAACCTCTGCGGCTGGTATGGCGGCGCGCTGGTCTGCGAATACACCCATTTCATCTCGGTCGACAGCGAGGCCTACTTCGCCGCGCTGAAGCGCTTCATGAAATGGAGCGACATTACCGACGGCCTCTTCAAGGCCGAGGTCTTCGGTTTCGTGATCGTGCTCGTATGCTGCTACACCGGCCTCAACACGCGCGGCGGCCCGCGTGAGATCGGCGCCTCGGTGACCAAGGCGGTCGTCGCCTCCCTCATCCTCATCCTCGTGCTCGATTACTTCGTGACCAAGGTTCTCCTCTGACGCCATGAGCACCAGCACTTCCTACACCGCCACGCCGTTCGTCGACAAAACCTTCGGCGTCACCGTCAAGGGCCTGAACAAGAAGTTCGGCAAGACGACCGTGCTCAAGGACATCAACCTCGAGGTAAAGCCCGGCGAGATCTTCTGCATCATGGGCCCCAGCGGCTCCGGCAAAAGCGTTCTCCTGAAACACATCGCCGGTCTGGAAATCGCCACGAGCGGCGAAGTGAAGATCGGCGAGTTCGACGCCGGCGATCCGGCGACGCGCGACAAGGTTCACCTCGCCTTGGTTTTCCAAGCGGGCGCGCTGTTCAACTCGCTCACCGTTTACGACAACCTCGCGCTCTACCCGCGCGAACACCGCCTGGCCAAGGAGAGCGGCATCCGCGAGCGCGTGATGAACGCGCTGACCATCCTTTCGCTCGAGAAGGCCGCGAACAAATTCCCCTCCGAGCTTTCCGGTGGCATGCGCAAGCGCGTCGCCATCGCGCGCGCGCTGGTGATGGAACCCCAGCTGCTGCTCTACGACGAGCCCACCTCGGAACTCGATCCGGTGATGTCCGCCACGATCAGCGAAATCATCGCGACCCTGCGCGAGCAGACCGCGGTCACCAGCATTGTCGTCACCCACGATCGGATGCTCGCCATGAGCATCGCGGACCGCATCGCCTTCATCATGGACGGCAAGATCAAGGCCGTCGGCACACCCGCCGACTTCAAGAATCCGTCCGATCCCGCCATCGCCAACTTCCTGCATCCGGTCATCGACCTCAAGAATCCCCGCTTTAAGCACCTGGAGAACTCCCATGAATAACAATCAGCAAACCATCCGCGTAGGCCTTTTCTTCATTCTCGGCCTGGCGCTTGCCTGGATCACCTTCGAGTCGCTCAGCGGCGGCCAGATCTTCAAGAAGGAAGGTTACAAGGTCGTGGCGCCCTTCCCCAATCTCAAGGGGCTCAAGACCGGCGACGACGTGCTTATGGCCGGCGTCAAGATCGGCTCCGTCGCCGACACCCGCCTGGGCAACCAGCGCGTCGAGGCGGTGCTGACGATCAACCCGAAGGTGAAGATCCCCGACGACGCCGTCGCTTCCGTCGAGACGTCCAGCCTCCTGGGTTCCCAGCATCTCGCCGTCAGCTTCGGCCGGTCGGGCAACTTCATCGCCGATGGCGGTGAGATCAAAACCAAGAACACCCCGGACATGAACGAGGTCATCGCGCAACTCGGCTCGCTCGGTGCCAAGCTCGAGTCCGTTGCCGACGGCGTCAGCAAGGCGCTCGGCGGCGGCGAAGGTTCCTCGTCGATGTTCAGCAAGATCGACAAGATCGTAACCGACAACGGTCCGAAGCTGACCGAGACGATCTCCAACCTTCAGGACATCACCTCCAAGATCAAAAACTCCGAAGGTACGCTCGGCAAACTGGTCAATGATCCGAAGCTGCACGACGAACTCCTGGCCTCCGTGGGCGAGATCAAGCTCGCCGCCACCGACGCCCGCACGTTCATGAGCGACACCAAGGGCATCGTGGCCGACGTGAAGAGCGGCAAGGGCGCGCTCGGCGTTCTCCTCTATGATCCGGCGACCGCCGAGAACCTGAAGGTCTCGGTCAACAATCTGAAGGAAGTCTCGACCAAGCTGAACAGCGGCCAAGGCACGCTCGGCAAACTCATCAGCGACGACACACTCTACAAAGACGTGCAGAGCACGATGAAGAAGGCCGACCGCATGATCGACGGCCTGGGCGACCAAGGCCCGATCACCGCCGTGGGTGTCGCTGCGCAGTCGCTGTTCTGATTTTTTCTCCGCACTTCTACCGGGATTTCTTCCGGTAGAGCCCGTCGAAGGCGGTGGTCCAGGTGGCGCCGCCGTCAGCCGACTGCTGCCAGAGTTGACGCACCGAGCCGTCGGCATTGGGCGTCCAGGTGATGCGTTCCTGCTGCGAAGCGCCGGACGCCGTGGCGGTGGTACCTGTGAGCACCATTTCGCCGTGCGCATTCAGTCCGCCCGTCAGCTCCAAGGCACCGCCGTTTCCAACCCAGAACTGGCGCCACTGTTTTTTATCCGGCAGCCACGTGTTGAGGCTCTTGCCGGTGCCGCCGCCCGCGCCCGTCCAGTTTTCCAGCAGGCCCCAGCCGGCGCCGATTTTCTCGATATGGTTTTCTCCCGCAGGCTTTCCGTCGGGCAGGCTCACCGTCCAATCTCCGACCCAGAAATCGAATTGCGCTGCCTCCGATGGCAATGGCGGTGTCTGGGCCCCGAGCGAAAGACCGGTGAGAATGGAAGCCGCCAGCAGTGCAAAAAATGTTTTCATGCCGGCAACCAATCCGCCGCTGCAGCCGAGGCAACGGTCGCGCGTCCAAGCACCAAGAATCCGCGATGCATTAGAGATGCGCCTTGAGCTCGTGCACGAAGGTGCGGCTCACGCGCAGCTTGATGCCGGTGGTGAGTTCGACCGTGTATTCGCCATAGAGCGCCGGGCCGGCCTTCTTCATATGCCGCAGGTTCACAATCGTGGAACGGTGGATGCGCACGAAGTGCTTTGGATCGAGTCGCTCCATCATCTTCTGCAGCGACATGCGGACAAAGCGCGATTTGTCGGTGGAATGCAGGCGTACATAGTCGCCATCGGATTCGATCCAAAGAATGTCACCCGGCGCCAGCATGTGGATTTCGCCATCACACCGGATGAAGAGACGCTGGTCATCCTCCCGCGGGCGCGCCGTGGCGATGCCCTCCTCCGTCGCACCACTGGTCTTCAACCGTTGCAGCGCCTGCATGATGCTGTCGAGCCGGCGGGCGAGTTCCTCGCGATCGAGATTGCGCACCGCGGACTTGGCCCGGTTCAGCGCGGCGGCGAAGCGCGCGCGATTGAACGGTTTGAGCACGTAGTCGATCGCATGCACCTCGAACGCCTGCAGCGCGAATTGGTCGTGGGCGGTGACAAAGACGATCTGCGGCAGCAGCGCCGGCGGGATCTTGGTGAGGATCTCAAAGCCGGACATGCCCGGCATCTGCACGTCGAGGAAGATCAGCTCGGGCTGGTGCTGCTTGATGGCCTCGATGGCCTGCTGGCCGGTGCTGCATTGCGCGAGGACTTGGATGTCGGGATCGGAACGCAGCAAGGCTTCGACGTTCTGGCGAGCGAGCACCTCATCGTCGATGATCAGAACGCGGATGATGGACGTGGTCGTGGTCATTGGGCGGGGGTTGTGTTGAAAGGCAGGGTGATCCTCGCGAGCACGCCGCGAGGCGGCTGGTCGCGCAGTTCAAAGCGGGCTTCGTCACCGTAGAGCATGTGCAGACGGGCGCGGGTGTTTTGTACCCCAATGCCCGGGCCCTCGATCAACTCATCCCGGGGGAGCGGCGGGCCGTCGTTATAGACGGTCAGAATCAGCTGCGAATTTTCCCGGCGCGCCGCGATGCGCAACAACCGGGCCGCGGGATCGCGCGAGATGCCGTGCTTCATGGCGTTCTCCGCCAGCGGCTGCAGCAACAGGGACGGTACGGCGGCCTTCAGGCACTCGGGGTTGATGTCGTACTCGATCTGCAGCCGGTCCTGGAAGCGGATGCGCTCGATCTCGAAGTAGCGGCCGAGAAATTCCAGCTCCAGCTCCAGGGTTTCCATTGCCTCCTGGCGGTGTTCGAGCGCCCGGCGCAGGAGATCACCGAGGCCGACCACGACATCTTCCGCCTCGCGCGAGCGGTTGTTGCGAATCAGGCCGGTGATCGAGTTCAGCGTGTTGAACAGGAAATGCGGGTGCAGCTGCATCTTCAACGCGTCGAGGCTCGCCCGCACCAGCCGTGTCTCAAGCCGGGCATTGGCGAGCCGCAGCTCACCCGTGAGCTGCTGTCCGGCCCGCAACTCGCGGTAGAAGCCGATCGCGTACAAGGCGAAGATCACCATGCAATAAATCAACAGCGGTGTGTAACTCCACCGGCCGGCGGTGCGCAGGTCCTGCACGATCACCGGCAGGAACGACCACGGCAGATGGTTGGAAACCAGCAAACGGACCGCGTCGACGGAGAGGAAAATTCCCGTGATCAAAACGGCCATCAAGCCGTGCAACAGCAACGCGATGGGCCAGCGGCGGTCCAAATTAAGACGGGCCTGCAACCAGAGGACGAGCGGAGCGAGGAACCACCAGAGAATCTCGGCCGGCCACCGGTAGAGATGGGTTTCGCGGAATGACGCCTGGGGCGCACCCGCCAGCCACGAGCGGGCGTCGATGAGCAGCAGCGCCAGCAGCACGATCGAGCCCGCAAGCCAGAGCGCGGCCCACAATTTCCAGCCTTTGAAATATTCCCGCCAGGGATGGTTGTCCGTCACAGCGTTTCCTTGGTTTTGGATTTCACCGGCGGTTGCTGGATGGAAAGCCGCTTGAGCGACTGCCGTCCCAGCGGATCGGCGTACCAGCCGCTGACTTCGCGGGCCAGCAGCGTGCGGCGATACTCGAACATCATGGGGATGGTCGGCACCGCCGCCATGACGCGCCGCTCAACCTGCTCCAACAAAGCCAGGCGCTCGCCGCCGGTTTTCCGATCGGCTTCGCCCAAAAGGCGGCTGACCTCGGCATCTTCCCAGTGCGTGGCATTGTACGTGCCCGGCATCGTGAAAGCCGCGAGCATGTCGCCGGCATCGGGCACCGTGGCGATCAGGCCGTTGAAGATGATGTCGTAGTTCCCGGTGTTGATCGTCTCCATCCGGCGCGCGTCGCTTTCCACCGCCATGTACGTGCGGATGCCCAGCTCCTGATACCAGCGGTCGGTCCAATCCTGCAGATACGTGTAAGCCCGCCACGATGGGGAAACCGGCATGCGCAACACGGGAAAACCCCGACCGCCACCATATCCCGCCTCGGCCAGCAACCGCCGGGCTTCCTGTGGATTCTCCGAAAGAATTTTCATCGCGGGCCGGCCGGGCATGTCCGGCACCCAGGCAAAAGCCGGCACCATCAGGTTGGGTGCCGCCGCGCGAATCGATCCCGCACGATCCAGGGCCAGCGCCAGCGCCCTGCGCACGCGGAGATCCTGCAAGGGCCCGCGCTTGGTGTTTAAATCCAGTGTACTGACCACGAGCGTTGTCTCAGTCGCCTCGATCGTTTCGCGCTCCGTAGGCAAAGCCGCAAGCCGCCCCTCGGGCATGGGCCCCAGCAGATCCACCTTCCCTGCCGCGACCAACAGGCGCGCCATCTTCAAGGAGTCTGCGCGCACAAAGGCCACGCCCGCGAGTTTGACGCTGGCGTGGTCGCGATACTGACGCGAGGCCCGCAGCCGAAAGCCCTCGTCATCGGCTTGCTCGAGGCAGAAAGCCCCGTTGGTCACCAAACTTTCGGGCTGATGGCAGAAGTTTTTTCCTGCGAGAACCGCCGCCGTGGATTGATGCAAAGGCGAGAGCAGCGGATCGGCGAGCTCGGTAACCAGCGTGGAGCGGATGCCCGCCAAGGTCAGGCGCAGCGTGAAATCGTCGACCGCCTGCACCCCGAGCTCCGCCGCGCTCGCCTTGCCCTCGCGGAACGCCGCCGCGTTCTTGAGCGGAAACAAAACGCCGGCGACGTCCATGTCCTGGCGGAGCAGTCGCTGCCAGGCGCGAACGAAATCCTGCGCCGTGACCGGGTCGCCGTTGCTCCAACGGCCATCGTGGCGGAGCTTCAGCGTGAGCGTGAGGCGGTCGGCGGACCAGGTCCATCCCTCCGCCGCCGCCGGCTGCGGCTGGCCGGTCTCGGGATCACACTCGATGAGCGGCTCCCACAGACTCAGGATAAACTGGTTCTGCACCGTGAACGGAAAAGTCCGGCGATGTGGATCGATCTGCAGGTCCTGCACGTAGGCAACGCGCAGCACGTTCTCGTCCCCCGGCGGCCGCGGCAGCACAGCCAGCGATTTCCGCGGCCCGAGAAAAACGGCCAGCAGCAAGGCGACCGCACTGGCCAATGCCAGCGTCGTCCACCAGTGCACGCGGGAGGTCGAAGTCATCGAGATTGTGTCGATCGTGCCGGTGAGGGCCGATCGACGCAATCATCGGAACCCGCGCGCCTCCGCGCGGGTTATTTGCGACGAAACACCAATTTGGCGCGCCAAGGCGCAGCGCTCAGCGCTTCGGGCTGCCTTGGGCGAAGTAACGGGCGCGCAGGCGCAGGCCGTTCAGGCGGATGAAGCCGGTCGAGTCGCTCTGGTTGTACCACGACTTCACGCCCTCCATGGACGCGATGTTCATGTCGTAGAGCGAGTACTTCGACTTGCGGCCGCAGGTGATGATATTGCCCTTGTAGAGCTTGAGGCGGACGGTGCCGGTGACGTGCTTCTGCGACTCGTCGACCAGCGCCTGCAGCGCCTCGCGCTCGGGGGCGAACCAGAACCCGTAATAAACCAGCTCGGCATATTTCGGGATGAGCGAGTCGCGCAGGTGCATGACCTCGCGGTCCATCGTGAGCGACTCCACCTGGCGGTGGGCCTGCATGAGAATCGTGCCGCCCGGAGTCTCGTAGACGCCGCGCGACTTCATGCCGACGAAGCGGTTCTCGACAAGATCGACGCGGCCGATGCCGTGCTTGCCGCCGAGTTTATTGAGCGTCTTCAACACGCCGGCCGGGGACAGCTTCTTGCCGTTCACCGCGACGCAGTTGCCCTGCACGAAATCGAGTTCGACGTACTCGGCCTTGTTCGGCGCGTCTTCCGGCGAAACGGAGAGCTTGAACATGCCCTTGTTCTCCTTGGTCGTCGGATCGAACCACGGATCCTCGAGGATGCCGGCTTCGTAGGAAATATGGAGAAGGTTGCGATCCATCGAGTACGGCTTCTTCAGCGAAGCCTCGACCGGGATCTTGTGGGTGCGGCAGTACTCGATCATCTCGGCGCGGCCGGGGAATTCCTCGCGGAACTCCTCGATCTTCCACGGCGCGAGAATCGTGAGGCGCGGATCGAGCGCCATGTAAGTCAGCTCGAAGCGGCACTGGTCGTTGCCCTTGCCGGTGGCGCCGTGCGCGACCGTGTCGGCTTTTTCCTTCTTCGCGATTTCGACCTGCGCCTTCGCGATGAGCGGACGGGCGATCGACGTGCCGAGATAGTACTGGCCCTCGTAGATCGCGTTGGCGCGGATCATCGGGTAGATGAAGTCGCGGGCAAATTCCTCGACGAGATCGAGCGTGTAGTGCTTCGAGGCACCGGTCTTGCGGGCCTTGGCCGGCAAACCGTTGAGCTCTTCTTCCTGGCCGATGTCGGCGGCGAACGTGACGATTTCCGCGTCGTAGGTTTCCTTCAGCCACTTAACGATGACGGAAGTGTCTAGGCCGCCTGAGTATGCGAGAACGATCTTCATATTGGAGGGGCAGTGTTGGTGATGAGCGTCCCCGCGGGCAAAGTAAAAATCGCGTATTACCCACGCGTTACAGTCAGGAACGTTGCTTTTGGGGAATCACAGACGATGCTGCCCTCACCCTCCGCCCCTCATGCGCAACGCCTCCCAACGGCCCCGCCATGTTGCCTCCCGTGCTTTCACCTTGGTTGAAATCATGGTCGTCGTCGCGATCATTGGCCTGCTCGCCGCGCTCGCTCTTCCCGCTTTCCAGCGCACGCAGCGTGCCACCCAAAATTCGCGCATCATAAACGATTTTCGCGTCTTCGCGCAGGCCTTCGAGATCTACACTTCTCAAAATGGCTCCTGGCCGGCAAACGCCAGCGCCGGCGTGGTGCCGACTGGCATGAGCGCGACTTTCAAGGAAGATGTCTGGAAAGCGGCCACCACCGGCATCGGTGGACGCTGGAACTGGGACTTGAATCGTGCCGAGTTCGTAGCCGGCATCTCCATCTCGGGCCCAACGATTTCCGACGAACAGCTGCAGGAGATCGATGCCAAGCTCGACGATGGCAACCTGGCCACCGGGCTGTTCATCAAGATCGGCAGCGGTTCCGGCGCCCGCGTCAGCTACATCCTCGAGGCCAACCCCAGCCCTTAAAGGCCGCCGGCCAGGGCGGCGAGGATCGCCTTCTGCACGTGCAGGCGGTTTTCCGCCTCGTCGAAGATAATGCAGCGCGGATTGTCGAGGACGCCTTGCGTGACTTCCTCGCCCGCATGCGCCGGCAGGCAGTGCATGAAAAAGGCATCCTTCTTCGCCAGCGCGAAAAGTTTTTCGTTCACCTGATACGGCATGAGCAGCTTGTGCCGCTTCGCTTTCTCTTGCTCCTGTCCCATGCTGGTCCAGACGTCGGTGTAGACGATATCCGCACCCTCAACCGCCTCGCGCGGATCGGTCGTGAAATCGAATTCGGCCCCGATCTTCATGGCCTCTTCCATGATCGTTTCACCCGGCACGTAGTTCTTCGGGCCGGCCAGCATGACCTTCATGCCGAAGAGATGCGCGCCGAGGATCCAGGAGTTGGCCATGTTGAACCGCGTATCGCCGAGGAAGGCGATCTTGCGGCCCTTGAGTGAACCGAGCAGATCGCCCTTCGGGCCTGCCCAGCGCTCAGCGGCCGTGAAGGCATCGGTGTAGATCTGGCAGGGATGCAGGTAGTCCGTGAGTGCATTGATCACCGGCAGGCCACCGTGTTCCGCGAGCTGCTCGAGGTCGGACTGCGCATAAGTGCGCACGATCAGGCCGTGCACGAAACGCGACAGCACCTTGGCGGTGTCGTGGATTGTCTCGCCGCGGCCGATCTGGATGTCGTTCGTATTGAGGAAAAGCGGATTGCCGCCGAGCTCATGGATCGCGACCTCGAACGACACGCGCGTGCGCGTGCTCGATTTGGCGAAGATCATCGCCCACGTCTGGCCGGCAAGGAGTTTGGCGTGCTTGCCGCGCGTGCGCTTCAGCTTCCGGGCAAGTGCGAAAATTTCCGCCACTTCTTTCCGGGAAAAATCCGTCTCCTTGAGAAAATGCTGCATGGCGTGCGTCCTTACTTTTTCGCGGCCAGCACGGACCGGATGATGGCCGTGGCCTTTGCGAGCTCGGCCGGCGAGGCGATGAGCGGGGGCAGCAAACGAATCGTGCTGGTGCCGGCCGTGGGGGCGAGCAGGCCGGCGTCGCGCAGGGCGTTGGTGTACGGAGCCAGTTCGCCCTCGACGATGAGGCCGAGCATGTAGCCGCGACCGGTGACGGCCTTGACGAATTGCGGAAATTCCACGGTGAGCTTCTCCAGCTCGGCTTTCCAGGCGGCGCCGTTCGTGCACACCTTCTCGAGCAGGTTTTCCTTCTCCAACACGTTCAGCACCGCGAGCGCCGCCGCGCAGGCGAGCGGCGTGCCGCCGAAGGTGGAACCGTGACTGCCCGGGGTGAAAAGGTCGGCGTGCTTCTCAGCCGCCCAGATGGCGCCCATCGGGTAGCCGCCGGCGATGCCCTTGGCCATGCCGATCGCATCGGCCCGGATGCCGGTGTGCTGGAAGGCGTAGAACGTTCCGGTGCGACCGACGCCGCACTGCACTTCGTCGAGCATGAGCAGCAGGTTGTGCTGGTCGCACAGCTTGCGCAGGCCCCAGAGAAACTCGTCGGTGCAGGGCGTGACGCCGCCCTCGCCTTGGATCGTCTCCACGAAGATCGCGGCGGTGTCCTCGTCGATCAGGTCGGCGAAGCTCTGCAGGTTGTTGAGCTCGCCAAAGGCGAAGCCCGGCACCAGCGGACGGAAGCCCTTCTGGATCTTTTCCTGCGGCGTGGCGCTCATGCCGCCGAACGTGCGGCCATGGAATGCGTGCTTGGCGCCGATGACCTTGATGCACTTCCCCTCGACGCCAGCCTTCCGCATGCCGTGCAGGCGTGCGAGCTTGAGCAGGCCTTCGTTGGCCTCGGTGCCGCTGTTGCAGAAGAAAACCCGGCCCGGTCCGGCGTAACCGACGATGCGCCGCGCGAGCTCGCCCTGGTTCGGATGGCGGAAGAGATTGCTGACGTGGATGAGCTCACCGGCCTGTTGCCGGATCGCCTCCACCCACACCGGATGGCAGTGGCCAAGCGCGGCAACCGCCACGCCCGACGTGAAATCGAGGTATTCCTTGCCGGTGTCGTCCCACACCGAAACGCCCTTGCCGCGCACGAGCGTCAGCGCGGGACGCCCGTAGTTCTTCATGACATAGGAATCATAAAGCTCGGCGGTATTCGTGCGGACGATGGAAGGCTGCGACATGGGAAAAGGAAAGACAGGAGCCTACGAAAACCGGAACCGAATGCACGCCCGCATTGGGCCGGCGCGCCGGCTCAGCCGTGCACAATTTCGGTACCTACACCTTTGTCGGTGAAGATCTCGAGCAGGAGGCTGTGCGGCATGCGGCCGTCGATCAGGTGGACGCGCTGCACGCCGTCCTGCAACGCCTTCACGGCGCTCTGCACTTTCGGGCGCATGCCCTTGTCGATCACGCCGCGCTTTTTGAGGCCTTCGACGTCGCTCACCTTCACCGTGGAAATCAGAGAATCCGGATTGTGGTAGTCCTCGAGCAGGCCGGGGACGTCGCTCATGTACACGAGACGGCGGGCGCGCAGCGCGCTGGCCACGCGGCCGGCCGCGACGTCGGCGTTCACGTTGTACGGCTTGCCGTCGAGGCCTTCCGCGACCGGCGAGATCACGGGCATGAAACCTTCGGCGATCTCCTTCTTGATGAGCTTCACCTTGATCTCGGTGACATCACCCACGTAACCGAGATCGGTCGGCTTGCCGTCGTCGTCGACCTTGAGCTTTTCGCACACGATCACGCTGTCGCCAGGCATGCCCTTCGGGTTGGCGCGCACTGCGGTGAGCGTGTCACACACATCCTTGTTCACGACCTCGTCGAGCGTCTTCTTCACGATGGCGATAGTCGCCTCGTCGGTGACGCGCAGGCCGTTGATGAAATTGGGCTTCAGGCCCGCGCCGTCCATCGCGCGGCTGATCGCCTTGCCGCCGCCGTGCACGACGACGACGTTGATGCCGACCGCCGCGAGGAACGCGATGTCCGTGGCGACGCGCTTGCGCACCGTCGGGTCGGGATCGTCCATGAAGCTGCCGCCGTACTTGACGACGAACGTGGAGCCGCGGAAATCCTGGATGTAAGGCAGGGCCTCGTGGAGGACCTTCGCCTTCGCGATCAGATCGGGGATGTTCATGTCTTACAGATTCTCGTGCACGACCTTCGCCGGCGGGAAGCCGTTGAAGTACGTGGCCGACGCGTGGCTGTAGGCGCCGATGTTGATGCTGTAGACCAGGTCGCCGCGCTCGAGGTTCGGCAGATTTTCCGCCATCGAGACGACGTCCAGCGCATCACAAGTCGGGCCGAAGACGGAGCTGAGGCTTGTCGGACCCTTCTTGAAAGCCATGACCGGATACTTGCAGTGGTCGAAGATCACGCCGGAGTACGTGTGGTACACGCCGTCGTTGATGTAGTAGCTCGACTTGCCCTCGCGCACGACCTTGCCGATGACGGACGAGACGCTCGTGCCGGTGACGGCGGCGAGGAAGCGGCCGGGTTCGGCGAGCACCTGGATGTCCTTCGGGAAAAGGCGGTCGAGCTCGGTGTTGATGACCTTGGCCAGCTCGGCGAACGGACGAACGGAAGAGTCGTACGGAGCCGGGAAGCCGCCGCCGATATCGAGCAGGTTCATCTTCGTGTAGCCGCGAGCGCGGGCTTCCTGGAAGATGTTGGCCGTCAGGTTGAGCGCCTGGACGTAGTTGTCGAAGTTGGTCGTCTGGCTGCCGACGTGGAAGCTGATGCCCTCGACCGTGAGGCCGAGCTTGTCGGCCGCGAGGATGAGATCGACGGCCTCGCCCGGCATCGCGCCGAACTTGGACGAGAGTTCCACCATCGCGCCGGTGTTCGGAACCTTGAGACGAAGGCACAGGCCGGCGTCCGGCGCGTGCTTCTTGATCTTATGGATCTCCTCGAGGTTGTCGAAGGTGACGAGCGGCTTGTACTTGTTGAGCTGCTCGAGCGTGTCAGTCGGCTTCGTCGGGTTCGCGTAGATGATCTTGTCCCAGATCCACTGCTGGCGCTGCTTCGCCGGCATCTTCTTGATGTTGTCGTAGACGATCTTGAACTCCGGCATCGAGGCGACGTCGAAGCTGGCACCCTCCTGAAAGAGGGTGCGCACGATCATGGGATCCGGGTTCGCCTTGACGGCGTAGTAGACCTGGATGCGCGGCAGGTGCTTGCGGAACTGCCGGTAGGCCGCCCGCAGCGCATCGTGGTCGATGATGAACAGCGGCGTGCCGTGTTTCTTCGCGAGCTGCTGGAGGCGGGCCTTGGAGATCATCGCTGGATCAACCGGCGTCGGTCACGAGGAAGTTCTTGAACTGCCACGGATCCTTGCGGTCGAGGTCAGCCTTGTTGAACTTGTCGAACGTGACGTCGCGGTTCTTGAGCGGGGTCCAGTCGTACGGCTTGGAGATGAACTTGCCGAGGTACGGCTTGGAGATCTTGAGGATGTAGTCGTGCGGCATCTGGTCCGGGACGACGACGCCTTCCGTCGGGTTCTCGATCATCCACATCGAAGCGGCGACGACCGAGATCGCGACCTGCATCGTGGTGGCGTTCTGGTGCGGGACCAGGCGGCGGGATTCCTCGATGCTGAGGTCGGAACCGACCCACCAGGAGTTGTACTCGTGGCCCATGATGAGCGCACCCAGGACGTCGGCGCCCTTGGTGATCTCGTCGTTCATGATGCGCTGGTTCTCGTTCAGGTGGTAGTTGTAGCCGCGCATTTCGTTCAGCGAGGCGATGGCCTCGTCGCACGGGCAGTACGCGTAGTGCATCGTCGGGCGGTAGACGGCCTTGCCGTTCTTCCAGACCGTGAGCGCGTCGGAGATGGTGAAGGCCTCGCCGTGGCGGACGACCATGCCGAGGATGTTCCAGTTCGGCACGAAGGAGCGGACCCAGACGTTGATGCCCATCTGCGCGAGACAGATCTGGTTCTTCGGGCCCTGCTTGTGCTGGAAGGCGTGCTTCGGGAGCGTCTTCTCGTGCGTGCCCCAGCCCATTTCGGAGGTCGTGGTGCCTTCCTCGCGGAAGCCTTCGATCGACCAGGTGTTCACGAACTCGTCGATCTCCTTCGGCTTGTCGGTGATCTGCGTGTCGCGCTCGGAGCAGTGAATGACCTTCACGCCGAGTTCCTGCGCGAGTTCGTTGAACGTGCCGGCGGCGATGAGGCTGGCGATCTTCTTGGCGCGGGCGCCCTTGGCCTTGCCGTCCTTGATGAGGCGGTTGCCGATGTCGATGAGGCCCTGCTTGACGAAGTGCGAGATGAGGCCGGGGTTGGCGCCGTGCTCGATGACGGCGGTCGGGCCCTTCTCCTTCCACTTCGCGGTCATGCGGCGCAGGTTCATGTGGCGCCAGTAAAGGGTCTTCTCGGTCGGGTGGCTGCCGGAAGCGTACGGATCCCAGAGCTCGGTCGAGGTGTTGATATAGCGCACGCCGTTGTCGTGGCACCACTGCAGGATCTCGCAGGCGTCGATGTTCCAGGCGAGGTCGATGAGGATGTCGCCCGGGCCGACGTACTTCGCGAGCAGCGTCGTCATGTTCTTCTCGGTCACGCGATCCTTCACGTGCTTCACGCCCTTCTTAACCCACTTCGCGAGCTTGGCCTTCTTGTCCGCGAAATCCATCACGGTGACATTCTTCGCGGGCACCTTGATGTGCTTGAAGAGAATCGGGAGCGTGCACTCGGCAACGGCGCCGTAACCGACGAACAGGATCTTGTTTTTGAAGGGAAGCATGATGCGTGACGTATCTTTTGTTTTGTTGTTTTCGACGTGGTACGCGCGGAGAAATCCAGCGCGTGGCGTCGGAAAATATTTCGGATATGTGGGGGCCTACCGCCCGCGACTGCAAGCGATTATTGAGCAACGAAACGGCGACGAAAGGTGGAGCGCGTTGACCTCAACGCGCGGGTTCGAAGCTCTTGAAAACGCGCTGGGACCAGCGCGTGCCATCCTCACTCGCTCTTGTTGTAGTTCACGTAGCCTTCCGTGAGATCGGAAGCGAGCAGGCGGAACGACGCTTTGCCGAGATGCAGATTGAGCGTGATGGTGAAGCGCTTGGCTTTCACGATCTCTTTCCACTTCGGCTTCAGGTCCGGGTGCGGCTTGCCGGCCGTCATCGCGGGCGTGTCGTTGTAAAGGATGTCCAGCTTCGCCTCGACCAGCTTGGCGCCAGCGTAACCGGCGGCGTCGGCCAGACGGCCCCAGTTCGGGTCCTCGCCGTACCAAGAGGATTTCACGAGCAGCGAGTTACCGATCGCGCGCGCGATCTTCTCGGCGTCCTCGGACGAGGCGGCGCCCTGGACCTTCAGCTCGACGACCTTCGTGATCTTCTCGCCGTCGGCCACGATCTTTTCCGCGAGCGCTTCGCACGCCTTCCAGACGGCCTCAGCGAACAGCACGCGCAGTTCGCGCGGGCTCTTGTCGCCGACGCTCACGCCGGAATGGCCGTTGGCCAGCATCAGCACGGTGTCGTTGGTGCTCATATCGCCGTCGACCGTGATGCAGTTGAAGGTGCCGCTGACGGCTTCGGAAAGCGTCTTCTGCAGGAAGCTGCGCGGCACGGAGAAATCGGTGGCGAGGAACGCCAGCATCGTCGCCATATTCGGCTGAATCATGCCGGCGCCCTTGGCGATGCCGGAGACGAAGTGCTTCTTGCCGTCGTAGGTGAAGCTGACCGTGACGGTCTTCGGGCGCGTATCGGAAGTGAGGATGGCGCTCGCAGCGCGCGTGCCGTGCTCCGGCGTGCGCCCCTTGTCGGTCACCGTGCGCTCGAGGCCCTTGAGCAACTTGGCCATCGGCAGCGGCTGGCCGATGCGGCCGGTCGAGCAAACGAAGAAGGCGTCGGGCTTGAGATTGAGCGAAGCGGCGATGCGCTGCGCGGTGGTCTGCGCGTCCTTGAGGCCCTCGGGACCGGTGCAGGCGTTGGCGTTGCCGGAGTTCGCGACGATGCCGTGGAACGGCCCGCCGTGCGCGAGGTGCTTCTGGCAAAGCAGGACCGGGGCGGCTTTCACCTGATTGGTGGTGAAGGTACCGGCTGCGGTGCAGGGACGGAGCGAGAAGAGCAGCGCGAGGTCGAGGCGCTTGAGGTCGTTCTTGTCGCGAATGTCGCAGGCCACGCCGGCGGCATCAAAGCCGGGGACATCGGTGATGCCGGCGCTATCAAGGGTAACAGTCAGTTGGGTCATGGATGACTAATTCAAAGCAATCCCGCGGTCTCGGGGAGTCCGAGCCACAGGTTCATGATCTGCACAGCCTGGCCGCTGGCACCCTTGACGAGATTGTCGAGGGCAGAGGTGATAACGAAATTGTTCGTGCGCGCATCGTACACCGCGGAGATGTCGACGCGGTTCGTACCGGTGACGTGCGCCGAATCCGGCGTCTCGCCGCTCGGCAGGATCGAGACGAACGGCTTGCCTGCGTAGGCGGCCTGCCAAGCGGCATAGAGCGACTCGATCGTCGCACCCTTCGCCGCCGGCACCGTGATCGTCGTGATGATGCCGCGCCGCATCGGCGCGAGGTGCGGATTGAACTGCAGGACAATCTTCGCGCCCGCGAAACCGGAAAGCTGTTCCTCGATCTCGGCGATATGGCGGTGTTTCACGAGGCCGTAAGCCTTGGCGCTCTCGGCGCGTTCGACGTAGAGATAGAACTCGTCGACCTTCTTGCCGGCACCGCTGACGCCGCTGAAGGAATTAACGACGATGTGCTCCTGGGAAACGATACCCGCCTTGAGCAGCGGCGCGAGCGGGACGAGCGTGCTCGTCGGGTAGCAGCCGGGCGCGGCGGCGAGCTTGATCTCGGATTTCCATTTCGGGTCCGTGAGCTCGGGCAGAACAAAGCGGGTGGACGACAGCAGCGCGGGAGCGTGGTGCGAGCCGTAGTACTTTTCGTAGGTCGCGAGGTCGGCGATGCGGAAGTCGGCACTGAGGTCGACGACCTTGCGGCCGGCCGGCACGAGGGCCTTGGCGAAGTCGGCGGCGGCGCCGTGCGGCAAGGCGAGGAACCAGAGGTCGACGTCGTTGCGCGCGGCGAGCGCGGCGGCATCGGAGTCGATGAACTTGAGCTGCTCGGCCGCGGTGCCGCGCAGCGAGGGAATCAGCTGGGACACGGGCTTGCCCGCGTGTTGCCGTGACGTGACCGCCGTCAGTTTGACCTGCGGGTGACCGAGGAGGGTCTTGACCAGAACTTCGCCGGAATAGCCCGACGCGCCGACAATGCCGACATTCATTTAAGGGAGCGGTAGAATTATGGGATTCCCGAGGGGAATCGAGTAGTTTCGTGTGACGGAAAAGAAAAAGCGGAGGCCGCGAGGCGCTCCGCTTTGGGTAAGACTTGGATCCAGGTAAGCGGATTAACGCTTGGAGAACTGGAAGCGCTTGCGGGCGCCGGGCTGGCCGGCCTTCTTGCGTTCCTTTTCGCGCGGGTCACGGGTGAGGTGACCGGCCTTCTTCAGGGTGACGCGGAGCTCGGGATTGAACTTCAGGAGAGCGCGGGCGATGCCATGGGCAACGGCGCCGGACTGGCTGCTGATGCCGCCACCGGCGACGTTCACGGACACGTCGAACTTGTCCTTGCTGTCAGCGGTGACGAGCGGCGCGAGGGCGCGGCGGACGAAATTGTCGTGGGTGAAATAGACCTCGAACTTGCGGTCGTTGACGACGGTCTTGCCGGAACCGGCAATGATGCGGACGCGGGCGGTGGACGACTTGCGGCGGCCGGTGCCGATATAAACGGAGGATTCAGCGCTCATGGATTAACTTAAAGCTTAACGGGGTTCTGGGCCTCGTGATCGTGGGCGGCGCCCGGGAACACGCGGAGCTTGGTCAGCATCTTGGCCGCGATGCGGTTCTTCGGGAGCATGCCCTTCACGGCCTGCTTGATGATGAACTCGGGCTTCTGGGTGCGGACATCGGTGAGCTTGCGGTACTTCTCGCCGCCGACGTAGCCGGAGAACGACATGTACTCGGTGGTCTCTTCCTTCTTACCGGTAAGGACGATCTTGCTCGCGTTGATCACGACAACGAAGTCACCCGTATCGACGTTCGGCGTGTAAGTGGGCTTGTGACGACCGCGCAGGATATTCGCGGCTTTAACAGCGAGACGACCCAACACCTTGCCCTCGGCATCGATCAGATACCACTTGGCGGGTTGCTTGGTCTCGTTCTTGGCCAGATAGGTTTTCATACAGAAAGGGGCCCAAGGGAAGGATTTCGTCCTACCCTGTCAACTATCATCCTCTCACATTCTAAGAAAATACCGGCAGGCCACTCAAAGCCCCAAGTTCGTTGTGAATAACTATTTAATGAGAGCCTTCCGAAACCCGAATAGCGCCGCTGAAACCGGAAACCGGGTTTGTTTTCAGGTTAGATGTCAGCACACTCCAGCGCCATGAGTGCTTCGTTTCGCTTTCCTTTGCTGTCCGCAGGGTTGCTGGGGTTGACGGGTGTCGCCTTGGGGGCCTTCGGAGCTCACGGCCTGAAGGCCACGCTGGAGGCAACCGGCGGGTTGGAAAATTGGAAAACCGCCGTGCTCTATCAACTCGTCCATGCGGTGGCTTTGCTGGCCCTGTCCACCCGCACCGAGGTCGAAGTGCCCCGCGTCGCCTTCTGGTGGACGCTCGGCGTCATCTTTTTCTCCGGTTCACTTTACCTGCTCGCGATCGGCGCCCCGATTAAATTCCTCTGGCCGGTGACGCCCGCCGGCGGGCTGGCTTTGTTGCTCGGCTGGGCCACCTTGGTTTGGTCGGCCCTCCGTCAACCCAAGGCATGAAAATTCCTCCCCCTCTGCGCGCTGCTCTCGCCGCCCTGCAAGCTGCAGGCGGACGCCCGCGCTTGGTGGGAGGCTGTGTGCGCGACTGGCTGCGCGGCGAAGCAGCCAAGGATTTCGATATCGAGGTCTATGGGCTCGATTACGAAAAAATGGGCCGGGCACTCGCCGCCTTCGGTCCCACCGATGTGGTCGGTCGCAGCTTCGGCGTGTTGAAAGTGCGGATCGAAGGCGTGGAGTACGACTTCGCGTTGCCGCGCCGTGAATCCAAAACCGGCGCCGGCCACCGCGGCTTTGCCGTCGCGCCCGATCCCGAGCTGACGGAAGCCGAGGCGGCGGCACGGCGCGATTTCACGATCAACGCGATGGCGTACGATCCGCTCGAGGAGCGGCTACTGGATTTTTTCGGCGGTCAGGACGACCTGAAGAAAAAGATCCTCCGCCACACGAGCCCGGCCTTCGTGGAGGATCCGTTACGCGTGTTGCGCGCATTTCAATTCGCCGCCCGTTTCGAATTCTCGCTGGCACCGGAAACCATCGCACTCTGCCGTTCGATCGCCGGCACGTATGCCGAGCTGCCGGTGGAACGCGTGTGGGGCGAGTGGGACAAATGGGCGACGAAGGCCACGAAGCCCTCACTTGGCCTGCTTGTCCTGAAGCAGACGGGCTGGCTGAAACATTTTCCCGAAATCGCCGCGCTCGACGGCACGCCGCAGGAGCCAGAGTGGCATCCGGAAGGCGACGTGTTCGTCCACACCGGCTGCTGCCTTGATGCTTTGGTGAAACTCGATTCATGGCGCGACGGCACCCTGGAAACGCGCCGCCTGCTGTCGCTGGCCGTGCTGGCCCACGACTTCGGCAAACCGTCCACGACCAAACAGGCCGAGCGCCGCGGCAAGCTGCGCTGGGTGAGCCCGGAGCACGAACCGGCCGGCGGTCCGCTCTCAGATACGTTTCTTCATCGCATCGGGGCGCCGCTCGCGTTGGTCGCGCATGTCCACCCGCTGGTCGTGAACCACCTGCTGCATCACGACGGCCCGGCGGAATACCGCGACACCACCGTCCGTCGCCTCGCCCGCAAGATCGAACCCGCCACGCTCGACGAGCTCATGGCCGTCATGCGCGCCGATCACCTGGGACGGCCGCCGCTGATTTCCGCCGAAACCGAGAAGCGCCTGGGCTTTCTCCGCCTCGCCGCGCAGCGCCTGACGCTGGAACACGCCGCGCCCAAGCCCATCGTCCAAGGCCGCCACTTGATCGCCTTGGGCCGTTCACCCGGACCGCAGTTCAAACCGGCGCTCGACGCCGCGTTCGAGTCCCAGCTCGACGGCGCCTTCAGCGACGAGGCCGGTGGCATCGAATGGATGAGAAACTATTTGCGAGCCCATCCCCGTGTTTTAACTTCAGAGAACGCCCCTTCCCTATGAGCAACATTACCCAACTGGACCAACTCAAGCAGTTCACCGTCGTGGTCGCCGATACCGGCGACTTCGTGAGCATGAAGGAATATGCCCCGCGCGACGCCACGACCAACCCGAGCCTGATCCTGAAGGCCGCCTCCGTGCCGGCCAACGCCGCGCTGCTCGACAAGGCGATCAAGGACGCCGGCACCGGCGCCGACCTGGGCAAGATCATCGATCACGTGCTCGTGCTTTTCGGCCTCGAGATCCTGAAGATCGTCCCGGGCCGCGTTTCCACGGAAGTGGACGCGCGCCTGTCCTTCGATCGCGACGGCTCGATCGCCAAAGCCCGCGAGATCATCGGCCTCTACGAGAAGGCCGGCATCCCGCGCGAACGTGTCCTGATCAAGCTCGCCTCCACCTGGGAAGGCATCAAGGCCGCCGAGCAGCTGCAGAAAGAAAAGATCAACTGCAACCTGACGCTCCTCTTCTCGTTCGCCCAAGCCGTCGCCTGCGCCGAGGCCAAAGTGCAGCTCATCTCGCCGTTCGTCGGCCGCATTCTCGACTGGTACAAGAAGAGCACCGGCAAGGATTACACCGCCATCGAGGATCCGGGCGTGAAATCAGTCACGGAGATCTACGCCTACTACAAGAAGTTCGGTTACACGACCGAGGTCATGGGCGCGTCGTTCCGCAACACCGGCGAGATCGTCGAGCTTGCCGGCTGCGACCTGCTCACCATTTCGCCGCAGTTGCTGGGCGAACTCAAGGCCAGCACCGCGCCGCTCACCCGCAAGCTCGATCCGGCCGCCGCAAAGAACGCCGACCTCAAGAAGGTTTCCTTCGACGAGAAGAGCTTCCGCTTCGCGCTGAACGAGGATGCAATGGCGACCGAGAAGACGGCGGAAGGCATCCGGGTGTTCTCCGCCGACATCCGCAAGCTCGAGCAGCTGCTCGTGCAGAAACGCGGTTGAACCCGTCCGGCGGGACCGTGAACCTCCCGCCATGATTCGCGCGTTCCAATGGGACCTGGCCCGCCAGGTCGAGCGACTGGATTTTCTCCTGGCGCTGCTGCCGCGCTATGCCGCGTGGGGCTACCAGGAATTATACCTGCACCTTGAGGACGCGGTGCACTACCCCAGCCTGCCCGGCATCGGGCGCGACGATGCCTACACCTACGAAGAGCTGGGCGAACTCGTCCTGAAGGCGGCGCAGTGCGGCATCCGTGTGGTCCCGATCGTCAACCTGCTCGGCCACACGCAATACCTGATCAAGCATCCGGAGCTGCGTGAACTGAACGAGCTGCGCGACGCGCAAGGCGACCCGCTCGTGAGCGGTCAGATTTGTCCGCTGCATCCGCGCACGCTCGAGGTCGCCGCCAAGTTGCTGCAGGACATGGCCCCTTACTGCACCGCCGGCAAAGTCCATGTCGGTCTCGACGAATCATTTCATTTGGGCAAATGCCCGCGCTGCCGGGAAGAGGTCGCCCGGGTTGGACTCGCCGGCCACTTCGCCGGCCATGTGAACCGGCTCCACCAGCTTGCCACGCGGCACGACCTGCAGCTCGGCCTGTGGGCGGACATGCTGTACTTCGTGCCGGAAGCCATCCCGCAGCTGCCGCGTGGGATCACGGCCTACGACTGGTACTATTATCCATTCAGCCACAAACCCCGCGTGGAGTTTTTCAACTTTGCCGAGCGCGATCTTTTCCCGGCCTTGCACAAGCAAGGCATCCACTACTACGGCTGTCCGATGAATGGCGCGTTCCGCTACGAACCGCTGCCGGTTTTCGGCGATCGCCTGGCAAACATTCGTTCCTGGTGGCAGCGCTGCCGGGCGCTCAAAGCCGACGGCATGCTCGTCACTTCGTGGGAAGCTTACCGGCTCGCGCTGGAAACCACGACCGTGGTCGATGCTGCCGCGGCGAATCTCTGGCTCGATCCTGCACACGATGACGCCACCACGATGCTGGCCAAAGGACTGGAGCGCTGCTTCCCGGCGGAAACTTCCCGCGCACACGCCCGGACTCTGCTCGCCGCAGACGAGCACGCATTTGCCGGCTATGCCCGGTGGCAGATCAATGATCGCTGGGACGTGTTTGCAGGCCAGGAGTCGGTGAAACCCTACCTGGTGGAGCGTCGTTTCTTCGAACGCATCCAGGAAAGCAGCCTCACGTGGCCGGCGTCGTTGGCGACCAGCCTCGCCTTTCGGCTCTATTTGGCGCGACGTGACGTCTTTGTCCGACAGGCGGCCCGTGCCGTATTCAAGTGTCGCCGGCTTTTTACCCAAGGCGATGAGGTCGCGGTGCACAGCGAATTGGCCGCCTTGCGCGCCGAGAGCCGGCAGTTCGGACGCGAATTAAAAACAGGCACCGCCGCCGCGCGCGCCATGTGGCGGCGAACGCGCGATTCCAGGCGGTCGGGTCAGAATGAAATCCTGCTCAAACGGGACGCGGAGCGTTTGAAGGATTGGCAGAAATGGCTGGCGGCCGTTCGCCGCAACCCGGCGCTGGTCGCCGGAGCTTCGCCGGTCTGCGGGCGCTGGCAGCTGCAGTTCATCGTACACAATTCCACGCCCGCCGTCGGCAAGGTGATCGTCGAACAACAAGATGACACCGGAACATGGCGGGAGATCGCCAGCCGGCATACCATTGAATTCCGCGCGTCGGCCGCACGGACGACGGCAAACATCCGGCGCGAGTTCACGGTGCCCGTACCGGCAGCGGACACGGCGCTTCGCCTGCGCGTCGGCGGGGTCGGCCGGCTCGGCTTCAGCCAGGTCAGCCTGACTGACGGAATCGTCGTACTCAGGGACGAACGCTTCCGGCGGCCGCGCCTGCTTGGGCGCAAAGCTCCAACGAAGGGACTGCCCGATCCCGGCCAGGTGGGCAGGGCCACGTTGCTAAAATTCGTGCGCTGAGACCTGCTTCAGCCGATGGGCGCAAGCGCCCGGATCATTTGTCCGCGAGCAACTTGACCCGCACCCGAGTGTCGAGACTCGGAAATTCCATCCAGTAGCCACCAAGGGCCGCGGGTCTGACCACAGCTTCGACATTTTTCTGCGGCGGCACGAAATAGCTGTCACCGCTATTGGCCACTTTCCAGCGCTGGCCGTTGGCAAGGTGGAAGATGGTTCTGCCATCCCAGCCCTCGAAGTTGCCTTCGATGGTGGAGCGGATTTCCGCGTACTCGATCTTGGTGCCGGGCACGAGGAGCACCTTGGCCTTGGACAGGAAACCGCGATCGCTGGCCTTGGCCTCGCTCTTGGCCGCCTTGGCTTCCTCCTTTGCCACGCGCGCCTCCTCCTTCGCCACCTTGGCTTCCGCTTCCGCAGTTTGTTTGGCTTCGACGGCACTGGCGGCCGATTTTTGCGCGGCCGTGACCTGGCCTTCCTTGAAAGCTTGCACAAGCTTGTCCAGTTTCTGGCGCTCTTCCGGGCTCAGGCGGTCGAGACCGGCGGCTTTGAATTCCTCGGGGGAAATCGCTTGGGAAAAATTGGCTTCCTCCGCACGAACGAGAACAACAATCGTCAGGAACAAGAGAGCGAAAAGGCTACGCTTCATGCGAGGCATGGTGCGTGTGCGGATTTCCGCAGCAACGCCAATTTGGACGCCCGATCCGGACATAAAAAAGCGCCCCTCGGTGAGGAGGGGCGCTGAATAAGTGAGAGAACTAAGTCCGAGCTTAGAACTTAACCTTCAGGTCGGCGTAGAACATGCGGCCGAAGTAGCTGTAAGTGCTATTGTCGAATGGCGGGCTCGAGTAGGCGCCCGACAGCGGAGGCATGCGGTTGGTCAGGTTGTTGATACCAACATCGAAGGTCACGCCCTTCAGCATCGGGGTGATCTTGCTGAGGTCGTAGCGGAGCTGGATGTCGAACGTGTTGTACGCACCGCTCTCGGTGCCATCGAAGTCGGGGCCAGAGCCGTAGGGAGTCTCCACGGAGTTGATGTGGGTCCAACCCAGCACCGCGCCGTAGCCCTTGTAGTTCCAGTCGAGCGTGCTGTACGAGCGGAACTTCGGCAGCGTGCCGTACAGGTCGTTGCCGGCGTACTCGGTGCCGTCGTTAAGGAAGCTCTGGAGGAACGTACTGGTGGAGGAGAGGCGGAACTTGCCATACTGCTTCCAGGGCAGTTCGTAAGCGACGGTCACGTCGAAGCCGTGCTGCTTCTGACTGCTGATGTTGGCGATGCCCGTCTGCACGTAAATCTTGTCCGGATCGACGTGGAGCTGGCCGGGACTGGTGACGGCCACTGCACCCGCTTGGCCGGGGAAGGCATTAAGCGTAAGGTACTGGGCGTACTGCGAAGCCGCACCGTAGCGCTCGACGTCCTGAACGATGTCCAAGCCGGAAGCCAGCGAGCCAACGAGGTCGGTCTGGTTGATGTTGAAGTAATCGACCGTGATATCGAGGCCCTTGGCCCACTTCGGGGAATAGACAAAGCCAACGGTGTAGGATTTCGCGTGCGACGGCGTCAGGCTCGGGTTCGAGCCGCCGGTCTGGTGGCCCTGGAGGCTCATTTTGCCAATCGCGTTGCCATTGCTGTCGTAGGCGGTCAAGCCGCTGAGGTCGCTGGTGAAGCCGGTGCTCTGCGGGCCAAAAAGGTCATAGAGCGTGGGCTCGGAGAACGACTTGCCATAGGTGGCGCGAATCCGCAGCTGGTCATCGAACGGCAACCAGGCGAGCGAGACCTTGGGTACGGTGGCGGAGTTGTCATCACTGAAGGCTTCGTGGCGGACGGCGCCGTCGAGCGTGAGGAGGTGTAAGCCGGGGACGTCCTTGACGACCGGGACCTTGAGTTCGGCAAAGTAACTCTTGGCGGAGCGGCCGCCGTCAAACGGCGCCAGCGAGGTGCCGGAGTTCCAGAGGCTGGTGGAAGCACCCGGGGGGATAAGGGAGTTCAGGTCAGCCGTGGCAAAGAGCGTCTCCTTACGGTATTCAACACCCGCGGCGTATTGCACGGTACCGGCCGGCAGATCGAAAATCTTGCCGCTCGCGGTCGCGTTGTAGCTGTAGAAGCCGCTCTTGTAGGTGGCGATGGAGTTGCCGAAGATGCCGGCGGCCGCGACGTTGTCCGCATTCTGCTGGTAGGCGAAGACGTCGAAGGTGCCATCGACGATGCCGGCCTGGAGCGCGGAATCGAGGATTTGGTTGTAGCCAATCGCGGTTTGCTTCGCGAGGGCGTAGTTGGCGGAGACGTTCCAGTTGAAGTAGTCGTTGACCTTGCCTTCAAAGCCGGCGGTGAAGCGGTAGGAATCGTTCAAGTAATTATAGATACGATTTGAGCCGCCGAGGTAGCGGTTGCGGATACTGACACCGGGCGTGTTGATCGTCGTGACCCCGTTGGCGAGCAGCGTGGAGGTGGAGGTCGTGATCGGCTGCGGATTGAGCTGATACTCCGTCTCGGTCTGCGCGTAGATGAAGTCCGTCGTGAAGGTAATGTTGTCGGTGACCGCGTGATTCGCGCTCATCGTGGCAATCCGCTTGTCGACCGCGCTGATGATCGTCGAGCGGTCAGAGATCTGATAGGGACCGGCGACTTTTTGATATACACCGGCAGCGACCATCTGATCGAGGGTCTGGCCCTTGTTCGCATCCGGGATCGTGTTCAGGCCGCTCGCAAGCTGGTAATATTGACCAGAGAGAATGAGAATGCCGGGGAGAGAGGCCGTGTTGACCGGATTATCGGCATACGTCATGTCACGCGCCCAGAGCGGATCGGACTTCGACCACTCGGCGGTGAACAGGATGTTCGTCTTGTCCGTGCCGGTGCCAACCACCATGCCGACCGACTTCTGGCTCCAATGGCCGCCATTGTCCGTCTTGGTGGTCGTGTAGTGGGAGTTGAATTCCGCGCCGCGATAATCCTTCTTGAGGATGATGTTGACGACACCCGAGACCGCGTCGGAGCCATAGATGGCGGACGCACCATCGGTGAGGACCTGGATCTGGTCGACTGCGGAGAGCGGGATCATGTTGAGATCGACGCCGGTGGTGCCGCCGCTGGCTGCGCCAGCGTTGGCCGCCATGCGCTTGCCGTTGAAGAGCACGAGGGTATCCACGTTGCGCAGCGCCACGTTCGAGGCGCCGCTGTTGGTGCCGCCGTTGATGTTGGCGTTTTCCACACCGATGTTGTTCGAACCCTGGATCTGCGGGACGGTCTTGCGGAGCACGTCGAGCACGTTGGTGTTCACGCCGCTGATCTCGATCGCCGCCGCGTCGATGATCTGGATCGGCATGGCTTTCTGCTCGTCCAGCGTCGCCGGGATGAAGGAACCCGTGACCACCATCTTCTCGAGGTTCACCGGGGTGTCGTCTTTCTTATCTGAGGCAGTGGCCGACTGACCAAAAGCGGCATGAGCCGCGAACAGGGAAAGCCCGGCGCTCAAAAGCGCGATAGGCTTCCGTACTCTTACGGAGCTAACGTTCATAGTATTAGGTGTGTTGTGTTAAAAACACGCTGTCGTGTTTGCGGGGTGCCTACTTGTGTCATAATGCCCGGCAAGGGTATATCGACCGATCGCCCGCTAAAACTCACCGACAGCTACAATACTCCGATGAAATGCATCGGTATTTTTGAGGGATTTAACCTCAAATTTTCAGCCCAACCGGCAACCCAACGCGATCAGGCTACTTCCGGTTGCGTCAGGCTACTGATGAGCTGTTTCAGCTTCGCCCGATTTTTTCGGCTGAGCCGCAGCACGGTATTATCGCTCATCAACACGGTATAATCCCCGTAAAGCGCAGGGGTGACCTTCTTGACGTGGTCGAGGTTGACCAAGGAAGAACGGTGGATGCGCAGGAACTTGGAGGCCGGCACCCGTTGCTCCAGGTTTTGGAGCGTTTCCCGCACCAGCTGTGCGGCGCCAGTGGTGTGGACCTTCACAAAGTCGGCCTGGGACTCGACCCAGATAATGTCCGCAGTCCGGATAAAATGCAGGTCATTGCCCGTCTTGAGCACGACCCGGTCAGAAGACTCGCCGACCGGTGACGCCGAACCTTCGGTCGGTGAAGCTCCACCCTTCCCCGTTGTTTCCCGCATATAGTCCATCAGCTGTTCCAGCTTCTGGCTCATGTCGGACTCACGCGCCTGGCGAATCCCCACCTTGGCCCGGGCCAGCGCAGCGGCAAATCGCACGTCGCGAAACGGCTTCAGCAAGTAATCGAGCGCGCAGATTTCGAACGCGCGAATCGCATACTGATCATAGGCCGTGACGAAGATGATCGCGGGGCGCTCTTCCGGCTTGAGCTCGGCAAGCACGGCGAACCCGTCGCGCCGGGGCATCTGCACATCGAGGAAAACCAAATCGGGGCGCTGGGTGCGAATGGCGCTCAAGGCGGCCTGCCCGTCGACCGAGGTGCCGATCACCTCCACTTCGGGATCATTCTTGAGCATGGCGAGAACGCCGTCACGAGCCAGTGGCTCGTCATCCACAACCAGGGTGCGAATCTTCTTCATAGTAAGGCTTCAGAGACCGCAGCGGCCCGCCACGGTAAGTCAAGATGGATGGTAGTTCCGCCCTCGGGGCGCTTCATCACTTCCAAGCGGTAATTGGTTCCGTAAAGCCTCTCCAGCTGCGCCCGGGAGTTCGACAGCCCGATGCCCTGGCGCCTCCGGCCGGCGGCAATCTCGGGCGGCGGATTCTCCGGGCCATCATCGACCACCGCCACATGCAAACGCTCGCCGGAACGGCCGGCCGACACGCGCACCAAGCCGGGATTCGTGCGCAGGGAAATCGCGTGCTTGATCGCATTTTCCACCAGCGGCTGGAGCACTATGTTGGGCACGAGGACATCCATGGCCGCGGGTTCCACGTCGAATTCCGTGCGCAGCTTCTCTCCATAACGCAGCTGTTCTATGTCCAGGTACCGGCGGATAAAATCGAGTTCCTGGTGCAGCGGGATCTCATGGAGTCCGGTGCGGTCGATGGCCATGCGCAGCAGCTCGCTGAGCTGGGCGATGATTTCGACGGCCTGTTCGTTCTTCTGCTGGCGCACCAGCGTGGCCAGCGCGTTGAAGCTGTTGAACAGGAAATGCGGGTGCAGTTGACCGCGCAAGGCGGCGAGCTCCGCCCGCGCCAGCTCCGATTGCAGGCGCGCCGCCTTGAGCTGCAACTGCACCGTCTCATCGGCGCGCTGCCGGTTGCGATAGTAGTAATCGACCGAAAACGAGACGGCAAAAAAGCCGCTGTACGTCAGGACATCCAGCGGGAGCATGCCGAACGTGTTGTACGTGTAGCTCTCGCGATTGAACAACCAGTCCCGGTTCGGTGCGCCCCAGATAATATCCGGCAGCGCGTGCAGGAAATACCGCAAGTGGGTCACCGCGAGGTAAAGCAGCACGCTGCCCAGAAAAAGGCCGACGAGATTTTTCCGCACGCGTCCGCGCACGAGCGGAAAGCGCCGGATCAAGATCATCATGACCGGCGCCGCTGCCAGCCAGACATACCACGCCAGGCCGTCCCAGCCCCGCATGACGGTGTACATGTGGTTCTCTTCCGCCACGCGACGCCATTCCCGGGTCCCAGGCAGCCCCACCAGTAGCAGGGTGTTGATGGCGAAAATCAGCAGGAGCTGAATTCCGAACACAGCCCGCTGGTCGGCCGAAACCTGGCCGGATGCCTGCGAATCACTGCGGCGCCAAAAATTCATGGAAAGTAGGCTCAAGCGATGCCGCAGGACGATTTCACCGGTGGCAATGAATTTCGCACAGCCGCCTTTCCGCACCTGCACTGGAGCCATCTCGAGATCCGATCGGCCGCAGCCCCCGGGTGAGTCGCAAAAAAAGCGCCCCTCGGTGAGGAGGGGCGCGGGATAAGGGAGAGTGCTAAGGGTTAGCTTAGAACTTGATCTTGAGATCGGCGTAGAAGGTACGGCCGAAGTAGCTGAACGCGCTGTTGTCGAACGGCGGGCTCGAGTAGTTCGGGGACAGCGGCGGCTTCTGGTTGGTGAAGTTGTTGCAGCCGATGTCGAAGGTCACGCCCTTGAGCATCGGGGTCGCCGTGCCGAGGTCATAACGCAGCTGGAGATCGAACGTGTTGTACGGACCGACGTCGAAGCCGCTGCCACCAAGGATCGCCGGATCGGCGTCCACGGTGTTGATGCGGGTGTAGCCGAGCGTCGCGCCGTAACCCTTGTAGGTCCAGTCGAGCGTGGAGTAAGCGCGGAACTTCGGCAGCGTGCCGTAGAGGTCGTTGCCGGCGTATTCCGTACCGTCGAGGTCGAAGGAGCGGAGGATCTCCCAGTTGCTGTTGAGGCGGAACTTACCGTACTGCTTCCAGGGAAGCTCGTAGGCGATGTTCACGTCAAAGCCGTGCTGGGTCTGGCTGCTGATGTTGGCGATGCCGGTCAGCACGTAGATCGCGTCGGGATTGGGATGGAGCTGGCCGGGCGCCGTGATGGCGACCGCACCGGCCTGGCCCGGGAACGCATTAAGCGCAACGTACTTGGCGTACTCCGAAGCCGCACCTAGGCGCTCAACATCGGCGATGATGGTCAGACCGGTGGCCAGCTGGCCAACGAGGTCGGTCTGCTCGATCTTGTAGTAATCGACCGTGATATCGAGGCCCTTGGCAAACTTCGGCGAGAAGACGAAGCCAACCGTGTATGACTTGGCGTGGGACGGCGTGAGCAGCGAGTTCGAGCCACCGGACTGGTGACCCTGCAGGCCGATGAAGCCGCCGGTCGCGTTGCCGTTGCTGTCGTAGGCGCGCGTGCTGCTGAGGTCGCTGGTGAAGCCGGTGCTGACCGGCCCGAAGAGCTGGTAGAGCGAGGGCTCGGTGAACGACTTACCGTAACTGGCGCGGATCTTCAGCTGGTCATCGAATGGCAGCCAGGCGAGCGAGACCTTCGGCACGGTGACCGAGTTGCCATCGCTGTAGGCTTCGTGGCGGACGGCACCGTCGAGGGTGACGAGGTGCAGGCCCGGGATATCCTTGACGACCGGAACCTTGATTTCCGCGAACTCGCTCTTGGCCGAGCGGCCGCCGTCAAACGGCGCCAGAGAGGTGCCGGAGTTCCACAGGGAGGTCGTGGCGCCCGGAGGAATGAGGGAGTTCAGGTCGGCCGTGGCAAAGAGCGTCTCCTTGCGGTACTCGGCACCCGCCGCGTACTGGATGGCACCCGCCGGCAGATCGAAGATCTTGCCGTTCGCGACCGCATTGTAGCTGTAGAGGCCGCTCTTGTAGTTGGCGATCGAGTTACCGAAGATACCGGCCTTGGCGACGTTGGCCGTGTTCTGCTTATAGGCGAAGATGTCGAAGTTGCCGTTGGCGATCGCGGTCTGCAGGGCCGAGTCGAGGACCTGGTTGTAGCCGATGGCGATCTGCTTCGCGATGGAGTAGTTGGCGTAGACGTTCCAGTTGAAGTACTCGTTCACCTTGCCCTCAAAGCCGGCGGTGAAGCGGTAGGAATCGTTCGTATTGTCGTAAATGCGGTTCGAGCCACCGATGTAGCGGTTACGGAAGGTGACGGCCGAGGCCTTGGGACCAGTGACGCCCGCGGCATCGAAGCTGGCGGGATTGATCGTCGTGACGCCCTTGGCGAGGAGCGTGGCCGCGGTGACCGTGACCGGCTGCGGGTTCAGCTGATACTGCGTCTCCGTCTGCGCGTAGATGAAGTCCGTCGAGAAGGTGATGTTATCCGTGATCGCATGGTTGGCGCTCATCGAAGCGATGCGCTTGTCGACCGCGCTGATGATCGTCGAACGATCGGCTTGCTTATAGGGAGCGGCGACCGGCACATACACGCCCGCGGCGACCAGCTGGGCCAGCGTCTGGCCCTTGTTGGCGTCCGGAATCGTGTTCAGGTTGCTCGCGAGTTGGTAGTAACCAGAAGCGGTGGCGCCGGCGGTGCCGTCGATATCGAAGGGACCGACGATGCCGGGCAGCGAAGCCGTATTGATCGGGTTGTTCGAGTAGGTCATGTCGCGGGCCCACAGCGGGTCCGACTTCGTCCACTCGGCCGTGAACATGATGTTCGTCTTGTCCGTGCCCGTGCCGACCACCATCGCGACCGACTTCTGGTTCCACTGGCCGCCATTGTCCTTCTTGGCCATGGCGTAGTGCGAGCTCAGTTCCGCGCCGCGATAATCCTTCTTCAGGATGATGTTCACGACACCCGAGACCGCGTCAGAACCGTAGATGGCCGACGCACCGTCGGTCAGCACCTGGATCTGGTCCACCGCGGAGAGAGGGATGAGGTTCAAGTCCACACCGGTGACGCCACCGCCGGCCGCGCCGGGGTTCGCCGCCATGCGCTTGCCGTTGAACAGCACCAGCGTGTCCACGTTGCGCAGCGCCACGTTCGACGCGCCGCCGTTGGCGCCGCCGTTGATGTTGGCGTTTTCCACGCCGATATTGTTGCCACCCTGGATCTGCGGCACCGTCTTGCGCAGTACGTCCAGCACGTTGGTGTTCACGCCGCTGACCTCGATCGCCGCAGCGTCGATGATCTGCACCGGCAACGCCTTTTGTTCATCCAGCGTCGCCGGAATGAAGGAACCGGTGACGACCATCTTCTCGAGGTTCACCGGGGTTTCGTCTTTCTTGTCTGAAGCAGTGGCCGACTGGGCTACTGCGAGGGGGGCAACGCCGGCACTCGCGGTCAAAGCGAGCAAAGCCAGCAGATTCCTTGCGGAACGTGCATTCATAGTTCGATCAGTTGTTCAGTTGTGTGTGGTGGTCCATGGCTGAAGCCATGGCCAAATCGGTCGGGGGTTTTGGAACGTAACCCTGTGTCATAGGCAAGTTAAAATACACTAATTACACGACGAATAGCTATATTTGAGCGATTAAGCGCATAACTGATAGCGACTTCCATGCCTTGATTCCGGCATCCCAATCCTCACGGGAAAGGCGCCCATTCTTCCTAAGAATCACTGATTGAACCAATAGCGCCCTCACGTTGGGCTGAAATTCCAACTGGTTTATCCGGGCACGTAGGCTCACTAACCCGCTGCGAGCTGGCTTAATTTAGCCCCGCTCAATTCCAATTCAGCGCGAAAGCGCGCCCAATTCCGGCCAACGGCGCTGTCATAAATATCCCGCCGACCGCCTCGATAGGAACCTGCTTAAAGCCGGGCTTTGAGTTTCCGCGCCAAGTCCAAGGCCAGGTCGGCGTCCGTCGCCATGACGTTAAAATGGCCCATTTTACGACCGGGTCGCGCCTCGGCTTTGCCGTAAAGATGCAATCGCGCGCGCGCCTCGGCTTCCAAGACCGACCACTTGGGTTCTCCATTCGCCCAAGCGTCGCCCAGAATATTAACCATCACGACCGGACTCAAAAGCGTCACCGGGCCGAGCGGCAGTCCGCAGATCGCGCGGGCTTGTTGTTCAAACTGGGAGGTCACACAGGCGTCCATGGTGTAGTGGCCGCTGTTATGAGTGCGGGGCGCCAGCTCGTTGACCAGCACTTCGCCATTCCGAGCGACGAAAAGCTCCACGCCCATCACACCGACCAAACCGATCTTCTCCGCAATCCGGAGCGACATGGCCTCGGCCGCCGCCGCGATCGCCGGCCCCACGCGCGCCGGCACGATGGAAAAATCCAGGATATGATTAGTGTGAATGTTTTCCGACATCGGAAACACCTTCACCTCACCGGTCTCGGAACGCGCCACCACCACGGAAACTTCGCAGCTGAAATCGACGAACTGCTCGATGACCACGGGCTGTCCGGCAAAGCGTTTCACCGCCGCAGCGACATCCACCTCGGCCATCACCTTGAGCTGGCCTTTGCCGTCGTAACCGAAATCCGCCGTCTTCACCACGCAGGGCACGCCGACTGATTGGATGCCAGCCACGAGGTCGCCGCCCGCCGCCACTTCCGCGAAGCGCGCATGGGGAAAACCGTTTCGCTTCAGCCAGTTTTTTTCCCGCGAACGATTCTGCGCGGTCTCGAGGACGCTCCAGTGCGGCCGGAGTTTCGTCAGATGTTCAACGGCTCGCAGCGGCGCCGCCGGCACATTTTCAAATTCATAGGTGACGACATCGCACTCGCGCGCAAATGCGGACAACGCCGCGATATCTTCATAGGCCGCGTTCACTTCCTTGTCGGCCACCGCTCCTGCCGGGCATTTTGCCTGCGGTTCGTACACATGCATGCGACCGCCCAACCTTTTCACCGCCTGCGCCAGCATGCGGCCGAGCTGGCCGCCGCCGAGCACGCCGATGGTTTTTCCCGTGAGCAACGCCTGCGTTTCGCTCACGGCAGTTTGACCTTGAGCACCTTGGCCGTCTGGGCCGCACGAAAGCGGTGCCACTCGCGGCGCGTCTTCACGTCGCTTTGCGCGAGCAGCGAAGCGGCAAAAAGCGCCGCGTTGATCGCGCCGGCCTTGCCGATCGCAAAAGTCGCCACCGGCACGCCGCCGGGCATCTGCGCGATGGAAAGCAGCGAATCGAGTCCCTTGAGCGTCTTCGATTCCACCGGCACGCCGAGCACCGGCAAAGTTGTCAGCGAAGCCGTCATCCCCGGCAAGTGCGCGGCGCCACCGGCGCCCGCGATGATGACCTTCAGGCCGCGCTTCTCGGCGGACTCGGCGTAACTGACCATCAGCTTGGGCGTGCGGTGCGCGCTCACGACCCGCTTTTCGAACGGCACGCCGAGATTTTCAAGCGTCACGGCTGCATGCTGCATCGTCTCCCAATCCGAGGAGCTGCCCATGATAATTCCGACCAGTGCTTTCGCCATAGGCTGTAATTCTGTAGGGCAAGCGCCGTGGTCTCGGCAAATGAAAAGGCAGCACATGACGTGCTGCCTCGGGGATCCGAAAATGGCCTGCGCCTTACATCAGTGCCGTGCCCTTCGGTACTTTCACGATGGTCGTGCCGGCGATCTTGTCGTGCCAGGATTGGCGCTCGTCATCGAACGACACCCAGATGAAGCCGAGCCCGGCCACGGCGAAGGACAGGAAGCCACCCAAGGCGCGCACCAACGCCAGACCCCAATCGACCGGACGGTCGTCGAGCCGCACCAGCTTCAGGCCGCAGATGACGCCACCGATGGTCGTGCCCTTGGTCGCCCACATGATGACGCAGTAGACGGTAAACCAGAAGGGCGTGCTGCCGCCCGGCGAGAACAAGCCGTGAAACACTTTCCCGAGCAGGTTGATGACGATCGCCACGAGGATGAAATCCAGAAGCGAAGCACAAAACCGGATCCAGAAACCCGCGCGCGGCAGTGTCGCGGCGGAAATCACCGGCGGTGCGGACGAAACCGGGGCGGGCGTTGCCAGCGGCGGCACGGCTTCGGCGCCAAAAACCGGCGGAACCGCCGCTGCCGCTGCCACCGCAGCCGGAGCAGCCTTGGGCGCGGGTACTGGACGCGCGGCCCGGGCGGCTTGGAATTGAAGGATCAGCGTGTAGATCACGACGCCCAGGCCGAGCATGCCGAGCAGGAAGTAAGTGATGAAGCCCACCACCGGGATCGTGTAGAGGCCGAGCACGATCACGCCACCGACCAACACGCCGACGGCCGGATGCGCGAGCGGGCCGCCGCCCGCCAGCTTGGTGAGACGCCGCCCGAGCCAGGCCAGCATGACCACCCTGCCGAAAAGTCCGGCGATGAAGAGACCCAGCGAAAAGAGAGGGATCAGCGCCACGCCAATGCCGAGGGCCAGCGTAAACACGAGCAACAGGTAAGTGACCGGCGTGAGCATCATCACCAGCACGGCCGTGATCAGGCTCGCCCCCGCCCGCTGTTCGAGCGTATCGGTGCACTTCGTCACCGCGGACGGCACGATCAGCGCGAGGAGGAAGTAGAAAATCAGGAAGGCGAGCGCGAGACCCCACGCCCACCAGATGTGGAAATCCGGGGCGAGCAGGCGGGCTTTCAGGATGCACTGCTTGAACCAAGTGGTGACGCCGCGGATGCCGACATTCTGGACGTTGCCCTTGAGGGCCGCCGCAGAGTCGCGCTTAATTTCGCCGCCGACGCAGACGACTTCGCCGTCGACCACCGCCTCGGGGCCGAACTCAACGTCACCCAAGACCGCAACGACCTGGCCCTTCACGTGACCGTTCACATAGGTGTCGCCCAGCACGGAAACCACCGCATCGCCGACGCTGCCGCCCGTCACGCGGCTGGCGCCGATGACCGACACGACGGAGTCGCTGACCTCGCCCGCAGAAATGGAAGAGCCGAAAACCGAGACGACCACATCGGCCTGATCACCGGCGCGCAGCACGCTGTCGCCGCCCACGTTGACACGCTCGCGATCAGAGGAATGCACGACCGTGTGCCGGGACTTTTTCTTTCCCTTGGCACTGCTCGGGGCTTCGGACTTCTCGTCGTCCTTGCTCTTGGCTTCATCGACCATCGCTTGGTCGTCCGCTTCCTTGCTCTCGGTCACGGCGGCCGCTTCCTGCTTTTCCTCGGTGGCCTGGGTGGCATCGGCGGTGGGCTCGGGCTTGGCCGGCGCCGCGGGCGCCGCTTGCGGGGCGAGCGTCTCCGGCACGGCCGGGGCCTTGTCCTCGGCCCGGAGGAACGAACCGCACACCAGCCCCAGGGCCAGGAACAGGAGGAGAAAATACTTGGGGTGACGCACTGTTTTCATGAAAGGGACATTAATTGCGGCGATAGAGATAACGGTAGGCCGCGGCACCGACGCCGACGAACACCGCATAGAGGCTGCCGATGAAGGCCAGGCCGCCATAGAGCCACAGCGGCGGGATCGCCGACACCATTTGCTGGAAGAAATTGAGACCCCAGCTGGCGACGCCGACGAAGCGCGTGATCCAGCCGAAACCGGTGGCGACGTCGTGGGCGACCGCGCCGGCGGCCGCACCCTGGCTCAGTTGATAGAAAGCGGTGACCGCCACGGCGGCGAACGTCGTGCCGAGCACGAGAAACGCGCCGCGCACGGCGGCTGGCCAGTAGCTCCAGCTCTTGTGGTACCACGCGATCGTCGCGCGACGCTCGATCTCGGCGAGCACGCGGGCCTCGAGCGTGGCGGGTGCGCGGCGGTTGGGCAGCGTGCGGAGCGACGTGTGGATGACTTGTTCGAGCGACGCGGGCGATGAGGCCGGCGTCGCGGCACGGGCCTCGACCGCCGCCTGCACCCGCGCGGCGAAGTTCGCCGGCGCCTTGCGCACCGGCAGTGCGCGCAGTTCGCGGTGGATGAATTTCTCGAGTTCCTCAGGCGTCATTTTTTTGTCCATGGGGCACCTCAGGTTTCGAATTGTTCGTGGGTTGATCCGCTGCGCATGAGGACCTTCGCCAGCGCTTCGCGGCCGCGCAGGATGTCGGTCTTCACCTTGCTGAGCGACACGCCCGTCTTCTTGGCGATGTCCTCGTAAGGCATGTCTTCAAAATGATAAAGCACCAGCGGCACGCGCTGGTGGTCGGGCAGTTTTTCCAGGGCGCGCTCGATCCACTCGCGGCGCTCGCTGGAATCCACGCTGCTGAAAAACGTGTCGGGCGCGGCGAACTCGACTTCCTTCTCGCCACCTTCGTCGTCCTTGTGGACGAGGTCGGAGAAAAAGCTCCAGCGCTTCTTGTAGCGCTGGATGTGGTTGATCGAGAGGTTGGTCGCCACGGTCTTCAACCAGCCGCCCGCAGTCGGACTCGCGCGCAGGTTGTCGAAGTGTTCGTGGGCTTTGATGAAAACATCCTGCGCAATATCCTCCGCTTGCGTCTCATTGCCGATGAGACGCACCGCAGTGGAATATACCATGTCCTGGTAGTTGCGCATGAAAGTTGTAAAATCTAGAGGTTGAGCGGGTTCCGCGATAGCTGCATGCACTTGTGTGTTGTGTTGCACCTCTACAACCCCGGCCGGCTCCGGAAAGTCGCATGAATCTGCGGCGGCCACCGGGACCTTCTTGGTGGACGGCGCCGGCGGCAGGGGGGTTGCCAACCGGTTTTGGAATCGCGCCAGCGTCTCCCCGGCCCGATCGACCGCGGCTTTGACCGTGCGGACATTCAAGCCGAGGGCATCGCGCCTCGCGTCCGTGTCGCTCCAATGCCGGCTTTCTCCCAGCAGACCGTGGCCTTCCTGAGCCACGAGTCCACAGGCCACTCGGACCAGCAGGGCCAGCCTTTGCGCCGGCTCGTTGCGCTCGACGGTGTAGTGCTGGCGCACGGCGCTCACGATCGCCTCCGGAAATTTCCACTCTTCCAACACCAGTCCCGCCACTTCGGTGCTCCCGATGCCAAACACCCGCCCTTCCCAAGCGAGATAATCCGGGTCGTTGACCGGATGGTAGGGCTTGATGTCGCCGTACAGCCCGGCGAGTTGGTTGCAGACGAAAATCCCGATCGGCCGCAACAGGCCCGCCGTGTAAGCGGCGCGCGGATCCAAACCGCAATCGCCCGCCAGCTCCTCGCACATGAACGCGGTGTGCATCATGTGGGTGCGCAACCGGTCGACCGCAATGCCGTAGAAATTGAGCGGCTTCTCCGTGAGCTGCGCGCTCGCGATATAACCGGCCATGCGGAAAACCTCGCGATAACCCAGGCGCAGCACAGCTTCCTCGACCGAACCCACGCGCTGGTCGCCGCCGAGCGCGGCGCTGTTGCTGATCCGGATGACCTGAGCGGACATCGACGTGTCGCGTTTGATCGCTTCCGCGATTTGCTCGAGGGGCGTAGCGGGATCTGCCAGCAAGCGTTCCAACTCGGCAAATATCCGCGGCGCCGCCGGCAGGCCTTGCGCCGCCTCCAGGATTTTCGCACGCGTGACTGTCGCCTCGCCGGCCATGACGCCTATCTATCGGAGCAAAAGCGCTTTGGTCAACCAGTGGCGCGAGAAAATCCGGCGTGCCTCCAGCTTACGCCGCCATTAGCCGCGGTTTTGTTCATTTCCCCGGCTTGGCCGCCCTTGCGTATTTATGACACTGGCAAAAGCTCATGGAAAAGCATCCCGATGGCTGATTTCCTTCCCCTCAACCCCGCACTCGAAACGGCCATCAAGGCCAAAGGCGAAAAACTCTTCGCCCTCATGGATCAACAGCCGCCGCCGGCGCTGTTCTCCAAGAAAGGCGCATATGCCCGCCTGATGGAGTGGTCGATGAAGGACCCTGCGTTCAAGACGCAGCTCTTCCGCTTCGTTGACGTGCTGCCGACGCTGCAGTCGTCCGGTGAAATTGTCCGCCACCTCCAGGAATACCTCGGCGACAAGGCCGTCGAAATGAACCCGGCGCTCAAGGCCGGCCTCGCCGCCTCGTCGTTCGCGCCCGCGCTCGTCGCCACGCCGGTCAAGGCGCAGATCGTCGACATGGCCAACCAGTTCGTCGCCGGCGAATCGGGCGAGGACCTGCTCAAGCAAATCCGCAAGAACACCAAACTCGGGCTCGCCACCACGATCGACCTGCTCGGCGAAACCGTCGTCAACGACGCCGAGGCCGACGCCTTCCTGAAGCGCAATCTGGAGGTGCTCGATTCCGTTTCGAAGTTCTACGCCAAGGAAACGGAGCCGGCCTTCAGCGACATCGGCCCGCGCGGTCCCCTGCCCCGCCTCAATCTCTCGGTCAAAGTCTCCGCGCTCACGCCGGACGTCCATCCCGCCGATCCGGAGAATTCCATCGCCGCGCTCAAGGAGCGGCTGCGCCCGATTCTCCGCCGCGCGGCCGAGGTCGGCGCGCTGATCAACTTCGACATGGAGAGCTACAAGCTGAAGGACCTCACGCTCGCGCTCTTCAAATCCATCTTCGAGGAACCGGAATTCGCGCAGAAGCCGGCCATCGGCATCGCGATCCAAGCCTACCTCCGCGACTGCGAGCAGGATCTCCGCGACCTCGTGGCGTGGGCCCGCAAGAACAACCGCCCGCTCAGCGTGCGCCTCGTGAAGGGCGCGTACTGGGACTACGAGACCATCATCGCGCAGCAGCGCGACTGGCCGATCCCGGTCTGGCAGAAGAAGCCCGAGTCCGACGCGAACTACGAGAAGCTCACGCTCTTCCTGCTCCAGAACATCGACATCGTCACCCCGAACTTCGCCTCGCACAACGTCCGCACCGTCGCCCACGCCATCGTGCAGGCCGAGCAACTCGGCATCGACCCGCGCGCGTACGAGTTCCAAGCGCTCTACGGCATGGCCGACGAACTCAAGCTCTCGCTCCTGAAAATGGGCCACCGCGTCCGCGAGTACTGCGCCATCGGCGAACTCCTTCCCGGCATGGCATACCTCGTCCGCCGCCTGCTCGAGAACACTTCCAACGAAGGTTTTCTCCGCCTGAAAAACATGGGCGAGGCCACCAAGGATGCGCTGCTCGCCAACCCGGTCACGCAGATCGCCGGCGCCGCCGCTCCGCTCGCGCGCAAGGCCCCGCCAGCCGGCACGTTCGTCAACGCCGCCAACACCGACTTCACCCAGGCCGCCAGCCGCGAGAAACAGCGCGCCGCGCTGGCCACCCTTTCCACGCAGCTCGGCAAGAAGTGGCCGCTGATCATTGACGGCAAAAAAATCTCCGGCCGCGAATACGTCGCCTCCGTCAATCCGGCGAAACCGTCGCAGGTGATCGGCTCCTGGGCTCGCGCCACGATCGCCGACGCCGAGTCCGCCGTCACCGCCGCGCAAGCCTACTTTCCGAAGTGGCGCGCCACGCCGGTCGACGACCGCGCCAAGATGCTCGAGCGCGCCGCCGACCTCATGGAGTCGCGTCGGCTCGAGCTCAACGCGCTCCTCATCCTCGAGGCGGGCAAGCCGTGGCTCGAAGCCGACGGCGACATTTCCGAAGCGATCGACTTCTGCCGCTTCTACGCGATCGAGATGCGCAAGCTGGCCAAGCCGGTCGTGACGCAATCCGTCCCCGGCGAACGCTGCGTACAGACCTTCACTCCGCGCGGCGTCGCCGTCGCGATCGCGCCGTGGAATTTCCCGCTCGCGATCCTCACCGGCCTCGTCGTCGCCCCGCTCGTCGCGGGCAACTGCGTAATCATGAAACCCGCCGAACAGACCTCGGTCATCGGCGCGACGCTGATGGACATCCTGGTCGAAGCGGGCGTGCCCGCCGGCGCGCTGCATTTCGTCCCGGGCTTCGGCGAAGACGTCGGCGCCCACCTCACCGGCCACAAGCACGTCGACATCGTCGCCTTCACCGGCTCGCGCGCGGTCGGATGCAAGATCTGGGAAAACGCCGGCAAGACTTCGCCGGGCCAGACGAACCTCAAGAAGGTCGTCTGCGAGATGGGCGGCAAGAACGCGCTCATCATCGACAACGACGCCGACCTCGACGAGGCGATCCCGGCCGCGCTCTACAGCGCGTTCGGTTTCGCCGGCCAGAAATGCTCCGCGCTGTCGCGTCTCATCGTCCTCGACGAAGTCTACGACGCCTTCGTCGAGCGCTTCGTCTCCGCGTGCAGCGCGATTCCCGTCGGCGACCCGGCCAAACCCGGCACGGTCGTCGGCCCGGTGATCGACCTCGACGCCCAGAAGAAAATCCTCGGCATCGTCGAGCAGGGCAAAAAGGAGGCGAAGCTCGCCTTCCAGGGCACCGCCCCGGCCGACGGCTACTTCGTGACGCCGACGATCTTCGTCAACGCCAAGCCTGACCACGCCATCGTGCGCGAGGAAATCTTCGGCCCGGTGATCGCCATCCTCCGCGCCAAGAACCTCGACGAAGCCTTCGCACTCGTAAACGGCAGCGAGTACGCCCTGACCGGCGGCCTGTTCTCCCGCAGCCCCAAGGCGCTCGAGCGCGCGCAAAATGAACTGCTCGTCGGCAACCTCTACCTCAACCGCGGCATCACCGGCGCCATCGTCGAACGCCATCCGTTCGGCGGCTTCAAGATGTCCGGCGGCGGCACCAAAGCCGGCGGCAAGGGCTACCTCGAGAACTTCCTGTTTCCGCGCTCGGTGGCGGAAAACGTCATGCGCCGCGGTTTCACGCCGACGGAGGAAAGCGCGTAAGGTTTCCTAGCGAAACTGCTGCCACCAGTCACAAAATCATGATTTCGACCCGCTCCCGATGACATTATCCGGATGCGGCGTGACGCGGCGGAAATCGCTCCACGCATACTCGATGCGCTCGCCGAGTTTGTTCACGACCACCTTGGCGGTGCCGCCGGGCTTGGCCGCGGCGGGCTCGCCCGCCTCGCCCTTTTTATCCGGCGGGTTCATCTGCACGTCGAAATCCACGTCGAGCACTTTGCCGAGACCGAGCGCAACCCGGAAGGGCTCCTCGATGCCGGCCATCACGTCCTCGATCGCGAGGGTCTGCTTGTTGACCGTCACGCGCAGGTCGACCTTGTCGACCGGGAACAGCCAGGTGTTGTTGTTCCGCAGCGGAATCCGGTAGCAGATAACCCGGTCGGTCTGCTTGTCCACCGTGGCATCCTCGAGCGCGAGATACTCGTTGAGCGGCTTGCCGGGATTCTTGCGCTTGGCGGTCTTGCGCTTCTGCCATTCCGCGCGGCGCTCATCGGTCGGCGGCTGGCCGTTCACCGACAGCAACTGCCAGCGGCCGATGCCCGGTTTCGAGGGATCATAACGCTCCTCGCGTTCCTCCTTCACCTGGCCGCCGTCGTATTCCTTCACGTGCAGCGTGAAGGCCCAGTTGTCGCGCTCGCCCATCCATTTGTCCGCGGCCTGTTGCAGCAACGGATGCACCACCGCCTGGCCGGTAGCCAGGAGGACGCTGAAGAGGCAGAGCAGAAAAGTCGGACGCATAAGAAAAAGGTACAGCTTCTTATGGACAGGCACGGTGGACCGAGGTGCCGCCTTTCTGCCGTTCTGGAACTCAGTGCCCGGCGCCCGCCTGCTGTTCCTGAATGTACTCCTGCTTGAGCCCGAGCTGCTCGGGCGCGTGAAGCACCAGCATCTTCATGCGTACATCCGCCGGCACGCTGGCCGCGGTGGCCTTGGAGACGACGACCATCAGGAAGATTGAGATCGGCATCGTCCAGATCGCGGGCTGCTCGAAGAGAATGCGGGCGAGCGGATGATGCACCCAGAAATCAGTGAGGTTCACCTTGCCGATGTCGCCGAGAATGATCGTGCCGGTGCAAACCAGCGCCGCCACACCGCCGCCGAGCATGCCGGCAGCTGCGCCCTTCATCGTCATGCCGCGCCACCACACGCTCATGAAGAGCAGCGGAAAATAGCTCGAGGCCGCGATGGCGAACGCCTGGCCGACCATGAAGTTGATCTGGAGCTGTTCGACCTGCGTGCCGAGCAGGATGCAGATGCCGCCGATGATCACCGCGGCGAACTTGAACATGCGCAGTCGCTCTTCGGCCGTCGCCGTGGGCTTGAGGATGCGGCCGTAGATGTCATGCGCGAACGCGCCGGTCATCGAAACCAGCAGACCGCTGAACGTGCTCATGAACGCCGCGAACGCACCGGCGCAGGTGATGCCGCTGAGGATGCTGCCGAGAATGCCGAAGCGCTCGTTGAGCACGCGCGGCAGCTCGAGCACGATCTTGTCCGGGCCCTTCGCGCCGGTGGCGGCGTAGAGTTCCGGCATCAGGTTGCGCCCGAGCACGCCGAACACCGGCGGGAACACATAAAACACGCCGATCAAAATCATGACCCACATCGTCGTGCGCTTGGCGGCGCCGCCGTCGGGATTGGTGTAGAAACGCACGAGGATGTGCGGCAGGCCGGCCGTGCCGCACACGAGTGCGATGATCAGCGAGTAGGTGTAGAGCAGCGAATACGGCTTCTGGTATTCGGCGAGATAGGCGGCGCGCTGGTCGGCCGGGAGCGCGGCGGCAGCGGCGCCCACCGCCTTGGTCGTCATCGGACCGAAAGGCGCGACCCACTTCTCGTCCTTCGGCGCCTTCTCGACGAGCGGCTTGCGCACGACCTCCGCCGACTGCACCGCCGCAGCGGGCGCGGCGGTGTTGCGGCCGTCGTTGGCGCCGAGGTGCGCGCCGTAGAAACCGTAGACCGACATCAGGATGAAAATCGGCAGGCTGATCGCGAACATCTTGATCCAGTACTGCACGGCCTGCACGAGCGTGATGCCCTTCATGCCACCGAGCGCGACATTGAGCGTGATCACCGCGCCGACAAGCGCGACGCCGGCCCAATAAGGCATGCCGGGAAAAATGTAAGAGAGCGTGACGCCCGCGCCCTTCATCTGCGGCAACGTGTAGACGAAGCCGATGAAGAGCACGAAGCACACCGCGATTTTGCGGAAGAGCGGCGAATCGTAACGGCCCTCGGCAAAATCCGGGATCGTGTACGCGCCGAAGCGACGCAACGGCCCGGCGATGAAGAGCAGCAGGAAGAGGTAGCCGCACGCGTAACACACCGGATACCACAGCACGTCGTAGCCGTTGGCCATCACCATGCCGGCGATGCCCATGAAAGACGCGGCGGAAAGATATTCGCCGGAAATGGCCGACGCGTTCCAGCCGACCGACACCGAGCGGCCGGCGACAAAGAAGTCGCTCGCCGTCTTCGAGGTCTTGGCGGAGCGAAAGCCCATCGCGATGGTCACAACGACCGTGATGAGCGAGAAAGTGAGGATCCACGGATCGACGTTGCCGAACAAGCCGTCGCCCGCTGCCAGGAAAAGGGGAAGATTCATGGGCTCAGCGTTTGACCGACTTCACTTCATCGTTCTCCAGCGCGATCGTGCGCTTGATGAACGTCCACGAGATGATCCACACGAACGGGAAAAACAGCACGCCGAGCACGAACCACGTCAGCGTGAACCCGAACACCCGCGTCGCCATGAAGGCCGGCGCGAAATAATTCAGCAGCGGCACGCCCAGCAGGACGATGAGAAAGCAGGCGGCGCAGACCGCCGAGAGCTTGAATTGACGGCGCATCAGGGAATGCAGGAATTCCTCGCTGTGCACCCGGTCTTCAGGGGGGGTCGGAAGGGGCATCGAGCCCGAAGCATGCGGGTCGCCCTCCCGCTGACAACTCCCGTTCTGGTCTTATACTATATCCGGAGCCGGACCGTCCGGTGGTCGGAATTGCTGGAGGGCCGAGCTCCCGCGAGGCCGAGCCACCAACGTCACCGGACAAGGCCTCGCAGGAGCTCGGCCCTCCACGACGATACACCCAAAGGCTCACGCCGCCTGCGACCACTCCAGCGTCGCAAACCGGCTGAACTGCTTGCGCGCGTCCGCCGTGATGGCTTCGAGCATGTCTTCCTCGATGCCCGCCAATCCGCAGATGGCCGCATCACGGCGCCACAACTTGGTCTCGCCCGGCAGCGTGCAACCCCACTCGGTCGCGATCGCGCAGGCGAGATGCAGGCGGGCGGCGCCGGCGGAAAATTCCGCGCCGGTCTCGGGCGCGACGTGGGTGCAGATCGCCCCGGAGATGTCCAAGGGGAAACGCCAGTAATCGAGCAGCATGGCCGTGGCCTCGGGCGAGGTCGTCCCATACGCGGATTTTTCCCAGGCAAAAAGATCCGGTGCCGCAGCTTCACCCGGATAGTGCTGCGCCCGCGGATGATTATTCAGGATAATCTTGCCGATATTGCGCAACAAGCCGGCGGAATAGGCCCCACCCGTCTCCTGCCCCGCGCGACGCGCGATGGCCGAGGAAAGCGCACCCGCCGCCACGGCGTTTTCCCACAGCCGTCCGGCCGGGATGCCGTACAACGTGAGATCACCTTGAAAAGCGGCGCGGGCCACGACCAGGCCCACGAGCTGATGGATTTCACCGAAACCCACGCGCGCAATCGCATCGTCCAGCGACTGGCAGCGCGAGCCGAGGCCGTAGAGCGCGCTGTTGCTCAGGCGGATGATCTGGAAAGTCAGCGCCGGATCCATCTGGAGCAGCTCGGAGATTTCCTCCACGTCGCAATCCGCGTCGTCGAGGAGCGCGCGCAGGCGTCCGAAAATTCCGAGTGCCGGAGGCAGTTTGCTTCCGAGTGAGATGATGCTTTCGCGACCCAGGCTCATAGTGGGGTGTGGCTCTGCATCGGCACAACCCGGTGGAAATTAAGCTCTTTCCACAGTCTGCAACCTTCTGGGGCCCAAAAGTGTATTAAGTCCATGGACATCGTCATCTGGACTCTCGTCGGCCTGCTGCTGGCCGTCGGCTTCGTCGGTTCGGTCGTGCCGCTGCTGCCGGGCACAACCTTGATGCTGGTCGCGGTGCTCCTGCAAAAGTGGCTGCGGCCGGAAACGCTCACCTGGACGGTGGTGGCGTGGATCGGGGTCGCCTGGCTTTTGTCGGTCGCCGCCGACTTTCTCTGCACGATCCTGGGCACGCGCCTGTTCGGCGGTACCAAGTGGGGCATGGCCGGCGCTTCCGGCGGCGCGCTGGCCGGCATGTTCTTTTCCCTGCCCGCGCTGCTGCTGGGCACGATGCTCGGCGCCGTCGTCGCGGAGAAATGGGGCGCGAAGCGCACGACTCAGGAATCGCTGCGCGCCGGCGCGGGTGCGGCCGTGGGGTTTTTCCTCGGCACGTTCGCCCGCTTCGCCTGCGCGCTGGCCATCCTGATGCTCTACGGCTTCGCCGTGTACGCCGCGCTGCGGCCACCGGTCTCCTAAAACCCGAACGTCTGCAGCGGCGCCAGCGTTACGCTGAAACGCTCGTCGAATGCCTTCACCCGCTGTACGTCCGTGCGCTCGCAAGTGATGCTGGCACTCACGGGAATCAAGAGAATCGAAGCGCCGACATCGCCCTCGATGTGCGTCATGACCGACGGAAACGCGGGATCGATCACCGTGAAATCCGCGCGCATGTCGCCGCGCTTCACCTTGGCGACGGCCTTCACCCGGAACGAATCGAGCACCTGCATCCGCGCGTGCGCGAGACGCCGTGCCGGCCGGTCGACTTCCACCACGATCTTCACCTTGTCGACCGGCACCGGGGATTTCTCGCCGATCAACGGCAATTCGTAGACGACTTTCTCCGTCCCTGCTTCCCGCACCAGCGGATGCTCCACGTCAAATTGCACGGTCACACCCTTCTCACGATCCTGCTTCGGCTTGCCCCCATCCTGCGCCCGCCGCGCCGCCGCCTTGCCGCGGTCGAGTCCCTTCTCGCGGTATTTCCGCAGTTGCCGCTTCGATGGCTCCTTGCCGTCGATTTTCAGCGGCGTGTATTGCTCCTCGTAAGGCTTGGACGGGTCGAAGCGCACGACCGTCTCGCCTTTGATGGTTTCTCTCTTCTCCCGCATGACGACGGTTTCCGTGTAGGCCCAGTGATCCTGGTCCTGCTCGGCGTTCTTGATCGCCTCGCGGAAGAGTCCCATCTCTTCGTCGGTGGGCGGACGCGAGACGGGCTCCACGGCCCAAACCCGGGCGGCGAGCAGCAGCAGGAAAACACAGGAAAGAAAACGGCGCATGGCCTTGAGACCATGCGCCGCGAAAAGGTTTCCTCCAGCCGTCGCTGGATGAACGGTCAAAGCAGGCGACAGATGAGCAGCTCGCGCTCGAACATCATCTCCTTCGGCAGCGAAGCGTGCAGGTCGATGAAGAGTTCCTCGTGGCTGAGCACCTCAGCGCGCCAGGCGGTGCGCTCGATCGTCTGGAGTTCCTCGAACTTCTGCTCGGGAAAATCGAGGCCGGTCCAGTCGATGTCCTTGTAGCGCGGCACCCAGCCGATCGGTGTTTCCTTGGCGCGGCCGCCCGCGCGGATGCGGTCGAAGATCCATTTCAGCACGCGCATGTTCTCGCTGAAGCCGGGCCAGAGGAACTTGCCGTCCTTATCCTTGCGGAACCAGTTCACGTGGAAGATGCGCGGCGTCTCGGACAGGTTGCGCTGCATCGCGATCCAGTGGCGGAAGTAGTCGCCCATGTTGTAGCCGCAGAATGGCAGCATCGCCATCGGGTCGCGGCGCACCTTGCCGATCGTGCCAGCGGCGGCCGCGGTCATCTCGGAGCCCATCGTCGCACCGACGTACACGCCGCTCGACCAGTTGAACGCCTGGTAGATCAGCGGCATCGTCGTCGCACGGCGGCCGCCGAAAACGATCGCGCTGATCGGCACGCCTTCGGGCTTCTCCCAATTCTCATCGATCGTCGGACACTGCGAGGCCGGCGCGGTGAAGCGCGCGTTCGGGTGCGCGGCCTTGGCACCGGTCGCCTTGGCGATCTCCGGCGTCCAGACCTTGCCCTGCCAGTCGGTCGCCATCGCGGGCGGCTCGTCGGTCATGCCTTCCCACCACACGCCGCCGTCGGGCGTGAGCGCCACGTTCGTGAAGATCGTGTTCTTCGCCAGCGAGGCCATCGCATTGGGATTGGTCTTCGCGCTGGTGCCGGGCGCCACGCCAAAGAAACCGGCCTCCGGGTTGATCGCATGCAGGCGGCCCTCGGCGTCGGGCTTGATCCAGGCGATGTCGTCGCCGACGGTCGTGACCTTCCAGCCCTGCTTTTGGAAATGCGGCGGCGGCACCATCATCGCGAAGTTCGTCTTGCCGCACGCGCTGGGGAACGCGGCCGCGACGTAGTGCTTGCGGCCCTCGGGGTTCTCGACGCCGAGAATCAGCATGTGCTCGGCCATCCAGCCCTCGTCGCGCGCCATCGCGCTGGCGATGCGGAGTGCGAAGCACTTCTTGCCGAGCAGCGCGTTGCCGCCGTAGCCCGAGCCGTAGCTCCAGATCTCGCGGGTCTCGGGGAAATGGACGATGTACTTCTCCTTGTTGCACGGCCACGACACGTCGGCCTGGCCTTTCTTCAACGGGGCGCCGACGGAGTGCACGCACGGGACGACGCGCTTGAAATCCTTGTCGATCAGCTCGAATACCTTTTTGCCGATGCGCGCCATGATGCGCATGTTGACCACGGCGTAGGGCGAATCGGTGAGCTGCACGCCGATCTGCGACATCGGCGAACCGATCGGACCCATGCTGAACGGCAGCACGTACATCGTGCGGCCCTGCATGCAGCCGGCGAAGAGGCCCTTCAGCGTCTTGCGCATTTCAAACGGGTTCACCCAGTTGTTGGTCGGGCCGGCGGCCTCCTTCGAGAGCGAACAGATGAACGTGCGGTCCTCGACGCGCGCGACATCGCCGGCATCGGAACGTGCGAGATAGGAGCCCGGCCACTTCTTCTGGTTCAGCTTGATGAATGTGCCCCCCGCCACCATCTGTGCGCACAGCGCGTTGTATTCCTTCTGCGAACCGTCGACCCAGTGGATGGCGTCGGGTTTGCAGAGGGCGGCCATCTTCTTCACCCAACGGATCAGGTGGAGGTTCCGGCTCAGGGGTTTGCTGGAGGTAATCTTCATGGGGGGACGTTATTCTTGTGTCATACAGAGTAAACGGGAAAGCCGGATGCGTTCCGCCAATTAAATGGCTGTATTTCGCACCAATAGGCGGACTTCTTTTGCTCCTCGCCTGTAAAAGCCCGCGCGACAGACTGCGCACATGAAACCGTTTCATTTCCTGGCGGGCTGCGCGCTGCTCTGCGCCACCCTCCCGGTTCGCGCGGAAGAAGCCAAGGCGGCGCCGGCCAAGCCCGAGTACGAGATGACAACCTACTATTTCGCGCTCCTCACCGCCGGACCCAACGCGGGCACGGGCACCCCGGAGGAACGCAGCAAGATCATGGCCGGCCACCTCGCCAACATCCAGCGGCTGCACGAAGCAGGAAAGATTCTCGTGGCCGGTCCGTTCGCCGACAACGGCGCGTGGCGCGGGATTTTCATCTACAAGTGCGCGTCGCTCGAGGAAGCGCAGGCGCTCGCCGCCACCGATCCCGCCGTGCAGGTCGGACGCCTCAAGGTTGAGATCCATCCGTGGATGACTGCCAAGGGCTACATCCGCGACCGCGAGTTCCCCACGCCTGTCTTCATCAACCCATGACCAAGCTCTGCATTTTTGTTGGCGTCACTCTCTTCGGTATCCTCGGCAGCGTGCTTGCGGGCGCGCTCGGCATGGACACCTTCTCACTCGGCAGCTTCCTGCTCAGCGGCGTCGGCAGCGTCTTCGGCGTGTGGGCCGGCTGGAAGTTCGCGCAGCGCTTCAACTGAGCTGCCGTGTGTAGGGCCGCCGCTCGCCGGCGGGCCGCGAACGTCGCATCAGGCTGTCCGTGGATCCTTCGCCCGCGTTGCGGGCTCAGGATGACCATCCGGCGAGCGGATGGTCACTTCATCGGCTCCACGTGCACCGTCACGTCGCTGATCGCGTGCGGCGCCGACGCAATCAGCACGTCCTTCACCGCGTGTGCGATGTCGTGGCCTTCGCGCACGGTGAGGTTGCCGTCGACGCGCACCTGGATGTCGACGAGGTGGCTGAGCCCGCTCTTGCGCGTGCGCACCTTGTGCAGCGCCTGCACCCCGGGCACGGCGAGCGCGAGCGCGCGGATTTCATTCTCGAATTTCTCCGGCACCGCCGTGTCCATCACATCACCCAGCGCCTTGGTCAGCATGTGCACGCCATTGAAGGCGATGATCACGCACGCGAACAGCGCCGCCCAGTCGTCGGCTGTCTCCCAACCCGGCCCGCCCGCCAGGGCGATGGCGATGCCGATGAAGGCGGCGGCGGAAGTCATCGCGTCCGACCAATGGTGCAGGGCCTCGACCTCGAGCGCGGTGCTGCCGACCCGCTCGCTGGCCGCGCCGATCCGGCGCGAAAAAAGCGCCTTGGTCACGATCACGCCCGCGAGCAGCAACAGCGTCCACCAGGCGGGACCGCGGTGCGGCGTGATGATCTCGTGAATCGCATGCCAGCCGACCCAGCCGGCCATGCCGAAAATAAACAGCGCCACGCCCATGGCCGCGATCGGCTCCGCCTTGCCGTGGCCGTACGGGTGGTCCTCGTCCGGCGGCTGGGCCGCGACTTTGAACCCGGCCCACACCAGCAGCGACGAAAGGATGTCGAGCAACGACTCGGCGCCATCGGCGATCAACGCGTAAGTGTGGCCGAGAAACCCGCCGGCGAACTTCACCGCCGCCAACACCGCGTTCAGGAAGATGCCGCGCAGCACGAGGCGCGCGCTCTCTTCGGCGCGCTGCGCGGTGCGGGCATGGGTATCAGGGGTCGACACGCCGCGCAGCTTGGCGGCGGTTCGGCCGGGCTCAAGGCGGCATTGACCGCATCGCCAGCCGGGCCTAGGTTCCGGCCGTCCCGATGTCCGATACCGCTGAACCCGTCGCCGCCGAACCCGTGAGACAGTTCTCTGTCTTCGTGGAGAACCGCGTGGGCCGCCTGCACGATCTGGTCTCGCTGCTGGCCAAGCACAACATCCACATCATGGCCATGACGACGATCGACAACACCGATTCGGCGCTGGACCGGATCATCGTCGACGATCCCGACCGCGCCCGGGAGCTTCTCGCCGCCAACAGTTTTTCCTACACCGAGTGCGATGTGCTCGTGGTGGAGTTCAACGACGAGTCGAAGCTGAAGGACATCCTCAACTGCCTGATCATCGTCGAGGTGAACATCCACTACGCCTACGCCTTCCTCGTGCGCCCGAAAGGCCGCTCGGCGCTGGTGATGAACGTCGAAGATACCGACCTCGCCGCCTCGTCGCTCAACAGCCGCGGTTTCAAGGTGCTGTCGCAGCGGGATATTTCGCGCTGATATTTGTAGGGCCGGCGGTCGTCGCCGGGCCGGCCTGCCGACGAGCGGCAGCCCTACACACATCTCTCACCCTTTAGCTTCCACCCGCTTCTCGCCCTTCAGCAGATACAGCCCGGTCAAGTAGCCGCCTTCGTAGATCTGGCCGACCTTCAGCTGGCCCTCGAACGTGATCGGCACGTCCATCAGCGGCGGCGTGCCTTTGCCAACCATCTTCACGACGACCCACTCGTTGACCTTCGGCATCACGCCGTAGCAACACATCATCGGGTCCTTCACCAAAAGAAATTCGGTCACCAGACCGCCGTCCATTTTCACCGGCAGCATGAAGCCGGTGACCGCGACCTTCTTGTCGTTGAACTCGCGCACCTTGTCCGGGATCTGCTTTTCCGCATCCGGTGCCAGCTTCTCGCTCTCGGGTGCGGTGAACTCATACGACGCCAGCTTGTCGAAACCGACCGCCGTGACCTCGTCAGCCGCCGGCATCAGGCCCACGCCAATCAGGGTCGCAAAGCTGAGCATCACGCCGCGCCGGACAAATCCGGTGAGGCTGCGGGTCGGAGTGGGGCGGGCATTCATACAGGTAAGCGCAACGTAATGCGGTTCGGTCTCCCGTCAAAAGGTTTGGTGGACCCCTCGAGCCCAAACAACATGTCATCTAATGGATGACATGTTGCCGGAGGAAGGAGCCGCAACCCCACTGGTTAGAAGGTCACGCGCACCCCGGTGGTGAGGCTCCGGCCGGGCAGCGGCGCGACGTCCTTGAGGAACGAGGTGCTGACGCGCGCGTCCTCGTCGGCGAGGTTCGTGCCGCGCGCGAAGAACTCCCACTCGGATTTTCCGACCGGCAGCCGGTAACTCAGATCTGCACCAACCAGCGTGTAACCGGCGGTTTCGGTTTCCTCGTCCGTGATGCGATCCTGACGGAAAGCATGGCGCACGTTCGCGCCGAGCGTCCAGCGGCCGTGTTCATAGCGCAGTCCGGCACCGACGCGCAGCGGCGGAATGCGCGGCAGCGGCTGGTCGTCCGTCGTTTGCTGCGCGTGGACGTAATCCGAAGACAGGTCGAGGTGCAGGTGATCGGTGTCGTTCTCCAGCAGATGAAAAGTCAGGTCGGCCTCGCCGCCGTAGAAGACCGCATCGCGCGCCACGAACTGGTAGATCGGGAGATATTCGCCGGTGGGCGGAATCGTGTACGGCAGGAACGCACCGCTGTCCGCGTCGAAGTAGAGGTTGGGATCGCGCTGCTCGAAAACGAAGTTCGAGAAACGGTTCACGAACGCACCGACCGAACCGGTGACGAAGCCCGCGCGCTTGCGCACGGTGAGATCCACGCCGAGCGAATCCTCGCGCTCGAGTCCGGACGAACCGATCTCGTACGCGTTGGTGCCGCCGTGCGGTCCGTTGGAGAAGAGTTCCTGCGCAACCGGCAGGCGCTGCGAGTAGGCGACCGACAGGCCGACGGAGTAGTCTTTCGCCGGGTACCACACGAGGCCGGTCGACACGCTGACGCCATGATCATCCCGCTTCTCGCCGGTCGTGGCGGCATAGCCGGGATAAGCCGGCAGCAGCGGGTCCACGTCGCCGACCTTGATGCTCTGGTGCTCGTAACGTCCGCCGAACTGCAGCGTGAGCTGCGGGTTCAGCTTGTAGGACTCGAGCACGAAAAACGCCTGGCTGTTGGTGAGGGTCTGCGGCGTGACGACCTCCTCGCCGACCGCGGAGAAATCGCTGCGCGACGCCTGGAAGCCGACGGTGCCCGTGAGATTGCCGACATCCTGCTGCGCGAGATCGACGCGACCCTCCCACGCCTTGTTCTTGAACGTGGTGTTCGGCAGTCCGGTGGTTTCGTCGACCTCGGCGTGCGTGTAGTCCGCGAGACCGAAGCGGAACTTCGCCGACTTGAAACCCGCGAACGGATCGTTGACCTCGCCGCGGAAATCCAACCGACGCTGCTTCATGTCGATGTCGATCAGCTCGCCCGTCGGCACACCGTAGGTGGTGTCGTATTCGCTCACGGCCACGCCGGCGTTGCCCTTGCTCCAGAAGTATGTGCCGCCGACCGACCCGCTCTTCGTCGAGATGGCGCTGTTGGCCAGCGTGCCCTTGTTCACGGGATTGGACGGATCGGCGTAGCCGGGAATGGAGACGTCGTCGGTCTCGGTGCGCAGGCCGTTCGCCTGGATCGCGAAGGACTGGTTGCCGCCGGTGAGTGCGAAGATGCCGGTTTCCTCATTCGACGCCGAATCATAGCGCATCTCCGCGCGACCGCCGAACGGCTGCGTCGGCGCGGCCGAGGGAATGCGGTTGTCGATGACGTTCACCACACCGCCGACCGCCGAACTGCCGTAGAGCAGCGTCGCCGGACCACGCAGGACCTCGATGCGATCGACGAGCAACGGCTCGACGCTGACGTTGTGGTCGGGACTGACGTTGGACGCGTCGAGCGAACCGACGCCGTTGTCGAGCATGCGCACGCGATCGCCGCCAAGGCCGCGAATGATCGGCCGGCTGGCGCCCGGACCGTAGTAGGTCGCGTTGACGCCGGGCACGGACGCGAGCGTTTCACCGAGCGTGGATTGCAGGCTGCGGTGCAAGGTGTCGGCCTCGAGCATCGACGTGCCCTGCGCGAGATCGAACGCGCTCTTAGCGTCGGCGCCCGCGCTGACCACGACGGTTTCAAGCGCGAGCGTTTCGTTGGGCTTGGCGCCGGGATCAGCCGGTGCGGTCTGGGCGCGGGCCGCCGTGGCGGCCAGCGCGAGAATGAGAACGGGAGAAAAGGAACGGAAAGACATGGAAAGACTGAGTTGAGAGTACGCCGGCACGCGGACAGGCCGCAGGCCGGGCAGGACGGAACAGGAACACGCACCGCGGACAGCGCGGCGCGCGGAACTTTACGGGTTCAACTCAGGCCCGCGGCGGCGCGTGCGCGGGCACGAGCCGGTAGCGGGGATGGGCCGCGGCGATTTCATCGGCCGCATGGACCACAATGCCGCGAGCGAAAAACACGCCCAGCAGCAACAGACAGAAAACCAGCAGGGCCTCGAGGCCGCTGGCAAAAAGGGTCACCGCGCACGCGTGGTCGGCATCGCCGACCGGAGCCGATTGCTCGGTTCCAGTCGTGCCGTGCAGGCTCGCGTGCAACTCCGGGCTCGCCGCAAACACCGTCAACGCCAACACGCACAACACCGCCAGCAAGGCGGTGAAGCGGAAGAACGGGTGCTCGGCGCGGGAGGACATTGCTGGGGCTAAGAAGGAGCAGGAAGGATGTCTGTCAAATGCAGTGTTTGGATCTGTCTTGTGCAGGGCCGGCGCTCGCCGCCGGGCCGGCCTGCCGACGAGCGGCAGCTCTACATAATTCACTGATGCCCATGCATCCGCTCCACCACGATGAACGCCACGCCGCACAGCACCAGCAATGTGCCGAGCACCGGCGCTTCGCAGCGCTCGAGCCACTTGATGCGCGCGCGCTCGACGCCGAGCAGCGTCAGCCAGGTGAAGATCAACATCGCGCCCCACGTGCCCGCGGCGAGGATCAGGCTGAGCAGCGTCACGCCGCCCCAACCGAATTGCACCGCGGAGAGATAGACCGGCAGAAATCCCTCGCAGGGTGAGAAAGTCAGCATCGCGAACAACCCGCCCACCGCCGCCCAATCGCTCGTGCGCTTCGGCGCCTCGGCCGGCATCGGCGGGATCAGCTGGCCGTGGCTGTGGTCGTGATGGCTGCAATGGTCGCCGAGCAGTTCGCCGTGGCCGTGCGTCCAGCCGCGCCAGTGGCGCACCAGAATCAGCAGGCCGAGCGTCACGAGCGCGAGACCCGCAATGATCGGATACCAGTTGCCCCAGCTCTCGCTGATGCGGAGACCGAACCACGCCAGCGCCACGCCGAGCGCGGTCGTCATCAACACGTGTCCGCCCGAGCACAGCGTCACCATCAGCAGCGCGCGACCGCGCGACCAGCCTTGCGCCCGCGCCACGACCACGAACGGCAGCCAGTGCGTCGGGATCGCCGCATGGATGAACGCCACGAGCAGGCCGCTGCCGGCGAGAGTGATGAAGGTGGCGAGGTCCATGCGGGGCGTTGAAACGGACCCACCCTATCAAAGTCGTCAAGCCCCCTCTGGCCGCGGCGGGCATGACCCGGCGCAATCCAGCCTCGGATTATTTACCTCCGGAAACCGGGCTGCGGAAGGCGTCGGCGATCTCCGTCTCGGAATACCGCCGGCCTTGGTCGCACCAGATCTGTTGCTCGGTCCACCGGACCAGCATCCAGCCATGATCGGTGCTGGCCCAGAATCCGTATTGGACGTCCGCCGGCCACCGCTGGGGTTGCGACCGTCCCGCGATATCCCGCGCCCGCGACTGGCAGAGATAGATGACATTCCCCTTTTCGCCCTTTCGACCTGTGGCCAGTCCGACCTGAATGCCGGAGAGCGAGTAAGGCGTGACGTCAGGCGGAAAAGTCCCGGGCGTCAGCAAGGCCCAATCTCCCGCCGCATTGTCCACGCCCTGGATTAACAATGCCGGCTCGCCCAGCTCGTTCACCACCGAGTACTCGTAGCGGTCGAACCGCAGGCCCGGCCGGGCGATTTCCACCAAGGCGCGCGCCCTAACCGTATAGGTATGTCCCATGATCAGCCCGGTCGCATTTTCCGCCAGGCGCGGCGCGGGGGCGACCTGCTTCGGCGTAGGTTCTTTGAAGACCGGGTCGCGGTCGGGCAGCAGAGGCAGAACCTGCATGAGCACGATGACCAGGAAGACGCCGAATCCCATCACCTGGCCGAAATCCAGCTCCATGCCGCGGAACGATTCCGCCGCGCGGAAGAGCATATTCGGGCGCGGCAGGTTGAAGCCGGCCGCCACTTCCCGGTCCCGCAGGTTGTGGCCTTCGTAGAATTCCATCTCCTGTCCCGTCCAGCTGACCACGATCATTCCTCCGGCGGCCGGCTCGGCATTAAAATAACTGGCGCGGTCGTTCAGCTCGACCCCCTCCGGCGCGGTGCCCTCGATGTAGACAACGCGCGACTTGCCCACGTAGGTGACCGCGACCGACCGGCCATTGATCGTCACGGTGTCGTCTGCCCGCACCAGCTCAGCCTCGCGGACCGGCATCGGGTCGGCGGGGTCGAACATCCGGAAGAGTTTCCAGTCGCCGGATTCGTACACCAGCGTGGCGACTTCGCCTCTCGCCTCGCGCAGGTTGTATTCCTGCCACTTGTAGCCGTCGGCGGTGCTGAGTACCACCCGGCCGACCACCGTATAAGCGCGGCCTTCCAGTCGTCCCGTGGTCCCCACCCGGAGTTTCGTCGGATTGCTGCTGTTGAGGAAAGCCATGGTCAGCGAAAGAAATGCGGGATGAAGCGACTCAGGTTGCCGGTGATGCGGCGGGTGTCCTCCCGGATGCCGAGACCGGCCGGCTCGTGGTCCACGACCCACACGCCGAAGACCGGGTGGTTGCCGCCGAAGTCCAGCGGTTCGGCGACGGCCTGAAACACGTGGCCTTCCTCGCCGTAATCGCCGCCCGTTTCCTCGATGGCGACGCCGCCTTCCACCCAGGTCACGTTCGCGCCCTCGCGGCTCAGCTTGGGCTTCCGTACATAGCGCGCGCCGAGCGGGGCGGCATGCTCGTAAGCTGGCAGCAGGTTGGGATGATCGGGGAAAAGCTCCCATAGCACCGGCAGCAGCCCCTTGTTGCTGAGCAGCATTTTCCAGGGCGGCTCGATGAACCGCACCGTGTCGCGCGCCAAGTGGGGTCCAAACTGCTCGGACCACATCCACTCCCACGGGTAGAGTTTGAAAGCGCGCTCGATCGGCTCGCCGTCGAGGTCCACGAAGGTTCCCTTCCCCGGGTCCCACCCGATGCCCTCGATGTCGACGGAGCGCGTGCTCACGCCGGCCTGCTCGCAGGTATCGCGCAGATAGAGCACGGTCTGCTCGTCCTCCGTGTGGTCCTTGAGGCTGCTGAAATGGAGCGTGCGGCCGGCCCAGCGCCGCCAGGCCTCGATCAGGCGCTCGTGGATCGAGTTGAACTGGTCGGCCCCCGGATGCGTTTCCTGCAGCCAGAACCACTGCGTCACGGCCGCTTCCACCAGCGCGGTCGGGGTGTCGGCATTGTACTCGAGCAGCTTGGGCGCGCCGTGGCCGTCAAAGGCCAGGTCGAAGCGGCCGTAGAGGCTGAAGTCATCGCGTTCCCACGAATTTCGAATCACCGGCACCGCGGCGGCCGGAATGCCCAGGCGCGACCACCAATTGCGCTGGATGACGGCCTCCGCGGCATCGATGCACAGATAGTGCAGGGCGTGCGCCGCCTGTTCCAGCGCGTCCACCTCGCCGGCGGAGAGCTCATAGCACGCCGATTCATCCCAGTACGGCCCGGTGTCGTGCGTATGATAGGTCAAGCCGGTGGCCTCGACCCGGGTGCGCCAGTCGGCGCGCGGAGTGCAGGCGTGCCGTTGCATCAGGACCAGATGCTGTGACTCCGGCCCGTGCTACCAAAACCGGCACGGTAGACAGAGAGCCGGGTGTTCTGGGCCGCCGTCGCCGCCTCGAGCGTCGGGGCCGAGACATTCACGATGCTCCGGTACGGCGCATTGCCCCAAGTGCCACCGTAGTAATACTGCCGGCGGCGGCTGTCGTAGAAATTGTAGGGCTGCGGATAGAACGCCTGGAACGGGGCGTGATAATATCCGACGTCCCGCACGTAATAGTTGTTCTCGTAGACATTGTCGGGGCTGATGCGAGGCTCGCCGCCCAGCTGCGGGGCACAGGAGGTCAGCGCGCCCGCGGAGAGACCCCCGAGCAGCACCAGGCTGATCTTGCGGCTGCGTTTCACCGCGCCGGATCAGCCCAGCATGGCCGCAGCCACGATGATGCACACGCCGACAATCACCGCGCCGCCGATGATCGCCGCGGCGACATTCTTGTGCTCCAGAATTTCCCGGTGCAAATCGCCCGGCGTGCACTTGTCGAAGATCCGGTAGCCGGCGATGGCGAGCAACACGCCCACCAGCGTGAACAGGACCATGTAGCCGATCGCCTGGGCGAGGGACTGCGCGTGCCAGCCCGACTGCACGAGAGGCAGCGGAGATTCGGCCGCGGACAACGCCAGCGGCGCAAGGAGCAAGCCAACGGGAATGATTTTCTTCATGGGGTGTGCGATGCCGGGACCCTGCATTTTCGCCGACCCGGTGTCAACGGACGGGAGCTTGAAAACCGCCCCGAAGTTTCCAACTCACGACACCGGCGCGATCGTCTCCGCCACCGGCACGCGGTAGGCCTTCACGGCCGGCACCAGGCCGCCGAGGATGCACAGACCGACGAACGTCGCCGGGCCCCACCAGAATACGGGATTCCATTTCAGCGGATCCAACACGACGCCAGTCTGGCCCTGGATGATCGAGGCGACTGAAGCAGCCAGGCCGGCGAACACCGCGAAGCCGGTCGCCGCACCGATGACACCGATGACCGCCGCCTCGCCGACGATCGCACCGAAGACCGTGCGGCGGCGCGCGCCGAGTGCGCGAAGGATGGCGATGTCGCGCTGGCGGGCGCTCATGGAGTTGTAGATGCTCACGAGCACGGAGGCCGAGGCCACGGCGGCGACGAGCCACGCGAGCAGCGTGAGCACTTTATCGAGCCAGCTGATCTTGTTGAAGAGCTCGGCCACGATGGCGCCGATTGGATAGGCGAAGGTCAGTTTGCTGTTCGGCCCGTTCAGCATGTTGTTCAACATGAGGCCGGCGGTCGGCGACTTCAGCTGCAGCAGCACGGCGCTGAGCTCGGTGGCGGCGAGCGGGTTGTGGCCCTTCATGGTCTGCACGCCTTCGAGCGGGATCCAGATCACGCGGTCGACCGGCGTGTTGGTCGGCTCGAGGATGCCGACGACGGTGTAGAGTTCCTCGTGTTGCGCCTTCGGGTCGAACGCGAGGCCGTGATACGGCTTGAACGTCGTGCCGACTTTCCAGCCGAGCTGCTTGGCGACGTAGGCGCCGACGACGGCCTCGTCCTTGCCGAGCTGGAAGATGCGTCCGCCCGGCGCCGGCGTGTAGTGTTTGCCGGGAGCGTACTCGATGTCGGTGAACAGCGGCTCGATCGTGCCGACGATGCGCCAGCCGTAGAAATTATCGCCCACCGCAATCGGGATGGCGGCCTTGATCGCCGGGTGGCGGCGGATCATCTCGAAGTCCGCAGCCGAGATATTGCCGGGCGACGCCTCGAGGTGGAAAATCGTGTTCAGCACCAGCTGCAGTTTCGACCCACGCGCGCCGAGCACGGCATCGAAGCCGGAATTGGTCGCGGCGAAGACCGACTGCGACTGCGTCTTCACCACCCACACCGTCAGCAGCAACCCGGCCGCGAGCGCAATGCTCCCAGCCGTCACGAGCGTGGAGAGCGCGTGCTGGCGGAGGCTGCGGTAGATGAGATTAAAAATCATGGGGACCTTACAGGAGGAAACGGAGGGAACGGAGAAGGCTGGGTTCCATTCATGAGTTCTCTGTTCTCTCTGTTACCTCCTGTAAGAATTTAGGTTCGGACGGCTTGGTTCAGGGCGGCGAAGTCCTGCATCTGCTCGAACTGCTTCAGCACTTCCTCGTCGTGGCTGACGAGCAGGAGCGCGGCGCCGTTTTCGCGGCAGACTTCGCGGATGAGCGCGAGCGCCTCGCGCGAGTTTTTCCGGTCGAGGTTGCCCGTCGGCTCGTCGGCGAGCACGAGCTGCGGCTGGTTGGCCAGCGCGCGGGCCACGGCCACGCGCTGCTGCTGGCCGGTCGAGAGCTGACGCGGGAAATGGCCGAGCTTGTCACCGAGCCCGACGCGCTTGAGCAGCGCCTCCGCCCGCGCGCGATCCACGCCGCGGCCGAAGGCCATGCCGAGTTCGACGTTCTCCAGCACGGTGTGGCCCTGGAGCAAATTGAAGGTCTGAAAAATGTAGCCGATCGTCTCGGCGCGCAGCCGGTCGCGGCCCGCTTCGCCGAGTGCGGCGACATCACGTCCGCCGATTTCCACGCGGCCGGCATCCGGTGCGAGGATGCCCGCAATCAGATGCAGGAACGTCGTCTTGCCCGAACCACTTTCGCCGCGCAGCGCGAGCTGCGCGCCGGCCTCGAGCGAAAATTCCGCGACATCCACCACGCGATGCTCGCCGCCGGACGGCAGCGGATACGCCTTGGTCAATCCCGTGATGCGGAGCAGTGGCATGAAGCGCGTTTAAGTAAGACTTCCCGGAAATTAAGCGGCCTTACACATCCCGCGTTGGCGGGAGCTTGGCCAGATTTAACTGGCTCTGACGTCGCGCCGAGGCGTACGGTTTCACCAGAAAATACCCCTACCCCTATGATTAACTACCCTTGGAAACGAGCGGGCGTCGTGGCTACTGCATTGGCCGGATTCGCCTCTCCTGCCCTCGCCAGCGAATCCGATATCAAAATCCCCGACCTGAGTTCCGTGCAATTCTTCGGGGGCGCGCTCACCGGCCACGCCATCCTGATGATCGGCCTCGTCGTCTGCGCCCTCGGCATCGTGTACGGCTGGATGCAATACATCCAAACGAAGAACCTGCCCGTCCACGCCTCGATGGGCGCCGTCTCCCAGATCATCTGGGAAACCTGCAAGACGTACCTCTTCCAGCAGGGCAAGTTCCTCGCCGTGCTCTGGGTGCTGATCGCCATCTGCATGGGCTACTACTTCGGCGTGCTCTCGCACAACCCCGCGGGTCACGTCGTCATCATCCTGCTCGCCTCGGTGCTCGGCATCCTCGGCAGCTACGGCGTCGCCTGGTTCGGCATCCGCATCAACACGGTCGCCAACTCCCGCGCCGCTTTCTCCGCCCTCAAGGGCAACGCGCTCGCCACGCTTCTCATCCCGCTGAAGTCCGGCATGAGCGTCGGCCTGCTGCTCGTCGCCATCGAGCTGTTCTTCATGATCTGCATCCTGGCGTTCCTCCCCAAGGAACTCGCCGGCCCCTGCTTCATCGGCTTCGCCATCGGCGAATCCCTCGGCGCCTCCGCCCTCCGCATCTGCGGCGGCATCTTCACCAAGATCGCCGACATCGGCGCCGACCTGATGAAGATCGTCTTCAATCTGCCCGAGGACGACCCGCGCAACCCGGGCGTGATCGCGGACTGCACCGGTGACAACGCCGGCGACTCCGTCGGCCCGACCGCCGATGGTTTCGAAACCTACGGCGTGACCGGCGTGGCGCTCATTGCGTTCCTCGCCCTCGCCCTCGCCGCCTCCCCGCTGCTGTGCGCGACGCTCATCGTCTGGCTCTTCGCCATGCGCATCCTGATGGTCGTCACGTCGCTCGTCAGCTACTGGATCAACGACGCCGTGAGCAAGGCGGTCTGGGGCAGCTCGAAGAATTTCAACCTCGAGCACCCGCTGACCAACCTCGTGTGGATCACGTCGATCATCTGCATCGTCGTCACCTACGTCGCCAGCTACCTGCTGCTCGCCAACCTGCCCGGCCACGCCGGCCTCTGGTGGGTGCTCTCGACGATCATTTCGCTCGGCACCCTCGCCGGCGCGCTGATTCCCGAGTTCACGAAGATCTTCACCTCGACCGAGAGCCGTCACGTGAAGGAGGTCGTCACCTCCTCCAAGCAGGGCGGCGCCTCGCTTAACATTCTCTCCGGCCTCGTCGCGGGCAACTACTCCGCCTTCTGGACCGGTCTGTGCATCCTCGGCCTGATGTTCGGCGCCTACCTGCTCTCCGGCCATGCCGCGGTGCAGGCGATGATGCCGGCGCAGTTCGCCTTCGCCGCGCCGATCTTCGCGTTCGGCCTCGTGGCCTTCGGCTTCCTCGGCATGGGCCCGGTGACCATCGCGGTCGACTCGTTCGGACCCGTGACCGACAACGCGCAGTCCGTGTACGAGCTCTCGCAGATCGAGGGCAAGGCCGGCATCGCCGACGAAATCAAACGCGACTTCGGCTTCACGCCCGACTTCGAGGGCGCCAAGCACCAGCTCGAGAAGGGCGACGGCGCGGGCAACACCTTCAAGGCCACGGCCAAGCCGGTGCTCATCGGCACCGCGGTCGTCGGCGCCACCACGATGGTCTTCGGCATCATCATGATGTTGCAGGCGCACTACCAGGCGGTGGATTCCGCGTTCAACGTCCTCGAGCGTCTCTCGCTCGTGCATCCCGAGGCGCTCATGGGCCTCCTGATGGGCGGCGCGGTCATCTACTGGTTCACCGGCGCGTCGACCCAGGCCGTCGTCACCGGCGCCTACCGCGCGGTCGTGTACATCAAGGAGAACATGAAGCTCGACGCCTCCACCGCGGCGACCGAGGCCTCGAAGGAAGTCGTGAAGATCTGCACGCAGTACGCGCAGAAGGGCATGATCAACATCTTCCTCGTGATCTTCTGCTTCTCGCTCGCGCTGGCGTTCTTCGACCCGTTCTTCTTCATCGGCTACCTCGTCGGCATGGCGTTCTTCGGCCTCTTCCAGGCCATCTTCATGGCCAACGGCGGCGGCGCCTGGGACAACGCCAAGAAGATCGTCGAGGTCGACCTCAAGATGAAGAACACCCCGCTGCACGCCGCGACCGTCGTCGGCGACACCGTGGGCGACCCGTTCAAGGACACGTCGTCCGTCTCGCTCAACCCGGTCATCAAGTTCACGACGCTCTTCGGCCTCCTCGCCGTCGAGATCGCGGTGAACATGGAGTCCGGCCTCAAGCACACGCTCGGCGCCGTGATCTTCCTCGTCGCCCTCGTGTTCGTGTACCGCAGCTTCTACGGCATGCGCATCCCGGTGGACGGGAAGAAAGCCTGATTCTTTTCAGTGTGTGTGTTTCAAGGCCGCGGCAGCCGCCGCGGCCTTTTTTTGCCCTTGGTGTTGGCTGTAGCCGGGGGCGCTGACCCCGGTTCTTCCGAGCGTGATGCCACCTTCGACCGGGGTCAGCGCCCCCGGCTACAACGGAGCGCGCCGCGAATGTTCCGTACGCGAAAACTTATGACGTTCGCGCGCGACTAAAAGTTGACGCGCTTGTGCGAGCGCGACTTCTTGCGCGTTCCTCCGCGCGACCACGCGGCGGAAACCAAAACCAATACCAAGCAAATCAAATGAAGAAATTCATCTCACTCGCAATCATCGCAGCCAGCCTCGCGGTCTCCGCGTCGGCCCTCAACGTCGGCGTGGAAGCCGGTTACCTGACCGACGCCAAGGAGGCCTACACTTCCGTGCGTCTCGGCTACCAGCTTCAGTCCAAGGACACGCTGGGCCAGGAAATCGGCCTCGAGGTCGGCTACACCAACCAGAAGGACTCCGGCGCCCGCGGCGAATTCATTCCCGTGACCGCCAACTACCGCTTCGAGAGCACCGCGGCCAACAAGCTCGGTTACTACTTCGGCGTGGGCGCGGGCGTGGCCTTCACGCACGTCTCCGGCTTCGGCGTCTCCGACAATGGCAGCTCCTTCGCCGCGCAGGCCTTCACCGGCCTCAGCTACCAGGTGAACGAAGCGGTGAAGCTCCACCTCGGCCTCAAGTACATCTGGATCGACGACGTGACGCTCTTCGGCACGAAGGTCGGCGTGGGCGACGATCTCGCCATCACGGCTGGCCTGAGCACGAAGTTCTAAGTCGCGCCGCCGTCCCCTCCCCTTCGAGGCCGTCCTTTGCGGGACGGCCTTTTTATTTCACCTCCGGCCTGAACCGCGCGGCAAGCTGGCGGATTGAATTTACCGCGTGAAACCGGCCCGCAAACCGCCAGACTGCGGCCATGTCCGATTCGCTGCTGATCCTGGGCGTCCGTCTCGCAGGTGTGTTTCATTTCGTGACGCTGATCCTGGCGTGCTTCACACCGATCCCGCCGGATTGGGACAAGAACCTCGCCGCCCTGCCGCCGATCCACCGGCGTTTCGCGATCGCGCAGAATGTTTCCATCGGCGCGACCATCGCGGTCTTTGGCCTGATCTCGCTGCTGCTCGCGCCCGATCTGGTCGCAGGCTCGCGCCTCGCCCGCGTGCTGTGCGGCGCCACGGCGCTGTTCTGGGGCGGCCGGCTTTGCGTCCTGCCCTGGCTCGGCGTGCGCCCGGCGCTCACCTCGCCGCTGTTCAAGGCCGGTTACTTTTTGCTGCTGGTTGAATGCTCGCTCTACGCCGGGCTCTATGGCTATCTCGCCCTACGCCCCGTCTGACCATGAAACCCCCGTTTCGCCTGTTCGCACTCCTCGCGGCGGCCTGCCTCGCGCTCGCCGGCTGCAACTACGACTCGCCGCTCACCGCCAAGCCGACGCAGAAAATCAACGAGAAGCTCCTCGGCGACTGGGTCGCGCTGGACAAGGACACGGGCAAGGAGGAGCACATGCGCGTGCGCCAGCTCGACGACTCGAACTACATCGTCGGCCTGGACAACGACGTCTACCGTGTCTTCCACTCCGATTTCGCCGGCCTCGCATTCGTCAGCGTGCAGGACCTGCAGGTGGGCCGCGAGGACCACAAGTACATCTATTTCACCTGGGAGCTTTCGGCCGACGGCGCGCAGCTCAGCCTGCACGGCATCAGCACGCAGGTCGTGCCTGAGGACACCAAGGGCCGCACCGCCATCCAGAAGCTGATCAAGGCGAACCTGAAGAACCCCAAACTCTTCACCGACGCCCCGGTCTTCCATCGGCCACCCAAGCGCTGAGCGCCCCGCGCCGGAATCCCGCGGCGCGGACATCGAATTTTTCAATGAGGCGCATCAGGTTTATCGACTAACGCCCGCCAGGCGGACGCGGGTAAACTGCGCCCGCATGAAAAACCCCGCTTTCCACCCTCTGCGCCGCCGGCTTCCCGTTGTTGCCGCCGTTTTCCTCTGTTTTCTTTTTACCGGCTGCGTCGGCATGTGGGACGATCGCCACCGCCACGAGTCCAGCAGCGTCGTCCAGTTTCTCTATCCCAACAAGGACCAGCCTTTCATCGAACCGCGCATCCCGACGCTCCGCCTGCCTTTGCGCGTCGGGATCGCCTTCATTCCCCCCGGTTCACCCGAGGGCCCGTACGGCGCCTACTCGGTGCAGGCCAATTTCACCGAGCAGCAGAAAACCGACCTGCTGCGCAAGGTGGCGGCCCAGTTCAAGGCGCTTCCCTTCGTGCAATCGATCGAGATCATCCCCTCGACCTACCTGCGGCCGGGCGGCGGGTTTGAGAACCTCGACCAGCTCCGCGCCATGCTCGGCATCGATGTCGTGACCCTCATCGCTTACGATCAGGCGCAAAACTCGCGAGACACCGAGGCGAGCATCGCTTACTGGACCATTGTCGGCGCGTACGTGGTCCCGGCCCAGCGCAACTCCACCAACACCCTGATGGAGGCGGTGGTCTACGACATCCCCAGCCGGAGCCTCCTCTTTCGCGCGCCGGGCACGAGCGCCCTGAAAAACAGCGCCACCCTGTTTCGCGCCGAATACGAGCTGCAGCAGGATTCCGCGCGCGGGATCGAGGAAGCGTCGCTGCAGATGACGACCAATCTCGCCCAGGAAATCGAACTCTTCAAAGTCCGCGCCCGCGAGGAGCCCGCGAGCATTCACATCGAGCACAAACCCGGCTACACTGGGGGCGGCCGGCTCGACGGCCCCTTCGTCATCGCCGTGCTGGTCCTCGGCAGCCTGGCGGCGCGCCGCGCCTTTCGCCGGCCATGAAAACCCTGCGCACCCCGCTGCTGCTTTTCGTCCTGCCCGCGCTCCTGGCCTTCGGCGGCGGCTGGTCTGGAAATTTGTGGCTGGAACGCGCCCCGCTCGGCCAGGGCGAACTCTGGCGGTTGTGGACCGCGCACTGGGTCCATTTCTCGCCCTCCCATCTCGGGTGGAACCTGGCCGCCCTCGCGGCCACCGGCGCATGGCTCGAGCGGGCGCGTCCGGGCTGGCTCTGGCGCCACACGCTGGCGGCGGCGCCGCTGATCAGCCTGATCCTGCTCGCCGTCGAGCCGGCCATGCGGGTCTACGGCGGTCTGTCCGCGCTGGCCACCAGCGTGGTGACGCTGCTGGCCCTCGTGCAGCTCCAGGAGCGCCGCGCCGACCGGCCGCTCTGGATCACCCTGCTGTTACTGGTCGCGGGGAAAATCATCTACGACGCCGGCCATGCCACCGCGCTGTTCAGCCGGTTCGATCTTCCCGGCGTCCGGCCCTCCGTTTTCGCGCACGCCGCGGGCGCCGCGGTGGCGCTGGCGCTCTGGCCGGTGTGGTCGTACTTCGACTCCACCCCGCCGCCGGAAGCCGAAAACAAATCCGCCGGGACTCGTGACGAGTTCCCGGCGGCAAGGTTCCGGTAATGTTTAACCCCTAACTACCGGATAGAACACACAACCTAGCTACTGACGCGCCGGTTATCCGCGGCGGTTTTGCGGGCCGCCATCTTTTTCATTTCACGCGCAGAATCGTAACAGAGGCGGGCGCGGCACGCCCGGGAAAGTGACTTTGCGGTGACGGGATTGAAGGAGGAAGGAACCAATTTCCCGCCTACCATTTCCGCCTGCCTGCAAACCCTCGCCACCGTCATCCTGAGCCATGCGAAGGATCCACACCGTCGGCGAACATTCATCCTTTCCCTTGGATCCTTCGCACGGCTCAGGATGACGGTGCGGCGGTTGAGCGTTGGAAGTTCGATGTTGAACGTTCGACGTTCAGTTCCACCCGCCCTACCCGTGCCGGCCCTTGAACGTCAGCTCGGCGATACCGCTCTTGTCGAGGCCGCCGAGGTTGAGCGCGATCATGCGATCGAACTGCGCCTTGGTCGCCGCGGCGAGCGGCAGGTTGAGGCCGGTGTCGACGCCGAGCTTCAGCGCGATGCCGGAATCCTTGGCGGCGTGGGCGGCGGAGAAAAAGCAATCGTGCGCGCGGTTTTGCATGTCCTCTCCGTCGGTCTTCAACACCTGCGAGTTGGCGCCGGTCTGCGCGAAGACTTCGCGCAGCATGTCGAGATCCAGCCCGAGCGCGGATCCGATGCCCAGCCCCTCGGCGAGGCCGGCGGTGTTGATGTTCATGACGAGATTAACGAGCGCCTTCACCTGCGCCGCCTGCCCGGCGGGGCCGATGTAGCGAAGTGCGGTGCTCAGTTTTTCGAGCAACGGTTTCACCTGGTCGAACGTCGCGCGATCGCCGCCGCACATGAGATAGAGCGTGCCATTGCGCGCCTGCGGGATCGACGAGGCCATGCAACCTTCGAGGGAAACAGCGCCCACCGCCTTGGCCCGGCGCTCCACCTCGACGTGCACCGCCGGCGTGATCGTGGCGCAGTTGATGAAGATCTTCCCCTTCGCGCCAGCCAGCAGCGAGTCGCCCGACTCCGCGAAAACTCCGAGCTGCGCCGCATCGTCGGTCACGACGGTGATGATCACGTCCGCCGCGGCGGTAACGTCCGCCAGTTTCTTTGCCTGGGTGGCACCGATTTCCGCGGCCAGCGCGGCGGCCGACGGCGCGTGCGTGTCGTACACGGCGGTCACCGCGTAGCCACAGTCCTTCAAACGGCGGGCCATGTTGCCGCCCATGCGGCCGACTCCGACAAATGCGATTTTTTCAGGCATGAAAAAGGTTAACCACGAATGGCCGCGAATTCACACGAATAAAAACCAAACCTCGGCACGTCATCCTGAGCCGTGCGAAGGACCCAAGTGGGGATTCACCGCCGGCAACAACTTCGCACGTTCCCTTGGGTCCTTCGCACGGCTCAGGATGACGCTACGGTAGCTTGTACCCGTTTGTTCAGTTCCTCTTCGGCGAAACCAGAATCGGCTTCAACTGCGCCGGCTCCGCGCTCTGCGCGAGCCAGGCCGCGGCGTAACGGCGGCCGAGTTCGCGGGCCGACGGCGCATCGAAATGCAATTTGTCGCCCTTGTCGGTCAGACCCTCGGACGACACGAACGAGCAATGCGGCACGAACTCCGGCAAGTGGCTGAGCGCGGCGTTGATCACGGCGCCGTCCGCGCGGAAGCGGCCGGTCTCGCCGACGATTACCGGCACATCCTGCGCATCGAGGTCGGCGCGCAGCTGCGCAATCATCTTCGCAAAGCGCACGGTGTAGGTCGCAGCCTTCTCCGGCGCGCTGTCGGATTCGCCCTGGTGCCAGAGAATGCCGGCGAGCCGGCCGTGTTTGAGCGCTTCCTTGGCGCGAGCGACGGCGTTGACGTAATGCGGCTGGCCCGGCGCCCACTCGTCGAGCGCGCTGCCGCCGAAAGCGGCGGGCACGAGGCCGATGACGGCGTCCGGCTCCGCCTCGGCCACGGCGATACCGAAAGCTTTGCCCGGCCCGACGCCGATGCGTTCAGGCTTGTCGAAGTGCATCGGATCCGCCGCCGGCACCCAGGCGAGATCCTTGGTCAGCATGAACACGCGCGCGTGCGGCGTTTTGTCCTGCGGTTCGACGGGCCCGCGGCCGGCCATGTTCGACTGGCCGATGAGCAGGAAGATCTTGAGGTTCTCGGGCGCGGCTTGGGCCGACGCCACAGCGAGCAACGAAAGCAACAGGCACACCGCAACGGCGCGCAGGGGGGCAGGGGTCATACCGTGACTGTGCAACGGTCCGGGCGCGGCGCAAGTCAGGGGATTTGGCTCGGGCCCGTCTGGACTTCGCCCCCGGGAGCTGGCTAACGTGAGCGCATGAAAATTCCCCGCCTGCTTGTCGCCGCCTGGGTGGCGCTCGGTTTCTCCCTCACCGCCTTCGCCGCGCCGGACGCCGCTTTCGACCAGTGGCTCGACACCTTCTCCGCGGAATGGATGCGTGCCGACCCGTCGTCCGCCACCGCCGCGCAGTATTTCACCGGCGCGGAACAGGACGCGCTCGACCGCCAGCTGACGCCGATCACTCCCGCCTCCCGCGCCGCGCGCGTGGCCAAGGCGAAGGAAGGTCTCGCCGCCCTCGCCGCGGTGGACCCGCGTTCGCTCGACGCCAGCCAGCGCATCTCGGCCGACATGCTGCAGTGGCAGCTGGAGATGATCGTGCAGGCCGAGCCGTTCAACGACTACCGCTACGTGTTCCAGCAGTTCAGCGGCCTTCAGGTCGGGCTCGTGAATTTCCTCAGCCAGACTCATCCGATCCGCAACAAGCGCGACATCGAGAACTACCTCGCCCGCCTCGACCTCGTCGCGGCGCAGATGGACGAGGGCATCGCCCAGGCGAAGGACAAGGCGTCGCGCGGCTTCGTGCCGCCGAAATCGATCCTCGTTTCCACGCTCGCGCAGTTCGACCGCTTCCTCGCCGGCACGCCGCACGCCAACGTGCTCGTCAGTTCGCTCGACGAACGCGCGGCGAAGCTGAAGGACATCTCCCCCGAGGAGCGCACCGCCTTCGTCGCCGCTGCGGAGAAAACCGTAGCCGCCACGGTCATCCCGGCCTTCCAGCGCGCGCAGGCATTGCTGCAATCGCAACTGCCGACCGCGCCCGAAGCCGTGAGCATCTCGCGCTTCCCCGGCGGCGACAAGGCCTACGCCCAGGCGCTGCGCCAGCTGACCACCACCGACTACACGCCCGCGGAAATTCACGCCATCGGCCTCAAGGAGGTCACGCGCATCGAAGCCGAGATGGACGGTTACCTGAAGCAGCTCGGCTACACCACGGGCACGATCCGCGAGCGCATGGAGCAGCTCGACGCCAAGCTCCAGCCGCCGGCCGAGCCCGACCCGCGCCCCGCCCTGCTCGCGCGCTATGAGGAGATTCTCCACGACGCCGAGAAACGTTCCGAGTCGCTCTTCGACATCCGCCCCAAGGCGCCGTGCGTCGTGAAGCGCGAACCCATCTTCACCGAAAAAACCGCCGCCGCCCACTACAGCGCGCCCGCCAAGGACGGGTCGCGTCCGGGCATTTTCTGGGCGCCGCTGCCCGGCCCGAAGTTCCGCACCTCCGGCATGAAGACGCTCGTGTATCACGAGGCGATCCCGGGCCACCACTTCCAGATCGCGCTGCAGGGTGAGATGACCGACCTGCCGCGCTTCCGCCGCGACCGCGTGTTCGGTTTCATCTCCGCGCACGGCGAAGGCTGGGCGCTCTACGCCGAGTCGCTCGCCGCCGAAGCCGGCTGGTATGAAGGCGACATCGCCGGCCACCTCGGCCAACTGAACGACGAGCTCTTCCGCGCCCGCCGCCTCGTCGTCGACACCGGCATCCACGCCATGGGCTGGACGCGCGAACAGGCGCTGGAATACGGCCTGCCGGTCGACAATCCCGTCGCCGAGGTGGAGCGCTACATCGTGTGGCCGGGCCAGGCGTGCTCCTACAAGATGGGCATGCTGAAAATCCTCGAGCTGCGCACGAAGGCGCAAAAAACGCTCGGACCGAAGTTCAAGCTGAAGGAATTCCACAACGTCGTCCTGCGCGCCGGCACCGTGCCGCTCACCGTGCTCGAGCACGTGATCGACAACTGGATCGTCAGCGAAAACACGCTGCCCGCCGCGGTCATCAACACGCCGAGCAAGTTCTGACGCGTGGATCTCGACGCCTACTTCCAGCGCACCGGCTACACCGGCCCGCGCGAACCCACGCTCGCGACGCTGCACGCCGTGACGCTGCATCACGCGACGAGCATCCCGTTCGAGAACCTTGACGTGTTGCTCGGCCGCCCGATCCGGCTCGAGCCGGAGGCGATCTTCCAAAAACTCGTCCATGACCGGCGCGGCGGATATTGCTTCGAACAGAACAATCTCCTGCTCGGCGTGCTCACCGCGCTCGGCTACCGCGTGACGCCCATCGGCGCGCGCGTGCGCTGGCAGATCCCGCGCGAGGCCACGCCGGCGCGCACGCACCTGTTTCTCCACGTGCACTTGGCGGAAGGCGACTGGCTCACGGACGTCGGCATGGGCGGCGCCTCGCTGACCGCCGCGCTGCCGCTGGAGTTCGAGCGCGAGCTGCCGACGCCGCACGAAGCGCGCCGGCTGACCCGCGACGAAAGCGGCCGAATGTTTCACCAGCTGTGGACGGGGACGGAGTGGGCCGACTGCTGTGAGTTCACCTTCGATTTCATGCACCCGATCGATTGCGCGGTGGCGAACTGGTGGACCAGCGCCAGCCCCGCCTCGCATTTCAAAACGAATGTCGTGGTCGGTCGCGCCGGCCGCGACGGCACGCGCAAGGCCGTTCGTGGCGGCGAGTTCACTCACCGCCGTGGCGCGGAAATCCTTTCGCGTGCCGCGATCACCGACGACGCGCAGCTCTGCGCGTTGCTGGCGGAACACTTCGATTTGAATTTCCCTGCGGGAACGCGGCTCATCCCTAATCCCTCCCCACACACCCCGCCCTCCGGGCACCCCTCTTCATAGAGGGGATTTCGGCAGCGTGGTTTGATCCCCTCTATGAAGAGGGGTGGCGCAAAGCGCCGGGGTGTGTGGGTGCTCGCGCCGACGGCTGGGCGTTACTCTCCTGTGAGACTCGCTTGGCATCCGTGCGTCCGCGATGAGCGTTTTGTGCAATTTTCGGAGCGCCCAGCGCGCTTTACCGTCGGCGACCGGTCGCGCTTAGGTTTCGCCTGCCCCACTGCATCGCGCACCCCACGCCTCGCGTCCTCCCTAAGGCGCGTCCGCGGCACGATACCCCGGGACAATCCCCTAACCACCGATACTCATGAAGCTACTCCGTCACCGTTCGTTATTCCCCGCCGCGGTTGCCGCCCTCCTTGGCGCAACCGGCCTGGCCCAAGCTCAGACCGCCCCGGCTCCCGCCGCCAACGACAAGAAGGATGTCGTGACCCTGCCCACCTTCGTCATCAGCGAAGAGCCCACCAATCCCTACGTCTCCAAGCAGGCCCTCTCCGGCACCCGCGTGGCGATGGACATCGTCGACATCCCGCAGACCGTCTCGATCGTCACGGGCGACTTCATCAAGGACACGATGAGCCAGCGCATGCTGGACGCCGCCAAGTATGTCACGCCGGTGGTCGAGTCCACCCTGCCGGTCGGCGGCGACCGTTACACCATCCGCGGCTTCCAGGTTTCCCACGAGTTCATCGACGGCATGGTGCTCTCCGGCGAGGACGGCTACAGCATGTCGCTCGCGCCCTACAACATTGACCGCATCGAGGTCATCAAGGGCCCGAACTCCATCCTCGTCCCCGGCGGCGCGCCCGGCGGCCAGTTCAACCCGATCACCAAGTCGCCGATCATGAAGAACCAGGCGTCTGCGACGATCGAGCTGGCGCAGTACATCGGCAACGCCGTCAGCACCGACTACAACCGCATCGTTTCCGAGAAGTACGGCGTCGCCGCCCGCGTCGTCGCCGCCTACTGGAACAGCGACGGCTACCAGAAGAACTTCACCCGCGAGGGCTACATGATCGCGCCCTCGATCAGCTGGCAGATTTCCCAGAACGCGAAGCTGACCGCCAAGCTTGAGATCGTCCACAACCACGAGTCCCCGGCCATCTCCGTCCCGCTCGACCCCGCAGTCGGCAGCGACGGTTATGCCGTCATCGCCCGCGGCCTGCCGCGCGACTTCTCCTTCGGCAGCGACGAGGACAAGCGCATCCGCGACACCGACCGCCTCACGCTCGAGCTCCTCAACACGCTCGGTGACCACGTCACTTCCCGCCTGATGGTCTCGGCCAACCAGGTGCTTCGCAAGGACCAGGGCGGCAGCAGCGCCGCCATCTTCTGGCCGGTCAACGGCGTCCTCACCGCCTTCAACCCGACCCGCAATCCCTACACCGGCAAGTATGAGCCGGGCGTGACCTGGACGGTCGACAACTCCGGCGCCACCGCCGTTGCCACCTCGACCGCCACGCCGATTCCCGACCCGAGCACCTGGGTCTATCGCCGCATCAACGGCAGCGATCACCTGGAGTACGACGAGGCGCACCTGCGCAACGACTACGCCGCCAAGTTCGAGAACACCTTCGTCACGTCGACGACCATCGGCGGCATCGCGGCCAACTTCTCCAAGACCAAGTGGCGCAGCTGGGCCGGCGCCTCGCAGGGCCCGGACGTTGCCAACACCGCGGCCGGCCTCGCCTCGATCGTCTACACGCCGTACAACTTCAGCACGCTGACCACGGCCAAGACGGCCAAGCTGGAGGAAGGCCAGGTCTACGTCATGGAGACCGCCGGCTTCCTCAACGACCGCGTGCTCCTGAACGGCGGCGTTTCCCGCTACTTCGGCTCCCTCAGCCGCACGGACAACACGAACCTCCCGGCCCCCGGCGCGGAAAAGACGCTGAGCATCTCCAGCACGGCGAAGAGCTACGGCATCGTCGTCAAGCCGCTCAAGCCGCTGTCCGTCTACTACAGCCACAACTCCTCCGGCGCCTCGATGCCCGGCTCGCTCCAGGCCGGCAACGCCAACCTGGCCTCCACCGCGCTCCCGGCCTACAAGCCGTCCGAGGGCACGCAGGATGAGTTCGGCGTCAAGGGCTCCTTCCTCGGCGACAAGCTCACGTTCACGGTCTCGCACTTCGACATCAAGCAGACCAACTACGCCGTGCCGAACAGCGAGTACTACGTGCTCGTCTCGCAGGGCAACCAGGCCGCCGCGAACCTGCTCCCGACGAGCACGTTCCTCGACGTCAACTCAAAGGGCTGGGAAGCGGAAGGCACCTACGCGGTGAACAAGAACCTCACGCTCATCGGCAACCTCTCGTCCTACACCTACCGCCAGCCGACCGGCGTGCGCATCCGCGCCGTGCCGGACCGCATCTGGGCCGCGTTCGCCGACTATCACTTCACCGACGGCGCGCTCGCCGGCTGGGGTGCCAACCTCGGCGTCGATTCCAAGTCCGACATGGTCGGCGAGAGCGTCACCGCCCTCACCACGACCAAGCCGCTCGCCGGTGTGACGCAGACCTACCCGGGCGTCGCCGCGGGCTTCGTGCCGCAGCAGGCTTCGTACAAGTACGACGGCCGCACGCTCTTCAACCTCGGCGTCTACTACAAGGCCAAGGTCTGGACCGCGCGCGTGCAGTGCAACAACCTGCTCGACAAGGATTATATCTCGGTCGGCGGCAGCCGCACCGCGATCGCCGTGGGCAACCCGCGCGAACTCCGCGCGACGTTCACCTACAACTATTGAAGGGTTAAGCAGACCCTGGTCCGCTCTGGGGCGGATCAGTCAACCAGGCCGGCGCCGCAAGGCGCCGGCCTTTTTCTTGTCCGCCTCGGACTGGCCGAAAATGCCGGGATGGTGGCGCGCGGTTCTTGTCCCAACATCCCGCCAACCCCTCCCCGCCCCGCCATGCTGCGCTATTTCGCCAACGGTCGCATTCGCTGGAAAAACGGCATGCGCTGCAACACGCGCACCAATTGGGAATTCTATGCCGTGATCGACGGGCGTTGCGGCGCCGTGCACCGCGACGGCACCAAGCCGGTCCTGCGCGAGAAAACCCTGTGGGTCTTCGCCCCCGACTGCTCGCACGCGTGGATCGACGACGGCCACCACACGTATCACCGCCTTTCCTTCCACTTCGGCAACGTGCCCTACCCGCTCGACGGCCTGGTCCGCTCGCGCGGCGGCTACCTGATGAAGACGCTGTCGGACGCCGACATCGTCCGGCTCAAGGACATCGCCGACCGCGTCGAACAGCACTTCTGCTCGCCCGTGGTCGCGAGCCCGCTGCATTTCCAGCGCGCGCTGATGGATCTTTCGCTGCTCTTGCTCGAGGGCGACGAGCGCGCCGCCGCACCGCTGTCGCTGACCGATGTCGCCAGCTTCAAGGTCGAGCGCGCCCTCTCGTGGTACAACGAGCACCTGACCCGCAACCCGTCGGTCAAACAGGTCGCGGAGGCCGTCCACGTTTCCGCCAGCCACCTGCGTCGCCTGTTCATCGAGGTGCGCCAGGCCAGTCCGAAGGAACTGTTCCGCCGCGCCCGCCTCGAAAAATCGCAGGACCTCATGGGCCGCACGAATCTCACGCTCGACGAGATCGCCACGCTCTGCGGCTACGCCAGCGCCAGCCACTTTTGCCGCGATTACAAGGCGGTGCACCGCTTCACGCCCTCGACGTGGCGCCGCCGCCTGATCGACCGTTTCTCCCGTCCGCTGCCCGCCGGCATCGTCCCCGTCCGGCAATTCAGCGCGCGACCCGGCGAACGTTCGCTCAAGGCCTAAAGGTAGGGCGCGGACTCCGTTCCGCGCCGTGACTTGTTTCCAGCTGTAGCGGCGCTCTGTGATCGCCGTCCGGCGGTCATAGACCGCCGCTACAATTACTGACTTGCTCAGCCCTGTTTCGGCGGTGGTTCGCGCTCTTCCGATTGCTCGATCATGTCGAAATTGGTGATGGCCGTGATGTGCTCCCAGCCCGGCTCCTGCCGGATTTTGGCGGAGTAGGCGCTGACCCGGTCGTTCCAGCCGATCTTTCGCGAGTGCTCGTTCCAGATGTGCGCCTGCATGCGGTTGGGCCGGAGCCCGGTGCTGAAAATCCATTCCACGATTTCGACGTCGGCGAGGCCCGCCTGCACTTTGGCCACGACGTCTTCAAACTTCACGTTGAGGAATCCGCAGAGCTGGCCGTCGAGGCCGATCGAAAGGCCGTAGTTGCGATGGAAATGCTCGGGCAGTGTGCCGGCCTGCATCAGCCGGATCTTGTCGAGCATGCGCCCGAGGTGATGGACGCCGCCAAGCGTCTTGTCGTAGGGAGAACGCAGACCTTCCACGCGGGGCATGCGCGGAGTCAACCGGGCCGCCGGGATTTGGCGAACCCGATTTGCCCCGCCGCCGACCGCGGGCGTTACACCAGCGGCGAAAGTCCCACGATCAGCCCGATCACCGCGCCGTAAACCACGTGTCCGGCGAAGTGGGTCAGGCCGACGAGCAGGTCGGCTTCCTTGAACTCCTCGAGAGGATGTCGGTCGGACACGACCCACACCAGCATGAGGCTGACGATGAGCCCGTGCAGCGCGCCCACGCCGAGTCCGAGCATCAGCGACAGCGGCAGGTGGGTGTAGCCGAGCGTCACCATCAGCAGCGTGTAGACCAGCGCGAAGCCGACCGACGACGTGGCGTGAATGATCAGGCCGACGCGATAGGCGTTCTCGCGCGTCTTGGTGAGCAGGCTGCCGAGCGCGAGCACCATGTCGCCTTTCGCCAAGCCGGCGCGACTGATCGCCCACATCGCCAGTTCCATCGCAATTCCGCCGACAATGCCCGCCACGAGGGCGGTGCAGAGATATTTGACCAGAAACAATGTCATGGGGCCTCCTGGGGTTTCGGGGCCGGCGGGACCGGAAATCGGCCACGCGTTGGCCTCGCAGCCAGTATGCCCCTCCTCGGCGCAGAAGCCACCTCAAGTTTTGGGTGATCAAACCCGTGTTCACTCCCTCACAAATGTTCGTATTACGAACAATCGGTTCGGCCGGAGATGTTCGCCTCCAGCGAAATCGGATCCACCAATGTTCGTAATACGAACATTTGCGAGGGAAGCGGGCGCGCTGAAAAAAGGCGGCGGATAATGCATGTTTAACACAGGCTGGCTTTTTGGGCCTGCGCGCAGACACTTCCCCTGCCGCTAATGAATCCCTTTGCTCTGCTCGCGCCGCTCTTCCTCGCGTTTGAGATCTGGCAGCTCGTCGTGAGCGAACGCTACATGGGCATCAAGCAGATCAAGGTGAACGCCGATCCGCGCGCCCTGCCCATGGCCAACTGGATGGCGGCGTTCTGGGCGGGCGGACTGCTGATCTACGGCACCTGGATGTTTTCGCTGCTGCTCCACCCCGTCGGCCGCGCCCAGGGCATCGTGCTGATTTTGGTGACCGCGATTGGCTACGCCGTGCGCACCACCTGTGGGCTCACCTACGTGCTCGTGGTGCTGACCTTCGAGGGCTCGATCCGCATCGGCATGCTGGTGTCGCTCTTCGCGACGACCTGGCGGCGGATGATGGCTGGCTGAGATGCGCGGGATAGGACTTATAAGTCCTATAGGTCCTATAAGACCTATGCCCGCGACGCCGGACCGCTATTCGACTGGGCAAAAAAATCCTGCGCTGCCGTCAGCAGCTTCGCATACCGTCCGTAATCGCCGGCCCAGGAATTGGGCACGCAGATGCGCTTGATAATTCCCTGTCCCATCCGGTCCGGCGCTTCGCGGTCCGCGGTGAACTCGACGGTGAATTTCGGGTCGTGCGTGTGCACGACATAGTGGCGGTCCCCGCCACGCCTTTCCCGATCAATCCGCACAAAGTGGGAAGAATTCATGGGCTTGCCGCGGAGCATGGCCCGTTCCAGCGAGCGCTCAAGGTCCAATCCGCCCTCGGGGTTTAGCCTTGAGAAACGGCCCGCTCCGGGCGAAAACCTGCCTGCGCGCGACTCGCCCTATGAATCTCGACCCCGCTCCCCGTCAGTCAAAGTTGGTTTATCTCGCGATTGATGCCGGCCTGTTACTCACCGCCTTCATCATCGTTTTCTTCGCCAAGAATCCGTACGCCCCGCTCCCCTTCGTGACCGCCGTCCTCTGCGTCGTGCTGGCCGCGATCATCGGCTTCGTTCCCTTCCTGCTCGAGTTCATCGTCGACCAGCGGGAGATCGTCGCCGCCGAACGCGCCAAGGTCGTCGAGCAGGCGCAGCGCCTGCAAGCCGCCACCGACAGCCTCGGCCGCGCCGCCTCGCAGATCAAAGCCGTCGAGGAAGCCGTGCACAAGGCCGCGACCAACGCTGAAAACCTGCCGTACCGCATGCAGGAGAAGCTCGCCGAATTCAACGAAGCCCTCGCCACCAAGGACAACGAGGAGCGCGAAGTCCTCGAGCGCGAACTCGAGGAACTGCGCGCCGCCAATTCCAACAACCTCAAGGGCGTGGCCGACAAGATCGCCAAGGCCACCGCCGACTGGTCCGCACTCGAAGCCACCACGCGCAAGCAGCTCACCGCCGCACAGGACGCTTCCGCCAAGCTGAACGACGAGCTCAAGAAATCTCTCGCGCAGATCGAGTCGCGCATCGCCGAACTGGCGAAAGCGGCGGCCAGTGTTCCTGTAGCGGCAGTCCATGACCGCCGTTCGGAACCAGCCCCGGCACCGGTAGTCGACGGCGGTCATAGACCGCCGCTACAGGAATCGGTTTTGCCCGCGGTTGAACCCGCGACCGCTCCCGTCGTCGAAACCGTCAAGCCGATCGTCGCGGAAGCGCCGCCGTTGGCGCCCCAGGCCGAGGAACCTGCCGCGCCCTCCCCGATCGAATCTGTCACCCTGACCGAAATCGCCGCCGCGCCGGTCGAAGAAGCCAAACCGAAAAAGCCCCGCGCCCCGCGCAAACCCAAGCCCGAGGATACGCTCGCCGCGATGTCAGCGGAACCGGCCGCGGAAACCAGCAGCAGCGCCGAACCCACCTCCGCCTCTGCCGCCGCCTCCAGCGAGGAATCGCCGGCGGCTTCGGTCGAATCATCCGTCTCTTCCGACGGCGCCACGCGCTTGCTCGTCACCGCCTACATCGGCATCGGCAACAAGCTCTTCATCCGCGGCGACGGCCCGGGTCTCAGCTGGGACAAGGGCGTGCCCATGCAATTCGTCTCCATCGGCAAGTGGGGCTGGGCGTCGCACGACGTCGCCACGCCGATCGCGTGCAAGCTCTACAAGAACGACGACACCGCCGCGCTTTCGGGCGAGATCTTCCTCGAACCGGGCAAGCACGTCGAGGTGACGGCGCTGTTTTGAGGCGCGCTTTCCCTTCGCGCTGCATCTACTGGAGGGTCGGGCTCCCGCCCGACCTTTCGCGCGTGACGGTCGGGCAGGAGCCCGACCCTCCAACAATCCCAGCCGCTCAATAATGCGGCGGCCGCTCGTCCGCCATTTCACCGGGTTCGCCCGGGCCTGACGTGTGCTGCGCCCGCACGGCCGCCAGTTCCTGGCGCAGCTTCTTCACCTCGTCCGCCAGCTCGAGCATGGCCTTGTCCTGCTCGGCTTGGTGGCGTTGCAGGTGGGCGTAGCGTTCTTCGAGCCGGGTCAGACGTTCCGCGTCGTTCATGGCCGCCAGAATGCGGATTGCGGGGACGCAGACAAACCCTAGTTTCCCGGCCGACCTCACATGCGCCGTCTTTTTGCCCTTCTTCTCGCGCTGGCAAGCCTGGCGCTGGTCTCGTGTTCCACCTCCGTCGCGCCGCAACCGCCGGCCGGGCCGCTGATCCTCCTGTCGATCGATGGCTTTCGCTGGGATTACCTGAACCGGTACGACGCGCCGACCTTGCGGAGCCTTGCTACGACCGGCGTGCACGCCACGCGGATGACGCCGAGCTTCCCGTCCAAGACGTTTCCCAACCACTACACCCTCGTGACCGGCCTGCGTCCGGCGCACCACGGCATCGTCGGCAACTGGTTCTACGATCCAGAGGTGAGCGAGACGTTTGGCATGAGCAAGCCCGACAGCAATTCGCAGGAGCACTGGTGGGATGAGGGTGAACCCGTGTGGATCACCGCCGAGAAACAGGGCGCGCGCAGCTTCTGCTATTTCTGGCCGGGCTCGGAAACCGTGAACCACGGCACGCGGCCCGAGCGCTTCAAGCCATTCGACGTGAAGGTTCCCACCACCGCGCGCGTTGATGAACTTCTCTCCTGGCTCGCGGTGCCCGAATCCGAACGCCCGCGCCTCTGCACGCTTTACTTCAACCTCGTCGACGACGCCGGCCACAAATTCGGACCCGACGCGCCCGAGACCGCCGCCGCCGTGCACGAGGCCGATGCCGCCGTGCAGCGCCTGCTCGACGGCTTGGCCAAGCTTGGCCTGCGTGACGGCGCCAACCTCGTCATCGTCTCCGATCACGGCATGTCGCCGTGCGGCCCCGACAAGATCATCTTCCTCGAGGATTTGACGGACGTTTCCAAAATCCAGATCGACTCCACCGGTCCGGTCGGCGGCGTGCGCCCGAAGCCCGGCACCGTCAGCGCCGCCGAACTCGCCGCCTCGATCCGCGCCAAGGCCCCGCCGCAGCTGCACGTTTACCTGCGCGACGAGGTACCGGAGAAATTTCACTACCGCGGTAATCCGCGCATTCCAGACGTCGTGCTCGTGTGCGACGACCACTGGAACTTCGAAAGCAAGGTCGGCTGGCCGAAGCGCGCGCCAACTTACAACATCGGTTCACACGGCTGGGATCCGGCGACACCCAACATGGGTGCGCTTTTCATCGCGAACGGCCCGGCCTTCCGGCGGCACGTTGAGATTCCCGACGTCGACAACGTTGACGTCTACAACCTGCTCTGCGCCGCGCTCGGGATCAAACCGGCCGCTAATGACGGCGGTCAGAAGCTGGTCCACGCCGCCTTGGCGCGCTAGGCGCCGGGCGCACCCGCTCCCGAATCCGACTGGGAGCTGCGGCCCTGGCCGTACTCCGGGGGAACGACGCCGATCTCCTTCATTTGCGGGACGAGCACGTCCTTGTAGCAGTCGGGGCAGACGCCATGGCTGAAGTTCGAACCGGTGCGGCTGTTGATGTAGCTCTCGATCTGGTTCCAGTAGTTTTTGTCGTCCCGCACCTTCTTGCAGTAGGAGCAGATCGGGATGAGCAGCTCGAGCTGCTTCACTTGCGTGGCGTAGTTGAGGATGCGGTCGGCCACGTGCAGACGCGCCTTCAATTCCGCGAGCCGGGCGGGCTTGGTCAGAAAATCATCCACGCCGGCCGCCGTCGCCTGGTCGAGGTTGCTCGCGCTGGTCGTCTGCGTGGAGAGCAGGATGAAGTAGGTGTAATCGCCACCGCGGGTGCGGATGCGCCGGCACAGCTCGAGGCCGTCGATGCCCGGCATGATCCAATCGCTGATGACGAGACGGTGGGGCTCTGCGTTGAATTTCTCCCACGCCTCCTCGCCGTTCAACGCGACGGTGAACTCGTGACCCAAGGCCTTGACCAGGCCCTGCAGCACGGCGCACGCAATCGGATCGTCGTCGACCACCAGGATTTTCATGCGGGAGGGCGGCTGGAATTCATCTGCAGCGCCTTGAGCGTGATCTGCCATTCCTGCTCCAGGGTGGCACTGATGCGGTCGGCCGCCGGCCAGTCGGACTTGCGTCCGGCCTGCTCGAGTGTGTGCAGCACCTGACGCAACGCCACGCCACCAAGGCTGGCGGCGCTGCCGGCCACGCGATGCGCCAACTGCGCGACTTCCGCGCTGGCCCGCTGCTGCACGAGGACCTGCAGGCGCGCGAGGTCGGGCGGAATGTCCCGGCGGACAATCTCGATCAGGTCGTCAAGCAGGGTGCCTTCGCCGCTGCCGGGCATTTCGCGCAGCTGCTCCAGTTGCTCGGCATCCAGGATGACCGGCGCCGGCTTGGTCGAGTCGGTATCGCCAGGGCCACGAGGAGAGTGCGGCGACGGCGTGTTGGTTTCATTCCCCATGCTTCAGGTGAGACAGTGAATCCGCGCCCGGAGTGCCGCGCAAGACGTCACTGGCCGACGGGTGGTTAATTTTTTCAAGTGCCGGCTTTGAGTTCCGCGAGTGCCGCGTCCACCGCCTGCCAGTCGCCGGCGAGTGCGGACTGCAAGCGGCCGATTTCCGGCCAGTCGCCGGCCCGGCCCGCGATCTCCAGGTCGCGCAACCGCTGGCCCAGTGCCTGGGCGCCCACGTTGGCGGCGCTGCCCGCCAGCCGGTGGGCCAGCTTCGCGGCTTCGCCGGCGTTTCGTTTTTCCACCAGCTCCCCCAGGCGGGTGAGATCGGGCGGCACGTCGGCCAGGAACATGCCGATCACGTCGCCGAGCAGCGTCGGGTGATCGCGACCCGGCAGGTCCCGCAATTGCGCGATCTGCTCCGGATCCAAGACCACGCCGGTCTGCGGCGCCTGGCTGATGGAAATCTCCGGCGCGGCGGCGACCTTGATCCCGTGGCGCTGCAGCGCCTGCTGCAGCACCTCGAGGCGGATGGGTTTCGTCAGGTAATCGTTCATGCCGGCCGCCAGGCACTTCTCGCGGTCGCTCGCCATGGCATGCGCCGTCAGCGCGATGATCGGCACCTTGGGGGAGCGCACGCCCTCGGCGCCGGCGCGAATCCGGCGCGTCGCCTCGTAGCCGTCGAGCCGCGGCATCTGGCAGTCCATGAGCACAACGTCGAAATTCCGCTGCGCCAGCCGCTCGATCGCGGCCTGGCCGTCACCCACGATCTCGCAACCAAAGCCGGCCTTCTCGAGCAGCAGCCGGATCACGAGCTGGTTCGCGGGATTGTCCTCTGCGACGAGGATCGAGGTGTTGAATGGCGCCGTGGTCAGCGTGGCAGGAGCGACCGTGGCGGCGGGCGCGACGCGCTGCACCACCGGCAAAACCAGCTCGAACCAGAACGTCGAACCCTTCCCCGGCTGACTCTCGACGCCGATGCGCCCGCCCATGAGCTCGATCAGCTGCCGCGAGATGGCGAGGCCGAGACCGGTGCCGCCATACTTGCGCGTGGTCGATCCGTCCGCCTGCGAGAAGGATTTGAACAGCCGCTCGCATTGCTCGGGCGTGATGCCGATGCCGGTGTCCCGGACCTCGACCCGGAAAGCGTACTGCCCCGCCGGCGCGTCCGGCAGTGAACGCACGTTCACCACCACGCCGCCCTGCTCGGTGAACTTCACCGCATTGCCCGCAAGATTGACCAGCACCTGTTGGATGCGCATCGCATCGCCGCTCAGGCCCGGTGGCAAATCGGCGGGCAACCCCGCCGTCAGCGTCAGGTTGCGCGCCCACGCCCGCGGACGGAGCAGGGACACCGCCTGCTGGATCTGCTCGGCGAGGTTGAAATCCACCGCCTCGATCGTGAGCTTGCCGGCCTCGATTTTCGAAAAATCCAGGATGTCGTTGATGATCGTGAGCAGGCTCTCGGCGCCGTTGCGGATCACGCGGCCCATCTGCTGCTGCTCCGGGGTCAGCGAGGTGCCCATCAGCAGGTCGGCCATGCCGATCACGCCGTTCATCGGCGTGCGGATCTCATGGCTCATGTTGGCGAGGAACTCCGACTTCAGCCGCGACGCCGCCAGGGCCTCGTCGCGCGCGGCCGCCAGGCTGGCGACATACTGCTTCGCCGCGGTGATGTCCTCGACCTGCGCGATGAAATGCAGCGGCTCGCCCGCCTTGTCCCGGACCAACGAAACCGTCAGCCGCACGTGCACGATGTGCCCCGCGCGGTGATAATAGCGTTTCTCCAGCTGGTAGTGGGCGGTTTTGCCCGCGAGCAGGTCGGCCAGGAGTGCGAGGTCGGCGTCGAGGTCGGCGGGATGCGTGATGTCCTGGAAGGTGAGCTTGAGCAGGTCGGCCTCCTGGTAGCCGACGATGTCGCACATCACGCGGTTCACCTGCATCCAGCGGCCGTCGAGCGAAACCAGCGCCATGCCGATGCCGGCGTAATCGAAGGCGTTGCGGAATTCCCGCTCGCTGCGGATGCGCTCGCGGTTTTCGTGGCGCAGCCGGATCTCGTCCATCACGACCTGCGCGAGTTCCGCCATCAGTTCGACTTCGCGCTCGGTCCATTGGCGCGGCTTGCTGTCGAAGACGCAGAAGGTGCCGATGACGTGGCCGTCGGGCGCGCGCACGGGAATGCCGACGTAGGCTTTCACGCCGTACTCCTGCACCGCGGGATTGTCGCCGACCACCGGATGGTGGGGCGCATCGTTCACCACCATCGCCGCGCCGCTGGCGACGACGTGCTTGCAGAACGCGTGGGACAGCGGGCTGCCCCGCTGCACGGCGAGCGGACCCGAAAGCCCCGTGGCCGATTTGAAAAACTGGCGCTGGTCGTCGAGCAGGTTCACCACGCTCGAGGGCACGCCGAGGAAATGCGATGCCAGGCGCGTCAGCCGGTCGAACGCTTCCTCGGCCTCCGTATCCAGCAGGCCGAGCCGGCGCAGGGAGGCGAGGCGCGCAGGATCGCTGAGAGCAGGGAGTTCGGTCGACATGGGTGCGCGGATTCCTGTCTAGGGACAGGCGACGGAAGGGACGGCAATCCGCGGCAAAAGTGACATGCGCATGGCAACCAAGTTCATCGGCATTTTTACGAGTCAACTGAATGGTTAGAATCGCCCGCCGACCGGCGCAAGAAATGACTGGTGCCGGAAAGGTGAAATTCGCGCCCGACCAGTCAGTTGCGCCACCGGCGCGGCCGGGATTTTCAGGCGCCGACCTGAAGTTTTTCCAGCGCGCCACACACCGCGCGCCAATCACTCTCCAGCCCGGCCTGCACCTGGTCGATCGCCAGCCAGTCACCAGCTCGCGCCGCCTCTTCCAAATCGCGCAGCCGCTGACAAAGCACCTGGGTGCCCATGTTGGCGGCGCTGCCGGCGAGGCGATGGGCCAGCTTCATCGCTTCATCGCCGCGGCGATTCTCGACCAGCTGCTGCAAGCGCGCGAGGTCAGGCGGCATGTCGTGCAAGAACATTTGGACCACATCGCCGAGCAGGGTCGGATGTGCGCGGCCGGGCAGGTCGCGCAGCTGGTTGACCTGCTCGGGATCCAAAACCGCTCCGACAAGCGGCGTCTCGCTGATGGAAATTTGCGCCGCGTCCAGCGTCGGCACCGAGGCGGCGTGGGACCGGATGCCATGCCGCTGCAGCGCCTGTTGCAGGATTTCCAGACGGATCGGCTTCGTCAGGTAATCGTTCATGCCGGCGGCCAGGCATTTCTCGCGATCGCTCGCCATGGCATGCGCCGTCAGCGCGATGACCGGCACGCGCGACGCGCGCACGCCGCCGGCACCGGCCCGGATCCGGCGCGTGGCTTCGTATCCGTCGAGCCGCGGCATCTGGCAGTCCATGAACACGAGATCGAAATCGCGCTGCGCCAGGCGCTCCAGCGCGGCCTGGCCGTCGTCCACGATCTCGCAGCCAAAACCCGCTTTCTCGAGCAGCAACCGGATCACGAGCTGGTTCGCGGGATTGTCTTCCGCCACCAGGATCGACGCGGCGCGCGGCCCTGTCACCGGGAGATCCGGCGACGTCGCCACGACGGGCGCCTCCAGCTGCACCACCGGCAGCTCCAGTTCGAACCAGAAGGTCGAGCCCTGGCCCAGCGTGCTCTCCACGCCGATGCGGCCGTGCATGAGCTCGACCAGCTGGCGCGAGATGGCGAGGCCGAGGCCCGTGCCGCCGTACTTGCGCGTGGTCGACCCGTCCGCTTGGGAAAACGATTTGAACAAACGCTCGCGCTGCTCGGGCGTGATACCGATGCCCGTGTCCCGGACTTCGATGCGAAACGCATAGCGCCCCGGAGCCGACGGCGGCAGTGAGCGCACGGCGACGGCAATCGCGCCCTGCTCGGTGAACTTCACGGCGTTGCCCGCGAGGTTGACCAGCACCTGCTGGATGCGCATCGCATCGCCGCTCAGGCCCGCCGGCAGATCGTCCGGCAACGCAGCCGTCAGCGCCAGGTTGCGTGTCACGGCCTTCGGGCGGAGCAGCGCCACCGCCTGCTGCACCTGCTCGGCGAGGCTGAAGTTCACGGCCTCGATCGTGAGCTTGCCGGCTTCGATCTTCGAAAAATCCAGGATGTCGTTGATGATCGTCAGCAGGCCCTCGGCCCCGTTGTGGATCACCCGCCCCATCTGCCGCTGCTCGGGCGTCAGCGAGGTGCCCATCAGCAGGTCGGCCATGCTGATCACGCCGTTCATCGGCGTGCGGATCTCATGGCTCATGTTGGCGAGGAATTCTGACTTCAACCGCGAGGCCTCCAGCGCCTGGTCGCGCGCCTGGGCGAGGTTTTCCTCGAGCTCCTTGCGGTGAGTGATGTCCTCGGTGAACATCACGATGCCGCCGATCTCCCCGTCGTCGTTGAGCCAGGGCTGCACGCGCCAGCTCAGCCACTGCCGGCGGCCGTCGGCCCGGACGAACAAGTCCGCCGGATTGACCTCCGTGGCGCCGGCCAGGACCCGGCGGTGGATCGCCTTCCAATTTTCGTCGATCTCGGGGAAAAGTTCGTAGTGCGAAACGCCGACGATGTTCCGGCCCTCGAGCTGGTAATCCTTCAGCCACTGCGCGCTGTGCACGAGGTAGCGCATGTCGCGATCGAACATGGCCACCGACGCGGGCGCGTGCTCGGCAAAGAGCCGGGTGCGCTCCTCGCTCAGGCGCAACTGGGTTTCGACCTGGCGGCGGGCCACGCGGCCGCGCGACTCGATGCTGAACGCCAGCCAGACCAGCGCGAACGCCAGGCCGCCCGCCAGCGCCTGCATCTTCAGCACGGCGGACTCGATTTTCTCCATCTCCTGGTTCCGGCCGACCAGCAGCTTAGCCTCCTCGAGACGGATTTCGTCCGCCAGGCCGACCAGCGCGCCGCCGATGGCGGGCGGCTGTTCGCCGAGCAAGCGGGCGGCTTCCGCCTCGCCCTGGCGATCGCGGGCCTGCACCAACTCGCGGGTCTGCTCGCGCTTTTGCACGGCCAGATCCTGCAACCGGCGCACGCGCTCCGCTTGCGGCGGATTGTCCTGCACCAGGCCTTTCAGGCGAACGAGCTCGGCCGAGACCACGTCCCAATGAAAATCCACCCGGTCGCGGAATCCGGCCTGGCCCGTCAGCGCGTAACCGCGCGTGGAGGATTCCATCCGGGCGATGCCCGCCACCAGGTGATCCACCGTGCCGCGGACTTCGTGGGTGTGCACCACAAGGTTCGAGGCGTCGATCAGCTGCCGGTTCGCTTGGAAGGAAACAATGGCGACCATCAGGATCAGACTGCCCGCCGCGGCGAACAGCGGCAGCGAACGGGTAGACGACTGTTTCTCCCCCACTTCCTCGCGCACCGTGGCCCGGGTGACCAGCACCCCGGTCAGCAGGAACATCATGCCGGTGTTCAAAGCCATGTCGGCATAGTTCCACCACGAGGAGTTCCCGCGCAGGCCGACAAACTGGGTGCAGACGGAAAGCATCGCGATCGACATCCAGACGGTGCTGAGAACCACCAGTCCGCGGATGCGGATCCGGGGCGCGTTGAGCAGGATCAGGGCGATGCCCACGAGGCTGAAGGAGAACGCACTGGCCGCTGCCATCCGGCCCTCGAAGCCCACGGCCGAGTGGTACTGCCCCTGGCGAAAAACCTGTGTTCCCGCCGCCGACCAGTTGTCCGTGAAATACAACCCGAGAACCAGAACGCCCAGCAGCGTGATCGCCACGCCCAGGAAACGGCTGAGCCGATTCCGCCTGCACGCGTGCGCGATGAACGCCGCGCCGATCATCAGACAACCGACGGCGGAAGCGAACGCCATGGGCGGCGTGGACGGCAGCACGCTCACCAGCGCAGGCATCCCGAAAAAGCGCCCGGTCAGCACCACGAGGCCGAGGCCGAAAATCAGCGCGCCGCCGATGATGAACCAGCGCGCCAGCGAATCGGTTCGATCAAAAAGTTTCACGACGACGCTCCGGGAAGAGGAGACGCCGGCACGGCACCGGGGTCAGTTTTGCAACGCCAAAGCCAGCGCCGACGGGCTGGTTGCTGGCGCCCGGCAGGCGAAGTTCTCGCAGACGTATGCCGTAGTCTGTCCATTGATCTCCTTCATATCGGTCAAATAAGGCCGATATGAAGCCAACCACTGCTGTCCGGACGCCCCATCGGCCCCCAGCACGGCGCGGCGCGGACCCAGGGACGACGCCAACAGATCCGCCATGGCCTGAAACGATGCCAAGCGGGCATCGCCCGCCAGCACCACCGTGCGCGGCTCGGCAAGCACCAGCTCGAGCGCGCACAGCATTTGGGGCAGCGCCTGCGGCATGCGACTCCAAGAAGGTCGCAACGCCTCGAGCGTGCGGCGTGCGCGATCGGCGGCGCCGGTGAGACCCAACATCCAATCGAGCCGCACGAGATTCATCGCCTCCACGGAATTGGCTGCGGGCTCGGCGCCATCATAGTCGTCCTTCAAGCGCACGATGATCGCCGGATCGTCGGCGCGGGAACTGAAGTAGCCGCCGACCCCCGCGTCCCAGAAAAGCGCGTCCATCTTCGCCTGCAGCTTTTCGGCCCACTGCAACCAGCGGATGTCGAACCCGCTTTCATAGAGATCGAGCAAACCCTGGATCAGGCACGCGTAATCCTCGGCGAAACCGGGCACATCACCGCGCCCTTCGCACCAGCTGCGATAAAGCACGCCGGTGGCGCCATCGTAGAGTTCGCGCTGGAGAAACTCCGCCGCGCGCGTGGCGGCCGCGAGCCGCGCCGGCTCGCCGAGAATCCGCGCGCCCTGCGCCAGGGCGGAAATCATCAGCCCGTTCCAAGCCGTGACGATCTTCTCGTCGCGATGCGGCCGCGGACGCTGCGCGCGCACCGCCTTCAATTTCTCGAGGCAGGTGAGCAGCTTTTGCTCCGCGTCCGGCAGCAGGAGTTTGAACTGCTCCGCCGTGCGCGCGAGCGGGCGCAACTGCCGCAGCACGTTCTTGCCGCCGAACTCGCCGTGCGGATCGTGCGCCACGTTGCCATCCGGCTTCACGTCGTAATGCGCGCAGAAGAATGCCGCGTCGGCGCCGAGCACCGCCTCGATCTCCGTCTGCGTCCAGACGTAGAAGGCACCTTCCGCTTTGTGTCCCGAAGGTAGGGCGAATCCTTCCGCCGTCGCCGAGCCTATGGCGGACTCGCCGGATGAGCCGTGCCCCCCCTGCGGCTCGTCAGGGACGACTCGCCCTACCGCCCCCTCCGGCGGCACAGAGTCCGCGTCTTCCGCGGAATAAAACCCGCCCGCCGGATGCGTGAGATCGACCGCCACGTAATCGAAGATCCCGCGCGCCACCCAACCGAACATCGGCACGCCAGTCGCCTGCTGCGCCTCGAGGTAGTTCACCGCGATCAGCGCCTGGTCGTAGAGCATCTTCTCGAAATGCGGCACGTGCCACTCGGCATCGACCGAGTAGCGGTGAAACCCGCCGGCGAGATGATCGTGCAGTCCGCCCTCGGCCATGCGCTGCAGCGTGACCGCCGCGAGACCGATCGCCGCCTGGCCGGCATCGGACTCCACGCCTTGGAGCGCAGCGGTGCGGAAAAGAAAATTCAGCACCGACGCGCGCGGAAATTTCGGCGCGCCGCCGAAACCACCCCAGCGCGTGTCGTGCGTGTCGTAGAAATGTTGGAAGGCCTTCTCGAACGCCTCGCCCGCGGCTTCATGCAACGGCGCGGCCGCACCGGCGGGATCGTCGGAGGGCACGCCCTCGGCGGCGAATTTCCGCAGCGCTTCCACGACTTCCGTCGCGCCGCGTTCGATCTTCTCGCGCTGCGTGCCCCAGTGTTGCGCGATCGTGTTCAGCAGCGTGATGAAGCCCGGACGCCCGTGCCGGTCGTCGCGCGGAAAATAAGTGCCGCCGTAGAAAGGCTTTCCCTCGGGCGTCAGCCACACGCTCATCGGCCAGCCGCCGTGACCGGTCGTCTGCTGCACATACGTCATGTACACGCGGTCGATGTCGGGCCGCTCCTCGCGGTCCACCTTCACCGGGATGAAATCCTTGTTCAGCACCGCGGCGACCGCGTCGCTCTCGAACGATTCGTGGGCCATCACGTGGCACCAGTGGCAGGTCGAATAACCGATGCTGAGGAAAATCGGCTTCCCCTCGGCCCGCGCCTTGGCGAGCGCCTCGTCACCCCACGGGAGCCAAGCCACCGGGTTGTCGGCGTGTTGGCGCAGGTACGGGGATTTTTCGGTGGCGAGGCGGTTGGGCATGGACCTTCCACCAAATCCAAGTGCGAACAAAAACCAAGCCTTGAGCCCGCCGGACGCTTGCGGCTTCATCCGCGGCCAATGTCGCGCACACCCCTCGTCGCCCTCTCGCTCCTGTTAATGGCCCACACGCCCGCGTTCGCCGCCCTGATCGGCGGACCCAAGACCATCCCGCTCGACGCGTCGGGCAATGTCCCGGGCGTCGTCGTCTCCACCCAGATGGGCATGGGCGGCTACGTGAAGGGCGCGACGAAGATCGCGGTGCCGCTCGTGATGGTCGCGTTCGAGTCCAACGCCAAGGCCAAGACCGTGCGCAGCAGCGGCGGCACCACCACGACCAAGAGCCTCGAGAACCACCTGATGATCGACGAGAAATACCTGCAGGCCATCGCCGACCAGGTCCAGGCGATCGTCGAACAGGACCTCAAGGCGCAGGGCTTCACCGTGCTCCCCAACACCGAGGTCGACAAGGAAGCGCGCTACGCCGGCATCACCAAGGACGGCAAGTCGGGCGTCGAGGTCGGCGATAATTTCATGTCCGGCTTCGGCGGCAACGGCGTGAAGAACCGCTGGTACACCGCGGGCAACCGCCCGTTCTTCGGCACCGGCGCGCAGGGCCCGCTGAGCGAGACCTCCGCGCTGATCCACCTCGCGCGCGAGTCGGGCAAAACCCTCCTCTTCTACCGCTTCAAGATCCAGTTCACGGAGATCGATGCGAAGAACAACCTGTTCTTCTCCTCCGTGAAGGGAAAGAACGTGCTGCACATGGTCAGCGCCGACGCCACGATCTACACGCCGGCCAACACCCTCGGCTCGATGATCAAACTCGACGCCAACCTCACCGCCGGCAGCGATTTCATCTCCGACGTACAGGAACTCCCGAAGAACGCCGCCGATGAAGTGGCCCTCAACATGGGTGCCGCCCTCGAGGCGCTGCGCACGATGAGCGCCGTGACCACCACGAGCAGCAAGGCCAGCGGCCACTACGGCATCGTCGCCGATCCAGCGAAATACTCGGAAGGCAGCCTCGCGCTGATCAAGGCCACGTCGCGCCAGTTCGCCGAAGCGATCCGCAAGGCGCAGAAATAATCCGCGGCTAGAGTGAAGCAAGACAGGCAGCCAGGGACCTCACAGGAGGTAATGGAGTGAACGGAGTTATCCAGATTCGGAGTACTGACCCTCTGTTTACTCCGTTACCTCCTGTAAGGTCCCTGGCTTGAGTTCGCTCTGACCGACAATCTCATTGCGCCGGCGTCCGCGAGTTGCAGGGTTCTGGCCGAACCCTTTCACCCCATGGCAAAACGACGCGTCCTCGTCACCGGCGGCAGCGGCAAGGCCGGCCACTGGATCATCCAGCACTTCCTCGATTCGGGCTACGACGTCATCAACGTCGACTCCCGCCACCCGGCCAAGCCGCTGTGCCGGACGATCGTCGCCGACCTCACCGACCTCGGCCAGGTGATGACGTCGTTCTCGCCCCACAACACCGGCAATCGCCAGCCGTACTTTGGTGTCGTGCATCTCGCAGCCATTCCGCGGCCCTTCAACGAACCGAACGACGAGGTCTTCCGCGTCAACGCCGTCAGCACTTACAACGTCTTCGAAGCCTGCGGTCTGCTCGGGATCAAGAAGGTCGTCGCAGCGTCGAGCGAGTCCTCGTACGGCATGGCGTTCTCGAACGAAGTCCTGAAGCCGCTCTACCTGCCCGTCGACGAAGCCCATCCGCAGCGGCCCGAGGACAGCTACGGCCTGAGCAAGGTCATTAACGAGATTACCGCGGAAATGTTCCACCGCCGCGACGGCACGCAGATCCTCTCCTACCGGCTCAGCCATGTGATCACGCCCGACGAACATCCCAATGTCGTGGCCCAGGACGCCGACCCGGCGATCCGCAAGCGCACGTTGTGGGCCTACATCGACGTGCGCGACGTCGCCACCGCGTTCCGGCTCGGTTTGGAAAAGAACGGGCTCGGCTGCGAGGCGATCATGATCTCCTCGGAAATCACCGCCTCGCGTCATCCCTCCGACGAATTGCGGAAGCGTTTCCTCGCCGGCATCCCCGTGCGGAAAAAAATTCCCGGCCACCAGGCGTTCTACTCGACCGCCAAGGCGCGGAAGCTGCTCGGCTGGCGCCAGCAGCATTTCCTGCCGCTCTAAGGCGGCTATGCAGGCTGGAGGGCCGGTCTCCGCACCGGCCGGTGGCACTCGAGAATCCTTGGCCGGTGCGGAGACCGGCCCTCCACCGCTTCATGGCTCTCGTCGGGGCATAAAGCCCCTCCTACGGCCGTCACTCGCAAACCAATGTTCGACCAACACACCCGGACAATCGCATTGCACCGGTTCGTGTGACGCGCAGCTTCCCGAAAACCCCTTCCCCACTCATGAAACGCGTCATCGTCACCGGCGGCAGCGGCAAAGCCGGCACCTGGATCGTCAAACACTTCCTCGAACAGGGTTACGACGTCATCAACGTCGACAACCGCCGCCCGACGGAGCCCCTGTGCCGCACGATCATCGCCGATCTCACCGACCTCGGTCAGGTCGTCACCTCCTTCTCCGCGCACAACACCGGCAACCGCGCCCCGTACGCCGGCGTCGTGCACATGGCGGCGATTCCGCGTCCGTTCGACAACCCGAACGAAGAAGTCTTCCGCATCAACAGCCTCACGACCTACAACGTCCTTGAAGCCTGCGGCCTGCTCGGGATCAAGAAGGCCGTCGTCGCCTCGAGCGAGTCGTCCTACGGTTTCTGTTTCGCAAACGTACAACCCGCGCCCGATTACTTGCCGCTCGACGAGGCGCACCCGCAGCGGCCGGAAGACAGCTACGGTCTGACGAAGGTCGTGAACGAGGCCACCGCCGCCATGTTCCACCGGCGCGACGGCACGCAGATCCTCTCTTTTCGCATCGGCAACGTGGTGTGCCCGGAAGATTACGCGGTGATCGAAAAACGCCTGCACCATCCCGAGGAGCGCCAGCGCATCCTGTGGTCGTACATCGACTCGCGCGACCTCGCTTCGGCCTGCCGCCTCGCCGTCGAGAAAGGCGGCCTGGGTTGCGAACCGCTCATCATTGCGGCGGATTATTCCTCGTCGCACTTGCCCACGGTTCAGCTGCTCAAGAAATTTTATCCACGGGTTAAGCTGAAACGCCCGCTACCGGGTCATACTTCGATGATCACCAATGCCCGCGCCAAAAAACTGCTCGGCTGGAAGTTGGAATACGGCCGGCATCGCTGGGCACCGACCGACTGACCGGGCCCGTGGTTTTCAGTGGGTTGGCGGTTGGGCGGCGCTGCCGAAATGCTGCTCGAGCGCCGGGCGCAGCGAGGCAAACGAACCGCTGGCAAAGCTCTTGAGCGGATAGGCGACCATTCCGGAACTCCCGCCCCAAACGCCTTTGACCAGCTCCTCCTTACTGGGCTGCGTTGCGAGTGTCAGCTTCCAGTCAACCCGCAGGCTTTGGTCCTCGGTATCCAGCCGCGTCACGACAAACGTCTGGTCCATGGTGCCAAAGCCGCGAAACATCAGCCCCAGATCCGAACCGGTGAGCTCCAGGATTTTCGTGGACTGCTCCAGGGAGAAATCCTGCGCGAGCGTGGCCTGCAAGATATCGCGCATCTCCTGTCCCCTTTCGGGATAAGCGGGGATATGCAGTTTCAGCAGCCCGTTCTCAAATGAGCTGACCTGCACCATCGGGGCCTCCAATTCGGTCCGGAGGTCGTCAAGCAACTCGAAGTCGGCGAGCAGACGGGCCGTCCCGTCGGGGCCGAGATCCAGCGACTTGAGCTTGTCGTCGATGATGCCTTCGAAAAACACCCGCCGGGTCTTCCCGGCATCGGACGGCATCCAGCTTGCCTTGGGTCTGCCCTGCCCGATCTTTTTCCAAGCTGCCGCCACGGCGCCATCGGGTTGCGACGGATCGTGATTTCGGACCGCCGGCTTCGACGAAGCGTCGCTTTCCTTCGCTTCGTTAACCCCTGCCGTTTCCCGATTTTTGCCGCAAGACCGCACGACTAGGAGCGCAACCAACGCAATCAGGAGCAAAACCAAGGGCCAGCGATTTCGTTTCATGCTCGTGTGGTGCCCCTACGCCACATTCGAAGCCGGTGAATTGCAATCTGCCAGATGGCCGGTCCAGATTTTCTTTTATGCGTCTGGATCAGGCAGATCGGGGCCAGGTCTTTACCCGGAAAAACAGACGATTGACGCGAGCGACGGGGGCAGGCTCACTCGCGGGTTCATCATGCTCACGCTAGCCACCGTCGCCAAGTCCTATGGTACCCGCGAACTCTTCTCGGACGTATCGCTTTTCGTCGCGCGCACGGATCGCTTCGGCCTGGTCGGCCCCAACGGCGCGGGCAAGTCCACGCTCTTCAACCTGATCCTCGGCGAGGAACAGGCCGATGAAGGCACGATCGAGTGGGAGCGCGGCGCGGATTTCGGCTATCTCCCGCAGGAAAGCGCCCCGGTCGGCGACGAGTCCATTCTCCACATCGCCACCAGCGGCAAGAAGCTGGTGCCGGAAAACGACGACGACTACGACATCGACTGGACGCTCGAGCCGCGCGCCAAGAAGATCCTCGCCGGCCTCGGTTTCCGTGAGAGCGACCACGAGAAGCCCGCGAAGGGTTTCTCCGGCGGCTGGGTCATGCGCGCGCACCTCGCCCGCCTGCTCGTGAGCGAGCCGGCGTTGCTGATGCTCGACGAACCGACCAACCACCTCGATCTCGAGGCGCTGCTCTGGTTCCAAGATTACCTGACGCGCTACCCGGGCGGCCTCGTCATCATCTCGCACGATCGCGAATTCTTGAACGTCCTCTGCAACGGCATCCTCGAGCTGAAGAGCGGCACGCTCAACAAGTACACCGGCAACTACGACGACTACCTGAACGAGAAGGACGCCCGGCGCGAGCAGCAGGCCGCGCAATTCAAGAACCAGCAGCGCGAAATCGCCCACCTGCAGAAGTTCGTCGACCGCTTTGGCGCCAAGGCCTCGATGGCCTCGCGCGCGAAGTCGAAGGAAAAGCAGATCGAACGCCTGAAGGAAGTCGCCGTCGAGGAGCCGTGGGAAGACCTCAAGAAGATCAATTTCCGTTTCCCGCAACCGCCGCGCTCCGGCCTGAAGGTGATGAACCTGAAGAATGTCCAGCAGGCCTACGGCGACCACGTCGTCTACCGCGACCTCAACCTCGAGATCGAGCGCGGCCAGAAGATGGTGCTCGTCGGCCCGAACGGCGCCGGCAAGTCCACGCTGCTGAAGATCCTCGCCGATGTCGTCCCGATCCAGGGTGGCACGCGCGACCTCGGCAGCAACGTCATCCCCGGCTACTTCGCCCAGAACCGCGGTGACAACGTGAAGCTCGACCTCACGGTGCTCGAGAACGTGATGGAGCTCCGCACGAACGAGAACCAGCTCACCGAGCAGCAGGCGCGCGCCGTGCTCGGCGGTTTCCTCTTCCGCAAGGACGACGTCTTCAAGAAGGCCTCCGTGCTTTCCGGCGGTGAAAAGTCCCGCCTCGCCCTCGCCCGCCTGCTCGTCAATCCGCCGAACATGCTGCTGATGGACGAGCCCACGACCCACCTCGACATCCCGTCGATCGATGCGCTCGTGAACGCGCTCAAGAGCTACGAGGGCACGCTGATCTTCATCAGCCACGACGTTTATTTCATCAAGACCCTCGCGCAGACCGTGCTGCACGTGCACTCGGGCCGCCTGACGCCGTACGCCGGCAACTACGATTACTACCTGGAGAAGTCCAAGGCCTCGAACGCCCGCGCCGCGCTCACCGCCGGCTTCACCGATGCGCGCCCGAAGCAGCAGGCCGCCGCGCCCGCGCCAGCCCCGGCCGCCAAGAAGGCGAACCCCGCCGACGTGAAGAAGCTGCGCAACGAGGTTGGCAACCTGGAGAAGAAGGTTTCCGAGCTCGAGGCGAAGGTTGCCGAGATCACCGCGGAAATGGAAAAGCCCGAGACCTACACCACGCCGGGCCGCGCGCAGCATCTCAATCGCGAATTGTCGGCGATGAGCGACCAGCTCGCCACCGCCACGGCCGAGTGGGAAAAATCCGCGGCGAAGCTCGCGGAGCTCGAGAAGCTCTGAGCCGCGGCTCAGGGAATCTGAGATCTCAGATTTGAGATTTCAGAGATCTGCCCCAGAACCGCCGCCGGGCTATCCGCGTTTCCGATCCGAAATCTCAAATTTCAAATCTGAGATTAGCGACTCCGCCGTTCGCGGCTGCACTGAAACCACCGCGCCCGCCGCCAGCGTCACCACCTGATCCGCAATCCTCACCACTCCGGGCGTGTGCGCGGCGATGAGGATCGTGCGGCCTTCGGCGCGCAATTTCAGCAGGATGCCGAGGAGCGTTTCCTCCGCGCGGGCATCGAGTGCCGAAGTCGGTTCATCGAGCAACAGGATCGGCGCGTCGAGATAAAGCGCGCGCACCAACGCCAGCCGCTGCCGCTGGCCGCCGGAAAGGTTGGTGCCGTTTTCGCCGAGGGAAGTCAGAAATCCCTGCGGCAGCTTCTCGATGAACTCGAGCACTCCCACCTCGCGACAAAGCCGGAGCAGGCGCTCCACGTCGGGCTGGTAATCGCCCGGCGCCAGATTCTCGAACACGGTGCCCGCCAGCAAATGCGTCTGCTGCGGCACGACGGCAAGGTAACGGCGCAGGCTTCCGAGTTGGAAATAGTGGATGTCCTGTTCGCCGATGAAAATGCGCCCCGCCTCGGACGCATAAAGCCGCTGCACCAGCGCCAGCAGCGTGCTCTTGCCGCAACCTGACTCGCCTACGAGCGCCGTGATTTTTCCCGCGGGCACGGTGAGGGTGACGTCATGCAACGTGGCGGGCCGGCCGGCGTGCTTGAACGTGACGCCCACAAAGCGAATGTCGCCAGCGTGCCGCGCAGTGAACTCGATCGCGCCCTGATCCTTTTCCAATTCCAGATCCATCAGCTCGAAGAGCCGGTCGGTGGCGATCAGCGCTTCCTGAATGGAGCTGTTGAGCCCGATCAGCGCGCTGACCGCACTCGTCAAATAACCGGCCAGCGTGTAGGAAGACATCAGCTGCCCCGGCGTAAGCCCCGCCTCGAGCACGAGGCTCGCGCCCAACCACAGCAATCCGATCAGATACGCCTGCGTGACGAGCGTCGCGACCGTGTTGCCGGCCATACCGCCCAGCGCCGCGCGCCAACCTGTCTTGAGCAGTCGCACCAACCGTGTCTCGGTCCGCAGCGAGGAATACTCCTCCAAGCGAAACCGCCGCAGCAATGGCTGGGCGTTGAGCGACTCCACCAGTTGCGCGTCGAAGTCCGCGCTGCGCTCCATCAGCCGACGCTGGTATTCCCGGTTCAGGCGGTTGACGCCCCAGTAAAGCAGCGCGTTCGCGGGGAGCAGGGCGAGCGACAGCAAGGCGAGTTTCCAGGACCAGACAAACATCAGTCCCAGCGAAAAAAGCAGAATCAACGGATTGAGCAGGAACGAGAGCAGCGAGTTGTTGAGGAAGTTCCTGATCTTCACGGCATCGCCGACGCGCGAGGTGATTTCGCCCACGCGCATCGTATCGAAGAACGGCTGTGGCAGCCGCATGAGGTGCCGGTAATAGCCCAGGATCAGCGCCGCATCGATCCGCTGCGCGGTGCGCAGTGAGAGCAGCGCCTGGCACCAGCCGAGCGCGAGCTTGCACCCAAGTATCACGACCATGATCACGCCGAGCAGGTTGAGCAGCGACCGGTTGCCGTCGGGAATCACGGCGTCGACGATTTTCTGGACGTAAACCGACATCCCCAAGCCGAGAAGCGTGCTCGCGATCGCGCCGACGAACGCCTCCAGCAGCACGGCGCGATGCGGCAGCACGAGCGACCACCACCGCCGCCACGGTGCCGTGGTCCGATCACCGGGCTGAAACGCATCTCCGGGTGCCAGCAGGATCAGGACGCCGGTCCACGTCGCCTTGAACTTCTCGTGCGACCACTTCTCCACCCGCCCGATCGCCGGGTCCATGACCCGCGCGCCCTTCGGCGTCCACGCGACCAGCACCACGTAATGCAGCAACTTTCCGTCGAGCAGGCAGTGCGCAATGGCCGGCAATGGCACCGTGGGGAGAGCGTCCGGCGGTCCTTTCACTCCCTTGGCCGTGAAGCCCAGCTGTCGCGCCGATTGGACAAGGCTGGCGGCGGAAGTGCCGATCGTATTCGTACCCAATTCCCGACGCAGCGTGGCCAGTGGCAAACGCAGCCCGTAATGATCACAGACGAAGGCAAAGCAGGCCGCGCCGCAGTCGGTGAGGTCGCGTTGCTTGAACAGCCTCACAAAAGAAAGAGCAATGGCCGCGCGAACCACACAGTCGCGCGGCCACTTTCAGTCTCAATCGCTCATATGCTTCGGCTCGGTGTAGCGGTTGAGCAGGATGCCCAGCAGTCCCAAGCCCGAACCGGCAAGCGCCACGGATTGCGTCGGCCACGTCGCCACCGGATCGCCGCCACCAGAGATCTCCAAGAGTTCGTTTTCAGTCAGCGTATTCATTTTTGTTTGTGGCCCGAACCGGCGGAATTGCCGGAAAATCCGCAGTCTGTTCAGCGCCCAATCTCTGAAGAAGAGACTGCACCACTGCCGTGGTGTGAATTTCGAAGCTCAACCAGAAATACAATCACGCCCAAGACCATCAGCCCAACGATTCCGACGATCAAAAATGTACGTTTCTTTTTCCGGAATAGTTCCTGTGCTGCTTCTCCCGGCAAAGAAACATCTTCTGATGGATTATTCGCTTTGTAGATAAGCGTGCCGACCCATACGAGGACCGGATAAATCAACACGATATAAACCGCATCGAACAAGCGTAGCTCTTCATGAAGGAACAGGGTCATGGCCAGACAGCCAAGAACCGGTATCACGGCCCACCAGAAGCCGTATTTCAGTGATTCTTTCATCGTCGATATGCGTGTGATTCGTTCTGCGGAAAACTTGTGATGTGGCCCGATTTCCAACCGTCCGGCACTTAGATGCCGTACTTCCAGACCGTCTGTGCGGTCAAAACACCTTCTTCGATCGCTGCCTTGACGAGATAGGCGCTCATCGCGCCAGCTGCCCCGAGCGCGATGGGGCCGGCAAGCGCTCCAATTGTCGCCGCGCCACCGGCACTCGCAATACCAGCGCCCATCGCGCCAGCTCCGCCCGTACCCAGCAGCCCGTCCCAGCTGAATGCACCACCTGATACTTGCTCCATATTCAACGTATTCAGTTCGTTCATGTTTATTTTTTGGCCCGATCCGGCGGAATTGCCGGAAAGGATTTTGAATTCGTCAGGTCTGGCGCTGGTCGTTCGGGTTGAGCCAGGCACTGGCATCATCGTACAAAAGTTGCAGCAGGCTGCGGCGGGCGACGAGGAAGCGGGCGGACAGGGTCAGGCCCTTCTTCAGGTCGGCGTGGCTGCCACTGGATAAGTGCAGGCGCAGGGTTTTCGGCTGAACCATGACCTTGAAGCCGGGAGCGCTGCCGTCGGAGTTTCCCACCGTCCAATCGCCACTGATGGTGCTGACCACGCCGTCGATCATCCCCCACTCCGTGTAAGGATAGGCGTCGACCTGCAACCGCACCCGTTGGCCGGGCTGCACCAAACCAATGTCGCGCGAAGCGACCTGGGTTTCCACGACCAGGTTCGCATCGGGCGAAATCATCCCGACAACCTGCCCCGCGGCCACATAGGCTCCCGAATTCCAACCGCTGAAGCCCAGCAGCACGCCGCTGGCGGGAGCGCGCACAGTATAATGTATCCGTTCCTCATTCAGGCGCTGGGCTTCGGACGCGAGATCTGCCAGCGCGGTGCTCTCTTCCCGCAACCGGGTTTGCCAGCGACTGAGAGCCTGCTCCTGCGCCAGCCGCGCATCGGATTGCTGCCGCTCCCACTCGTAACGCGCGTTGTCGAGTTCCTGCTGGGTGATGATGCCTTGGGCGGCGAGAAGCGTGATGCGATCGAGTTCGATGAGAGCGCGCGCGACGGCTCGCTCGCTCGCGACCATCTGGACCCGATACTGATTGTATTCCTGCCGGAGCGCGGCGGTCCGGAATCTATCCGCCTTCCTTTCCGCACTATCCGGCGTTGCCACCAAGTCCGACAGATCCGCCCACAAGTCGCGCCGCTCCGCCTGCAGCGCACGGTTGCGCGCCAGGCGTTCGTCCAAATCGGTGGAGGCGATGACCACCAAAGTCTGTCCCGCCTCCACCGACTCGTTGTCGCGGACGAGCACTTGTTCGATCCGGCCGGACACCGCCAAACGCAGTTCGGTGCGCTCGGTCGCCGGGCGCACCATGCCCGGAGCTCGCACCGAAACGTCGACCTGGATGAACGGCAGGCTCGCCAGCGCGCCGATGACACCTGCCAGCAACAACCGGTAGGTCCACGGCTGCTCGCGGCCGTGTTCGGCGTAGAGGCTTTCAACCGTGTGTTCGGCTAAACTGGCGGGAGCAAACATGGCGGGATTTCTCCGGAAGCTCCCCGCGCGTTTTGCCCGGTCGTCTTACGGATCAAACCGGCGACCGGACAAATAAAACGCGGGTGATGAACTCCCGACGTCGCCCACCCTGTCAGTGCGGCCCGACCGCACCAAGCAGGTCATCGTGATTTTTCCGTAAGCAACGCCGGCGCGTGTCAGGGCTTGCCCATTCGATCCGCTCAGGGCTTGCCGTAGGCGCGCTCCACTTTGGCGACGCGCACCTGGTAGTCGGCGTACCAGGTCTGCTGGCCGGCGCGCTGTGCCTTCTGGTGTTCGCCGTGCTGTTTCCAGCCCTTGATGGATTCCTCGTCGCGCCAGTAGGCCACGGTGATGCCGCGGCCGTCGGGCGAGCGCACGCTGTCGACGCCGAGAAAGCCCGGCTGCTGCGCGGCGAGCTCGACCATGCGCTCGGCCATGGCGCCGTAGCCGCGGTCGCCCTCCGTGCGCTGGTTGGTGAAGATCACCGCGTAGTACGGCGGCTCGGGCGTGGTGGCGAGGGGTGTGGGAGAGCTCATGGGAGTGGATTTTCTAACCACGAATGAACACCAAGGGACACGAAGGTTGCCGGTCGATGGCTCTTTTCCCCGATCTTTCGTGTCTATTCGCGTTCATTCGTGGTTAAGCAGTTTTTCAGGGCGATTGGGGATTGAGGACGAGCATCGAGGTGCTGCCGGCGAAGAACTCGTAGTTCACGCGCACGACGGCGCTGGTGATGCCCTTCTCGTCGAGACTTTGTCTCAACCGGTCGAGCTCGGCGTAGGGCTTGCCGCCCGCGCCGCACACCGGGTGGATGCGCACTTCGCCGTTGCTGACGCGCGCCAGCTCGGCGCACGCCGCGACGTGCCAGTCGAAATCAAACCGCTGGGCGTAGATGAAGAGCAGGTGCGCGCAGAGCACGATGTCGAACGCGCCGTCGAGGAACGGCAGCAGCGGCAGCGACGCCCGCACGTAGCGGCCATGCCGGTGGTTGCCCTCGTAGTCGGCGAGGAAGCGCGACGCGGCCGCGCGACGGTCGGCTTCGGCGGCGTCGAACGACGGGAAGTGCTTGAAGCGAAACAGCCGCCGCTTCTCGCGGATCTGCTCGAACATCCGCGTGTAGTCGTCGCGCACCTTGCCGGCGAGCGCCGCATGGGGCTCGGCGTAGAGCGGATCGACCGCCACGGCATCGATGCCGCGCCGGTGCGCCTCGGCGGTGAACGACGACGGACCGGCGGCGACGTCGAGCACGGCGCGGCCGCGCAGAGCGGCGACGTCGAGCGCGAAGAAGCGCGTGTATTCCTCGAGCGAACGGCCGAAGAACGACACGACCGGCAGGTCCATGGCCATTTTGCCGGCGCGGGTGGGCGTGGCAGTCAAGGCGGGACGGGGAGCAGCGAGCGTAGGCATGGCGTGGATGTGGGTTTGGGTTGGGAAAATAAAAAACCCGACTCGGAAGAGTCGGGCTCGGGTGGTGGGAGGTTTTCTTTTTGGCGGCTTTTTAGTTGGTCACCGCTGATTCCCCTTCACTCCGAGCCTTGGTAATCGCCCAAGCGCCTTTAACGGCGGCCATGGAGGCTACCGGGTTGGAGCGGCGAAGGTTGGAGCAGAGAATCACGGACGCGTTGATGGGAATTTCAGCGGCAGCGTGCAAGCAGGAATTTTCCAAAGCCCGAACCAACGGCACCACTAAAGGAATTCCGCCAACGGCGGAATTTACGGAAACCGCTCCGGCTGATCGCCTACGCTAACAGGATTGGGCTCTGCTGATCGCAGAGTTTTTTAGCCCGCGATTAGAGGGCCACCGAGCTCCTTGGTTCCGGCGATCAGCCGGAACCGCGCCTTGTAGGATTTCGCCTTTGCGAAATCCCATTAGTGGTTACCCAGCGGCTCGACTGTTTCGCCTCACTTCGCCGTCACGCGCAAGATGCCGCGCATGAGCTGGAAGTGACCAGGAAAGGTACACAAAAATTCATAGTCGCCGGGCTTGTCCGGCACGATGAAGAAGATGGCTTCGCTCGTGCCGGGCTGCAGCAGGGCGGTGTGGAAGAGAACGTCGGGGCTCGCCGGCACGTAATTGTTCGCCAGTCCGTCGAGACCAAGCGCGAGCGCCGCCTGGCCGGTCGCGTCGCCGCGGCCGGGGTTCACGATGACGAGGTTGTGCAGCATGTCGTCGTTGTTCTTGAACACGAGGCGCAGGTGCGCACTGGCCTTCGCGGTCAGCAGCTGCGTGTCGTATTTCAGGCCGGGCACGGTGCCGATGACCAGCGTCGCGTCCTCCTCGTAGTTGGGCCAGCTCTTCGGATAAACCGTCGTGTGCTTCGGCGTCTCCGTCTCCGCCGCCGCCGCCGCCGGCACCGGCGCGGTGCACAACTCCGGGCTGACGGTTGCCGGGGTGATGCGCTCGCCGTCGGGGAAGCGGTTCAGCGTGTAGTAAGCCGTGTCGTGCAGCACCGTGGCCTTCGTCGCGGCCGAGTGCACGCCCTTCACCTTCACCTCGTGAATGTAGCCTTCGCGCAGGCAAGCGCTGCCGAGGCGCACGCTCAGGCCGTCGGACGCGACCACGACCTTCAACACCGGGCAACCGAGGCGGTTGATGACCGAGCTGCCGTAGATGCTGTGATGCTTGTAGATGAAACCCGCCACGCTGTAGTTCGCCGGATCGGCGGCGGTCACCGGATCGACCGGTTCGGTGAACTTGAGCAGGAAGCCGTCGGGCTCGGCGGTCACTTCCTTCAGGTCGAACGGCGCCTTGCCCTTCCAGCGCACGCGCTCGAGCGCGAAATCCTTGCCGCCGACGGAGCCCCACCCGCGCGCGGTCTCGCCGCTGAAGAGCACGCCATCCTCGCCCCACGCGAGGCGGATGATGCCGGAATCGAAACCGCCGAGGAACGAATAGCACGCGCCCTGGTACACGCCCTTCACCTTCTCGAGCGTCATGCGCATGATTTTGCTCTGGCCCTGGTCGCCGACGTAGAACTGGCCGGCGTACGGACCGAACTTGCCGCCGGTCACGTCCTCGCGGATGTCGGACGTGGAAATGCCCATGATGGTGTGCGGGAACCACACGGCGGGCGTCTTCATGCCGGGAATCTTTTTCGCCTGCTCAAAGTTCGGCACGTCGTCGTCGGGAATGTCCTCGCGATTCAGGTGCACGTTCGAACCTGTGAGTTTGCTCCAAGCCAGCGAGGCCGGATGCCCGGTGAAATCATCCTGCTCGAGGTGCGTCACATGGCCGGAGCCGACCCACTCGCCTTGGTTTTCCGCGTAGAACCAGTCACCCTTCGACGTGACGGTGAAGCCGCACGGCGAGCGCAGGCCGGAGGCGACGGGCCGGGAGCGACCGTCGGGCGTGATCTCCATCATCCAACCGCGCCAGGGAGCGGGGCTTTGGGTCGGTGCGCCGAAGGCGACGTTCAACGTCACCCGCAGGTTGCCGTTGGGGCCCATGACGGGACCGAAATCGTATTCGTGATAGTTGCCGTAGATCGGCACACGCCAGACGGTCTCGAAGAGATCGGCCCGGCCGTCGCCATCGGTGTCGGCGATGCGCGTCACTTCCTCGCGCTGCGCGACGTAGTAGCCGCCCGGCGGGGCCGCGATGACCCCGAGGGGTTCGTGGAGGCCGGAGGCAAACAGGGTATACTTCGGCTGCGGGTTGTCCTCATAGGCGCCGTCGACCCACCACATTTCGCCGCGGCGCGTGGTGACCAGCAGGCGCTTGCCGGGGACGGCGAGAATGCCGCTGACCTCGAGCTTGATTCCGGCCGGCACCGGGAGCGAGACGCGCTCCCAGTAGCCCTGCTCGGCGGCAATGAGCGTATCCGGGGTGTGCGCGAAGCGTTCGGCGGCGGAAGGATTGTCGGCCGCACGGAGTACCACGACGACGGCGAACAGGAAGGAAAGGGAAAGACGTTTCATGGCGCGTTACCAAACGAGGTTGTAGGAGAATTCGCGCACGCCCGATTCGGGCACGCGCACGAGGAGTTGCACCCGGTTGCCTTCGTGCCGCAGCACGGGCTGCCCGGGCGAATCCTTGGGCCAATCGAGGTAATACTCGCGGTCGCCGACGATATAGCCGCCGCCCGGTTGCTGGGTGATCGTGCTGCCCTCGGCCAGCAGCGCCCAGGTTTCGCGACCGTAGGATTTGCCGCCGAAGACGAGTTTGCGGCTGAGTCCGGAGCCATCGGCCAGCGCGGCGATGCGATCTTCCGCCGTGATGCCCGCAAAGGAGTAGCGGAACACCGGCTGGCCGTCCGCTTCCAAGCGGTAACCGCGCGATTCCGACGGTTGCGGCGGCTGGGTGGGCCAGAAATTATCGTGGTCGCCGAACTGGAAGAGCAAGGGACGGCCCTCGATCAAAAATCCCGGACCGGTGGGATGGGCCTGCTGATCCTCGGCGCGTTCGTGCCAGAGGTCGCGGCCTTCGAAAAATCCTCCGCGCCAGACGCCGATGATCGCGGCCTGCTCGATGTCGTAGGCATAGTGCACGCCAGCCGGCGACCCGACAAAGCAGGCATACATACGCCGGCTGTGCTCCAGCGCGACGAAGGTTCGCTGCAGGCGCACCCGCCCGCCCTCGGGTTCGATCGGGATGGAAATTTCCCGCGCCGGCGGGCGCTCCTTGGACGGAAGCAACCATTGTTCGGCGATACCCGGGCCCTCGACCCGCAGCCGGAGACCGCCGCCGCGCAGACTCCACTGATTCGGGTGCAGGTATTCCATCTTCCAGTCGTGCTCACCGGCGGCAAGTTGCACCGTGCCCGATTGCTGGCCGGCAAAGCCCGGGGTCACCACCGGCTGGCCATCGAGCGAAACGCGCACGGGCCCGAGGATATCCGTCCCGAAGCCATAGGTGCCCGCCGCCGGCGCCACGAAGCGGCCGGTCACCACGGCCACGCCGCGCTCGTCCGAGCGCTGGATGGCGTCAGCCAGGTGCTCCAACGCGGCTTCGCGCTTCGGCTTCTCCTGCGCGTAATCGTCCAAGCCGATCTTCTGGCCGGCGTAATATTTCAAGCGGGCGTCCTGCAGCTGCGGCACAGCGGCGGCATAACGCTTGATCGTCAGGTTGCGCAGCGCGACCGGACCGTGGTTGCTCTGGAACATCACGGGGCCGAGCGGCTTTTCGTCGGTGTACGGCGCGGCGCGCGTCGGACCCGTGACCTCGACGTTTTCCTGCACCGTGTAGCCGTTGAGCACGACCTTCACGAAACGGGCGTTGGCGGTCTTGACGCCCTTCGCGTCAAAGCGCGGCGCGCGAAACTGGATTTCCACGTGCTGCCACAGGCCGGCGGCGCGGCTGGCGTTGGCCTGGGGCGCGTGCCCGTCGAAACCCTCGCGGCCCATGCCGCGCGCCGGGTCCCAGCGCTGGTAGATGCCGCCACTGTCGGCGAAGGTCGTCACCTTTACACCGGCGCTGTCGAACAGCTGCACTTCATAGCGGCCCTGGAGATAGATGCCGGAATTCGTCTGCGGCCCGAGCAGGAAATCGACCTCGAGGTCGAGGTCGCCGTGTTCCCACGCGGTGAAGAGCTGGTCGTTTTTGCCGCCCTCGACCGGATTGCTGACGACCACACCCGTGCCCGGCAGCGGCGCGGAGTCGCGGCTGTGGCGCAGGTCGCCGCCGAGGCCGCCGGCGAGCTTCCAGTTGTTGGTGACGGGGCGGAACGCGCCCAGCGTCTCGAGCGAGACGGGCTCCGCGGGGAGCAGGGAATCGGCCAGCGCCAGCGGCGCGGCCAACAGGGACAGAGCAAGACAGGTGACCCGGACAGGAGTACTCATGGGCAAGAGGAGACGGGGGAAGAAAGCGACCCTGAGCGTTTACGGGCGGATTGGCCGGGCAAGAGCATTCCCGTAATTTCCTATAGACTGTACGACGCCTCCTGGTCGGCTCCGGCTCCGGAGTCGGGATTAGGTGGCAAATCTGTCCGGACAAAAAAAGGCCCGGGCCGCCGAAGCGGGCCCGGGCGCAGTCGTGACCTAAGAGTTTTTTCAGCGCGTCTTGTCCGTCGAGAAGAAGTTCCGCGCGGCCAGGAACGGCGCGGCGGTGAAGGACGGCTTCGGCTTCTTCGCCTCGACCGCCTCGGCTTCCTGCTTGGCGGCAACCTGCGCTTCGCGGGCTTTCACCCAGGCCTCGCGGCGGGCGACTTCCTGTTCGCGGATCATGACCTTCTCCTCGCGATCCTTGAGCGCGAGGCGGTCGTCGGTGAGCGAGCGGCGGGAGGCTTCGAGCAGGGCGTTGGCGCGTTGGAATTTCTCCCATTCCGCGTTGAGGGCGTCCTGGCCCTGCGGGTTCTGGCTGCTGCCGTTGGTGGACATATAGTGGTTGGTGGTGAGCGGTGGCTGCGTGTTGCCGGTCTGCTCCATGAGGAGGCGAAGCTTCTGCTCATACTCGCGCAGGCTGGCTTCCTTTTGCTGCATGACCTCGATGTCCGTGGAAAGCTGCGTGCGCAGCTTCTCGAGACGCGCGGTCTCTTCGGTTTCGGATGTGATGGGTGTGTTCATGGGTGGCTGGAGGTGAATGAGCGACAGGACTGCAAGGTAGCAGGGTCGTTCCGATACGCCTAGGGCCCCGGGGGGTATTTACCCGCGGTTTACCCCCACCTCCGGGGCTTTTACTTAAAATATGAAAGCCGCGCGGGGTTGCCGCGCGGCTTTCGCACATCCGCCTTCGCCGAGCTACGGCGGACAGGCACACACACACTCACTAAAGGGTTTCCTACGCCCTGAAGATGACGTCCTCGCGGTTGAACATCTTCACCGCCAGCGAGAGCGCGATCGCGGCGTACACGCACGATGAGCCGAAGATCAGGCCGATGTAATCCCAGTGCCACACACCGGAGAGCATTTCCTTGCACACCAGCGAGAGGTTGAGGATCGGCACGAGCGCGAGGCGGAAGTTGAGGTCGATGCCGGGGAGCATGCCGATGACGGCGGGCATGATGACGATGAAGATCATCGGGCCGACGTAGCTCTGCGCCTCCTTGAAGCTCTTGGCGAACAGCGCGACGGTGAAGATCGCGGCCGAGAAGAGGATCGCGACCGGCAGGATCATCGCCAGCACGCCGAGCAAGCCGAGCGGGTCGATCATCGGGATCATGTTGCCCGCGGCCTGGGCCTGCGCCTGCTTGGCGGCCGCCATCGCCTTCATGCCGCCGCCGCTGTTGGCGAAGACCATGCCGGCGACCGTGGCGCTGATGCCCATCGAGGTAAGCGACAGCGCCATCGCCGCCAGCGAACCCGTGAGCACCATCAGGAATTTGCCGAGCACCAGGTTCACGCGCGCCACGGGGCTGCAGAGCAGCGTTTCCATGGTGCCGCGTTCCTTCTCACCGGCGGTCAGGTCCATCGCGGGATACATCGCGCCGGTGAAGCAAAGGATGATGATAATGTACGGCACGATGCCGCCGAGGAGGTTGCCACCGACTTTTTCCGGCGGGGCCACGTTCTCGCGCTTGAAGTCGAAGGGCTTCACCAGCGTCGCCGGCAGGGAGCGTTCCTCGAGACGGGCGGTGACGGTCTTGTCGCGCAGGTCGCGGAAGAACGTCTCCAGCTCCTTCACGGCGAAGCCGGACTTCAGCTCGCCCTCGTAGTTGTAGATCGTCACGTCGGCGGCCGAGCCTCCCTTCAGGCCGGCCTCGAAGCCGGCCGGGATCTGCACCGCGGCGCGGACGCGCTTGTCGGAGATCTGCTGCTTCCAATCGGCGGCGGTGGGGACGACCTTGAGTTTCTTCGACTGCTTGAGCTGGTCGACGACACCGGGGGAATCCTCGCCGCCCATGATCATGACGGTGGGGATTTCCTCGCGCGCCTTGGACACGACGCCCGAGGCGATCTTGCCGACGCCGAAGAACAGCGCGGGCATGACGAAGGTCGGGATGACGATGACGGAGATGAGCGTGCGGCGGTCGCGCAGCGAATCCTTCAGCTCCTTCAGATAAACGGTGAAAATGTATTTCCAGTTCATGGGTGTTACTCCTTGAGGGCTGCGGCCAGCGCGGCTTCGCCGCCCACGGCCTTGACGAAGACTTCCTCCATGTCGGTTTCCCCGAAGCGCGCCTGCAACTCGGTCAGCGTGCCCTCGGCCACGAGCCGGCCACCGTGGATGATGCCGATGGTGTCGCACAACTTCTCGACCTCGCTCATGACGTGCGTCGAGTAGATGACGGTCTTGCCGCGGTTGCGGCACTCGCGGACGAATTTCACGATCGCGCGCGCGGTCATGACGTCGAGGCCGAGCGTCGGCTCGTCGAAGATCATCACCGCCGGGTCGTGGATCAGCGTGCGCGCGATGGAGGTCTTCTGCTTCATGCCGGTGGAGAACTTGTCGCAGCGGCGGTCGAGGAACTCGTGCATGTCGAGCTCGTCGGCGAGCACCTTGATGCGCGCCTTGATCGCAGCGTCGCTCATGCCGTTGAGCTCGCCGAAGTAGGCGATCATCTCTCGCGCCGTGAGGCGGGCGTAGAGCGCGGTGCTGGCGGCGAGAAAACCGACGTTGGCGCGCACCTGCTCCGGAGCGGTGACCGTGTCGTGGCCGGCAATCTTGACCGTGCCGCTGACCGGTTTGAGCAGCGTGGCGAGCATGCGCAGCGTGGTGGTCTTGCCCGCGCCGTTGGCGCCGAGCAGGCCGTAGATCCGGCCGGGCCGGCAGGTGAAGGACACGTCGGTCACGGCCGCAATGGTGCCGCGCTTCTTGTCCTGGAAGGTCTTCGTGAGGTGTTGGACTTCGATCATGGCGCAGGCGGGTTAGCGGCGGCGGGTGGCCGACAGCGCGACGAACAGGCCGCCGGCGAGGGCGAAGCCGAGGGAGGCGCCGAGGGAAACGGACAGCGCCGCGCCGATGCCCACGCAAATGGCCGTGATGGCACCCAGGGAAAGCGGCCGGCAGAGGGCGCGCTTGGATTCGGTTTTATCAGTCATGGTGTGTGTTGGGCTCGAAATCAGAGGCTGAGGCGCTCGCGGAAATCCTGCGCCTGGCGGCGGGAGAGTTCGACCTTCAGGCCGCCCTTGAGCTTCACGAGCAGGCCGCCGCTGAACCACGGCTCGATGCCCTCGACCCAGGTGAGGTTGATGACCTGCTTGCGGTTCGCGCGGAAGAAATTCCGGGAGTCGAGCCGCTCCTCCATCGCGGTGAGCGAGCGGAAGAGCTGCGGCTTGTGGTCGTCGAAATGCAGGCGCGTGTAATTGCCCTCGGACTCGAGCAGGCGGATGTTCTTCACCGGCACGAACCAGCAGCGGTCGCCCTCGCGCACAAAGACCTTGTCCTCCAGCGCGAGGCGCGCGGTGGCGGCGGGCGCGCCCTCGGCGGACGGCGCGGTGGTTTCCCGCTGGCGCAGGCGCTCGAGCGCGGCGACGAGGCGGTTCGGGTCGACGGGCTTGAGCAGGTAATCGAGCGCGTTGAACTCAAAGGCCTTCACGGCGAACTCGTCGTAGGCCGTGGTGAAAATGACGCCGGGCAGCGGCGGCTCGAGGCGTTCCAGCAGGCTGAAGCCGTCGGCGCCGGGCATCTGCACGTCGAGGAAGATCAGCGCAGGCTTGAGGGCCTCGATCTTTTCCACCGCGTCCTCCACGTCGACGGCTTCGCCGACGAGTTCGATGTCGGGATGGGCCGCGAGCAGGCGGCGGAGTTCGTTGCGCGCCAGGCGCTCGTCATCGACGATCAGGGCTTTCATCGGGCGGGTTGATGGAGGGGAATGAGGACATCGGCCGTGACGCAGCCGGCCGGCTCGGCCAGCAGGGTGAGCGAGGCGCGGTCGCCGAAGAGGAGCTTGAGGCGGTCGGAGGCGTTGCGCAGGCCGACGCCCGTCGACGAACCCGCGCGCGCCGCCGAGGCGCTGGCCGGGGCGGCGAGGTCGCCGGGGTTGGTGACGCTGAGATGCAGGGCCTCGCCCTCAATACGGGCGGCGATGACAATCTCACCACCCTCGCGGCGCGGGGAGATGCCGTACTTGACCGCGTTCTCGACTAGGGTCTGCAGCAGCATCGGCGGCATCGGCACGAGGCGCAGTTCGCCTTCGCGGTCCAGGTCCCAGCGCACGCGCAGGCGGCTTTCGTGACGGATCTGCTCGAGCGCGAGGTAATCCTCGACGATGCGCAGCTCCTCGTCGAAGGCGACGGTCTCGAGTTGGCCCGACTGCAGGGAGTAGCGCAGCATGTTGGCGAGGCGGGTGACCGACTCGCGGGCGCGCGGGGCGTCCTCGTCGATCAGCGCGCGCAGGCTGTTGAGCGAGTTGAAGAGAAAATGCGGGTTCACCTGCGACTTCAGCGCGCGCAGCTCGGCTTCCTTGACGCTGGCGGCGAGGTGCAGGCGCTCGACCTGCATGCGGCGCACGCGCTCGAACGCTTGATACACGAAATAAACGCAGAACCAGCCGATGAAGATGCAGACGCCGTTGAAGGTGGTGGCCGTGATGGCAAATGCCGGGCTGAGCTTGGAGGTCCAGGGCATTTGCAGAATCCCGTAAACGTAGCTGAAACCCACGACGCTCCAGGTGACGGACATCGCGACCGCCATGCCGATGACCCGGGGCAGCAGCGCCGTCCAGCTCAGCTCCATCCAACCCCAGCGCTTGACCAGCAGGCGTCCATAATGCGTCAGCAGAAATCCCTGCAGGATGATCATGACCGTGATCGCCTCGTCTTCGCTCCGGGTGGTGTGCGTCGCGGACGCCAGTCGCTGGTAGAACAGCTGGAGAGCGAGCATGACGCCCCAACCGCCAGTCTGGCACAGCACGTACAGGCGTTCTTTGGCGCGCGCCAGTTTGGCCTCGGAGTCGACGGTCATCGCGGGGGAGGAAATCACGCCGCCTGACGGGACGGCAAGACCGTCCGATCCGGGGAAAGCAGCAGTCGCGGCGCGGGTGAAAGGCATGCCGGAATTTGCGTGGTAGCCGTCGCTGCGACACGGGGGTTAGGACGAGCGGTCGGGCGGGCTCCTTAAGCGGCCAGCGGGGCTCGTCAGCGCCCGGTGAAATTTCTCCAAGATTGCGAAAAACCACTTTACCCCAATCCGGCCGCCACGCACGCTGCGGGTTCCGTTTTTCGCCCCACCAGAAGAGCATGAGCGCACGCGTCGTCATCGTCGGCAGTTACGTCCAGGATCTCGCCTTCTACGTGGATAATTTTCCCCGTCCCGGCGACTCGGTGCTGGCGGAATTGCGCCCGGGTTCGGGCGGCAAGGGCTTCAACCAGGCCGTCGCCGCGACGCGCGCCGGCGCCCCCACCCTTTTCATCGGCGCCATCGGCCAGGATGCCGCCGGCGCGGGCGCACAGGCGTTCGTCCGCAAGGCCGGCGTCCGGGCCGAATTCATCGTCAAGAAGAAGGAGCCCACCGGCGCCGCGTCCATTGCGGTCAATTCCGCCGGCCAGAACCAGATCATGGTCGCCCTCGGCGCCAACCTCGCGCTGCACGTGCGCGACGTGCCGGTTCGCCCGCTGATGGACGCCGATGTCGTCGTCTGCCAGGCCGAGTGCGACATGAAGACCACGGCCAACACCCTGCGGCTCGCCCGCCGCCACGGCGCGGTCACGGTTTTCAATCCCGCCCCGATGCATGGCAAGGTGGAGAACTCGATCCTGCGCCACGTCGAGGTGCTCATTCCGAACGAATCCGAATTCGTCGCCCTCGTGAACCGCGCGCCCAAGAGCGGCGTGAAGAATTTCACCGTCGAGGCCCTGCACCGCCTCGCCCCCGACCGCCTGCACACGCTCTGCCGCTCGTTCGGCGTGCCGATCGTGATCGTGACGCTGGGGTCGAAGGGCTGCTTCGTCTCGCAACCCGATGTCTATGCCCGCGTCCAACCCCACGTCGTGGACGCCGTCGACACGGCCGGCGCCGGCGACGCCTTCGTGGGCGGTTTCGCCGCCGGCCTGATCAAGTTCAAGAAAAACGTCTTCGAAGCCACGCATTTCGCGAATGCCGTGGCCGCGCTCGCCGTCACGCAGCATGGCACGGCCGACGCCATGCCGACGGCCCGCGAGATCACGCGGTTTTTGCGCCGCCGGGATCACAAATAGGCGCCGCCCCGCCCGGGCGACGCACCCCGCCCTTCGGGCATTCCTCTGCAATAGAGGGGATTTCCGATACTCGGGTTTGAAGTCCCCTCTATCAAGAGGGGTGGCGCGCAGCGACGGGGTATGTCAACGCACGCGAGGATTGCAGCCCGCGCTCCCGCCGACAAATCTTCCACACCATGCTGAAGTCCTTCCGTCCGGTCAGCGCGTTCCTGTTTCTGCTGCTGGTGGTCACCGGGCCGCTCCACGCGGAAAAACCGTTCTCCTTCGCCGGCACGCCCGGCCAGTTGCCGAAAGGCGTCGTGCCCCGCCACTACACCCTGCGCATCCAACCCGACTTCGCGGGCCGTACCACGTCCGGCACCGCGCGCATCGAGCTCGACGTCCGTGAGCCCGTCACCGCGCTCGTGCTCAACGTCAACGAGCTGGCGATCGACTCCGCCGTGCTGGCCGACGATCCCGCGGCGCCACAAGCGCTGACCCCGGCGATCGACGCTGGCCATCAAACGCTCACGCTGCCGGTGCAGCTCGCGCCCGGGCCGCACGCCATCAACCTCACCTTCCGCGGGAAAATCGGCACGGCGGCCGAGGGCTTCTTCATCGACAAGTACCCGACGCCTTCGGGGGAAAAGCAGATGCTCGGCACGCAATTCGAGCCGACCGACGCGCGCCGGGTTTTCCCCTGCTGGGACGAGCCCATCTATCGCGCCACTTACGACATCACGCTCGTGGTCCCGCAAAATCTCATGGCGGTGTCCAACATGCCCGTCGCGCGCGAAACCCCGACCGGCGACGGCCTGAAGGAAGTCGTGTTCGCCCGCACGCCCGCCATGGCGAGTTACCTGGTGGCGATGTACGCGGGCGAGTTCGAAGCCGTCGAAGGCGAGCAGGACGGCGTACAGCTCCGCATCCTTACCACGGAGGGCAAGCGCGCGTCCGCCGTGTACGCGCTCGAGTCCACGAAGCGCGTGCTTTCCTACTACAACCAATATTTCGGCGTGCGCTACCCGCTGCCCAAGCTCGACCTCGTCGCCGTGCCCAACGCCTTCGCCACTTTCGGCGCGATGGAAAACTGGGGCTGCATCACCTACATCGACACCGCGCTGCTCTACAATCCGGTCACCGGCTCGGCCGCCGGACGGCAACGCGTCTTCGAGGTCATCGCCCATGAGATGGCGCACCAGTGGTTCGGCGATCTCGTCACCATGGCGTGGTGGGACAATCTCTGGCTCAACGAAGGCTTCGCCTCGTGGATGGGCACCAAGTGCTCCGATGCGCTGAACCCCGACTGGCAGCTCTGGCTCCGCGCCGCCACCAACAAGGAAAACGCGCTCGGCCTCGACGCGCGCCGGACGACGCACCCGATCCTGCAGCCGATCGCCAACGAGAGCCAGGCGAACGACGCATTCGACACGATCTCCTACCAGAAGGGCCAGGGCTTCCTCCGCATGCTGGAGGCTTATCTCGGCGAGGATGATTTCCGGAAGGGCCTGCGGCTCTACATGGCCCGGCACCAATTCTCCAGCACCACCACCGCGGACCTCTGGGCCGCGCTCGGCGAAGCCTCCGGCAAACCCGTGGTCGAACTTGCCGCCAACTGGACGGAGCAGCCCGGCTTTCCCGTCGTATCCGTCTCCGCCACCGGCACCGGCGCGACACGCACGCTGCGGCTCGAGCAAGCGCGCTTCACCGTCAACTACCCGCAGCCCGCGCCGCTGACGTGGCAGGTGCCGGTCACCGTAGCCAACACTTCCTCCCTCAATGCCGCCTCCGTCACGCTGCTGGGCGCTTCACCGCTGACCGTGCCCTGGCCCGCCGGCGCCGGCACGCCGAAGGCCAACGTCGGCAACACCGGTTTTTATCGCGTGCTCTACGATGACGAACTCAGCGATGCCCTGCGCCGCGCGCTCCCGACGCTGCCCGTCGCCGACCAGCTCAACCTGCTGGGCGACGCCTGGGCGTTGACCGAGGCCGCCCGCCAGCCGGCCACCGTCTGGCTGGACGCGGTGGAACAGCTTACCGCCAGCCCGAGCCCGGCGGTGTGGGAACACATCATGGAAAAGCTCGCGCTGGTGGACCGGCTCGAGCTCGGACAATCCGGGCGCCGCGCTTTCCAAACTTGGGCTGCGCAGCTGCTCGGACCGCGTCTCACCGCGCTCGGCTGGGAGGAGAAACCGGGCGAGTCCGCGCTCGACGCCACTTTGCGCGCCAAGCTGATCGCCGCACTCGGCCGCTATGGCGACCACGCTGTCGTCGCCGAATCCCTGCGCCGTTTCCAGGAATACGTCGCGCACCCTGCCAGCCTGCCTGGCAACCTGCGCGGGCCCGTGCTGGAAGTCGTCGGCCGCAACGCCACGCGCGCGACCTTCGACCAGCTCCACGCTTTGGCCCGCGCCGCCACCACCACGGAGGAGAAGCGCCGCGCCTACGCCGGCATGCAGGCGGCAACCGATCCGGCACTCGCGCAGGAGATGATCGAGCTCAGCCTGGGCCACGAACTCTCCGCCACCGAGACCGCCCGCAACCTCGCCGCCGTCGCCGCCAACGACCACCCCGAGCTCGCTTGGGACTTCGCGCGGCAGCACGCGGACGTCCTGCTCGCGCAAACCACCTTTTTCGGCCGCAACAAATACCTGCCCGACATCGCCCGGAATTTCACTGATGCAACCCGGGCCGCCGAACTCGAGGCCTACGTGCACGAGCACCAGTCGGCGGGTTTCCTGCCGGAGATGGCCAAGGGCGCTGACGTCATCCGACTCTACGCGTCCGTCAAACAGCGCGAGCTACCCGCGATCGACGCGTGGGTGAAGAAGCGGGTGAAACTTCCGGAGTAACCATGCCCCGCAAATTCCAAGCCCGGCTCTACAAGGTGACGATGATCCATTGGGTCGATCTGCCGAAGAAGGCGATCGACGCCCTGAAGCTGCCGCGCGCCGACATCAAGGGCGGCGGACTCGGGCTCAATGCGCTGCTGCGGTTCAACGACGACCTCGACCGCGTCACGCTGCTGCCCGGCAAGCGCGGGTACTACAAACTCGCGATCAAGGCCGAGCTGATGCGCGGCGCGAAGGTCAAGGGCGGCGACCTCATCGACTTCACGCTCGAACCCGACGCCGCCTCTCGCGAACCGGAATTGTCCGAGGCGATGCGCAAAGCCTTCCAAAACCGGCCCGAACTCGAGGAGCGCTGGCTCAATCATAGCGTCGCGATCCGTCGGCAGGTCATTCGCTACATCATGAACGCGAAGACCGCCGAGACGCAGGACAAGCGCTCGTGGATCTTCATCGAGCGCCTGGCGGAGACCGGAAAGCTCGGCGGCAGCTAACTTGGAGGGCCGGTCTCCCGACCGGCCAATCACGGCTGCTGGCGCGCTAGCCCTTCGAATTCCCTTCTCCACCCCGCGCCGCCAGTTCGTTCACCAACTCCGCCAGCATCGCCTGCCGCGGATCATCCTTTCGCCACGCAGCGTAGAGTTCCGAAACAAACGCGCCGGGCGGATCGATGTCGGCGAACACCACTCCCTCGTGCGGTAGCTGTTTTGACATCGGCAGCACATGGCCGATCAGTTCGCTCGTCGCCACCTGCACAAAGAGTGACGCCATGCTGTCCGTTTCCATCGCGACGTGCGGCTTGAAGCCCGCGCGCTGGCAGGCGTCGACCAGGAGCTGCTTGCGTCCGGGAAATTCCTTTTCGTCCCAGCTGATCCAGCGCGCGTCGCGCAGGTCGGCCAGCTTCAACCGGCGGCGCTTGGCCAGAGGATGGCCCGCCGACAACGCCAGCTGCACGGGATAAGTCACCAGCTTCCGGCTCGCGAACTCGCGGTGCGCCGCCGCATCGCTGCGGCTCATCAGGGCGATGTCCACTTCGCCGCGGCGCAAGGCAGCGATCAATTCGCGCGGCGTCAGTTCGAGCGGGTCGAGCTTCACCTTCGGCTGCCGCCGGGCGAAACGCCGGAGCGCCGGCGAAAAATAGTGCAGCCACAGCACGCCGAAATGGCCGAAGCGGATGCGCGCGGCGCCGGCCCGGATTTCGTCCGTGAGCTTGTTCGCGGCGTCGAGCAGTTCGCGCGCACCTTCGAGGAAACGCTGCCCCTCCGGCGTCAGCTCGGTCCGCGCATTGAGCCCGCGCCGGAGCAGGCGGCAGCCGAGTTCCTCCTCGAGGTCGCGGATCTGCCGGCTGAGCGCCGGCTGGGTCACATGCAGTCGGGCCGCCGCGCGCGAGAAGCTCAGGGCTTCCGCCACCGCCACGAAGTACCGCAGGTGCCGCAGTTCCATGCGCGAAAGGAGCCGCATAACCAAAAGGCATACGAGCCCAAAAAGGCGGCATTAGCGGGGCTCGGCGCGCGCCGGTAAACTGGCGGCACCATGAAAACCCTCCTCCTGTTCCTCGTCGTGGCCGGCACCTTGTCGGCCGCTTCCGCTCCCGCCACGCTCACCGAGCTCGGCGGCGGTCCCGCGCCGCAGCCGTCGCGCTTGTCCGACAGCGTAGTCCTCATCATCGACGCCCAGCGCGAATACGTCGACGGCCGCCTGCCGCTGGCCGGCGTCGGCGACGCGTTGCACCAGACCGCCCGTCTGCTCGCCCGCGCCCGCGCGGCGCACGCGCCGGTCATCCACATCCAGCAGGTAAGCAAGGCCGGCCGCGGCCTGTTCGACCCGCAGGGTCCGTATCTCGCGTTCGCGCCCGAGGCGCTGCCGGCCGCGGGCGAGACGGTCGTGACGAAACTCCTGCCCAACGCCTTCGCCGGCACGACGCTCGACCAAGTGCTGAAGCAAACCGGCCGGAAGAACATCATCATCTCGGGTTACATGACGCACATGTGCGTGAGCGCGACGGCCCGCGCCGCGTTCGACCTCGGCTACAAGACGACGGTCATCGCCGACGCCTGCGCGACACGCGACCTCGCCGACGGACACGGCGGCGCACTCGCAGCCGCTATGGTGCATCGCGTGGCACTGGCCGAACTGGCGGACCGCTTCTCCACCATCGTCGAGACGCTCGATCAAATTCCCGACTGATCCCATGACCACATGCTCCCGCTCCCTTCCCTCCTTCGGCCTGCAACTGGCCGGCGCGCTGCTCGCCGCCGGCGCCTTGTTCGCGGTGGCGGCCGCCGAAAAAACGGACGCCGCCGCCGGCCAGGCCAAACTCGTGGCGCCTCCGTCCAACCGAGTCCGGCCGCCGTTCGTCCCGTTGCCCTCGCCGGGTGGGCGGCGTTTTTCAGCTTCGCCGGCTCCTCATTCAAACTTCGCCCCAAAAATCTGTAACCAATCGGCTCCTGCCGGGTTTTAAGCGCTCTCCCAACATGAAACTCCGACCCATCCTGTCCCTTGCCGCCGGCCTTTTGCTGGCGGTGTATTTCCTTTCCACGGTCGCCCGCGCCCAGGAAAAGCCCGACCCGCTGATCGAACGCGGCCGCATCTTCGTTCACAACACGGGCATGTGCATCGACTGCCATTCGCCCCGCGATGAAAAAGGCCAGTTCATCGAGGGCAAGGACCTCACCGGTTCCGTCCTCGCGTTCGCTCCCACCGTGCCGATGCCGTGGGCGCCCGCCGCGCCGATGATCGCCGGGCTCGAAGGCTTCACCACCGAACAGGCCGTCAAATTTCTCATGACCGGCGAACGCCCCAGCGGCACCCCGCCGCGTCCGCCGATGCCGGCCTACCGCCTGAACGAGGACGACGCGAAGGCGGTTGTCGCATACTTGAGATCGCTGAAGCCGGCGCAAGCGACGGCCGAAGTGGCCTCGGCGAAGTAACGCAAGCTCCCGGTTGCCGGCTTGGAAACCGGCAACCCTTCCGCGCTTTTCTTTCCGTCATCCTGAGCCGTGCGAAGGACCCAAGCGGGACGCTATGGACGATTTTCCGTGGATCCTTCGCCCGCGTTGCGGGCTCAGGATGACGCTTCGGCAGAGCGAAGCGTCAATTATTCGGAATGAATCCCGATGCCTTCGGCTCGCTGAGGCGGCGCGCGAAGAGCGGCACGTAAGACGTCACGCCGAGCACGCCCAGCATCCACAGCGCGTCGCGGTACGGGCCGCCGAGAAACAAGCCCACGATCCCGCAGCCCTCGGCCAGCGCCAGGCCGGCGATGAAAACCGGCAGCAGTTTCACGAGGCTGGTGAGCCGCGGGATCACGAGCCAGCGGATGACGATGCTGATGAACAGCTGGCTGAACGCCACGAGCACGATGACCAGGTTGCCGGTGGTGTCCGCCGGCTTGCGGGAAAAAGCCAGATAGAGCACGCCCAAGCCGGCGAGGATGGCGCCCCAAATGATCCAGAGGACCAACAGCTGGCGTTGCGTGCGCGGATCAGGCGGAATCATGCGCTCAGGCTCCGATCGGATGCCACGTGGTCTTGAACTCGAGCGTGTCGCGCAGCTCGTAGAGACTCTGCGCCTTGTCGGAGAACCAGTCGGGCTGTTCCTCGGCCTTGAGCAGCTTCACGCGCTTCACACTGTCGGCGGCGCCGAGCTTGAGCGCCTTGCGCTCGTCGGCATTGGCGACGCCGCCGATCGCGCGCAGGTGCGTGTGCGTGGCGAAGGTCGGCACGATCTCCTTGCGGAAACCGGTGAGCAAATTGACCACGCCGCCCGGCAGGTCGCTGGTCGCGAGCATTTCGCCGAGCACGATGGCCGGGTAAGGCTGCGTCGATGACGCCAGCGCCACGACGGTATTGCCGCTCGTGATCGCGGGCGCGATGAGCGACACCAACGCGAGCAATGGCAGTTCGTCAGGCGCGATGAGGCCGACGATGCCCATGGGCTCGGTCACGGTGAAGTTGAAGTGCGGCGAGGCGACAGGGTTCACATTGCCGAGCACCTGCTCGTACTTGTCGGCCCAGCCGGCGTAGTAGATGAGGCGGTCGATCGTGGCGGTGATTTCCTTGGCCGCGGCCGCCTTGGAAGCGCCGCCAATCGCGAGTGCATCGGCCATGTCGGCCTTGCGCGCCTCGATCATTTCGCCGAGGCGGTAGATGATCTGGCCGCGGTTGTACGGCGTGCGCTTGGCCCAGCCCGGGCCGGCCTTGGCCGCGGCCTCGACGGCGTTGCGCAGGTCCTTGCGCGTGCACTGCGGGATGTTGGCGAAGAAATTGCCGGCGGCGTCCTTGAGCGGAAACGTGCGGGCGCTCTCGGAGCGGATGAAGGCTCCGCCAACGTAAACCTTGGGCGTCTTGGTGATGGGCAGGCGGGTCATGAGTTGGCGGTGGTTTCGGCGGCGGCTTCGGCCGACGCATCCGTCTGGGTGTAAGTCTTACCTTTGTAAGCTTTGGCGACGAAAATGTAGATGGCGACGCAGCCGATCGAGAGCCACGCGAAGAAGTTGTAGTAAGCCGCGCCGTGGAGCTTGAGCGAGCCGTCCGGGTTCTCGATGAACCAGTGCACGAGGGCGGTGAAGAGATTGCCGGCGGAGATCGCCAGCAGGTAGATCGCCTGCACCATCGCCTTCATGCTCTTTGGCGCCTGGGTGTAGGCAAACTCGAGGCCGGTGATGGACACCATCACTTCGCCCGCGGAGAGCAGCGCGTAGGCCGGCATCTGCCAGCCGATGCTGGGCTTCAGGCCCGCGGCAATTTGCGTTTCGATCCAACCGCTGACGAGGAAGGAGAGGCCGGTGACAATCAGGCCGATGCCGATCTTGCGCAGCATCGTCAGCTTGAAGACGCGGTTGATCAGCGGGTAGATCACGTACTGGAACAGCGGGATGAACGCCAGGATCATGATGGCGTTCACCGCCTGGATCTGGGACGAGAGCCAGTTGATGCCGAGGAAGTGCAGGTCCATCTTCTCGGCCTGCAGCACCCATTCGCCGCCGCTCTGGTCCCAGAGCGACCAGAAGACCGACACGAACACGAAGATCAGCGCGATGCGCCCGAGCGTGCGCAGGCCCTCGGGATTGAAGTTTTCCTCGCGGAATTTTTTCCCACCTGGCGGGATGTGCGCGAACTTGTAGCGACCCATCCAGAACACGACGGTCGCCGCGAGCATCAGCACCGCCGGCACGCCGAAAGCGGGCATCGCGCCGTATTTTTCCAGCAGCAGCGGCACCAGCAGGATCGAGAAGAAGGAGCCGAAGTTGACCGAGAAGTAGAACCACCCGAAGGCACGCGCCAGCAGGTGCTGGTTGTTCGGACCGAACTGGTCGCCGACGTGCGCCGAGACGCACGGCTTGATACCGCCCGAGCCGATGGCGATCAGGGTGAGGCCGAGCGTCAGGCCGAGCCGCGTGTGGTCGAGCGCGAGAACCAGGCTGCCGGCGCAATACACCAGCGAGAGCCAGATGATCGTCTTGTACTTGCCCCAGAACATGTCCGACAGGATCGCACCGGCGGTCGGCACGAAGTAGTTCATGAACAGGAACAGGTGGTACCACTTGTTCGCGTCGTTCTCGCTCATCGGCGACGCGGCGCCGGTGCGATCGACGAGATACTTCGTCATGAAGACGACGAGGATGGCGCGCATCCCGTAGAAGTTGAAGCGCTCCGCGGCTTCATTGCCGACGATGTACGGGATGCCCGGCGGCATCGTGGTCAGGTTCTGCGGGGCGGTCAGGTAGACGGGTTTTTCGGCCATGGATAAGAAAAAGGTTAACCACGAATGAACACGAATTCACACGAATCAGAGCACGAGACGCTCCCACTCGAGTTTTGGTTTTTTGAAATTAATGATAAGACCGACACGATGTTTGGTGATCCTGAGGTAGTTCAGCATCTGGCCTCGTTCCAAATCAGTGATGCGTTCGATGACTTTGGCATCCACCACGACCGCGGCACCAGCGATGAGATCTGGGATATATTCACCAAGCTGAACACCTTTGTACCGGATGTCGTAACGGCGCTGCTGATCGAAAGGGATGCGCTTGAGTCCGAATTCAACCACGAGTGCGTTTTCGTATGGTTTCTCATGCAAGCCATGCCCCAAAGTGTTGAGCACTTCGAGGGCACAGCCCACGACAGAGTAGACCAATTCGCGGTGAAGAATTTGGCCCTCTTCGTGTTCATTGGTGTCCATTCGTGGTTCACTGCAATCGACAGTAATCGAGCAGCCCCTGGCGGCCGCCCTCGCGGCCGAAGCCGCTTTCCTTGTAGCCGCCGAAGGGCGACGTGGGATCGAACTTGTTGTAGGTGTTGGCCCAGACGACGCCGGCCTTGAGCTCGGTCGACATCTTCAGAATGCGCGAACCCTTGTCGGTCCAGACGCCGGCGCTGAGGCCGTACGCGGAGTTGTTCGCCTTCTCGACGGCCTCGTCGAGCGTGCGGAACGTGAGGATGCTCAGCACAGGCCCGAAAATTTCCTCGCGGGCGACGCGGTTGCTCATGCTGACGTTGGAGAGGAGCGTCGGACGGAAATAGAAACCCTTCGCCGGCAGCTTGCACGGCGGCTGGAAGAGCTTGGCCCCTTCCTTCACGCCGGCGGCAACGAGCGTCTCGATGCGCTTGAGCTGCTCCTTCGAATTGATCGCGCCGATGTCGGTGTTCTTGTCGATCGGGTCGCCAACGCGCAGCACTTTCAGGCGGGTTTTCAGTTTCGCGAGGAAGGCGTCGGCAATCGTCTCCTGCACGAGCAGGCGCGAACCGGCGCAGCACACGTGGCCCTGGTTGAAGAAAATGCCGTTGATCACGCCCTCGACCGCCTGATCGATTGGCGCGTCGTCGAACACGATGTTCGCCGCCTTGCCGCCGAGCTCCATGGTCATCTTCTTGTCGGTGCCGGCGAGCGACCGCATGATGATCTTGCCGACCTCGGTGGAGCCGGTGAACGCCACCTTCGCCGCGGTGGCGTGGCCCATGACGGCCGCGCCGGTGTCGCCGAAGCCGGTGACGATGTTGACGACGCCCGCGGGCAGGCCGGCGTCCTGGATGATCTCGGCGAACTTCAGCGCGGTGATGCTGGTCGTCTCGGCCGGCTTGATGACGATCGTGTTGCCCATCGCCAGCGCGGGCGCGAGCTTCCACGCCATCATCAGCAGCGGGAAATTCCACGGGATGACCTGGCCGACGACGCCGAGCGGCGCGACCTTCCGGCCGGGCGCCACGTAATCGAGCTTATCGGCCCAGCCGGCGTGGTAGAAGAAATGCGCGGCGGCCATCGGCACGTCGAAGTCGCGCGACTCCTTGATCGGCTTGCCGCCGTCGAGCGTCTCGGCGACGGCGAACTCGCGGGCGCGGTCCTGCAGCAGGCGCGCGAGGCGGTAGATGTATTTCGCACGCTCCTTGCCGGGCAGCTTGCCCCAGGTGTGGTCGAAAGCCTTCTTGGCCGCGGCGTAGGCGGCGTCGACATCGGCGGCGTTGCCGTGCGCGATCTCGGCCAGCTTCTGCTCGTTGGCCGGGTTGATGGAGTCGAAATACTTGCCGGACGAAGGCGCGACGAACTTGCCGCCGATGAACAGGTCGTAGCGCGGCTTCAACTTCGGGTCCGCGGTTTCGGGAGCCGGATCGTATTCCCAGAGGTCACCGAAGATCAGCTCGGGCAACGGACGGCCCTGCGCGCGCTTGGTCGGGCGTTTGGTTTCAGTCAAAGTGGGCATAGGGAAATGAGCTGTCCTCGGTTTTCTGTTCTCTGGCCTCTGGCTCAGTAGCTCTCGGCCGCTTCCGAGAAATAATACGGGGCCTGGTAGGCGCCGGTCTTTTCCTTTTCGAGCTGGCGGAGGAGGTCGTTGAGCAGGGAAGAAGCGCCGAAGCGGTAGCGGGTGTTGTTGAGCCACTCGTCGCCGAGGGTCTCCTTCACGGCGATCAGGAACTGCAGCGCCTGCTTGGCGGTGCGGATGCCACCGGCGGGCTTCATCGAGATCGCGACGCCGGTGTCGAGGTAGTGGTCGCGGATCGCCTCGATCATCACCTGGTTGTTGCCGAGCGTGGCGTTGAGCGAAGTCTTGCCGGTGCTGGTCTTGATGAAGTCGTTCGGGCGGATTACGCGCATCGCGAGGAAGGACGCGGCGCGGATCTTGTCGTAGGTCTCGAGCTCGCTGACCTCGAGGATTACCTTGAGCGTCGCGGCGCCGCAGGCCTGCACCACGGCGGCAATCTCGTCCTGCACCTCGGCAAACTCGCCGGCGAGGAACGCGCCGCGGTTGATCACCATGTCGATTTCGTCCGCGCCGTCTTCAACGGCCGCCTTCACCTCGGCGAGGCGGGTGCGAAGCGGAGCCTGGCCCGACGGAAAAGCGGTGGCGACGGACGCGATGCGGACGCCGGTGTCCTCACCGAGCGCGCGCCGCGCGTATTTGACCATGGCGGGATAGACGCAAACGGCTGCCACCTGCGGTGCGTCGAGGCCTTCGTGCGGGTTCAGCGCCTTCTGACAAAGGGAAGCCACCTTGCCGGGCGTGTCCTTGCCCTCGAGCGTGGTGAGGTCGACCATCGAGCAGGCCAGCTTCAGACCCTGCACCTTGGCGGCCTTCTTGATGCTGCGGGTGGTGTACTTCGCCACCCGCTCCTCGATGCCCACTTGGTCAACCGTGCCGATTTCGTTGAACAAGCGATTGAAAGCTGACTGGACCATGGCACACATCGTTTGCGGAATATCCTGTCATAAGCTCCTGAAAACAATGCCAAAGTCTATCGCCGCCAGCGCCCTGCTCCTCCTCGCCACCGTCCTCCGCGCGGTCGAACCCTGCCCGGATTATTCCGGGCCCATGAAAGCAGGCACCTTGGCCGAGCCGCGCAACCTCGAGGCGAGCGGCCTAGCCGTGTCGCAGCGCACGCCAGGGCTGATCTGGACGCACAACGACAGCGGCGGCGAACCCATCCTGTTCGCCCTCGGCACCGACGGCTCGCTCCGCGGCAGCGTGCGCTTGCAGGGCGTCGTCAATCGCGACTGGGAGGATGTCGCCACCTTCAAGCTCGACGGCCAGTCGTGGGTGATGGCCGGCGAGATCGGCGACAATTACGCCAAGCATCCCCAATCCGCGCTGTACGTCCTCGCCGAACCCGACGTCGCGCAGCTGAACCCGGTGAAGGAAACGACCCTGCTGCCGAACTATGCGATCAACTTCGTTTACGAAGACGGTCCGCGCGACTGCGAGTCGGTGGTCGTCGATCCGCGTGAGCGTATGGTTTATCTCCTGACCAAGCGCGACCGGCCCAACCGCATCTACCAGCTGCCCCTAGCCGCGGCGTCCGCCGACAAACCCGCAGTCGCCCACTTCATCGGCAACGCCTGGGCGTTTCCGCAGCCGGACGCACTGCAACGCCTGTCGCCGCTGCTGGCGGTCGCGTTCAGCAGCTGGCCGACCGCGATGGACTTCCTGACCGACGGTTCCGGCGCCTTCGTGCTTACCTATGGCGGGGTCTATTTCTTCGCGCGCCATCCCGGCGAATCGTGGGCCGCGGCACTCGCGCGCGAGCCACAAATCCTGCCGGCCTTCTCGCTGCCGCAGGCAGAGGGCCTCGGCGTGTCCCCCGATGGCGCGGACCTTTACCTGGTGTCGGAGCGCACGACGCAGCTGCTGCGCTACACGCGTCAAAAGTGAGACGCCGCGCCGCCCTTGCCAGCGGGCCGCGCGTGGTTAGTTTGCCGGCATGAGTGAGTCCACCCCGCCGCTCCAGCCCTCGGGCGAGCTCGTCATCCGCACGATCGCGATGCCGGCGAACACCAACTCCAACGGCGACATCTTTGGCGGCTGGCTGGTTTCGCAGATGGATCTCGGCGGCGCCATCTACGCGCGGAACGTCGCCCGCAGCCGCATCACGACCGCCGCGATCGACGGCATGTCGTTCCTGAATCCCGTCTACGTCGGCGACATCGTGAGCTGCCACGCCACGCTCCTGAAAACCGGCCGCACCTCGATGCACATCGAGGTTGAGGTCTGGGCGCAGCGCACGAAGGGCGGCGAACTGGTGCGCGTGACGAAGGGCACGTTCGTCTATGTGGCGATCGACGACGCGGGCAAGCCGCAGCCGGTGCATCGCGGTTGATTTTTATCCCCATGAAATACCCCACCCTGTTCCGCAGCCTCGCGCTGCTCTCCTGTCTGTTTGCCGCCGTCTGCCTGCGCGCGACCGATACCGATGTCGTGGCCGCGGTGCGCGCGGCGGATGACGAACGCGTCGCAGCGATCATCGCCGCCGACGCCGCGCGCCTCGACGCGATCTTTTCGGACGACCTCACGTACACCCATTCCAACGGGAAGCACGACACCAAGAAATCCTATACCGAGTCGCTGCTCAGCCACAGCACGGTCTACACGATCTACGACTACAAGGAGCGCACCTTCCTCGTCGCGTCGCCGGACATCGTGATCGAGAAGGCTCACGTGCTCATCACGTCCGGTACGAAGGAAAAACAGAACCCACCGAACGACCTGAACATCATGGCCGTCTGGCGCAAGGAAGCCGGCAAGTGGCGCTTCCTCGCCTGGAATTCCGCCAAGCTCCCAGCGCCGGTGGCGAAGTAAGCGCTGTATCGGATTGATTTGAGAACTGTTGCCCGGCCTTCGGTTTGACCGGACCGCGGGCGGGCAACATCGTCCCGGCTTGTCCTCCCCGGCTTCCTCTTCGTCCTCTGTCCGCACCGGCGCGTTGTCCGCCTCCGCGGCTTTTTTCATCTGGGGCTCGGTGCCGATCTACTGGAAGCAGATGCAGAACGTGGCGGCGGTCGAGCTGATCGCGCACCGCTGCGTCTGGTCGCTGGTTTTCCTGCTCGTCGTCCTCGCCTGGCAGAAGAATTTCGCCTCGCTCCGTCCCGGCCTGTCCACCCCGCGCGCGCTCGGGTTGAACTTTCTCGCCAGCGTGTTGCTGACGCTCAACTGGGGCGTCTACGTGTGGGCGGTCAACGCCGGCCACGTGATCGAAACCAGCCTCGGTTATTTTCTGGTGCCCTTGCTAAACGTCGCCGTCGGTGCGCTCGCGCTGCACGAGCGGCTGCGGCCGGCGCAATGGGCCGCCATCGGCCTGGCGGCCGGCGGCGTGGCGCTGCTGCTTTTCCGCGTCGGCCACGTGCCGTGGATCGCGCTCACCATCGCGTGCACCTGGACTTCATATGGCTTCCTGAAAAAGAAATCCACGCTCGGGCCGCTCGCGGGCCTGACGGTCGAGACGCTCCTGCTTTTCCCCTTCGCCGCCGGCCTGCTACTGTGGTGGCACGCGCATGGCGGAGGCGCGCTCGGCCATGTCGATGTCCGGACCCAGGCCTTCGTGCTCAGCGTGGGCGCCGTGACCGCCATCCCGCTGGTGTTGTTCGCCCACGGCGCGCAGCGCATCCGGCTCACCACGCTCGGCCTGCTGCAGTACATCGCGCCATCGGTGCAGTTTCTCATCGGCCTGTTTGTGTACCACGAGGCGTTCGACAGCGCGCGGCTGCAGGCCTTCAGCCTCATCTGGGCCGGTTTGGTCATCTATACGACTGACATTTTTTGGGCGCAGCGCCGAGTGCTGCGGCAAGCCGTCGGCGCATAACCCTGCCAAGCGGCGCCTTGCCAGAAAGGCGGAGTGGTGCACTGGTAAAGCTACCCCTCCCCTATGAAGAAATTACTCCCGCTCGTCCTGGCCGGTTCGCTCGGCCTTTCGTCCCTGCTGCAGGCCCAACCGGCCGCGGTACCCGCACCCGCCGCACCTGCTGCCGTCGCCGCGCCGGTGGATGCGTCGGCTCCGATCCCGAAGACCGGCAACGCCCGCTTTTTCGAGCTGCATGAGAAATTTCTCGCCCGCGCCAAGGCGGGCCCGATCGGTGTGCTGTTTCTCGGCGACTCCATCACCGAAGGCTGGGGCAACGCTCCGCACATTTGGGAACGCTACTACGGCAAACTCGAACCAGCCAACTTCGGCATCGGCGGCGACCAGACCCAGCACGTGATCTGGCGCATCGAGAACGGCGAGCTCGACGGCATCCATCCGAAGGTCGTGGTGTTCATGCTCGGCACCAACAACACCGGCGCGCACACCGGTGCCCAGATTGCAGCCGCGGACCGGAAGATCGTCGATCTGATCAAGGCCAAGCTGCCCGAGACCAAGATTCTCTTTCTGGCCATTTTCCCGCGCGGACCGCGCAAGAACAAGGAAGGTGTCGTTACTTACGATGCCGTGCTCGATGCGCAAAAACGCATGGCCGCCATCACGGCTGCCAACGCCGATTTGGCGAAACTCGATGACGGCAAGACGATCCGCTTCCTCGACATCAATGCCCGTTTCATGGGCAACGACGGCACCATTCCTTACGTCCTCATGCCCGACCAACTGCATCCCAACGCCGCCGGCTACCAGCTCTGGGCCGAAGCGATGGATCCGCTGCTGAAGGAAATGCTGAAGTAACGGCGGGCACCGGCCCGCGCTTTCACTTCACGCCCGGGCCGAAGTCGAGCAGTTCCATCTCAAACACCAGCGTTGCATAGCGCTTGATGATCGGCGGCTTGCCGCGCGCGCCGTAAGCCAGCTCGGGCGGGACGATGAGCAGCCATTTCTCGCCCTTATGCATCTTCTGCAGCGCTTCCTCCCAGCCGTCGATCAGGCCGTCGCGATCGACGCGGGTCTTCAGCGGCTCGCGACCAATGGAGGAATCAAACACGGTGCCGTCGAGCAGCATGCCCTTGTAGTGGACGCTGACCATCTCGCCGGAGCGCGGGGTCGGACCTTTGACGTCACCCGGTTCCAGGACGATGTAGCGCAGGCCGGTGAAGGTGCGCTTGGTGTCGGGCCACTTCTTTTCGACGATGACGAGATCCTCGGGCGGGATTTTTTCACGCGCCGGTGCGAGGGGCGCCAGCAGACCGAGCAACACGAGGCAAAGGAGCGGACGGAGGATACGGGGGTTCACGGTTTTTTCTCCAGGGAGGGAATACTGAATACCACAGGGTCCGATTTGGTCGAGGATTGTTCCTTCGCCGGCGCGGCGGTCGTAGCAGCTTTGTCGGTTTTGATCGTCACGATCTCCGGCGTTTTGGCAGGAGCCGCCGGCGTGGTCGTCGCAGGACGAGTCGGCGGGGACAGCGGAGCGCCCGTTTTCGGCGCGGCCGCCGGGGCCGCCGAGGCGGCCGGCAGCGCGGCGAATCCGTTTTCAAGCAGCTCCATGGCCTTGAGGTCGCGCGCGCGGCCCTTGTCGATCGAACCGCCCGGGCCGAACGAGCCCATGATCACGCTGATCACCCGGCGTCCGTTGCGCTCCGCGGTGACGCTCAGGCAGTAACCGGCGCTCGCGGTGTAGCCGGTCTTCAGGCCGTCGACGCCGGGGATTTTTCCGAGGAGATTATTGTGGTTGATCATGTGCTGCGGACCCTTGGCGCGAGCGGGGCCGAAATCGCGCGTTTTTACCGAGGTGTATTTCAGGACGTCGGTGTTCTGGATGAGGTAGCGACAGAGCAGCGAGAAATCGCGCGGGGTCGTCACGTCGCTGTCCTCGAGCTTGCGACTCGGCGGCGGAAGGCCGTGCGGCGTACGGAAGGTCGTGTGGGCCATGCCGAGTTCCTTCGCCTTGGCATTCATCAGCGCGACGAACGCCGGGGTCGAGCCGCCCGCGGCGCGCGAGAGCGCGTGCGCGGCGTCGTTCGCCGACTGGATCATCATCGCGTAGAGCAATTCCTCGACGGGAAACACCTCGCGCGGGTCGAGATAAACCTGCGTGCCGCCCATCTTGGCGTCTTCGGCGGTGACCTGCACCGGCGTGTCCAGCTTCAGCGTGCCGTCCTTCAGTTTGTCGTACACGACCGCGAAGGTCATGAGCTTCGTCATGCTCGCCGGCGGATTGATCACGTCGGCGTTTTCCTGAAACAGCACGTTGCCGCTGGCCGCGTCGATCGTGATGGCGCCGGCGTAGACGCCCTCGACCGGGGTCGAGTGCTTGACCTTCTGCGCCGCGCTGGCGGTGAGAACGGTGGCGGAAAGGAGAGCGAGAACGCCCAGGGAACGAAACAAAGTCATGCGCGGAAAAGGAGTGTTGGGAAACCGGCGTGGCAACTTCATTTCGACGCCTTGATCGCGGGATGCGCCGCGATGCAGGCCAGCGCCTGCTGCAACAGCCCCTTGCCGGGCTCGATGCGATGCCACGGCGAGGCGCCGGAAGGATGCGGCAGCGGAATGCAATCCATGGCGTGTTTTTGGCAGACGATGGGAAAGGCGCGGCCGATGAGGTCGTTGAGGGGTGCCGTCGGCAGAAACTGCGTGATGGCGAGCTTGCCCACGGGAAGGACGAGCTCCGGCCGGAGAAGTTTCACCTCGGCGGCGAGCCAGCGCGAACAGGTCGCGATTTCTTCCTCGTCCGGCACGCGATCGCCACCGGTCGGCTTCTTGCCCGGGAAGCAGCGGCAGACGGCGGCGAAGTAGATCCGGTTGCGCGTTTCGTCCTCGGTCCAGCCGAGCGTTTCATTGAACCACTTGAAAAGCGTTTTGCCCGCGGTCCACGCGAACGGCCGGCCGAGGACCGGCTCCTTGTCGCCGGGCGCCTGGCCCACGAGCAGGATGCGCGAGGCAACCGGACGGCCGATGACGGCCGGGCGATGCATCCGCGGGCAGAGGGTGCACGCCGCAAGCTGGCGGAGGTGGCGAGTGAGTTGGGCGGGGGTCGGCATTCCGGCGAGGAGCGCGTGTGGTAACGACACTATCCGCCTTCGCCCGGTGGGCTACGGCGAGATTATTTTCCAGCTTCGCTGGAAAATAAAAAAGGCAGAGCCGCGAGGCTCTGCCTTGAAAGTTGGGTTCTCGCTGAAGCGAGACGGAGATTAGTAACGGTCGCGACCGCCGCCACCGCCGCCGTAACCACCGCGACCGCCGCCGCCGAAGCCGCCACGGCGCTCGCCGCCGAAGCCACCACGACCGCCGCCACCACCGTAGCCACCGCCAGCCGGACGCTCTTCCTTCGGACGAGCCTCATTGACCTGGAGGGCGCGGCCGCCGAGATCGACACCATTGGTCTTCTCGATCGCCAGCTTGGCCTCTTCCGGGGTGCCCATGGTGACGAACGCGAAGCCGCGCGGGCGGCCGGTCATCTTGTCCATGGCGACATAGGTATCGGTAACGGTGCCGAACTGGCCGAAGTGGGCGCGGAGTTCGTCATCGGTGGTCTTGAAGGACAGGTTTCCAACGTAGAGTTTGGAATTGCTCATGTGATAATTCGTAGATCCTTCGCTCTCAGCCAGTCCGTTCCCACTGTGGGTTTCGAAATCATCACTTAAGCCAAACGCTCAGCCAACGACTCACCAGATCCTGTCCTCAAAACGCTATCTCTAACGAGGCGCACAAGGACGCTCAGTAAGCCGGACAACGCAAGGGAATTTTTACCACCAATCGGGAAACTGACTGCGCGACAGGCCTTTGCCCGGCACGGGCGTCCGACGCCTAAATCGAATATTTCTGCTTAATCGCGTCCGGAATGCGCGCGGGCCTTCCGGTTTCAACTGAAACCATAACATAATCGAACCAACCATCGCAGGAGCGTTTCCCGTCGGGCTTGCGATCGATCTCGAACTGCAGGCGCAATCCGATGAGCGAAAATTTCTCGATCCAGCAGCGCACCGTCATCTTGTCGCCGAGCACGAGCGGCCGGCGGAAATTCATCTGTGTGGCCGCCACGACCCAGCCGTAGCCGAGCTTCGCGAACTCCGACATCGGCATCTTATAGCACCGCTCCATCTGGTCGAAACGCGCCGCCAGCACGTAGTCGAGGTAGCGACTGCTGTGCACGTGCTGGTACATATCGATGTCATCGGGCCGCACCGGCAGTTCGGATTCGAATTTCGAATAAACCAAGCCCGGTTCGATCGGTTCATCGGAGGCAGCGGGAGTTTTTTCCGAATCCACGCGGGCAACGTGAGTGGCCGGTCCTAACGGTCAAAGCCAAAACCTCGCCCGATCACAGTGGCGACTTCGCGGCTTGAGTGTTTCATTTGTTTCAAACAAATGTATTACATGTCTTTTGAGGGTTTCGGCGAAACACGCACCAAGGTTTTAACCGCTGCCGAATCGCTGTTTGCGGAACATGGCTACCACGGCGTCTCACTTCGCCAGATCACGGCCCATGCGAAAGTGAACCTCGCCGCGGTGAATTATCACCACAGCGACAAGCAATCGCTCTACGGCGAAATCCTCACGTATCGCCTCCGACAACTGAAACAGGCACGGCTCGACCAGCTCGCCGCCGCAGAAGCGCGTGCCGCAAGCACCCCAGTCCCTGTGGATGAACTCATGCGCATTCTGGCCGCACCGCTCCTCCTGCCGGATCCGTGCGGCGCCGCAGGCCGGCGTTTGCTCGGCCGCGCCCTGGTCGAACCGCTGCCGCACACTGCGCCGATTCTCGCTGCGGAATTTCAACCGGCCATGACCCGCTGGGGCCAGGCGCTCCGCCGCCACGCGCCGGCCATGGCACCGGCCGACTTTCTCTGGCAGCTCAGTTTTGTCGTCGGCGCGTTGCATCACGCCGCCGCCGCACTGCACGACATGAAAACGCGCACGAGCGGAATCTGCGCTAATGACGATGCGTCAGGCGCCTTGGGAAATTTTTGCGAATTCGCCGCCGCGGCCTTTGCCGCCAAGGGTTTCCGCAAATAGCTGCGCTAATCCTGCGGCCCCTGCGGATTGCTAGGGACAATTTCCGCCGCGAACTCCTTGAAACGGGGCGCAAACTGCTTCTCTCTGGCGGTGATGCCCGCACTGACCCTGTGGCCGTCGCGTTCCCACCAAGGAACAAAACACCAATCCGACGCTCTGACCCGGCGTCGGAAGATACCAAGCAATGCTGACCGCACTCATCATCCTCAGTTTGATTTCGCTCCTCGTCGCCACCGAGGCCGAGCCCACGAGCTCGCCCGAATTGGAAACGACCGGAGAGAAACCGCTGCGTCCGGGCAAAAAGCCCGCCCGCGACGGCGATGACCCGAAGCGCGACCGTATCGCGGCCTGATTCAGGCGCGATTGTTACATTTCCCGCGGGCTGATTCCAAAAGCCCTTCCCACCGGCAAACCTGGCTTGCCCTGCCCTGCGCGGGCGCTTTTCCTGCCCCACCCCGGACTCAAACCTGTCCGGCCGTCACCTCTTCCTCACATGCGTCGCTTAAAAACTTCTCTCCTGCAGTGGATCGACTCGGACTATTCCTCCGAGTCCCCGGAGGCCATTCGCGCCCAACCGGACGGCGTTAATCTCGTCCGCTGCATCCCGTTCATCATCCTCCACCTCGCCTGCTTTGCCGTCATCTGGGTGGGCTGGAGCTGGTTCGCGGTCGGAGCCGCCTTCTTCCTGTACGTGGTCCGCATGTTCGCGGTCACCGGTATTTTCCACCGCTACTTCTCGCATAAGACCTACAGCACGTCCCGCTTCGGCCAGTTCCTGCTGGCGCTCTGGACCGGCACGACCGTGCAGCGCGGCGCGCTCTGGTGGGCTTATCATCACCGCCACCACCACCAGCACTCCGACGAGGAAGAAGATGCGCACTCCCCGCACGTCCATGGTTTCTGGTGGTCGCACATCGGCTGGATCACCAGCAAGCGCAACTTCCCGACCGACTATTCCAAGGTCAAGGACCTCGCCAAGTATCCCGAGCTCGTCTGGCTGAACCGCTTCGACCTCGTGGTCCCGGTGGTTTTCGCCACCAGCATTTTCCTGCTCGGCGTGCTGCTCGAGAAATTTGCCCCCGGCCTGCACACCAATGGCGCGCAGATGCTCGTATGGGGTTTCTTCATCAGCACCACCGCCCTCTTCCACGGCACGGCCTCGATCAACTCGTTCACCCATCTCTGGGGCAAGCGTCGCTTCAACACGACGGACGACTCCCGCAACAGCTTCATCCTGGCGATCATTTGCCTCGGCGAAGGCTGGCACAACAACCACCACCGCTACCAGTCTTCCACGCGCAATGGTTTCTATTGGTGGGAAATCGATATGACCTACTACGGCCTGAAGGCGCTCTCCTGGACCGGCTTCATCTGGGGCCTCAAGCCCGTGCCGAAGTCCATCTACGAGGAAGCCGCGCAGAACGAGCACCACGAGTCCGTCCGCCGCTTCTCGGTCTCGTCCGTGCAGCACGAGATCAACACGCTCAAGAAGGTCGTCCCGACCGCCGCCGCCATCGCCATCGCGACGGTCAACACGCCCGGCGTCGCCGACCAGATGAAGAAGAAGGACGGCCCGGCCATCCACAAGAACGTGGCTGAGCAGCAGGTCGATCCCAACTCCTCCGACTCCGGCCCCCGGGCTTAACCCACTTCAACCGCCGTTCTTGCGAACGGCGGTTTTTTTTGTGTCCTGCGGGGCTCTCCGGTCAGTAGTTCGGCCAGATTCCCGGCGTAATCAATTCGAGCAAATGCCCGTCGGGGTCGCGAAAATAAAGGCTGCGCCCTCCTCGCGGCCATTTTGTTTCGCTCTCGATCGCGATACCGGCGACACGCAAGTGCTCCCGCCACGGCTCGTAAGCCTCATGGGTGATGGCGAAGCCGATGTGCAGTGGCCCGCTGCCGTCGTGCGGCGGAATGATCCCACCCGGCACCGCGGTGGGTTCGAGCGTCGCGCCCTGCTTGAAAAGCAGCAACACCTGGCGACCGCCGAGCTTGAACGTCTGGAACCGTGCCGGATCGCCGGTCATCAGGGGCAGACCGAGCAGATCGCGATAGAAGGCGACGGCCCGCGGCAGGTCGCCGACATACAGGATCGTTTCGACAATACCCTCGAGGGCGGGCGGACGGTTCATGCCGCCAGCCTTGCCAATCGGCGCGCCAAGGCAACCTTGGGGCCAGCCGCCTCGCTGTCATGATCCGCCTGTCTCTCTTTTTTCTTCTGCTGGCGACAAGCCTGGCCGCCGCGCCGGCGGACGATCTGGTCCGCGCCGGTCTGGCCGCCGAAGCCGGGCTGGATTCGGGCCGCGCCCTCGAGCTGTTCAAGCAGGCCGACGCCGCGAAGCCGAACGACGCCTTCATTCTCCAGAAAATCGCCAAGCAGTATTCGGATATGGTGCCGGACCAGAAAACCGACGCTGCGAAAAAGGAAATCGCCACGCAGGCGCTCGCCTATGCGCAACGCTCCGTCGCGCTCGAACCCACCAACGGCGTCTACGCCTTGTCGCTCGCGATCTGCCACGGCCACCTTGCGCTGGTGAGCGACATCCGCACCAAGGTCGAGTACTCGCGTGTGATCAAGGAGGAGACCGAGCACGCGCTCCAACTCGACCCGAACTACGCGTGGGCGCACCATCTGCTCGGTCGCTGGCACTACGAAGTCGCGGCGTTCGGGCCGATCCCGCGCTTCTTCGCCAGGATTTTCTACGGCGGCATCCCGCCTGCGTCCGCCGAGGAAGGCGTCGCGCAACTGAAGCGCGCCACCGAACTCGAACCCGACGAGCTGAACCACTGGGTCGACCTTGGCTTCGCCTACGCGGCCACCGGCAATAAGACCGAAGCGCGCAAGTGCTGGGAGAAAGGCCTCGCGCTGCCCAACCGCGGCAAGCACGACCCGGCGGCCAAGACCCGCGCCAAAGAAGCGCTGGCGAAGCTAGATTAGCACGAGCACGATCGCTGACAGCATCAGTGCCGCGCCGGCCAGCCGGGCGCGAAACACTCGCGACGTGAGATGCTTCTCCTCGTTGGCGAACCAGTGGCCGATGGCCCACACCAGCACAACGCTGATCAAGCCACGAACGCTATAGATGATATTCGCCTGCGTCGCCGCACCGCCGAGCGCGATCGCCAGGCCGAAACCGACATTATTGGCGCCCAACAACAGGGCCCCGCCACCGGTCCAAGCCCACGCGCGCCGGTCCATCGCCCAGAGCGGCGCACGAAACAACGGCACCAAGGCGAAGCTGCCGAGCGCCGAGAACAAAAACATCCACGTCAGGTAGCGTCCGCCGCCCCACGCCGCGGGCCATTTCTGCAGCAACACATCGGACAGGCTGAAAGCGAAGGCGGCGAGTCCGGCGAGCAGTACCGTGCGGCCCACTTTCGCGCGACTGGTGTGCGGCTCGCCAAAGTGCAGCAGCGCCACCGCCGCCGTGCTGAGCCCCGCTCCGATCCACCAGCGCAGCGAAATATTGCCCGTGCGCAGCAGCAAGCCGAGCAGTGCCACCAGCAGCACCTTCGTGCCCATCACGGGTGTGGTTACGGAGACGTCGCCCGACTGCAGCGCGAGAAAGATAAACGTTTGCCCGATGAGGAAAAGCAGCCCGTTCAGCGCCGGATGCAGGTAGTCGATCAGCTCGGGGTTGTTCAGCGCGGGCTGACTCAGACCCCACGGCAGAAACAGCAGGAACATCGACCAGTTCGCCAGAAACCCGATGCGCCACGCGCCGACGCCAAGAGCGCTGGCCCGTTTCAGCATCAACGCCGCCAGGACATACAAGATGGCGCAAACCAGTGGGACGATCTGGGGCAGGTTAAGATTCAAGGCCGCATTGCACCGGCCGGACTTTCACGGGGCAACGTTCGATTGGCCGGAGACCGGCGTGGCGCGCTGCGCTTAGCCGCGGCCGATGTACGGCATGCCGGTCGCCATCACGGTCAGAAACGGCACGTTCGCCTCGAGCGGCAGGCCCGCCATGTAGACCACGGCGTCGACCACGTGCTTCAGCTCCATCATCGGCTCGGGCGCCGTCGTGCCGTTGGCTTGCAGGTGGCCGGTCTTTGCCTTGCTCGCGAGCGCGGTCTCGGCGTTGCCGATGTCGATTTGCCCGCAGGCGATGCCCAATGGCCGGCCGTCGAGTGCGATGGATTTGGTCAGGCCGGTGATGCCGTGCTTCGCCGCGTTGTAGGCGACGGCCTGCGGACGCGGCACATGGGACGAGATCGATCCGTTGTTGATGATGCGCCCGCCGCGCGGCGCCTGTTCCTTCATCAGCCGAAACGCCGCCTGCGCGCACAAAAAAGAGCCGGTGAGGTTCGTGTCGATCACCTCGCGCCACTTCTCCAGCGGCAGATCCTCGAACGGCATGGCCGGCGCACCGATGCCGGCATTGTTGAAGAGCAAATCGAGCCGGCCGAACTTCTCCCGCACGCGGGCGAAGAGATCGCGCACGGAATCCGCGCTCGTGACATCCGCCGCCACCGCGAGCACGCGCTCCGCTGGTGCGCCGCGACTGGTTTCCGCCAGGGCCTCGGCGCGGCGGCCGGCCAGCACGACTGACCAGCCCGCCTGCAGCAGGCCTTGGGCGACGGCACGGCCGATACCGGAACCCGCTCCGGTGACGAGGGCGATCTTGGCGGACGCAGGAACATTCGGCGACGACACGAGGGGATGGGGTTGCGCTCCATTGTTATTTTGCCGGTGACGCCGTCGAGCCTTGATGAGCGCCCGTTCCGCGCTAACAAAAGGCCTTTCCCATGCGCATTCTCTTCATCGGCGGCACCGGCATCATCAGCACCGCCTGTACCCAGCTGGCCGCCAGCCGCGGCCTCGATCTCACTGTCCTCAATCGCGGCCAGCACCCTTCCATCCCGGGCGTTCGCCAGGTCGTGGCCGACATCAACCAGCCCGCCGCCGCCCGGGCCGCGCTCGGCGACGGCGTGTGGGACGCGGTGGTGGATTTCATCAGTTTCGGCGTCGCGGACATCGAGGCGCGTCTCGCGCTGCTGCGCGGCCGCACCCGGCAGTACGTGTTCATCAGCTCCGCCAGCGCCTACCAGAAGCCGGTGTCCGATTATCTCGTCACCGAATCCACTCCGCTCGCGAATCCCTTCTGGAGCTACTCGCGCGACAAGATCGCCTGCGAGGAGCGTCTCATGCATGCGCTGCGCGAGGAAAACTTTCCCGTCACGATCGTGCGTCCGTCGTTCACCTACGGCGAGACGGTCATCCCGCTGCCGATGAACAGCTGGCCGCTGCCCTACACCGCGGTGGACCGCCTGCGCCGCGGCGCGCCGGTGATCATTCCTGGCGACGGCACCTCGCTCTGGACGCTGACGCACAACGAGGACTTCGCCCACGCGCTGCTGGGGCTGCTCGGCCACCAGGGCGCCATCGGCCAGCCGTTCCACATCACCTCCGACGAGGTGCTCAACTGGAACCAGATCCACGAAGCCGTGGCCGAGGCCGCGGGCGTGGCGGCGCCGAAGTTCATCCACATCGCCTCCGATTTCATCTCGGCCTGCCTCCCCCACTCCGAGGGCGAGCTGCAGGGCGACAAGAGCAACTCGATCGTGTGCGACAACTCCAAGATCAAGCGCTTCGTTCCCGATTTCGTCGCCACCCGGCGCTTCCGCGAGGGCATCAAGCGCTCGATCGCGTGGTACGACGCCCATCCGGCGCGCCGCGTGGTCGACCATGAGGCCAACGCGAACTACGACCGGCTGATCGCCGCCTACGAACGCGGGCTGGTTGCCGCGCGACAGGACTTCGGCCGCTGAGGCGGCCGGCTCAGAGCGCCTTCTTCAGGATTTCCTCGTACTCGGCGTGGGTCATCGCGCCGACTTTCTGGTGCACGATCTTGCCGGTGCGATCGATCAAGAAGGTCGTCGGAATCACGATGTCGCCGCCGGGCTTGCCCGTGAGGGCGTCGAGATCGTCGTAGCTGCCCATGACGATCGTATAATTCATGTGGTTGTCGTCGGCGAATTTCTTCACCGCCGCCGGCTTCTTGTTGTCGAGCGACACGCCGACGATCACCACGCCCTGCGCGCGGTACTTGTCCTGCATCTCGATGTAGCCGGGGATTTCCGTTTTGCACGGCTCGCACCAGGTGGCCCAGAAGTCGACGACCACCACCTTGCCCTTCAGTTCGGCGAGGGTGACTTTCTTGCCCGAAGCGACGTCCTTGAAGTCAAGCGCCGGCGCCGGCCGGTCAACCGGAGTGGAATCGGTGGCGCGCAGGATGGCAGGCGCACTGCCCAGCAACGCGAGCAGCAGCAAAACGACGAAAGATCTTTTCAGCATGACGGTGGGAGACGCGGCGCGGGCCGCTTATTCCTTGGCGTCGGCGGCCGCGCCTTCCGCGCTCAGGGTCTCGACGAACTTGCGCATCGCGGGCGTGAGCACGCGGCCCTTGCGATGGAGAATGGCGAGCGGGCGGGTGAACTCCTTGCCCTTGAACGGCACGACCGCGAGCGTGCCCTGACGCAGCTCCTGCTGCACCGTGGCCTGCGGGACGATCGCGATGCCGTGGTCGATTTCGACGGCGCGCTTCACGGTCTCGATGTTGTCGAACTCCATGACCGGCGTGATCTCGAGCTTGTTGTCGCGGAAAATCGTGTCGACCGCCTTGCGCGTCGGGATGTCCGGGTCGAAGCCGATGAACTTGTGGCCGGAGAGCGTCTTGAGGTCGACCTCGCCGCTCTTGGCCAGCGGGTGGTTCGGGTGCGTGATGAGCACGAGCCGGTCGTTGCGGAAGGCGATCTGCTCGATCTGCCGCTGCTTTTGCGGGAACGCCACGAGGCCGAAGTCCACCGCGTTGTGCAGGATGTCTTCGTACACGAGGTTCGAGCGGCGATACTCGATGCGCACATTGACCGACGGGAACTCCTGGAGGAATTTCTTCACGTACGGCGGCAGCTCGTGCAGGCCGATCGAGTAGATGGTCGAGATGCGGATCGTGCCGCTGATGACCTTCTTCATCTCCTGCAGCTCGCTCTCGAGCTTCTCGTAGACGTGCAGGATTTCCTTCGCCGCCTCGTAGATCCGCTGGCCTTCGCGTGTCAGGTTGAACTGCTTCTGGCTGCGGTCGATCATGAGCGTCTTGAAATTTCGCTCCATCGCCCGGGCTTGCTGGCTGACGGCCGACTGGGTGATGCCGTTCAGCTTTGCCGCCTTGGAAAAGCTTTTGGTTTCGACCAGATCGGCGAAGATTTTGAAGTTCTCGATTTGCATACTTCGTATATCCTGTACGCAGAATAAAGGTAACTTATCGTCAGGCGAACCTAAAAGCAGAACTCATAGATGTTTATCGACTATGTAACATTCTGTCAGAGAGCTGCGGCATTGCAGCAGCGAATAGCCCAAGCCTGCGCTCGCTCCGGTCGCGCCGCTGGCGAAGTGACTTTGCTGCCCGTGACGAAGACCCATCCGGCGGCCGCCGCTGAGTACGCAGCGCGCTTCGGCTTCGCTGCGGTGGGCGAAAACCGGGTGCAGGAAGGCATGGAAAAACGCCCGCAGGGACCGGCCAGCCTGCGTTGGGAGCTGATTGGCCATCTGCAGTCGAACAAGGCCAAGCTCGCCGCCACGCACTTCGATCGCATCCAAAGCGTGGATGGCGACAAACTCGTCACGCTGTTGAACCGCGCCGCGGGGGAACTCGGGCGGAAGCTCCCGATTCTCCTGCAAATCAACGCCGGCCAGGATCCGGCCAAGTTCGGTGCCGAGCCGGCGGACGCCCCGCGCCTGTTGGAAATCGCCCTGGCCCAACCCCACTTGCAAGTCGACGGCCTGATGACCATCGCGCCGCTGTCTGAAGATCCGACAGTAGCCCACCGCACCTTCGCCAATCTGCGCAAAACCCGCGACGAACTCGCAACCCGCAGCGGCATCCCGCTACGCGAGCTGTCGATGGGCATGACCGGCGATCTCGAGGCCGCGATTGCCGAGGGCAGTACGCAGGTGCGGGTCGGCACCGCGCTTTACGGGACGCGATGACCCGCGGGGTGAAGCGAGCAAAATAATTTCACGCCATCGGTTTTCCCCGTTGCGCGGCGGGCTCAACTCTTTTGCCTATGAGCCCGTGGAAACGCCGCGATTCACGGATGCGCAAAGGAAGGCCCTCGAGGGCCTGCTCGACGATCCGTCCGCCGCGACCCGCCAGGCGCTGCTGACTTATTTCCTGCAGCATGGCCGCGAGAGTCTCGAGTTCCTGCGCCACGTTTCCAGCCAGCCGAACCGCGCGCTCGCCGTCCACGCCAACGCGTACCTGCGCGAGCTGAATTTCTCCGACCCGGTCAGCGAGTTCCGCGGCTTCATCCGCTCGCTCAACTACGAGCTCGAAACCGGCGCGCTCCTGCTCAGCCGCACGGTGAATCCCGACGTCGACATCGGCCAGATGTGCCTGCAGCTCGACACGCTGGCGGCGCGCTGCCGCGAGCTCATCGTCGAGCCGGCCACGGCGCGCGACAAGTGCCGCATTCTCAACCGCGTGCTGTTTCACGAGCACGGCTTTCACGGCAACACCGAGCACTACGCCGATCCACTCAACAGTTTCATCGACCAGGTCCTCGTGCGCCGCAAGGGCCTGCCGATCACCCTCTCGATGGTTTACCTGCTGGTCGCCGAGCGCGTCGGCCTCTCGCTGGAGCCCATCGGCCTGCCCGGTCACTTCATCATCGGCTGCTACGCCGAGGATCTTCCGTTCTACATCGACCCGTTCAACGGCGGCCGCCTGCTCACGGCCAACGAGGCGTTCGTCATGCTGCGCAAGCACAGTCTCAGCCCGACGATCGCCGACCTCGCGCCGACCCCCGTGCGCGAGGTGCTCTGCCGCTGCTGCCGCAATCTCGTGAATCACTACACGGTGGCCAACGACCACGACCGCGCACGGCTGTTCGCCGAGTTCGTCGCGGAGTTCGAGTCGACCTACGAGCGCCACGCGCAGTCTTGAAAAAGAGGTTGGTTCCGCGGCATGAACCGGGCTTGCTGGCCGCCGCCCCATGTCCGCGCTTTCCGATAACGCTGTCCTGACCCTCGACCACCTCGCCGCGTGGCCGCATGCCGGCACGGCGCTGGCGGTCTTGGGCCACCCGATCAAGCACTCGGTGAGCCCGGCGATGCACAACGCGGCGCTCGCCGCCATGGCGCGAACGCAGCCCGAGTATCGCGCGTGGAAATATTTCCGCTTCGACGTCCCGCCGGCGGACCTGCCCGCCGCGCTCACCCGGCTGCATGCCGCGGGTTTCCACGGCCTCAATCTCACCGTCCCGCACAAGGTGCTGGCGTTCGACCTCGTGGCGGAAATCGACGCCGATGCCGCAGCCATCGGCGCGGTCAACACGCTGCGCCGCACCGCGGCCGGCTGGCGCGGGTTCAACACGGATGGCTACGGCCTGGCGACCGCGGTGCAGGAGAAACTCGGGACCTCGCTCGCCGGCACTCACGTCATCCTGCTCGGCGCCGGCGGCGCGGCCCGGGGCGCGGCCGTCGAGTGCCTGCGCCGGAAATGCGCCTCGCTCTGGATCGCCAACCGCACGCGCGCCAATCTCGACACGCTGCTCGCCGCCGTGCGTCCGCTTGCCGGCTCCACGCCGCTCCATGGCTTCGATCCCGCCCAGCCGCCCGCGGAGCTGCCGGCGAATGCGCTGGTCATCAATGCGACGTCCTCCGGACTGAAGCCCGATGAACCCGCGCCTATCGATTTGCGCCGCCTGCCGTCGGGCGCCAAGGTCTACGACATGATCTACAACCCGCCGCAAACCGCCCTGCTGCGCGCGGCGGCGGCGCTAGGCCTGCCACACGCGAACGGCTTGTCGATGCTTGTGCACCAGGGAGCCCGGGCACTTGAAATCTGGAAGGGGGGCGCGGTGCCCGTCACACCCATGCAGTTGGCGGCCGAAGCCGCACTCGCTTCATGATCGATCGCTTCCACGAGATAAATGCCTTTGCCCCCTGGTTCTTCCCGCTCTGGGTCGGCCTCACTGGCGCGTGCGTCGGCAGTTTTCTCAATGTCTGCATCTATCGCATCCCGAAGGGTGAATCGGTGGTGCATCCACGCTCGCACTGCGGCTGCGGCCAGCTGATCGCGTGGTACGACAACATTCCCGTCGTGAGCTGGTTCATCCTGCGCGGCAAGGCGCGCTGCTGCGGACGCCCATTCAGCTTCCGCTACCCGGCGATCGAGCTGCTGACCGCCGCGCTTTTTCTCGGCTGCTGGTTTCTCTTCCCGCCCGGCAAGGCCCTCGCGGGCATGGTGCTATGCGCGATCGTGGTCTGCGCCCATTTCATCGATCACGACCACATGATCATTCCCGATGTGTTCACCGTCGGCGGCGCGGCGGCCGGCCTGCTGCTCTCGCTCGCTATTCCTTCGCTGCACGGCCAGCACCACGAGATCTTCACGGTCGCGAGCGTGCGCTCGGGGCTCGATGCCGTGCTCGGCCTGTTCATTGGCTCCGCCCTCGTGCTCTGGGTCGCACTTTTTGCCGAGGCCATCCTGAAGAAGGAGGCCATGGGCTTCGGCGACGTGAAATACCTCGGTGCGCTCGGCACGTTCGTGGGCTGGCAGGGCGCGGTGGTGTCGCTCTTCGGCGGCGCACTGCTCGGCTGCGTCTGGTTCCTGATCGCGTATGCGTGGCAGCGCGCGACCGGCCGCAACGCGCCGGTCCACCTGCCGGCGGAAACTCCCGAAGGCGAACCCGCCAAACTGGGCCTCGGCGTGCACGTGCCGTTCGGGCCGATGCTGGGCCTCGCCGCGCTGATCTATTTTTTCTGGGCTCACCGCTACGTGGACGGCTACTTCCACGAGCTGCGCGTGCTATTTTGACGGCGGCGCGGGCGGTTGGAACGCCGGCGGCACATTGCCCTGCCGGCCTTCAATCAAAATCTGGAGCAACTGCGCCATCGCCGCTTCGCGCGTGATGCCGCGCTCGGCGGAAATCTGGTCGGCGCGCTTCAACAATTGCGCGGCCATCGTCGCGGCCTGCGCAGGCGAGGCGCCGAGCCGGGTGCAAAGCTGCGTGACTTTCTCGAGTTCAGACATGCTGCACGATGCTGATGACCGGCGCCGCATTCGGCGCGAGGCCCAAACCGGCGGGCGCGTCGAGATTCACGAGCGAGAGCAGCGCCATCGCGATGAATTCATTTCCATCCGCCGCGGCCGAGCGCATTTCGCCAACCTTTCGCTCGCCTTGGTAGAGCACGGTGCCCGGCGCGGGCGGCGCGCCGGCGCCGCGAATCACATGCAGTCGGCGACGGACTTGTCCGAGATTCTTCAGCCGCGCCATCACCTCCTGCCCGAGATAGCAGCCCTTCGTGTAAGAGATCGCAATTTCGTCGAGTCCGCCCTCATTGGGCAGCTCGCGCGGCCCGATATCCGCCGGCACTGCGGGCACGGCCGCGCGTAAACGTTCGAGCTCCGCCGAAGCGTGATTTGATTCGGTCGCGGATTTTTTCAGTTCCGCGATCACGGCCGCGCTTTGCCCCGCCGGCACGAGCCATTGGCGGCTCGTCGTGCCCGCGCGACGACTCGGCCAAGCGAGCGTACCAAGGGGAACAGCGAGCGCCGCGGCACCTTCGCCCCAAATCAAAATGCTTTCCCAAGCCGCTGTTTCGTCCGCCAGTTCGACTTCATCCGCGATGAGGTAGGCCTCGAGCCGCGCCTTCAGGGCCTCGGCGGAAATCGAAAAACTGACGATCAGGTAATCATTTTCGCCCCGCTTCAGCACCTGGCTGTCCGCGAGTGTCTTTCCCTTGAGATCCAGCCACAATCCATAGGCGGATTCGCCGATTTTCAGCCGCAAATCCTGCGTGAACTGACCCTGCAAATAGCTATTAGCGTCAGGGCCCCAAACCCGCAGCACTGCTGATGAACTCTTTAAGTCCTTATCCTGTAGAAAGTAAATCATCCTAAATTCCTGCAAATACTTGGCATGGGACGAGCTTTATCAAGATCGTTCTCTGATAATCCTTCGAACCATTTGACGAACCGAAGGAACAACGTATCAGTTCAGGTATCCAATTTAACACTTCTCCCCGCCTAGCGGGGAGTTTTGGGGTAACTAAGAAAGCAATGGCCGGTCGTGTAGGGGTACGCGACCGGCCTTTTCTTTGCCCATTTTCCGGCGTCTGCGTCATCTCCAAGCCGAGGCTTGCCCCGCCGGGGCCGGTTTGCAGGGTTTACCGCCCGTGCAGAAAACATCGGACATCAATGTCGTTGAGACGCGTACCCTGCCCTCCCCGGCGGCCCTGATCCAGGAGCTGCCCAAGACCGAGGTTCAGGCGGCGTTTATCGCCCAGGCCCGCCGCGAGATCCACCAGCTGATCTTCACGGACGACAAACGTTTCCTGCTCATCGTCGGCCCCTGCTCGATCCATGACATCGACGCCGGCCGCGACTACGCCCGTAAGCTGGCCGCCCTTTCCAAAGAAGTCGCCGACCGGATCATGATCGTGATGCGCGTCTATTTCGAGAAACCGCGCACGACCGTGGGCTGGAAAGGTCTCGTGATGGATCCGCATCTGGACGGTTCGCATGACATCGCCGCCGGCCTGCGCCTCGGCCGTGCGTTCCTCCGCGACGTGATCGACCTCGGCCTGCCGACCGCCACCGAGTTCCTCGATCCCATCACGCCGCAGTACGTCGCCGATCTCGTGTGCTGGGGCGCAATCGGCGCGCGCACGACCGAGTCGCAGACGCACCGCCAGATGGCATCCGGCCTCTCGATGCCGCTCGGCTTCAAGAACGGCACCGACGGTTCGCTCACGACCGCGATCAACGCGATCAAGGCCGCCGGCCAGCCGCAGACTTTTCTCGGCATCAACCTCGACGGCGCGTCCTCGGCCATCGTCACGCGCGGCAACCCGAATTGCCACATCGTCCTCCGCGGTGGCGCCGCCGGCCCGAACTACACGGCTCCGCACGTTGCCAAGACCGAGGAACTCCTCGGCAAGGCGAACCTGCCGAAGTCCATCCTCGTCGACTGCTCGCACGACAATTCCTCGAAGAAGCCCGAACTGCAGCCCGAGGTGATGCGCGACCTGCTTGCGCAAATCACCGCCGGCAACCAGTCAATCATGGGCGCGATGGTGGAGAGCAATCTCAACGCCGGCAGCCAGCCCTTCCCGCAGCCCAAGGAAAAGCTCAAGTACGGCGTCAGCATCACCGACGGCTGCATCGACTGGGCCACGACCGAGAAGATGGTGCGCGAGATCTACGCGATCCTCGCCCCGCGCTTCGCCTGAGTTGGTTTTTTGTAGGGTCGCCGCTTGCGGCGTACCTGGCCCGGCGACGAGCGCCGGCCCTACATCTTCGCCCTCAAGTAGTCTAATAGACTACTTACGTTTCCCCTTAATCCCGGCTGCTCCATGATTTTCTTCCGTGTCTTCCGCCGGTTCCGTGGTTAATCGTTTCGCTTTATGAAAGCCCCTATTCGTGTCGCAGTGACCGGCGCCGCCGGCCAGATCGGTTACTCCCTCCTGTTCCGCATCGCGTCCGGCGCGATGTTCGGCCCCGACCAGCCGGTGATCCTCCAGCTGATTGAAGCGCCCATCGAGAAGGCCCTCAAGGCGCTCGAAGGCGTGGCCATGGAACTCGACGACTGCGCCTTCCCGCTGCTCAAGGGCATCGTCCAGACGTCCGACGCGTCGGTCGGCTTCAAGGACGCCAACTGGTGCCTGCTCGTCGGCGCCAAGCCGCGCGGCCCGGGCATGGAGCGCGCCGACCTCCTCAAGGACAACGGCAAGATCTTCATCGAACAAGGTCGCATCATCGACTCCGTCGCCGCCGCCGATGCGCGCGTTGCCGTGGTGGGCAATCCCGCCAACACGAACTGCATGATCGCCGCCTCGCAGGCCAAGCGCCTGCCGGCCGAGCGCTTCACCGCCATGGTCCGCCTCGACCAGAACCGTGCGCAGACCCAGCTCGCCAAGAAGGCCGGCGTCGATCTTACCGCCGTGAAGGACATCTTCATCTACGGCAACCACAGCCCGACCATGTTCCCGGCGTTCGCCCACGCGACGATCGACGGCAAGCCTGCCACCTCGGTCATCACCGACAGCGCCTGGCTGCAGGGCCCGTTCTGCGAGACGGTCGGCAAGCGCGGCGCCGCAATCATCGCCGCCCGCGGCCTGTCCTCCGCCGCCTCCGCCGCCAACGCCCTCGTCGACCACGTCCGCTCGCTCGTCACGCCGGGTGCGATCCACTCGATCGCCGTGAAGAGCGAAGGTCGCTACGGCTTCGACGCCAACGTCTGGGCCGGCATGCCGGTCAAGACGACCACGCCGGGCAGCTACGAAGTCATCACCGGTTACGCCATGGACGACTTCGCCAAGTCCAAGATCGCCGCCACCAACAAGGAGCTCGCCGAAGAGCGCGCCTTCGTGGCGGACATGATCAAGTGAGCCGAAGGCTCATCCTGAGCCTGTCGAAGGATTCATCTCATTTCTCCAAGGCGGCCCGAAACGGCCGCCTTTTTCTTGGGTAGGGCGGCGACTCCGCTCGCCGCCGCGGCGCGGAACGGAGTCCGCACCCTACCTATTAAAGCAGCCCCGCCAGCACCTTGTTGCGCGACAGCGCAAACGCCGAGCGTACCGCGGCAAACGCCGCGACCAATTCCGCCGGCGAACCGGCGCGCGGGAAGCGCATCTCGAGCGTGGCGCCGTCACACACGACTTCCGCATCTACTCCGTCGACCTGGATCACGCACCGGCTGCAATCCGAGGGATAATTGACCGCCAGCCCGTCCTCGCCGCCACGCGCCTCGACGGCATCGATCACGGCCTCGACTGGGACGCCTTTAACCAAGTCGAAAACAATACCGGTGAAGCCCGCCACGAACAGCTCGTTGAGCTCGGGCCGCGCCGTGCCCTCACTCTCGCTCAGCGAGTGCAGCGTGCGCGTGACGTCGTAGCTGCCGGGATCGTCCGCTTGCAGGGAGTATACAATCTCGAGCGTGAAGTCCTTCGCCGTGAGTACAGCCACCGGGCTGGTCACCTCCAGCGAGAGTTCGGTGCGTTTATAGCCGAACGCCGTCTTCGCGTTCTGGAAAAATTTTTCCGCCTCTTCCGCCAGTTCGCCGGCACAGAGTTTCGCCAGGAAACCCTCGGTCGCCGGATTCACGGCATCGGGCACCGTGTGGTGCTGCTTCTTGAAACCGGCCAGCATCTTCACGCGCCCGGCACTGCGGCCAACGAGGCTGATGCGGGAGACAAATGGACTGGAGGGCTCGGCCGGTTTCGGCATCCGCCGAGTGAGGCGGGCGGCGGTGCCCAATGCAAGTGAGCGGACACAAAAAAGCGACGGGCGGTCAGGCCCATCGCTTCGACTCAAGGGAAACTACGGCTCAGGCGGTCGCCACCGGCGGCGTACGGTCGGCCTTGCGGAAAAGGCTGACGATGCCGACGACCGCGAGGACCGGGATCCAGATCGGCGAAAGCGCCAGCGCGAAGGCGAGGAGCACTGCGGCGAGCGCCACCACCAGGGAGACACCCACTGCACCGAGGATCGCCGCCACGAAGAGACCAACAAAGGCCGCTACGAAAATCACCGGGCTGAGTTTGATCGCCACAATGAGCAGGGCCGCAATCAGGAGAATCTTGAGGAACGTTTTCATGATACTGAGAGAACACGGGCCGGGTGCGAAAAGTTGCAGGGTCTTCTGAAACCACGAATGAACACCCATTAACACGAATTACTCTCGAAGCCTTTCCGCTATTGGTGTCCATTCGGGTTCATTCGTGGTTTCTCCGGTTCCCATACCCGTTGTCTGCGCCGTCATCGAGATGGGCGGTCGTGTCCTCGTCGCCCAGCGTCCGCCGAACAAGCTCATGCCGCTGAAATGGGAATTCCCGGGCGGCAAAGTCGAGCCGGGCGAGGATCCGGCCGCGGCGATCGTTCGCGAGATCCGCGAGGAACTTGGCTGCGACGTGAGTGTCGTTCGTGCCTTCACCCCTTTCGACCATGACTACAAGACGGTCGTGATCCGTATGATCCCGTTTGTTTGCGCACTCACTCCCACCTCGCCGCCGCCGCACGCGCATGAACACGTCGCGCTTGCGTGGGCTTCGCCCGCAGAGCTTTCCACGTACGATCTCGCGGCCGCGGATTGGCCGGTCGTCGCGGCGTTGCGCCATCAATAGTGTGAGCAAACCGTCCGTGGTGCCGCGCTTGTTCTTTAAGTCTGCCTGACTACCCTCCGTTTTTCCCCTCACCCCCATGACCTCCTCGACGTTTCGCACCGGTCTCATCACCCTCTGCAGCCTGTGTCTCGGCACCGCTGCCCTCGCTCAAACCCCCGCCGCCCCGAAGCTCGTCTTCCCGGAAGCCAGCCCCGCCGCCAGCGTCAGCCAGCGCATCGGCCTGACCGACATCCAGGTCACCTACAATCGCCCCGGCGCCAAGGGTCGCGTCGTTTTCGGCTCACTCGTCCCCTACGGCCACATCTGGCGCACGGGCGCCAACAACGCCACGAAGATTTCCTTCAGCACGCCGGTGAAGCTCAACGACACCCCCATCGCCGCCGGCACTTATGAGCTCTTCACCATCCCGGGCAAGGACGAGTGGACCGTCATCATCCACAAGAACATGTCGCAATGGGGCGCGTACACCTACGACCAGAAAAACGACGTCGCCCGCCTCAAGGCCGTGCCGGTCGTGCTGACCAACGGCGTTGAGACGCTCGGCATCAGCTTCAACGACCTGCGCGACGAATCCGGCACGCTTAACATCTCCTGGGAAAAGGTGCGCGTCCCGGTCGCCATCACCGTCGACGTGAAGTCCACCCTCGTGCCGCAGATCGAGGCCGTCATGTCCTCCGGCGCCGACAAGCTCCCGTATGCCGAGGCCGCGATGTACTATCTCGCCAACGACCTCGACCTTAAGAAGGCCGCCACGTGGATGGATGCCGCCATCGCCGCCAATCCCGGGGCATTCTACCTCGTCTACCGCAAGGCGCTCATCCTCGAAAAGGCGGGCGACAAGGCCGGCGCCATCGCCGCCGCCCAGAAATCCATCGAGGGCGCCAACCAGGCCAAGGGCGCGGTGAAGGACGAATACATCGACCTCAACCAAGCGCTGATCAACCGCCTGAAATAAAACCGCGCGCCCGCGCCTCCACTCTGTTCCTCCCATGAAACTCCTTCCCCGTTACCTCGCCCTCGCCGCCCTCCTCAGCACCGTGCCTGCGATCGCCGACTCGGTCGCTCCGACTCCGCCGGCGCGCGCGCGCATCAGTCCGCACGAGACGATCAGCGCCACCATCGGCAAAGGCGGCCCGCGCGTCACGGTCACGTATGGCCGGCCGTACTCGAAGGATCCGAAGTCGGGCGAACTCCGCAAAATCTGGGGCGGCCTCGTCAAATGGGACAAGGCCGACCGCCTCGGAGCGGACGAAGCCACGCTCCTGCTCACGCAACAGCCGCTGCAATTCGGCACGACTGTCATCCCGGCCGGCGCCTACACGCTCTACCTCGTACCCTCCGAAGCCGGCACCTCGCTGCTCGCCTTCAGTTCCAATCTCGGAAAATGGGGCGTACCGATTGACGAATCCCATGACGTCGCCCGCATCCCGCTGACGAAAGCCGCGCTGAGCGCGCAGGTCGACCAGCTTACGCTGGGCGTGAAAGCCAACGCGGCCGGCGACGGCGGCGAGCTTACGATCCAGTGGGAAAACACGCAGCTCTCCGCCGCGTTCACCGTCAAAAAGTAATCCGCCGTCATGTTATCTGTGCTCCGGCGGCGCGGTGCGATCGGGTTGGGCGCGGCGGTCCTCGCCCTCACGGGACTCGTCCGCGCGGCCGAACCCGCGACGGAATCGCCGATCCAGCATGACCTGCGCGTCTTCAAGACGATGGGCACCGTGCTGCACCTCGGCGCGCATCCGGACGACGAGAACACGCAGCTGATCGCCGCATTCTCCCGCGGGCGCGGCTATCGCACGGCTTACCTGTCGATCACGCGCGGCGACGGCGGCCAGAACGAGTCCGGCCCGGAGTTCGGCGAAAAGCTCGGCGTAGCGCGCACGCAGGAACTGCTCGCCGCGCGCCGCTTCGACGGCGGACGACAATTCTTCACGCGCGCGATCGATTTCGGTTTTTCGAAATCGCCGGAAGAAACCCTGCGCATCTGGGATCATGACGTCATTCTCGGCGACGTGGTGCGCGTCATCCGCAAATTCCGGCCCGACGTCATCATCACCCGCTTCCCCGTTCCGCCTGGCAGCGGCGGCCACGGCCAGCACACCGCGTCCGCGATGCTCGCGGTCGAAGCCTTCAAGCTCGCCGGCGACCCGAACGCGTATCCCGAACAGCTCAAGGAAGGGCTGACCCCGTGGCAGCCGAAACGCATCGGCTGGAACGCCTGGGGCGACACGAAGCCGTTGAACGGCCCGGTCATTTCCTTCGACACCGGCGGCACCGATCCCGTGACCGGCGAGCCGTTCGCCACGATAGCTAACCGCAGCCGTGCGATGCACAAGACCCAGGGCCTGGGAATTTTCGCCGCGCGTACCGGCGGCGCCGGCCCAAACCCGCAGACTTTCATGCTCCTCGCCGGCGATGCCCCGAGCAGTGACATCATGGACGGTGTCGACACGACCTGGGCCCGCGTGCCCGGCGGGGCCGCGCTGATCCCGCTGATCGACGACGCGCTGGCGAAGTTCAACGCCGCCGACGCCGCGGCCAGCGTGCCCGCGCTCCTCGCGATCCGCACCAAGCTCGACACGCTGCCGGTCGACTCCGTCGTCACCGAAAAGCGCCGCGACCTCGACCGTATCATCCAGACCTGTCTCGGCCTCACCGTGCAGACCACCGTGCCGCAGGCCGAAGTCGTCGCCGGCGAGAAGCTGCCGCTGCACCACGAAGTCACGCTCGCGACCGCCACCCGGGTGAGCTGGGTCGCGCTACGCTATCCCGCGAACAAGACGGACGAGAAAATCTTCCGCGAACTGAAGACCGGTGAAACCGCCTCCCGCGACAGCGCCCAGTCCCTCGCGGTCACGACGCGGACCAGCCAGCCTTACTGGCTGCGCAAGGAAGGCACCCCGGGCGTGTTTCATGTCGAGGAGCCCGCGCTGATCGGTGAACCGGAAAATCCGCCGGTTTTCCCGGTCGAGTATGTTTTCTCCGTGGCCGGGCAGACGCTCGTCGTGCCCGCCGAGCCGGTGCAGGAAGTGCTCGGCGCCAGCACCGCGCAGCAATACCGGCGCCTGGCGGTCATCCCGCCGGTAACGCTCCACTTCGCCCACGGCCTCGATCTCTTTGCCCCCGGGGCCAGCAAGGAAATCACCGTGGAAGTGACCGCCACGCGCGACGCGCTCCATGGCGAAGTGCAGCTCGATCGCCCGGCCGACTGGATCATCTCGCCTCTGTCGCAACCCTTCGCTCTCAGCCGCGCCGGCGACAAGGCCGCCGTCGTGTTTCGCGTGACCGCACCGGCCAAAGCCGCCTCGGCTTCGCTGGCGGCCGGCGCGGAAGTCTCCGGCGCCCGCTATTTCACCGACCGCTTCGCCATCACGTATTCCCACCTGCCGGTGCAGTTGCTGCAGAGTTCGGCGACGACGCACATCGTGGCCCTCGACGTGCAGACCAAGGGTAAGCGCGTGGGCTACCTGCCGGGCGCCGGCGACGACACCGCGGCCAGCCTCGCGCAGCTGGGCTACGAGGTGACCACGCTCACGGGCGCGGATCTCACTCCGGAAAAACTCGCCGGCCTCGATGCCGTTGTGATCGGCGTGCGTGCTTTCAACGAGCGCACGGACCTCGCCAACGCATTTCCCGGACTCATGCATTGGGTCGAGGGCGGCGGCACGGTGATCGCCCAGTACAACCGCCCGAACAACCTGAAGGCGCCCGTCCTCGGGCCGTACTCGCTCTCGATCGACGGCCCGGCGCCGTTGCTGCGTGTCACCGACGAAAACGCCCCCGTGTCTTTTCCCTCGCCCGAGCATCCCGCACTCAACACGCCAAACAAGATCACTGCGGCGGATTTCGAAGGCTGGGTCCAGGAACGCGGCGCCTATTTCCCGAGCAAGTGGGATACCGAGCACTACACCTCCGTGCTGGAGATGAGCGACCCGGGCGAAGCTCCACTCAAGAGCAGCCTGCTCGTCGCCCGCTACGGCAAGGGCTGGTACGTCTACACCGGCCTGGCCTTCTTCCGCCAGCTCCCCGCCGGCGTGCCGGGCGCGCAGCGGTTGTTCGCGAACCTGGTGTCGCTGGGGAAATGAGCATGCTGCGCGTTGCCGCTACCTTCTTCGACACACCCCGGCGCTTTGCGCCACCCCTCTTGATAGAGGGGACCCAAACTTCTGCTGCCGAAATTCCCCTCTATCAAGAGGGGTGCCCGTCAGGGCGGGGTGTGTAAGGATCAACGATGCCGAACGAACCCGACAACGACGAATCCCCCGGCCTGCCCGGCTTCCGCACCTGGCGCGGCGTGTACTGGTTTGTCTTCGGCGCCTTCGTTTTCGTGATCGTCGCGCTCACCCTTTTCTCCCGCGCCTACGCATGAACCCGCTCGATTGGATCGTGCTCCTCGGGACGATGGTGGGCATCGCGGCCTATGGCGCGTGGCACACGCGGCACACCGATCATCTCGACACCTACCTCAAGGGCAGCAAGTCGACGGGCTGGTTCACTATCGGCCTGTCGGTGATGGCCACGCAGGCCAGTGCGATTACCTTCCTCTCGATCCCGGGCCAGGGTTTTGAAAGTGGCCTCGGTTTTGTGCAGAATTATTTCGGCCTGCCGCTCGCGCTGATCGTGGTCTGCGCCGTCTTCCTGCCGATCTACCGCACACTCGGCGTGTACACGGCGTACGAATATCTCGGCAAGCGCTTCGATCAGAAAACGCGCCTGCTCGGCGCCGGCCTGTTTCTCCTGCAGCGCGGCCTCGCCGCCGGCATCACCATCTACGCACCCGCCATCATTCTCTCGGCAGTGCTCGGCTGGCGGCTCGACCTCACGATCATCGGCAGCGGCCTGCTCGTCATCGTGTACACCGTGACCGGCGGCAGCGCGGCGGTGAGCCTCACGCAAAAATGGCAGATGCTCGTCATCTTCGCCGGCATGGTCGCCGCCTTCTTCATCGTGCTGGCCCGCCTGCCCGCCGGACTCGGCTTCGACGGCGCCGCCCATCTCGCCGGCGCGCTGGGCAAGCTCGAGGCCGTGGATTTCTCCTTCGATCCGTCGCACCGTTACACGCTCTGGAGCGGCCTGATCGGCGGCCTGTTCCTGTCGCTCTCCTACTTCGGCACCGACCAGTCGCAGGTGCAGCGCTACATCGGCGGCGCCAGCCTGCGCGAGGGCCGGCTCGGCCTGATGTTCAACGCCGTGCTGAAAATCCCGATGCAGTTCGCCATCCTGCTGCTGGGCGTGCTCGTCTTCGTCTTCTACCAGTTCCAGCCCGCTCCGGTCTTCTACAATCAGGCCGAGTGGTCGCGCCACGCCCACGGCCCGCAAGCCGCGGTGTTCCAAGCGCTCGAGAACAAGCACACCGCCCTGCATGCGGTGAAACAGCAAAAGATCGCCACCTGGCAGGACGCCCGCGCGCACGGCGATGCCACCGCCGAGCGCAGCGCCCGCACCGAACTGCTCGCCGCACAAAAGGCCACGGACGACGTCCGCGCCGAAGCCCGCGCCGCGCTGCTCAAAGCCGACCCGCGCGCGCAGACCAAGGATTCCGACTATGTCTTCATCGGCTTCATCGTCCGCCAGCTGCCGCACGGTCTCGTCGGCTTGCTCGTCGCCGTGATGATCGCCGCTGCCCTCGGCTCGAAGGCGTCCGAGCTCAACGCCCTCGGCGCCACCAGCACGATCGACCTGTGGCGGCATTTCCGTCCGCTCGCGGTCCACGACGAGGCGCGCAATGTCCGCGCCGCGAAATGGTTCACCGCCGGCTGGGGCGTGGTCGCCATCGGCTTCGCACTCTTCGCCGGCTTCGCCGAGAACCTGATCGAGGCGATCAACATCCTCGGCTCGCTCTTCTACGGCGTGGTGCTCGGGCTTTTCCTGACCGCCTTCTTCCTCAAGCGCGTCGGCGGCACGGCCGTGTTCTGGGCCGCGCTGGTTGCCCAGACACTGGTCTTCATCCTCTACTTCACCCTCAGCATCTCGTACCTCTGGTACAACTTCATCGGCTGCGCGGCCGTCGTAATCCTCAGCCTGGGCTTGCAGACGCTGCTACCCAAACCCGACCTCACAGGAGGAAACGGAGTTAACGGAGCATGACTTTGCACTGCCCTTATCTCCGTTCCCTCTGTTCCCTCCTGTAAGGTCGTCCCATGACTTCCCCCGTCATCTGCTTCGGTCAGCAACCCTGCGGGTTTTTCCCGCGGCGGTTTCTCTACGCCAAGTTTGTGACGGCGCGTCGGCTCCAGCAGGAGCTCGGCGGCGAGATCGTGTTCTTCTACCACGACAGCGACCACGACCCGCGCGAGACGCAGACCATCGTCCGCCACCGCAAGACCACCGAACCGGCCACGCTCAACTTCTCCTTCGTCAACAAGGTCCAGCGCAAGTGGTCGCCGCTCTACGCCAAGCGCATCCCCGCTGACTGGCAGGCGAACACTTGCCGCCAGCTCGGCGCGTATGTCGGCCCGGAACTCGCCGCCCTCTTCAAGCAAACGAAGGCCGACACCGTCGCCGACTTCTGCCTCGAGATGTACCGCGGCCTCGGCCTGCTCGAGGGCGTGCGCGTCGTGCGTTCCGGGGACCCGGCCGTACGCCGCGCCGCGTGTGATATCGGCGACTGCTTCGTCGACGTGCAACACGACGGTGAGATCGTCCGCGCCCGCCGGATGCCCGACGGTTCGCTCTGCCTGCACGAGGGCGGTGACTGTTACCTGACGCTGCCCGCGGCCGATTTCACCAAAGAGCAGATCAGTCCATCCCGCGACTCGCGATTGCGCTGGATGCAGTCCGTGCTTCACTGCACCCACTACATCGCCGGCGCCGGCGAGCAGGCCTACCTCAACAAAGCCGACGCCCCCGAGATCACCTTTATCAACCGCGACCCCATCGACCGCTCCGATGAAGCCTGGACCGACTATCCGGCCTAGACCCCACAAGAAGGAACAGAGATAACAGAGTCTCCCCTCTGCTCCGTTTCCTCCGTTACCTCCTGTAAAATGTCTTTATCCGAAACCGCCCCGCTCGTCGCCTTTGGCGCGCATCCCGATGACATCGAGTTCGGCTGCGGCGGCATCATCGCCCGCGAAAGCCGGGCCGGCCGGCCGGTGCACTTTGTCGTCTGCTCGCGCGGTGAGGCCGGCACCAACGGTTCACCCAAGGAGCGCAAGCTCGAGTCGGAAAACGCCGCGCAGCTGCTCGGCGCCTCGCTGGAATTCCTCGAGCTCGACGGTGACGCCCACCTCGAGATCAAGGCATCCCACGCGCTCAAGCTCGCCGCCATCCTGCGCCGTGTGCGTCCGGCCCTCGTGCTCGCGCCGACCACCGCGCAGAACCAGCACCCCGATCACTGGCGCCTCGGCACCCTCGTGCGCGATGCCACGCGCCTCGCCCGCTACGGCGGCGTGGCCGAACTGCGCGACCTGACCCCGCACGCCATCGGCGAACTTTTCTACTACGCGCTCGGCCCCGGCGCCGAACCGGCCGGCGCCACGCCGGTGCTCATCGACATCTCCGCGCCCGAGATCATGAAGGCATGGACCGCCGCGATGGAAGCGCACGCCTCCCAGATGCGCACGCGCAACTACGTCGAGCTCCAGCTCGCCCGCGCTCGCGTCCACGGCCTCAACGCCGGCGTCGGCCACGCCCAGCCGCTCTGGCCCAACGACCCGCTCGTCTTCACCTCGCTTGCCCCGCTCAGCCGTGCTGCCGCGAAATTTTGAACGAACAAGGGCAACCACGAATGGACACCAATGCACACGAATGGGGCCAAGCCTACCCCACCGGTCATCCTGAGCCGTGCGAAGGATCCAAGCGATTGCGGACGTATCTGCGCCCAACGGTTGGATCCTTCGCACGGCTCAGGATGACGCAGGAGCGCGTTTGTCTGAAATTCGTGTGTATTCGTGTCCATTCGTGGTTTCTCCCCGCTGATGTCTGACCGCTCCCTCCGCATCGGCCTGATCTGCCACCCTTCCGTGGGCGGCAGCGGCATCCTCGCCACCGAGCTCGGCGAGGAGCTCGCGGCGAGGGGCCACGAGGTGCACTTCATCAGTCACGCCGCACCGTTTCGCCTGCCGCAGAACCAGCCGCGCATCCATTTCCACCCGGTGCGGGTGAACGACTACGATCTCTTCAAGTACCCCGACTACACGCTGCCGCTCTCGGTGAAGATCGCCGAGGTCAGTCGCGCGCACAAACTCGACATCCTCCACGTCCACTACGCCGTGCCGCACGCCACCGCCGCCATGCTGGCGATGTCGATGCTGCCGGTCTACGAACGACCCAAGGTCATCGTCACGCTGCACGGCACCGACGTCATGCTGCTCGGCGCCGACGACGGCTACGGCCCGGCCATTCGCCACGCGCTGGACAATGCCGATGCGGTCACGACCGTTTCCCAATTCCTCAAGAGCCAGGTGCGCTCGCATCTCGACTACTTCGGCGAGGTGACGGTCATTCCCAATTTCTTCGCGCCCCATACACCCACGCGTTCGCGCGAAGCCCTGCGCGCCGAGCTCGGTCTGGCTGACGGAGAAGCGCTGCTGCTTCACGCTTCCAATCTGCGTCCGGTCAAACGCATCGACCTGCTCCTGCAAACCGTCGCCGCGATCAAGGCGCGCGATTCCTTCAAGCTCGTCATCCTCGCCGGCGGCGACTTCACCCCCTTCGCCGCCGAGGTCGAGAAACTCGGCCTGGAGGACCAGGTGCTTGTGCGCGCCAACGTCACGGCGATCGACGACTACCTCAACGCTGCGGATATCACGCTGTTCACCTCGGAACTGGAAAGTTTCTGCCTGGGCATCCTCGAGGCCATGACCTTCGGCTGCCCCGGTGCCGCGTTCGCGGTCGGTGGCATTCCGGAAGTCGTGGAGTCCGGCAAAAGCGGCGTGCTCGTGCCCTTCGGCGACACCGCCGCGCTCGCTCGCGAAGTGTCGGCCCTGATCGCCAGCCCCGCCCGGCGCCAGGCCTTCGGCGCCGCCGCCAAGACCCGCGCGGCCGAACTCTTTTCCGCGGAGCGCATCGTCAGCCGGTATGTGGATTTATACCGGCGATTGCTGCACCGGCCGTAGTTGATGTCAGGCATCGGTGCGGATTCCGTTGGTTAGCCCCGTTTCATTTTTCTCACCCGGAGAGGGCCAAAAAAGCCTCGCGCCGGCAGGGTGCGAACGCAACCTCACCGCATCACTGTACCCGGTTCAGACTCCGCAGGCAAAACACGCAATGCCGCCTTGGATGGATTGCGCGGCCTTTTGGCGGTGATTGTCTGCTTTTACCATGGGATTTGGGTGCTGCACCGCCCTGACACCCAAAACGTCCTGTCCACCCCCGCCTTCGCGCTCAACGACACCCGGGATGTGCTGGTGCATTTCTACCTCCATTTGCTTAACGGCGATTTTGCCGTGGTCGTTTTCTTCGTGATGAGCGGCGCGGTCCTGCAACTGGCGCTGCAGGCGTCGCCGCAGCCGCTCTGGCTCAAGGCGGTGGAGTTCGGGGTGGCCCGCGTGCTTCGCATCTATCCGGCGCTGATCGCCACCTTGTTGCTGTTTTGGGGCTCGTTCACGCTGCTGGAACGGACTTTCCCCCAAACCTTCAAAGTCTATTTCACCCAAGCCGAGCTGTGGGACAACCTGCTGTTGCGCCGCATCGCGATGTACGGGGCGTCTTGGAGCATCCAGGTCGAGATCGTGTTGGCCCCGTTTATTTTCCTGGCCTTCGTTTTGCAGCGCGCGTTCGGCGTGTTCGCCCTGGTCGGGATCGCCGCTTGGGCGATGGTGCTGCAACAGAATCCGACGCTGCTGTTTGACTGGCAGGTTGTGACCGGGCACCTGCTGCCGTTCGCCCTCGGTTTCATGGTTACGAGCGAAATCGGGAGCATGACCGCGCACACGATGCGAACCAACACCAGCATCGTGGTTGTGGTGGCGCTCATTTTGCTACGCGCTTTTGTTCCGTATGCCGCCTGGGGCGCCATGTTCCTTCATGCGTTGTGCGCGTACCTGATTGTCGCGGCGATTTACCACCAAAGCTGGCCGAAAATAGCGTCGCTGCTCTCGCGCGGCCCCATGCGCTTCCTGGGGCGCATCAGCTACAGCTTTTATCTCCTCAATCCCATCTTCCTCCAATATTTCTCGGCCCTCAGCTATCGTTACCGCGACACTCGGCCGGAAGCGACTTACCTGGGATGGGCGGCAGCTATCGGAGTGGCGGCGGTGATCTGCACGATTCCCCTGGCCTACGTTTCGGAACGATACATCGAAAAACCCTTCATTCGCTTGGGAAAGGCGCTCTTTGGGCGTCCGACACCTTCGATCCCGCCGGTCACGGCTCAATGACCGGCTGCCGCCGCCAAGGCCCGCGAAGTCGGGTCGCTCATCGCCGATCCCGCGCGCCGCGCCACCCTCGGCGCCGTCGCCCTTTTCTCCGCCGAACGCATCGTCGGGCAGTACCTGACGTCCTACCGGCGCCCGCTCAAGGCCTAGCCCGCGCGCACTCGCTCACGACCGAGATCAGCGCGTCGTTGCGCGCGAACCGGCCGGTGTCGAACGCGGTCCACTTGCGCGCGATCTCCTCGCGGGAATCGTGCACGACATCGGGCGCGGGACTGGGATTCGTATTGAAGAAGCCCCAGTCGGGACCGGCCGCACCTTGGGCGGAGCCGCACACCTTGTAGGTCCAGTTGCTCCAGGAAATGTGTAGCCGGTTCAGGCCGGTGAGCCACTGCCGCCAGACATCATAAAAGCCGTAGAGCGAAAACTCGCCGGCATAGACCGGCACGTTCCACTCGCGCTGGTAGCGCTCGAGATCCGCCAGCGCCCGCGTGACGAGCCGCTCCTGCGCAGCGCGGTTGTGCGGGTCGCGCATGTCGTAGTGATGCGTCTGGTAGACGACGTTCTCCCAACCGTGATACTGCGGCGGCGTGATGACTTCGAAGCCAACCGGGACGTCGATGTCTCCCGGACGGTCGGGCGAGCTGGAGGTGTAAGCGGCGATGAAGATGAGATGCTGCGCATCCACCGCGCGAATCCGCCGGTAGAGCACGTCGAACATCGCGGACTTGCGCAACGCGGCCTCGGAATAGGTCTGTCCCGGCGCCGGCAGCTCGCCGGTGTGGTAGAGCGGCTCGTTCACCAAGTCGTAGCCGGCCACCACCGCGCGCTCGCGGTAGCGCTTCGCGATGTTTTCCCAGATGCGCGCCAGCGTCTCGAGGCACTTCGGATCGTCCCAGAATCCGTTCGGGTTGTGGCCCGTGCCGTCGTCGCCGCTGTGACCGCTGCTCGCCCACGGGCTGGCGCCGCCGGGCACGGCGTGCATGTCGAGGATGACATAGAGCCCGCGCTTTTCGCAGGCCGCGAGCAACCAGTCCAAGATCGCAAAGCCATCGTCGCGCAAGGCGCCGTCCTCCTGCGCGAAGTCGAGCCAGTTGAGCGGCACGCGCACGACGTTCAGACCCCACGCGTGGAGATTGTCGAGGTCCGCCTCGGTGATCCACCGGCGCTGGTAGCCGTCGACCAACGCACGGGCATCGCCGCCGAAACGCGCGACGAGCGTCTGGCGGGCGGTGTAGTCGTCGCCTTGGAGCAACTGCAGCTCTGCGATGCCGGTCGCGCCGGACGCCGGTGCGCCCAGGCGAAGAAACCGCGCCGGACACTCACGCGCGAACATCACCGTGGTGCGCGCCCCATCCGTCCGGCTCTCGCGTACGGCCACGGGCGTCCAAGCGCTCCCATCGTTTGAAATCGAAAACTCCGGCAACGTTCCGCCCGGCGCGAGGATCAGCTCGGCCGCGTCGAAGTAGACCGGGCCGCCAAAGGCGATGACCGCATTCGCGGCGCCGGAGCCGCCCAGCGTGACCGCGGTCGCGGGATCGCCATCGAACAGGGCGCCGGCCGCGCTGTGCCACGCGGTCCGTGCCAGCTGGCCGCGGCCGATCGGGGACATCCATGCCTCGTGCACCAGCCAGCCACCGAAGTTCGTGCCGCGCAGGTCGACGATGGCGCCGCGGCCGTGGTCGGCGCGGATCACCGGGCCGGCCGCGGCGAGGAAGTCGCGATCATCGAGCGCGAGCAGGCCGGTGAAGGCCGAGACGCAAAACGCCGCGACGAGGAGCCGGCGAAGCCGAAGGGGAAGCGGGTTCATGGAAGCGAATCGGGTGCGGGTATCAGACTGGGGCGGAAGGAAAACTAGACGAGACTGTTGTCCGCCACGGTGCGTGCGTACCAGCGCGCGCTGAGCTTCGGCGTGCGGCGCTGCGTGGCGAAATCGACGTGCACCACGCCAAAGGGCCGCGTGTAGCCGTCCTGCCACTCGAAGTTGTCGAGCAGGGACCAGAGAAAATAGCCCGACACCGGCACGCCGTCGCCGATCGCGCGCCGGATTTCGCGCAGGCAGGCGCGCAGGTACTCGATGCGGTGCAAGTCGAGCACCTCGCCGTTCACGAGGGTGTCGGCGTAGCTCACGCCGCTCTCGGTGAGGCAGAGGTCACGCACGCCGTAAACCTCCGCCGCCAGCCGCGGCCCCCAATAGAGGGCGCGTGCGTTCAGGTGGAGCCATGGACTTTCCGCCTGCGGGTAGCCTGCGGGCAGCTTCAGGATTTCCGCGCCGCCGCCGGGGCGGGCGCGGACGAACTGGCCGGTGTAGAGATTCAACCCGAGAAAATCCGTGGGTTCGCAAATGAGCTGAAAATCCTCGTCCCGGAACCGCGGCGCCGCCGCGCCCGCAGCCGCAAGGTATTCCGGGCTGTAGCGGCCGCGATAGATCGGATCGAGCACGCGCAAATTCTCGGCGACGAAGACCTGGCGCGCCGCCGCGATGTCGGCCTCGGTCTCGGTGACGGGCACGAACACGGACGGATTGTCCGCCAGCCCCACGCGCGCACCGCGCCCGCCGTAGGTGCGCACCGCGCGCACGCCCGCGCCGTGGCAAAGCAGCGCATGATGGTAGGTCTGGTTGACCACCGCCTCCGGCTCGCGCGCGCCCGGCGCCTTGTCGCCACCGCCGTAGCCGAGACGGGTGAAGCAGTAGATTTCGTTCAGCGTGATCCAGTGCTTCACCCGGTCGCCGTAGGTGCGGACAAGAAAATCGGCGTACGCCGTGAAGTCGTCGACGATGCGGCGCGTGCGCCAGCCGCCCTCGTCCTCCAGCGCCTGCGGCAGGTCCCAGTGGTACATCGTCACCCATGGCGTGATCCCCGCCGCGAGCAGCGCGTCGATCAGGCGGTGATAAAACGCCACGCCGGCCGGATTCGGCGCGCCGCGGCCGGTGGGAAAAATTCGCGGCCAGGAGATCGAGAAGCGGTAGTGCCGCAGGCCCAGTTCCGCGAGGAGGGCGATGTCCTCGCGGAAGCGGACGTAATGATCGCAGCCCGGTTCCAGCGTGTGGCCGCCCGCGACCCGGCCCGGTTCGCGGCAAAAAGTGTCCCAGATCGAGGGTCCCTTACCGTCGACACTGACGGCCCCCTCGATCTGGGCCGCCGCAGTTGCGGTTCCCCAGACAAACTGCGGTGGAAATTGGGACGCGGAGATGCTCATGCAGAAGGGCGAGCCGGGCCAAAGCCGGCGCTCACACGCCGGTCGGAGGAAAAAGAAAAAGGGGCCCGCGCCAAAGTCGCGGGCCCCGGGGTGAACTTAGAACGAGGTGCCGAAGCCGACCTTCACGAGGCGGCCGGGCGCCCAGAGCAGGCCGTAGCGGTGGCGGTCGTCGAGCAGGTTGTCGACGTTCACCTGCACGTAGGCGTCATGATCGTGGACCTTGAAGTCGTAGTGCGCGAAGACGTTCACCGTCCAACGCGCCTCGGTCTCGAGGATGAGCGGAGCGCCGGCGCCGTCCTTGAGGGCATCGCCGCCGTGCGTGTAACCGCTCTCGTATTCCTGCGGTCCGGTGCGGACCACGCCGCCGCCGATTCTCAGGCCCTTAAGACCGAGTTTCGTCAGGCGATAGTTCGTGAAGAGGCTCCACGACCACTTCGGGTAGTCCATGCCTTGCGCGCCAGGATAGATCATGCCCTTGAACGAGAAGGATGACGTGTGGGCTTCGTCGATGTACTGCTGGTTTTTCTCGTAGTAGCTGCCGAGACCCCACTGGCCGTTCGGGAACATCCACTGCGCCCAACGATCCTTGTCCTGATTCGGGTAGTCGGGGAAAGTGCCGAGCGAGAGGATGGTGTGGTCGTTTTTGCTGAAGCTGCCGACAATCTGCCAGTCGTCCGTCGGCGAGATGATGAACTGGCCGTCCCAGCCCTCGTTGCGGTCGCTTTCCGGCGCGGAGCCGTTGAGGCCCGACGTGCTGTTGGAATCCTGCGCGGCGCTGTTGTAGCCGGTCGAGGCCGGCGAGGAGTTGAAGAACCAGCCCGGCCAGTTGTCGCTGCCCGGATGCGCGATGCCGGCGTTGCGGGTGTAGTTGTACACGGCGTCCATGTAGGCCGCGCCCGTGGTGCTCGAGGCGTCGATGGTGATGTAGCCCTTCGCATTCGCGTTCGACAGGTCGAGGCCCGCGAACGCGGCCTGCGAGATGGCGTTGCCGGCGGCATCCCAGTAGTGCACCGAGCCGGCGGACTTGGCCGCGTTCCAGGTGCTGACGATGGCGTCACGCTGGCCGTTCAGGCCGTCGTTCTGGTAACTCTGCAGGCCGGCCGTCGTGGCGGTCGCGCCCTGCGCGCCGGCCGGCACGGCGGAGAGGCCCGCCAGGCTGCCGTACCACGCGTAGTTGTTGTTCCACTGGATCAGCGGCGCGCCGGCGACCGTGTAGGTGCTCGCGGCGTCCGGGTTCAGATCGGTGACGTTGTACACCGTCGGCTTGCTCGGATCGAACTTGTGGATCGCGGTCTGCGGTGCCCACCAGAACTGGCCGTTCGGCTGGCCGTTGCGCGTGATGCTGTAGTGCGAGATCGTGCCGGAGACGCGGCCGTGGAAGAAGTCGAACTTGAGGCCGAACTCCTTGTCGGTCGCGACCACCGCGTCCATCGGCTTGCCGGTGAGGTCCTTCGCGCCGGAGAAGTTCGGGTTGATGCCCTGCGAGCGCATGTAATACAGCGAGATCGGCCGCCACGGGGAGAAGCTCACGCCCCACTGGTTTGTGTGGTAGGTCTTGGCCGGCGCCGAGCTGGTGAAGGTGGCGCCCGTGTCAACCGAGCCGTCGGCGTAGTTGTAACCGTTCTGGGCGAGGTCGACGCCGTTCTTGTCGGCGCGGACGCCGGCGATGACGTGCAGGCGGTCATCGAGGAAGCTGCCCTGGTAGATGGCGTACTCACCCGTCTCGCGCGGCTTGTTGAACGTCGTGGTGCGAAGCTTCAGCGGGAGCGACGGCGTGCCGTCGCCCTGCGTGGCGTAGCGGAACGGCGAAGGATCGGACGCGCTCTTCCAGTCGAAGACATTGTTGTTGGCGTCGAGCGTCCGTGTGCTGCTCGTGACCGTGTCTTCCTCGTGCCCGACCCCGAGCAGGATCGTGTTGTCGAATTTCAACCACTTGTGGTCCTCGAGGAACTTGTGGCGGTAGGCGAGTTCGGCGCGCTCCTGGTCGGCGTTGTTGTGCTCGTGACCGTCGCGCCAGCTGTAAGCGATGATCGAGCGCGGGAAAGGCGCGGCCGCCCAGTTGGCGTCGGTGTCACCGCGCGCCGCATCGAGCGGCACCGGGGTGATCGTGCTCCAGAGCGCGCTCGGCCCGATGTCGGTGCGGGCCGCAGCGTCGACGTCGCGGGTGTCGAACGTGACGGAGGAGTGGTTGTAGCCAACGAGCAGGTCGAGGCCCTCGAGCAGGTGCTGGGTGAACTTGAGCTCGAGATTGCCCTGCTTGCTTTTGACGTAGGTGTCCGGGCCCGACCAGCGCATCGTGCGGAGGCTCACGCCCGGGAAGGCGATGAAGCCCGCGTGCTCCTCGCGGCCGCTGTTGTTCACGGCGTCGGCGCGCGCGCGAACGCTCTGGAAGCCGGTGCCGGAATTGTTGTTCTGGCCGTACTCGGCGTCGATCGTGAGCTCGCCGGTCTTCCACGGGCGGTACGTGACAATGCCCGAGAGGGAGAACTTTTTCACCTTGTAGTAGTCGGTGTAGTCGCCGTTCTGCTGCGCGGAGGCGGTGACGAGGTACGCGAGCTTGTCCTTGATCACGGGCGCGCCGACCTCGACGGTGCCGCGATAGAGGCCGAATTGGCCGACCTCGAAATTAACCGAGCCTTCCTTGTCGGTGTAGGAGGGCGTCTTGACCATGTAGTTCACCACGCCGCCGAAGTTGCCGATGCCGTAGAGCAGCGCGGCCGGGCCGCGCACGACCTCGATGCGGCTGATGTTGACGGCGTCGGTGGTGACCTTGCGGCGGAAGCCGTCGCGCAGGGAATTGTCGGTGGTGAAGCCGCGGATGACGATCGACGTGTCGGTCTTGTTCGCCGTCTGCATCTCGGGGTTGTTCACGCCGCCGGGATTGCTGTACTGCGTGAGGCCGTTGCCGGCGTAGTCGTTCTGCGACTGGAGCTGGATGCCGGCGCTGTAGCGCAGCGCATCGCGCAGGTTGAGCGCGCCGGTGTCCTTGATGAATTCCTCGGTGATAACCTCCATCGGCATCGGCAGGTCCTTGATCGCGGCGTCGAGGCGCGTGCCGGAAGTCGCGTTGGTGGCCTTGTAACCCGTGCCCTTGTCCGCGGACACGGTGAACGGGCTGAGCACCACCGTGTCCTTGCTCGCGGTGGCGGTGGTGCTGGCTTGGTCGGGGGCCGTCTGTTGGGCCGGAAGGGCCGCGGGCAGAAAAGCGGCGGCTGTCAGCAGCGACAGCAACGCGCGATTCCGACGCGAGCCGGGGTAGGTCGTCTTCATTTTCGTAACGCTTGGGGTTTACCGAACTCGCAACTCCGCTGGTGCAAAAAGCCGTCCGGAAGACAACGGAGTCGCAGGAGGGGTTAGGGTGCTCCCGGATGGCAGCATCTGGATAGCGGCATGTTCAGAATCATGTCAATAACCATGTTCGCATTCATACTCGAGGCCTGCACATCTCAATATATTAATTATATATCTTAATTATAGCATCTTAAGATACACACAAAAGAAATTTAGTAACCATCGGACTGTCATTTGTGTTTTATGTTCGCACTTCTGGTGAGAGGAAAATTGCTTTCCTCCGCCGCAACCGTCACTAAAAAACCCGCCACCCCCGATGACGAAGATCAGCCACCACACCATCGCGAAGCGCCTCAAGCTCTCGCGCGCGACGGTGACTCGCAGCCTTTCCAACCATCCTTCCATCGGCCTCGAAACCCGGCGACGCGTGCAGGAACTCGCGGCCGAACTCGGCTACGCGAGCACGCCGGGCCGCACGTCGCGGCGGCGCAAGCTCACGAAAAACATCACCATCGGCATCCTGATCGGCGTGCGCAACAAGGAGCCGGGCACCGCCTCCTTCCCCACTTTGCTCAAGGGCATCCAGGACACCGCGCGCCTCGAGGAGGTGAACACGGAGATTTATTTTCAAGATCCTGACGTCTTCGACGCCGCGGGCACGGGCCATCGCGTCTTCAGCCACCTGCGCTCCGCCAACTGGCGCGGCGCGATCCTGATCTACCCGTTCAGCGAGCCGTCGATCCTCGCGCTCGCGAAGCACACCTCGATTGTCTCCGCGCTCGAGGATTACTCGGCCATCGACATCGACAGCATCGATACCGACCACTCCACGGGCATCATCTCCATGGTCGAGCGGCTCGTCGCCGCCGGCCACCGCCGCATCGGCTATGCGGCGTGGCACTACCCGGTCGGCGGCCACTGGACCACGCGCCGCTTCGCCGCGTACGTCGAGGGCCTGAGCTACCACGGCATCCGCTGCAATTACGACTGGGTGTTCAACGTCGTCGAAAACGAGCGCCGGCTGAGCCGCAGCGAACTCGCCGACGTCGTGGCCAAGCGTACAAAGGAGGATGGCGTCACCGCGTGGGTCTGCGCCGCCGACCACCAGGCTTACGAACTCATCCGCGACCTCGCGGAGCGCGGCCTGCAGGTGCCACGCGACTGTTCGGTCACCGGCTTCGACGGCATCCCGCCGCCGTACGGCATGCCGCAGATCGCCACGGCCTACATTCCCATTGAGGAAGTCGGCGGCGGCGCGCTGATGCGCGTGCTCAATCGCATCCGCATGCCCCAGACACCCACGCGCAAGATCCTCGTCGGCGCGCAGGTCATCAAAGGCACGTCGATCGCCGCGCCGCCCACGCCCCGTAGCGCCAAGGCCTGAGCTTCGCCTCGCCCCCGCCGGACGCCCGCTCCGTCGGCTGAAAAATTTTCCTTACCCCGCTGCCATGTCCTCCTCTCCGCTTCCGCCCGCCGACGCCACTGTGTTTGTCACCGCCCGCGACTCCGGCCAAGCACTAGCCCCGGGCGGTCGCCTGCCGTTCGCGCCCGTGGCGCAGCTGCCTGAGAACCAGCCGTTCGTTTACTTCGATCCCACCGTGCGCTTCCAAACTCTGGTCGGCATCGGCGGCGCGCTCACCGACGCCGCCGCGGAAACGCTGGCCCGGCTGCCGGCCGCCGTGCAGGAGGAGCTGCTCACGGCATATTTCGATCCGCAGCGCGGCATCGGCTACACTTTTGCGCGCACCAACATTGCGAGCTGCGATTTTTCCTCGGCGAGCTACGCCTACGTCGCGGAGAACGACGCGGCGCTCGCTACCTTCAGCGTGGCGCCGGACGAACACCACAAGCTGCCGCTCATCCGGCGCGCCTTCGCGGTCGCAGGAGGCAACCTGAAGCTGCTCGCCAGCCCGTGGTCGCCGCCGGCCTGGATGAAGGACAACGGGCGCCTGACCGGCGGCGGCGCACTGAAGCCGGAATTTGCCGACGCGTGGGCACGGCACTTCGTCGCCTTCATCCGCGCCTACGCGGACCGCGGCGTTCCGGTGTGGGGCGTGAGCGTGCAGAACGAACCCATGGCGGTGCAGCGCTGGGAATCGTGCGTCTTCACCGCCGAGGCGGAGCGCGATTTCGTCCGCACCCACCTCGGGCCGACCCTGCACGCGTCCGGACTCGGCGGCGTGAAGCTCATCGCCTGGGATCACAACCGCGACCTCATCTTCCAGCGCGCGAACGTGCTGCTCTCCGACCCGGAAGCCGCAGCGTACATCTGGGGCCTCGGCTTCCACTGGTACGAGACGTGGACCGGCGGCCCGATGCAGTTCGACAACGTCCGCCGCGTACACGAGGCCTATCCCGACAAGGCGCTGCTCTTCACCGAAGGTTGCAAGGAGCGCTTCGACTTCGCGCTCCTCGGCGACTGGATCCTCGGCGAGCGCTACGCGCACTCGATGATCCACGACTTCAACGCCGGCACCTGCGCCTGGTGCGACTGGAACATCCTGCTCGACGAAACCGGCGGACCCAACCACGTCGGCAACTTCTGCTTCGCGCCCGTGCACGCCGACACGCGGAAAGGAACGCTGGTTTACACCAACGCGTACCACTACCTCGGCCATTTCTCGAAGTTCATCCGGCCCGGCGCGCGACGCATCGCCGTCACCTCGAACCGCGCGGACCTGGAAACCACCGCCTTCGTCAACCTCGACGGACGCATCGCCGTGGTGACCTTGAACCGCTCGGACGCGCCCCTCGACTTCAAGCTCTGCCTGCCCGGCTTCGCCGCCAGCGCGACCAGCCAGCCGCATTCGATCAGCACCTACCTGATCTGACCGCCCCGGGCGGCGTCCTCGGGCGGCGCTTGCCTTCCGCGCGAAGTGTGGCACGTTCCCGACCCCGCCTCACTGGCGCGTTCTTTGACGGTGTGCTCACCATCACTCGTCTCCTTGCAATTTCCCATTTTGGGGGTGTTCCGGATTCGACCCTTGGTTGGAGTGCGCAGCTGCCTATCGAGAGCCGAAGGCCTCTCGTTAATCCCCCTTCGAAAAAACAAACGGCAACAACGAAGAAATGCTAATGGCTGCCTAAGTGTAGTCACGTTCCCACTCTGACTCCTGCTAGGGGATGGGAACGTCGACAGCAGGAATAGCGGTGACATCCGTCGTGCTGTCGCCGCCGTATCTTCATCACGGCTGGCTGAAGGGGAAGCGCGCGTCGAAGCGTCCCACGAGGCGAGATCCAAACCGACGCTACATAGGTAGATGCTGTGCGCAAAGGTCAGGGGCACAGGGGTTCAACTCCCCTCACCTCCACCACTCTTCGCCCCTTTGGGGCTACGCGTGGCGCCGCCACACCTGCTGCGGGCTCATGCGTTGATCGCGGCATCACTCTCGTGCGAAGAGTGGTGCCCGGCGTAGTCCCGCCTAGCGGGACGAAGCCCGGGCCGAACGCGGCATGCACTACGTCTACCTTCTCCGCAGTGTTTCAGATCCCGCGCAAACCTACATCGGTTATACCACTGACCTGCGGGTTCGCCTCCAAACCCACAACGCCGGCGGCAGCCGCCACACGCGCCGGCATCTTCCGTGGAAGCTGGAGACTTATCTCGCCTTCAGCGAAAAATTTCAGGCCTTGGAGTTCGAGCGTTACCTGAAATCCCATTCCGGCCAAGCCTTCGCCGCCAAGCGGCTCTGGCCCAAATAATTTCCCTCCCGGCTTCGCCCGGCGTAGTTCCGCCCAGCGGAACGAAGCCGGGGGCTACGTTACAAAAACTAGCTCTCGCCAGCCCCGGCTGCGCTATTCAATACTTCGCGCCGATGTCCACGGAAACGGTCAACGCCCCGCTCGCCGCGCTGCAGGACACGCAGCTGCTCGACACCCCGCCCGAACCGGCCTTCGACCGGCTCACGGCGCAGGCCACACGCGCGCTCAGCGCGCCGGTTTCGGTGATCACGCTGATCGACAAGGACCGCCAGTTTTTCAAGAGCACCGCGGGCATGGGTCCGCCGCTGTCCGAGACGCGCCAGAACCCGATCAGCTATTCCTTCTGCCAGCACGTCGTGGCCGTCGGCGAGAAGCTGGTCGTCAGCGACGCGCGCGTCCACCCGCTGGTGGCCGCCAACCCGGCGGTGAAGGAAATGGGCGTGGTCGCCTACGTCGGCGTGCCGCTCACCGATTCGCGCAACCGCTCCTTCGGCTCGCTCTGCGTGTTCGACTTCAAGCCGCGCGAGTGGACCGGCGACGATGTCGACCTGTTGAAGACGCTCGCCGCCCAGGCCATGACCGAGATCGAGCAGCGCAACAAGGCGCGCAGCCTCGATCGCTACATCGCGGCCATGCAGGAGCGCGAGGCCGAACGCCCCGCCCCGCCCCGACACACGGTCCAGGATCTCCGCACGCCGCTGAGCTCGCTGCTCCTCAGCCTCGAGGCGCTGGAGAAACTTCCGCTTTCCCCCGAGCAGCGCGAGTGGCTCGCTCTTTCCAAAAATTCCGGCCTGGCGCTCAAGGAACTCGTGCACGCGCTCGCGGACGGCGAGGCCCTGCCGCAGCCGCCCACCGAACAGACGCTCATCCTCGGCGAGTTCAGCCTGCGCCACCTGGCGGAAGCCGCGCTGGACCAGGTGCGCGGTTCGGCCAACGCCAAGAACGTCGCCGTCACCTCCGAGTTCGCCGCCGACCTGCCGAAGGTCCGCGTGGATGACCGCAAGATCGTGCGCGTGCTCGTCAACCTGCTGGGCAACGCCGTGAAATTCACGCCCGGGGGCGGCTCCATCCAGTGTTCGCTGCGCCGGATTCCGGGCAACCGCATCGCCTTTGTGCTCAAGGATACGGGCATCGGCTTCGACCCCACGCGCGCCGCGGCGATCTTCGCCACGGGCGCGACGCCCGATCCGGCGGTCGCCCCCTCGATCTCAAACGGCTGGGGCTTGGAGTTCTGCCAGCGCGTGATCGCGGCGCACCGCGGCACGATCGAGGTCGTCAGCGCCCCGGGCGCCGGCACCACCTTTACGGTGATCCTGCCAATCGCGCACTGAACCGCGCCCGCGGCTCAGACCGCGAAGTGGAACACCTTTTCCACGATGTAGCGCAGCGCGAGCATGAAGAGCTTCACGCCGAAGGCGACGCGCGCCGCCTTCTGCCAGGTCTGGTTCAGGCTCACCTTGCGCAACACGAGCAGCAGGACGCCCGTGGCGATCAGCTGGTTCAGGTAGAAGAACGTCGTGGTGTGAAGGACGAACCACGCGATCAGCGCGAGCACCATGCGTGTGCCGGTGTCCGCCGCGGCCGCAATCAGCAGGCCGGGCCACTCGATGTCCATGTCGCGGTACATCGTGGTCAGTTTGAGCGCGATCACCATCAGCACCCACCACACGACCTGGCCGAGCAGGAACTTCAGCGCGCTGAAATGCTGGGCCGGGTCGTCGTATTCCCGTTCGAGATGTTCCGTATGCCCGGTCCGGGCATCGCGCTGCTCCATCGCGGCGACCGCCTGCTGCATGGTGTAGGTCTTCACTTCGCCCGGCGCGGCCGGGGTGGCCGGTGGCGCGGTCTTGGCTGCCGCCGCCGCTTCCACGGCGCGAATTTTTTCCTGCGTCTCCGCCTCGAGCTTCGCCGCCGCTTCCTCCTCCGCTTTCTTTTCCGCCGCGGCCTTGGTGGCGGCTTCCACCGCGTTCATGTCCAAACCCTTGATGCTGACCACCACGCCCTTCTCGATCTCGATGCGGACGCCCTTCGGGTAATTCAGCACCTCGCGGCCGGAACCGGGGTGTTTCAGCGTCGAAGTGGGCTTGCCGAGCTCTTTCAGCAATTCCTCCTTCGGCATGTCGTAACGCACATCCGCGAAACCCGTCATTACCAGAAGTGCAAAAACCAACCCAAGCGCGGGGAATCGCATGGCCAAATAAAACTTCGTTTCCGCGGGCAACCGCAAGCGACAAACCCTGTCTCCTGCCCGGCCACTGTCATAGGGGGAGCGTAACAATCCCCCGCGACGCATCGCACAGCTTGCCAAAGCGGCGCCGGACCGCCTTTGTAGCAGGTCGCTTCGGGCCGCTCGTTTCCGCCATTCATACCTCTTCCCTGGGATCCATGACCCTGACTTTTAAGCCCTTCCTGACCGCTCTGCTCCTGACCGCGGTCGTGCTCGCCCCCGTCGCCCGGCTGTCGGCCCAAACGCCGCCTGCGACCGTCGCCGCGACCGTGCGCAATCCCGACGATGTGGTCGGCCCGATCCTGCTGCGGGACGAAAACATCGACCAGGTGCTGGTCCTGTTGGAACGCTGGACCGGGAAAACCGTCCTGCGGCCGCAGGCGCTGCCCGTCACCACCATCACGCTCACGCTCAAAGGCAGCGTGACCCGGGCGGAGGCGGTCCGCGCGCTTGAGACGCTCCTGACCATGAACGGCATCGCCACGACGCCGCTCGACGACAAATTCATCAAGATCACCCCGGTCGCGAACGCGAAGTCGGAGGCACCGGAGCTCATCGAGGGCACCTCCCTCAACCAGCCGCCGAGCGGCCGCATCGTGAGCAAGGTCTTCCAGCTGAATTTCCTCCGCGCCACGGAAATCATCCCGCAGATCACGCCGCTGCTGAACCCGGGCAGCGCGCCGGTGACCTTCGAGAAGGCCAATGCCGCGCTCGTCACCGACTCGCTGACCAACATCCAGCGTGTCGAGCTCCTGCTCAACCGCCTCGACCAGCCCCGCCTCGCCGGCCTGGAGCCGCGTTTCTACAACCTGCACTTCGCGAAAGCCAGCGAGGTGGTGACGAAGATGCACTCGATCCTGTCGGGCCCGCTCGACAGCCAGATCGGCTCCACCACGACCTACAATCCCGACGACCGCACCAACCAGATCATCCTCATCGCCGACCCGCGTCAGCATGCCTTCTTCGACCAGCTGATCGAGAAGCTCGACGTCAAATCCGACCCGAACACGCGCAACGAGGTCATCTACCTGAAGCACGCCGCGGCCAAGGACGTCGCCAGCATTCTCTCACAACTCGTCAGCGGCCAGAACAGCACCACCAAAAGCGCTGGCATTGTCCCCGTGCGCCCGACGGCGACCGTTGCTCCGGCCGCGCCCGCAGGCCAGACGCCGCCCGCCGCGTCCCCCGCGCCCGCCCCAGCTGCCACCGCTGCCGTCGTGGCCAGCCTCGGCGCGAGCGATAGCGCCAACCAGTTCAGCTCGCTGCTGACCATCCTACCCGAGGAACGCAGCAACTCCATCGTCGTGTCCGGCACCGTCGACGACCTCCGCCTCATCGGCGACCTGGTCAACAAGATCGATCTCCTGCTCGCCCAGGTGCGCATCGAGATCGTCGTCGCCGAGGTCGGCCTGCGCGACCAGGCCAAGTCGGGCATCGACGCCCTCGGCCTGCAGGTCTTCAACAGCCGCCTGGTCGGCATCACCGGGGTGGGCTCCGGCACCACGGTGGGCGGCCAGCCCGCCACCGGCGCCACCGCGGCCACGGGATTCGCGGCGCTCGCCGGCACCGACAGCCTCAGCGGCGTCGTCGGCCTCGCCACCAACCCGCGCAAAAACGATTCCACGATCCTTTCGCAGCCCACGATCAGCGCGACGCACAACAAGGAGTCGAAGCTCTTCGTGGGTGAAACGGTCCCGACGATCACCGGCAGCACGTCCTCCAACGCCGCCACCGGCTCGGCCAATCCCTACACCACTTCCAGCATCACGCAGCAGGAGGTCGGCATCACCGTCACCGTCAAGCCGCTCATCGGCACCGATGGTTCCGTCCAGCTCGACGTGAAGCTTGAGATCAGCGACCTGGGCGACCAGGTGACGATCGACGGCAATATCCAGAACATCATTCTCAAGCGCACCATGGAGCAGTTCATCACCGCGCAGAGCGGCGAGATCATCGTGCTCGGCGGCCTGCAGCGGAAATCCAGCCTCAAGAGCACCAACCGCCTCGGCCCGATTCCGATCATCGGCGACTTGCTCGGCACCCGGACGCGCGACAACCAGCGCACCGAGCTGATCTTCTTCCTGCGCCCCGTGGTGCTCACGAACACGCCTGCGGACAACCAAAGCGCGCTGGATCGCGTGGAAAACCTCCCGAAGGAACCGCGCAAGCAGGTGAAGGACGCGCTCAACCCGCCGGCTCCCAAGGCCCACTGAGCATGTCCGCGCCCGTGGTGTCACTGCCCGCCTTCCTGCGCGACTGGCCCGAAACGGAGCGCCAGCAATTGCTGGAAGCTGCCCGCGACGAACGCCTCGCCCAACTCGCCCGCCTGAAGGGCTGGAGCGATGCCGACGCGCTCGCGCAACTTTCCCGCCTGTCCGGCCTGTCCGTCGTCACCGACCTCAAGCCCGACCGCGAGTCGCTCGCCCTCCTGCCGCCGCGTCTCGTGCACGAGTACCAGGTCGCGCCCCTGCAGCCCGCCGCCGGGAGCGATGCCGCCGTGCTGCACCTCGTCACGGTCTGGCCGCCCGACGCCGACATGGTCGACTGGATTTCCACTTTCACGGCCCGTCCGCTGCGCTGGCATCTCGCCGCGCCGGATCGCGTGCGCCAGCTGATCGTGGAAAATTACGGCGTGGGTTCGGGCAGCCTGGACGAAGCCGAGGCCCACGAGGGCGCGCAGGAACTTCCGGCCGACGCCAACGAGGCCGATGCCGACGCCGCCGTCGTGCGTTTCGTCAGCGAAGTCATTTCCCAGGCCGTCGCCGACGGCGCCACCGACATCCATTTCGAACCGCAGGAAGGCCAGCTGCGCATCCGCTATCGCGTCGACGGCTTGCTCGTCGCCGTCCCGGTGCCCGACATCCTGCTGCGCTTTCAGGACGCCATCATCTCGCGGCTCAAGATCATGGCGCGGCTCAACATCTCGGAGCGCCGCCTGCCGCAGGACGGCCGCATCAACTTCAAGGCCGGCGGCGACACGCTCGACATCCGCGTCTCGACGATCCCGACCATCTACGCCGAGAGCGTCAGCCTGCGTCTGCTCAACCAGAAGAAGGAGGCGTTCACGATGGAGCGCATCGGCATGGACGAGGCCGACCAGGCGCAGATCAACCAGGTCCTCAACTACCCGCACGGCATCATCCTCGTCACCGGCCCGACCGGCTCCGGCAAGTCGACCTCGCTGAACGCGTTTCTGCGCCAGATCAATTCCACCGACCTGCGCATCGTCACCGTCGAGGACCCGATCGAGTACGAGGTGCCCGGCGTCAACCAGATGCAGGTGCGCCCCGAGATCGGCCTCACCTTCGCCAGCGCGCTGCGTCACGTGCTCCGCCAGGATCCCGACGTCATCATGGTCGGCGAAATCCGCGACCGCGAGACGGCCGACATCGCCATCCGCGCCTCGCTCACCGGCCACTTGGTGCTGTCCACGCTGCACACCAACGACGCGCCCGGCGCGATCACGCGTTTGATCGACATGGGCATCGAGCCGTTCCTCGTCACGTCGTCCATCGAGCTCGTCATCGCCCAGCGCCTCGTGCGCCGCCTCTGCCCGCACTGCGCGAAGCCCGAGCCGGTCAACCCGGCCAAGCTGAAGGACACGCTCGCCGTGCTCGGTTTCCCCGAGAGCGAGGCCAACGGCGTCACCAGCCTGATGCACCCCGTGGGCTGCGACCGCTGCCGCGGCACCGGTTACCGCGGCCGCATCGGCCTCTTCGAAATTCTGAAACCTTCCGAGGAGCTGCACGACCTGATCGTCAAACGCGAGTCGAGCCGCGTCCTCGACAAATGCGCCCGCGAGCAAGGCATGCGCACCCTGCAGCAATCCGGCTGGTCCCGCGTGAAGTCCGGCCAGACCACCCTCGACGAAGTCCTGCGCGTCATCACCGTCGTCGAAAAGTGACCCGCATGCCCGCTCTCCATCACCCGTCGTCCGTGCTCTGTTTTCTGTCGCCTGTCTCCTGTCTCCCGTCCCCTGTCGTGTCCGCCGTCCGTCCGGAGCTTGCCAGCCATAGGCTTGGCGAAGGCTGGTCCGCCGTCCATCGTCTGGCGCTTCCCGCTTTCCGCTTCCCGCTTCCCGCGTAGCCATGCCCCGCTTCGCCTACAGTGCGCGGGATGCGAGCGGCCGCACGGTGCGCGATTCCCTCGACGCCCCCGCCCGGCGCGATGCGATGCGCATCCTGGCGGCGCGCGGCCTGCAGGTGCTCGAGCTGGTTGATGCCAGTGCACCCGCGTCGGCCGCCGTGACCGCAACCAAGGCCGGCCCGCGCGCCGCGGTGCGTTTCTCCGCGACGGAGTGCCTGCCGTTTCTCCAGGCGTTGTCCGACCTGACCGCCAGCGGCATGCCCGCGGGCGAGGCGATCCGCCTGCTCAGCGTGCGCATCAAGGCGCCGAAGCTGCGCGCGCTCTGCATCGGCCTGTGGGAAAAACTCGGCGAAGGCCTGCCGCTCTCGCAGGCGCTGGCGGCGTTTCCGGCCGTGTTCGATGCGCAGACCGTCAACCTCGTTGCCGCCGGCGAGGCCACCGGCAACCTCAAGGAAGTTCTCACGCGCCTGATCCAGCATTTCACCGAACAGAAGGAACTGCGCCAGCAGGTCGTGACCGCGCTCGCCTACCCGCTTGTCGTGTTCTTCGGCGCGATCGGCGTCATCCTGTTCTTCATCTTTTTCCTGATGCCGCGCATCCAGAGCCTGCTGCAGGCGCTCGGCGGCAAGCTGCCGCTGCCTACGCGCATCCTCGTCGGCTTCTCCGATTTCCTGATCCACTACGGCCTGCTCGTGCTCATCGCCGCCATTCTTGGCAGCATCGCCTTCTGGCGCTGGCGCCACACCGAGCGCGGCCGCGTCACCTCGGACGGCTGGCTGCTGCGCCTGCCGCTGAGCGGCGCGTTCATCGTCAGCTCGACCGTGCACAACTTCAGCCAGACCCTCGCCGTGCTGCTCGAAAACGGTGTCACGACCGCCGAGGCCCTGCGCATGACCGAGCGCACGATTACCCACCGCACGCTGCACCGCGCCTTCAACGAGGCGACCGACCGCGTGCTCGAAGGTGAGAAACTCTCCACCGCCCTCGCCCGCACCAACTGCTTCCCCGACCTCGTCCTCGACCGCCTCGCCGTCGGCGAAAGCACCGGCAACCTCGCGCCCAGCCTGCGCGATATCGCCCGCACCTTCCAGGCCCAGCTCCGGCAGCAACTGACCGTCTTCCGCGCCGTCCTCTCCTACGGCGTCCTCTTCGTCGCCTTCGGTTTCGTCACGCTGGTCGCCGTCGCCATCGTCCTCGCCGTCTTCCAAGTCAGCGCGAGCTTCAAGTTCTGATTCCCGAGCGAGACCGGCCACTTCGACTCGCTTTAGTTCGCCTCTCGCCTGCAATCGCGAAAGCGACAGCAAGCCCTGCCTCGATTGCATGCTGCATGGCCTGACCCCGTTTTATTTTTCCATCAGCTGTGTCTCGTAGTCCATGACCTTCCCCTCACTAGCCTGCTGATAGAGCATGGCCGCAGTGCTATACCCGAAAGGTTGCCCATTTTCGCGGCGCAAATGCTTTACCCCATCCTGAAACGCGGCTCGCCGCGCAGTATCTGATGAGTTCGCTGGATTCGGCTTCCACCATTTTGGTGGCTGTAGCGGAAACGTGCCGACTTTTTCCCGATAAAGCATAAATTCATCGAGGTTACGCACCTGAACATCACGCAACCCAAACACTAAACTCGCATGCCGGTTATTGGGCCAAGTATTGGTTGTGGTTAACGGACTGGGCACATGTTCCTCGAAGAAAAATCCGAGGTCCTCGGGCAGTCGCTCCCGCGTTTGCGCTTCTCCAGTAAAGCCCCGCGTTTTGAACCAAGCGGCCATTGTCTGCCATTTCTTATTCCAAGCCGCCTGAACTTGATCGTCCTGTTGCGCGTCAGTTCCATGCAGATTGTCAATAAACGGCTCTGGCGCTTCATCGCTAAGCACTTCAACCCTGGAGGCACGTTCAGTTGCCGTGGACACGATTCGCTGCCGCAGCGCGGCGATATTTGCCAGTGGGTAGTCGAGATCAGCAGTGAGATACACCAGCGGCATCGCGGCGAGGCTTTCGCTGCGACTGAATAAGAGATAATTTCCGTAACCGCGCGTTGCCCTAAGCCAATCTGCGAAATCGAGCATCGACGTCGCCTGCTGCGCTCGTTCTGCCGAGGACGCGTGTTTCTGAAACGCTGCCGCCTGATCGTCCAAGAAATGCGCAACTTTAAGCCCAAAATCTCGCTTAGCTTGCTCAAGAGAGCGTCGCTTCGGTTCACGTGCCGCTATTTTATCGGCGTAGTATTGCGAATGGATCAGTGGACACGGCAGTCCGAGAGCGAGCATCGCAGGCACGCCGCCGTCATCGAGTGCTCGGCGAAGCGTTTCGACGCGCTTCATTTCAACGTCGATTTGCGCGGAATCGACCGCCGAGAGCGTCACGCCAATAGTCGCAAGGTATACGAGAATTGATAGTCGCAAGATGGATTTCATGAAAGCGCTCCCTCAAGGAGAGACCGTATTGTCGTCTGACCGAATAGATAGAAATAGGGGGCGGGAAAAGGGGTCATGCCGCAATATTCGGATGAGTTTTGGCCGAGAGCGAATCATCCGGCAGGACCCTAACGGAAAAGAATCGACCGGAGCGGCACGGTCACTGGCGCGCCGCACCAGACGTAGGCGGCGGGCAGCAGCAGGTTGATGACGGCGAGACCCACCACGAAGCGGCCTGTCCATTTCGCCTGGAGGCCGAGCACGAGGAACGGCAGCAGCATCGCGATCGAGCGCGTCGTGTCCCAGGCGAGGAACGACACCGAGCCGATCGCGGCCAGCAGGCCGGTCGCGAAGAAAATCGCCACGCGGCGCTCGAGCGTGCGGCTCACCAGCCAGATGCCGGCCAGCACCAGCACCCAGCCGGCGCGAAAACCGTACCACCAGCCCTCGGGCAGCGCCGGCGCGTAGCCTGCGAACGCCGCGGCCTGCATGTGGATCTGTGCGCGGATGCTGCCGTCGCCGAAACCGACGGCCACGAGCCGCAGCAGGCAGTACGGCGCGATGCCCGCCGCCGCGCGCCAGATCCAGCGGCGGTCCGGCTGCCAGGCCCAGCGTGCCGCGCCGACCGCCGGCAACATGAACAGGAATTTCTCATCCGCCCACGGACCCAGCAGACACGCGCCCAGCACCGCCAGGGGCGACGGCGCGCAGGCGACGACGAGCAGCGGAATCAGGTACAACGGATCGAAGTAACCGAGCGCACACGTCGCACTGAAAAACCCGGCGCTGGTGCCCACCAGCACGCCCACGGCGCCCGCTTGCAGCGGCGTGGCGCCGAAACCCAGCGCGTAGTGGACCGCGAGGCCCACCAGCACCACGAGCGCGACCCAGGGCAGCGTGAGGTACGCGTGATCGGAAAGATGCAGCACATGCCCGAGCGCCGGCGGGAGCAGCCGCCACCGGATCGTTTGGATGCCGTTGAAATCCCAGTTGCCCTGGTACTTTTTCTCCCAACCCACCGGATCATGCATCTGGTCCAGCATCGGCTCGACCTTCGTCGTCTCGTAGAAAAGCCCGTGATCATGCCACGGCACCAGCTTCGGCGTGATCCGGACCACCGAGAGAAGAATCGCGACCAGCGACAGCGCGATCACCAGCCCCCACTGCCGCGCGGCGGATCGGGAAACGTGGGGCGCTGGCAGCATGCGCCATAAGGCAACGCCCCGCACATCGCGTCGAGCCATTTGCAGCGACGCTTCTGAAATCTCAAATGCGCGGCGGCAGCCGCGCCTAGTGCGCCAGCTCCACCGACACCACGCGCAGGCTCACGTTGAGCGTGCCGGGGTTGGCGCGATCGGCGGCGAGGGAAAATTGCTCCAGCGCGATGTAGGGCGAGCGGGCGGAGAGCGCGGAATAGAAGCGCAGGAGCGCGCCGAGGTCGGCGCGGCGGAAATTCACCTGCACGGCGTGGAAAGCAAACTGGTCGGTGCGCTCCTCCGTGCGTTGCGTGCCGATGTCGGCGGTCAGGCCCGACTGGCCGGCCAGCGCGCTGAGCTCGCCCACGAGGCGGCTGGAATTGAGCGTCTGCGCCGGGTCGAAGCTGCGCGTCGCGGCCAGGGCCTGCGCGGCAATCGCGTCGGCGTGATCCAGCCACAGCTGCTGGGTCGCGAAATCCGTGCGGGCCGAGCGCCAGTCCTGCACCAGCGCGCCACCGCGCCGCAGCGCGTGGCTGCCGGCGATCGCCAGCGCCAGGAGCGCGAAGGCGAGCAGCAGCACCTTCTCGCGCAGGGCGCGCTTGAGGAAATAGTTTCTCAGCGCCTTCACTTGGCACCTCCGGGGGCCAGGGCTTCCGGCTTGAACGTGACGTTCAGGGTAAACGTGGTCGTGCCGTCGCGGGAGCGCAGGTCGCGCGTCTCGACCTTCGCCAGTTCCGGGGCGCTGCGCAGGGCGGCTTCATACACGCCGACCTCGCCGGCGTTGGGCGTCTGCGCCTCGATCTCCAGCGCGTTCTGGGCGGTCGTAGTGACGCGCGCGAAGACCAGGCTCGCCGGCCGCGTGCGGTTGAGCACCGCGATCATCTCGAGCGGCATGAGCCGCCGCTTCGACAGTTCCGCCACGCGCTCGCTCAGCGCCTGGGCATTGGAAATTTTCTCCACCGCCTCGGCCCGCGCCGCCACGCCGACGCGCAGGCGCCGGAGCGCGAAGCCCGCGCCGAACGCGGCGAGTTCGAGCACGAGCACGGCCGCGAGGCCGATCAGCGACGCAACGAATACCTGCCAGAGGATCCGGTCGCGCCGGCCGGTGCGCTGGCGTTCCGCGAGGAAGGCCTTCTCGCGGACGTCGGCCGCCGCCACCGCGCTGCGCGCGAGCGTGGCGGTCTTCGCCCCGCCGGGGGCCGCGATGCTGAAATCGAAACCGCGGCCGTCGGCGCGAGTCGCGCCCTCGGCCTCGCCGGAAAATTCCTCGAGCGCGGCGGACGCCAGCCCGGTGCGGGCGCGGAGTTCCGTCACCAACGCGGCGTCCGTGCCGGCTTCGCCCGCGGCGCGCGCGAGCAGCGCGGCCGGCAGCGCCTGCGTGCCGTCCCAGGCCGCGGCGGTGACCGACCCGGCGCCGTGCCACACGCGAATCACGGGTTTGGCGGGCGGATTGGCCAGCAGCGCGGCAAACGCGGGCACCACCGTGGTGGCCTCGCTCCAACCGGCGACTTCGTCGGCGGAAAATTTCTTCCGGTAGGCGGCATACACCAGCGCCTCGTCCCCGGCGGGTGACGCCACGTAACCGTGGTAGAGTTGGTCGAGCGGGAACGGCGAAAAATTCTCGAGTGCCAGTTCCACCTGGCCCGGCGCCGCGCTGCCGGGCGCCAGCGGCACGCGCCGCGCGAGGAAGTGGTGCGGCGCGAGCAGCACGACATCGGTGGGGGCGGTTGAAGAAAGGGCGGTCATCAGGCGGTGGGGACCCCGGCCAGCGCCGAAGGTTCGGATTCCACGTCTTCGAGAAGCTCCAATACCTTGAAGGGGTAGTCCAACTTTTTGAGCGTAACCGGCGCTTTTTGCACGGTCGATGCCGTCGTGGTCGGGGTCGCGGCAGCGGTGGTGCCGCCACTGGCGGGGGTGCGGGAAGTCGTCCCGACACCGTTCCCGATCGCGACCACGAGCGAAAGCCGGTAGAGCCGGCCGCCGTCGCGCACGGCGACATTGATCCGCAGCGCCTGGATCTCGACGCCGAAGCGGTCGGTCGGCAGCGCCGTGCCGACCGCGGTCGACGCCTCGCCCAGCGCACGGAAGTACGGCAGCGCGCCGTTCCGGTTGCCGGCCCGCAGGGAACTGGCCTGCGCGGGAGCAAGTCCGGACGCCGCCAGCGCCTCCGGTGTCGCGGCGTTGAGGTTCACCTTGTCGAACGACTGCAGCGAAACCGCCGCGGCAAACTGCCGGTAGCGGTCGTTGGGCCGGCCGGTTTCGTCGAACAGGAGATCGCGCACGACGGCCACCGACGCCAGCTCGGACAGCGAGCGCAGCGGCCGACGCGCCGGGGTGTGCGGAATCGCCGCGCGCTCGTAGTTGCCTGGGTCGGACTCGAGCGTGGGCGGAACGTAATCCGCTTTCATCCAGACGAGCAGCGCATCGCTCGCGCGCTCGGCCTGGTTGCGATCGACGCCGGTGACAACGAAGAGCGACTCGAGCGTGGCCGCGTCCGCCTTGGGCAGGGAAATGCGTCCGCTCTCGTCCTCGAAGGTGATGTCCACGCGCATGCCGTCCGGCGGCTCGTAGCCGGCATATTCCAGCGGATGGTCCCAGCCCTGCGCCGGGCTGTACAACGCCTTGTCGTACGTGCGCACGTCGGCCAGCACTGCCAAGGTCACCTCGAGCGCGGAGTACGCCTCGCGCCGCATCTGCGCCTGGTCGCCAGCGCGCGCGTCGGCGAGCAGCTCGGTGCTGGCGCGTTGCACGAACTTCGTGAGCATGAATGCGGCGAGCAGCACCGTCACCAACACCAGCAGGATCACGGATCCGGCGGTGCGGCGGGCGGGGAAGCGGATGGGCGCTGCAGTTTTCATCGGCTCAGAACGCGGGCAGCGCCGCGCCGGTCGCCGGCACCGCGAGCGTGGCTTCCGCCGTCATCTTCCCGTGGGCGAAGCGCAGCGTGATGCGGTCCGGCGTGGGCCACTTGCCCTGCGAGTCCTGCTGCAGCTGCGGCGAGCTGCGCCAGCTCTTGCTGTCGGCGTCGAAGTAATCGTAGGTCAGGCTCGTGCCGAACGGCGTCAGCACCAGCGTGCGCGGCGGGTCGTCGGCGAAGCGCGTCTCCAGGCGCGAGTGCCAGTAGAGCACCAGCCCGCGGCCCTCGCGCGCCTCGAGCGAGCACACGACGTCGGGCAGCGGCTCCTCCGGCCACGGCAGCGTGCGGTCGCCGGCGGGCAGCTCGAAGGTCAGCAGCTTCACGTTGCCGCCGGTTTCGCCGCGGATCTCATCCGGACCGATCGCCGCCGTCGACGCGTCGGGCCCGGCGAGCACCGCGCGGCGCAGCAGCCCGTCGACGTGGCGGGTGACGGCGCGCACATGCTGGTCGAAGAGCCGGCGCTCGGTGTTGCGGCCCCACAATTCGCCCATTGAAAAGACAAACAGGTTCAGCGCCAGCAGCACGGCCCCGAGCAGGGCGACGGCCATCAGGATTTCGACCAGCGTGAAGGCGTCCGTCGCGCGGCGTCTCATTGCGTCCCCCGTTTTTCCAGGCGCTGCGCGGACAGCTGCTGGAGCTTGGTGCGCTCGGCCGGATCGGACCACGTCGGGCGCAGGAGCATGAAGCTCTCTTCGCGCACCCACGGGCGCGCCTTGCCGGGCTCGTCGATCTGGCAGCGGAAATTCACGCGAAAAAGATCGGCCACGGTCGTCTCCACGATGGTCGCCGTCCACTCGGCGTGGCGGTTGTCGGGCAGCGGGAACGTGCCGCCCTGCTCGAGCACCGTGCGGTCGGGCTCCGCCAGCAGCTGGGCACGCACCAGGCGCAGGTCCTGCTCGTGTTCCTGCCGGTGCGAGACGGCGTCGTAGCCGGTCAGCACGTTGACGTAGGACGCACCGAGCACGACCGCCGCCAGCGCAAAGATGGCGAGGCTCACGAGCACCTCGATGAGCGTGAAGGCGCGCCGTCCGGACGGCCTCATGGCTTTGCCTCCGCCGCAATCAGCGGCGCGCAGGTCCACGGGTCGACTGCGATGACGCGCGCCGCGCCGGCGCCGACGCGGATTTGCGCCCGGAAGCGATCACAGGTCCCATCGGGATAAAAGCGGACGGACGACATGGATTGAGTCTCTACCAGACGCCCGCCGATCAACACGGTTGCACCGCCTTCCTTCGGTTGGAGAAATTCCAGCTTGGCGTCCGCCGGCCAGGCTGCGGTGCGGGTGTCGGCGCCGTCGCTCCAGGTGAGCAATTTCTTGTCGGCGTCGAAGCGCAGCCAGACCTGGCGGTTGGCGGTGAGCGCCTTCTCCCGCGCGACGAGGACGGTGTCCCACAGGACCTGGTCCGGCGCCTGGTTGTCCATGGTGCGGAGGATGCCGTTGATGCCGGGCAGGATGAGCGCGGCGAGCAACGCGACGATGGCGAGCGCGAGCAGGATCTCCACCAGCGTGAAGCCGGCCGCGCGGCCGCGCCGGGCTGGAAACATCCGTCGCCGGCGGCGCATGACGATCACCAGTTGCCGATGTCGTCCGCGGTGCCCTCAGCCTTGTCCGGCCCCTTCGAATAGAGGTCGTAGCCGTCCTTGTTGTGGGTGCCCGGATAGCGGTACTGGTAGGGCTCGCCCCACGGATCGAGCGGCGCCTTGCCACCCGGGGAATCGATATAGGGTCCGCGCCAGCGGTCGGCCTTGTTGGCCGGCGCGGCGAGCAGCGCGGCCATGCCTTCTGCGGTGGACGGGTAGTCGCCCAGCTCCATGCGGTAGCGCACGAGCGAGGTCTTCAGCGAGTCGCGGACGAAGACCTTGGCGATCGCCTCCTGGCTGCTGCCGAAAATTTTGTCGCTGTTGCTGATGGCGAGGCCGGCGAGCAGGCCGATGATGGCGAGCACGACGAGAATTTCGAGCAAGGTGAACGCCGCGCGGCGGGATGACTTCAGGGATGATTTCATTTCTGGGGAGGAATCGGCGGGGGCGTGCCGGGGTTATTGGGTCTACCTTGCGCGCGCAGTGCGCGGCGGCGCGCAATTTCTTCGGCAATCTGGGCGAGACGGACGGCCTCGTCGGAGTTCGGGCCGGGCGCCGTGGCGGCGGTCGGAACCGGAGCCGGCGAACCCGGGGCCGCCGGGGCGACCGGCGCCGCGAGGGCGATGACGGTCGACTGCTTGAGCGCGAGCACGACATCGCGGCCCTGGTAGGCCACCTTCACTTCGCTCTTGGCGCTGTCGTAGCTCCGCACGGTAAAGGGATTGCCCGGTTCGTTGAGCCCGACCCAGCGCGAGACCTTGCTTGCGGGATCATAGACGCTGAACAGCGTTTCCCCGCTGTCCACGATCACACCGCGCAGTTCCAACATGCCCGGCGTGGCCGGGCCGCCGGTGACGGTGGCGTTCTGGCCGAAGGGAGAGTTCTTCAACAATGCCTCGAGGTCGGCCGGCGCGGCGGCGGGCGCCGGCGCCTGCGCCCAAAGCGATCCCGCGCCGGTCAGGGCGAACAGGAGCAGCAACGGACGGAAGTTCATGCCGACCACTGAAGCGCAGGTCCGCCGAGTATCAATGACGAAGAAGCCCGGGGATTCGCCCTATTCTATTGCTGGGTGAGGACGTGCCACTTCGGACGTTTCCAGCTGGTACGGAAGACGTCCGCGGAGGCCTCGACCGCCCGGCGCTTCTTTTCCTGGCCGTCGAGGAAGATCACGAGGTCGAACTGCTGCGCCGGCGTGCCCTCCTGCTCGACGTACTGTTTCACGATCTCGTTCGCCGGCAGCAACAGGCGTCCGAGCATTTCCGTGAGCTGAAACTTCAGCCCGGTGAAATTCTTCGCCGGCTCGTAGGCCTTGTAGACGAGTTCGGTGCAGACCAGTTCGGAGTCGGTCGCGAAATCGAATTCGAAATCATAGGGCCGGCCAACGTAGTGCAGCCCGCGCAGCAGCGCCTGGGCCTTTTCCAGCACAGAGCGCCGGGGCCGCAAAATCGCCAGCGAGTCGCAGTCCGTCGTGTGCTCCAGCGTCGTGAGCGACACGCCTTCGCTGATCGCCTCGATGATTTCCGCCGGCTCCTTTTTCGGCGTGACCGGAAAGCCGGGCGCGAGGATCGCGGGATGCTTGCGCTGCACCAGCGCCTCGAAATCGCCGCTGGGCTCGCCCTGCTCCTTCACCCACGCCTGCACCGCCGGATCGGCGCCGAAGTAGTGGCGGCGCTCCTCGGCCGTGCCGACGTAGAGTGCGGCGTGCGACCAGAAGCCGGGCAGGCCGAGGTTCGACACGTACCACTCGCGCCGCTCCACCAGCACGTCGCCGGGCTGCAGGATCTTTTGCAGGTGCTCGACCTGGTCGGAAGAAATCAGCGCGCGGCCGTTGCGGTAGACCTTGGTGTCGCCCATCCACTCGGACACGCCGGCCTGGACCGGCAGCCACGCGGTGTCCGCACCGCTGCGCATGAGCTTTAGCGCGTTCTTCACCGTCATCAGCTCGGCGCGGCCATGGCTCTTTTTCCAAATGAACTCGGAGTCCTCCTTGATCGCCGCGCGCACCTCGGGGAGGCGGTTGCCGAGATAGGTTTTCTTCACCAGCTCGCGCGCCACGAACTGCGTAGCCATGGCGACGTTGAGAAATTTGAACTTCATTTTCGCGTAGGTGCCGGCCGGCAGGCCGAGCTCGGGCACCGGGTCGTTGAGCACCTTGTCGAGTTCGGGGTTCCGATCGGCGCGCTCGATGAATTCCAGCGCCGCGCGGTATTCCGCGAGCATCGCCGCGTAGCCGATGAGGAAGGAGTCCTCCTCCGCACGGCCCTTCAGGCGGAAATACTGTCCGTGCGCCTGCTTGGTCGCGTCGAGCGCGATGAGGTAGTCGAGCCCGTGCTGCCATGCGGCCCACAGCGCCTCCTTCTCTTCGCGGCGCAGCAGCCGCGGTTCGGCGAGTTTTTCCGCCGGAAAAATTTCGGGGCGGTGGTCGAGGTACGTGACCAGTTCGTTCAGTTCCTTGCGTTCGAGGAGCGTGGCCTGCACGTCCGCGGCCAGGCGTGCCTCCAGTTCCGGTTGGCTCAGCTTGTGGAGCGGTTTCGTCTCGTCGGCTGCGGCCACTGCACAAAGAAGCAGCAGCAGGCAGGGGGTCCAGCGGGGCAACATGGGCGCAAGGGATAGCAGCGCGCCGCCCGCAGGCAACAACTCTCCCTGTCACGATGAAGGCCGCTCAATCATGTAGCCGGGGGCGCTGACCCCGGAACGAAGGCGGCAGCACGAGCCACCGGGGTCAACGCCCCCGGCTACAGAATACTCGCAAGCCTCAGGTCGCCGTCAGCTCGTCGTACGCCGTGGCCAGGTTGCCGGGGAGGCGGTTGCCCTTGCCGGGCGGCACGTGGAAGTCGGCGAAGCCGGGCATGTTTTCCAGTTTCTGGATCTCTTCCTTCGACTTGCCGGCCTTGATGCCCGCCTCGGTGGTGGCGAGGAGCGCGGAGAGGTAGTCGCGGAAGACGAGGAGCTCTTCGCGCTGCAGCGTGATGCCGAACTTGGCGTTGCCGTGGCCGGAGACGTAGATCGCGTCGGCCGGATAGTCGGCGTGGATTTTCTCGAGCACGACCACCCAGTGCCGGATGCTCGCGCCGCCCGGGCGGTCGATGACCGGATACATGCGATTGAAAAGCAGGTCGCCGAGATGGACGACGTTGGCTTTTTCGAAATGAACGACGATGTCGCCCTTGGTGTGGCCGGTGCCGAGATAGCGCGCGCTGACCGTCTCGTCGCCGAGCGCCAGCTGCCAGTTTTCGGGGAAAGTCGCGTCCGGAATCATCGCCGGATCGAGCGTCTTCTTGTCCGCTTCGGCGCGGGCGCGCATGAGGCCCGGGACGTTCGCCTGGGCCACGATGGATTTCGTCACCGGCCGGAAGACCGCGTTGCCGCCGGTGTGGTCGCCGTGGTGGTGGGTGTTGACCGTGACATCGAGCGTGCGGCCGGCGCGGCCGGGCAGGTCCTTCAGGAAAATCGCCGCGGTGTTCGGAAACTGGGTGTCCACCGCCGCCACTGCATCCTTATTAGAGAGCCAGCCGATGGTGCCGCCCCCGCCGGTGAAGGTGCCCACATTGCGGCGCAGGGTTTTGAATTCGGTGACCGGTGCGGGTTGCGCGACAGGCACCGAAGGGGCCTGCCCTGAGCCGGTCGACGGGGAAGGAGTCGGGGCTTGGGCGAGGAGCGAATCAGGGGTAAGCAGACCGATCGAGGCGGCTGCGCCGGAACGAATTAGGAAATCGCGGCGGTTCATGCCGACAGCCTAGCCATGCCCGGAAACCGCGCCAGCGCGATTTCCTGTAACCGCGGCCAGCGGGCGCGGTTATCCCTGACGCACACCCATGATCCCTTTCCATGCTCCTCGCCTCCGCCAACGAATTACGAGTTCACTCGCCGCCCACGGACACTAACCTGCCCGCCTCCGTGGACGCCGAGAACGACCATGAACTCATGATTGCCGTGCGCGCCGGGGAAATCCGGCGGCTCGGGGATCTTTTCGAGCGCTACCACAAGCCGCTCTACGGCTTCTTCGTGCGCCTGACCAACCAGCCGTCGGCGAGCGAGGACCTGGTGCAGATCGTTTTTTACCGCATCCTCAAGTACCGCCACACCTACCGCGACGAGGGCAAGTTCTCCGCCTGGATCTACCATCTCGCGCGCAAAGTCGCCGCCGATCACTTCCGCAAGAGCGCGTCGACCCCGATCCCGTCCGATCCCGAAGACCTGCTCGACCAGCCCGACCTGACGCCCGCGCCCGACGCCAAGGCCACGACGTCCGACGACATCGCCCTGATGCGCCAGGCCCTCACCCGCGTGACCGAGGAACACCGCGAGGTCCTCGTGCTCTCCCGTCTTCAGCATCTCAACCACTCGGAAATCGCCCGCCTCCTCGACTGCTCCGTCGGCGCCGTGAAGGTCCGCGCCCACCGCGCGCTCAAGGAACTGCGCGAGGTCTATTTTAAAATCCGGAAAGAACAGGCGGCGTAAGCGCCGCTCGGTCCCATCTCCGATCTCCCATCTCCCATCTCCGATTTTCCCATGAACTGCCAACGCGTCCAAGATAGCTTCATCGATTACCAGGACGGCACGCTGCCGCCCGATGAATCCGCCGCGCTCCGCGCCCACCTCGCCAGCTGCCCGAACTGCCAGCGCGAGTGGTCCGCCCTCCAGGAAATGACCCGCAAGCTCGACGCGCTGCCCGCCGTCGAGGAGCCGAGCCCGCGCCTGCGCGAGCAGTTCTACGCCATGCTCGAGACGCACCAGCGCGACGCCGACACCGTCAGCCCGTTCGCGCTCGCGAAGAGCCGCATCGACAAATTTTTCGCCGCCCTCCTGCCCTCGACCCCGGCGCTCCAGTTCGCCTACGCCCTGGCCTTCCTCGCCGGCGGCGTGTTCGTCGGCACGCGCTACCTGCAGGCGCCGGCCCCGATCGCCGCCACCGCGCCGGTCACGGTCGTCGACGCCAAACAGGAAAAGGAAATCGCCGACCTCAAGGCGCAGATGAAGGAAATGGGCAGCCTCGTCGCCGCCTCCCTCCTCCAGCAGAAGTCCACCAGCGAGCGCATGCAGACCGTCCTCGCCACCATGGACCTCAAGAGTCCGGACCGGAAGGTCCTCTCCGACCTCGTCGGCGCGCTCGCCTTCGACCCGTCGGTCAACGTCCGCCTCTCCGCCGTCGAAGCGCTCACGCCGCACGCCAACGACCGCCTGGTTCGCGCCGGCCTGCTCTCCGCCCTCCCGCGCGAGTCCGCGCCGCTGGTCCAAGTCGCCATGATCGAATTGCTCACGTCGGTCCACGATCGCGACGCCGTACCGGTCTTCGACCGCATCAGCCGCGACGAAACCGCCGACAAGGACGTCCGCGAATCCGCCCGCCGCGGCCTGGCCGTCCTCCGCTCCCCTTCACCCACTGACAATCTCAAGAACAACAACCCGTCCGCCAACCCTCTCGTTTCATGAACAAGCTCTCCCGCTATTTCCTCCCGCTCGCCCTCGGCGTCGCGGTCGTCCTGAACACCGCCGCCGCGCGCGACAAGAACCACGACCACCGCGACGGCCCGCCGGAAGTCCATGAGGACTCCGATGGCGCCACCGCCCGCGTCAAATTCTCCGACCCCTCCAAGCCCGGCACCCTCAAGCTCTCGCTGCCGTGGGCCGACGCCCGCGTCACCGCCTACGACGGCAACGAAGTCATCGTGACCTCGACCCTCGACGAGAAGAACCGCCACAAGGAGGTGGACTCCGACGGCTTCCGCCGCCTCGACGAGGACCAGACCTTCGAGCTGGTCGAGAAGAACAACGTCGCGACCATCCTGATCGCCGGCGAGGTCTCCTGGACCCCGCAGGGCACCGAGTTCGACATCAAGGTCCCGCGCAACACCAACCTCGTGCTCCGCACCGAGGCCGGCGGCGACATCTCGGTCGACGGCGTCGAGGGCGACATCGACGTCAACAGCATGAACGGCGAGATCAACCTGACCGACATCGCCAATTCCGCCGTCGTGAACACGATGAACGGCGAGATCCACGCCATCTTCAAGAAGGCGCCGGTGAAGCCGGTTTCCCTCTCCTCCATGAACGGCGAGATCGAGCTGCGCCTGCCGGGTGACACCAAGGCCAACCTGCGCATGCGCACCCACAACGGGTCGATCCGCACCAATTTCGCCGAGGGCGCGCTGCAGACCAAGACGGAGAAGCCGTCGGCCCGCGTCCCCAGCCCGGACAGCCGCGAGTACCAAGACTACAAGCGCGAAGCCGCCCGGGAGCAGGCCCGCGCCGACCGCGAGCGCCAGAAGGCGGAACGTGACCGCGCCCGGGCCGAAGGTGCCGCGCCCACGCCGACCCCGAAGGCGGAGAAGCCTGAGAAACCGGAACAACCCGAAGCCCCCGAGGCCCCGGAAGCGCCGGAAGCCCGCGTGATCGTGTCGGTGAACGGCAACACCCTCGTCGCCCCGATGGCGCCGCTGCCCCCGCTCCCGAACTTCGGCGGCAAGTCAATCGTCGGCACCCTCAACGGCGGCGGCATCGACATCAAGCTGACCTCGATGAACGGGACGATCACCCTGCGGGAAAACAAATAAGTCCCCTTGGCTGGAGGGCCGGTCTCCGGACCGGCCAACCAACCCAGGCGGGCGGTGCCAGTCCCGGACCACATTCCGCCCTCTCCCCTTCCGCCGGCCCCTTTCGGGCCGGCGTTTTTTGTTTTCAGTTGCGCCGCCGCCGCCGGTCCCTCTTCTTGCCCGCACAACGGGCCGGTTGTCTGGCCCCGCCATGGTCAAAAATGTCGGTCCTTCCTAATCTCCTTTCCCTTTTCCCAGCGGGCAGTGGCGCCCGCTCCGGAGCCGTCTCCCGCCACCTGCTGCCGCGTTCCCGCCAGCTTCAATTCCGGTTCTCCGCCCTCGCATCATGCTGACCCCGGAAGCGGCTCATCCCACTCCCCCGTCTTCGTCCCCGGCCCCCGGTCACTCCAGCGCTTCCCCTTTCCCCCGCGCCAACGGTGAGCTCATCCTCGTCGCCGACGACCAGGACAGCGTCCGCGAACTGCTCGAGACCATCCTGAACGACCACGGCTACCGCACCGTCACCGCGGTGGACACCGCCGATGCCGTCGCCGTGCTGACCGCGCGCCGCACCGAAATCACGGCCATCGTGAGCGACATGCACATGCCGAATACCGGCGACCACACCGTGGCCGACCTGCTGCGCCGCGTGCGCGCCGACGTCCCGATCCTTTTCATGAGCGGCCTCGGCAGCGACGAGGACGGCCAGGAGATGCGTCCGGCCAACTCGGCCGACCCGTTCTTGCTAAAGCCGTTTCGCCCCGTTGCACTGCTGCAAGCAGTCCACCGCCTGCTGCATCCGGACCGCCCGCACAAAACCTGAACCGCCGCCATGACGCCCGACCCTGAACCGCCGGATCTTTCGCTCCCGCCGGTGGTCGAGGCGGTGGCCGCCGACCAGGTCGCCGCCCACGCGAGCGAGGCCCACGGGCACCACGGCCCGATCCACACGCACTGCGAGAACTGCGGCACCGAACTCAAGGGCCCGTTCTGCCACAAGTGCGGCCAGCACGACTTCGATTTCAAGAAGGGCTTCGGCCACGCGCTGCATGATGCGCTGGAGAACTTCTTCCATTTCGACACGAAGCTGTTCCGCAACATCGTCACGCTGCTCTTCCGCCCGGGCGTGCTGAGCGCGGAGTTCAATGGCGGTCACCGCGCCGCGCAGATGCCGCCGCTGCGGCTCTATATCTTCATCAGCATCCTGTTTTTCTTCGTCCGGTTCACCGAGGACAAAATCCCGAAGGACAACCTGATCAACCCCGACTCCGACAAGCCGGCGGTGCAGATCGGCGCGGGCCCCGGCCTGAAAGCGGTGCTGGAACAGGCCAAAAAGGACGCCAGCAACCCGGAGAAGGCCGAGAAAATTACGCAAGCGTTGCAGTCGCTGGAAGCCCGCAAGGATGATGCCGCCGAGGAAGACACGGAGAAACCCGCCGACCCGGCCGCGGCGCCGAAGGAAAAGGCGAAACGCGGCCACAAACCCGCGGAGCCGAAATCCGCCTTCGAGAAGGTCGTCGAGGAGAAGGGCGATTACGCCTACCGGCACCAGCACGAGATGGCCGAGGCCTTCGTCCACGCCATCCCGAAGATGCTGCTCTTCTGCCTTCCGCTCTTCGCGCTCTATACCCGCGTACTCTTCCGCAAATCCGGCCTGGCGTACCTGCAGCACCTCGTCGTCGCGATTCACTTCCATACCTTCATCTTTCTCTGGCTGCTCTTCCGCGACGGCTGGGCAGGAATCGCCGGCCTGCTGAGCAACGGCCTGCGCGGCTGGCTGATATTCTTCGCGGGACTGTGGCTGATGGTTTACCCGGTGATGATGTTGCGCCGGCTCTTCGCCAATTCCTGGAAGCGCACGATCGCCAAGACGTTCGTTCTTTGCGCCGCCTACGGCGTCACGCTCGGCCTGGCCTTCGCCACCACGGCGCTGATCGTGTTCGCGATGCTCTGAGCGAAATGATCGGGAGGCGGGACGGACTGTAGGTTCGACGTGGGACGGGCTTTATGCCCCGACTAAAAACGCGCGCGAGCGTGCAACGTCGGGGCATAAAGCTCTTCCCACGCCAAACTTCCTTACGGCGCGCGCCGCGGCTTCGGGTACACCGCCGGACTCGTGTGCCCCGTCGCGTCGACCGCCTGCACGCCGAAGATCACGTTGTCCTTCGACACGCCCTTCACGGTGTAGCGCAGCGTTTCCTTCGGCACGTCGAGCGAGTGTTCCCATTGCGGCGCGGTGGTCTCGCGCCAGACGATGCGATAACCGGCGAGATCGGGCTCGGCGTTCGCCTCCCAGCGGAGTGTCGTGTCGTTCTCGAGTTTGTAGGCGTCCGCCTCCACGCCGCGCGGCGCGGCGGGAGCGCTGGCCAATTCGGCGAGCGCGGCGGCATCGACGCGCGCGACGTCGGCGATGTACGCGAAATCCACGAACTCCGGCAGGTCGCCGTACTGGATGCCGTTCTCGACGCGGACATTCTCATGCTGGCGCGTGAAGGCCTCGTACGGCTCGGTGAAGCGCACCGCGGCGAAGCCCGCATCGAGAAACGGCGAGTGGTCGCCGCCGCGCAGGTAGCGATCGCGACGGTACATGACCCGCACCGGCAGCTGCGGCACGTAGCGCGCGCCCGTCGCCTGGATCAGCCGCGCGAGCTGGCGCGTAGGAAAATCGTTTTCGCCGCCGGTCTTCAGTTGCGCGAGCACCTCATCGGATACCGGCGTCCCCGGTGGCACGCCTTCGGCGAACACCCGCACATGCGAGCGATCGTGGCTGCCATCTTCGTGGAGCGTGTTGCCGATGATGTCGTTCGTGAACATGGCGGCGACATTGACGCCGTTTGCCTTGGCGGTGTTCGCCCAGTGCGCGGCGCCCTGCAGGCCCTGCTCCTCGGCGGCGACGGTCATGAACACGAGCGTGGCGTCGAACTCGTAGTGCGACATCACGCGCGCCAGCTCCATCACCGCCGCGGTGCCGGAACCGTCGTCGTTGGCGCCGGGCGCGAAGGTGTCGGTGTCCATGATCCCGAGCGAGCGCGTGTCGTAGTGGCCGCTGATCACATAGACGCGATCCTTCCCCGCCGCCTGGGTGCCGGGCAGTGTCGCCACGACGTTCACAATCTCCGCGCCCTGCGGCAGGCGGGGCAATACCGGCGGCTGGTGAAACGCATCGAACGCCACGACGAGCCGTCCACCCGACTCGCGGCTATAGCGTTCCATCTCGCTTTTGATCCAGTTGCGCGCGGCGCCGATGCCGGTATCGGCGCTCGTGGTATCGGAAAGCGTGTGGCGCGTTTTGAACGACACGAGTTTCTTGATCGTGGTCTCGATGTTGGCTGGCGATATCTCCGTCACGATTTTTTCGATCTGCGGATCCTTCGCCGCTTCCGCCGCCCCGAGTCCCAGCCCGGCGCCCAGCGCCAGCGCGATCACCAACAGCTTGGTTTTCATGGGGGGACCCTGCCCGCCGGTTTTCCTCTCGTCAATCGTCGCAGCCGAATCACCCGATCCACTTCTCAATCCAGACGCCTCAAACCGTCATTTTGAGCCGTGCGAAGGACCCAAGGTGGGGCATGCCACGAACGTCCGCTTGGATCCTTCGCACGGCTCAGGATGACGGTAACCCTTCCCATATCATAGAGTGTTCGCTGGATCCAAATTAGTATTCCCGCCCTCCCCATTTCCCCTTCTGCTTTCCCCGTGCCCGCACCTCGCGCCAAATCTTCCACCGCCGAAACTTCCCTGCCTCTCTTCAACTGGCTTCAGGACCGCGGCGCGGGCGTGTTGCTGCACCCGACCGCGCTGCCGGGCGGACAAGGCTGCGGCGTCTTCGACCAGCACGCGGTGCGCTTCCTCGATTTTCTACAGGCTGCCGGAATAAAGTACTGGCAGGTGTGTCCGCTCGGGCCGACGGGTTACGGCGACTCGCCGTACCAGTGTTATTCCGCCTTCGCCGGCAACACGAACCTCGTGGACCTCGCGCCGCTCGTGCGCTACGGCCTGCTGCCGGCGAGCGAGCTCACGGCCTTCGCCGCGCTCTCCACCGACCAAGTGGACTTCGACGGCATCGCCCGGCTTAAGCCGCGCCTGCTCGAGATGGCGGCGGCACTCTTCCGTCAAAAACAACCGGCGCTGCCGTACGGCAGCTATGCGGAATTCTGCGCGCGCGAAGCGCACTGGCTCGACGACTACGCCTACTTCCGCGCACTGAAGGCGAATTTCGGCGGCAGCGCCTGGTGGGAATGGCCGGCCGACCTGCGCGACCACGCGCGCGCGCTGAAGTCGCCGTTGCGGGCCAAGCTCGCCGACGCGATCGACAGCTGGCGCTTCGGCCAGTACCTGTTCTCCGGCCAGTGGGCGCAGTTGCGCGCCGCGGCGAAGGAGCGGAAAATCCAAATCATCGGCGATCTGCCAATCTTCGTCGCCGGCGACTCGGCCGATGCCTGGGCGCATCCGGAGCTCTTCGAACTCAACCCGAAGACCTTCCTGCCCGTCGCGGTGGCGGGCGTGCCGCCGGATTATTTTTCCGCCGACGGCCAGCTCTGGGGCAACCCGCTCTACGCCTGGAAGGCACACCAGGCCGACGGCTACGCGTGGTGGTGCGCGCGCCTGCGCGCCGCGTTCGACCAGTGCGACGTCGTGCGCATCGACCACTTCCGCGGCTTCGAGGCCTACTGGCGCGTGCCGCTGCCCGCGGCCAACGCCCGCACCGGCGAATGGGTGCCGGGTCCCGGCCTCGATCTGTTCCGCGCCTTCCAGCGTGCGGTCCCCGGGGCGGCCATCATCGCCGAGGATCTCGGCGTGCTCACCGAGGGCGTGCATGCGCTGCGCGCCGCCACCGGCCTGCCCGGCATGCTCGTGCTCCAGTTCGCCTGGGGCGGCGATGCGAAGAATCTCTACCTGCCGCACAACGCGCCGCGCAACGCCGTGATTTATTCCGGCACGCACGACAACGACACGACCGCGGGCTGGTACCGCAATGCGAGCGAGTTCGAGCGCGACCACGTGCGCCGCTACCTGCGGATTTCCGGCGACGACATCGCGTGGGATTTCATCCGCGCGAGCTATGCGAGTCCCGCGCGCCTCGCGGTCCTGCCGCTGCAGGATGTTTTTTCGCTCGGCAGCGAGGCGCGCTTCAACACGCCGGGAATTCCGTCGGGCAACTGGCGCTGGCGCTATCGCGCGGAAGCGCTCGAGAAAACTTTCGGCGGCACGACAAAATATCTCGCCGAACTCGCCGCGCTCACCGCGCGCTAAAACTGAAAATTAATCGTGCAGTCGCGCGAAAAATTTTTAATTCTGAGCCATGGCCAAAAAGAAACCCGCCAAGAAGAAGGCCAAGAAGGCCGGCAAAAAGAAGAAGTAACCTTCGGGTTGCCCTTCTTTCTTCCTCCGCCGCCGGTCATTCGGTTGGCGTTTTATTAAACCCCGCGGCCTTGGCCCCGGGGTTTATTATTTTCAGGAGCACGCGCGCGCGCTTTTGTTTTTCGCACCCCCAACCCAATTCATTTTCGCTACGGTCATCCTGAGCCGTGCGAAGGACCCAAGGGCATGCGCGAAGACGATGCCGTGTTCGAAGGCCCACCTGGGTCCTTCGCACGGCTCAGGATGACGGAATAAAACCCGGCGCGCTAGTCCCCGAGCGCCGCGTGGCATCTCCATCGCCGAGAATAAATCTTCGCAACCCGCGCCGACGGCGTGGATCCTTCTCCCGCCACGGCGGGATCAGGATGATGCTCCCGCGGAGGGGAGCGTCACTTCACCGCCGCCCACACGCGCTGCACGTCGTCGTGCTCCGACAGCTCGTGCAGGAACTCGCCGACTTCGGCGCGCGCCGTGTCGTCGAGCTCGGGGAACTGCTTCGGCAGGTAGCCGAGTTCGGCCGTGACGACGTTCCAGCCGTGCTCCTTCAGCCAGACCGAGACGTTGTGCACGCCGGTGCGGTCGGTGATGAAGCGCGCGCCGGTGGCGCCTTCGGGAATGTCGTCGTTCTCCGCGTGGCTCAGCGGGGAGAAATCGTTCGCGCCCGCTTCGATCGCGATGCCCTCGAGGTCGACGCCGCTCGCGGCGGTGTGCGCCTCCACCATGCCGACGTGGTCGAAGAGAAACTTGTTGCTGCCGGCGGTGCCGAGCACGCCCTTCTTGAAGAGCACGCGGATCTCCGGCGCGGTGCGCTGCTGGTTGTCGGTGTAGACCTCAACGATCACCGGCACCTTGTGCGGCGCGTAGCCTTCGAAGGCGACGTGGTCCAGGCTGGTCTTGTCGCCGCCCGTGCCGGCGCCCTTGGCGATGGCGCGCTCGATGACGTCACGCGTGACGCTGGCCTTGCGGGCCTTTTCGAGCGCGGCGAAGAGGCGTGCGTTGCCGGCGGGATCGCCGCCGCCGAGTTTGGCGGCCACGGTGATTTCCTTCACCAGCTTGCCGACTACCTGGCCTTTCTTGAGGTTAACGATCGCGCGTTTTGCGTGGAGCCATTGACGTCCCATAGGAAGGACAGGATACGACAGGGATTGCGCGCGCGGCAAGTCTGCTGACAGGGTGTTGTCAGGCCGGCCTGCTATCGTCCCTGCCCACATGAGCGACCAATCCAAACGAACCTTGCCGCGCCGGAGCCCGTCGGGCGAAGGCGGGCGCTGTCCCTGGGCCGAAGCCGAACTGCAGCACGAGTATCACGACACCGAATGGGGCGTGCCGTCGCATGACGACCGCCACCTCTTCGAGATGCTCATCCTCGAGGGCGCGCAGGCCGGCCTGAGCTGGGCCACCATCCTCGCCCGCCGCGAAACTTATCGCGAAGCCTACCGGAATTTCGACGTCAACGCGGTCGCCCGCTACGACGAGAAGAAGAAAGCGCGCCTGATGCTCGACCCCGGCATCATCCGCAACCGCCTGAAGGTCGAGGCCTCGGTGCTCAACGCCCGCGCCTTCATCGCCGTGCAGGAAGAGTTCGGATCCTTCGCCCGCTACATCTGGACTTTCGTCGATGGAAAACCGATCCAGCACAACCTGACCAGCCGCATGAAGATCCCGGCCACGACGCCGGAGTCCGACGCGATGAGCAAGGAGCTGAAAAAGCGCGGCTTCAAATTCGTCGGCAGCACCATCTGCTACGCCTACATGCAGGCCACCGGCATGGTGAACGATCATCTGGTGACGTGTCCGCGGCATCGCGCGTGCGCCCGGCTAGCCTAGCCAGCCGGAAGTTAAGAGTTAGGTGTTAGAGGTTAGGCGGGGCAAATGGGGTCCGTCGATTGACGGGCTGGCGTTCGCATGTTGGTTTTGCGCGTTTCCGCCCACTCAACCCATAACTCCTAACGTCTAACCGCGCATTGCGCCCATGCCCTGGATCGCCGCCAGTCTCGTTTCCGCCTTCTTTCTCGGTTGCTATGAACTGAGCCAGAAGCACGCGCTGCGCGACAATGCGGTGCTCGCGGTCGTCTTCGCCAGCTCGACCTGCGGCGCGATCGTGTGGCTCGCGCTGGTCGGGGTCGGACACGCGGCGCCGGCGCTGCTGCCGGCGGCACTGATTCCCACGCCGCTGGGCTGGCAGATGCACCTGCTGTTGATGGCGAAGTCCGCGCTCGTGGCGGCGTCGTGGTCGTTCACCTACTTCGGCGTGAAGCACCTGCCGCTCTCACTGGCGGCTCCGATCCGGGCGACGAGCCCGCTGTGGACGTTTGCCGGCGCGCTCGTCGTGCTCGGGGAGCGTCCGACCGGACTCGAAACCGCCGGCGTGCTGATCACGCTGGGCTCCTTCTACGGCCTGTCGCTCGCCGGCCAGGCCGAGGGCGTGCACTTCCATCGCAACAAGTGGGTCGGCTACATGGTGATTGGTACCATCCTCAACGCGGCGAGCGGGCTCTACGACAAATACCTGCTCGGTCGGCTCGGGCTCAGCGCCGCCACCGTGCAGGCGTGGTTCATGATCTATCTTCCGGTCGTGATGATCCCGCTGCTCGTCGGCTGGTGGCGCCGCTGGTGGCCGCGCAATGAATTCCACTGGCGCTGGAGCATCCCGCTGATCGCGGCCGCGCTGCTGGTGGCGGACTTCGTCTACTTCGACGCACTGCGCAACCCCGACGCGCTCATCTCCGTCGTGGCCAGCCTGCGCCGCGGCAGCACGCTCGTCGCCTTCGCCGGCAGCATCTGGCTCTACCACGAAACCGGCGGCACGAAAAAACTCCCCGCTGTCCTCGGCATCCTCGCGGGCATCGTGCTGACCATTCTGGGGTAGAACCCGGAAAATCGTGGGCGAAAACCGGCCGTTTCCCTCGGGAAAACGGCACATTCTCGTTGAGCACGCGGAGCGTGTGCGGCAGTTTGTCCGCCGATGAAGCGCACCACCCCGGTTCTTTTTCTCGCCCTGTTTTTTGCCGCCTCGCTTTCAGCCCAGACCCTGGTGTGGACCGGCACCGGCGTCGACGTCGACGGCCTGCCCGTCGGCAGCGGCACCGGCTGGCAGGGTGAAGTCACGCCCGCCGGCACCGGCAGCGAGAACATCTACCTCGGCGCGTCACTCAACGAGGAGATCCTGCTGCCGTCCAATTTTGCGGTGAACAAGGTGACGCTGGACCATGATGACGATTTCCACTTCGACCCGGGCAGCGGTTCCGCGACGCTGACGCTGCTGGGCGGACTCGCTGCCGGCGGCTCCACGAACCCCGGCGCGCTGTTTTTCGGGCCGAACGTCACGCTCAACGTGCCGACGGCGCAGACTTTCGATATCGGCTACAACACCGCCGTGATCAGCGGCGCGGTCACGGGCTCCGGCGATCTGACGCTCAAGGCCTCGGGCGGCACCTTCATCTTCAACAACACCGCGCCGGACAACACCAACACCGGCAACATCACGCTCGACTTCGACAGCGTGGCCAACCGGGTGGTGTTCTGGAACAACAACCCGTTCGGCTCGGGCACGGTGACCTTCCTGCATGCCGGTTCCCTGACCGCCCATGGCTCGCAGACGCTCGCCAACAATTTCGTGCTGAACAGCGCCGCCGGCGGCAGCATCAACCTCAAGAGCTGGGACGCGCCGCTCACCCTCAGCGGCGGCATCACCCTCGCCAACAACACGACGATCCTCGTCCAGAGTTCGCTCGCCAATGTCGAGGCGGCGGACCGCACCGGCAACCTCCAGGTCGCCGGCGCCCAACAGCGCAACCCGGTCTACATCACCGGTGCCATCGGCGAAAGCGGCGGCGCCCGCACGCTGACCGTCGGCGCCGCGGGCGTGCTGATCCTCAATCCCACGACCGGCCCCAACACCTATACCGGCGGCACCACGGTCAACGGCTCCCTGGTCTTCGGCAGCAACGACGCCATCCCCGCCACCGGCAACGTCACCGTGACCACCCAGGGCTACGCCGGCCTCAACAACCCGACCGCCAGCGACTTTTTCACCCAGGTGTCGTCGCACTTCAGCACCGCCTCGACCGGCGCCATCGGCATCGATAGCATGCCGGGCAAGCCCACCAACACCTTCGCTGGCGACATCAACCTGTCCAACTCCGGCGCCAATGCGCTCGGCTTCAACAACAGCTCGATCCGCATCGGCACCGCAACCAGCGCGATCCTGACCGGCGGGCTCACGCCGACGGACAACGCCGGCCAATACAACTACGCCTTCGGCAACGGCGGCGGCACGCTCTACGTCCGGACCTCGCTCAGCGACACCGCCGGCAACGGCGCGACCCACGCCGGCCGCGGCCTGACCGTCGGCGGCATCTCGGCGCCGCTCAAACTCTTCCTCCAAGGCACCAACACCTACACCGGCACGACCCTCGCGGGCTCCAATGCCGGCATCGTCATCTTCGACGGCGACGGCCGGATTACCTCGTCCATTCCCAACACCCCCTCGGGTCTCGTCGCCGCCGGCGCCGGCAACCAGGTTGGCAGCAGCTACGTCGGCTACACGGACTACGCAGCCTCGGTGGCGAATTCCGCCAACCCGATCGACGCGCCGGAATTCCTCAGCCTCTTCAACAAGACCAACACCTGGGGCGTCATCGGTTTCGATTCCCACGACGCCAACAACTCCCCGGTCACGATCTCGAGCCCGATCGACCTCACGGGCTTTAACGACGGCGTTTACCTCGGCACGATGACCGACGCCACGCTCAGCGGCCCGATCAAGACGTCGACCGTCACCAACGCCGACCAGACCGCGAACACGCTGCGCTTCACCGCCGGCAACGGCGGTTATCTCACGCTCGCCTCCGACCTCGCCGACACCGGTTCCGGTTTGGATACGACGCGCAAGGTGGTGTACGGCACGCCGTCCTACGCCAGCTCCGCCTTCGCCAACGGCTTCATCTACCTGCCCGGCGCCAACTCCTACGCCGGCGGCACGACGATCAACGCGGGCATCGAGGGCCTGACCCTGGAAGTGGGCAATTCGGCGGCGTTCGGCACCGGCGGCATCACGCTGGCGGCCGACACCGGCGGCAGCGTCGGCCTGCTCGCCACCACCGGCGGGGTGAATATCACCAACGACATCACCTTCTCCGGACCCTCGACGACGCTCGATCTCCTCGGCGGCCAGTCGTTCACGCTCTCCGGCATCATTTCCGGCTCCGGTGGCATCGACCTGTTTCGCACCATGGACAGTTCCCCGGGCGCCGCCGCGCTGTCCGGCAACAACACCAATTTCAGCGGCTACATCGGCGTCCAGCACGGCACGCTGACCCTGGACAACAACCATGCCGCCGGTTCGGCCGAACTCGACTTCTATGACGGCAGCGCGACGGTCGCCTTCGGCAGCAACGCCATGGCACCCGTGATCCACGGCATCTCCGGCGACAAGGGCAACCTCGTGCTGGCGACCGGTTCCGCGCTCACCATCGACACCAGTGACGATACCCTCGACGCGGATTTCGGCGGCACCATCTCCGGCTCCGGCGCCTCGGTCACCGCCTATTCCTCGACCGGTAACAACAACACCCTCTACTTGCACGGCCACAATACCTACAGCGGCGGCACGTTCGTCACCGGCCACGCCGTCGTGGGCTTGGGTTATTCCGACTCCGCCGGCACCGGAGCCATCACCGTCACGCAGGGCGGCCTGCTCATCAACGCGGGCGTCACGCTGACCAATCCGCTGGTTTATAATTCCGGCGCGCTCGGCGGCCTCGGCACTTTTGCCCCCACCGCCGTTTCGGGCACCGGCCAGACCGCCAACACGATCACTTTCGGCACCGGCCAGATGGTTTATCCCGGCGTGTTCACGGACAGCGCCCACTTCGCGGGCACGCTCGGTTTCCAAACCAACGTCGCCTTCGCCTCCGGCGGCGGCTACCACGTCATTCTGCAGGATGCCACCGCCCCGGGGGAACACAGCCTGCTCGTGAGTTCCGGCAATCTCGACCTCTCGCTGCTCGGCGTGAGCAGCTTCCTGATCCAGGTGGAGACGATCGACTCCGCTGGCGCCACCAACTACACCAACGCCTTCGCGCTCGGCCAGAGCTACCACATCAAGATCGCCGAGGCCGCCGCCATCACCGGCACTTTCAATGCGGCGGACTTCACGTTCGACAGCACCCAATTCCAAGCCGGCCTGATGCCGAGCACGACCTTCAGCCTCTCCTCCGACGGCACGAGCCTCTACCTCGACTTCACGCCGGTGCCGGAGCCGTCGACCTGAGCGCTGCTGTTGACCGGCGCGGGCCTGCTGAGCTTCGCCGCGCATCGGCGTCGCCACCAAGCCTGAGTATTTCTGTAGCGGCGGTCTATGACCGCCGTCTCGACTGATCGGCGCTCATAGAGCGCCGCTACAGAAAATCGAGCCACCCAGCCCCGCCCGACGCGGGGCTTTCTTTTTCGGTCCAGCGGAGTAAGGTAGGCGCTGGATGTTCGCCAACCTCCTGCACTTTTTCGGCCGCCGCAATCCGGACGACCTCAGCCACGCCTTCATCGAGGAGGTGCACGTGCGGCGTCCCGTGCCGGCGAACCCGCGGGCGGAGAAGATCATCCTGCTCTGCTGGGTGCTGATCGCGATCAAGCACGTGGCGGTCATCTGGGCCGTGCATCATTATCCGGTCCCTTTCCACCAGCTGTGGGTCAACTTCCCCACCTTCCTGCTCGGCCTGATGGCCACTTGGGCCTACTACGCCAGAGACTAAAGTCCTGTCTGGTGTAGGGCTGCCGCTCGTCGGCAGGCCGGGATAATGCCAACGTTCGCGGCACGGCGACGAGCGCCGGCCCTACAACGCGCTGTGCCGGCGAAAATTTCCCGCCGCTGCCCGCGCCAACGAACGCTCCGCCTTGTCCCGCCGTCCGCCGCCCGTCATCTGTCCTCTGTCTCCTGACCTCTGTCCCCTGATTCCCCATGCCTCACGTACCCGGACTCCGCAGTGTTTACGCCAAGGTCGGCCGCTTCATCTACTTCGGCCGCATGCTCGACAAGATCCGCCTGCAGGCCGCCGGCCAGCTGCCGGCCGGCTACAATGTCGGCGACGCCCAGCACTTCACCCTCGACGGCCGCTGCTGCCGGTTTCTCGGCGTGACACACGCCGCGCTGGCCGAGCGCACGCTCGCCGGCGGCACCGATGAGGAAATCCTCGCCTGGGTTCATGCCCGCGGCACCGCGCGCACCGACGAGGAATGCCATATGTGGAATCGTTTCATCCTGAAACTCGGCTGGCGCGACGAACGCACGTCCGTGCTGCCGCAGCGCCTCAAGGACAGCGGGCTCGAGGGCCGGGGGATCGAGACGATCATCGACCACATCGAATACGACGAGGGCCGCGACCCGATGGGGACGCGCGCTTGGGATAACATCTGAGCGGTTCCTCCTTTATGGAGACGGGGCTATCAGTCCCGCCTCCAATCTGACGAAACCCATTCGCTGGATTGGTGCGTCGGGTAGCCTCTGACCCGCGACGAGCGGGTGGATTTCCTTCACCACTGCCTGCCGCCTCCGGCTTGTTCTGCGCCCGGTTTTCTGTCACCTGTCCGGTGACTCTACCACCATGCCCCACATTCCCGGTCTCCGCAGTCCCTACGCGAAAGTCGGCCGCGTCGTTTATTTCGGCCGCATGCTCGACAAGATCCGCCTCCACGCCGCCGGCAAACTCCCTGCCGACTACGTCGAAAATCTCGGCGATGTTCGCGAGGCCACGGTCTTCGACGCCCGCTGCTGCCGCTTCCTCGGCGTCAGTCACGCCGAGCTGACCAAGCGCGTGCTCGCCGGCGCTTCCGACGCCGAGGTGCTCGCGTGGGCCGAGACCCGCGGCAAGGCGCACACCGACGAGGAATGCGAGATCTGGAATTTCTTCATGTGCAAACGCGGCTGGCGCGACGTCGCCGCCAGCCGGCTGCAGATGCGCATCGAGCAGAACGGCCTCGCCGGCAAACCGGTGCTCACGATGTTCGATTTCCTCGACTACGACGAGGGCCGCGAGAACGCCGCCGAGCGGCCGTGGGAAAAGGTCTGATTTTCCCCGGTGACCTCGCCGCTCAAGAAATCCCTCAAGATCCTGGCTTGGATCCTCGGCTCCGTGCTGGCGCTGCTTTTGCTCGCCACCGGCTGGGCCTGGTGGCGGATCAACGGCAGCCTGCCCGCGCTCGACGGCACGGTGAAGCTGTCAGGCCTCGGCGCGCCGGTGGCGGTCGAGCGTGACGCGCTCGGCGTGCCGACCATCACGGCGGCGACGCGCGCCGATGCCGCCCGCGCCCTGGGTTTTCTCCACGCGCAGGACCGCTTCTTCCAGATGGACCTGATGCGCCGCAGCGGCGCGGGCGAATTGTCCGAGCTGTTCGGCGCCGCCGCACTCGACTACGACAAATCGCACCGGCTGCACGGCTTTCGCCGCACCGCGGAAAAAGCCCTCGCGCTCGTCTCCCCGGAAAAGCGCGCTGTGCTCGAGGCCTACGCCGCCGGCATCAACGCCGGCCTCGCCGCGCTGCCACAGACGCCGTGGGAATACACGCTCCTGCGCAGCGACCCGCAGCCGTGGAAAACCGAGGACAGCCTGCTCGTCATCTACGCCATGTGGTTCGACCTGCAGGATGCGTCCGGCCAGGATGAGATCAGCCTGCAGGCCCTGCGCGACACGCTCGGCAGCAGCGGCGCCGAGTTCTTTGCCCCGCACGGCGGTTCGTGGGACGCGGCGCTCGATGGCAGCACGTTTCCCGCGCCGGCGCTGCCGCAGCTGCGCCTGAAAAAATCCGGGGAAGGCACGCCGACCGCCCTGCTCTCTCTTCAGGAACGCATGCTGCCCGGCTCGAACAGCCTCGCGGTCTCGGGCGCACACGGCGCCAACGGCGCGATCATCGCGAACGACATGCACCTCAACCTGAACGTGCCGCACATCTGGTACCGCGCGGTCATGAAATGGACCGACGCCGCCGGCACCGCCCATCGCGTGGTCGGCGTCACGCTCCCCGGCGTGCCCGCGCTCGTCGCGGGTAGCAACGGGATGATCGCGTGGGGCTACACCAATTCTTACATCGACACGATCGACGTGGTCAGCGTCGAGGTCGACAACACCGCCAAGGTTTTCTACCGCACGCCGCACGGCTTCGCGGAACTCGAGGACCGTCACGAGACGATCAACGTGCGCGGCGGCAAGCCGGTTGATTTCGTCGTTCGCTGGACCGAATGGGGCCCGCTCTTCGCCAACCCGCAGCCCGGGCGCCACCTCGCGCTGCGCTGGAATGCGCACGACCCCGAGGCCACCAACCTGACGATCCTCGATTTGGAAACGGCCACCGATGTACCCGCCGCCATCGACGTCGCCCACCACGCGGGTATGCCCAACCAGAACCTTGTCGTGGCCGACCGCAGCGGCGCCATCGCCTGGACGCTGACCGGAAAAATCCCGCGCCGCGAAGGTTTCCCCGGGCGCCTGCCGGTTTCCTGGGGCTACGGTGACCGCCGCTGGAACGGCTGGCTCAATCCCGACGAGGTGCCGGTCGTCCTGAACCCGCCCGAGGGCATCCTCTGGACCGCGAATCAGCGGCTGGTCGGCGGCGACGCCTATGCGAAGGTCGGCGACGGCGGCTACAATCAGGGCGCGCGCGGCCGCCAGATTCGCGACGATCTCCGCGCGCTGGTGTCCTCGGGCAAAAAGGCCGTGCCCGCCGATTTGCTCGCCATCCAGCTCGACGACCGCGCGGTTTTTCTTGAGCGCTGGCAGAAATTCCTGCTCGCGACCCTCACCGACGCCGCCGTGGCCGGAAACAAGGATCGCGCGGCGCTGCGCGACGCCGTCCGGACCTGGGACGGCCACGCGAGCATCGACTCCGCGGCCTACCGCATCGTCCGCGCGTGGCGCATGAAGGTGACGGAGCTCACGCTGGCGCCGTTTTTCGAGAAAGCCAAAGCGGCTGACCCGGGTTTCGTCGCCTCCGGTTTTCAGACCGAGGACGCCGTCTGGCGCCTGACGCAAGAGCAGCCTCTGTCGCTCCTCAATCCTGACTACACCGCTTGGGACGATCTCCTGCTCGCGGCGGCCGACCGCGTGAACGCGGACATCGCCAAGGCCGGTTCGACGCCCGCCCGCTTCACTTGGGGCAATTACACCCAGCTGCGGATGCGCCACCCCTTCAGCCGCATGCTGCCGTCGATGCTCGCCCGTTTCCTCGACATGCCGTCGCAACCGCTGCCCGGTGCCGCCGACATGCCGCGCGTGCAGGCGCCCACGTTCGGCGCGAGCGAGCGCATGGTCATTTCCCCCGGTCACGAGGACCAGGCCCTCTTCCACATGCCCGGCGGCCAGAGTGGCAACCCGCTGTCTCCCTATTACCGCGCCGGCCACGAAGCCTGGGCCGAAGGCAAGCCAACGCCGCTCCTGCCGGGACCGGCACAACACGTGCTGAACCTGTCGCCGTAACGGCGCGGTGGCCTGCGGCCACATTTTTCAAAGTTCATCGTTCAATGTTCATTGGTCATCTCGGACTGAGTCTGCCTCCAGCTCGAAATGGCCAATGAACGATGAACATTGAAAAACGAACAATATCCCCGGCTCTGCGCCGGGCTTGTTCTGCCCTCCGTCCTCTGTCATCCGTCCTCTGTCCTCTGATTTTATGCCGCTGAACATCCTCACCCATCCGCTCGGCGCCCACGTGCTGACCCACCTGCGCGACAAGACCACCAAGCCCGCGCTGTTCCGCACGCTCAGCTACCAGATCTCGCTGCTGCTCGCGCTCGAGGCCACGCGCGATCTCGCGATGGAGGACAAGGCCATCGAAACCCCGCTCGAGCCGCTCACCGGCCGCATCTTCGCCAAGCCGCTCGCGATCGTGCCGATCCTCCGCGCCGGCCTCGGCATGGTGCAGCCGTTTCAGGATATTTTTCCGGATGTGTCGGTCGGCTATGTCGGCCTCGAACGCGACCATACCACCGCGATCGCCCGCAGCTATTACTGCAAGCTCCCGCCGCTCGAGGGCAAACGCACGATCGTCGTTGACCCGATGCTCGCCACCGGCGGCTCGGCCGCGCAGGCGCTCGATGTCGTGAAGGCCGCGGGCGCAAAGGACATCGTCTTCGTCTGCATCGTGTCGTCGCCCGAAGGCGTGGCCGTCGTCGAGAAAGCCCATCCCAATGTGCCGATCCACACCGGTGCGCTCGACCGCGAGCTCAACGCGAAGAAATACATTCTCCCCGGCCTCGGCGATTTCGGCGACCGCCTGTATGGCACATAAAGCGGCCGTGCCGCTTTATGTGCGGTAAGGGGGAAGCGGGAGGCGGTAAGCGTCAATGCCCCGATCTTCTGCGGTTCGACCCCTTACCTCTTTCCCCTTGCCGCTTCCCTAGCCCTCACGCCAGCTGCGGCACCTCGTAGCCCTTGCGGTAGGCGCGCGTCAGCAGCGCGTTCCCCGCGGCGGCGTTCTTGCCGGTGAAGCGTTCGGCGCTGGCGTCGACCGCGAGCATCGCACCGAGGGTCAGCGGGGTTTTCTCCAGGTCGAGCTGGTTGGCCGCGAGGTGCGCCGTCAGGCGCTCGAAGGCTTCGGTCAGCGCCGGCTCGTCCTTGATCCGTTCGCGGATCTCGCCCGGCGCCGCCGCCGCGCCGAGCGCGTGCGAGATTTCGCCCAGGTGGCAGAGCGCGCTCGAAAGGTGGCCCTGTTCGATCGGGCCATAGAGGTCGGCGGTCTTCCGGCTGCGCACGACGTCGATGAAGTTCTGCATGTGCCGGTTCGTGCCCTTGAATTCCTTCACCACCTTGCCGTCGCGGTCGTGGGCGGTGGCGGTGAAATATTCCGTCGTCACCAGGCTGCCGCCCTCGCACTCGATGACGTTGCCGATCGAGACGCCGCGGTACTGGTCCATGGTTTTCGCCAGCGCCCCGGCGGCATCGGCGCCCACCGCGCCCACCTGGCCTTCGTGCGGGTCGCGCACGGCGGGCAGGCCGCGCACTTCGAAAATCAGCGGAGCCACCGCGTAATCGTGGATCACGAGCTGCGTGTTCGGCGTCTCGCCGTCGTCGACGTAACCCAGCCGCCCGCCAATGCTGAGCGTGTGGCGCGGCAGGCCCGGGTCGCCGAGGAACCAGCGGGCGACGTCCATCTGGTGGATGCCCTGGTTGCCGACGTCACCGTTGCCGTAGGTGTTGAACCAGTGCCAGTCGTAATGAAAGCGGGCGCGATGCGGCGGCTGCTCGGGCGCCGGCCCGAGCCACAGGTCGTAGTTGACGGTGGCCGGCGGCGGCGTGGGCCCGATGCTGCGGCCGATGCTCTTGCGGCGCTTGTAGCAAAAGCCGCGCGCCACCTTGACGGCGCCGAGCTGGCCGGAGCGGATCCATTGCACCGCCTCCTGCAGCCCCGCGCCGGAGCGGATCTGTACGCCGGCCTGGACGACACGGTTGTATTTCTTCGCGGCGGCGGCGAGCTGACGGCCCTCCCAGACATTGTGGGAAACCGGTTTCTCCGTGTAGACATCCTTGCCCGCTTGGCAGGCCCAGATGCCCGCGAGCGAATGCCAGTGGTTCGGCGTGGCGATGGTGACGGCATCGACGTCGGTCGCCGCCAGCAATTCGCGCAGGTCGGTGTACTTTTTCGGCGTGATCCCGTCCTTGGCCAGCGCGGCCGCGGTGCGCTCGAGCACCGCCGTGTCCACGTCGCAAATCGCCACGAGTCGGACGCCGGGCACGGCGCGCAGGCTCTGCAGGTGATCCTTGCCGCGACCGTTCAGGCCGATGACGGCGACGCGCACCTCGGAGTTGGCGCCGGCGGTTTGGGCCCACGAACGCGGGCTGAGCGCAGCCGCCGTGGCGGCAAGCGCGGTGGTACGAAGGAACTGGCGGCGGGTGGGGTTCAGCACAGCGGGGAGGGGTTGCCCGTGAATACATACACCCTGAGCCGCGCCGCAAACGGAAATCTTGCCCGGCTTCGACCCGCCGCCAGCGTGGGGCCCATGGAACTCGCCCAACTCTCCGACCGCGCAATGAAGATCCGCGAATGTTTTGTCCGCTACGAACAACGCCGGACCGGCCGCACCTGGACGCGCGAGGAAATCATGCAGGGTTTCGTCGTGGACGTCGGCGACCTGATGAAGCTCGTCATGGCCAAGGCCGGCGCGCGGATCGTCGATGACGTCGACCGCAAGCTCGCGCACGAGCTGAGCGACTGCCTCTGGAGCATCCTCGTGCTCGCGCGTTCCTACGACCTGGATCTGGAAAAGGAATTTCTCAAGACGATGGACGAGCTCGAGCGCGGCACCGCCGCCAACGAAACCTACTGAGCGCGCGGCCGCCCGCGGGCGTTCAATCGAGCCAACCCCCGGTCGCCTGAAGCGGCGCGAGTTCCCCGCGGCGCGTCACCCACACCGCCAGGGCCGTGCGCGCGACACCCGGCGTGGCCGCGAGGGGCAGTTGCAGCACCGCCGCGCCATTCGCCAGCGGGGCGTCGAGCAACTGCAGCGCCACGAATTCGTGATGCAGCGTGCGGCCGGCATTTTCCCCCGCCCGCACAACCGACGCGATCCCACCGCCCAGCCGCGCCACGTGGACCTCGTAGTCGCCCGGCGGCGCGAACTGCACCCGCAGGGTGCCGTCCGCCGCGCAATCCACCGTCAACACCCCCGCGGATCCGGACGCTGCAGGCACGCTGGTGCCCCGGCGCCATTCCGCACCGTTGAACACGAACTCCGGCGTGTAGACGCTCTCGCTGCGCCACTGCGCCGCGTAGGCATACTGCCGATCGGTGAACAGCCGGGTCGCGAAGCCGTCGCGCCAGCCGAGGCGGTCCCAATAGGCCACGTGAAAGGCCACTGGCACGAAATCGCGCCACAATCCCGGCGCCGTCCGCAGCTCCGCCACGGCACTCTCCGCCGGCGGGCAGCTGCTGCAGCCTTCCGAAGTATAGAGCTCGAGCAGGCCGGTCCGGGTGGATCCGCTCGCGAAATGCCACGGGGCCGCCGCCAGCGGCGCGACCAGCAGGCAAAGGATAAACAGCAGGCGCATGGACGTGAGAGCCCCGGGCGGGCCATCCATTCCATTTTTTCGTGTTCAAGCGTTCCGTTCGCCGGCAACTTCGCCGCACATGACCATCGACCGCCCTGGACTCATCGTCGCCGACCGCTGGCAGGATTACCGCCTGCTCGACTGCGGTGATGGCATGAAGCAGGAGCAGTGGGGCCCGTACAACCTGGTGCGACCCGACCCGCAGATCATCTGGCCCAAGACCAAGGGTAAGCAGTGGTCCGGCTGGGATGGTTTCTACCACCGCGCCGAAACCGGCGGCGGCAAATGGGAATACCGCCAGAAGCTGCCTGAGCACTGGACGATCAAGTACGGCGCGCTGACTTTCAAAATCCATCCCACGAGCTTCAAGCACACCGGACTGTTCCCCGAGCAGGCCGTGAACTGGGACTGGTTCTCCAAGAAGATCCGCGACGCCAAGGCCGCCGGCCGTGAAGTCAGCGTGTTGAACCTCTTCGGTTACACCGGTGCCGCCTCGGTCGCCGCCGCCGCCGCCGGCGCCAGCGTCTGCCACGTCGACGCCGCCGAGGGCATGGTCAAGTGGTGCCGCGAGAACGCCACGCTCTCCGGCCTCGCGAACGCCCCCGTCCGCTACATCACGGACGACTGCATGAAGTTCGTCGCCCGCGAAATCAAACGCGGCCGCAAGTACGACGCGATCATCATGGATCCGCCGACGTACGGCCGTGGCAGCACCGGCGAGATGTGGAAACTCGAGGACCACCTCTGGCGCCTGCTCAGCGAGTGCAAGCAAGTCCTCAGTGACCGCCCTCTCTTCTTCCTGATCAACGCCTACACCGCGCGCCTTTCGCCGTCCGTCGTCATCAACCTGCTCGACGGCCTGATGCATTCCGCCGGCGGCCGCATCCACGGCGGCGAAGTCGGCCTGCCGATCCAGGCCGACGGAAAAATCCTCCCCTGCGGCATCTACGGTCGCTGGGAATCCGCCTGACGTCCATTCCGTTGCCCGCACAAATACCCTATTGGGGTACTTGTGGCTTGGAGCCGTCGGCTCGATTTTTCGCGCCACCGGCACGGCCCCGGGATGAAGGGGAGCTTGTTCTGTCCTCCGTCCTCTGTCATCCGTCCTCTGTTTCCCGCCCATGGCCTCCATCGCCGACACGTATTACTCCCTCGCCACCTCCATGCTCGCGCGCGCGCGCGAACAAAACGCCCCGACGCTGAAAAAACTCGGCGCGATCATCGGCCAGTCCGTCGCCAACGGCGGCGTGATCCACACCTTCGGCAGCGGCCACAGCGATGTCATCGGCCGCGAGATCATCGGTCGCGCCGGTGGACTGGTCTGCGTCAGTGGCATCCAGGATCCCACCGGCGGCTTCATTGAGAACATGGTCGGCTACGGCACGAAGATCGCCGAGCGCTACGACCGCCAGTACGGCCTGAACGCGGGCGAGACGATCATCGTCATTTCCAACTCCGGCAAAAACTCCTCGCCGATCGAGGTCGCGCTCTACGCGAAACAGAAAGGCCTGAACGTCGTCGCGCTGTGCTGCGTCGAGATGTCGAAGGCCACGCCGACCGTTCATCCGGGCGGCAAAAAGCTCCACGAGATCGCGGACCACGTCCTCGACAACCTCGGCCTGCCCGGCGACGCCATCTCGCCGGTCAACGACGACACCAAGGCCGGCCCGACTTCCACGCTCATCGGCGCCACGTTGCTGAACCTGATGATGCTCGAAACCATCGAGTGGCTGAAAGCCGGCGGCCACCCGCTCCCAATCCTCCGCAGCCAGAACGTCGCCGGCGCGATCGAGTTCAACCGCGAAGTCGGTAAAAAGTACAAGGGCCGCCTGAGCCGGCAGCTCGCGTAGAAAACACCAAGTAGCGAAGCAGCTAAGCCAAACCTCCTGTCGTGTCTTTGTTTCTTCGCTCCTTCGTGTGAATTCCTCCTCCTACAAAATCGGCGTCGACGGCGGCGGGACGAAGACCGAGCTGATCCTCGTCGATGCCGCCGGCACCATCGTCGCCTCGCACCTCGCGCCGGGCTGCAACCCGAGCCAGGTCGGAGCCGAACAGGCGAAAGCCACGCTCGTCGAGGCGCTCGAGGCCTTGATTCTGAAATCGCAAATTTCAGATCTGAAATTCCGAATTTCCCGAACCCTCCTCTGCATGGCCGGCTCGCCGCCCTTCTGGCGCGAGTTTGCCGATTCGCTGGCGGGTTTCGGCCGCGTCGACACCGTCGCCGATTCCATCCCCGTGCTCGAACTCGCCACCGGCGGCGCCCCCGGCCTCGTGCTGCACGCGGGCACCGGTTCCTTCGTGGCCGCGCGCGCGCCCGACGGTGCGGTGCGCTACGCGGGCGGACTCGGCTGGAAACTCGGCGATGCCGGCAGCGGCTTCGATCTCGGTCGGCGCGCCATCGGCCTGGCGCTGCTCGAACTCCAAGGCTGGCGCGCGAACCGCGCGGAAAACCTCTCGCCGCTCGCCTTGGCGCTGCAGGCGCACACGGGCCTGGAGGACTACGCCGCCAACTCCCGTTATTTCTACCACGACGCCGGTGCCAACGCCTCGATCTCCGCGTTCGCCCCGCGGGTGCTGGAACTCGCCGAGCAAAACTGCGGCCCCACCCAGCAGGCGGTCGCCGATTCCGTCACCGACCTCGCGCGGCTCGCCGACCAGGTGATCAGCCAGCTTTTCTTCGCCCCCACCGCCCCCGTGCCGTGCGGCGTCAGCGGCCGCATCCTCAATTCCGTCCCCGCCGCCTTCGCCCTGCGCTCCCTCGCCGCCAAGCTCCGCTGGCCCGTCACGCTGACTTTTCTCACCACCCCACCGAGCGAAGGTGTGAGGCGCCTGCTGGCGCGGGAAGCGGGAAGTGGGAAGAGGTAAGTGACACGCAAAGGTCGGTCCTCTTCCTCGGTTCGCGCGCTTCCCCCTTGTCCCTTGCCGCTTCCCGCGAGTGTCCCACACTCGTCCCATGTGGTGGACCTACGCTCTCTTGTCCGCGGTTTTCGCAGCGCTGACCGCCATTCTCGCCAAGCTCGGCGTGAAGGGTGTTGATTCCAATATGGCCACGGCCGTGCGCACGGGCGTGGTGCTCGTCCTGGCGTGGGTGGTCGTGGCGGTGCAGGGCAATCTCGGGGCCGTCGCCACGATCCCGCGAGCGTCGCTGGGCTTCCTCGCCATCTCCGGCCTGGCGACCGGCGCCTCGTGGCTGTTTTACTTCAAGGCGCTGCAAGCGGGCCCGGCCTCGCTCGTCAGCGCGGTCGACAAGTCCAGCCTGGCGCTGACCATCCTCCTGGCCGCCCTCGTGCTGGGTGAGGGATTTTCCCTGCGCACTTTGCTGGGCTGTGGGTTGATTATTGCCGGGACGGCGGTCATCGTCTGGCCGTAACGCTTGGGCCGGCGTGTTGGCGATCCGTCTATTTCATCAATCCTTGCAACCCTGGCCCCTCTGACCTGACCAATATTCATTGGTTGATGATTAATGACTGATCCCTCCGTCGCTTCCGCTCCTCCCTTCCTCGTCGCGCTGCCCGAGCGCGACTGGCTGGACCGGCGCGCCGCGCATGAGGCCCGGATTCGTGGCTGGACCGATCCGCACCAGGCCCGGCAGGCCCGCGGGGAGAAGCACCCGGTGGAGGATTTTCTTTTCGAATACTACCGCTTTCGCGCGAGCTGGCTCCGTCGCTGGCATCCGGGTCCGGATGTCGTGCTGCTGGGCGACGCCGCGCGCGAATACCTCCGCTGGCCCGAATATCACGAGCGCGACGGCGGCATCGCACTGAACATCGCCGCCTTCGATCCCGCGCGCCGCGACACCCTCGTCTGGCTGGCCAACCTGCTCCGGGTCACGTCCGAGCGCCCGCCGCAGTTCGCCTGCTTCGGTCTGCACGAGTGGGCGATGGTTTACCGTCAGACGCCGGACGAGGTCCGGCACAACGCCTGGCCGCTGCGCTTCCCCGCCGACGAGCTCGCGCGCATCGTCGAGGCGCAGCCCGTGCGCTGCTCGCATTTCGATGCGTTCCGTTTCTTTACGCCGCCGGCGCAGCCGCTCAACCGGCTCCAGCCGTCGCGCGAAACCGCGAGCCAGTTCGAACAGCGCGGCTGCCTGCACGCCAACATGGATCTCTACAAGTGGGCGTTCAAACTCGCGCCGTTCACGCCGAGCGAACTGGTCGCCGACTGCTTCTCGCTCGCCCGCGAGATCCGCGAGGTGGACATGCGCGCGAGTCCGTACGATTTCCGCGCGCTGGGCTACGTGCCGATTGCCATCGAGACACCCGAAGGTCGCGCGGAATACGAGACACACCAGCGCGCGTTCGCCGAGCGCAGCCAGCCGTTGCGCGTGCAGTTGCTCGCCCTTTGCCAGCGGTTGCTGGCGGGTTGACGCTCAGTCCGCGACGCGCGCGGCGAAGCACGCGAAGCTGATCTCGCGCGCCGTGTTGGCGACGCCTTCCGCGGTCGCCACATGCGGGCTGCGCACCTCGAGCTCCAGGCGTCCATCCACGAACGGCAGTTCGGGCAGCGCGACCCAACCCGGATGATCGCCGACCGGTCCGCGCCAGATCATTTTCCCGGCGTGCCACACCTCGAGCTCGCGCGGGGTCACGCCACGCAGCTGCAGCTCCACCTTCGCCCGCTCGCGGCGCGGCCAGGTTTCCAACACCAGGCCGCCCTCGCCGGAGCACCACGCCCAGCGCCACTTGGAATTCCATTCCGCGACCGACCAGCGCGCGTCGGTTTCGAGCACATGATGGCTGTACCACGCGCCGCGCGCCGGAAGCTGGTGCGGAATGCCCGGAGCCAGCACATGGATGCCGACGAGCACACCGAGATTACCGAGCAGAAGCCAAAGCAACGACGCGCGATCGCGCACCACGCGCACATTGAATGTGAGCGTCAACGGCAGCAGCACGCGGGTGGCGGCGCCGGGCAGGCCTTCCCACACCGCCACGCCGAGGCAGATGCAAAGCACCGCATAGGTCGCGCCGACACGCCACCACGGACACTCGCGGCGCGGGCGCAGCGCCAGGTAGGCGACCTGCACGCTCAACGCCAGGTGGCCGACCACCGTTTCCCAAAACAGGCGCGGGTTGCCGGCGAGTTCGCTGCTCCCGGCGAGTTCGCGCCAGCGGCCAATCCAGCCGGCCAGCGGCCAGGTGAGATTGCTCTGCCCGGTGCTGGTGCCGTTGGCGAAGCGTTGCAGGTAAAGCAGCCAGAGGGCGAGCGGCAGCGCGACCAGCAGCCCGCGCAACACCACCGGCACCAGCCGTCGCGGCTGCCAGTCGGCGCGGTTCGCGGGCAAGAGCGCCGTGGCGCCGAGAAGCGCCGTCTCGCGCGACAGGCCCGCGAGGCCGAGCAACCCGGCGGCGGAATTCGGGCGCGCTCGCTCGACCAGCAGCACGGCGCCGGCGGTCAACAGGAGCGCGGCGAGATCCGTCAGCGCCAGGCGCACGCTCAGGATCACGCCCGCGCTAAAGAGCATGAACACCCACGCGAGCGCGCCACGCCAATCGCCGGCGGGAAAAATCCGCCACAACAGCAGCGCGAGGCCGAGCCACAGAAACAGGTTGAGCGCCGCGTAGGCATGCATGGCCGCCACCGGTTCGCCGCCTCCGAGCACCCAGGCGACGGCGCAGAGGAGAATGCGGCGCGCGCGGTAACCGAGGTCGTCCGTCGCGGTTTGCAGCGCCGGATCCCGCAGCGCCGGACTCGTCGCGATCTGCCCATAATAACCGCCGTCATAGCTGCCGGCCTCGGGATGAACGTAGATCCGCGAATCGTGGACGACCGGGATCGCCCGCTCCGCCATCACCGTGTCGATCTGCAGGAAACTCGTGAACCCGTGACGCGGGTGCCAGTACTCGCTCATCACCCACGCAAAACCCACCAGCACCGCCACGCGCAGCAGCCGGCCGAACTGGAGAAGGGTCTGGGGGGAAAGGGAGCGCCGTGGCATGAAGCGCCTACTTTCGCCGCGCCCGCACGGTCAGCAATCCTGCAATCACGAGGCCGGCCGCCAGCGGCAGCATCCTCGGGAGGTGATCCAGGTTTTCCGCCACCGTGATGCCCACCGCCGAACCCGTCCAACCGGCCACGGCGTAGAGTCCGGCCGCCAGTTTCGGATCGCCGCGCCGCGCGGGATAAAAAACCAGCGCGACCGAGTAAATCGAAACACCCGCGGAATAAACCTGCGCCATCCACGTCGCCGGCGGCCCGAACGCAAAACATGCGGCCGCGCCCATCAACAACGCCGCTCCTGCCAAGACCGTGCCGGTGATCCAACGGCGATCGAGCGCGAGTCCGGCCAGCACCGCCGCCAACACGTGCACGACCGAGTTCAGGTAGAGTCCGCCACCCGCCGGCCAGGCCGGTTGCAGCGCGGGCTGGTGCTGCAGGAGGAAAAAGACGCCCGAGTCGAAACTCACCAGCACCAGGAACAGCGCGATCCAGAGCGCCACGCCGGTGCGATCGTAGTCCGGTCCGTTCGCCTGCTGCCGCAGCGTGTGCGTCCCAAACCGCTGGCTCGCGAGCAGCCCCACGCCGGCGGCAATGATGCCGACCAGCAGCTGGATCCCATGCGCGCCGGCGAAAATTTCCGGCAGGCTGCTGATCGCATACGCCACGCCGGTGCCGGTGCCGATGCATCGGCCGAGCTGCGTCCCGCCGATCTCGCGTCGCAGCAGCGCTGCGAGGGAAACCGTCACCAGCCCGAGGCCGGCGCCGGTCAATAACGCCGCGGCGAAAAACACGAGCGGCCCGCGCGCGACCCAGGTCAGGGCAGCGGCGAGCGCGGCGATCACGAAACCGGCGCGCAGGAAAGGCCGGCCGTTTTTGTCGGTGTAGACCTTGGCCGCGAAAAATCCCCCGGCGATCCCGGCGGTGGCCATGAAACCCATGATCAGCCGCAGCCACGGATGCTTGTCGCCCAGCACCGCCGGCAGCGCATGCAGGAACCCGAACTGCGCAAATACGAGGAAGTAGGTGTAGACCGCCCCGACGACGACCGTGGCGGTCACGAGGCTGCGACCCGGCGGAAGAACTTCCTCGCGGCGGTCATCATTCCAGTTTCGGCCCTCGGACAACATGCTTGGCGGTGACGTGGTTACGCTGGATGGCGCGGAGGAGCGCGCAACCGGAATACAGAAAAAACTTGCCCCGGCCCGCCTTCCTAGGCTTCTTCGCGGCCTCGATCGCAATGATCCGCAACCACCACCATCACCACGAAGCCTGACCTTCCCTAGCGGGGAAGGCCTGGATGTGCCTTCCTCGGTGATGAAACCACTTTCAAAACCCCGGCAGGCCCGTCCTGCCGGGGTTTTTTATTTCCCGGCATAAGCTTTTCCCGCGCTCGCCTCCCCTAATCCTTCCTGTTCCGCTCCTCCCTCCGCTGGTTTCCCCAGCTTCCATCTCCGATCTCCCAGCTTCCATTTTCAGCCATGCCTCCCGCCAACCTCCCCACCGACCGCCTCCGCCTCGCCATCCAGAAGAGCGGACGCCTTTCCACGGACTCCCTCGACCTGCTCAAGGCCTGCGGCATCAAGATCAAGTCGCCCAAGGAGAAGCTGCTCCTGCACGCCGACAACTTCCCGCTCGATCTCCTGTTCGTCCGCGATGACGACATCCCGCAGCTCGTCATGGACGGCGTGTGCGACCTCGGCATCGTCGGCCAGAACGTCCTGGAAGAATCCGCTCTCGAGCGCGGCACCACCAACGCCTACGTCGCCGAGCGCGTGCTCGACTTCGGCGGCTGCCGCCTCGCCGTCGCCATTCCCGAGGAGCGCGGCTTCAGCAGCCTCAAGGATCTCGCCGGCCAGCGCATCGCCACGTCCTACCCGCAGCTCACCAAGCGCTACTTCGCGGAAAAGGGCGTGAAGGCCGACATCGTCACGCTGAGCGGCTCCGTCGAAATCGCCCCGCGCCTCGGCCTCGCCGACGCGATCTGCGACCTCGTCTCCAGCGGCTCCACGCTCGAGGCCAACAAGCTCCGCGCGGTCGAAACCATCTTCAAGAGCACCGCGACCCTCATCCGCAACGCCCGCCCGCTCAACACCGAGAAGGCGCACTCGCTCGACATCATCCTCCGCCGCCTCGACGGCGTGCAGAAGGCCGCCGGCACGAAGTACATCATGCTTCATGCTCCGAAGGCTAATCTGACGGACATCAAGAAGCTCCTCCCCGGCTCGGAGAATCCCACCGTCCTGCCGCTCGCCGGCGACGACTCCAAGGTCGCGCTCCACGCCGTCTGCTCCGAGGACGTCTTCTGGGAAACCATGGACGCCCTCAAGAAGGCCGGCGCCAGCAGCATCCTTGTGCTGCCGATCGAGAAGATGATGCTCTGAACCGTAGGAGGGGCTTTACGCCCCGACCCGCTCACATGAAACCGCTTACCTGGAAATCCCTCTCCGCTTCCGCCAAAAGCGCCGCGCTTCAACGCCCGGCGCAGTCGGCGCAGAAACGGACGGCTCTCGTGGTGGCGGGTATTCTGAAGCTGGTGCAGAAGGGCGGCGACCGCGCGCTGCTCAAGATCACGGCCAAGTTCGACCGCATTAAGCTGCGCTCGCTCAAAGTCAGTGCCGCCGAATTCGCCGCCGCGGAAAAAGCGCTGTCGCCTGCCGACCGCGCCGCGCTCAAGACCGCGTATAACAATCTCCGCCGGTTTCACCTCGCCCAGCGCACCGCGCCGGTGCGCGTCGAGACGATGCCGGGCATCGTCTGTGAGAAAGTCACGCGCCCCATCGAGCGCGTCGGCCTCTACGTGCCGGGCGGCAGTGCGCCGCTTTTCTCGACCGCGCTGATGCTCGGTGTGCCTTCGCAGATTTCCGGGAATCCCGTGCGCGTGCTCTGCACGCCGCCCGGTCGCGACGGCAAGGTCAGCCCGTGGATTCTCTGCGCCGCGCAGCTCTGCGGCATCACCGAGGTCTTCAAACTCGGCGGCGCGCAGGCCATCGCCGCCATGGCTTACGGCACCGCGAGCATTCCGAAGTGCGACAAGCTCTTCGGCCCGGGCAATTCGTTCGTCACCGAGGCCAAGCTCCAGGTTTCCCGCGACACCGCCGCCATCGACCTGCCGGCCGGTCCGTCGGAAGTGATGGTGATCGCCGACAATTCCGCCGAGCCGGCCTTCGTCGCCGCCGACCTGCTCTCACAGGCCGAGCATGGCCCGGACTCGCAGGTCATTCTCGTCACTTTCTCCGCGAAATTCGCCGCCCGCGTCCAAGCCGAGGTCGCCGCACAGCTGGCGCAGCTCCCGCGCGGCGCCATCGCCACCGAGGCGCTGAAGAAGAGCCGCGTCATCCTTGCTGCCTCGCCCGCCGAGGCCGTCGAGATCGCCAACCGCTATGCGCCCGAGCACCTCATCCTGCAGGTGAAGAATCCCGCCGCGCTGCTCCCGGCCATCACGACTTCCGGGTCCGTTTTCCTCGGCGCGTGGACACCCGAGTCGCTCGGCGACTACGCCAGCGGCACCAATCACGTCCTGCCAACCTACGGCTGGGCGCGCGCCTGCTCCGGCCTGGGCCTCGCCGATTTCCAGCGCACGATGACCGTGCAAGCCGCCACCGAAAAGGGCCTGCGCAAGCTCGGCCCGATCGTCGAGCGCCTCGCGCTGGCCGAAAACCTCGCCGCCCACCAGCGCGCCGTGCGCGTGCGGTTGGAGAAACTTTCCCGATGAGCTCCGTCGAACAAACCCTCGCCCTCGTGCGGCCCGACATCCTCGCGCTCGCACCGTACAGCTCCGCCCGCAAGGAGGCGAAGGGCGGACGCGTCTGGCTCGACGCCAACGAGAATCCCGAGACGCCCGCCGCCGGCCAGCCGCTCTTCAACCGCTATCCCGAGCCGCAACCCGCCGACCTGCTCGCGCGCCTCGGGGCCCTGTACGGTGTACCGGTGAACCAGCTGCTCGTGACGCGCGGTTCCGACGAAGGCATCGACCTCCTCCTGCGCACCTTCTGCCGCGCCGGCCAGGACGCCATCCTCATCACCCCGCCAACCTACGGCATGTACGTCGTCGCCGCCGGCATCCAGGGCGCGAACGTCGTGAAGGTGCCGCTGCTCCGTGAAAAGAATTTCGCGGTCGATACCGACGCCCTGCTCGCGGCGGTGACCAAGGAAGTGAAGATTGTTTTCCTCTGCTCGCCGAACAACCCGACGGGTGGCCTGCTCGAGCGCGCTTCGGTCATGAAGATCGTGCGTGCGCTCGCCGGACGCGCGATTGTCGCGGTCGACGAGGCCTACGTCGATTTCTCCGACCAGCCGAGCCTCGCCGCCGAAATTCCGGCCAACCCGAATCTTGTCGTTCTCCGCACGCTCTCGAAGGCCTTCGGCCTCGCCGGCGCGCGCGTCGGCACCACCATCGCCGATCCGGCGATCATCGCCGTGCTGCAGAAGGTCATCGCGCCCTATCCGGTGCCGGTGCCGGTCCTGCTCGCCGCACTCGGTGCACTCTCCGACGAAGGCCTTGCCGCCGCCCGCGCGTCGGTCGCGGGCCTCCTCGCCGAACGCGCCCGCCTCATGGCCGCGCTGCCGAAACTCGCCGCCGTGAAGCAGGTCTGGCCGAGCGACACCAATTACATCCTGATCGAAGTCGCCGACGCCGCGAAGACCATGGCGCTCGCCCGCGGCACCGGCGTCATCTGGCGCGACCGCCAAAAGGACGTCCCGAACACCATCCGCATCACCGTCGGCACCGCCGCCGAAAACACCGAAACGTTGGAGGTTCTTTCCCGTGTCTAAAAAAATCCTCTTCCTCGACCGCGACGGTACGCTCATAACCGAGCCGCCGACCTTCCAGATCGACAGCCTCGACAAGTTCGTGCTCGAGCCGGAAGTCATCCCCGCGCTGCGCCGCCTGCGCGACGCCGGCTATACGTTCGTGATGGTGACCAACCAGGACGGCCTCGGCACGCCGAGCTTCCGCGAGTCGGAATTCCGCCCGCTGCAAAACCTGCTGATCGATATCCTGAGTTCCCAAGGCATCGTCTTCGAAGCCGTGCGCGTGTGCCCGCACACCGCCGCCGACCGTTGCGACTGCCGCAAGCCGAAGGTCGGCCTGCTGCTCGACTACCTGAAGGACACGTCCTGGTCCCGCGAGGCATCGTACGTCATCGGCGACCGCGAAACCGACCTGCAGCTCGCCACCAATCTCGGCGTCACCGGCCTGCGCTACAACCCGAAGACCCTCGGCTGGACGGAAATCACCCGCCAGATAGCCGACGCCCCGCGTCGCGCCGTCATCGCGCGCCAGACGAAGGAGACGAAAATTTCCGTCAGCGTGGATCTCGATGCGGTAGCGCCCGCGAAGTTCGCCACCGGGCTCGGCTTCTTCGACCACATGCTCGACCAGATCGCGCGCAACGCCGGCATCAGCCTCGTCATCGAGTGCACCGGCGACCTGCACATCGACGAGCACCACACGGTCGAGGATGTCGGCCTCGCGCTCGGCGCCGCGCTCAAGCAGGCGCTCGGCGACAAGCGCGGCATCGGCCGCTACGGTTTCACCATGCCCATGGACGAGGCGAAGGCCGAGGTCGCGATCGACCTCAGCGGCCGCCCGTACTTCGTGTTCGAAGGCCAGTTCCCGCGCGAGAACGTGGGCCAGCTGCCCAGCGAACTCGTGCCGCACTTCTTCCAGTCGCTCGCGACCACGCTCGGCGCGACCCTCCACATGTCCGTGAAGGGCGACAACACCCACCACATGATAGAGGCCCTGTTCAAGGGCTTCGGCCGCGCCCTCAAGCCCGCCGTCGCGCGCGGCGCGGGCAGCGAGATTCCGTCCACCAAGGGCGTCCTTTAAAAATTTCAAACGCCAGTAGCCAGATGCCAAACAACGTCCAAATCCTTAAACCCAAACCGAATTTCCAAACTTCTGATTTCAGATTTGTTTGGCGTTTGGCGACTGGCGTTTGGCGTTTGTGCGCAACCGGAGGTTCGCGCTGATGCTCGCGATTGTCGACAGCGGCGGCGCCAACATCGCCTCGGTGCGTTTCGCACTTGAGCGCCTCGGCGTGCAGAGCGAACTCACCTCCGACGTGGCGGTTATCCGCTCCGCCGACCGTGTGATCCTGCCCGGCGTCGGCTCGGCGCAGGAAGGCATGAAGCGCCTGCAGGCGAAAGGCCTCGTCGACTGCGTGCGCGGCTTGAAGCAGCCGGTGCTCGGCATCTGTCTCGGCATGCAGCTCCTCTTCGAATCTTCCGAGGAAGGTGACACGCCGTCGCTCGGCCTGATTCCCGGCAAGGTGGCGCTGCTGCCCGAGTCACCCGGCATCACCGTCCCGCACATGGGCTGGAACACGCTGACCGTGCGCACGCCCTCGCCGCTACTCGCCGGCTTCGATGCCACCACGCGTTTCTATTTCGTCCACAGTTTCGCCGGCCCGGTGAACGAGTTCACGCTGGCCTCGAGCGAACACGGTACGCCCTTCGCCGCCGTCGTCCGCCGCGGCAACTTCTGGGGCGCCCAATTCCACCCCGAGCGTTCCGGCGCCGCCGGCGCCCGCTTCCTGAAAAACTTCCTGGAGATGCCAGTATGAGTCATTGCACCCAAGCAACACACCCCGCCCTGTCGGGCACCCCTCTTGATAGAGGGGACTTCGGCTGCGTGGGTTTGATTCCCCTCTATCAAGAGGGGTGGCGCAAAGCGCCGGGGTGTGTTGGTTCGAGGAATTTCACGTCATGATCATCTATCCCGCCATCGACCTGCGCGGCGGTCGCGTCGTGCGCCTCACCGAGGGCAAGTTTGACCAGGAGAAGTCCTACGGCGACGACCCGCTGGCCGTGGCCAAGGGGTTCAAGGCCGCCGGGGCGACTTGGCTGCATGTCGTCGATCTCGACGGAGCCAAGGATCCGGCCAAGCGCCAGACCCCGCTGGTGGAAAAACTCGCCCGCGAGAGCGGCCTGCTCGTCCAGACGGGCGGCGGCATCCGCGACGAGGCCCAGGTGGCCGCGTTGCTCGGCGCCGGCGTCCAGCGCGTGATCGTCGGCAGCCTCGCCGTCCGCTCGCCCGGCCTCGTGCAGGGCTGGCTGAAGAAATTCGGCGCCGAGAAAATCATCCTGTCGCCCGACGTGCGCGTCGACGCCGGCGGCATCCCGCGCATCGCCGCGGCGGGCTGGCAGGAAACCACCGGCGTGGCGCTCAACGGTTTTCTCACGGATTACCTCGGCTTCGGCCTGAAGCACATCCTCTGCACCGACATCAGCCGCGACGGCAAGCTGACCGGGCCGAACTCCGCGCTCTACGCCCAGCTGGTGAAGGAATTTCCCACGCTCGCGATCCAGGCCTCCGGCGGCGTCTCGTCGCTCGACGACTTGCGCGTGCTCAAGACCACCGGCTCTGCCGGCGCGATCGTCGGCCGCGCGCTCTACGAGAATAAATTCACGCTTCAGCAGGCGCTGGCCTGCTGAAGAAACGCCGGACCGAAAACGCCAGATGCCAAACTTCCAGATGCCAAATAAACTCCAACCCGTAGCAAACCGGCCAAGCTTCGAAATTTGTTTTTCGGACTTCGTTTGGCGTTTGGCGACTGGCGTTTGGCCTTTTTTATCATGCTAGCGCGTCGTTTAATTCCGTGTCTCGACGTCCGCGATGGTCGCGTGGTCAAGGGCGTCCAGTTCCGCAACCATGTCGACATGGGCGACATCATCGAGCTGGCCCAGCGCTACCGCGACTCGGGCGCGGACGAGATCGTCTTCTACGACATCACCGCCAGCAGCGACGGCCGCACCGTGTCCACCGACTGGGTGACGCGCGTCGCGAAGGTCATCGACATCCCCTTCTGCGTCGCCGGCGGCATCCGCTCGCTCGACGACGCCCGCAAGCTCCTGCACAGCGGCGCCGACAAGATCTCGCTCAACTCCCCCGCGATCGAAAATCCCGCGCTGCTCGGCGAGCTCGCCGCGGAGTTCGGCTCGCAGTGCGTGGTCGTCGGCATCGACAGCCGTTCGGAGAACGGCGACTACTTCGTGAAGCAGTTCACCGGCGACCCGACCAAGACCCGCGGCACGCGCTGGCGCACGGTCGACTGGGCCCGCGAGGCGCAGAAGCTCGGCGCCGGCGAGATCGTGCTCAACTGCATGAACCAGGACGGCGAGCGCAAGGGCTACGACCTCGCGCAGCTCAAGCTCGTCCGGGCCGTGCTCACCATCCCGCTCGTCGCCTCCGGCGGCGCCGGTGCGCCCGAACACTTCCGCGACGTCTTCCGCGAAGCCGGCGTCGACGCCGCCCTCGCCGCCTCAGTCTTCCACAGCGGCGCGATCCCCATTCCCTCGCTTAAAACCTACCTCGCCGCCGAAGGCGTGATCGTGCGTGCCTGATTTGGGTACCACTAATCCACACTCATTTCTCACTAATCCGAACCCAAAAGCCATTAGTGTCACCTTAGTGTGGATTAGTGGTGCCAAGACCTCCCATGAAACTCCCGAAAATCGACTGGAAGAAGAACACCGGCCTCGTGCCCGCTGTCGTGCAGGATGCCGCCACGCTGCAGGTGCTCATGCTCGGCTACATGGATGAGGCCGCGCTGAAGAAGACGCTGCGCACGAAGAAGGTCACGTTCTTCAGCCGCTCGAAGCAGCGCCTGTGGACCAAGGGCGAGTCGTCGAAAAATTTCCTGCACCTCGTCAGCGTCGAGGTCGACTGCGACAACGACACGCTGCTCGTGAAGGCGCACCCGGACGGCCCGACGTGCCACCGCGGCACCACCAGCTGCTTCGGCGACGCGGGCGCTTCCGGCGTCGGCTTCCTCGCGTACCTCGATGAAGTCGTGGCCGCGCGCATCAAGAGCAAGGACAAGTCCAGCTACACCGTCCGCCTCGTCCTCGAAGGTGTGGCCCGCTGCGCCCAGAAGGTCGGCGAGGAGGGCGTGGAGACCGCGCTCGCCGCAATGCAGAAGGACAACAAGGAATTCGCCGGCGAGGCCGCCGATCTCCTCTACCACTTGATCGTCCTGCTCCGCGCCAAGAAGCTCTCGCTCGCCGACGCCGTGGCCGTGCTCGAGAAGCGGCACGCGCCGAAGAAGTGAGGCCACCCCACGCACCCCGCCCTGCGGGCACCCCTCTTCATAGAGGGGATTTCGGCCGGCGCATGTCTTGATTCCCCTCTATCAAGAGGGGTGGCGCGAACGCGCCGGGGTGTGTTCGCGCGATTACGGAATCGCTCTTACTTCGCCGCCGGCGTCGCTTCGACGCTGGTGCCGGCGAACTTGAAGCGCACCTTCACCTCGGGATCGACCGTGATCAGGCCGGCCTTGCGGATCTTCTTCAGGTTCCAGTTGCGGTAATCGACCATCACCTCGCCGGTGATGACGTAATCGTTGCCGTCCTTGGTGACGTTGACCGGGAATTCCACCAGCGCGCTGGTGCCGTGAAAGGTGAGGTTGCCGGTCACGCGGCCCTGACCGTCAGGCGTCAGCGCGATGATGCCGATTTCGAATTTGCCGGTCGGGTCGTTGCCGCCCAGCCACGCCACCATGGCCTCGTCGCGGTCGGGCTTGCCGGTCTTGAGGTCGGCGAACTTGAAGCTCAGCACGCCGCTCTTGAACTTGTTCTTCGCGTCGATGACCGCCGTCAGGTCGTAGTGATCGAGGTGCGCGGTGAAGTCGCCGACCGTGACCTTCACGTCGACGTCGACGTAGGACTTGGCGGGGTCGGCTTTGAGAACGCGGTCCGCGGCGGAGAGCGCCAGCGGGAGGAGGAACAGGGCAACAAGGAAGCGAACGCTTTTCATGGTGGGGTGTAATGTATGCTCGCACCCCAGACCGCAAATTCACAATTTTGTGCCACCCCACCCCCGCGAATGAGCTCCCCGCGCAAGACCGCTGACCAGTGGTTCTCCGAATACGGCGAGAGCCACCAGGACGACACCAACGAGCTGATCCACTGGATCTGCGTGCCCACGATCTTCTGCTGCGTGCTCGGCTTGATCTGGTCGCTGCCAGTGCCCGCAGTGCTGGCCGAACCGGCGCCGTGGTTCAACTGGACGCAACCGGTCGCCCTGGCGGTGCTGTTTTTCTACCTGCGGCTGTCCTTGCCGCTGGCCCTGGGCATGTTCGCTTTCGTCGGCGTGTGTTACGGCCTGATCGAATGGCACGCCGCGGCGCTGCCGGCCTGGCCGGTGTGGCGCACGTGCCTCGCGCTCTTCGTCCTCGCTTGGATCGGCCAGTTCATCGGCCACAAGATCGAGGGCAAGAAGCCGTCGTTCCTGCACGACATCGTCTTCCTGCTCATCGGCCCGGCGTGGCTGATGCACTTCGTGTATAAGAAGGCGGGGATCCGGTATTGAGGATGTGCCTTGTGTAGGGGTGCAGACTTGCTGCACCCAATCCCGGCTCGCCGGGATTCCTTACGCTAGCGGACATCTTTGGATTCTGCGCGTAGCGCAGAATGGGCGCAGCAAGTCTGCGCCCCTACGAAACGCCGCGGCTCAACCCCGCCCGCCGCGCAGCAGCACCACGTGCGCGAGGTCGTTCTTCTCAAACTCATCCCAGTAACGTTTCTCGGCCTGTTTCAACTGTTCTTCGCGTGACGGCGGCGGCTCGACGCCGGGAGTTTCCAACAAGCTCTTGGCCTGGGCGGCGCCGAGGTCGCGCTCGGCGAGGCGAGCGACGAGTTCATGCCAGAAGACATCGTTCTGAAACTCGCTCTGGATCTCCCGCACGCGTTCGTCCTCGGACAGCTTGGGTGCAGGCTGCAGGCTCTTGTCATCCATCTCTTCGACAAGGTCCGCGCAACCCATGTCCGTGGCCATGCCGAGCAGGCGCTGGTCGAGGGCGAAGTAGCGCTTGGCGGCGGCGGTGTCCTCGCCCTGGTAGGCGGTGACGGCCCACATGCCCAAGTGCACCAGCTCGAGCAGCTGGCGGTATTCCTTCGCGGTGAAAGAGACTTTCATGCCTGCCACGCTTGCCCCGGCCGATCACCCCGCAAGCGCGAAGTGAACGCGGGGTTCAGCGCCGCGGCGGTTCAAACCCGACCGGGATGCGCACCGTAACGTCCACCGGCTGGCCGCCGCGCATCGGCTGTTCGAACACCCACTGGCTGATCGCGGTGGCCGCCGCCCAGCCGAACGCCGGTTCGGATGCCGAAATGACCCGCGGCAAATGCACCCGGCCGTCGCGACCGATGATGAACTCGACGTTCGCGTCGCCCTTCAGCTGCGCGGCCATCAATTCCTGGGGATAAGCGGGAAATCCGCGCCACAGCGGCGCAAGCTTCCGGTCCAGCCCACCCGCGCCACCCACGCCGGCGCCACCCGGCTGCAGCAGGCCCACCAGCCGCGCGTCCTCTGCTTTCACCTCCGCGGAAAACGACTGCGTCACCTTCATGCGCACGGGGACTTTTCCCTGCGCGTTCTGCGCCGGGTCGAAGAACCAGGTTTCGATCGCCGCCGTCAGGGCCGCGCCAAACTCCGGCGCGGTGGCCGACGTGATTGAGATCTGCTCGGTTCCGCCGCTTTCCCGGATGACAAACTCCGCCTCCACCTCGCCATTTTCGCCGGCAAGCAGCCGCCCCCGCGGATACACCGGCTGGATCAGCATCCGCGGCAGCGGCAGGCTGGCCGGCTGCTCGCCGAGCACCTGCAGGTGATTGGCCTCGAGGATGTCGGTCACCTTCGCGCCGAGGCTTTTGAATTCGACCGGATACGACAGCTTCGCGGTCTTCGGCAGCGGCCCTTGGTGGGCGGGTTCGAAGTGCGCCCGCTCCAAGGTGCGCAGCGCGGTTTCGACAAAGGCGGGATGCGACGCCTGCACCACCCGCGGGCTGCGGGCCTGGCCGGTTTCGTCGACGATGAACTGGATCAACACCACGCCGGGCAGTTTTCGGTCCTCCAGTTCGGCCGGGTAATCGGGATCGAGGTCGGCCATCGCGCTGGCTGGCGAGGTTCGCATCACCACGGGCATCAGCTCATCCGGCGGCTGCAACGGCGCCTTCCGGTTCAGCTGCGCCAGCTCGAAGACCACCGGCACCGACATCGCCATTGCTGCCGGCGCCTTCTCTTCGACGCCCGGCCGGAATTTCCAGCGGTGCACCGCGGCGAGGGCGGCCGCGGCGAAAAGCTCATCGTCGCTGCGCGCGATTTTTTCGCGCGAGACACTGCCGTCGGCTTCGACGACAAATTCGACCACGACCCGGCCCTCGGTCTTCGCCTTGCGCGCCGCCGCCGGATATTCGGGCTGGACCCATTCCGTCAGCAGCGGCGGACCATAGTCCACCTCGACGAGGGGTGCTTGCGCCTGCGCGGCCAGGACGAGGCCGGCGAAGATGAGGGCCCGCCACGCGGGGCGGAATTTTTTCGGGATCATGAAAGCAGGTGGCAGTGACGTCAGCGCTTCGGCACTTCAGGCGCGTCGAAATCCAGCGGGATCTGCGCGCGCGCCACGACCGGCTTGCCGTTCTTGAGCGGCCGCTCGTAACGCCAGGTGGCGACGGCCTGCACGGCGGCGTAACCAAACTCCGGGTCCGTGCTGCTGACAATGGAGGGAAGCTGCGCGTCGCCCTCCTCGTCGATGTAGAACTGGATGACGGCCGAGCCCTTTTTTCCCGCAGCCAGCAGGCCGGACGGATAAACCGGCGAACGCCGCGAAAGCGGCTTGGGCACGTGGTCCAGCGCGGAAAGCTCCAGGATTTTTTCCGGATGCTTGGCCAGGCTCCGCAGGATCTGCCGGGCCCCTTCGGTGACCGGTACGTCGCCCGTATTCGGGCTGAAGTTGTGCTGGATCGACAGCAGGGCGTAACAACGCTTGCCGTCTTTATTCGTCGGCGGAGTGAAAACCCAGGTGTCGATCATCGCCTGCATGGCGGCGCCAAATTCCGGGACCGCAGTCTCGATCACCTTCGCCTCCACCACCCGGCCGTTGGGGCCGACGATAAAATTGATCCGCGCCTTGCCCTTCACGCCCGCCTGCAGTGCGGCCAGGGGATAGATCGCGAACGCCGTGTTCACCGGCTCCGGCGCCTTGGCCCAGCGGTATTCCTCGGGCAGCTTGTCCAGGCCCCGGCCCGAGGGCATGTCCCACAAGCCGTGGCCGCCGCCGCTCTCCATTTCGAAAAGAAGTTCCTGCCGGCCCCGGACATTAACCTTCTGGCCGTTCACTTCGCCGGGCTTGAACGTCCACTCAAGGATGGCATTGAGCGCCGCGCGCTCGAACCACGGATTGTTCGACGACACGACGACCGGGTTGATCACCTTGCCCTGCGTATCGATGATGAACTCCACCAGCACGCGGCCGGTGATGCGGGAGAACGCCAACGGCTCGGGGTAAAGCGGCGCCTGGCGCCGGATCGGCACCGGGGGCACCCCACCCGGCGGCATCTGGTCGACCGTTTTTTCGCCCGCTGCCGCCAGCGGCAGCGAGATGATGGGGAGGAGCCAGGCTGCGCCGAGAGGACGCAGACGGGCCAGGACAGTTTTCCACTGCAGTAATTTCATCACAAGGGGCCCGTGCGCGTGATGATTCGGCCAGCCCGCCGCTTGGCAAGCGCGGAGCCGTGAACGCGCGCGCGGTTTCTGCGCCAACGTTGTGAGCTGTCCGGCCGTTGACCGTTTGGGCCCGTCCGCTCACCGTCGGGCATGACCACCCCGTCCGATACGCCGCCGGTGCTGCCGCCCCCGAAGTTCAAGCTGCCGACCTACGCGCTGATTCTCTGGTTCCCGGCCGCCGCGGTGCTGGCGTGGTTTTCCTACCAGAACAACGCCGGCGATTTCTCCTTCCGCCTCGGCGCGGCGATGGGCGGCATGATCTCGTCGCTGTTGTTTTCCATGTTCTTTTCCTGGGCCGCCTGGCGCCTGAGCGGCCGCGAGGGCAAGGGTCACGGGCTCGTCTTCCTCGCCGTGCTGGCCCTGCTGATCGCCGGCCAGGTTTTCCAGAGCCTCAAGCGGGTGCGCGACGCCCGGGCTGCGACCAACGCCAAACTCGAGCAGGTCGCGAAGGACAACGAAAAGGAAATGCGCACCACGCTCGACCGGGGCGAGAGCGTCACCGCCGCGCAGAGCGAAAAGATCGTGCAGCACACCCAGGACGAGCTGCAGAAAATGGTCGATGGCACCAGCGGGGAGGATCAGCGCCTGGGCCGGGCCATGCAGGCCTTCGTCGGCCACCTGCAGGAGGTCCAGAAAAACTACCTGGCTGCGGCGACCGCGCTGCACACCGAAACTTTCTTCGAGCCGGAGCGCGCCGCCACGGCGGCGGAACGCGCGGAACTGCTGGCCGCCGTGCAAACCTTCAAGACCCGCGCCGGCGAGCTGCGCCAGGCGATCGACGAGGCCGAGGCCAGCCTGGGGGAGGAAATGAAAAAACAGCAGGTTTCCCCGAAGGGCATTCGCGACGCCGTCGCCGGCTATCGCAGTTCCACCCGCGCCCGCCTGCCGCTCCTCGGCCGGATCCGCGACAAGGACGAGGCCCTCGCCGACATCATGGCCGAGTACCTGCAATTCATCGAAAAATACGAAGGCCAGTGGAAGCGGAATCCAGAAACGAAAGCCCTGATCCTCCCCGACGACGCCAGCGTCGAGGAATACAACCGCCTGACCACCGCCGCCCGGCAGGTTTACGCCGACCAGGTCGAGCTGCAGCGGCAGATCCTGACGAAGCATTGACCGCCGCATCTGCGGCGACGCGTCCGCTTGCGGTTATTTCTTTTCCGCCGGAGCAGCCGGAGCCGCGTTGGGATCCGTCAGCATGCGGTTGGTGCGGACAACCGTGTGCGAGCCGAGGCTCGGACGCGGCGCGACGCGCCAGCGCCAATCCGGCTCGTGCCCTTCCATCGCAAACGCGACCGCGATGCGCCAGCGGCTCTCGACCGCGACGCCGTCCTTCTTCGCCGGCACGAAAACCCACTTCTTCACCGCGGCCTCGGCCGAGGCGCCAAATTCCGGATGCGACGCGCGCATCACCTTCACGCTCTTCACCGCGCCATCGGCCCCGATGATGAGCTCGAGAATCGCGCCACCCGGCGTGCTGGTGGCGGCGAGGTTTTCGGGATAAACCGGCTGCTCGATGCTGTGCAACGCAGGCTTCGGGGTGTTGTTGGCTGCCGCACCCTCGTCATCCTCGACCGGGAAATCGAACGGCGCGCGGGCCTTGAACTTGACCGGCTTGCCGTCGACCACCCGCACCGGCTGCTTCACCTGCGCGGCCAGGTTGAGCGCGATCTGGTTGAGCAGCTGCGAGCCCGACGGATCGTCGCTCTCGATGACCTTGCCGTCTTCCGCGACGCCCTTCTCGTCGAACGAAATTTCCACCAAGACCTTGTAGCCGGATTTCGGGGCTTCGGCCCGGCCCGTGGTGAGGCCGAGGGCAAGGAGGGTAAGCAGCAGGCAACGCGAGAGGGTTTTCATAGGGGATAACTGGCTGAGACTGCTGACGCCCGCATTGGTTTCTGGCAAATGGATAGTTGTTCTCTCGGTAGGGCGAGTCCTCCGAACGAGTCGCGGCGTGCACGCTCAACTCTAAACCTCGATGTTACCGAGCCGGCTCATCCGGAAGATTCGCCCTACCTCCGGGCAAAACCCCGGCATTGACCGCCTACCTGCCCCGCTCTTCACTCTGCAGCCCTCTTTTTACACGTTTACTTCCGGCCCCTGCCGCTAGTTCCCATCTTCGATCTCCCAACTCCAATCTTCGAATCTCATGCCCGAATCCGCCGACACTCCGAACCTCATGGAAGCCCTCGTCTCGCTCGCGAAGCGCCGCGGCTTCATCTACCAGTCGTCCGAGATCTACGGCGGGCTCAACGGTTTCTTCGACTACGGTCCGCTCGGCGTCGAGCTGAAGCGCAACATCCGCGATTGCTGGTGGCGCGACATGGTCCACCGCCGCGATGACATCGTCGGCATCGAGTCGTCGATCATCATGCACCCGAAGGTCTGGGAGGCGTCCGGCCATGTCGCCGGCTTCTCCGACCCGCTCGTGGACTGCAAGGTTTCCAAGCAGCGCTACCGCGCCGACCAGCTCTTCTGGTCGCCGGTCGTCGTCGACGGCAAGGTCGCCGGCTATGTGTCCGCGCTCGAGAGCGAGAAGACCGCCGAGGAACTCCAGGCCGCCGCCGATTCCTTCAAGCGCAAGAAGGCGCTGCAGGGCGCGCTCGCGCCGGTCGTCGTGAAGGACTTCACGGAAGCCACCGAGACCGAGATCCCGCTCATTCCGTCGCCCGCCACCGGCGAGGCCGGCAGCCTGACCGCGCCGCGCGCGTTCAACATGATGTTCCAGACGAATGTCGGCGCGATGAGCGACGCGTCGTCGGTCGCCTACCTTCGCCCGGAAACGGCGCAGGGCATGTTCGTCGACTTCAAGAACGTGGTCGACACCACGCGCGTGAAACTGCCGTTCGGCATCGCGCAGGTCGGCAAATCGTTCCGCAATGAGATCACGCCGCGCAACTTCATCTTCCGCTCGCGCGAGTTCGAGCAGATGGAGATGGAATATTTCATCCACGAGGACGCCGACTGGGCCAAGTGCCACCAGGAATGGATCGAGTGGTGCCGGAACTGGCTTATCTCGATCGGCCTGCCTGAGACGCACCTGTCGCTCTACGCCCACCCGAAGGAGAAGCTCGCGTTCTACTCGCGCGGCACGGTGGACATCATGTTCAAGTACCCGTTCGGCGTGCAGGAACTCTGGGGCATTGCCGCCCGCGGCAACTACGACCTCACGCAGCACGCGAATGCGTCCGGCAAGCCGCAGGAAATCTTCGACGAGACGACCAAGAAGAAGTTCGTCCCGCACGTGATCGAGCCGGCCGTCGGCACCGACCGCATCTTCCTCGCCGTGCTCACCGCCGCCTACGCGGAAGAGGACGTCACGGATGAGAAGGGTAACGTCGAGAAACGCACGGTCCTCCGTTTCTCGCCGCGCATCGCGCCGACCAAGGTCGCCGTGCTCCCGCTGCTCAAGAACAAGGAGCAGCTCACGAACCGCGCCCGCGCCCTCTACCAGAAATTGAAGCGCACCTACGCCGTGCAATACGACGACGGCGGCGCCATCGGCAAACGCTACCGCCGCCAGGACGAGGCAGGCACCCCATGGTGCGTGACCATCGACTTCGACACGATCGAGAAGCCCGGCGACACCTTCACGCTCCGCGAACGCGACAGCATGAGCCAGCGCCGCATCACCGAGGCCGAGCTCTTCCAGCTGCTGGCCGAGCAGGTGTATTAAGTTTCAGGGCACAGGCCCGCTATAGTCCAAGGGTTGGGCAGCCAAGTCACGTATTTCATACGCTGCCCGGTGCTTGCGTGCGTCCTTAATTATGAAAAACCATGATTAAGCCAAGACGATTATCCTTAATTAAGGATTCCTTTAATAAAGGATTGCCGCTTCTCTTTAATCATGGAGCGCGGCCCAACCGGACACCGAGTACCGATTTCTTCCGTAGGCGAGCCGTGCTTTGCTTTCGTGCCAAGCCCGCTGCCGCCCAAGCCACCCTTGGTCTGGAACGCTTCTTTGCATCGCATGACGCAGCGCGCGGGTGTCGCCATCGGTCGCCTTTCCGGAATGACCGGACAACTGCCCGACGCGCAGATGTTTCTCTACTCTTATGTGCGGAAGGAAGCCGTGCTTTCTTCGCAAATTGAAGGAACCCAGTCTTCGCTCTCCGAACTTTTGCTTTTCGAAAACGACGCGGCCTCGGGTGCGCCGCTCGATGACGTGACCGAAGTTTCCAACTACGTCGCCGCCATGGAGCATGGGTTGAAACGGTTGGGCGAAGGCTTTCCCCTTTCACTCCGCCTGCTCAAGGAGGTGCACGAGGTACTGTTGGCCAAAGGTCGAGGAAGTGCCAAGCAACCGGGTGAGTTTCGCCATTCGCAAAACTGGATCGGCGGCTCACGGCCGGGCAACGCCCTCTTTGTTCCGCCACCGCCCAATCATGTGCTCGAATGCATGGGAGCCTTGGAGGATTTCCTCCACAATCCCGAGCTACCATCGTTGATCCGCGCGGGTCTCGCCCACGCCCAGTTTGAAACGATCCATCCGTTTCTCGACGGCAACGGTCGCACGGGGCGTTTGCTCGTGACCCTGCTGCTCTGTCACGACGGCGTGCTGTCCCAACCTCTGCTCTACCTGAGTCTTTTTCTCAAAACTCACCGCACGGCCTACTACGATCTACTTCAGCGCGTGCGCACCCACGGCACTTGGGAGGAATGGCTGGACTTCTTTCTCCAAGGGGTCGAGGAAACCGCCACCCAGGCCGCCGGCACCGCCGGCAAACTCCTGCAGGTGTTCCAGCGTGATCGCGATCGCCTGCATGCCTTGGGCCGGCGCGGTGCCTCGGCGCTGAAACTTCACGACGTGCTGCAAAAACAACCGGTAGTGAATGTGCGCCGCCTCGTGACCAAATTCGGTTTCACCGCTCCGACCGCAAACTCCGCCCTCGCGGTGCTGGTGGAGCAAGGCATTGTCCGCGAAATCACAGGTTATCGCCGTAACCGCGCCTTCAGTTATGCGGAATACCTTCAAACCTTGAACGAGGGCACGGTGTAACCGGAGTAACCCGAGCCATCAATCCTGCGGATCGAAACCCGGCCGCCGGAATGCTCGTGCGCGCGGGAATACCTTCTCGGCCGCCGCCCGCAGGCGTTCCAACTGCACCAGCATTTGCAAAATCTCATCCGTCTGCTCGCTGACAATCCTCCTTACTTGGGCCCACGCGGCAATGGATCGATCAATCGCGATCAACGCGACCTTTGCGGAACCGTCGGCATCGCCGGAATTAAACTCGTCATCCGGTTCCGTCCGTCGGCCGAATTCCGCACGGGAGAGCTTCACTTCGATGAAGTGTTGATACCATGAAATCACTTCCACGGCGTCGCCCAGATCCGCGATCGTCTTTTCTGGATTGCCGATGCCCAGGCTGGCTTCGTGTTGCCAGCCTGCCGCCAAGCCCGGAGTGGCGGCGTGCAGCGCCTTCAACAACCGGCGGCTGACGTCGGTGTAATGGCGGGCGGCGCGCACCAGCGGTGACTTCCGCCGCTCCAGGCGTTCCTCCGCCGCCAGGTCCTGGTACACCGCAACCTCCTGGGCATTCAGGTCGATCCCGTGCTTTTCCGCTTCCTGGCGCAACAGATGCAGGGTCAGCGTCAGGTTTTCGAAAAGCGCTTCCCCAAACGCCTCGGGGTTTTCCTCGGGATTCGCGTCGCCCTGCTCGCCCTGCCGGGCTTGCTCCATGCGAAAGGAAAGACAGCGATGGGTCTGCGGACAGCGTTCGCACCATCGGTCGCAATAATTGTGAATCCCCGAAATCAATGATGGATCCGCCGCCATTTTCCGCAGCTCGGCCGCGCGCCTTTCCAGCTTGGCCCCCGCTTCATGCTTCCGCGATGATTTCATGTTTCCCTCCTTTCCGGCAAACGATGGTCGCGACGCCGGATCCGCGCCACGTGCGGCGGCAGGGCATTATCCGGAAACTCGCGCTGCCATTCGCGCCGCTCGGTTTTTGAGGCGTAGTAACGCAACCAGATGCCCGCATCCCCGCTCCCGGAATCCGCCAGATCCCAGTGATTGGCATCGGCCTCGGTCCGGGCGCCATCCGGGCACTCCGCTGGAAGCACTTCGCACCAGATCCATTCATACAGCTCCCGGTCGGTCAGGTGGTCGGTGTGGTAGAAAAATACCCGCGCTACGGCGAGCGCCCTGATCAGACGCCATAATTCGCCCTCGAGTGACGCATCATCCAACTCGGCCGGTGGGATGAATTCCTCCCCCGCCCGCGCCAGCCAGATGCGGTGCGACGAGCGCGGTCCGATTTCCCAAGCCAGGATATGCTCGAAAAATTCCAGCTCCACTTCGGTCGGCTCATCCTGCAAGCCGCCCACGATTCCACCCAGCTCGCGAATTTGGCGCACCAGGCGGTCGCGTCGCAGGCGCCGGTCGAGCGCGTTCAGGGATTCGTTTTCGGGAACTGTTTCTTCACGGTCTTCATCGTTCATGGTTTTCGTCTTCCTGTTCGCCCGTGAAATTATCGCGCTCCGCTGCCTCCAGCAGGCGGCGCATAAACTCCGTCATCGCCGTTTCGTTGGCTTGTCGCTGCTCGATCTCCTCGGCCGGCGACAGCGTCCACTCCGCATCGCCCACGATTTCCAGCTGAAAGTCCGCGCTCTCAATCACCACGCGGCCGTTGCGAGCGCCATGCCATTCGAGGTACAGCGAATTTCCCCAGTGCCAGGGGAATGGTTTCCTCGCGCGATAGTATTCGCCGATCTGCTCGTGCGGGATTTCCGGCACCTTCACCCGTCGCGAGGCGGTGATATCTCCGACCACCCCGTCCTGCCGACTGGCGAACCCACGCAGATTGTACGCCCGAGGATGCGAATTGGAAAATACGAGCCGCCGGCCGGCCATATCGCGCCAGCAGTTGCCCTGCAGCTCGAGTTCCACCGGTTCATTCCGGTCGACGAACCAAATTCGTCCAAGCACGCATCCTCGCATCCGATTGTCGATTTCTCCGCGGATCACCGCCTCGTCAATGCGCCAGGCCATGGCTTCATTTTTAATTATCACGCCGGTCGCGCCAGAGCAGAATGCGATTCACCATCATCTTTTTCGCTCCTGCTTCCGTCCTGTTCGCGTACGAAAAAATTACGGAACCGCGCTTGGTTTTTCCCAATCTTCTCACGCTCCGCCCGCACTCTTTGCGGGTTTGCTTGAACACGCGGCGTGAGTGGCGGTGCTTTCGCCATCAACCCGCACGAACTCGCCAGCCCTAGGCTCGACGCAAGGCTGGAGTGCCAGTTCCACCTACGGCTCCGCCCTGACCTCGCCCTTTGCCGTGAACTTGAACGCGAGGTCGAACTCCGCCTCGACGGGCTCGATGCGTACCACGCGTTCGGTCAGCACCCCGTTTTCCCGCGTCGTTTCCGTGTCCAAGGCCGCCGCCGGGATGAACCGCCAGGTGCGCAACGCCATCTCCACCGCCGCGAAGAACGCGTCGGCATACGGGCCGGGCGTGGAAAAAACCAGCATGCTCGGCCGGACATCGGTGACGCGCCCCTGCACATCCACCGTGACTTTCACGCCCACCGTCGCGGCGCCGAACTTCGCCGCCAGCGCCGCCCGCGGATAAACGGGCAGCGCCAGCTCTCCGGCGGCCTCCGCTTCGCGATAACGCCGGCCGTTCGTCAGCTCCAATGACGGCGTGGCCGCAGTCACCGTGCGGTTCGGCGGCGGCTCGATGACCGTGAAGGAGCTCATGCCCGTTCGTTCCGGAGCGACATGATGTCGGCAACCCGTCGCGAGCAAAAAAAGCGCTGGCAGCCAACACGCCAACACCCTGCATGACGGCTTCACGGCGTCGCGGCGGCTGGTGCGACGACTGCGGCTGGCTTGAGTCTTACTGCGTCCGGCGCTGTGGGATTGACGTATTCATCGACTGTCCGGGCTGGGACGACCACCCGCCAGTTTTTGCCGTCGTTCTTGAGGCGAAGGACCAAGGTCTTCGCATTGCCACCCACGTCTTCGGTTCGCACCGTTAGTTTTGTCTGCTCGGGGCCGGGGAGTTCCGTGAGCACCTGCGCGGTGCCGAGGGGAACGTCCTTGGCCGCCAGCAAGGCGATCAGTTTTTCCGGCGTGCCCACCTCGCGCTGCAATGCCGCGGGCTGACGGGCAAAAAACTCCGCCGCCTTCTGGCGCGAACCTTCGTCCAGCTGCATCGCGCCGGCCAGCACGTCGAGGTCTCCACCCGCGGCCGCCCACAGCGCGGTTTCAATCGTGGCCACCGGCTCGGCCTGGCCGGCATTGCGCCATTGTACCGCGGGCACGGCGCGTTCCCGGATGTCCGCGAGTGGCGGAAGCGGAGAGGCCGTCCGCCGCGCAGCGTTCGCCGCGAGATCGGCGCGCCGGCGCATTCCCTCGACCTCGGTCAACAGCACCGTGAGTCGTTCCCGCTCGTCTTGCCGGCGGCTCCGCTCTTCCGGCGTGACTTGCAACGCCGCCAAGCGCGCGTGCTCGGCTTGCAGCCGGCGGTGTTCCGCCACCGCCGCGCGTTGTCGGTCGAGTTCGGCGCGCAGGCGGCCGCCAACCCGCCACTGCCAACCGAGCGCCGCCGCGACCAGCAGCGAAACCCCGGCCAGCAGAAGGTAGGCGGTTTTTTGCGGTTTCATCTTCAAAACCAATCCTCCGGCACCTCGGACGAATTCGAATTTTCCGTGGCGGTAAACTGCAGGAGCTGGGACACCCGGGTGTTCACCGCCCGGCCGCTTTTTCCGCCGGGTTTAAACTGCCATTTTTCGATCGCTTGTAAGGCGGCCTGCTCGAATTCAGGGTTCGTGGACCGGCGGACCTGGGCGTTCACCACCTTGCCCGTGGCATCGATCACGAAGTCGACGAGAACCTCACCCCCGACTTTCCCTTCCATCATCGCCTTGGGATAAGAAGGGGCGGCTTGTTTCACGATCCGGGGCTGCCAATCCAATTGCTCGAGGGGCAGGGTCGGCGGCGCGGGCCGGGCGCGCTCGGCCGCGGCCGCCAATCGCGCCGCGCGGGCCTGGTCGTCCAATCGATCCTGCAACGCCGACGCTTCCGTGCGCAGCCGCGCCCATTCCGTGTCGCTGACCGTCAGCGCGGCAGCGGCATTCGCCTGGGCGGCCAGCTCGCGGTTCTCAGTGCGCAGCTGTTCGGTCGCGCGCGCGTCCACCCCGGAACCGGCGGCCAGCTCACTCCGCATCTGGGCGTTGGCTTGCTGCTGCAACAAACCGGCGCCGGCGCCTACCAGCACCACGGCGCTGGCCAGACCCAATTGTAGTTTCGTCAGGCTCATAAAGGTGAACGTCGTCGCCAGGCCGCCCCCGGCGAGCGCCGCGCCGGTGACACTGGTCGCCACACCGGCGGGCGCAGCCACCAGCGCCTGGCCGCTCAACGCCACGCCCAGGGCCGCGGTGGTCGAGGTGATGCCGCGCCGCGCCAGCAGGCCGTGCAGTTTTTCGAGCGCGCGCTCCACGCACATGCGCGCGGCGTTGTCGGACAGGGAAAGCTGCGCGCCTACCTGCGCGTAGTCCTGGTTCTTGAGAAACCGGAGCAGGACGGCCTCGCGTTCGCGGTCCTTCAATTCGGCGAGGGCGTCGTCCAGCACCGGCCGCACTTTTTCCCAGTCGAGTTCGGGGGTGGTGCCGGTCGCGTTTGTTGCCTGCATGAGTTGGGCCTCCTGTTCGCGCGCCCGGCGCCGTTGCTCGCCGCGAATTTGTTTCGCCGCGGCAAACCGGGTGCTGGTGAAAAGCCAGCCGGTCAGCACGGGATGGCGCGCGACCGCCGGCGCCTTGCGGGCGAGATCGGTGAAGACCGCCTGAGTCACATCCTGCGCGAGGTGGGCGTCCCCGTTGACCTGCCGGAGCGCGGCGGCATAGACGAAATCCACGTGGCGGCGCACCAGCTCGGCGAAGGCGACTTCGGACCGATTCCGCCCATATTCCTCCAGCAATGTCGCATCGGCGTGCATCTTGGTTTTCATGTTAGCACCCGCCGCTTGAAAAACCGCACAACATTTCCGAAAGGGTTCCAAAATTCCTGCGTCGGCGGGGGTGTTAAAGTGCGCTTTCCGGGCGCAACCTCCGTCTTCGGGCGGGGTCTTTTCTGATGCGCATGTCCCGCTGGCTGAAGATCCTTCTGCTTGGGCTGGCCGTTGTGGGAGTGGCTTTGCTGACGCTCCCGTGGTGGCTGGCGCTGCCGTTGCGTCCGATCCTCGGACATTGGGGCATCACGTTCGAACACTACGAACGCGAGGGCTACGCGCGCTTTCGCCTCCGCCAGCTGCGCTACGGCAACGACCATGTGCCGGTGGAAGTCACCGCCGGCGAAGTCCACGCCCCGACTCCCCTGCTCTGGCTCGTCCAGAAACTCGGCGCCACGCCGCCGCAACTGACGGCGAAAAACTGGCGCGTGCAACCCGCGCCGGGCCCGCGCACGCCCACGCCGCCCAGCCCCGACAGCGGCTGGGTAAAGTTGCACGGCACGTTGCAACGCGTAGCCGGTTATCTCGGCACCTGGCTGCCGGAGGCCGAGCTCACCAACGGCGAAGTGCGCGGCCTCGGCCCGCGTTTGTATTTCAAGACCGTGCGCTGGCACGACCGCCAGCTCGAGGCCGACGGCATGGGTTTCGAAAACCTGACGATCGCCGCCGCTCTCACCACCGACAACCACGCGTTCGGACTCCAGGCGCACAACATCACCAACGAGGTGAAGCTCCGGCTCACGTGGACCGCCATGGACATGCAGGGCCTCGCAACGTTGTGGACGCAAACCGCGCCACTCACCGCGCACTTTGCCGCCCAAGGCTGGCTGCCCGCCGAGGCCAGCGTGATCGCGGACAACTGGCGCCTGCCGGCCGGACGCCTGCAACTGGGCGCGCCCTACGCCGAGGTGCAGGGCGGCGCGAAATTACTCTGGAAGGAAAGTGCCTTTGACGTCACCGCCGACGCGACCGCGACCGGCGCACCGGGCGCGAAGAAAGTTCCGCCCTTCACCGCCCGCGCCATCGCGCACGGCAACCTGCGGCAAATCGTGCTCACCGCGCTCGCGGTCGACGCACCGTTCGCCGAGGCGAAGCTGAGCGCCCCGGTGACCTTCAGCCTCGACGCGCCGGAGTCCGTCGCGCCCGCCCAACTCGCGGTGAAAGTCGACCTCGAGAAAGTCCCGTGGCTCGACGACGCGCGCGGTCGCGCCGAAGGCACGGTTAGCGTGACGGGACGCGATGCGTCCGCGCGGCAGGATTTTTCCCTCGATTTCACCGACGTCGAACTGCCGCAGCTCGCCCTGAAAAAAACGCAGGTCCGCGGCCGGCTGCAATGGCCGGTGCTGGAACTGAGTTCGCTCGAAGCCCAGTTGGACGACACGAGTTCCGTCAAAGCCCACGGTGCCATCAACTGGCGGACACGCGAACTCACCGACGTCGTCCTCGACGCCAAGCTCAGCCCGAAGTGGCTCGCCCACTGGTTGCCCGCCGGCACCACCTGGCAGGCCGCGGAATTTTCCGCCAATGCCAGCGGACCGCTCACCGCGCCGCGCCACTCCGGCACCGCCAAGGTCAGCGCCTTCACGCGTGCGCCCCTGCACGCCATGGACGTGAGCGCCACATGGCGCAGCGAGGGTCCGGCCACGCAGATTTCCGCCACGGCCCGGGCCGGTGCTTCCACGCTCGAATTCGCCGGCACGGTCGGCGTGCAGGGCGGTGAATTGACCCAGTTCCAGTTCTCACCCGCCGGGCAAAGCGTCGCGCAGCTCGTGGGCCCGGCGCATTTCGCTTTTTCGCCGACGTGGTCTATGGACCAGTTCCAGCTCAGCGGCCCCACCAGTCAACTCGCCTTCAAGGGCCGCGGCGGCCAGCAGGGTTTTGTCGAACTCAACGCCCGCAGCTTCGACTCCGCTTGGCTGCAGGACTGGATCACGCTCGCCGGTCCCGCCTGGCAGCTGCATTCGCTGCAGGCGCAGGGCAACTTCAAGGGCGGCACGCTGGTTTTCTCCGCCGAAGCCGCCGCGCAGATCGCGATGACGCCGCGGCCGGCGGAAGTGAAACTCACCGCGACCGGCGACGCCGACGGCGTGCGCCTGAAGGAACTCACGGTCACCGAATCCAGCCGCACGCTCACGCAAATCAGCGGCCGCCTGCCGGTATCCTGCGTGCTCGATCCCGACCCGGTGCTACGGGTGGATGAGGGCGCGCCATTGGAATTGTCCGCCTCGACCGAGCCCGACTCGCCGCTCTGGGCCACGCTTGCGTCCTTCACCGGCCTGCAGCTCACGCAGTCCACGGCGAAGATCGACCTCAAGGGCTCGGTGCAAAAACCCGCCGGCAGCGTGGAGCTTCGCGCCGCGCGTCTCGGCACGGACGCCGGCCGCTTCAAGTATCCGCTGCCCGAGCTGACGGACCTGGCGCTGTCACTCACACTCGCGCGCACCGAGGCCACGCTCACGAATTTCTCCGCGCAGGTGGATGGCCAGGCTGTTACCGCCAGCGGCCATGTGCCGATGAACGACGCCAGCTGGCAGCAGCTCTGGCACCAGCCGGCGGCGTTCGACTGGTCGCACGCCGCCGCCCGCGTCGAGGTCCCCCACGCCGACCTCGCCCCGCTCGCCAGCCGTTTCCCAAAGTTCGTCGCCGCGCAGGGCGTCCTGAGCGCAAAGGTCGAACTCGCACCCGGCGCCAAACTTTCCGGCGAGCTTCACCTGAAGGACGCCGCGTCGCGCCCGCTCGCGCCCTTCGGCACTCTGCAGGAAATCCAGGCCGATCTCGCCCTCGACGGCCGCACGCTCACCGTACGCACGCTCACCGCGAAGCTCGGCGGGGAACCCGTCGAGCTGGGCGGCAGCGTCACCTTCGTGCCCGGCGGCGAGCCGAAACTCGCGCTCGGGCTGAAGGGAAAAAACCTGCCGATCGTGCGCAACCCCGGCCTGCTGCTGCGCGCGGACTTCGACGTCCAGGCCAACACCAACACCGCCGGCGTCACGACCCTCGGCGGCTCCGTTTCCATCCGCGACTGCCTCATGCTCGCGAGCCTCAACCTCCGCACGCTGCTGCCCTCGGGCCGCAAGGGCGTGACGCGCCAGCCGCCGTATTTCTCGGTCGATGCCGAACCCTTCGCGCGCTGGCCGATTGCGGTGGAGGTGAACGCCCAACGCTCGATCCGCCTGCGCACGACAGTGTTCAACGGCACCGCGTCGGCGCACTTCCGGCTCGGCGGCACGCTGGCCGAGCCGCGCGCGGTCGGCCAGGTGACGACCGACGAGGGTCACGTGCTGTTCCCGTTCGCCACGTTCGAGGTGAAGAGCGGCAGCGTGCGCCTGCGCGAGGCGGATCCGTTTCATGCCGTGCTCGCGCTCACCGCTACGTCGCAGCGCCGCGACTACCAGCTGAAGCTCGAGGCCACCGGCGAGCTACCGGAGCCGAACATCCTGCTCACGTCCTCGCCCGCGCTCGAACCCGGCGAAGTGCTGCTGCTCGTCATGACCGGCCAGCCGCCCGCGAACGCCACCACCAACCCGGCGTCGTCCGGCACCCAGCGACTCGCATTGCTCGGCGCGTACCTCAGCCGCGGTCTCTTCCAGGACCTCGGCGCCAACGGCGAGGACCGGCTGGAGATTTCCGCCGGCGCCCAGGTTTCCGAACAGGGCCGCGACACCTACGAATTCGAATACAAGCTCGGCAAACGCAGCTCGCTCGTCGGCGAGTACGACCGTTTCGACAGCTACAACGGCGGCTTCAAGTGGCGCGCCTACACCCAGGAGAGCACCCCGGTTGAAAAGAAATAAGCTCTCTTCCTTTTCCGAATGTAGGGCCGGCGCTAGTCGCCGGGCCGGTTCGACGCACGCAACCCGGCCTGCCGTCGAGCGGCAGCCCTACAATCGATCCGCTTGGCTGCGCTTCGCGTTTTTCGCCGCGCTCGCCCTGCTCTGCGCCTCTTCCCTCCCCGCCGCCGATCTCCGCGTCCGCGGCCTCAGCTGGTTCCAAGACCGCAAGGCCGAGCAGCGCTTGAAGCTCCTGCTCGGCGAACAACACGGCGAAACGCTCGATTCCGCGGCGCTGGAGGATGCGTCGCTGGTGCTCTTCGGCATGGCGAACGACGACGGCTACCTCGAGCCGCAGATCAAGGTGGAATACGCCGGCGCCGACGGCCAGCCCGTCACGCATGCGCTCAATCCGCAGCTCGACCAGCCGCTGCCGCGCCCGCTCGCGGTCAAAGAAGCCACGCTGCGCATCACGCGCGGCCATCGCTTCACGCTGCGCGAGGTGCGGTTCAGTGGCCTGCGCGCGATGACCGAGAAAGAGGCCCGCGCTTTCTTCGTAGGCGAGAACACCCTCATCAACATCGCCTCGGAACGCCTCTACTCACCCGACCGCCTGCAGAAGTCCATGGGCAATCTCGAGGAATCCCTGCGCCAGCAGGGCTATGCGGATGCCACCGTCACCGCCGGGCCCGTTGAGATCGACTCCACCAAGGGTGACGTGCGCGCCCGCATCGTCGTACAGGAGGGCCGCCGCTGGCAGGTGACGGCGCTGAACTTCGCCATCTCCGATCACAGCGAAGCGCCGGCCAACCTCGCCACGATCCCGCCGGGCCTGCCGTGGAATTCCCTCTGGCGTCAGCAAACCACCACCGCCATCCGCCGCTGGTACTACCAGCGCGGTCGCGCGGACGTGCAGGTGAAGCTCAACCCGCAGACCGCAGACGCACCGGATGGCAGCAAGGCCGTGACCGTCATCGCCGAAGTCACGCCCGGCAAGGAAGTGCGCGTGGGCGAGGTGAAGTTCTCCGGCAACCGCTACACGCGCGAGTCCACGCTGCGCCGCCTGGTGCGGAGCGATCCGGGCGACCTGCTCAACCCGATCCAGTTCGACAACAGCCAGGCACGCATCTCGCGGCTCGGCGTGTTCCGCCAGGTCACGCTCAACTACGATCCGCCGGACGCCGACACGCGCGACGTCCTGTACAACGTGACCGAAGGCCGGCGTCAGGAGGTCAACCTGCTGGCCGGGTACGGCAGTTACGAGCAGCTGCGCGGCGGCGTGGAATGGCGGCACTACAATCTCTTCGGCTTGGCGCACACCGACAGCCTCAAGCTGATCCAATCGATGAAGGGCACGCAGGGCGACTACGTGTACACCGTGCCCTCGCTGTTCGGCAGCATGGTGGACGGCAGCGCACAGCTGTTCGGTCTGCGTCGCGAGGAGTTTTCCTTCGATCGCGAAGAATACGGCGCGAGCCTGTCTGTGACGATGCCGCTGCGCCGGCTGGGCGTTTCGCTGACGACCGGCTACACCTTCAAGCACGTGCGCGCGTCGGACAACGAGCTGGCGACCAGCGCGACCGATTCCACCGAGGCCGACATCGGCAGCGTCAACCTCGGCCTCATCCGCGACCGCCGCGACAATCCCCTGCGCCCGCACAAGGGCTACCACCTGCGCCTGCAACTGGAATCCGCGGGCCGCGAACTCGGCAGCGAAGTTGTCTATCAACAACTCGTCCTCGGCGGTTCCTATCACACCGCGTGGGGCAACGGCCGCTGGCTGCACTTCGGTCTGTCGCAAGGTCTCGTGACCACGCTCGGCGGACCGGATCACCAGACGCTGCCCGTCAGCGTGCTCTTCTTCCCCGGCGGCGACGGCTCGATCCGTGGCTACCAGGAAGGTGCGGCCGCGCCGCGCGACGCGAACGGCTTGTTCGTCGGCGCCAAGGCCTACACGCAGCTCAACCTCGAGCTCGAGCAGGCGCTCACCAGCAAATGGTCGGCCGTGGTCTTCTTCGATGCGCTCGGCACGGCCGCGCGTTGGGACGATTTCCCTTACTCGGAAAAACTTTATTCCGCCGGCCTCGGTGTGCGCTACCAGACCGTCATCGGCCCCGTGCGCCTCGAATACGGCCACAACCTGAACCCGCGCCCGCACGACCCGTCGGGCACGGTGCTGCTCTCGATCGGGTTCCCCTTCTGATCTTTTGCAAGTGTCCCAGCTGCAGGAGGGGCTTTATGCCCCGACGTTGCACGCTCTCGCACGTTTTTAGTCGGGGCATAAAGCCCCTCCTACGTTTCGAGCCAAACGAAACGGATTTTGAAAAGCGCACGTCGCGCCCCGTCCGAACGCCCACGGGCTCGCCGCGCCGTAGCCCGCTAGGGCGTAGGCGGATCGATCAATCCCTCGGGCAAAACCAACGCCTTCGGCCGGCGCGGATCATAAAGCACAAAGACCGGCTGTTTGTCGGCGACGTGTTTTTCCGCGAGTTCGATGTCGGCTTCGTTGAGCCGCTTGATCGTCACCGGTTGCGCCCCGAGCGCCGGGCTGGCGAGTTCGATCGCGAAAACGCTGCGGTCGTTGACCCGCGTGCCGGTCGCCCGCACCGAGAGCACGTCCACCTCGGCCAGCTGGCCGGTGCGCAGGATCTGCGCGGTGCGTTTCCGTTGGAACAGGAACCAGCCGGCCATGCTGTAGCCGACCAGGGGGAAAATGCCGGTGATCAAACCGCCGACCCCGGCCTGGTTCAGGCGGCCGCCGTCGATGGTCGCTAGGCCCGGCTGGGCGGGCACGCAATGCACGGTCACCTGTTCGCCCACCTGCCACCGTCCGCGGCTGGCGTAGCACGCCGCCTGCGCCTGGCCGCCGCCGGGCGGCGCGTAGGTGAACCGGTATTCGCTCACCTTGCGTTTGTTCACGCTCATGTTGGTGTCGCGCACGGATACGACTTCGCCGCTGGCCACCACTCCGCTGGCCGACAACCGCAGTTCATCGGCCAAGCGCCAGGGGAAAAATACGACCACGAAGATCATGCCGAAGCTGCCGAAGATCAGCCCGAACACCGCGGTGCTCCACGGGGCGCCATTCCGGCGGGCCGCTTTCAACACATGCGGCGGCACCTGGCGCGGCGCCGGGCTGGCGAGCAGTTGCGCGATGTCGTCCGCCGTGACTTTCACGCCCCGTTGCTAGCATGCGCGCCCGGGTCGGCAAGTGCCTTGTCGGATTTGCGCTTCCGCCGCGCGCGGGCGTGCGCATGCTGGCGACATGCGCTTCCACCCCCGTTCGCTCCTGGCGCTGTGTGCGCTGCCCGTTTTGCTTTCCGCCGCGCCGGTTCCGGTGCTCTTCGACACGGATATCGGCACTGACATCGATGACGCCTATGCGCTCGCGCAGATCCTCCGCAGCCCCGAGCTCAAGCTCGTCGGCGTGACCACTGTGTCGGGCGACGCCGTCGCCCGCGCGCATCTCGCGGCCAAGCTGCTCGCCGTCGCGGGTCGGTCCGACGTGCCGGTATATGCGGGCACCACCACGGCAACGCAGTACATGGCCCAATGCGACTGGGCGAAGGGCTTCACCTCGCCCGCCCTGCACGAGAGCGGTGGCGTGGAATTTCTCCGCGACCAGATCAACGCGCATCCCGGCGAACTCACGGTCATCGCGGTGGGCGAACTAACGAATGTGGCCACCCTGTTGAATTCCGATCCAGCCATCGCGAAGAAGATCAAGGCGATCTCCCTCATGGGCGGCGCCCTTCGTCACGGTTATGCGCCCGGCTCCAAGCCCGAGCCGGAGTGGAACATCAAGTGCAACGCCGCCGCCGCGCAGGTCGTGTTCGCCTCGGGCGTGCCGCTGTTGGTGGCGCCGCTCGACTCCACCGGCGCACTGAAGCTCGCGCCGTCGTGGCGCGTGAAGATTTTCCGCCAGGCCTCGCCTCTGAACGACGCCCTCGCCGCGCTCGATTTCATCTGGCTGCACACGAACAATTGGAAAGGCGATGCGCCGACGTTGTTCGACAACCTCGCGGTCGCGCTCGTCGCCACACCCGGCATCGCACCGCTGACACCGCTGCACGTCGTCGTGGATCCCGACGGCCTCACGCGCGAGGTGGCCGGCGAAAAACCCAACGCGCAGGTGGCGCTGACCGTGGACGCGCCGGCGTTCTTCGAATACTTCACCGCCCGGCTCGCCCACTAATTCTCAATGCAGGGTCGGCGCTTGCGCCGCCCTCGCGCGTGAGGTCGCCGCAAGCAGCGACCCTACAAATCAAAAACGCCCATGCTTCGCCCACTTATCTGCCTTCTTCTGGCTTCCACGGCTTGCGCTGAGCCAACCTCCGTCAGCGACAAACCGGTTAACAACGCCCCCGGCACATTCCGCTTCGCCGTCCTGCCCGACCGCACCGGCGGCAACCGGCCCGGCGTCTATGAATCCGCCCTCGAGAAACTGAACCTGCTCCAGCCGGAGTTCGTGCTCTCGACCGGCGACCTGATCGACGGCTACACGACCGACCCGAAGGTGATGACCGCGCAGTGGAACGAGTTCGACGCGCTGGTCAACCGGCTGCAGATGCCGTTTCACTACGTCGCGGGCAACCACGACATCAGCAATCCGCTCATGCTCGAGGCCTGGAAAGCGCGCCACGGTTCGCCGTGGTCGAGTTTCGTGTACCAAAACGTGCTCTTCCTCTCGCTGCATACGGAAGACCGCCCGTTCGGCGGCCTCGGCGCGGAGCAGCTCGCGTGGGTGAAGGAGACCCTCGCCGCAAATGCCGGTGTCCGGTGGACGATCCTGTTCATGCACCGACCGCTGTGGCGCGAGTCAAACCAGGCGGGCTTCGAGCAGGTCCGCGCGGCGCTGAAGGGACGCAAGTTCACTGTCTTCGCTTCGCACTATCACAACTACCTGAAGAGTTCGGTCGACGGCATGGACGCCTACATCCTCGCCACCGCCGGCGGCGGCTCGGAGCTGCGCGGCGCGGAATTGGGCGAGCTCGATCACCTCGCGTGGGTGACGATGAAGGCCGACGGCCCGCATGTCGCCAATCTCGCGCTCAACGGCATCCAGCCCGACGACCTCGTCACCGAGGAAACGCACGAGCGCGTCGCCGCCCTGCGCGATGGCGGCTGGTTGCGCGCGTCGCCGGTCGTGCATGACGGACCCACGTTTGAATCCCTGACCATCCCGTTGGAATTCCACAACCCGACGCCGTATCCGCTGCGCGTGTCCGGCCGGCTGACCGCGGGCCGCGGCCTTTCCCTCTCGCCGGCGCAAATCAACCGCACGATCGCGCCGCGCCAGGATCTCACGCTGTCCGTCGAACTCATCTCCCTCGCCGCGCCCGCCTCGATCCACGCCGTCAACGAAAGCGCGCTGCGCGTCTCGCTCGACGGCAGCTACGACGTGAACGGCCAGACCCTTTCGCTCCCGGCGGAAGCGGCGCTGCGCTTTGACTGGAAACACACCGTGCCCGCGGCCGAACCGGCCGTGGTCCTCGACGGTGACCTCGCCGAATGGCCCGACGCCCTTTTCACACTGGTCGAGCAGCCGATGACCATCCGCGAGGACTGGGACTGGCACGGCGTCGAGGACGGCCATTTTCGCTTCGCCGTCCAGCAACGCGACGACCGCGTCTTCGTGGCCGTCGAGACCTTCGACGACCACGTGATCACCTCCGCCAATCCCGACGACCTGCAGGACAAGCTGATGCTCGTGATACGAACTTCCGCCGGCACCACGAAACTCGAGGGCATCGCCGGGACCAAAACGGACCAAATCGTCGTGCGCGCCACGCCCACCGGCTTGGTCGGAGAGTTTTCCTTCGCGCTCCCCGCTGGCGAGAAATCCTTCCACCTGAACCTTGGCTGGCAGGACGCCGACCGCCCGGAGAACACGAAATCTTCCGTGCTCTGGTGGCGCGACCCGGCGATCGCGGAGTTTGGTGAGTTCGTGCTGTATTGATCACCCACAGCACCGTCTCCAGCAGTTTCGACGGTCCACGCGGCCACATGTCATCTAATAGATGACATTCCCTCGGGAATTCCGGCGCCACACGTCAACTATTGGATGACATGTAGCTGGGCCGCAAAGGAGACCGTCACCGGATTCAGGGTGCGGCCCGCAGCGCCAGCCACGCGTACAAAAACGGCAGCGCGCTGAAGACGAGGTTCGTCGCCTGATAGCCGATCCGCCAGCCGAGGTTGGTCAGGTAAGGCCGTACATCGAGCACCCAAATCGCCGCGACGAGGCGGATGGTCCAGAAGACCGTCAGGAACCCGCACGCCGCCCGGGCCAGCGGCGTGCCGGCGGCGAGTTCACGCGCGTAGAACCACGAACCGAGTCCGAAGCCGACGAGGCAGAGGCCGATGAACGCGTAGTAGGTGCGGAAAAGCCCCTGCGCGAACGGCGACATTTTCTTCGCGTCGGCCCAGAGGCCCGTGACCCGCGGCATGAGCAGGCCCGCGGCGATCAGGCCGAGGTAGGTGAGTGAAGCGAGCTTGAGGAGGAGTTCGGCATTCATGGGAGGAAGCGATGGAAAAACTGGAATTGCGGGACGATCACCGTCGCGCGAAACGCGGCGTGAAACAGCAGCGGCAGCGGCGCGAGCGTGCACAGCGCCATCCAGCACCAGCCGGGAACGCCCGCGCCCAAGCCGAGCCTCCGGCCGCCGGCGCTTTTCTCGACGGCGATGCCGGCCGCTTGGAACAGAAAGTAGCACAGCGGTCCGCCCCAGCCGCCGTGCGCGGGCAGCGAGATGACGCCCTCGTGCACGAGTCCCGACACCACGAAGATGGCGAGTCCCGCGCCCTTCACGCCGAGCGTGGGCGCGAGCGGTTTCAGCAACAGCCGGCGGGCGGCGTCAGCGAACGCGGCGTTCCAGCGGCCGCCCCAGAGTTCCGCCAGCGAGGTCGAGGCGATCGGCGCGCGCATGATCGGCGGGGCGTTCACGCCGGCGCGCCGCCAGAACCACGAGATCGCGTGCAGCATCCCAAAGTGCAGCGCAAAGATCATCCCGAGCATGCCAACCCAAGCTACGAGCAGGGCGCGTTCGTCGAACGCATGCACGGTCGCCCACCCGCACGCGAGCACGCCGCCGGCGGTTTTTGTCAGGGCCCACAGCAATTCGCCCACGCGGGGTTCCGCCGGCGCTTTGGTCCGCGCCAGAAACGCCCGCGCATCCATCCCCGGCCAGAGCAGGATGTAGCCGGCGAGCTTCCGCGCCGCCGCACCGGTCGTCGTGGCGGCGGTGATGAGCTTCAACGCAAGGTACAGCGTCCCGGCCACGCCCCACATCAGCACCCAGGGTTCGGCGCGCCACAGGACCAGCGCCGCCAGCACCGGCAACAGCAATGCCGCGCCCGCCAGCGCCGGGACCGGCGCGCGGCCGGCAGGGTAAGTGGCGGCGGGCGCATTCATGGCACGGCCTCCGGCAGCGCGACGCGCTCGGGCCGCGCCGGAAGTTTTTCCGGGGTGGCGAGGTCCCACACGAGGCCGACACGCTCGAGCGTGCGCAGCACCAGCCAGCCCAAATCCCATTCGCCGGCCTTGAGCCCGAGGCGTGCCGATTCGGGATAGGCGTGGTGATTGTTGTGCCAGTTCTCGCCCATCGTCAGCAGCGCGAAACCGCGGACGTTATAGCCCTGCACCGCGGCGTTCTCGATGTGCCAGGCGCGCCCGCCGTGATTGTGCGCCAGATAACCGACCAGCCAGTGGCCGGTCGTCGACAGGAACAACCGCACCCCAATGCCCCACACGACCCAGCCGGGTCCGCCAAGCCAGTAGAGCAGGAGCGCCAGCGGCAGCTGTTGCAGCATCCACGTCTTTTGCAGGAACGCATAGAACCGGTCTTCGCGCACGCGCGCCTCGATCGTGAAACGCGGCGGATGGGTGAGCTCGAGGTCGCAGTGCTGCTGCTCGAGAAAGTCGCGCCACCAGCCGCGCGTGTGGATGAAGAAGGCGTGGCACCGCGGATGCCGCTGCGACCAATCGCGGATGTCGTGCATGTAGATGATCCGGAAAGGTCCGGCGATGCCCACCAGCACGCCGAGATAAACGAAGGTTCGTTCCAGCCAGCGCGGACACTCGTAGCTGCGATGGATCAGCAACCGGTGCATGCCGAGCGTGTGGCCGAGACAGAGCGTCGTCACCGTGAGGACGAGCGCCACCAACGCCGCACCCGAAGTGAACGTCAGCGGCGCCAGGATCAGTGTCACGAGAAACCAAGCGGTCCACCACAGCGACTTCACCGGCTTCCAGTACACGCGCTCTTCAACCGGATTGGTCTGGGCGTCGGCGGGCTGCATGCGGTGATGCGTGGTCATGGCGGAGTGGTCAGGGCATGCGATTGACCAGATCGACGGCCGCTTCCGGCCAATGGGGATGACGGAACGTGAAACCCGCCGCAAGCAGGCGCCCCGGTATGACGCGACGGCTCTTCAGGATGAGCTCGGTCTCGGTGCGACGGACAAAGGCGCCGATCTCGAGCGCCCATTCCGGCACAGGAATCGACAGCGGCATGCCGACGGCGCGATGCAGCGCGGCCATGAAGTCGCGGTTGGGCAGCGGATGCGGCGACGCGAGATTCACCGCGCCGGCGAAGTCGTCGCGCGCGATGAGAAATTTAATGGCCGAAACGAAATCATCCTCGTGGATCCACGAGACATATTGGCGTCCATCACCCTGGCGGCCCACGCCGGCTTTCGCGAGCCGGGCCAGCACGCTGAACACGGCGCCCTTGGCTGGACCCATGACGAGCGAGGTGCGCAGCGCCACTTTCCGCGTGTGCGGCGTCACGGCGCCGGCCTGCGCCGCTTCCCAGTTGAGCCCGATTTCGACGCTGCGCGGCCAGACGGCCGGCACGCCTGGCGGATCGCCGATAATGCCCGTCGCTTCGTCGTTCGGGGCGTCGTAGCGATGCCCGTAAACCGTCGCCGTGCTCGCCTGCAGCCAGACTTTCGGCGGCCGCGCCGCAGCGGCGATCGCGGCGCCGACCACGCGGGTCGAGTCGACCCGCGAATTCATCATCTCGGCCAGGTTCTTCTCGTTGTAGCGGCAGTCGACCGTGCGGCCAGCAAGGTTGATCACAACGTCGGCTCCATCGACCTCAGACGCCCAGACCCCAAGGGTCTTTCCATCCCACGCCACCGCTCGCGCCGGCCCGCGATAACGGTTTGGATCGCGCGCGAGGACCACGCAATCGTGTCCTTCCGCGGCGAAAGCCCCGATGAGCGCTTCGCCGACATGGCCGCTGCCGCCTGGAAGGATGATTTTCATGGGCTAAGTCTGTTGTTTTAGTTATTTCTGATATTTGAGAAATGTCGAGGCAAAAACAGCTCATACGAGGCGGAATACTTTTTCGCCCAAGGCGCAGAGGCGCTTGGCCGAGGCGGGGGAGAGGTTCTGGGCCTTCTCCGCCCAGGCCGTGGTCAGCTCCATGAACTCGATCAGCTCGCGCAGCTTGCGCGCGGTGTACTCGGTGTCGGCCTTGCCCGACTCCGCCGTGTCGGCGCACTCGCGCAGCGCGGCCAGGGTGGGATCGAGCTCCCGCTTTTTGCGCTCACGCAGGATGATCAGGAACATCTCCCAGACGTCTTTTAGCGTCTCAAAATGCTCCCGGCGGTCGCCGAAAATGTGCACGGTGCGGATGAGGCCCCAGCCCTGCAGCTCCTTGAGGCTGGTGCTGACGTTCGACCGGGCCACCTCGAGCGAATCGCAGATTTCGTCCGCCGGCAGCGGCTTCGGCGAGAGCATCAGCAGCGCGTGGACCTGCGCCACCGACCGGTTGATGCCCCAGCGCCAGCCCATCTCTCCCCAGTGGAGGATGAATTTCTGCATGGTCGGGGTCAGCTTCACCCCTGTTTCTGTGATTACTGAAATAAGTGGGTCAACCCCCATTTTTCTTCGGACACCGGCCGACTGCGCTTTCATCGCGCCGTTACAAGCGCCGCCCGGCGGAACGCCCGCGCGGAATTCAATTATTCCGCAGACAAGATTTCTCAATCCGGCGGCCTTGCCTTTCATTTCGCCGCCGGTCTGATGGCGCGACCCCTCCGGCGTTTCCCCCGCCCCGTCCCCATGTCGAAATCCAAACTCGAATCCCTGCGTCCGTTCCTGTGGGTGCCGTCGCTCTACCTCGCGATGGGCATTCCCTACAATGTCGTCAACGGCACCGCCATCCGCATGTACAAGTCGCTCGGCTATGCGGACAGCCAGATCACCGTCGCCGTCGGCAGCATCGGCATCGCCTGGTCGCTGAAGCCGTTCTGGGCCGCGTTCCTCGACATGTACAAGACGAAGAAATTCTTCGTCCTCGCGATGGAACTGCTCTGCGGCCTGCTTTTCGCCGGCCTCTCGTTGAGCGTCGGTACCCCGGGCTTCTTTTCGACGAGCATCGCACTGCTGTGGGTCGCAGCCTTCGCGTCCTCGACCCAGGACATCTGCGCCGACGGCGTCTACCTGACCGCGCTTGACAAGACCGCCCAGTCGCGCCTCGCCGGCTTCCAGAGCATGGCGTGGACGCTCGGCAAGGTCTTCGCCGCGGGCGTGCTCATCTCGGTGCTCGACGGCATGCGCGCCACGCACGGCTGGGCCAACGAATACATGTGGCACATCGTGATGATGAGCTGCGCGGTCTCGATGTTCGTGCTCTGGCTCTACCACATTTTCCTGCTGCCTACCGGCAGCGTGTCCGAGCGCCCGGCCAGCGCGGGTCAGGTCTGGACCGACTTCCTCGGCACCGCCGTCACCTTCTTCCACAAGCGCGCGTTCTGGGGCATGATCGCCTTCGTCTTCCTCTACCGCCTCGGCGAGGGCCTGATCATGATGGAGGGCCAGCTCTTCCTGCAGTCCGCCCAAGCCAACGGCGGCCTTGGCCTGACCGCAGGCCAGGTCAGCAACATCGATGCGATCTACGGCACGGTCGCCTTCATCGTCGGTGGCCTGATCGGCGGCTGGTTCATCGGGCGCATGACGCTCGCCAAGTGTCTCTGGATCCTCGGCCTCTGCCTCAACATCCCGCACTTCACCTTCGTTTTCCTGAGCCACTACGCCGCCGCGGGCCACGGACTCTCCTATGAAACCATCGTCACGATGGTGAGCCTCGAGAAGTTCGGCTACGGCGTCGGCATGGTCGGCAACATGATCTACATGATGCAGCAGCTGGCCCCCGGCCGCAGCAGCATGACGCACTACGCGTTCGCCAACTCGCTGATGAACCTCGTGCTCGTGCCGACTGCGATGATCTCCGGCCCGCTCGCCGAGTGGCTGGGCTTCTCCACCTTCTTCCTCGTGGTGATGTTCGCGTCCGCGCCGTCCGTGCTCGCCGCCTGGCGCGCGCCGTTCCCGCTGAAGGATGACGACCACGCCGCCGTCGAAGGCTCCGACTCAGCGCAAATCACCGTCGACGACCCGACGCGTCTGTCCGCCGTCGAGAAGGAAGTCCAGAAGCTCTCCGGCCGCGCCTCGATCTATGCGATGCTGCACATCCTCGTGATTCTCGTGATCGACGCCAAGATCCTCGGCACGCTCCAAGGCAAGGCGGCCGGCACGGGCCAGCTGCAGTTTGGCCTCCTGCTCGCCAGCGCCGCGCTCAAGGGCTTCCTCGTCTGGCGCACGTTCGGCTGCGCTTCCGCAGCGGCAGCCGTCGCTGGACCCGCCGGCGAAAAGAACTATCTCGGCAACGCCCGCGGTGCCAAGATCGCCACCGGCATTTGCACGGTGGTCAGCCTGCTGGTCCTGGCCTTCGCCGCGCGCCACGCGCTGTGAGCAAGAACCGGTTTTGAAAGTGGGAGGGGCTTTATGCCCCGACTAAAAACGTCCGCCACGTGCAACGTCGGGGCATAAAGCCCCTCCCACCCTTTGAGCGTTGAACGTTGGATGTTCCCGCGCACGCTGCGCGGGCATGGACGCCTACGCGCAAGCCCGCACCCTGATCGACACCGCCCACGCCGCCGACCCGAAGCAGGCTGCGGACGGGCGTCCGGCCGAATTGGTCTATGCCGATCGCATGGAGGCGTGGGCCGCGCGCGCTGCCGCCGAACCAACGGGGCTGCTGCGCCTTGCCGCCCGCTGCCAGCATCTCGAACGCTGGAGCGTGCCACGCACGACTTTTCCCGACGGCAAGGCGGGCTACCTGAAGTGGCGCCAGTCTCTCTACAAGAAACAGGCCGCGCGCGCCAAAGAGCTGCTGCTCCAAGCCGGCGTGGCCGCGAACGAAGCGGACAACGTCGCCACCTGGGTTTCCAAGACTGCGATGAAGACCAATCCCGGCACGCAGGCGCTCGAGGATGCAGCTTGCCTGGTCTTCCTTGAAAACGAGATCGCCGACTTCGCCGCGCAGCACGCCGACTACACCCGGGAGAAGTTCGTGGATATCATCCGCAAGACCTGGAAGAAAATGAGCCCGCGGGGTCAGGAGCTGGCGAAGACGATCGACCTGCCGCCGGCCATCGCCGCGCTGGTGGGCGAGGCGATTGCGGGGGCGTAGAGCCACCACACGCCCCGTCGCTTCGCGCCACCCCTCTTCATAGAGGGGATCCCATCCCACGCAGCCATCGTCCCCTCTATGAAGAGGGGTGCCCGAAGGGCGGGGTGTGTGGGGGTGTCGGGCGGCGACCGCAACCCCACCCGGCCAATATGTCGCACTACGATACTTTTTCTACTGCCCGCATAAGCCGGACTGGGAAATTCTCTGTGCCCCGACTGGCACTTGCGGGCCGCCGGGTTCTGCCCACTCTGGTCCCCATGTTCTCCGGCCTTACTCCCACCTCGAATTTCCTCCTGAAGCTCGCGCTGACCTTTGGCGCGGGCCTCGCGATCGCCGCGTTGCTGTGAAGCGCTTCCGCTACGCCGCCGATCCGGTCTGCCTGTTCGCCTGCGTGGCGTACGTGCTGGGCCGCTGGTGGCTGCGGCGCTACATCCACACGGGATTCTGGCACGACCAGTTCACCGACCTGCTGCTGATCCCGGCCGCGCTGCCGTTCATGCTGTGGGTCCAGCGCCGGCTCGGGCTGCGCACGAATGACGATCGGCCGACCTGGAGCGAAATCGGTTTTCATGTCGCCGTGTGGTCGGTCGCCGCGGAGGTCGTGGCGCCGTTGCTGTTCAAGTCCGCCGTCGGCGATTGGCGCGATGCTGTCGCCTACGCTTGTGGCGCGGTCGTGGCCGGCGGCTGGTGGACTTTCGCATGAGCTTCGACCGGCTCGCGCCCCACTATAACTGGATGGAGTCCGTGCTCGCCGGACCGCGCCTCCAGCGCTGCCGCACCACGTGGATCGCCGAACTCGCCGGTTGCCGCCATTTGCTGGTCGCCGGCGTGGGTCACGATCCGTCGCTGACCGCGGCGTTGCGCGCCCATCCACAGCTGCGCATCACCTGCGTCGACGCGAGTGCCGCGATGCTCTTCCAGGCGGAGCGCAACGCTCGCCGGCTCGGCGCGGATTTTTCCCGGCTGACCTTTGTACACGCCACGCTCCCGGAGTGGCAGCCGACAGAGAAGTTCGACGCCATCGCCACGCATTTCTTCCTCGATTGCTTTCGTCCGGACCAGCTCGCCGCTGTGGTTCGCACGCTGGCGGATGCCGCCACACCGGACGCGCGCTGGATCATTTCGGATTTCGCCGTGCCCGCACGCGGCTTCGGCCGCCTCCGCGCGCGCTTCGTGCACGCTTTGATGTATGTGTTTTTCCGCGTGGCGACACGCTTGCCCGCACGGCGGCTGACGCCACCTGATGCGCTATTGAAAAATGCCGGCTTCGAGTTGCGCGGCCGGCGCACCAGCGAGTGGGGCCTGCTGCAGGCGGATTGGTGGCAGCGAGTGGCGTGATTTAGTTGTAGCCGGGGGCGTTGACCCCGGAACGAACGCGATATCACGAGCGACCGGGGTCAGCGCCCCCGGCTACATTCGATCCCCTGATTTGAACGTTGAGCGTTGGACGTTGAAGGTTGAACGTTCTGCCTTCGCTCCCGTCCGTTGGCCGACTCCGCACACTCCCCTTCCCCGCTCCGCTGGCGCTGGCTGCTGCCGGTGGTCCTGGTCGTCGTCGTTTTTCACTTCTCGCCGTTCGATGCGACGCTGAACCGGGCGTTCTTCGATGCGTCGAGCCGCCACCCGTTCAAGGCCCCGCCACTGCCTGACAATTCGGTTATCGTGTTGTTCGACGATGTCACCCTCGCCGCGCTCAAGGAGCAGGGCGTGCGCTGGCCCCCGCCCCGGGCGGTGTTTGCCGCCGCGATTGCCGGACTGAAGCGCGCGGGCGCCGAGCGGGTCCTCGTCGATTTCACCTTCTTCGAGGACGCGGACGCGCTAGAACAGGATGCAATGCTGGCCGCCACGGCGGCCGCCTCTTCCGGTGCCATTCTGGGCCGGACGCCCGAAAAGGGGCCGGCGTTCTGGACGGATGACTACACCCGGGCACACGCCACTTACTTTACTGAACCGAAGACGGGCAATGTCCTGCTAATCGTCGACTCCGATGGCGTCGCCCGCCGTTATGTGGTTCCTGGCTCCCTCGCTGCTGCCGCCTTCACCCGTTCCCCGGCGGACGGCGGAGGGCTGCTGCGCTGGCATGGCGGCCTGGAAAAAATCCGTGCCCGCGGCGTGCCGATCCTGGCAGCGACGGCTTTTGTCTTCGAAGGCCTAAACACTCAAGCCCGGCTGGCCGAGGCCGCGCCCGATTTTTCGCCCGAGGGATTTGCCAGTGCACTGGCGAAAGAGGCGCCGCTGACAGGCAGCATCTATGACCAGGTCCGGGGAAAGATTGTTTTCCTAGGGGCCAACGCCAGTGGGACGTTTGACATGAAGGCGCTGCCCGTCGGCGATATTGAGCCGGGGATTTTGCTTCACTGGACCGCCTGGACCAATCTCATGGCCGGCGGTTTCATCGCGGAACTCGCGTGGCCGTTCGTTTTCATCGCGGCACTCATCGTCGGCGGCGCGGTGCTTTTCGCCGGGATCAACCGCACTTCCCTCACAGCTCCGCTGGCCGCGGCGGTGTCGGCGGTTGTCATCCTGCTGGCCGGGGCGTGGATCGCGCTGTCCTCCGGCTGGTACCTGCCACCGGCCACACCGCTTTCGGCGATCGGGCTGACGCTGCTCGGCGTCGTCGTCGAAAATCTCTGGCGCGAGCAGCGCCGCAAGCGCGAGATCCAGGCGATGTTCGGCGCGTACGTCGATCCGGGGGTCGTCGCCGCTCTGGTGCGCAATCCCGACTCCATCCGCCTTGGCGGCGAGAAGCGCGAGGCGACGGTGTTCTTCTCCGACCTCGCGGGCTTCACCGACCTCTCCGAAAAACTTCCGCCCGAGCAGATGGTCGAGGTGGTCAACGCCTACCTCGAGGAAACCAGCGAGTGCCTCCACCGCCACGGCGCGTACGTCGACAAGTACATCGGCGACGCTGTCATGGCCGTGCTCGGCGCGCCGCAGGCGCTGCCCGACCACGCGCTCGCCGGCTGCCGCGCGGCGCTCGAGGCGCGGGCCGCACTGGACAAAGTCAACGCCCGCTACGCCACCAAGGTCGGCGTGAAGCTCGAGGTCCGCATCGGCCTCAACACCGGCGAGCTCATCGTGGGCAACCTCGGCTCCTCGCGCAAAAAACAGTACACGGTCATGGGCGACACCGTGAACCTCGCCTCGCGGCTCGAGGGCGCGAACAAGGCCTTCGGCACCTACATTCTCCTCGGCGAGGAAACCGCCCGCCGGGTGCAGGGCGCGCTGCTGACGCGGCCGCTGGCGCGGCTCCGGGTAAAAGGTAAGTTACAAGCGATCGAAGTGCACACCTTGCACGGCGCCGCGATTGACCTCGCCCCGGACGAAATCGAGTTTGTCGCCTCCTACCGCACCGGCTACACCGCCTATGTCGAACGGCGCTTCGCCGAGGCCGTCGCCGCGCTCTCCAAGGCGCTGGCGCTCCGCCCCGACGACACCAGCGCCCGCCGGCTGCACACCGAGTCCGTCACTTTCGCCCACACTCCACCCCCACCGACCTGGGAACCGGTTGTTTCCCTGGATTCAAAATGAAAAAGCCCACACCCCTCGCGGTCCTTTGCCTGGGACTGCTCGCCTCCTCGGCGCTGCTGGCATTTGAAGCCGGCGGCGTCGCGTACACCAAGCGCGTCGAAACCAAACTCCTCGCCGAGCCGAAACCGCTCGCGGAAGCGTCGGGCAAACTCGCCTTCGGCAAGAAGGTGAAGGTCGAGCAGGTCCAGGGCGCATGGCTGCGCGTCAGCGACGGCCCGGTGTCCGGCTGGGTGTTCGGCGGCAATCTTTCCGACGTGAAGCCCGAAGAGGGCAAGGGCCTCGACATGGGGCCGCTGTTCGCCAGCAAGACGACCGCCACCGCCGCGGCGCGTCCGCTCACCGACGCCGCCATCGCCTACGCCAAGGAAAAGAACCTCGGCGAGGCCCAGGCCGATCTCGAATGGATGACCGAACAGGCCAAGGCGGTCACACCCGAGGAAATCGAGGCCTACCTGCAGGCGCACAAGAAGGGGGAATACCAATGAAAACCTTCCGTCTTTCCCTGCTGGTTTCCGCCGCCCTGCTCGGCGGCACGGTCGCCTGGGCCCAGTTCGGCGGCTTCGACCTCTCCAAGATCAAGAAGGGTTTGGATACGGCCAAGGACGCCGGCAAGGTGCTCAAGGGTGTGGCCGGTTTCACGCCCGAGGAGGAGCGCAACATGGGCGACACCGTCGCGCTGGAAATCGTGAGCAAATACGGCGGCCTGGTGCGCGACGAAGCCATCACCAAGCGCGTCAATCTCGTCGGCCGCTCGCTGGCCCGCTACTCGTCGCGTTCGCAGCTCAACTGGCGCTTCGCCGTGCTCGATTCTGAAACGATCAACGCGTTCTCCGCACCCGACGGCTACGTCTTCATCACGAAGGCGCTCTATGCCCAGGCGCCCACGGACGACCTGCTCGCCGCCATTCTCTCCCACGAGATCGCCCACATCACCGGCAAACACGCGCTCAACATCGTGGGCCGCAACGATGCTTTCGGCGCCCTGTCCAAGCAGGTGACGGAGCGCAGCGGCAACGCCCGCACGCTCGACAGCCAGCTCAAGCAGCTGAACCTCGGCACGGACCTGATCCTGAAAACCATCTTCGAGAAAGGCTTCGACCCGCAGACGGAATTCGCCGCGGACCTGACCGGGCACAACCTGGCCGCAACCTGCGGCTTCGCCCCCGGCGGCCTGCGCGCGGTGCTCGTGCACCTGCAGGAAACCGGCGACGCTTCGAAGAAGGTGTTCTCCACCCACCCGCCGCTCGCGGACCGCATCAAGCATCTGCCCGACGAGCCCGCGCCGGCGGCGCCCACCGAGCTGATCGCCACGTCCGCCGATGCAAAAAATTAACCTCGCCGAGAAGTTCGGAAAATTCACCGCGCACTGGTCGCCCAAGATCGTCGCGGAACTCAACGGCCAGCACGTGAAGCTGGTGAAGTTCCGCGGTGAGTTCGTCTGGCACAAGCACGACCATGAGGACGAGCTGTTCCAGGTCGTGGCGGGGTCGTTCCGCATGGAGTTTCGCGATCGCAGTGTCGAACTGAAGGCCGGCGAGATCATCGTCGTCCCGCGCGGCGTCGAGCACCGGCCGGTCGCGGACGAGGAGGTTTCCGTCCTGCTTTTCGAGCCGGCTTCGACCCTCAACACGGGCGACGCCGGGGGCGACAAGACCGTGGCGAAACCCGATTGGCTCTGATTTTCCCAAGGAATTAACATCCTTTACGAAACCACCACTGGTAGGGATGGCGTCTTGGTCGATATACCATTCGCCATGAAAAAGGTCCTGTATTCCCTGCTCTTCTGCGTCCTGCTCGCGATCCTCATCGCGCCGGCCGTCGCAGATGCCAAGGAACGCACGCGCACCGAAACCGTACCGGTGGCACTGTAAGTTTTCCCTGCTGAACCGTGGGAGGAGCTTTATGCCCCGACTAAAAACGGACGCAGCGTGCAACGTCGGGGCATAAAGCCCCTCCCACCCTCTGTTGGGAAATGCCTACTCCGACTTAAGCAGCGTCAGCGGATCAACCCTCGCCGCGCGCCGGGCGGGCAGCAGCCCGCCAAGCATCGCCGCCAATACGCCTGCCGTGGCGGCCAGCGTGATCGCAATCCAATCGATGCGCAGGCCGGCCATGATTTTCGCCCCCAACACCGACAGCAGAACTACGGAAAGCACCAAGCCCAAACCGGCGCCCGCCAGACCGAGGCGCAGCGCCTCGTTCACCAGGTCGCGCCAGACTTGTCCGGGCTCCGCGCCGATCGCCAGGCGCACCGCGATTTCGCGCGAGCGGCTGGCGACAAGATAACCGAGCGTGCCGAGCACGCCGACGACGGCGAGCACCGTAGCCAGCAAACTGAAACCCGCCGTGAGCTTCACCGCGGCGAGATCGTTGCGCAGCCATTGTTGCACGCGCTCTTCGATCGTCAGCCAGCGCGAGAACATCAGCGTCGGCTCGGCGGCCGCGATCGCCTTCTGCAATTGTTCGCGGGCCGCGGCGGCATCGCCGTTCACGCGGACCACGAGGCAGCCCGGCGGCGCCTCGATCTGGCCCTGCGGCATGAAGAACATCGGGGCGGGATCCTCGCGCACGCCATTGACGCGCGAATCCGCCACCACGCCGACGATTTCGAAATCGTCCTTGTCGGCATTCGGCCCGAAACCAAAACGCCGGCCCACCGGATTCGCGTCACCGAAAATCTGCCGCGCGAGCGACAGGCTGAGCACCGCCACCGGCGACCGCTCCGGATTGTTGTCGTCAGCCGTGATCGCGCGACCGCGCAAAAGGGTCATGCCCATCGCACTGAAGTAGCCCTCGTCGACCGCCTCGTGCTGCACGTTGTCCTTGGGCTGGTTCACGCCCTCGCCCCGGAAAAACACGCCGCTGTTCGACGTGCTGTTGCTCAGCGCGCCACTGGTGGCGAAACCCACCGCCTGCACCTGCGGCAGCGCCAAGGCCGCTTGGCGCAGGTGCGCCTTGAGGCCTTCGTCCTGTTTCTGGGTGAAGCCGGCGCCGCGCGGATCGAAGAAGGTGCTGATAACGCTTTCGCGCGCATAGCCGAGGTCGGCGTGGATCACGCGCCGGAAATCCAGCGCGAGCGATCCCGCCACTGCGATGAGCAAAACGGAAACCGCCAGCTGCAGCACAATCAGGCCGCGTCCGAGGCGGAGCGAACCGCGTCCGCCCGTCGCGCGCTGTTGGAGAATCGTCTGCGGCGAAAGCCTCGCGCTCAACCACGCCGGCACGGCGCCCAAGAGCAGGCCGACCGCCACGGCCAAGGCCGCGAGCCCGGAGACCAGCACCGCGTCTACGCCCGGCAAGGGCACGCCGGGCGCCAGCCAGCGACTGAGCAAGGTGGTGAGCCACATGCCCAAGAGCAGGCCCGCGAGCGCGCCGCCGACGGAAAGCAACAATCCTTCCATCAACACGCCGCGCGCCAACCGCCAGCGACCTGCGCCCAAAGCGAGGCGCACGCCGATTTCACGGCTCCGCCCGAGCGTGCGCAGCAGCAGCAGCGTGGAGATGTTGGCGATCGTCACGCACAGCATGGCCGCGACCAGCAGCGACAGCGTGAAGCCGGCGCCGCGGAACCCGTTTCGCTGCGAAGAATAACCCTGCGGGCTCGGTGCGAGGATGGGCCGGCGTTTCGAAAATTCCGCGCGCTCCTCCGCGCCCTCGATGTTGTCGAGGAGCGTCGCCAGCTGCGGTTGCCACGCGGCGTCGACCGCGTTCTGCGCGGCCATGGCGCCACCCGGCCCGGCGCGCAGCATGATGTTCAGCCAGGAAACGCGGTCGTCGCGCACCCAGTCCTCGAGCTTCGGGCCCTCGCCCTTCGAACTCGTGGACGCCGACAGCTGCACGCGCATCCCGGAGTGCAGGCCTTTCGGCAGCCAGATCTCGGGGCGGTTGCCGAGCGAGATGCCGGTGAATTCCGGCGGGGTCACGCCCACGATGGTGATTTCCTGCCCGTTCAGGCGGATGGCGCGACCAATCGCTGCGGGATCGGCGCCCAGTTTGTTCTGCCACCACGTCCATGAGGCCACCGCGACGGGACGCGGACGGCCCAGCTCGTCATCCAGTGGCTCAAGCAAACGGCCTTGGCCCGGGGCGAGCTGCAACCCGCGGAAAAATCCGCCGGAAACAAACTGCGCGTTGACCGGTTCAGCCGGGGCGTCGCCGCGCCGGAGCGCGAGCTGCGCCGTGCCGGCATAGGCGATCACGCGTCCGGCCGTGACCGGGTCGGCTTCGAGCCGGTGCACGGTGTTCGCACCCAGACGAAACGGGCGGTGCGCCGCGGTCTGGTCATAAGCGAGGTAAAGTTCCTGCGGGTTCGGCACCGGCAGCGGCTGCCAGAGCATGCCGCGCACGAAGGTGAAGATCGCAGTCGTGGCGCCGAGGCCGAGCGCGAGAATCAAGATGAGGCTCAGCGCGAAAGCCGGCCGCCGCGCCAGGCTGCGCAGGGCGATGCGCAAATCGAGCGCGAGCGTTTCGAACGCGGGCCAGCCGAGCGACTCCTCGGTTTCCTCGCGGGTGGAGAGCACGTTGCCGAAGGCGAGGTTCGCCTGCCGGCGGGCTTCGTCGCGCGTCAGCCCGCGGCGCACGCCGTCCTCGGTCAGCAGGTCGACATGCGTGCGCATTTCCTCCTCGAGCCGGCGCAGGCGCGCCGGGCGGCCGAGAAGATTCCGAAATTTGCCGGTGAGGGACATGGTCAGCTGGCGGCGAGCACCGCGTTGACCAGCGTCGCGACGCGCTGCCAGTTCGCGACCTCGTCCTTGAGCTGTTTGCGCCCGGGAACGGTGATCGAATAGAAGCGCGCGCGGCGGTTGTTCTCGCTCGTGCCCCACTCTGAGTCGATCCACCCCTGCTCCTCAAGCCGCACCAGCGCCGGGTAGATCGTGCCTTGGTTGAGCATGACCGTGTCGCCCGACACCTGCTCGATGCGCCGCGCGATGCCGAACCCATGCTGCGGCCCGATGGCCGCCAGCGTCTTGAGGACCAGCAGGTCCAGCGTGCCTTGAAGAAGATCGGTGCGGTCGGGAGCGCTCATGTTGAATATCCACAGGAGCTTCCTGTTGAAAGTCAACAGGAGAGTGTCTCCCGCCACTAAGTCATCCTATGGATGACTTAATTCCGGTTAACCGCCGCAGAGCTAAAAACGGCCATCAAGTAGTCTATTGAACTACTTGCCGGCGGGGGGGACGCGGCGTGGCGTCGGCGGTTACGCGCGGGGGCAAATTATCCCCGGGTTTTTCCGCGCGGGGGTGGAAACGGCCGGGTGGTGGGTCCGTCTTGGGTTTCAACCATGAAACTGAAACACGATCCGTATTTCACCATTCTCGTCGTCCTGATCTTTGCCGGCGTGGTCCTGGCCTTCATCAATCCGACCCCGGCCGCGGCGACGGCGGGGAATATTCCGGCACTCGCCACCAGCGAGGCCGCCGGATTTCCGGCCAAAAGCTGATTCCGGGTCTGCGCTTCGCGGCGCAGGCACAAACCCGCTCGCCCCTGTGTCCGCAGCGTCAATCCCGTCGCGAGCAAGCTCGCTTCCACTGCCGGAGATCCGCCATTGCGCGGCAGGGAGCAGCGCCCCACGCTTGGCGGGTGAACACTCCGGTGGCGCAATCTTCCAACCCCTGGCGCTGGATTCCGTCGCTCTATTTCGCGCAGGGGCTGCCGTATGTGGCGGTGATGACGCTGGCGGTGGTGATGTACAAGAACCTCGGCGTCTCGAACGACGACATCGCGTTCTACACGAGCTGGCTCTACCTGCCGTGGGTCATCAAGCCGCTCTGGTCGCCGGTGGTGGACCTGTTCCGCACCAAGCGCGGCTGGATCCTGGCGCTGCAATTCGGCATCGGCGCGGCGTTCGCGCTGGTGGCGCTGACCCTGCCGGGGCCCGACTATTTCCGCTACACGCTGGCGGTGTTCTGGCTGCTGGCGTTCAGCTCGGCGACGCATGACATCGCGGCCGACGGTTTTTATCTGCTGGCGCTGCCGGGCCACGCGCAGGCGGCGTTCGTCGGTGTGCGCAGCACGTGCTACCGCCTCGCGATGATCGCGGGCCAGGGCGGCCTCGTCTATCTCGCGGGTCATTTTGCCAAGTCGGGCGGCAGCGTGGTGCACGCATGGCGGCTGGTGTTCGGGCTGCTGGCGGTGTTGTTCGGTGCTGCGGCGGTGTATCATGTTTTGGCGCTGCCGCGGCCGGCGGCGGATCGCGCGGCGGCGCGCGGCGGCAATCCGTTCACGGAATTTTTCGCGGTGTTCGGCGCGTTTTTTCGCAAGCCCGGCATCGGGGCCACGCTCGCGTTCCTGCTCCTTTACCGCGTGGCGGAGTCGCAGGCGCTGAAACTCGTGGCGCCGTTTCTCCTCGATGCGCGCGAGCGCGGCGGGCTGGGTGTTTCGACCGAGGACGTCGGCATCGTGTACGGCACGGTGGGCGTCGGCGCGCTGCTCCTCGGCGGCCTGCTCGGCGGCTGGGCGATTTCGCGGGCGGGGTTGAAGCGGATGCTGTGGCCGATGATCTGCGCGATGAACCTGCCGAATCTGGTGTTCGTTTTCCTGGCGATGACGCAGCCGGCGAGCCTGTGGGTGATCGGCGGCGGGCTGGCGCTCGAGCAGTTCGGCTACGGGTTCGGTTTCGCCGCGTACCTGCTCTACATGATCCACGTCGCCGAGGGCGAAAACCGCACGGCCCACTACGCGATCTGCACGGGCTTCATGGCGCTGGGCATGATGCTGCCCGGACTCAAGGCCGGGTGGATCCAGGAACAGCTCGGCTACCAGAATTTCTTCCTGTGGGTGATGACGTGCACGATCCCGTCGTTCGCGGCGACCGCGCTGATCAAGGTGCCGGCGGATTTCGGGCGAAAGGTGTAGCCGGGGGCGCTGACCCCGGTCGTTCGTGATATCGCGGTCGTTCCGGGGTCGGCGCCCCCGGCTACAGCCATACCACCGGCTATTTCAATTCCGCGCGCACGCCTTCGATCAGCTCGTGCCACTGGAAGGCCGGGCCGGGGTCGATCTTGTTGTTCTGGATGTGGAAGTGTCCGAGCACCCCTTGGAATTTTTTCCAGTCCGCCTCCGGCAGCTGCTGGCTGATCAGGCGGCCGCCGGCGTCGTGCGGGAAATCGTCGCGCAGGTGGGGGAACACGCGGCAGAGCGCGGCGGTGAGCTTGATGAGTGCGGCGTATTGCTCGGGCGTGTAGTCGTACTGCACGAGCGCCTTGCCGCCGATTTGGGCGCGCACGGGCTCGGGGCGGGCGGGGTGGCCGGTGAAATTCGGGGTGCGGATGCCGATGTTTTTGAAACGCGGCGGAATCGTGATCGTGGTGACGCCGCGTTTCCGGCGGTACCACTCGTCGAGCAGCTTCGCCTCGGCCGGCGGATAGGCGCCGACGTTGGCAATCTCGATGCCGATGCTGCGCTCGTTGGCGATGGTCGCATGCGCGGCGTGGTCCTGCAGGTCCATCGTCTGGTAGATCGTGCCGTCGAGATCGAGCATCAGATGCACGCTGAGCTTGCGCTGCTGGAGCACGGTGAAGCACACGCGGCTCAGGCCGGCGCCGTCGTAGTGGAGCACAAACTGGTCGACCGTGCGCTGGAGCGCACCGAGGTCGTTGCGCGGCTGGCTCGCGCGCAAGCCGGGGTGCGCCGTGCCGGTGTAGGCGTTGTGTCCGCCCGGCTCCTCCCACGTGACAACGCGAGTGCCGGTGTGGAAGCGATGGCCAGCCACAATGATTTCGTCGCCAGCGAGTTTCGGTCCCGCATAAGGCCGCACGGCCGTGATCGGCACGGGCGCGGGCGGCGGGGTGGCGAGATCCTTGGGCGGCGCGGCCACGACAGCCGCCGGGGGCGGCGTGGCGGTCTTGGGCGCAGGCGCGCCGCAACCGCCCAGCAGGGCGGCGAAAATCAGACCGGCGGCGACCCGCGCGCCGCGCTCACTTCGCCACCACAAGGGGAAAACCATGGCGGCGCAGCGCGCGGTGCAATTCGCGGATATGGGCGTGGTCGCGCGTTTCGACGGTGCACACGACATTGACTGCCGAAACGTCGGGCCCGCTGAACGCGCGGTCATGGGCGATGTCCTTCACGCTGGCGCCGCAACCGGCGACCACGCGCGCCAGTTCGGCCAGGCCGCCCGGGCGGTCGCTGATCGTGGCGGTGAAGCGGGTGACGCGGCCGTCGCGGACGAGGCCCTGCTCGATGACGCGACTGAGGATCGCGGGGTCGATGTTGCCGCCGCAGACGACGAGCACGACTTTCTTGCCCTTAAGCTCGGGCAGCAGACCGGCCATCATCGCGGCGAGCGGCGCGGCGGCGGCGCCCTCGACGACGGATTTCTCGAGCTCGACCATGCGGAGGATGGCGAGCGCGATCCAGTCCTCGGTCACGCGCACGACGCGGTCGAGCCGCGGTTGCGCGAGGGCGAAGGCGTTGGCGCCGACCTTGAGCACGGCGAGACCGTCCGCGAGCGTGGCGCGGCGCGGGATCGTGACGGGGCGGCGCGCCTTGAGCGCGGCGGTGAAGCTGGCGGTGGCCATCGACTCGACGCCGATGATCTTGATCCGCGGCTTGAGCGCCTTGGCGGCGATCGCGAGGCCGGCGATCAGGCCGGCGCCGCCGATCGGCGCGACGATCGCGTCGGCGTCCTTCACCTGCTCGAGAATTTCCAACCCCATCGTGCCCTGGCCGGCAATGATGTCGGGATCGTCGAAACCGTGGATGTAAGTAAGCCCCTCCGCGTCCACCAGCGCATCGGCGCGCGCGCGCGCCTCGGCGAAGTCGCGGCCCTGGATGATGACGTTCGCCCCAAGCCGGCGGCAGGTGCTCACCTTGATGAGCGGCGCGTAGTCCGGCATCACCACGGTAACCGGGATGTGCAGCAGCCGGCCGTGGTAGGCGAGGCCGAGGGCGTGGTTGCCGGCGGAGGCGGCGATCACGCCGCGCTTTTTCTGCGCGGACGAGAGCCGGAGCAGCGCGTTGCGCGCGCCGCGCTCCTTGAACGACCCCGTGCGCTGGAGGTTGTCGAGTTTGCAGTAGATCCGCGCGCCGGTGATTTCGGAGAGCGGGATCGATTCGGGGCAGGGCGTGACGACCACGCCGCCGGCGATGCGGCGGCGGGCGGCGCGGATGTCACTGAGGGTGAGGGCGACGGTTTTAATGGCCGGAAACTAGGGTTCGTTGCGTCGCGTGCAATCCCGGCGTGCACGCATGGCGTGAGCGGCCCCAGTGCGCCCCGGCACGCATATGACCGCGCGGACCGGGACGCCTGACTTTTTAGCAGGGCACTAAGAATTATTTCGTCGTGGACGCGGCGTCCGGCGGCACGGCCAGGACCGGACGCGACTTCACGAACTCCTGCCAGGCATCGCGCACGCTCTTGCGCTCGTTCTCGTCGAGCTTGCCGTCGTGGTTGGCGTCAAAGCGCTCGAGCATTTGCTGGCGGCCTTCGTGCAGGCGGGCGCGCATTTCCTCGGCGGATTTCCGGGCGCCGGCGCGCTCGGCCTCGCTCAGGCGGTGGTCACCGTCGCGATCGAAGCGGTGCAGCATCGCCTCGCGGTGATGCATGCGACGCCAGTGGCGCATCCGCGCCATCATTTTCCGCCAGTGGCGGTGATGATGGCGCCCGCCGTGGAATTCCTCGTCGCGTTCGCCGCGGCCGGCAAATTCATGCCCGCCGCGCGGACCGCCGGGACCGCGGAATTTTTCGGGACCGATTTCCCCGTGTGCTGGACGGTGCTCGCCGTCTGGCGGCGGAGGCGGCGGCGTGGCCGCGGCGGGTTGTTCCTGCGCGAAGGCCGGGAGGGCGAATAGCGTTGCTGTGAGGAAACAGAGAGATACAGAACTGGGCTTCATTTTGTTCGCGGATTGAGGTGTTTCAGAGATGACGCCCTCGCTCCGCACCGGTTACAGCACCACTCCCAACCATGTTTCAGGTAACCTTTTCCGAGCAGAGTATGCGCGAGCTCAACCGGCTCGACAAACTCGCGCAGATGGAGGCCATCGAGCCCATCAGCAAGATCCGCCCGGCGGATCTCGAGAAACCGCGCGAACCGCTCGGCAAGTTTTCGCGCGGCACCCAGACTTTCTACCGCCTGCGCGCGGGCGATTTTCGTTTCTACTTCGAGGTGAAGGACGACGTGCTGCACACGCACTACATCCTGCACAAGTCGTCGCTCGAGGACCTGCTTTTCCGCATGAAGCTGCCGGTGTCGGAGCAACAGCTGTTCGAGCAGCATTCCAAGTTCTGGAAATACCTCGAGAGCCTGACCAAGTAAGCCGCGCATGTCGGACCTGCAGCAACGCGACAATCCCTACAACGTCACCCAGGCGAGCCGGATTTATTTCCTGCCGAACCTGATGACCGCGGGAAATCTCTTCTGCGGTTTCGCCGCCGTCATCAAGTGCATCCAAGCGCGCCTGCTGACGGACGCCGGCGAGTACGCCACGCTGCACGCGAACCAGTCGTGGATGACGCTCTACACGCACGCGGTGTGGCTGATCCTCGCGGCGGTGATCTTCGACTCGCTCGACGGACGCCTCGCGCGTATGGGCGGACGCACCTCGCTCTTCGGCGCGGAATTCGACTCGCTGGCCGACGTCGTGTCGTTCGGCGTCACGCCGGCGCTGATGGTGTTCTTCCTCATCCTCGCCCCGCGCGGTGATTACCAGTGGTTCCGCGAGTTTGGCTGGCTGATCGCCTTCACCTACCTGCTTTGCGGCGCCGTCCGCCTCGCCCGCTTCAACGTCATCACCAATCCCCTCCTCCACCGCGCGGAGACCGAGTCCCACAAGGATTTCGTCGGCCTGCCCATCCCCGCCGCCGCCGGCACGGTCGCCTCGCTCGTGCTGCTGCTCCTGAACATGGCCGCCAACGCCAAGGAGCTCCGCCAGCTCACCCTCGCGCTGCCACTGATCCTCATCCTGGTGTCCTTCCTGATGGTGAGCACGGTGCGCTACCCGAGCTTCAAGCAGGTGAACTGGGAGATGAAGACGCGCTACCGGACCTTCGTGATTGTCTTCATCGGCATCGTCCTGGTGGTCCGCCTTCAGGAAGTCGCCCTGTTCTTCCTTTTCCTAGGTTACATCGCCTACGGCCTTTTCGCTCATTTCCAGCGCGCCATGCGGCACAGCCAGGTCCGTTTGTTGCGCCGGAAAGTTGTGAAAATGAAGCAGGCAGATTCTGAATAACTTTTTGGTGTGAACAACCGGACGCTTATTCGGAGTTATTCAGGCCGGGTTCACAGCCGTTCGCGGGCTGCTTTTCCCTGCTAAAATGACCGGTTGTTGAGAAAACCGGGCTCTATAATAATACTCATACTTGCTTATTTAATCTCACTTTAATCTCCTAGCGCAGCCAACAACCCCAATAACGTACGTCCGACTGATGAAATTTAAGATCAACCGCGACCACTTCAGCAACGGCCTCACCCAGGTCCTCAACGTCGTCGGTTCCAAGGCAGCCATGCCGATCCTGAGCAACGTGCTCATCGAGGCGGAGAAGGACAGCATTTCCCTGACCACGACGAACCTCGATCTCGGCATCCGCTGCAAGATCAAGGCTGAGGTCAAGGAGACCGGCTCCATCACCCTGCCGGTGAAGCGTCTCGCCACCATCGTGCGCGAACTGCCGAACGTCGACGTGTCGTTCGATGCCACGGCCAACCACCAGGTGAAGATCGCTTCCGGTGGCTCCAATTTCCGCATCATGGGTCTCAGCGCCGAGGAGTTCCCGAAGCTGCCGGACACCGGTGACGACAAGAGCTTCGAACTCGATCAGGCTGAACTCGCCACGATGTTGGGCAACGTTGCTTATGCGCAGTCGACGGATGAGACGCGCTACATCCTCAACGGTGTCTATTTCAACTTCAAGGACGGCAAGCTCGCGCTCGTGGCCACCGACGGCCGCCGCCTGGCTCTCGTGAGCAAGGAACTGACCGTGCCCGCCTCCAGCGCCGGTGCGATCATCCTGCCGGCCAAGACCGTGGCCGAACTCCTGCGTCTCGTCGGCAAGGGCGAGAAACTCAAGATCGCCTTCAATGATCGTCGTGCCGCGTTCCAGATCGAGACCGGCAAGGAAGCCGGCGGCCTGACCGACAGCATCTACCTCTTTTCGAAGGTGGTCGAAGGCAACTACCCGAACTACCAGCAGGTCATCCCGAAGGAGACGCACCAGCGCATCAAGCTCGAGCGCGAGCTGTTCCTCCAGTGCGTGCACCGCGCGGCGCTCGTGACCTCCGAGAAGTCCAACTCGGTCAAAATCAAGATTTCGTCGAACCTCCTCGAGATCACCGCGTCCTCCCCTGATTTCGGCGAGGCGCATGAATCGATGGCGATCTCGTACAGCGGCCCGGACCTCCAGGTCGCTTTCAATCCCCAGTTTGTCATGGACCCGCTCCGTGCGCTCACCAAGGACGAGGTCTTCTTCGAACTCAAGGACGAGGTGAGCCCGGGCGTCTTCAAGACCCTCGAGAGCTTCGTTTGCGTGATCATGCCGGTGCGCCTGAGCTAAGGCGCCCGCGGCTGCGCCGCGTCCCACCATGATCGACCCGCTGTCATTGTTCCTGGCCCCGGCCGTGGCCCTGTTGATGCTGCTTTTCTACATCAACCTGCGCCTGGCGTCGCCGCTGCTCGCGATCCCGATCCGCTGGCTGCGCTGGATCCTCTTCGCCGTGTTTGCCGCGCAGGCCAATGATCAGCTCGAGCTCATCGACCGTCCGGCCTGGGTGATTGCGCTGGCGGCGTTCCTCGCCTGGTTCCTGATCGAGTCCGCCATCAACTGGGTGCGCGTGAGCGCGATCAGCCTCAGTCCCCTGCCGCTTTTCCCGCGCTATGTCGTGAACACCAGCGGCGACGAATGGCCCACGCAGAAGCGCCTGCTCAAGGTGCGCGACTGGCTGCGCGACCACCGCTACGTGCCGGTGCAGGCGCTCAAGACCGAGCTCGGCGGCGGCATCTGGCTGCGCACCTCGGTGCACCACAACGCCAACGCCACCATCCGCCTGCACACGCTCTTCGTGCCGCAGGAAAGCGGCGCGATCACCGTGTGCTACAGCCTCAGCACCAAGACGGCCAGCGGCCGGCGCTACATCACGGACAATTCCTACATTCCTTTCGGCGGTTTCTTCCCGGAAAGCTGGTACGTCGAGCGCACGCTCTGGCGGCGGGGGCTGGCGCGGCTGGTCGCGCGGCATGAGAAGCGGCTCGCGGCTGCGGGCGAGACGCCGGTGGCGTGGGACACGGCGCCGATCGACGACGTCAACCAGCAGCAGCAGCAGATGGAGATGATCAACACCGAGCTCGGCTACCTGCAACCGCACGCCGAGCGCGAGGAGTTCGGCAAAATCACCCCCGAGGGACGTTTCCGCGTGTGGAAGGAAGCGTGGCTGCTCGATTACCTCGGTGTGGCGCAGCGCTACTGAGTGGATCACCGGCGGGCGCGGGTGCCGGCAATCATTTGTGAAAACCGGAAGCCTTTTTAAAAAGGCTCGTGTCGCCCCGGCCCCCGGATAACTAACAGGCCATGTTGCTGTTCGCCGTCACCGCGTTGGAAAAAGCCCAGTCGCTCAAGCCCGATGTCTGGCTCAAGATCGGCATCGCGATCGCCGCTTTCATTTTGGTGATCTTCTTCTTCCGCCGGATCATGCGGATGAACAAGATCGTCGCCGGTGTGGTCGTCTTCGTGGTCTTCACGGTGGTTTTCTTTTCCTGGGTCTATAACCGCAACGAGCCGAAATTCCTGACGCCCATCGTCGAAAAAATCGCGCCGTTCTTCCCGACCGCCGGCGCTTACTCGAACAAGCAGAAGACGGCGCCGAAGCCCTGATTCCTTCGACAGGCTCAGGGCCGGCTCTCTGGCCGGTCGCGGACCAGGTCTTTTCGTCGTTGCCGCGATATTACACGGGGTGGCTTAAAAACAGGTTGGTCTTTGGGAGCGGGACGCCTACAGATTGCAGTTCCTATGGCCAAAACGCACTCTGACATCGGACTCATCGGCCTCGCTGTGATGGGTCAGAATCTCGCGCTCAACATCGCCGACCACGGCTTCCAAATTTCGGTTTACAACCGCACGGTCGAGAAGACCGACAAGTTCGTCGCGGAAAATCCCAACACGCCCGGTGGCGTCGTGGGCACCAAGACCCTCGAGGAATTCGCCGCCTCCCTCGCCAAGCCGCGCAAGGCGATCATTCTCGTCCAGGCCGGCAAGGCCACCGACGCCGTGATCGACGGCCTCGTGTCCGTGTTTGAAAAGGGCGACATCATCATCGACGGCGGCAACGCGCTCTGGACCGACACGATCCGCCGCGAGAAGGCGCTCAAGGAAAAGGGCCTGCGCTTCATCGGCTCCGGCGTGTCCGGCGGCGAGGAAGGCGCGCGCTTCGGCCCGTCGCTCATGCCGGGCGGCGAGTTCGAGGCTTGGAAGGAATTGAAGCCGATCTGGGAGGCCGTCGCCGCGAAGGTCGACGCCAAGACCGGCAAGCCGCTCATGGGCGCGAAGCCCGGCCAGCCGGTTTCCGGCGGCGTGCCCTGCACCACCTACATCGGCGAGAACGGCGCGGGCCACTACGTGAAGATGGTCCACAACGGCATCGAGTACGGCGACATGCAGATGATCTGCGAGGCGTACGCGCTGATGTCCGGCCTGCTCGGCCTCAAGCCGGCGGAGATGGGCGAGATTTTCTCCGAGTGGAACCGCGGTTCGCTCGACTCCTTCCTGATCGAGATCACCGCCGACATCCTCAAGCAGAAGGACCCAGCCACGAAGAAGAAGGCGTTCGTCGACGTCGTCCTCGACACCGCCGGCCAGAAGGGCACGGGCAAGTGGACCTCGACCAACGCGCTCGACATGGGTGTCCCCGCCCCGACGATCGCCGAGGCCGTGTTCGCCCGCTGCGTCTCCGCCATCAAGGAAGAGCGTGTCGCCGCCGCCAAGATCCTCAAGGGCCCGGGCAAGAAGTACCGCGGCTCGAAGAAGGCTCTCGTGCAGGCCATCCATGACGCTCTCTACTGCTCCAAGATCTGCTCGTACGCGCAGGGCTTCCAGCTCATGCGCACCGCGCAGAAGGAATACGGCTGGAAGCTGAACTTCGGCGAGATCGCCCAGATCTTCCGCGGCGGCTGCATCATCCGCGCCGCGTTCCTGCAGAAGATCACCGAGGCCTATGCCCGCAACCCGAACCTGGCGAACCTGCTCCTCGATCCGTATTTCAACAAGACGGTGAAGAAGGCGCAAGCCAACTGGCGCAAGGTCGTGTCGCTCGCCGCCGAGATCGGCGTGCCGGCTCCGACGTTCTTCTCGGCGCTGTCGTACTACGACAGCTACCGTTCCGCCCGCCTCCCGGCCAACCTGCTGCAGGCGCAGCGCGACTACTTCGGCGCCCACACCTACGAGCGCACCGACAAGCCGCGCGGCAAGTTCTTCCACGTCGACTGGCCGGAGCCGACGCGTCCGCAGCTGGAAGCCTGAGTCCCGCGTTCATAAAAGCCTTTCCCGGCGCGGTCTTAAATGACCGCGCCGTTTTTCTTATGGGATTACGGAGTTGGCCTTAATCCCCGTTCCGGGCGCGGGCCGCGCCTTGCCCGCCACCCGCAGTGGCGCTAACTTGGCGGGGTAGTGGAAATCTTCGTCATCATCATTCCTCCCTTCATCGCGTTGATCATCGGCGCGGTGGCGATCTTCGCGCCGCGGCCGAAGGATCCGGTGGTGGAGAGGAAGCGGGTCGAGGAGCACATCGCCTGGCTCGAAAGCCGCCTGGCGCATGCGCAGGCCGGCAACTGGGACGAGCAGATGATGCACAATCTCAACACCCAGCTCGAAGCCGCGCGCCGCGAACAGCGCGCGCTGGCGGCGGCGTGAGGATTGGCTTGTAGCCGGGGGCGCCGACCCCGGTCGATTGAGATGCCGCGTTCGTTCCGGGGTCAGCGCCCCCGGCTACAGGTCGAACACCCGCGTCCTATTTCTTTTCTCCATCCTTCGGCGTTTCCGCCGTTGTGGGCGGCGGCGACACATGCTTCTCCGCATCCGGATCGGAAGGCGTTGCGGGTTTCTCGGTGTTGCCCTTCGGCCGCGGATGGCCGTCGAGGCCTTCGGCGAGCGCGCGGATGAAGCCGTTGCGAAAAAGCGTCTTGATCGATTCCCAGGTGGCTACCTTGGTGTCGCCGAAATCGCCCGCAAACGGAATGCGCAGCGCGACCTGCTCGGTGTCGTTGTTCTTCACCAGCGAGGCGAGGCCGGAGACCATCTTCTCCCAGATGCGCGCGAAGATCGATTTGTCCGCGTCGGCGGCGTTCTTGAACTCAAGGTGCTCGAAGAACGGCTTGAAGTAGCCTTCGTAGTGTTTGTCGCGCGCCACCATCTCGAGGTAGCCGGTGAATTCGCCGGCGCTGACGTCGACCTTGCCGTAGGCGAGCAGGAACTGGTTCACCGCGGGCAGCTGTAGTTTCTCGATCTTCAGCTTGAGGTGAAAGCGCGGGTCGGGCGCCAGCGGCTCGAGTTCGCTCGACAGTGCGAGCTGGCCGTTGCCGGGCGTGATCGCCTCGACGAGGATCGTGGCCATCGGGGATTTCTGGTCGAGATCGGGCCGGTTGCGCAGGCCGCGGGCCTGGATGTGGATGTTGCGGATGAAAACATCGACCGGCGGCTTGCGCTCGAGCGCGACGTAGTGGACCTCGCCCTCCGTCACGGTGAAGTCCGTGATCTCGATCGGAAACAGGTCGTTGATCACATCCTGCCAGCGCCGGTCGAAATCCAACTGGCTGGTTTCCTTCGTCGCGCCCTGGACGAAATTGATCTTCGGCCGGCGCGCCGTGATCTCGCTGACCACCTTGCCATGGAACAGCTCGCGCCACGCGAGCGAGAAATCAATGCTCTCGACGGTGACAAAAGGCCGGGTCTCGCCGGCCTCGCGCTTGTCGAGCTGCAGGCCGGTCATGGTGTAGGCGCCGCGCAGCAGGCTGACATCCACATCGTCCACGTGTCCGTGATAGGCGGGGATCTGGTCGAGGCGGTTGTTGATCGCCGTCTTCAGCATGCCGGGCAGGAAGAGCCGTGCGACGATCAGCAACGCCACCAAAACGGCGAGCACGACCAGCAGCACGCGCGGCCAGCGCCGGTGCGGATGGGAAGCGGGGGAATTTTCGTCGTGAGCCATGATTTCTCATCACAGTGGACCGAAAAAACGCGCAACTGGTTCGTGTCATTTTCTCGAAAAAAGCCTGCCGTGAGCCTGTCGAACCGGCTTGCTGGTAATTCTTGCGGGAACACATTCCCTTTTCCCGACACACCTTTCCTATGGTCGCCGCCATCAGTCCTTTCACCCACGCCGAACTCGAAGCCGAGACCGAGCGGCTGTTTCGCGCGCTGCTCCATGTGGACTGCACGCCGGGCAAATCGTGGGACTACGATGCGTGCCGGAAATTCGCACCGCTCACGCTCGAGATCAACCGGCTGAAAAAGGAGAAGGACGCGGTCATCCTCGCCCACTCGTACGTGGAGCCGGAGATCGTGTACGGCGTCGGCGACTTCAAGGGCGATTCCTACTACCTCAGTCTCATGGCGCGCGACGCCAAGGCGAAGATGATCGTATTCGCGGGCGTCGTCTTCATGGCCGAGACCGCCAAGATTCTTTCGCCCGACGCCACCGTGGTCGTGCCTGATCGCGGTTCGGGCTGCTCGCTCGCGGATTCGCTCACCGGTGACCAGCTGCGGAAACTGAAGGCCGCCTACCCGGAGGCTGCGACGGTCTGCTACATCAACAGCACGGCGGACGTGAAGGCCGAGTCGGATGTCTGCGTCACCTCGGGCAACGTCTACGACATCGTCGCCAAGCTGCCGCAGCGCCAGATCCTCTTCGTGCCCGACCGCCTCATGGGCGAGAACGTCCGCACGGAGTTGAAGCGCCGCGGCGTGGACAAGGAGATCATCACCTCCGACGGCACGTGTATCGTGCACGACGTCTTCGATGCCGCCGCGATCACCGATGCGCGCGCGCGTTTTCCCGGGTTGAAGGTCGTCGCCCATCCCGAGTGCACGCCCGAAGTCGCCGCCGCGGCGGATTTTGTCGGCAGCACCGGCGCGATGATGAAGTACGTCAAGACGACCAGCGCGCCCTACTTCCTGATGCTGACCGAGTGCGGCCTGGTCGGCCGGCTGCAGGTCGAGACCCCGGAGAAGCATTTCATCGGCGGCTGCCGCCTCTGTCCCTACATGAAGCTCAACTCGCTCGAGAAAGTGCGCGACGCCCTGGCGAACCCGCGCCCCGACCAAGTCGTCACGCTCGACGAGGACATCCGCAAACGCGCCGCCCGCTGCATCGAGCGCATGTTCGAGCTCGCGCCAAGCGATTGAGTCCGCGGTCCCATTTATATTACAAACATCACATGCTGACGCCGCGTACCGAACATTTGATCGATCTCGCTTTGGAAGAGGATGCAGGGTTGGGCGATATCACGAGCCGGGCTATTTTCCCCGCCAAGCATCGCAGCGTGGCGGTGATTGATGCGAAGCAGGCGCTTGTGTTGTGCGGGCTCGAGGTGGCCGCGCGCGTATTTGCGAAACAGGATTCTCGTCTGAAGATCAGCCTGCTCGCGAAGGATGGCGATCGGCTGAAGCGGGGCGCCTTCGTCCTTCGCGTGGAGGGCTCGACCGCATCCATCCTTACCGCGGAGCGCACCGCGCTCAATTTTCTGCAGCGGCTCTCGGGCATCGCCACCCAGGCGCGGCACTATGCTACCGCGGCGGAAGGCACGGGCGTGCGCGTGGTCGACACCCGCAAGACGACCCCCGGCTGGCGCGCGCTCGAGAAATATGCGGTGCGCACGGGCGGTTGCTTCAATCACCGCAGCTCGCTCGGCGAGCTGGTGCTGATCAAGGACAACCACATCGCCGCCGCGGGTTCTCTCACCAAGGCGGTGCAGCTCTGTCAAAAAGCCGCGGCGCATGGCGCCAAAATTGAAGTCGAGGCCAAGACGCTCGCTGAAGTGAAGGAGGCCTGCCGTGCCGCGGCCGACATCATCCTTCTGGACAACATGACGCCCACTCAGGTGCGCGCCGCCGTGGCGGCGATTGCTGGCCGCGCGCAGGTCGAGGTGTCGGGCGGAGTGCGCTACGAAACCCTGCGCGACTACGCGCTGCCCGGCGTGGACATCATCAGCATCGGCGCCCTCACCCACTCGGTGGCCGCAGCGGATCTGAGCTTGGATTTAAAGACGAAGAAATGAACCACAGAGACACAGAGGCACAGAGATCGAACCAAGGCCTCCGGGATTTCTCTGTGTCTCTGTGCCTCTGTGGTTAATCTGGTATGAGAATCATCCACACCGACTGTCTCGTTCTCGGCGCCGGCCTGGCCGGTTCGGCTTACGCGCTGCAGGCGGCCAAGGCCGGGCTGAAGGTGGAGCTGCTTTCCCTCAGCGTGCCGCTCCAAGCCAACAGCGATTGGGCTCAGGGTGGCATCATCTACGACACGAGCCCGGACCCGGCGCAGCTGGCGAAGGACATCATGGAGGCGAGCGACGGGATGGCGAATCCGGCCGCAATCGACCAGCTGGTGCACGACGGTCCGGCGGCGGTGAAGGAGCTGCTGCTCGACGAGCTGCACGTCGGTTTCGACCGCGAAGCGTCCGGCGAACTGCATCGCACGCGCGAAGGCGGCCACTCCGACCGGCGCATCATCCACACGAAGGACGCGACCGGCCACGCCATCCTCTCGGCCGTGGCGCAGAAGGTGGACGCGACGCCGGGCATCACGCGGCGCACCGGGTTTGTCGCGGTCGACCTGCTCACGCTTTCGCACAACTCCACCGACAACCACGACCGCTACGAGCCGCTGACCTGCTTCGGCTGCTATGCTCTGGAAACGAGCACGGACGAGGTCGTCGCCTTCGTGGCGCGCAAGACGATCCTCGCGACCGGCGGTCTCGGCGGAATCTTCCAGCACACCACCAACCAGCCCGGCAGTGTCGGCCACGGCGTGGCGATGGCGTACCGCGTCGGCGCGCGCCTGATGGACCTCGAATACGTCCAGTTTCATCCGACGGTCTTCTTCAAGAAAGGCAGCCAGCCTTTTCTAATCACGGAAGCATTGCGCGGCGAAGGCGCGGTGCTCGTGGATGCGCGCGGTGTGCGCTTCATGGACGGACAGCACCCGCTGGGCTCGCTCGCGCCGCGCGATATTGTCTCCCGCGCCATTTCCCATCACCTCGCCGAGACCGGCGAGGTCTGTGCCTATCTCGATTGCTCGACGATGAAGCCGGAGTTCATCCGCGACCGGTTTCCGGGAATTTATGAGCGCTGTCTCGCCAACGGCGTGGATATCACGCGCGAGCCGATCCCGGTCGTGCCGGCGGCGCACTTTTCCTGCGGCGGCGTGCACACCGATCTTTCGGGCCGCACAAACATCCGCCACCTCAACGCCATCGGCGAAGCCGCCTGCACCGGCCTGCACGGTGCCAACCGACTCGCGAGCACCTCGCTGCTCGAGTGCTTGGTCGGCGGCAAGGCCGCGGCCCGGGCCGACGCGGCCGAGCTGGCCAATGTTCGCAGTACGAACATCAGCCAACCCGAACCCCGGGAGTGGCGCAGCCCGGCCAAGGTCGCCGATCCGCTGCTGATCCGGCAGGATCTCCAGCTGATCCGCCAGACGATGTGGAATTACGCCGGCATCATCCGCTCGGCCCGCCGGCTGGCGCGGGCGCGGCGCATCCTGCTGGAGCTGCGCGAAGACATCCAGACGTTCTACCGCGACTGCCGCCCAACACGCGAACTGATCGAATTGCGCAACGCCATCCAGACCGCGTTGCTGGTCGTCCATGCCGCCGCCCTGAACCCCGTGAGCAAGGGTTGCCATTTTGTGGCCCCCGAGAGTGAATAAGCGCGCCGTTCGGCACGTCTTACTCACATGAAAGCACCCCTCTTCCTCCTGCTCGGCCTGGCTTCCCTGGTGTCGGTCTCCGCCGCCGACCGTCGCGATTTCCGCCGCGAGGAGCCGCGGGTCATCGTGTTCGAGCACGCCGGCTTCCAAGGCGACTCCCTCGTGCTTTATCCCGGGGACGAGATCGACAATTTCTCCGGCAAGACTTTCGAGCACGGCGGCAAGCTGAACGACAGCATCTCCTCCATCATCATCGAGGGCGGCGCCGAACTCTTCGTCTACGAAAACGCCGGCTACCGCGGCCAGGCGCTGCGCGTCACGGAAAGCGTGCGCGACCTCACGGGCCGCCTGCTCTCCGGCGCGGTCGACGTCAGCTGGAACGACCGCATTTCCTCCCTCCGGGTCGCGGAGATCCGCGGCTACTCGCGGCCCGGCCGCCCGGGCCCCCGGCCCGAGCCGCGGCTGAGTCCGGAGAAGATCGAGAAAATCGTCTTCGTTACCTTCCAGGACATCCTCGGTCGCAAACCCGACCCGGGCGAACTGAGCGACTTCCGCGGCCGGTTTCTCGACCAAGGCTGGACCGAGGGCATGCTGCGCGACCATCTCCACACCGAAGAGCGCTACCGGATCGAGCTCGCCGACAAGATCATCAAGCGCGCCTACCTCGACGTCCTCGGCCGCGAGGCGGATCCGGGTGGCATCAAGACCTACCGGCGCAATTTGCTGGAGCGGAAGTGGACCGAGGGCGACGTGAAGGACGATCTCCGCAAGAGCGCCGAGTATCGCAGCAAGCACCACTGACCGGCCCCAAGCCGGGCGGTTGAGGTAAGGATCAAAATCCGGCGCACCGGATCGCGCCAAAGTGGTCTATTTCTGTCTACACGCGGCACACAAAGGGTGGGCTGTGCGTAGACTATTGTACCACAAGCCATTACCTCGTTTAGCCATGAGCCCGCCGCCCATCGCTCCCCATGATCTTTGCAAGACCGGCATCGAAGGTTTCGATGATGTCTTGAACGGAGGGTTGCCGCGCAACCGCGTTTATCTCGTGTTGGGCGAGCCCGGCGTCGGCAAGACCACGCTCGCGCTGCAGTTTCTCCTCGAGGGCGAAAAGATGGGCGAGCGCGGCCTCTACATCACGCTTTCCGAAACCAAGGTTGAGCTGAATGAGGTGGCGGTTTCGCACGGCTGGGATCTGTCCAGCATCAACCTGTTCGAACTCTCGGCGCTCGAGGCGCAGATCAAGGGCGAGTCCGACACGACGTTCTTCAGTCCCTCCGAGGTGGAGCTCAACCGCACCACCAAGGCGCTGCTCGACGAGGTAGATCGCGTCAAACCGCTGCGCGTGGTCTTCGATTCGCTTTCCGAACTCCGGCTGATGTCCGAGACCGCGCTGCGCTACCGCCGGCAGATCCTGTATCTCAAGCAGTACTTCGCCGGCCAGAAGTGCACCGTGCTCATGCTCGACGACAACTCGGGCAAGGGCGAAGTCGATGGCCAGGTGGAGAGCCTGGCGCACGGCGTGATGTTGCTGACCAAGAGTTCGCCCGAGTACGGCGTGTCGCGCCGGCAGGTGCGGGTGCAAAAGATCCGCGGCGTGAAATTCCGCGAGGGTAATCACGATCTCCTGATGGAAACCGGCGGCCTGGTGGTTTTCCCGCGCCTGGTGGCTTCGGAGCACCACAAGCCTTTCGTGCGCGAGAACACCTCGAGCAAGATCGACGCCCTCGACCAGCTCATGGGCGGCGGCCTCGATCGCGGCACCAGCACCATCTTCATGGGCCCGGCCGGCACCGGCAAATCCACTCTCACGATGTGCTTCGCCCTGGCGGCGGCGGCGCGCGGGGAAAAGGTGATGTTTTTCAGCTTCGACGAAACCGTGGGCACCCTGCTCGCCCGCGCGACTCAGCTCGGCATGGATGTGGAAACGCCCCTCAATGACGGCCGGCTGCAGGTGCAGCAGATCGACCCGGCGGAAATTTCCCCCGGCGAACTCGCCTACCGCATCAAGTTCGGCGTCCAGCAGGAAGGCGTGCGCATGGTCGTGATCGACAGCCTCAACGGCTACCTACACGCGATGCCCGACCAGCGGCACCTGACTCTCCAGCTGCACGAGTTGCTCTCCTTCCTGAACCAGCAGGGTGTCACGACGCTGATGATCCTCACGCAGCAGGGCCTGGTCGGCTCCATGCAAACCCCGGTGGACCTCACCTACCTGGCCGACAGCATCGTGCTGCTGCGGTACTTCGAAGCCGAGGGCGCCGTGCGTCAGGCAATCTCTGTTATCAAAAAGCGCAGCGGCAACCACGAGCGCACGATCCGCGAGTTCTCGCTCGGCCCGGGTGGGATCACTTTGGGCGAACCGCTGGAAGGTTTTCACGGGGTGCTGACCGGCATCCCGGTGATGACCGGGCAAAGGCGAACCGGCGAATAACCATGTCGTTCGCGCCCTCCATTGACGGCAGCGAGGCCGCTTGGGCGGAGATCATCGCCCCGGACCACGAGTACCGCACGCTGATCTTCGCACCGACCGGCAACGACGCGCGGCTCACCGCCGGTTTCCTTGGCGACGCCGGGTGGACGAGCGTGATCGTCGCCAGCATGACCGAGCTCTGCGAAAAAATCCGCGAGGGTTGCGGCACGGTGCTGCTGGCCGAGGAAGTGATGACCAACGGCAGCGTCGGCCAGTTTTTCGGCCAGTTGAAAACCCAGCCGGCGTGGTCCGACGTGCCAGTGGCCCTGATTACCACCAGCGGCAGCAGCGGAGGCGAACGCGCCCGCCGATTCATTGCGTCCAGTGCGAACAGCAACGTGACCCTGCTGGAACGACCGTTCCGTCCCGCCACGCTGCTCAGCACGGTGGAGGTCGCGCTGCGCTCGCGCCGGCGCCAGTATCAGGTGCGCAAGCTGCTCACCGAACTCGGCGAAGCCCGCGACCAGGCCGAGCGAGCCAGCAGCGCCAAGGATGAATTTCTCGCCGCCCTTTCCCACGAGCTGCGCACACCCTTGAACCCCGTGCTGCTCGTCGCCACCGAGGCGGCGTCCAACCCGCTGCTGTCGTCCGGCGTGCGCAACGACTTCGATCAGATCGCCCGGCACGTGATGCTGGAGGCGCGGTTGATTGACGACCTGCTCGACCTCACGCGCATCACGCGCGGCAAGCTCAGCCTCGACCTGCGCGTGGTCGACGGTCACGAGGCGTTGCGCCAGGCCCTTGCGACGACGCAGGCCGACATCGACGAGAAGCACCAGGTCGTGAAGATCGACCAGCGCGCCACGCGCTGCGCCATCCGGGCGGACGCCGTCCGCCTGCAGCAGGTGCTCTGGAACGTCCTGAAGAACGCGGCGAAATTCACGCCCGTGTACGGCAGCCTCACGGTGGTCACGGAAAACCAGGGCGACCGCCTGCTGATCCACATCACCGACACCGGCGTGGGCATGGAGCCCGAGGAATTGTCCCGCGTCTTCGAAACCTTCGTGCAGGGCAACCACGCGCGGCCGAACAGCGGCCATCGCTTCGGCGGGCTCGGCCTCGGGCTCGCGATTTCGCGCATGCTGATGGAGCTGCACGGCGCTTCGATCTCCGCGACCAGCGCGGGCGTTGGGACGGGCTCCACGTTCACACTCTCGTTTCCCCTCGCGGAAGCGGCGTCTTCCGATTCACAGCCCGCGGTGCCCGCGCGGCCCAATCTCGCCCGCCCCGGCGAGGCCATCAAGCGGCTGCTGTTGGTGGAAGATCACGTGGCGACGCGCCTGTCGCTCACGCGCCTGCTCGAGCGGCGCGGTTACCAGGTCGAGGCCGCCGGCAGCCTCGCGCAGGCCCGCGAGATCGCCGGACGGAAATCCTTCGACCTTGTGCTCTCGGACATCGGCCTGCCCGACGGCAGCGGCTACGAACTCATGGCCGGCCTGCGCGACCGCGCGGGCCTGGTCGGCATCGCGCTGTCGGGTTACGGCATGGAAGCCGACGTGGCGCTGAGCAAGCAGTCCGGCTTCGTCGCGCATCTGACCAAACCGGTCAGCGTGCAGGCGCTGGATGAGACGCTGGCGTCCGTGACGCAACCCGCGGTTTAGCGCCGCAGGGAGTTGAAGACCTGACCCATGCCCGCCTTGCGGTAGGCATCGGCGATGTCGCTGCCGATGAGCGCATCGAGCCTCGCATTGATCGCGGCTGACTTGGCGCGCATCGCCGCCATTTCGTCCGACGAAGGCGCCCGGCCCGGCGTTGCGCTGCGGAAAACGCCCTGTATCTCCACCTGCAGTTGATAAACCTGGTAGGCGGCGGCGGGCGTGACTGATGGATAGGCGGCGAGGGAGCGGCCTACACCGGCGTATTGGGGATCGGCGCTGGCCGCGTAAGCATAGAAGCGATCATCCCCGAGCACGGCACGGATCTGTTCATTGGTGGCGAGCTGCGCCGTCGTGCGCTGCGCCATTTCGGAACCGCTCCACATGGCCTTCGTTGGATTGGCGTCGGTGAACGCCTTCTGCACCTGATAGAGCTGGGCGTATTCCTCGGAGGTGACGTCGATGTTGCTGAGATTATGGATGAGGGCATTCGCCGCCGGTGAGTTTCGCATCTGGTACTCGGCGAGTTCGTCCGGCGTGAGCAACGCGGCGATGTCGGCCAGCTTTTCCTTTTCGATCATGGCCTGGCTCTGCAGGACGGTGTCCATGTTGGTGATGGCGTTGCCCCGGCGCTTCGCCCACGTGTCGGCATTGAGGTCGTTGTAGTCCCGTTCGATTTTCGCGATCGCATCGACTTTGGCGTCAGGCAGCGCGCCGTAACGCCACTCGCGGTCTTTGGCCGGGATCATCGCAGACGGACGGGCATCGGGTCCGAGCAATTGCTCGAAAAGAGCCTGGCGCTCCGCCTTCAGTGCGGACCGGGCGGCCAGGATTTTATCCCCTGGAGCTTGGCGTTTCCAAAACGGCAGGGCGTTGTCCGGCTGGCGTCCGGCGAACTGCTCATCCAGCAGCGCGTTCACCATCGCGCGCAGCACCGCGGGCGGATATCCCGCCGCGCGCAACCCGGCGATCATGCGGGCGATATCCTTTTCGGTGTGCACCGGCTGCCAGGCGGCGATGGCTTCCGTGGCGGTCGAGTCGACCGTGGTGGGATTGCGGTCTGATTGAAGCGACGAAGCTGCGACGTGGGCCGGGCTGGCGGAGATCGCGGCGGAAGCGGCCGCGGTTTCCGATGGGGGCGAGTGGCGCAGACCGAGAATGACGTTGGCGGCCAGCGAGGCTGCGAGCAGGGCAAGCAGGAGGGCTTTCATGGGGTTTGAAATGCGCTGGCCCGCGAAACCCAACCAAGCACCCGCCGCTTTTTCTGTCCAGCGTGGTGTTAAGCGTCCAGCGGAAGCAGCGCCGTTTCGCCGATCACCGGCACCGTGAAAACGCCGGGCGCGACATCGGGCCGCAGTGCCAGCGCCGCGGCGAGGTCGCGCGCGGGCGCGTGGATGCCTTCGTCGGTCAGGCAGAACGTGCCGAAGTGCATCGCCACGCTGCGGCGCGAGCCCAGCGCAAGGTGCGCGTTCAAAGCCTCGCGCGGATTCATGTGTACCGATTCCATGAACCAGCGCGGCTCATACGCGCCGATCGGCAGCAGTGCGACCGCGGGCGAGCCGAGCCGGGCGCGAATCGCGCCGAAGTGGATGCCCCACGCGCTGTCGCCGGCAAAGTAGACGGACCCGAAGTGCGTGCGCAGCCAGTACCCACCCCAGAGCGTGCGGCAGCGGTCCCACGGCGTGCGCGAACTCCAGTGCAGCGCGGGCGTGGCAATCACCTCGAGGTCGCGCGAGGCCGTGTGGCTTTGCCACCAGTCGAGTTCTACCGCGTTGGTGACGCCCTTGGCGGCGAGCCAAGCTTTCAAGCCGAGCGGGACGGCGAACAACGGCGAGCGCTCGCGCGCCAGCCAGCGCACCGCGGCGAGATCCAGGTGATCGTAGTGATTGTGGCTCAGCACGACGACGTCGATGGGCGGCAGTTCGGTCAGGCGCAGCGGTGGCGGGCAAACCCGCTTTGGGCCAAAACGGTTGAACGGTCCGGCGCGCTCCGCGAAGACCGGATCGGTCAGCACCGTGAAATTGCCGAACTGCAGCAGGAACGAGGCGTGGCCGATGAAGGTGACCGCGACTTGGTTCGCGGAAACATGCTCGGGCAGCCGCACCGGCGGCGCGGGCGGAACGGATTCAGGCCAAGCCGTCGCGGAACCCTTGGCGCGTTCGCGCCGCCATTTCCACAAATCGGAAAACGGCCGCGGCCCGGGTCCGGTCGGATTGAAGAAGCGCTCGCCGTCGCAGTGGTCGGAGATCGGGAAAGTCATTTTCTTGGTAGGGTCGGCGCTTGCGCCGACCTTGGGTACGAGGTCGGCCCAAGGGCCAACCCTACATGATTCATCACGAGCTCAGCTTGCGCTGCGCCTGCGCCCAGAAATCCAGCAGCGCACGGAAATCCTGTTCCTTCGAGCCGCTGTGAATCACGTAGTCGTAGCTGTTGCGCTCGGCGATCTCGGCCTCGGCGCTGATCATGCGGCGCTCGAGTTCCTCGGCGCTGACGGCGCCGCGACCCTGCAGGCGCTCGCGGAGGACGTCCATCGAGTCGGGCGCGACAAACATTGTGATAAGGCGGCTCTTCAACAAGGGCGTCGCCGCCGCGGCGACGCGGATGCTGCGCACGCCCTGCACGTCGATGTTCATGACGAGGCTGGTTTGCGGCAGACGGTCGAGCACGGCCGACTTCAGCGTGCCGTAGCGGTAGCGCTTATGCACGCAGGCCCACTCCAGGAAATCGCCGGCGGCCAGGCGCTGGTCGAACTCGGTCTCGGTCAGGAAGTGATAGTCGCGCTGGTGCACCTCGTTCGGGCGCGGCGGGCGCGTGGTGGCGGTGACGACGCGCTCGAAACCCGGGACCTCGCGCACGAGGCGTTCGCACAGCGTGCTTTTGCCGACGCCGGCGGGTCCGGCCAGGATGAGCAGGGCGGTCGGCGAGGCGGACATCAGTAGGTGAACGCCGCGGCGCTGGTGACGAGGCCGTAGGCAAGCAGCACGCCGCCGAGGAGGCGCGGGCGCTTCGCATTGACGAACAGCCAGTCGAAGAAATCGCGCAGGCGGAACGGATAGGCGGCGAGATAGAGCGCGGCGGTGATGCCGACGTAAACGGCGGTCACCATCAGCAGGCGCTGCGGGTGCGTCCATTCCATGTAGGCTACGCCGAGCAGCGGCTCGGCGGCAACCAGCATCAGGATCGCGATCGCACGCACCGCGAGGAAGTCAGGCGTGTAGATGATGGACAGAATGGCGAGCACGCCGAAGCCGAGCATCACGAAATTCGGCTTCTGGAAGAAAATCAGGTCGGCCTCGCTCAGCTTGGAGACGCGGAAGATGAACCAACCGGCGGCGATCACGAACAGGATCCAGGCGGTGTCCTTCGAGCGCGGGAACGCCTTGGCGGTGGTCGCGACCGGGGCGCCGTTCCAGGCGAGGATCGCGCCAAGGAGCACGAGCACGAGACCGGGAAGGAGGGTGGCGAGGGCGAGAGGAGTCATGTTAAATCGTTCTCGTTCTCTTAATCGTTCTCGTTCTCTACAAGCTCAGAACCGTAGGGTTCCGCCGCTTCCTGCACATTTCCGCCAAAATGAGCGATTAGCCCCGCGATCATGGAAACGATGGCGACCAGCAGCTCCTTGCCTTCGCTAATTTCTTCGGCGGCGAGCTTTTTGCGGGCGACCAGTACGTCCAAGCAAGCGGCGGACTCCAGTGCTGAACCCCGAGCAATGTCGAAATAGCGACAGCGGTCAGGATGCGACCGTTTTCCATTTCCTTCGGCGATGTTCAAAACAATGGAAGTGGACGCGCGGTCGAGCTGATCTTTGGCCGCCAGTTTGGCAGGCAGTTTTTCGATGATCGGCTCCACCCGAGCGGCAAATTTCAATGCTGTTTGATAAGCCCGTAATTTTTCGTGATCGAAGACCGGCGGCTTCATGCAAGGAGAACGATTAAGATTACGAGAACGAGAACGATTAGGCTTGGACTCCGGCGAGCTCCAGCGAGCCGTACAAGACGGCGGTGGAGACGCGGTCGATCTTCACCGGGACCAGCTGGCCGATCAGGCGGTCGTTCGCGGCGAAGTGGACGATGCGGTTGCCGCGGGTGCGGCCCATGTAGCCGAGGCCTTTCTTGTCCGGGCCTTCGACCAGGACTTCCTGCGTGGAGCCGAGGAGGGTGGCGTTGCGGCGGTTGGAGTTGGCGCGGAGGATGTCGAGCAGTGCGTCGTTGCGCGCGGCCTTCACCTCGTCGGGAATCTGGTCGGCCAGGCCGGCGGCGGGCGTGCCACTGCGGATCGAGTAGCGGAAGACGTACGCCATGTCGTAATTGCAGGCCTCGAACAGCTCGCGGGTCTGCGCGAAATCCTCGTCAGTCTCGCCGGGGAAGCCGACGATCACGTCGGTTGAGAAATACATGTCCGGCCGCACGGCGCGCAGGTCGTCGACGATCTGCTTGTAGCGGTCGCGCGAGTACGGGCGGTTCATCGCCTTGAGGATCCGGTCGGAGCCGGATTGCAGCGGCAGGTGCACGTACTCGCAGAGTTTTTCCAACCGGCCGTAGGCCTGGATCAGGTCGTCCTTGAACCCGCGCGGATGCGGCGAGGTGAAGCGGATGCGCTGGATGCCGGGGATGGCGTTGACGCGCTCGAGCAGCTGCACGAACGGCGTGACGCCGCCGGTGTGCGTGTAGTCGCGGCGGCCGTAGCTGGTGACGATCTGGCCGAGGAGCGTGATTTCCTTCACCCCGCGGTCGGCCAACTGTTCGCACTCGCGCACGATGTCGTCCATCGGCCGCGAGCGCTCGTCGCCGCGGGTCTTCGGCACGATGCAGAACGCGCAGTCCATGTTGCAGCCCTGCTGGATGGAGACGAAGGCGGTGACCTGCTGCTCCTCGAGCACGTGGTCGCGGATGGTGTTCTGCGAACCCGCTTCTTCCGCGATGTCGACGATGCTGCTGGCGATCGGTGCGCCGGCTTCCTGCGCGGCGCGCAGGTTGTCGAGGTAGTCGGGGACCTGATGGAATTTCTGCGTGCCGACGATCAGGTCGACGTCGGGCAGCGTGTCGAGCAACGCCGCGCCGCGGTTCTGCGCCATGCAGCCGAGGATGCCGAGGACGAAGCGCGGGTTGCGCTTTTTGCGCTGGGCCACGTTGGCGGCCTTGCCAATCGCCGTCTGCTCGGCCATGTCGCGCACGCTGCAGGTGTTGAGCAGCATCACGTCGCACGCGTTCTCGTCCTGGACGATGCGGTAACCCCGGGCGCGCAGGAGCGCCGCGACAGCCTCGCTGTCGCGCTCGTTCATCTGACAACCGTAGGTTTTAATATAGACGCGATTCATGGACCGGACTCGTCGCGCCGAAGCCCGGAGGGCGAAGGCGGATGGGTCTAACTACCCACCCACCCTGCCCGGTCAACGAGGGAAAAAAAGGCCGCCCCGGGAAGGGGGCGGCCTTGGTCACACCTGATTGATGAACTAACCCAATTCTTATTGCACGGTCACCGTCGCGGCATTGCTGGGGAGCGAACCGGCGGCGTTGCTGACGACGACATCGTAGCTGCCGGCATCGGCGGCGGTTACGCTGGTGAGTTGCAGTGTCCGGTCAGTGGCGCCGCTGATGGCAACCCCGCCCTTGCGCCACTGGTAAGTGAGCGGGCTGGTGCCGGTGGCCGTGACCTTCAGCGTCGTGTTGCGTCCGGCGCGGACGGTGACGTCCGCCGGCTGCGTCGTGATGGCGACCGGTTGGATCACCGCGAGGTGCGCGGCCGCGCTGGTCGCGGAGCCGGCGGCGCTGGTGACGGTCACCTTGTAGTTGCCGACGTCGGCGTCCTGCGCGTTCGCGATCGTGTAGGTCGCGGCGGTCGCGCCGGGGATGTCGACGCCCGCTTTCTTCCATTGGTAGGAAAGCGGGCCGGTGCCGGACGCCGTTACGGAGAACGTCGCCGGTTGGCCGGCCACGACCGTCTGGTCGGTGGGATCGGTGACGATGGCGACCTTCACGATCACGGTCACGACCGCGGGATCGCTGATGACCGAGCCGGCGTCGTTGGTGATCACCACATCGTAACTGCCGGCGTCAGCCGGCGTGGTGTCGGCGAGTTGCAGAGTCCGCGCGGTGGCGCCGGCGATCGCAATGCCGTCCTTGCGCCACTGGTAGGTGAGCGGCTTGGTGCCGGTGGCCGTGACCTTGAGCGTCGTGTTCTTGCCGGCGACGACCGAGACGCTGGCGGGCTGCTCCGTGATGGTGATCTCGATGAGCACCGTCAGGTGCGCGGCCGTGCTGACGGCTTTGCCCGAGGCGTTCGTGACGACGACCTTGTAGTTGCCGACGTCAGCGGGCTGCGCGTTCGGGATGGTGAGCGTCGCGGAAGTCGCGCCGACAATATCCACGCCACCCTTGCGCCACTGGTAGGTCGGGTTCGGCACGCCGGTGGCCACGACGGTGAAGCTCGCGGGATTGCCGGAGACGACGGAGGTGTCGGCCGGTTGCGTGACGATCACCGGTGCCGCCGGCGTCGGCGCGTAGGCCGCGAGATACCCCGGAGGCACGAGCGCCACCCAGCCTTCCGTGTTGCCGTTGTGCATGCCGTTGCCGAAGACGACCCGGCCGTCCGGTGAAATGCCGAACACCACGTTGAGCGTCCAGCCGGTGAGATCGAGGCCCAGCGACAGCAGGGGTTCTTCCACCGGAATCCAACCCTGGCTGTTGCGCAGGTAGGAAACACTCGCCGTGCCATTGCCGAACGACATGACGGCCACCGCGCCGTCCGCGGTGAAGCCACCAAAGTTGCTCGGCGTGAACGCGACGTCGGGCGAGCCCAGCGGGGTATTCGTGCCGGTGGCTGCATTCCAGATCATCAGTTCGCCCTGGGGCGCGGCGGTGGAGTCGCCGGAGCTGAGGGCGAGGCTGCCGTTCGGGCTGACGGCGAGCGCATTGCTCCAGGTGCCGCCGGCGAGCAGCGGTAGCGCGGAAGTGCCCACGCCGTCCACGTAGCGGACGGCGAAGCCGAACGGCGCGTCTTCCGAGGTTTCCGTGCCAACCATGACGCTGCCGTCAAAGGACGTCCCGCGTCCGGCGCTCAGCAAACCGCGGCTGGCGGCCGTGGGATGGACAAACGGAACGCCGACGAGGCCGGTGGCCGCTGTCCAACGGAAGGGTTGGTTGCCCAGGCCCGACCCGGTGGTGAAGCTGAAGCCATAAGCGACGGAGCCATCCTCCGACACGGCGTTGGCCGCGGAATAGGAGCTCAGGCCGGTGGGAATGGGTCCGAGCACGGTGTTCGTCGTCCCTTCGTCGGTGACGAGCACGGCCACGCGGTTGTTGCCGCTGGCGATGGCGTGCGAGCGTGCCGCGATGGTAACGGCATCGCGGGTGATGGCCGAGGCGGTGACGAAGACGAGCGAAGTCGTGTTGGGGACCACGTCGGGCAGCGGGGTCAAGCCACTCAGCGGCGTCCAAAGGATGCCGGTGTCACCCGTCCCCGATGACGTGATGTGGTTCGAAGAACTGCCGACCGCGTGAACGATGCCGCCCACGACGGTGGCGTCGCGGATTTCGCTGAACACCGCGCCGCCGGGCAGGTCGCCCACGCCATAGAACGCGGCGGTCGGCGCTTGCACGCTGGCAAGAAAACCCGCGGGCACTTCCGCGACCCAGCCTTCGCTCAGTCCGTTGTGGAGGCCGCCGCCGAAAACGAGCGTGCCGTCCGGGGAAACGCCAAACACGGTGTTGAGCTGCCAGCCGGCCAGATTCACTCCCGCCTGCTGCAGCGCGAGCTGCAGGGAAACCCAGCCGTGGCTGTTCCAGACGTAAGCGGTGCCGAAGTCAGCATTCACCGGCCGGCCCCAGCTGATCACGGCCGCGGTTCCGTCGGCGGTCAGGCCGCCGAAGGAGGACGGGGTCATTCGCGGATCAGGGGTGCCCAGGGAGCCAAACGAGTTGGCGGTCAAATCCCACAGCAGCAGCGAGCCGTTGGGCAGGCCGGCGACATCGCCGACACCCAGCACCCGGTTGCCATCGGGAGACACGGCAAGCGCGACATTCCACGTGCCGCCGGGAGGCAGTGGCATCGCCATCATGCCGACGCCGTATTGGTAGCGGAAACCGCGGGTGCCTGGGCCGAAGCCACCGGGATTGGTGCCGCTGGAACCAACCAGGATCGAGCCGTCGGCGGAGCAACCGCGTCCGGCCGGAACACTGGAGAAATCGCCTGGGGCCAGAAACGGCACCGCCACCACGCCCGTGGCGGCGGTCCAGCGGAATGACCGGAGGTTGCCGCTGCCGTCGTAGCGTCCAAGGCCGTAGGCAACGCTGCCATCCTCGGAAACGGAAGTGGCCGCGGTATAGAGCGGACTGCCGGGAAAAGTACCGAGCACGGTGTTGGTGGTGCCGCTGTTGGTGACGAGCACCGCCACGCGATTGCTGCCGCCGGGCGCGTTGTGCATGCGGCTGGCGATCACGCTGCCGTCTCGGGTAATGGCCGAAGCGATCAGCGGGATGGTGCTCGGGTTGGCGGGGAAAAGATCGGGCAGCGCGGCCGCCGTTCCCGTGGCCGAACTCCAGCGAAAGGCCACGCCGGCGCCGGAACTCCCCGTCGCCTGGCCGACCGCCAGGATTTCACCCGCGGTTTTGGTCGCATCGCGAACTTCGGTGAAATTGCCGCCGGCGACGAAGCCGACGCCATGAAACTGGACCTGGGCAAAACCGGCAGTGGCAGCCACCAAACCGGCGAGCGCGGGAAACGCGCGACGAAACGAACCAACAAGGGTCGTAGTCAGTGTGGGCATGACGAGCAGGGGAAATGCGCGGGGTCCGCGCCGTTGAAGCAAACGGCTTCCCGGGCCCACATGCCGGTTGGGTCAGCACGTCAGGAAACCGGGACCGAGGCTTGCCGTTCAGGTCGCTGCGGCAATCTTGGACCCATGAGGACGTCCCGTTTTCGCCCTGCTTTGGCCCCGCTTCGCCCCATTTACTTTTTGTTAGCGCTCGCGGCCGGGGCAGCGCTGCGGGCCGCGCCGGAATCACCCGAGGCCGTCGTGCTCGTGCTCGGCGACCAGCACTCGGCGTACGACAAGACCGCGCAGTTGGTGGGTTTTGTGGATGAGTTCCGTGCAAGCCATCCGGATCTGCCGCTGGCCATCCTGCTCGACGGCGACACGCAGGAGTACGGCAACGCAATCGCGAAGCGCTCCAGCGGTGCGATCGACTTTGCGATGTACGCGGCGCTGGCGAAGCGCGCGCCGACGATCGTCAACCTTGGTAATCACGAGTCGGAATTTCTGCTGCTCGACGAAACCGTCGCGCGCATCGAGCAGACCGGTGCGAAGGTCGTCAGCAATCTCGTCAACCGCGCCACCGGCCGGCCGTTCGCGCCGGGGTCCACGCACGTGCAGCTCGGCCGCACCGAGGCCGTCGTGATCGGCGTCGGCACGGATGTGCTCAATGTTTACCGCGTCGCGGTCCGCCCCACGCTCGCCTTGCAGCCGACTGCGGCCTGGGCGCAGGAAAATTTTCCGGCGTTGCTGGCGAACGAGCCGCTGCCGATCGTGCTCAGCCACGCGGGCATCGCCGCCGACCGGCAGTTGCTGACCCTCGTGCCCGACGGCACGCTCTTCGCCGGCGCGCATGATCACCAGCGCTTCGTGCAGCCGTTCGGCCGGACGATGTATTTTCACTCCGGCTCCTGGAATTCCCACGTCTCGCTCGCCTGGCTCACGCGCGAGGCGCACGGCCGGACGAACTGGACGATCGAGCAGGTTGAGCTGAAGGCCGACGGCCCGAAGGATGCGGAAATGGAGGCCACCATCGCGAAGGTCATGAACGAGCACCTGACCAACGAAGATCGTGCCGTGGTCGGGCACACCGTGCAGGTGCTGACGCCGCCCGAGGCCGGCCGGTTTGTCGCGCAAGCACTACGCACGGCCGCGGGGGTCGACGCGGCGTTCGTCGGCAACACGACGTTTGGCGGCGGACTGCCCGCCGGTGACGTGACCCAATTGCAGTTCGATGCCTGCGTGCGTTTCGACGGTGCTATCTTTGTTACCGAGGTGGACGGCACGCGCCTGATGCAGCTGCTGGCGGCGGCGAACCTGACGCCCGAAACGCCGTTCGCGCAACGCCACGGCGAATTCAATTTCGCCGCCGGCCCGGAAAAAATCGATCCGGCGCGCACCTACAAAATCGCCACCTCCGACTGGGGCGCGAAGAACACCGCCCGCTATTTCGGTTCCCCCGCTCTCACCTGGCGCGAAGCGCCCGGACTCAAACTAAAGGCTGCGGCGCTGGTGGGGCTATCGAGACCCTGAACCAGCATGGGTAATTTGGCGCTTGGTTGGGAAAAATCACAAACGCCAGATGCCAAACGCCAGACAAACCGAGCAAAGTTAAATCCTGAAAATTAAAAAAATTGCCGGGATTTGCTCCGCTTTATTTGGAGCCTGGCCTCTGGCGTTTGGCATTTACCCGGCTCCGCCGGGTCACGGCGCCTCAATATACCCGTGCTTGATCGCGTAGTGGACGAGCGCCGCCGGTTCCGGCAGGCCGAGCTTGTCCTTCAGGATCGAGAGATGGTTTTGCACGGTCTTGGTGCTCACGCCCAGGCGGTCGGCCAGCACCTTGGGATTCTCGCCGCGGGCGAAACCGCGCAGCACCTCGCGCTCGCGGCTGGTCAGGCTCAGGCCCATGGCCTGGCCTTCGCCGACCATGCGGTCGACGAGCAGGCGCGAGCTGGCGGGGCAGTAGTAGGTTTCACCGGCGAGGACGTGGCGCACCGCGTCGCGCATCGTCGAGAGATCCGAGCGCTTCATGACAAAACCCTGGACGCCGAGATTCACCGCCTCGCGCACGAGGTGGCCCTGCTCGTTGGAGGAGATGAACAGCCAGCGCGTCCGCGGCAGCTTGCTCCCGACGTTGCGCACCACATCGAACCCGCGGCCGTCGGGCAGCATCCAGTCGACAATCGCGAGGTCGGGGCGCTCGCGCAGCAGCGCCTCGGAGCCCTCCACCACATTGGTGCAGTCGGCCACGAGCGTGAGCTGCAGCTCCTCCTGGATCAGGTGGGCGAGCAACTGCCGGACCATGGTGTGGTCCTCGATCAGGACGACGCGGATGGATTTCTTTTCAGTCATGGGGTGAGCCTAGCGGAAGGCGGCGGGATTCTGCGTGGGACGGGACGAAAACAAACCGGGAAAAATTCGCTGCGTCCCGGCGCGCATTCGCAACCGGCCTTCAGCAATCGAGCGTGAGCCGGGTTTTCGCCTGCAGGTTGCCGGCCGCATCGGTCACCTGCACGGCGTGGCCGCCGGTGAACTCCAGCGTCGCGCAAGCTGCACCGCGGTTGGCTTCGTTGACGCGAATCGCGATGAGCAGACCGCCCTTGATCTGGTTAACGTTGTCGTCGAACGCGGAGATGCTGATGGTTTCCACGCTCTGCGCTCCGCTCTCGACGTCGGTGAGCGTAACCGTGGCCCGTTGCTTGGAGTCGGCGGCGGCAGGGTTGTAGGAAAACACGCCGTCGAACACGCGATTGATCGGAATGCCGCCGCTGCGATTGACGCCGCCCAAATCGGCGTACGGGATTTCATCCATCCCGAAGGGATTCAGCTGGCCGAGAAAATGCAGGCGGGAGACCTCGTAGATCGCCGGCCAGCCGCGCGGTTCAATGGTGAGCAGTCCCTCCTTGGCCGGGCTCAGGGCCAGGCGGAAAGAGACCAGGCCCGCGGTTGCGAGCGCCAGCGGCTGGGAAACGAAGAGCGGCTTCATGGCGGGCGGCGGGTTGCCGGAGCCGGGGCGCTGGTAGGCGTACGCGGTGATGCGGCCGTCGCTGGTCAACAGGAGGCCGAGGAGAGCGGCGGATTTTTCGCCGAAGGAATAATAGGAGGTCATGGGAGGGAAAATCAGGAAACGAGTGGCTTGGGGGTTTTGCCATGGATCCACTCATCCAGATGGGGCGCGCAGCGCCCCCACCAGTAGAGGGCGGACGCCTCATTCATGCCGGTCGCGGCCTGTTCGAGCCCGGTGCAAACGTCGAAGAGCGCATCGTCGCGCACCACCACGGCGCTGTTCTTCAGGTGATGCGCCAGCGTCTCGACCCGGTACCAGTCGCGGGCGGCCAGGGCGTCGCCCAGCGCCGCGCGCTGCGCCGGCAGTTCGCGGGCAAACTGCCGGGCCAGGCGCTCGCGCAGCGCGTCCGCCGTGCGAAAACCGACATAGCCCGCGCTGCTCCCCGCCGGCGCATCCACCACGGCGGCGGCCAGCGAGCCGAGCGAAACCGGTTTGGTGAGAAACGCATCCATGCCCGCCTTCAGCGCGCGCTCGCGGTCGGCGGCGCTGGCGTGGGCGCTGACGCCGATGAGGCGCGCGGCCTGCGCGCGGGCGCGGAGCGGGCGCACGAATTCGGTGCCGTCGCCGTCGGGCAGCGCGAGGTCGAGGATGATCGCGTCGAAACCGCTCGCATCACCCTGGGCCAGCGCCTCGGCGCCGGTGGTGGCGGCGGCACACATCGCGCCCTGCTCGGTGAGGAAGGCGATGAACAATTCGCGCACGAGGGGATTGTCGTCCACCACCAGGATGCGCCGGCCGCGCAGGACGGGCGAGGCGAGCAACACCTTGGTGTCCGCCGGGGCGGCGACCGCCGGCGCGCCGAACACCGCGGTGAAGCAGGAGCCGGCCACGCCGTCGCTCGCGACGGTGAGGCTGCCGCCCATGGCGTTGCACAGCGCCGCCGAGAGGGCGAGGCCGAGGCCGGTGCCTTCCTTGGCCGCGCTGGCTTCGAGGCGCGAAAAGGCGACGAAGAGCCGGGCCTGGTCCTCCGGCGAAATGCCCGGGCCGGTGTCGCGCACGATCAGCGCGAGCCGGGCCGGGCCCTCGGGACGCAGCGTGACCGTCACCCCGCCGCGATCGGTGAACTTGAGGGCGTTGCCGACGAGATTGGTGAGGACCTGGCGGAAACGCTCGCCATCGAGCGAGACCCAAGCCGGTACCGCGGGATCGACGAAGCACGCGAGCGTGAGCGCGCGCGACTCGGCGCGCGGGCGGAAGCTCTCGACGGTTTGCGCGACGATGTCCGCCGGTTCCACCGGACGGGCGGCGAGCTTGAAGGCGCCCGCTTCCACGGCGCCGAGGTCGATGAGGTCGTTGACCAGCCGCGTCATCAGTTCGCCGTGCTGCCGCAAGGCGGCCAGCCAGCCCGCGGCCTTGGGATCGTCGGCGATGCGCAGGCGCAGGAGCTCGCTGTAACCGAGCAGGCTCTGGATGGGCGTGCGCAGCTCGTGGCTCACCTTGGCGAGGAACGACGCCTTCATGCGGTTGGCGGCCAGCGCGGCATCGGCCTCGCGGCGGGCGGCGGCGCGCACGCGTTCGCGCAGACGTTGCTGCCAGTTGGCGACCAGCAGCGCGCTGCCCAAGGCGATGACAAGGAAGGCGAGCAGCCGGGCCTGGACCTGCGCGGCCAGCCAGTACGCCACCTGCCCGTCGAAGACCAGCCAGCCGAGCATCCGGCCCCCGCGGCTTAAAAGCGGCGCGCGCGCCTGCACCACCGTGCCGTAGAAAAAGTTGGCCGGCGCCAGCACTTCCGGTTGATGGCTGCTCCAGGATTGCCACGTGGCCGCATCCGGCCGCCCGTAGGTGCTGGCCTCGCCCGGATGAGGGGGTTTGGGCATGCGCGAGGACAAGGCATACTGCACCAGCCAGCCGTCGCGCATGGTCAGGATGAGCGCCCAGTCGATTTTGGGATTGGCGAGTTCGATGCGCGCAAGGTCTTCACGCCGCGCCGCCCGTTGGTTTTGGGCGAGGTAGTGCGACGAGAAGGTGGGCATCGTGCGGCCCGTGTACTCCTGATACTCTCCCACCCAGTCCACGCGAAATTCGGGCCCGAGGCTGGCCGCCAGTTCCTCCGTGTCGATCAGCTCGGCCGACAGTTGCGCGCGCGAGAGCAGGTTTTCCTCGAAACCGGTGCGGGCCCATTTGCTCATGACGCCGGCCAGGACGAGGCCGGCCAGCAGCCACAGCGCCTGGGCGCGGATGAGCAGGGCGAGATCCGTTTGCGTGATCGTGGCCGACGCGGCCATTCCCGCCTGCCGGTAAAGCTCACTGGCGGCGCAGACGGCGCTCGCGAGCAGGCAGCCCGCGGCCACCAACCCGTACGGACTGATCTGGTTGTAGCGATGGGAGATCCCGCCGAGTTCCGCGCAAGGTCCGTTGGTGGCGAAGAGCAGGGCGCCGCCCAGCAGCAGCAGGGCCGTTCGCCCGCTGATGGAGAGTGCGGGCGAACGCACCAACAGCCAGATCGCCGCGAAGAAGAGCACCGTGATGACGAGCGAGCCCGCGGCAGGATGCGAGTAGCGGACCACCGCGGCGGCCACGGTCAGCAGGACGAGGGCGCCCGTTTTCCAAGCCGCCCATTTTTTTGTCCGGCCACAAACCCACCAGAAACCGGCCGTCAGCGCGGCCTCCACCCCGCCGAGGGCAAGATCCCACCGCAGCCACGGCGCGGTGAACGGCCGCTGTTCCACCGGGGTGATCAGCTGCGAGATCTCCAGCCCGGCAATCCACAACGACGCGCCCGCGGCGATGGGGAGCCAGAGCGGCATTTCCTGCAAACGCCCGAGCCGAAGCCACGCCACCAGCAGCACGCCCCAGCCGAACACCGTCAGGAACCACAGGTAATCCTGCTGGTAGATCAGCCACTCGAAAGGAGAGGAAAAGTTCATCGCTCAGGGACTGACGCGACCCAGCCAGAGAATCGACGGCGCGTAAAGATAAGCTCCACCGAGGCGCTGCAGCACCTTGGGCATCGCGGGCAGCGGCACGCCGTTGAACGTCATCGGCACACTCTGCTGGCTTGGGTCGGGTTGGGCGAGCACGGGATCGACGCCGCCCCGGCCGGCGAAGGTGGCGTCGCGCGACCAGTGCGTGTGCGCCTGTTCGAACTGGCGCTCGAGGCTGCCCATGTAGGCGAGGAAGAGCAGGCCGACTTCGCGGTCGGGCCAGTTCACGCCACCCGCGGATTCCGCGGCGGCCAGCAACCCTTTCGGGTCATAAGCCGCGCCCCGGCGCACCGGCTGCGCGCGGACGAAGGTTTCGCGCGTGCCTTGGTCGGGCAGGTTGGTCGTGCGGGGATTCATCTTCCGCACGTGCAGGTGAAACGGGCACCCGCCGCCGGCGGCCGGGTCGCGGGATTCGAAATCGAACTCGTTCAACCACGCCGGCATTTCCGGCGGCGTGCCCGGCGCCGCGCGCGGGTCGGCCGGAAAAAGCGCGCGCAGATCCGTTTCCCGCGGGGTGAGCCGGCCGAGGATCTGCGGCAGCGGGTAACCCTGGCGCGTGCGGCCCATGATCACGGCCGGGGCGAGATACGCGGCGGTTTCCGCCGGCAAATTCAGGTGCGCGGCCAGCAGGCGGGCGATCTCCGCCTCGTAGGCGCGGAAGGTTGCGACCTTCTGCTCGATCTTGAGCAACGCGACGAGCGAGCCGCCGGTGTGCTCGCCGCTGGCGATGAAGACGTCCGCCAGCTGCAGGTCGGTCCAGTGCCACGCGTCGGTCCGGCCGACCTCCGGTCCGGCGGGCGGTCGCTGGTCGGAGAAAAACCGCGGCTGGCTGATGCCGTCGGCAAATCCGAAGGGCTCGCGCGGCGGACAATAGCCGTTGCCGTAGGGACTGGTGGACTCGCGCCAGGCCAGGGCGCTTTCGCCGGCGGGCAGCAGCTCGAGTTCGAAGGCGCGCGCCCAGGCGGAGAAATTGCCGAGGTGGCGCTCGAGTTCGGCCGGATCGTCGCAGGCCAGCAGGAAGCCGCCGTGAAAATCGTCCGCCGGGTGATACGGCGCCGCCTCCATTTCGCCGGGCTCGAGCATGGCGGCCATGCGCGCCTTCATGCCGGCGCGGAACGCCTCGCTGTCGGGCGGGTTGAGCCCGAGGAATTGCAATCCCGCCAGGCTGAGCAGCACGCTGCCGAACAGGAGCCCGGACGCGTCGCCGGTGTGCGCCTCCTCGCGCTGCAGGCGCTGTTCGCGCGCCGAGCAGACCCAGCGGTCGCGGCCCAGCTGGCCGATCGAGACCGCGGCGCGCAGGCTGCGCCGGCCGGACTCGCGTCCGGTGAAGCGGAAGAAAACCAGGCGCTGCTGGTCGCGGCCGTGGCCCTTGAGGATGTTGCCCTGCACGGCGGCGAGAAACTGGTCCTCCGCGGTCACCACGCCGGGAGCACGCGCGGAACGCTGCAACGGCAGCGGCGGAAAAGGAGGAAAAAGCGGGGCGGAATTCCCGGTGGGCATCGGCTAAAAATTCGGAAAAGAGTGCACGCGATTCATGACAGCTTCGCGAGCATAGCAGGGCCCGGCGCCATGAGACCCGGGAGAAGAGGGCTTGCGAGCGGGAAGTTGTCCTATGGCACAAAACGCGCGATGAGCCGCACCGGCCCGGCCCGAGAATCGAATCGCCTCCATCGCCGGGATTACTTTGCTGGCGGGCGCATGGGCTTTTTCTCCTCTTCCGACGCTCCGCAATCCAACCCGTCCGGTGGCGGCGTGGTTCCCCGCCTCGCCGAAGCCAGGGCGAAGCTCGAGGCCCGCAACGTGCCCGCGGCCGTCGCGATCTACCAGGAAGTGCTGGCGGCGTCCGGCGCCCGGCCCGACATCCTCGTGGCCATCTCGGGCGAGCTCGGCCCGCGCGGCAACGTGCGCGAGCTCATCGAACTCGTCGCCCCGCACTACGATGCGGCACGCCACGGCCCGGCCACCGGGCTCAACCTGCTGCAGGCCTATCTTGCGGTGCGCAACCTCGACGCGGCGCAGCACGTGCTCGACATCCTTTTCTCGCTCAACCGCCCGGAACTGGAGGAACGCCTCTTCGGCTTCTCCAACGCCATCGGCGAACTGATGGCCGGTCACGAAATGGCGCTGCCAACCGAGGAGCAGGTCGCCGCCGCGGCCGCCGCCGGCGCCGCGCTGCCCGAGTCGAACAAGGTCAGCCTCGCCAGCATCAGCAAACCGATCTGGTTCTACGGCCTCGAGACGTCCGCCCCGCACCTGCTGGGCCGCAAGGACGGCAAGCTGCGCCGCGTGGCCTTCGCCCAGTGCTCGGTCCCCGGCCTGGCCGATGCGATCGAGCGCTCGAAAAAACTGGAGGATGACACCGGCCGCTTCTGCCGCGGGTTGCCGCTGTGGTTCGCCGAGACCTTCGCCGCCGCCGCGGGCTACGATGCCGTTGCCGCGCTCGCGCTCACTAGCCGCAAGGAGTACTTCCTCTTCCCGGTCGAGTGGAGTGCGGACAACATCCGCGAGCTCAACGAGAGCAGCACGGGCGGCCTCGATTACGTGATCACCTTCGCACTGCGCAACAAGAACGACGACTTCGAACTTCTCGCGCGCATCTGGGAGGTGAAGAAATTCCGCGAACTGAAGCAGTTCTCCACGCGGTGGACGCCGGCGAGCGCCGACACGGTGCTGAAGCAATTCCACGAGCAGCTCCGCCTCTACATGGAATGGCGCGGCCTGCCGGAAGGCAACGGTCTCGCGTACAGCGCGCCGGTCGCACCGACGGCGCACATCCAGGCGCTCGGCGCCACGGTCTCCCAATTCTTCGGCGAGAAAGGCGTGCTCGCCCCCGAGCAGGTGACAGCCGGCGTGGAGTTCGCGTTGCGCGACACGCAGGCCAATCCCGACGACCCGCGCGCGCAGCTCGGGCTCGTGGCGGGCCTCGTGCGGCAAAAGACGTTGGGCGTGACGCCCGACGAAACCGGCCTCGCCCGCGCCAAAGCCTGGCTCGCCACCGACCAGGCGCAAAAAGCCGACATGGCCGCGCTGGTGATCAAGCTGGTTTGAGCACGCCTGCGGCGTGCTCGGTAAGCGGCAAGAGGCAGGCGGAAGGCGACGATTCGTTTGCCCCAATAAAAAAGGCCCGGCGTGAGCCGGGCCTGGACTGTAGCGGGCTAGCCGCGCCGAAGTTCCGCTCCGCGGAACGAAGGCAGGTTACGGGTGCGCCGCGTTGTAGGTCGCGATGAAGTCGGCCGTGATGTCGACGGACGGATCGGCGGAGACGACGCCTTCGCCGAGCTTGGCGACGTCGAGGACGAGGCCGAGGTCATGCGCCTTGGCGTAGTCGGCGAGCGCCTTCGTGAGCTCGGCGACAACCGGCCCCTGCTTCTGCTGCTGGGCGGCCTGGACGGCGGCCTGGAACTGCTGCTGCTTGCCCTGCAGCTCCTGCTGGAGCGCGAGACCCTCGGTCTGCTTCTGCTGGATGGCATCCTTGTTGGCGACCTGGTCGGCGCTGAGCTTCTTCAGCTCACCGACGATCGTGCGCAGCTTTTCGCTGAGGAGGGAAAGCTCGCTCTGCTGGGAACTGAACTCGAGTTCGAGCTCCTTCAGGACGCGGTTCAGCTGCTTGACGCCGCCTTCCTCGGCGGAGAATTCGGAGCTGTTGATCCACGCGACGCGCGCGGTGGGGTATACCTTCGGGGCCGCGGGCTTGGCGGCAGCCGGTGCGGCCGGCGTCTGTGCGGAGAGCGACAGGCTGCCGAGGGTGAGCGTGGACAGGATAACCAGGAAGCGGACGGATTTCATGAGGGGTTGAGACGTAGAGGGCCGGAGGGGTTTGGCAAAGGCTAAATCCGTCCAAGTGACAAGTAACAGGTATCAAGTACCAAGACGGACTTAAGCCCTCCAAGACGCCGGGATCGGCTCCTTGTTACTTGATACTTGGCCCTTGTTACTTGCGGGCGGTGGCCAGCTGGCCGCAGCCCGCCGCGATATCGATGCCCCGGCGCTGCCGGACGGTGCTGGGCAGGCCGTATTCGGCGAGGATCTGCTGGAAGCGCTTGGCGGCGTCACGGCCGGTCGGGATGCCGTCGAAGCCGGCGGTGGGATTGAGCGGGATCAGGTTCACCTGGGCGTCCTGACCTTGGAGCAGCCGGCCGACGGCATGGGCGTTTTCCGGCAGGTCGTTTTTCCCTTCGATCAGGGTCCACTCGTAGAAAATGCGGCGCTGCTGCTTCGCGATGTAGTAACGGCACGCTTCCATCAGTTCCTCCAGCGGCCACTTGCGAGCGGCCGGCACCAGCGCCGCGCGCTCGGCCTGCGTGGCGCCGTGCAGCGAGACGGCGAGATGGATGGGCTGGCCTTCGTCGGCCAGCCGGATGATGCCGGGCACGACGCCGACCGTGCTCAGCGTGATGCGCTTGGTGCCAAGCGAGAGGCCGGCGGAGTCGCACAGGATGTCCACGGCCTTGATGACCGCGTCGTAATTGTGCAGCGGCTCGCCCATGCCCATGAGCACGACGTTGCGCAGCAACGCGCCGGATTCCTTTTCCGCAAGCGCCGGGCCCGCCTCTTCGCGCAGGATGTCTTCCACGTGCAGCACCTGTGCGACGATCTCGCCGGCGGTCAAGTGGCGCGCGAAACCCATCTGGCCCGTCGCGCAGAACACGCAGCCCATCGCGCAGCCCGCCTGGCTGCTGATGCAGGCGGTGACGCGACCCGTGAAACGCATGAGCACCGTTTCGATCTTTTTCTCGTCCGCGAGCGCGAGCAGGTATTTGCGCGTGTAGCCGTCGCTGCTGTGCGTCTCGGTCGCGACGGGCAGCGTGTTGAAATGCAGCTCGCGCGCCGCGACGGTACGGAAGCGTGCCGGCAGGTCCGGCATCTGCGCCCAATCCTCCACCCGCTCCAGGTAAACGTACGCCCACAACCGCGCTGCGTGCACCGGACTGAAGTCATGCCGCACCGCCCAGACGCGCAGGTCTTCGCGGGTGAGGTTATGAAAATCGAGGCGGACGGAGGACATGAGGACGACAAGGCAGAACATCGAACGCTCAACGTCGAACGTTCAACGTCCAAGTTAGAGAAGCCGGCCGCCGCCGGTCCGGTCGGTCCTGACCAGCCAAACCTCGCCGCAAATGTTCGTATTACGAACATTCGTGGCCGCGACCGGCGATTCCCCGTCGAGCACGTCTCCGCCTTTGTTCGTAATACGAACATTTGCGGCAGCAGGAGCCGAGCGATGTTGAAATGATCCAAGGGCGGGCCGCCGCCGGGTTGCCTTTTGGCGCAGGCATAGCCAGCGTGTCGCCCATGCCCGAGTGGTTCGTCAAATTCCTGCAGGCGTTTATTCCGCTCTTCATCGCGATCGATCCGGTCGGGCTGGCGGCGATCTTTCTCGGGCTGGGCCACCACATCGATCGCAAGCAGCGCCAGAAGATTGCGGACCAGGCGACGTGGACCGGCGGCCTGGTCGCGCTGGGTTTTCTTTTCCTCGGCCAGAGCATCTTCAAGGCGGTTGGCATTTCCGTGAGCGATTTCCAAATCGCCGGTGGTTTGGTGCTCTTCATCCTCGCGGCGCGCGATCTCGTGCAGTCGGCGGCCGAGCCGGAAAAACTGCCGGCGGATTTCGGCGTGGTGCCGCTGGGCATGCCGCTGATCGCAGGCCCGGCCTCGATCACCACGCTGCTGGTGCTCGCGCAGAACCAGGCGGTCGGCCTCGTCATCACGCTTGTGGCGCTCGCGGCCAATCTCGCGCTCGTCGTTTTCGCCCTGCACTACAGCGAATGGCTCGGCCGCAAGGTCGGTGCCACCGGCCTGCGCGCGATCTCGAAGATCATCGCGATGCTGCTGGCGGCGATCGCGGTGGGGATGATTCGGCAAGGGTTGCGGTCATAACCGGTCGGGGCCGGGCTTGATTGGTCTTGTGTAGGGCCGGCGCTCGTCGCCGGGCCCCGAGCGCCAAGACAGGTCCGCCGGCGAGCGGCGACCCTACACAATTCAAGACCGAGCAAGCTCGGCCCCTACCCAATCCGGAAAACTCAGCCTTCGAACGTCGTGAGAAAATCCGTGTAGATCGTCGCGGCCTCAACGAGGTCGGAGATCTTCGCGCGCTCGTCGATGGCGTGGTAGTTCTCGCCGCCGGGGCCGTAGCCGAGGGTCGGCAGGCGGAGTTCGTTGGCGAAGAAATGCATGTCGTTGAAACCGGTCGACACCGTGAACTGCGCGGGCCGGCGGCGGATCTTCGCCACGCTCGCGCGCAGGGCGGCGGCGAAGGGCGACGACGGATCGCGGTAGCACGAGTGGTTGTGCGAGATCTTCTCGATCGTGATGCGGCACTGCGGGATTTTCGCGGCGGCCTTCTTGAGGAAGGCGCGCAGCTCGCGCTCGGCGGCGGGCACGGTCTCCACCGGGAGAACGCGGCGGTCGATGCTGAAGCTGGCGGCCGCCGGCACGGTGTTGACCTTGCCGCCTTCGCCGGCGGCGAAGACGCCGCCGATATTCATCGTCGGCACGCGGATCTGCCCGTCGGGCGTGCGGAATTTTTTCTTCGCCAGCACCCGCTTGTATTCGTCGAGGGCGAGCACGAGCTCGGACATCTTTTCGAGCGCATTGATGCCCTGGTCGGGTGTCGAGCCGTGCGCGGCGCGGCCGTGGACATGGACGTTAAGCCAGACCACGCCGTTGTGGCCGCAGCACACGACGTCCCCTTCCCCGCCCTCACCGACGATCGTATAGTCGGCCTTGAGGTTTTCGTAGTCGGTCACCCAGCCGGTGCCGAGGACGCTGTCGGTTTCCTCGTCGGCGGTGAAAGACACCTCGAGGTTGAAATTGGGTTTCGTGCCCGTCTCCTTCAGCGCCTTCAGCGCGAAGACGATGCTGGCGATGGCGCCCTTCATGTCGGAAGTGCCGCGGCCGTACATCCAGTCGCCCTCGACCGCGGGATTGAACGCGCCGCCGTGCCGCCATTCGCCGGAAACCGGCACGACGTCGAAGTGGGCGTTGAAATGGACGGTCTTTTTCGCGCCGACGTCACGGAAACCCACCACATTGTAGCGCGGGTAGTCGACGAGCTCCGGCTGTGTCTTGAGCTGCGCGGAACGCGGCACCGGGATGCGGCGCGTCTTCAAGCCTGCTTCACGCAGCGCCGCGGCCAGGATCTGGGTGATCTCGCCGTAGTTTTCGCCCGGAGGGTTCACCGTGCGCAACCGGATCAGCTTCTGCAGAAACTGCACGAGGTCGGCTTCGTGGCTGGCGAGGTAGCGGGCGGGAGTCATCGGCGAGGAAGGTGCCGGTAAATCAGGGAAACGGCGGTGAGGCCAGCCGCGACTCGCGGGGGTCCTTGCATTGATGGAACCCGCACGCCGTGAGATAAATAGGACGGATTTCCTGAGGATGCCTTTGACAGGGCGGACACCGGGAGCAGCATGCCCCTCATGGCACTGGCTGACATGCGCAAGGATTACGGCATCGCGGGGCTCCTCGAAAAGGACCTGGCGAAAAATCCGTTCCGGCAGTTCGAAAAGTGGTTCGCCGAAGCTGAGGCCGCGAAAATCACCGAGCCGAACGCCATGACGCTGGCGACGGTCAACCGGGAAGGACGCCCGGCCGCGCGCACCGTTCTCCTGAAGGCCGTCGATGGCCGCGGTTTTGTTTTCTACACCAACTACGAGAGCCGCAAGGGCCGCGAACTCGCCGACAACCCGAAGGCCTCGCTGCTTTTCCCGTGGATCGCGATGGAGCGCCAGGTGATCGCCGAGGGCGCGGTGACGCGCGTCACGCGCGAGGAGGCCGACGCGTATTTCCACAGCCGGCCGCGCGCGAGCCAGCTCGGCGCGTGGGCTTCGCCGCAGAGCACGGTCGTCGCCGGCCGCGCGGTGATCGAGGAAAGCTATCGCGTGGTGGAAAAGAAATACGAGGGCCGCGAAATCCCCCTGCCTCCCCACTGGGGCGGTTTTCGCCTCGTCCCGGACGCGGTGGAATTCTGGCAGGGCCGGCGCAGCCGCCTGCACGACCGGTTGCGCTACCGGCGCGAAAACGGGGGCGACTGGGTCGTTGAACGACTCGCACCCTGACCATGGCCGGCAAACGCCCCAAGAAGCCGGCCGAGCAAGCGCTGGTCGCCATCCTGCCCGTTCCCGCCGTGCTCACGTCGGACGCCTGGCAGCAAGGCGGGGCCAAGATCCTTTTTGCGAACAAGGAATTTTGCGCGCTGACCGGCTACAAGGCCGCCGACCTCGTCGGCCGCAACACCCGCCTGCTGCACGGCCCGCGCACCGACGTGAGCGCGCTGCGCCAGAGTCGTCCGGCCGCCGGCCACGGCGAGGGCTGGCTCTACCGCAAGGACGGCGCGGAATTCTACGCGCATTGGAAATACCGTGCGGTCGAGGGTGATTCCGGCGCGCTGGTGGTGATCTATCAGGACCACACGGAAAACTGGCGCCAGCGCGAAGCGCTGCTGCAGTCGCAGAAGCTTGGCACGGTCGGCCTGCTCGCCAGCGGTGTGGCGCACGATTTCAACAACCTGCTCTCCGTGATCAACGGCTACTGCGAGATCGCCGGCCCGAAGGTCGAGCACGTGCCCGCGGCGCGCAAGGACCTGCGCGAGATCCACCGCGCCGGGCTGAAGGCGTCGGCCATCTCCCGCCAGATCCTGGAATTCAGCCGGCGCCGCGAGACCGAGGCGGGCGTGATCAATTTCAACACGCTCATCCGCGAGATCGCCGACATCATCCGCCGCGTGTGCGGCGACGCCATCGAGGTTGAGCTGCGCCTCGCCTCCGACCTTGGCAACGCGCGCATCAATCCCGGCCATTTCCAGCAGGTGCTGCTCAACCTCTGCTTCAACGCGCGCGACGCCATGCCCGAGGGCGGCCGCCTCACGCTGCGCACCTACAACGAGACGGCCGGCGCAGGTTACCAGGCGGCGATGGCGGTGACGGACACCGGCGTGGGCATCGCGGCGACGCTGCACGAAAAAATCTTCGAACCGTTCTATACCACGAAGGCGCACGGCACCGGCCTCGGCCTGCCGACGGCGCACGGGCTCATCCGCCAGGCCGGCGGCCGGTTCGCGGTGGAGAGCACGCCGGGCCGCGGCACGACCTTCACCGTCTTCCTGCCGGAAACCGCGGAGCCGGAAAACACCGGCGCCACCGCGCTCGGCGTGCTGCCCTCCACGCAGGGCACGGAGGCGGTGATGGTCGTCGAGCAGGACGAAGGCCTGCGCAAGATGATCTCCGGCATCCTCGTGATCGACGGTTACACCGTGATCGAGGTGCCGACGGTCGAGGAGCTCGGTCCGCGCCGCGCCGCGCCGCAGCTCGTGATCGCCGACACCAGCAGCAAGGCCGGCGTCGAGGGCCTGCGCCGGCTGCTCGAGGCCAACCCCGCGTTGCGCATCCTGAGCACGGCCACGGAGCCGCCCGTCCTCGCGGGCCTGACCGCCGCCAACGGCGCGCACCTGCCCAAACCCTTTGCCTTGAGTTCCCTCCTGATGAAGGTGCGGGCCATGCTCGACGCGGGCGCGAAGCGCTAGGGCGGGCCAGCAAAGGCATTGCGCTACGGGGACCGAAACCCTACCACCTGAACGCCGCTATGGATTCCACGCCGCCGACCCTGTCCACGCCGCCGCTGCCGCCGGGTCCGGGCCAGCGCTCGCTGGCGGCGATCATCTTCACGGACGTGGTGAGTTTCAGCGCGCGCATGCAGGCGGATGAGGAGACGACGCTGCGGCTGCTCAAGCGCGACTTCAACGAGATGCGCGACATCTGCGTGCAGCATCACGGCTCCGTGCTCAAGACCACCGGCGACGGCCTGCTGCTTTATTTTTCCAGCGCGGTGCAGGCGGTGGCCTGCGCGCTCGCGATGCAGCGCTCCTTCGCCGAGCAGTTGAAGATCCGGCCGGCGGCGGAGAGCCTCACGCACCGCGTGGGCATCCACCTCGGCGACGTGTTCGTCAACGAGCAGGACGTCATGGGTGACGGCGTGAACATCGCCGCGCGCCTGCAGGCCGAGGCCGAGCCGGGCGGCATCTGTATTTCGCAGACGGTGTACGACGTCGTGCGCAACAAGCTCGCACTGCACGTGACGCGACTCGGTCCGCGCGAGCTCAAGAATATTTCCCAGGCGATTCCCATCTACAAGTTGCTGCTCGAGGCGCAGATCATGGGCGCGGCAGAACCGGAGCCGGTTTACGAGGAGCCGGTCGCAGCAAAGCGCGGTTATCAGCCGACCAAGACGCAGAAGATCGTGCTGGCTGCGGCGCTGACCGGTTTGGTGGCGGCCGCCGTGATCTTTGCCGTCGGGCTATGGTCGCGCCAGAAACGCATCCAGGCGCAGGCGGATTCGAGTCAGGCCGCGCTCAACGCGCTGCTGGCGGAGGATCCTTCCTCCCCGGCGGCGATTCATCCGTCGCGGGCGCTCGCCGACTGGCGCGCGGAGCTTCGCGACCAGCGTTCGCGGGCGTTGGACGACTACAATTTTGCCGAACTCGCGCAGGGTTTGAACAACCCGCGCTCGCCCATCGCCGGCAAGCCCGAGGCAGCGGTGCGGGCGGCGGCGCTGCAGCGTATCCAAGCCATGCTCGGCTGGCTGGCCACGGCGTTGCAGCGCTACAACCGCGACAACCCGCTGGTCGTGCGCGAACTCACCGGCACCGCGCCGAAGGAAATCCGCGTGTACGTCGGTCCCGATCGCCGGCTCTATTACGCCGAGGGCGGCGCCGTGCGGCAGCGCAACTGGAACGACCTGAAACCGGCGGTCCTCGCCGCGATCATTTCCGGCGCGATGCAGGACGCCGATCCGCTCCCGTCGCGCGACGCGGTGCAGGGTGCGCTCGCCTTCGCCAGCCTCTACAACCTGCCCGAATTGCCGGAGGCTTTGCGCGCCGGCCGGGCGAAGCGCTCGAAGCCGTGATCGCCTTGCACACGCTGCCTGTGCGCACCGCGGGCGCCGCCGAAAACATGGCGGTCGATTTCCTGCTCTTGCAGCGCTACCCGGTGCCGGCGGCGGCGCGCTTCCGGCACTACGAGTGGCGCACGCAGGCATTCACCTTCGGCCTCAGCCAGGCGATGGAATACATCCGCGCCAATCTTCCCGAGGGTTCCTTCGACCTTTGCCGCCGGCCCACCGGCGGCGGACTGGTGGATCATCGCAACGATTGGACGTACAGCCTGGTCATTCCGCGCGGCCACGCGCTGTTCGATGCTCCGGCGACGCAGGCGTATCGCGACGTGCACGCCGCACTGGCCGTTGCGATGCAGGCGCTCGGCGAGCCGGTGGCATTGCAGGATAAGCGTCATCCGACGGAGGAAGGTCCGACGATCTGTTTCGAGCGCCCCGAGCTCTACGACGTGCTCAACACCGCCACCGGCCAAAAAATCGCCGGCGCCGCGATGAAGCGCAACAAACACGGCCTGCTGCTGCAGGGCTCGATCGAGAAGAGCCGCGTCGGCGCGGTCGACTGGGATAAATTCCACGAGTTGTTCGCTGCGGAAGTGGCGAAGGTCCTCGCTGCGGAACTGACGCCGACCCCGTGGCCGGAAATCAACGAGGACGAGCTGAGCGGCTTGGTGGAACAGTACTCCAGTCCCGAGTGGATGGAGCATCGCTAGCAATACACCCCGCCCTTCGGGCACCCCTCTTGATAGAGGGGACTTCGGCTGTCGTGATTGAGATCCCCTCTATGAAGAGGGGTGGCGCGCAGCGCCGGGGTGTGTGGCGTTTGCCGTTATCCCTTCACCAATGTGATCACGCACTCGAGGTGGCGCGTCTGCGGAAACAGATCGAACGGCTGCACCGCGGTCAGTTTGTAGCCGGCGGTGAGGAAACCCTTCAGGTCGCGCATCTGCGTGGCGGGATCGCACGAGACGTATACGACCGCGCGCGGGCCGAAGGCGAAGAGCTGGTTGAGGAAGGACTCGTCGCAGCCGCGGCGCGGTGGATCGATGATGACCGCGGTATCAGCCGGAGGAAAATCCAACCCGGCAAAAATTTGCGAGGCATCGCCGGCGCGGAAGGTCGCGTTGCCGATGCCGTTGGCCGCGGCGTTCTCCGTCGCGAACTTGATCGAGCTCTCGCTGATCTCGATGCCGGCGACGCGCTCGAAGGCCGGCGCGCACGTCAGGGCGAAGAGCCCGCTGCCGCAGTAGGCATCGACGAGAAACTTCGCCCCGCTCGCCGCCGCCTGGTCGCGGGCGTAGCCGGTGAATTCCGGCAGGATGAACGGGTTGTTCTGGAAGAAGTCGCGGGAGAGAAAATGCAGCTTCAGCGCGCCGACCTGCTCGTGGATCACCGCATCGTAGTCGGTGATCACGCCTTCCTGCGCGTGGCGCAGCAGCAAGGTGGCGTCCCGCTTGTATTCGCCGGCGGCCAAGCGCGCGTGGGTGCGGGCGCGGACCTCGGGGAGCTTCGCGTTGATCTCGGGTGTCGCGATGTCGCAGTGCGGCACGTCGAGCAGGTCGAAGCGCGAGCCCTGCTTGAGAAAACCGATGGGGGCCTGTTTTTCTGGAGGGCTGGTCTCCTGACCAGCCAATTGTGCTGCGAGCGGGGCCGACACGGCCGGTGCGGAGACCGGCCCTCCAAAACGGCGCACGTGAAAATGCGGCGTGAGCTTCGAGCGATAGCCGTATTCGCGCGGCGAGCCGATGACGGGATTCACGGCAAATTCGACGCCTGCCATGTACTTTAGGAGTTCCTCCACCTGCTGGCGCTTCCACTTCAGCTGCTCCGCGTAGGTGAGGTGCTGGTACTGGCAGCCGCCGCAGCGGCCGAAGAGCGGACACTTCGGGTCGACGCGGTGCGCGGACGGCGTGAGCACCTCGAGCAGGTCGGCCTCCGAGAAATTCTTGTGGTTGCGATAAACCCGGGCGCGCACCTTCTCGCCCGGCAGCGTGAACGGCACCATCACGACCCATTTGCCCTCGCCCACCTGCACGCGGCCGAGTCCCACGCCCAGGTTGGTGAGCGTGGCGATCTCCAGCTCCATCTCATGATGGTAGGGGAACGGTTGGTCGTTGAATTTCTTTTTGGCCACGAAGAGTCACAAAAATTCACAAAAACAAAGGGTTCCCAATCCTTTTTGTGTCTTTTAGTGACTCTTTGTGGCCATACCTGCCGAAAAGATCACCAGCCTCCAAAATCCCCGCGTGAAGCAGCTCGTGAAGCTGCGCGAGCGCCGCGACCGCGACGAGGCCGGGGTCTTCATGATCGAGGGTTACCGTGAGATCCGCCGTGCGCTCGAGAAGGGTGTCCGTCCGAAGGAAATGTATTTCAGTCCCGATTGGTTTCTCGGCGAAAACGAACCGGCTTTGATCGAACAGGCCAAGCAGGCCGGCGCGCAGCTGTTCGAGCTGTCGAAGGACGCCTTCGCCAAGGTGGCCTACCGTGAACGCCCGGACGGCCTGCTGGCGGTGGCGCCGCAATGGCGGCACGCGCTCGACGATCTCAAGCTGGGTGCGCAGCCGTTCCTGCTGGTGTGCGAATCCATCGAGAAGCCCGGCAACCTCGGCACGATCCTGCGCAGCGCGGACGCCGCCGGTTGCGACGGCGTGATCGTGTGCGATGCGGTGACCGACATCTTCAACCCGAACGTCGTGCGCGCCTCGACCGGCGTGCTGTTCTCCGTGCCGGTGGTCATCTCGGACAGCGTGACCGTCCACGCCTGGCTGAAGGCGAAGGGCATCCGCACCGCCGCCACGACGCCGCATACCGACAACATCTACACAAAGACCGACCTGCGCGGCCCGGTGGCCGTCATCATGGGCAGCGAGCAATACGGCCTGAGCGATTTTTGGATGAAAGGAGCCGACGTGCTCGTCCGCATCCCCATGGCCGGCCAGGCCGACTCGCTCAACGTCGCGATGGCGACGATCATCACGCTCTTCGAGGCGGTGCGGCAGCGGAACGGCTAAAGCTCGTGAAAAGAAATCCCTTTCTTCACTGGCTGCTCACTTTTTTCACCTTTGGACAGTACGCCTTTGTTTGGGGATTTCTTATGGCGTGCGATGTGAACGCGCTTTCCGGCGGCAGGAGAATAAACGTTCGCCTGCATGCAGTCATTTTCGCCATCGGTTATGCGGTACATATCACCGGGTTTCTATTTCTGGCTTCTGGTCCAGCGGATATGGCCGATTACCAATTCGAAAAGACGATCTACGATTGGATGCTACCCCTGGCGCTTGTGCTGACGATATACTTCGGCTGGTTGCTGATATCGGTGGCGAAGGAGTTGAGAAAATTAAATTCGTCTGATGATCCGGGCCCGGTCGCCGTTATTTTGCTGAGCCTTTTTGGGGCGCTGTCGTTGCCGCAACTGCAAAGGCACTTGAATCGTGCGATCTCGATTCGCACTGGCAAATTAGCTTAATACGCGTTCCCCGCCTTGTAGTGCGCGATCAGTTCCTTCGTTCCCTGTGCCATTGTCATGAGCGGATGATAGCCGAGGTCGCGGCGCGCGGCGGTCAGATTGAAGTAGTGGTCGGTCGCCATTTCCTTGGCGACGAAGCGGGTCATGGGCGGCTCGCCCTCGCGGCCGTTGATGCGCCAGAAAGTTTCGAGGAGGCCGCCGACGGCGAAGGCCACGCCGAGCGGGACTTTCTTTGTCACGGCGGGCTGGCCGAGTTCGGCGAGGAGCGCGTTGATCCAATCCCAGAGCACGACGGGTTCGCCGTTGGTGATGAAATAGGCGCGACCGCCGGCGGGGCCGCCGGGTTTCAGGAGCGCCCCCTCGGCGAGGAGGTGGGCGTCGACGACGTTGGTGATGTGGGTGAGGTCGACCTGATTTCGGCCGTGGCCGATGATCTTCAGCTTGCCGGTCTTCGCGAGCGCGAGGACGCGCGGCACGATGTTGCGATCACCCGGGCCCCAGACGAGATGCGGTCGCAGGGCGACGGTATGGAAATCCTTGCTGTGGGCCTTCCGGACTTCGTCCTCTGCCGCCGCCTTGCTGGTCGGATAAGCGCAGGGCGCGTGCACGCAAAGCGGCGCGGACTCGTCGACGTTGCGCAGATCGCCGCCGTTGTAGACCACGCTGGGCGAACTGGTGTAGACCATGCGCGGCACGTGCGCCTGGCGGCAGGCGGTGATCAGGTTGCGCGTGCCCTCGACGTTGACGCGCCAGAAATCCTGGCGCGGGCCCCAGACGCCGACGCGGCCCGCCACGTGAAAGACGGTGTCGGCCGATTTGCAGCCACGCTCCAGCGCGTGGATGTCGTGCAAGTCGCCCAGGATCACCTCGGCGCCCTTCGCCTCGAGCTCGGGCAGCGGCCGGCGGGAAAGCACACGCACCTTGCGGCCGTCGGCCAGCAGGCGCTCGGCGATGCGCCCGCCGATGAAGCCGCTGGCACCGGTGACGAACGTGGGATAGTTTTTGCTGACGGAGAGCACGGTTAATTACGGAAAGGAACCCCGAATGAACACGAATGAACACCACGAGCGGAAAGCAGGCGCGCAGAAACTTCCGGCAATTCGTGTCTCTTTGTGTCCATTCGTGGTTGGTTTGTCTTAAGAGACCTCATGGCCTTTTTGGGTCGCCGCCCACTGGGCCAGCGTGAGCCGGTGGATCTTGGCGTTGTGCCGTACGTCGACGGGAAACGACGGATGGAAAAAGAAACGGCGGATGCTGGCGGTGTGCGGATGCTGGCGGGCGAGTCCGCGCAGCTCGACGGCGAAGGCCGCCTCGTCGCGCACCTTCTCCGGAACCAACTGTACCACCACGGCCGGCTCCTGCCGGCCGCGCTCTCCCAAGCCGATGAGGGCGCAGCGCGCGATGGCGGGGTGGCGTCGGAAAACCTGTTCGCAGGGTTCGGTATGCATGTCGCCCGTGGGTGTAACCACGCGCTCGGCGATGCGACCGCAGAACCAGAGCGTGTCGCCGGCATCGAGATAACCGGCGTCGCCCATGCGGTGCCAGGTCACGGCGCTGCCGTCGGGTTGGGCGCCGGCGATCTTCGCGCGCGCGGTGGCGTCGGGCAGCGCGTCGTAGGTTTTCGTGACGCTCGGCCCAGTGACGATGATCTCGCCGATTTCGCCGCGCGACAGCTCGCGCGTCTGGCCGAGCGTCGCGATCGGGTTTTCGTCGAGGGCGATGATCTTCACGCGATTTCGCGGCAGCGGCCGGCCCACGAGAGAACCGGCGACCAGATCGCCCACCGCTTCGGCGCCTGACACGCTCGCGACGGGCAGCGCCTCGGTCGCGCCGTACGGGCTGTGCAGGCGGCCGTTGACCAGCACGCGCGGCGCATCGGCCCAAAGCGAAGCCGGCACGGCGGCGCCGGCGCAGAGCACGCGCTTGAGCGAAGGCAGAGTGATTTTATGGGCGAGGCAGTGGTCGAAGATTTTCCGCCACAGCGTCGGTGAGCCGAAGGAGGTGGTGACGTTCTCCTGCTGGATGGCTTGGACGATCTTGGCCGGATCCACTTCCGCAGGGCGCGACGGGTTGATCTCCGGCACGACGGTCGTCATCCCCAGCGCCGGGTTGAAGAGCGCGAAGATCGGCAGCATCGGCAGGTCGATCTCGCCCGGCTGGATGTCGTAGGCGTCGCGCACGAGCCGGACCTGTGCCTCGAACATGCCGTGTTCGTAGCAGACGCCCTTCGGGGCGCCGGTGGAGCCGGAGGTGAAGAGGATCGCGGCGAGGTCGCCAGAAAGCGTTTCCAATGGAGGGCTGGTCTCCCGACCAGCCGATTGCGCCACAAGTGGAGCCGATACGGCCGGTGCGGAGACCGGCCCTCCAGCGATCCGGGCCGTGGCAGAGCCACTGGCCCAGATGCGTATCCCGACGGTCGCGAAAGCGGAGCGGAAGACGTGGCTCATTACCTGCGCCAGCGGGATGCCGAACAGCACGCGCGGCTTGGAGCGCGCGACGCAGGCCAGGAAGTTTTTCCGGCCCATGCCGGGATCGATGATCACGGGGACAGCGCCGAGCTTGAAGAGGGCGAAGGCGGCGGCGATCAGTGGCAGGCCTTGGCGCACCATGACGAGCACGCGGTCGCCCTGGCGCACGCCTTTGCGCTGCAGGCGCTCGACCCACGCGTCGACCTCGTGGTCGAGTTCGCGGAAGGTCAGGACGAGATAATCGATTTTGCCCGCAGAAGTCCGGCCGCGCGGGATTTTCACCGCGGGCTGGTCCGGCTGGCGCGCCGCCATCACGGACAGATGCCGGGCGATGTTGGCGGAGTCACTCATGCTGATGCCGAAAGAACACACCCCGCCCTTCGGGCACCCCTCTTCATAGAGGGGACTTCGGCTGCGAGAATCGATTCCCCTCTATGAAGAGGGGCCTGTCGGCCATAGCCTTGGCGACGGCTGATGGCGCAACGCGCCGGGGTGTGTGGTTGGGTTTTCACCGTGCGGTCACGGAATGAATCTTCGGATTCAGGCCTTCCACGCCGGGTCGTCCTTGAACACCTTCGCCTGCCACGGCAGCAGCACGCCCTCGACCCCGGCGGGATCGCGCGCCAGCAGCGCGAGCTGCGAGCGGGTGGCGATGAGCGTCGGGTCGAGCTTGAGGCCGAGCGCGATCCGGTCGCGCAGGACTTTGATCTGGTCCTGACGCTCGAGTTCGGCGGGTGTCATCGGCGCGAAATCACGGCGGCGCTCGCGGCGGGGCAGCGTGCGGGGATCGGTGTCGAAACCCTTGTGCACGGCATCGGCGAGCGACGGCGCGAGACGATCGTGCCGGCGGCCGAGGTGAACCTGGAGCAACTGTTCCGGCGAAGCGCCTTCCTCGGCGCCGCGCGACAGGCGCATGAGGAGTTCATTGCCGGTGACCTTGAAGGGCGGCGTGTTGAGTTTTTCCGCCCAGCTTTCGCGCCAGTGCCAGAGGGCGTGCAGCACGGCCAGGCCGCGGCCGCGGAGCTTTTCGGCGCCGCCGATGCGCCAGTCGTTTTCGTCGGGGCCGGCGAAGCCTTCCTTGGCGACCTCGATCTGCCAGCGGCACTTCTGCTCGAGCCAGTCGAGCCGGCCGAGGGCCGTGAGTTCGGCGCGCAACTTATCGCGCAGCGCGGGCAGGTAGTAAACGTCGAGCGCGGCGTAATCGAGCATGCCGCGGTCGAGCGGGCGCTGCGACCAGTTCGCCTTCTGGTGGTCCTTGTCGAGTTTCACGCCGAAGTACTGCTCAAGCAGCGCAGCGAGACCGAAGCGCGGGATGCTCAGCAGCTGCGCGGCAAACATCGTGTCGAACAAACTCAGCGGGCGGAAATTGCAGAGGCCGTGCAGCAGGCGCAGGTCGTAGTCGCTGCCGTGCATGATCAGCGGCTTGGCGGAGAGCTTCGCCCACAGCTCGTCGAGCGGCAGGTCGGCGAGCAGGTCGACGAGGTAGATCTCACCGTCGGCGAGGATCTGCAGGAGGCAGATGCGCGTCTTGTAGCGGAAAAGATTGTCGGCTTCGGTATCCAGCGAGATCTCCGGCGAGCGGTCGAGGGCGGCCAGAAGCGGCGCCAGCTGCGCGGGCTGGTTGATGAACGTGTAGTGCGGCGAGGAGCTCAAGGTAGTCAGCGGTGTTTGTCCCAAGCGGTTAGAAAAACGTCAATCAGCCGCGGCAGATCCGGGCTGTAGCCGCCTTCGAGGATGGCGGCGGCGGGAATTTTGGCCTGGCCGAGCCAGCAGCCGAGTTCGGCGAAATCGTCGGCCTCGAGAGTCATGGCCGTGATCGGGTCGCGGGCGTAGGCATCGAAGCCGGCGGACACGAGGACGAGGTCCGGCCTGAACGCCTGCACCGCTTCCCACGAGCGGGCGAGTGCCGCCAAGTGGATTTCGCGCGTGGTGTGCGGGGCGACGGGAAAGTTGGCGATGTTGCCCGAGGAGGTTGTGCCCGTGCCGGGATAACCGGGATACTGGTGCACGGACGCGAAGAAGAGATTTTCGCCATCGCGCAGGATGTCCTCGGTACCGTTGCCGTGATGGGCGTCGAAATCCCACACTGCCACACGGCGGCCGGCGGCCGCCTGATTTTTGGCGGCGATGGCGATCTGGTTGAGATAACAAAAGCCCATCGATTGCGTGCGGGTCGCGTGATGACCGGGCGGGCGCATCAGCGTGAAAGCCGGTTCGCCCGTGCGCGCGAGATCGGCGGCAGCCAGCGCGGCACCGACGGCGCGCAGAGCGTGTTCCCGGATGCCCGGGAAATACGGCGTGTCGTCATCGATATCCGGACCGTGCCCGAGTCGTTTCAGCACTGCGGGTTCATGGGCCAGCAGGGCGGTCGTTTCGTCGGCGATCACGGGAATCTGCCAGGTCCAGTCGGGATGCGCGGCCTTCAGATGAGAGGCGCTTTTCACCACGCGAGCCGGCTGCTCGGGCCGCATCGCGGAGCCGTAATCAGCACAAAGAGGATCGTGGAGAATAGTCATTAACGTGTCCGCCTACGGACCAACGGGAAACCGGAAGAAAAACTAAACCCAGCGCCGCATCAAGGCCGGATCATCGCCCAGGAGGGCATCGATCCCCCATCCGGCAAGTCGCTTGGCCACAGCAGGTTCATTCACCGTCCACGACCAGACACTGTACCCGCGCTGCTGAAAATACCGAATCCAAACCGCGGAGCGGATGGCCGCGTGGTTCACGCTCAAACCCACGGCCCCACAAGCCGCGAGGCGTTTGACGAGCGTGAGCGGAGCCGCGCGGCCCTCGGAGATGAGCATGCGCGGAATCGCCGGGGCGAGAAGCCGGGCTTCGACGATCAGATTGGCATGAAACGATGCCAGAATCACCCAATCCGCCGCGCGCGCCGCCTGGATGGCGTGAATGATGGGTGTCACCGGACCGCCCTTGATCTCAATCTGCACGACTGCCAGCCCGCGTGTGAGCCGGAGCACATCGACGAGTTGCGGGATCGGCTCCCGGCCGTGCACCTGAAGTTGCTGCAGTTCCGGCCAAGTCCGGCGGGCGAGGCGCCCGCGAGTTCCCGTCAGGCGCGAAAGCGAGGCATCGTGAAACACCACCGGCACGCCGTCGCGGGTCACGTGCACGTCGAGCTCGATGCCGTCCACCTCCAGCGCCAGCGCCCGCCGGAACGCCGCGAGCGTGTTCTCGGGCTTCTCCGCGGAGGCGCCGCGATGCGCGATGATCAGGGGCACGGCCATTAAGTAGTCTATTAAACTACTTGTGGCCGGGGGGCAATCCGCCGGGCCGGGCTTTATTTTTGTGGGTTTTTGCGTCTTTTTGTGGCCATTCATTCGGCATGAAAGTCGTCGTCCTCTGCTCCGGTGGCATGGATTCGGTGACCGCGCTCTACTGGGCGCGGGCGCATCATACCGTCACGGCCGTGCTGAGCTTCGACTATGGCGCGAAGCACAACCACAAGGAGATCCCGTTCGCGGTGGAGCATGCCGCGAAGATCGGTGCGCCGCACCAGACCATCCCGCTGGATTTCATCGGCAAGCTGTTCGCGTCGGACCTGCTCAAGTCGGGCGGCGACGTGCCGGAGGGTCACTACGCGGACGAGAACATGAAGAAGACCGTCGTCCCCTTCCGGAACGGCATCATGCTGGCGGCGGCCGCGGGCTTCGCCGAGAGCGCCGAGACGGGCGGGCTCGTGATCGCGGCGCACACGGGCGACCACACGATCTACCCGGACTGCCGCGAGGATTTCATGAAGGCGATGGGCGATGCGATGAAGCTCGGCACGTACGCCGGTGTGGAATTGCTCCGGCCTTTCATTGCCTTGGACAAAACCGGCATCGCAGCGGAGGGCGCCAAGCTCGGCGTCGATTTCGCGCGCACGTGGTCGTGCTACAAGGGCGGCGAGATCCACTGCGGCAAGTGCGGCACGTGCGTCGAGCGCCGCGAGGCGTTCCAGCGCGCGGGCTTGGTCGATCCGACGAAGTACGAGAGCACGCCGCCGTTGCCGGAGGGCCCGACCAAATGAGCACTCAGCTTTCAGCGGTCAGCTATCAGCCCGAAAAGGGTTTGGCTGAAAGCTGAGAGCTGAATGCTGACCGCTCCGTTCCCATGCTAATTTCCGAGATTTTCTATTCGCTCCAAGGCGAGGGTGAGCTGATCGGCGTGCCGTCGGTCTTCGTGCGCACGAGCGGGTGCAATCTGCGCTGCAACTGGTGCGACACGCCGTATGCGTCGTGGTCGCCGGAAGGCACCAAGATGGAAGTGTGGGCGGTCGTTGAAGCGGTGCGCGCGCATCCGGCCAAGCACGTCGTGCTGACCGGTGGCGAGCCGATGATCGCGCCGGATATCCATGAGCTGGCGTTCCAGCTGTCGGAGCTCGGTTACCACATCACGATCGAGACGGCGGCGACGGTGTTGCCGCGCGGCATCGCCTGCGACCTGGCGTCGCTCAGCCCAAAGCTCGCCCACTCCGCGCCCGACAACCGGCTCGACGACACCTGGCGTGAGAAGCACGAAAAGCTGCGCTGGCAGCCGGAAGTCGTCGCGAGCTGGATCGCGCACGGCAATTACCAGCTGAAGTTCGTCATCAGCAGCGAAGCCGATCTCGAGGAAATGGAGCGCATGGTCGCGGACACGCTGTGCGTGGTCCCGCGCGACAAGATCCTGCTCATGCCCGAGGGCACGACCGTCGAGAAGCTGCGCGCCAGCGCCAGCTGGCTCGGCGAGTTGTGCAAGCAGCGCGGCTACCGCTACGCCCCGCGGCTGCACGTCGAACTTTACGGCAACAAGCGCGGCACGTGACGACGCTGCGCAAACTGTCGGCCGAGCTGGCGGACTTGCGCGTGCTGTCCGGCCAGCGCGTGGTGGCGCTGCGGGAAGTGATCGCGATGCTCGGCGGCCGCGCCTACACGTTGCTGATCCTGCTGCTGGCGCTGCCGTTCACGACGCCGATTCCCCTACCCGGCCTGGCCATCCCCTTCAGCCTCGCCATTGCGCTGATCGCGCTGCGGCTGACGCTCGGGCAGCGGCCCTGGTTGCCGGAGAAAATCCTGCGCAAGGAACTGCCGCCCGGATTTTTCGGCAAACTCTTCGCCTTTGCCGAGAAGGTGCTGCGTTTCCTCGAGAAGTTCCTGCGCCCGCGCTTCACCTGGCTCACGGACACGCAGTTGCTGCGCCGCTTGCACGCGCTATTGGTGCTCGTGGCGGCGCTGGCGTTGCTCCCACCGCTGCCGATACCCTTCACCAACCTGATCCCGGCGTGGGTGATTTTGTTGGTGGCGGCCGGGCTGCTCGAGCGCGACGGGCTGTTCGTGCTGGCCGGCTACCTCGTGTTCATCGCCGGGGTTTTCTATTTCATCTTTCTCGGCGACGCCGCCATCCGGTTGACGCACCAGCTGGTGGAGTGGGCGCGTGGGTTGTGAGGTAGCAGCCATCGTGAGATGGCTGGCGCCAGCGATCTCACAATCGCTGCTGCTTTTATGTTCCGGCGGAGCGAATGGCCCCGCTCACACCTTCAGCACGATCTTCCCGAACTGCGCGGCGGACTCCATGTGGCGAAAGGCCTGTTCGGTTTCGGCGAGCGGGAAGACGCGATCCACGGTCGGGACGATTTTGTGCTGCGCGACGAAAGCGGTCATGCCGGCGAAATCCTGGGGCGAGCCCATCGTCGTGCCGAGGATGTTGATCTGGCGGAAAAAGCAGCGGCGCATGTCGAAGGCCTTGGGGTTGCCAGTGGTGGCGCCGAAGAAGGCGATGCGGCCGCCGGGCTTGGTGAGCTCGATGAGCGAGAGGAAGCCGTCGCCACCGGCGCTGTCGATGATGACGTCGAACAAGCCGCCCGCGGCGGTTTGCAAGGCGGTGACCCAGTCGGCGTCGCGGTAATTGATGCCGCCCGCCGCGCCCATGGTTTTGGCGCGGGCGATTTTATCGGCGGAGCTGGAGGTCACCCACACCTGCGCACCCGCGGCGACCGCGAACTGCAGCGCATAGAGCGCCGCGCCGCCGCCGATGCCGGTGAGCAGGACCTTCTCGCCGGCTTTCAAATGGGCACGGGTGAAGAGAGCACGCCAAGCGGTGAGCCCGGCCAGTGGCAGCGCGGCCGCCTGTTCCCAAGTGAGGTGCGCCGGTTTCGCCGCAAGGTTTGCCACGGGGATGGAAATCTTTTCCGCGAACGTGCCGCTATCGGGGAGTCCGAGGATGCGAAACTTCGGGCCTTGCGCCCGCGGATCGTCGCCCCAGTCGAGCGCCGGGTTGATGATCACCTCGCGTCCTACCCACGCCTGGTCGGCCGGTGCGCCGACGGATTCGACGACGCCCGAGCCATCGGAGCCGGGAATGAGCGGCAGCTTGATGCCGGCGTAGGTGCCGAGGTTGATGAAGAGGTCGCGGTGATTGAGCGCCGCCGCCTTGAGGCGCACCACCGCCTCGCCGGGAGCGGCGACCGGATCGGGCACGGATTGGAGCGTAACAGGCTTTTTGATCTCGGTGATGACGGCGGCGTTCATGAAAAGGAGCGTAGGATGGATCGATCGCTTGGCAAATATGGGTATGATTGGGTCGGAGGGGCTTTATGCCCCGACGAAGGATGAACGTCGGGGCATAAAGCCCCTCCCACAGTTTGGGCAATATCTGCACGGGACAGCGCGTCGTCATTTGACGCCGCGGGTGCGTTAGAGATTCTTCCGTCCGCATGAGCACCGGCACTGACGCCCGCAAAATTCACTATGCTTGGATCGCCGCCGGCGTGACGTTTCTGACGTTGCTCGCGGCGGCGGGAGCGCGCGCGACGCCGGGTGTAATCATGCTGCCGATCGGGAACGAGTTCCAGTGGAGCCGCGCGAAGGTGTCGGCGATCATCTCGGTGAATATTTTTCTCTTCGGCCTGATCGGGCCGTTCGCGGCGGCGCTCTACCAGCGCTTCGGCCTGCGCAAGACGATGATGGCGGCGCTGGCGCTGCTGAGCGTCGGCTACGGCGTGTCGACGGTCACGACGCAGTACTGGCAGTTCCTGCTGCTGTGGGGCGTCATGGTCGGCGCCGGCTCGGGCCTGGCCGCGACGGTGCTCGGCGCGGCGGTGGCGAACCGCTGGTTCACCGAACGGCGCGGCCTCGTGATGGGTCTGCTCACGGCCAGCACCGCGACGGGCCAGATGGTTTTTTTGCCAGCGCTGGCGACAGTCGTGACGGCGCACGGCTGGCGCGGGGCCCCGCTGGTGGTGGCGGGTGCGACGGCGCTGGTGATCCCGGTGGTCGCGTGGCTGATGCGTGATGAGCCGCGCGATGTCGGCCTGCGACCGTACGGTGAAACCGGACCCGTGGATGCGGCGCCCGCCAAGAGCACGATCAATCCGGCGCGTCGGGCGCTGCAGGTTCTCGGTGAAGCCTCGCGCACGCGGGACTTTTGGTTGCTCGCCGGTTCGTTCTTCGTGTGCGGCGCGAGCACCAACGGGCTCATCGGTACGCACCTGATTCCGGCGGCGTTCGATTGCGGTATTCCGGAAGTGCGGGCGGCGAGCCTGCTGGCGGCGATGGGGCTTTTCGATCTGGTCGGCACGACGGCGTCGGGCTGGCTGAGCGACCGCTACAACTGCCGGTATCTGCTCTTCATGTATTATGGTCTGCGTGGATTGGCGCTGATGGCGCTCCCGACCGCGCTGCTCGGGCCGACGGCAGGTTTGGGTGTGTTCGCGCTCTTCTACGGTTTGGACTGGATCGCGACGGTGCCACCCACGGTGCGTCTGACCGCCGAGGTTTTCGGCCGTGAGAAGGCCAGCATCGTCTTCGGCTGGATTGGCGCGAGCCATCAGGTCGGAGCGGCGTTTGCGGCGTATGGCGCGGGCGCATTGCGCACCGGTTCGGGAAGTTACACCCCGGCGTTCATGGCCGCCGGTGCGCTTTGCCTGATTGCCGCGCTGATCGTGCTTCCCGTGGCGAAAACGAAGCGCGAGGCGGCTGCTGCTGCTGCTGTGTGAGCCAGCTGAATTTTCTCACCTGAAGCGGAACCGGAGAGTGTCGCTGGCGTACCATAGAGGTAGCGCATGCAACTCTTCCACTGCTCCCACTGCCACAACCTGGTGTATTTCGAGAATCACCAATGCGTGAGCTGTGGCCATGCGCTGGCGTACCTCCCGGATCATCGGCTGATGGCCTCATTGGAACCGGCGGACGACCTATGGACCACGCCAGCGGCGCCCGGGCAGAAGTACCGGTTGTGCGCCAACTACACGGAGAAGCACATCTGCAACTGGGCGATCCCCGCGGAAGCGGACGGCGATCTCTGTGAATCGTGCCGTCTGACCCGCGTGATCCCCGACCTCTCCCTGCCCGTGTGGCACACGGCTTGGTATCATCTCGAGATCGCGAAGCGCCGGCTGGTTTATGAGCTGATTGCGCTGAACCTGCCGGTCGTGCCGAAGGGTGCGGACCCGGTGCACGGCCTGGCTTTTGAATTTCTGGCCGACCCGGTCGCGGCCGACGCGTCGCCGGTGCTCACCGGTCACAAGGATGGCGTGATCACGATTGCGCTCGCCGAAGCCGACGACGCGGAGCGCGAGAAGCGCCGGCTACAGCTGCACGAACCCTCGCGCACCCTGCTCGGCCATTTTCGCCATGAGATCGGCCACTATTATTGGGACCGCTTGATCCGCGATGGTGGCCGACTCGAGGAATTTCGCGCGCTCTTCGGCGACGAGCGCGCCGACTACGCTACGGCCTTGCAGAAACATTACGCGGACGGCGCGCCCGCCGAGTGGCCGGCGAGTTTCATCACGGCTTACGCCAGCGCGCATCCGTGGGAAGACTGGGCCGAAACCTGGGCGCATTATTTGCACATGGTCGATGCACTCGAGACCGCCGAGGCCAGCGGCGTGAAGATTTCGGCGCTGGTGTCAGGGATCGGGCGCGGCGAGGACTTCGACACGCAGGTACAGCGCTGGCACGCGCTCACGCACATGTTGAACAACCTGAACCGGAGTCTCGGACACCGCGACGCCTACCCGTTTGTCTTGTCCCCTTCGGCGATCGAGAAGATGCGCTTCGTGGAAAAGGTGATCGCGACGGCGAACACCCCGGTGAACGAACCGGTGCTCGCGGCGGCGAGCTAGTGCTTCAGCTGCTTCTGCAGCTTCTTGATCTCGGGGCTGACGGCACTGCAGCCGTCGCTGGCGCAGCCGGACTTTTTCTTTCCGAACCACGAGCGCAGCAGCAGCGCGGCGGCGAGGAGCACGACGCCGAGGGCGATGAGGGTTTGGAGGGAGGAAGACATCTCAGTAACCCAGCGCGCGGCCGGCTTGGTAGATGATGAGGCAGACGAGCCACGCGGTGCCGGTCATGTAGGCGATCTGGAACAGCGGCCAGCGCCACGAGTTGGTCTCGCGCTTCACGACGCCGACGGTGCTCATGCACTGCATGGCGAAAACATAGAACACCATCAGCACGATGCAAACGAGCGGGGTGAACAGCGTGGCGCCGCCCGGCCAGTGCGCGGCGCGCAACGCGTCGCGGAGCGGCGTAGTGTTGTCGTCCGAGCTCTCGACGCCGAAGATGACGCCCATCGAGCTGACGAACACTTCACGCGCGGCGAAGGAAGTGATGAGGCCGATGCCGATGCGCCAGTCGAAGCCCAGCGGCTTGATCAGCGGTTCGATCGCATGCCCGGCTTGGCCGGCGAAGCTGTGGGCGATCTGCTCGGTCGGCGTCGCGTTGGGATCCGGCAGTTTCGGATACGTGGTCAGGAACCAGAGGACGATCGAGATCGCGAGGATGATGGTGCCGGCGTTCTTCAGGAACAGCCAGCTGCGCTCGAGCATGTGGCGGATGATTTCCTTGAAGCGCGGCGGCTGGTACGGCGGCAGCTCCATGATCATGTGCGGCGGCGCGCTCTTGAAGAGCGTCTTTTTGAACAGCCACGCAAAGCCGAAGGCGCCGAATGTGCCGAGCGCATACATGATGAGCATGATCATCACTTTCTTGCCGACCGGAATTTCATCACCCGGCAGCAGCGTGGCGATCAGCAGCAAATAGACCGGCAAGCGCGCCGAACAGCTCATGAGCGGCGCGACGAGGATGGTGACGAGACGATCGCGGGCATTCTCGATCGTGCGCGTCGCCATGATTCCCGGAATCGCGCAGGCGTACGAACCGAGCAACGGGATGAACGAGCGGCCGCTCAGGCCGACTTTGCTCATCAGGCGGTCCATCAGGAACGCGGCGCGCGCCATATAGCCGGTGCTCTCGAGCAGGCCGACGTAGAAGAAAAGAATCAGGATCTGCGGCAGGAATTTCACCACGCCGCCGACGCCGCCGATGATGCCCGCGGTGATGAGATCGCGCAGGTCGCCGTCGGCCATGTGGGCCTTAACCCAGTCGGCGAACGCCGCGGTGCGGTCGTCGATGAAATCCATCGGCGCGTCGCCGAGGGAGAAGATCGAGTAGAACAGCGTGCCCATGATGACGCCGAAGACGATCCAGCCCCAGAACGAGTGGCAGAGCACGGCGTCGATGCGGTCGGAAAGCGACGGACCCTGCTCGCGCGTGCGCACGACGGCTTTTTTGCAGAGCGGAGCGATGGAATCGTAACGGCTGCGAATGAGCGCGGCGGGCCAGTCGGTGCCCTCCCCGGCCCAGCGCTTGCGCCACTGTTCGAGAATCTCGTGGGTGCGATCGCTCAGCGGCTTGGAGCCAGCGACGCGCACGGTATCGAAATCGGTGAGCAACAGCAGCGCCTCGGCGCGCGCGATAAGTGGCGGACGCTGGTCGTTGTCCGTGAGCGAGGCCTGGATCTCGGCGACGGCGGGCGCGATCGGCGCCGGCACATCCCAACGATGGCGCGCGAGCGGGAGGTCGACGCGGCTGAGCGCGAGACGCAACTCGACGAGACCTTTGCCGTGGACGGCTTCGCAGGCGATGACCGGGACGCCGAGTTCGCCCTCGAGTTCGGCGGGATCGACCTTCATGCCGGCGGCCTCGGCCATATCCATCATGTTCAACGCGACGATCACCGGCCGGCCGAGATCGAGGATCTGGTGGACGAGGTAGAGGTTGCGCTCGAGGTTGGACGCATCGACGACGCAGATGATGCGATCGGGTTGGGGGGTGTCCGTGCGGCGACCGAAGAGCACGTCGCGAAGGACAGCCTCATCGGGTGAACGCGCGGCGAGCGAATACGCGCCGGGGAGATCGATCACTTGGATCGCGCGGCCGTGCTGCGAGTAAGTCGTGCCGATTTTCTTTTCGACGGTGACGCCCGGATAATTGCCGACCTTCTGGCGCAAGCCGGTGAGGGCGTTGAAAAGGGTGGTCTTGCCGGAGTTCGGGTTGCCGACCATCGCGTAGATGGGCGTGCGGTCGGCGGACGCGTGCCGCCGCGGCGCGGGCGGCGTGATGTGCGAAGGGAGCTTCATGCCGAATCGCGGAAGCGCGGAAGGACGGAAACGCGGAGAAAGACCGATGCCATCATTCTGGACTCGGAATACTCAACGAGCGTTGGCCGGCCCTTCGACGCGGCTCAGGTCAGGCAGGCGCTCAACCAGGATATTCATGGCCGCGCGGTGATTGAGGGCGATGCGGGTGCCGTTCACGAGGCACAGGCTGGTGGAGGAACCGGAGATCTTTGTGACCAGCGCCGCCTCGCCGCAGCCCATCTCGCGCAGGCGATGGCAGAAGCTCTCGTCGCCGGTCAGCTCGCACACGCGTCCGGTCGTGCCGGCGGGGAGCTGGCACAAGGCGACGCGGGTGTTGAGCGGTGTAGCTGACAAGCAACCAATCAGTTGAATTAGTTGAGACTGGGTTTCAAGCAGCATTCCGGTGCTTTGGCGCCGGAATGCAGTTATGAGCTAGAGGTTCAAGGTTAGGAGGTTTCCTAAGCACCTGCTCCTAACTCCTAACCCTGAACACCTAACTGCGCCGGCCTTGCCGGCGCTAGTGTGTCGCCCCGAGCCAGCCGTCGCCACAGGGGCCGCCGCCAGCGGGGATGGTGATGGTCGACATTGCTTCGCCCTGCATGTTGAGCACGGGGTGATAGAACTTCGCGACCTGGTCGGAAGCTTCGTCGATGTAGTGGCCGATGAAGGTGCGGCGGAAGCGGTCCTTGGTGCGATTCGGGCCGGAGCCGTGGATGAGGTTGCCACCGAAAAACATCGTCGCGCCCTTGGGCACGACGACCGGGATGGGTTTCACTTCGCGCGGGAACGGCTTGATGTGCGAGTCGCCGTAGCCGAGCCACGCCTCGGTGCCGTCGGCCGGGCAATGGATGTCTTTGCGGTTGGAGCCGGGCACGACGTAGAGGCAGCCGTTGTCGATGTCGGCGCCGTCGATCGAGGTCCACGCCGCGATGCACGTCGCCGGCGCGGCGAGCAGGTAGAAATTATCCTGGTGCATCCCCTGCCCCTTGCCGCCCGGCGGCTTGAAATAATACATCGTCTGCGCGAGCAGCGGATCCCGGCCCAGCAAGGTGCCGAGGACGGACGCGACCTTCGGGTTCAGCGCCCACTGCTTGGCCTTTTCGCTGTAGCGATGGGGGTGCATGGCGCGGAGCTGGCGTTGCGCGGGATCGACCTCCTCATAGCGCAGGCCGTCGTCATAGATCGCGCCGCCCTGGGTTTTGAATTCCTCGAAGAAAGCGAGGATCTGCGCGATCTCATCGGAGGTGAAAAGGCCATCGACGACACAATAGCCGTCGCGCTGAAATTGGGCGACCTGTGCGGGAGTGATGAGCGACGGGGATGAAGCGGCAACCATGACGCGAGCATAGCACGAGTGGCCGCCGCAAGGAATGGATTGCCCGGCAAAGGAGCTGGAATATCCTGCTGCCATGTCCCGGAGTGAAACCCCGCATCGTGCCGTCGAGTTTGTGATGGCGAGCGAGTTCGACCGAAATTCAGACTACACCAACTGGCGGCCGGGCGGCAGCGGTGACTGGCTGCTGATTTATACTCAGGCCGGCGTCGGGAATATCGTGCTGGATGGCAAGGTGCGTCGTTTGGCGGCCGGCGAAGCCGTGCTCTTTTCGCCCCAGGCGGCGCAGGACTACGCCACAGATCCGGCGGCGGGAAGATGGCGTTTGCTCTGGGCGCATTTTCGGCCGCGTCCGAACTGGCGGGCCTGGATCCGCTGGCCCGAGGCGGCGCGCGGGGTGGGCTGGATCACATTCCCAGCCGGCGAAGTTCGGACAAATTTCGCGGCGGCCCTGCAGCGCACGGCGGCGACCTTGAAGCGGCCGCATGGCGATGCGGTGGAATTCGCCCTGAACGCGCTCGAGGAGGCGCTGCTGTGGGCCCAGCAAGCGACGGATGCGACCGGGCGCGCGAAGCTCGATGACCGGATTCGCCGCGCGATGAACCACCTCGCCGCGCATTCGGCGGAACCGTTCCGGCTCGAGGTGGTGGCGCGGGCCTGCGGTTTGTCGCCGTCGCGGCTGAGCCATCTTTTCAAGGAGCAAACGGGGCAGACGCTGCAGCGCTATAGCGAGGAATTGCGCCTGCGACTTGCGCAGCAGTTGCTCGCGCACAGCAGCTTGCCTGTCGGGGAGATTGCGGCGGAAACGGGATTCGAAGATCCGTTTTATTTCGCAAAGCGGTTCCGCCGCTTTGCGCGGTGCTCGCCTTCGGAGTATCGGGTGCGGGAGGCGCGGTAAGTGGCCGGTGCGCTGCGGACGGGGTTGATGCCGCGAGCGGAGGTTCGCTTGGGTCCTTCGCACGGCTCAGGATGACGGTAGGTGGTGGCGGAAGTGCCTTTGCCTTTTGGGCACGGCAAGTGGTCCTAAAGATGCGGGCACAAAAAAGGCCGGTCGTGAGACCGGCCTTTGGAAATGTCGTTTGGCTTAACGGCGGCGACGCTTCACCGCGAGCTGGACGCCCGAGTAACGGACGAGGCTCTGCAGGTGCTCGTACTGCTGGGGATCCATGCCCTTGGCGGCTTTGAGCTCGTCCTCGGCGCGCTTGAGCGCGGCTTCGACGGCGTTCTCATCGATCTTTTCCTCGGTGATCGCGTGCTCGGCGAGGACACGGACCGTGTCGCCGTCGATCTGGGCGAAACCGCCGCTGACCGCGAGCAGCTGCGAGGAGCCGCCCTTGGTGACGCGGAGTTCGCCGTGCTCGACCTGTGTGATCAGCGGGATGTGGCCGGGGAGAACGCCGATCTCGCCCTCGACCGTCGGGATGACGACGGAGTCGATGGTGTCGGAATAGACTTTCGCTTCCGGCGTTACGATTTCGAGAGTTAAGGACATTTTCGTTTTAACCACTAAGGCACACTAATGGATCACTAATCAGGAGAGATCAGAAAACATTAGTGTGAGGTTAGTGTGGATTAGTGGTTTCCTGCCTTACTTCTTGCCGTGGGCCGCGATGACCTCGTCGATGCCGCCCTTCATGTAGAAGTCGGTTTCGCCGATGTGATCGAGTTCGCCGTCGAGCAGCATCTTGAAGCCGCGGACGGTTTCCTTGACCGGGACGTACTTGCCCGGGGTGCCGGTGAAGACTTCGGCGACCGCGAACGGCTGCGAGAGGAGACGCTGGATCTTGCGCGCGCGGTAGACGGTGAGCTTGTCCTCGGCGGAAAGCTCATCGAGACCGAGGATCGCGATGATGTCCTGGAGATCCTTGTAGCGCTGGAGGACGCGCTGCACTTCGCGGGCGACCTTGTAGTGTTCCTCGCCGACGATGTCGGGCTGGAGCGCCTTGGAGACGGAAGCGAGCGGATCGACGGCCGGATAGATACCGAGTTCGGCGATGGAGCGCTCGAGCACGATCGTCGAGTCCAGGTGGGCGAAGGTGTTCGCCGGCGCCGGATCGGTGAGATCGTCCGCGGGCACGTACACGGCCTGCACGGAGGTGATGGAACCCTTCTTCGTCGAGGTGATGCGTTCCTGGAGAATGCCCATCTCGTTCGAGAGCGTCGGCTGGTAACCGACCGCCGACGGCGAGCGGCCGAGGAGCGCGGACACCTCGGAACCGGCCTGCGAGAAGCGGAAGATGTTGTCGATGAAGAGGAGCACGTCCTGGTTCTTCTCGTCGCGGAAGTACTCGGTCATCGCGAGCGCCGAGAGGGCGACGCGCATACGGGCACCCGGGGGCTCGTTCATCTGGCCGTACACCAGCGCGACCTTCGACTTGTCGAGGTCCTTCTGGTTGATGACGCCGGCCTCGGACATTTCGTGGTAAAGATCGTTACCTTCACGGGAACGTTCGCCGACGCCCGCGAACACGGAGTAACCACCGTGCGCCTTGGCGATGTTGTTGATGAGTTCGAGAATGACGACGGTCTTGCCGACGCCGGCACCACCGAACGCACCGGCCTTGCCGCCCTTGATGAAGGGGCAGATCAGGTCGATGACCTTGATGCCCGTCTCGAGGATCTGGGCCTTGGTGTCTTGCTCGGCGAGCGCCGGGGCCGGACGGTGAATCGGGTACTTCTTGGTATGCGGCACCGGGCCGCGGCCGTCCACCGGCGTGCCGGTGACGTCGAAGATGCGGCCGAGGATGCCCTCGCCGACCGGCACGGAAATCGGGGCGCCGGTGTCGGTGACCGGATGGCCGCGGACCAGGCCCTCGGTGGAGGACATGGCGATCGCGCGCACGAGGCCTTCGCCGAGATGCTGCTGCACCTCGAGGGTCAGGTTCTCCTTCTTGCCGGCGACGGTGAAGTCGACGGTGAGCGCCTGATAAATGGGCGGGATGGTGTTCTCGGCGAACTGCACGTCGACGACGGCGCCGATGACTTGGACGATTTTGCCTTGGTTGCTCATGACGGGAGGGAGATTTTTCGGAGGAACCACTAATGCACACTAATGAGCACTAATGTTCTAAGCCTGGGTTTTATTAGTGAGGTATGAGTGTGGATTAGTGGTGCCTAAATCAGGTGGTCGCGAACGAGGCGGCGGCGATTTCGAGGATTTCCTGCGTGATGCCGGCCTGGCGGGCCTTGTTGTATTCGAGGGAGAGGTCGCCGATGAGCTTCGTGGCGTTGTCCTTTGCGGTCTTCATCGCAACCATGCGCGACGAGTGCTCGGACGCCTTGGCGTCGAGGACGTGCTGGTAGACTTCGCGGTGGACGTAGAGCGGGAGCAGCGACTCGAGGACGGAGTTGGCGTCCGGCTCAAAGAGGATTTCGCGATCGTCGGTTTTCGCCGTGTGGCCGGAATCGGCGCGGAGGTCGGCGATGACGGCGGCGAGGTTCTGCAGCGGGAGGAGCGGCAGGAGCGTTGGCGTCTGGACCAGCGTGTTCTTGAAGTGCGGGTAGATCACCTCGACGGTGTCGACGACGCCTTCCAGGAACTGCTTCACCATGAAGTCGGCGACGGCGCGGACATCGGCGAACGGGACGCGGTCACCGATCTGGAAATCGGCGAGCAGATCGCGCTTCGTGCGGGCGACGAACTGTGCGCCCTTGCGGCCGATGACGGCGAACTTCGCCGGTCCCTTCACTTCGTCGACGACGAGCTTGAAGAGATTGGCGTTGAGCGCACCGGCGAGACCCATGTCGGAAGTGACGAGGATGATGCCGCGCACCTTGACCTCACGGCGGGTGAGGAACGGATGCTGCGCTTCCTCGACGCGGCCGGCGACGGCGGCAAGCATCTCGGCCATGAGGGCGGCGTAGGCGCGGCCCGCGTTGGCGGCCTGCTGCGCCTTCTTCATCTTCGACGCGGCCACGAGCTCCAGCGCCTTGGTGATCTGGCGGGTGTTCTTGACCGACTTGATGCGCCGGCGGATGTCGCGGAGTGAAGCCATTTGCTAGAGCTTGGAGCTGGGAGCGAGGAGCAGGGAGATTACTTGGCCGAGAACGTCGACTTCCACTCGTCGGCGGCGGCCTTGAGGCCGGCCTCGATCGGGTCGGTGAGCTTCGCCTCGGTGCGGATCGAGGTGAGCAGGTCGGCCTTGCGGGCGGTGAGGTAGTCCTTGAGCGAGTTGGACGCGGCGACGACGTTCTTCACCTCGATGGAATCGAAGTAGCCCTTCTGGAGGAGCCAGAGGATGGAGGCCTGGACCTCGATTGCGAGCGGGTTGAGCTGGAGCTGCTTGAAGAGTTCGACGATGCGGGCGCCGCGGTCGAGCGTGGCCTTGGTCTTGGCGTCGAGGTCGGAACCGAACTGCGCGAAGGCCGCGAGTTCGCGGAACTGGGCGAGCTCGCCCTTGAGTTTGCCGCCGACCTGCTTGGTGACCTTGATCTGGGCGGACGAACCGACGCGCGAGACGGAGAGACCGACCGACACGGCGGGGCGGATGCCCTGGTTGAAGAGATCGGTCTCGAGGAAGATCTGGCCGTCGGTGATCGAGATGACGTTCGTCGGGATGTACGCGGACACGTCGCCGGCCTGCGTCTCGATGACGGGCAGCGCGGTGAGCGAGCCCTTGCCGTCGAGGCGCGCGGCGCGCTCGAGGAGGCGGGAGTGGAGATAGAACACGTCACCCGGATAAGCTTCGCGGCCGGACGGGCGCTTCAGGATGAGCGAGATCTGGCGGTAGGCGACGGCGTGCTTGGAGAGATCGTCATACACGATCAGCGCGTCCAGGCCGTTTTCCATGAACCATTCGCCGAGGGCGGCGCCGGAGAACGGGGCGAGGTACTGGTTGGCCGGGTTGTCGGACGCGGTGGCGGCGACGATGATCGTGTATTGCAGCGCATCGGCGGCCTCGAGGGCGGAGATGGTGCGGACGACGTTCGACTGCTTCTGGCCGACGGCGACGTAGATGGAATAAACCGGGCGGAAGTTCTTGTCGCCCGACGCGAGGCCGACCTTGTTGATGCGGGCCTGGTTGATGATGGTGTCGACGCAGATCGTCGTCTTGCCCGTGCCGCGGTCACCGATGATGAGTTCGCGCTGGCCGCGGCCGATCGGGATCATGGAGTCGATCGCCATGATGCCGGTGAAGAGCGGCTGGTTGACGGATTTGCGGGCGATGATGCCGGGGGCGATGCGCTCGACCGGATAGGATTCCTTGGACTCGATCGGGCCCTTGCCGTCGATCGGGCGGCCGAGGGCGTCGACCACGCGGCCGAGGAGGCCCTTGCCCACCGGGATGGAGAGGAGCTTGCCGGTCGTGGAGACCTCGTCGCCTTCCTTCAGCTTGGAGACGTCGCCGAGCACGACGCAGCCGACTTCGTCTTCTTCAAGATTGAGCGCGATGCCGATGACGCCACCGGGGAACTGCACCATCTCGTTGTACATGACGTCGGAGAGGCCCTCGATCTTGGCCACGCCGTCGGCGACCGTGCGGATGACGCCGGTGTTCTTCTTCGCGGCCTTCGTGGAAAGCTTGGCGATCTGCTGTTCGATTTGTTCGATGACGTTGCTCATGGCGGGAAAATGACGGTGGGGTTAACTTAGACGGAAAGGTTGGCGAGCTGGCCGGCGACGGAGGACTCGTAGACGTCGGAACCGACGCGGATACGGAGACCGGCGAGCAGCTGGGGATTGGACTTGGCGGAAGCGGTGACCGGGCGCTGGTACTTCTTGGTCATGGCGGCCTCGATGGACTTCAGGGTCGCATCGTTGATCGGGCCGGCGTGCTCGACCTCGGCGCGCGACTTCGCGAGCTCGATGGCGATGCGGTGGTGATAGGCCTTCAGCAACGCGACCGGGCGGCGGGGCGAGGATTTCTCGACCCAGCCGAGGACGCCGGCGACCTGCTCGGGCGAGACGACGCCGTTGACGACACTCAGCTTGAAGAGCTGCTTGGCGAGGAGCTTGGTTTGTTTGTCGGCGGCCATGGCGGCGGTAAGCGGTAAGAGGGAAGCGCGGAGCGATTAGAGCGAAGCGAGTTCCTTGGATGCGGCGTCGTTGTAGGCGGCGCGGTCGGAATCGGAGAGCTTCTTGGCGAGGACCTGCTCGGTGGTCTTGACCACGAGGCGGGCGATTTCGCCGCGGGCCTGTTCGAGCATTTTCTTGTGCTCGAGTTCGATCGCGGTCTGCGCCTTGGCGAGCGTGTCGGCGGCGCGGGCGATGGCCTCGGCCTGCTGCTTGTCGCCGAATTCCTTGGCGGCCTTGCGGGCCTCGTCGATGGCCTTCTGGGCCTCGAGCTGGGCGGCCTTGACGATCGCGGCGCTTTCCGCGGCGGCGGCGGCGAGGCGGGCCTGGGTCTCTTCGGCGTGCTTGAGACCGTCGGCGATCTTCTTGTTGCGCTCCTCCATCGTCGTGATGGTGGGCTTGATGCCGAACTTGTAGAGGACCCCGAACAGGATCAGGAAGCTGACGATCTGCATCACGATGTACTTCGGCTCGACGCCGAAGTGCACGAAGGTCTGCTTCAGGCCCTCGATGGGACCGGCTTCAGTGGCGTGGGCGGCGGGTTCGGTCACCGCGAGCAAGAGATTCGTCAGCATGGGAGGAAAGGGAAAGGGCGGCGCGGGCTTTTGCGGCCGGCGCGCCGCCGGTTAAACGGATTGTCTTAGTGCGCGAGGAACAGGGCCAGGATGCCGAGACCTTCGGCGAGCGCCATGCCGATGATGGCCTGGACGAGAACCTTGCCGGAAGCGCCGGGGTTGCGACCGACGGCTTCAGCGGCCTTCTGGCCGATGAGACCGACGCCGATGGCGGCACCGAGGAGACCGAACGCGCTGGCGATGTTGCCAGAGATTTCAGCGAGGAGGATGGACATGATGTGGATGGATTTGTGGTTGCGGTTGCCGCCGTGCGCACGCGAAGCACGCTCCCGGCGGTAAAGTCTTAGTGGTGCGCGTCGGCACCGTGGCCGTCCTCCGCATGGTCGTGGTCATGGTCGTCACCATGATTGCACAAGAGGCCGATGTAGACGGCGCTGAGGAGCGTGAAGACCGTGGCCTGGATCAGGCCGACAAGCAGCTCCATGAAATAGAAGACAAAGAGAAAGCTGGTGCCGTGGAGCAGATTTTCGCCACCGAACACGTTGCCGAAGAGACGAACCGAAAGGGTGAAGGGACGGATGGCGATCGAGAACACCTCGATGAAGCCGACCACCAGGAACACGAGCGAGAGGAACGGATAGAGCCACGCCGGGGTTTCCTTCTTGTCCGCCTTGTTGCCGAAAAGATCCCAGAGGATGAGTTTCGGGCCGGCGTATTTGAGGCTGATGATCAGGAAGGCGCCGAACGAAACCAGCGCGAGGGCGATGGTGCCGTTGAAGTCAGAAGTGAACGGGCGGATCCACGGCGACGTCATGTGGAAGTGGCCGTCGACATCATGACCCCAGCCGATCGTGCCGACGCCCGGCAGCAGGCCCATCCAGTTTTGGAGCAGGATAAAGATAAAGAAGGTGACCAGCAGCGGAAACGCGAAGGGGAACGCTTTTTTGCCGACGATCGGCTCGAAGAGATCCTTGAGCGCCTCGAGCACGGACTCGAAGACCGCCTGACGCTTGTTCGGAAGCACCTGCGGGCGACGGAGCACGAAAATGATGATGCCGATCAGGACGGCGGACACGACCCAACCGGTCGCCATGGCATTGGTAATGGCCCAGCCATTGCCGAAATCGACGAGCTTGGCGGCGGCCGGTGCGACCCCCTCGCCTTCTCCTTCAGCGGCATGCGCGAGCGTCGCGGAGCCGAGGGCTGCAATGAGGCTGAGGAGTTTGGTGGTGCGAGACATGTTTCCGGCAGATGGGTGTCGGGAGGGGGTAGCTAGGAAGGTTTTCGCCCGTAGCTACGTCAACCTTGGAAATTAAAAAACCGGCCCCTCATGGGTTAATAAGAGGTGACGCGGCAAAGTTGGGGAGACGCTTATTCACGGGGGTATGACGCGGGAATGGCGACCTCGGAAAACGCGGCCGGTTGGGAAACGGGCGTTCTTCAATCTCGCTCTTGCCAGCGGGGGTAAGCGAGCACACTTGTAAAACGTGGAGCCTGCAATCCCAGACCTTCTGACACGGACAGTCCAGCCGCGCTACTCCAACCGGGAGCGAAAGCTGGCGCGGAATGTTTTTATGCAGACGACGTGGGCTCTGCTGGCGCTGACGGCCGTGGCGCAGCTGTTTCTGCTGGTCTGGCTGGATATACTTTGAGGCCCTTGGCCTCAAAGGAGGGCTAAGAGCGGAAACCTGAGACCTGAATGAAGCAAGCGGTGGGATTTTTCGCTGGTTGAGCTGCACGCACCAACACACCCCGGCGCTGCGCGCCACCCCTCTTGATAGAGGGGAATAAAACGCACGTATTCGAAGTCCCCTCTATGAAGAGGGGTGCCCGACAGGGCGGGGTGTGTCGCTGCCTTTCTCGCTACTTTCTTACCGCCACCAGCGACTGATACGCCGGGGCGCGGGCTTGGAAGACAGTTTCCTGCTCCAGCGGCCACGCGGCGGCCGGGTCGGGCTGCCAGGTTTTCAGCGACGGAACGAAGCCTGCGACGTAGCTGAAGTACTCAACGTGATCCGTGCGGAAAAACAGCCGTCCGCCCTGCCCCACCCGGGTGGTGGCCAGATAATCGAAGAACGCCGGCTGCAGAATGCGGTTCTTGTGATGACGCTTCTTGGGCCAGGGATCGGGAAAAAGCACCCACGTTTCGGCAAAGGTCACCTCCGGCGACAAGGCCTCGATCAACTCGCGGGCCTCGCCCCGGATGAAGTGGCAGTTCGCGAGCTTGGCGCGGCGGGCTTTTTTCTGCGCGCGTTCGATGCGCTCGCCGATCACGTCGACGCCGATGCAGATCTTGCTCGGATTCTCCGCCGCGTAGCGGGCGAGGAAGTGGCCGTGGCCGCAGCCGATCTCGAGGACGATGGCGGATTTCGCCGGCACGATCGCGGCCAGATCCTCACCCAGGCGGGCGCGGCGCTGTCTGACGTGTTCGATGAATTCCGGCTTCATGGCGCGCTATTGGCGGCAGTGAGCGGCAAGAGGCAAGCGGCAAGAGGCAAGTGCGCCAGGCCGCAGGTTCGTTGTCGGGAGAACGCCCTTCCCTCTTACCCCTTCCCGCTTCCCGTTTTCTGCTCCCGCGGCAGCACGATGCGGATGATGAGTCCACCGGTGTCGCGGTTTTCCGCCCACGCGCGTCCGCCGTGGAGCTGCACGATGTGCTTCACGATGCTCAGGCCGAGGCCGGTGCCGCCGGTTTCGCGCGAGCGGCCCTTTTCCACGCGGAAAAATCTTTCGAAGAGATGTGACAGGTCCGCCGGCGGAATGCCGCCGCCGTTGTCGCGTACGAAGCACTCCACTTCGTTTTCACCGAGCGACGTGGCGCCGAGCTCGATCTCGGAACCCTTCGGCGTGTATTTGAAGGCGTTCTCGAGCAGGTTGCCGAAGACGTGGCCGAGCTTCTCCTCGTCGGCCTCGATGAAGCCGAGATCATCCGGAACAGAGACGGTGATCGTGTGCTCGGTGCCCTGCGGTCGCTTCCGATATTCCGCGGCGAGATCCTGCAAATAGGCGCCGAGGTCAACGGCGGCAAACTTCAGGCCCGGCGTGGCGGACTCGAGGCGCGACAGGGCGAGCAGGTCGTCGATGATCGACTTCAGGCGATCGCTGTGGCGCTGGATCGTCTTGAGGAATTTGTCGCGGTCGGCCGGCTCCATCGTCTCGTGTCCGTCAACCAGCGTTTCCACGTAGCCTTTGATGATGCTGAGCGGCGTGCGCAGCTCGTGCGAGGCGTTGGCCACGAAATCGCGGCGCACGCGCTCGAGTTTCCGCTGGCCCGTCATGTCGTGGATGACAAAGAGCGCCCACTGGGATTTGCCATCGGGTGAGGGAATCGGCGCGCCCGAGGCTTCGATCCAGAGCGTGTTTTGTCCGTCGGCGATTTCGAATTCCGCGCGGGGCAGCACGGTGCCTTCGCGCGTGGCCTTCACGTAGTCGAGAAACGGCACGCTGCGCACGATCAGTTCGAGGCGCAGGTTCACCAGTTCGCGGGCCGCGGGAAAAATTTCGCGCAGCGCGCGGTTCGCGAGATGGATATAGTTCGCCTGGTCGACGATCAGCACCGCCTCGCGCAAGTTGCCGAGCGTGGCCTCGAGTTGCGCGAGCTGGTCGGTGCGCTGCTGTTGCAGCGAGGTGTTTTGCGTGATGAGCCGGTTGACGGAATCCGCAAGCGAACCCCACGCCGGCAGGTAGCTGGCGGGGCTGTTCTCATGCAGCAGCGGCACGCCGCGCTTGGTGGCGTTGTCGAGCTCGACCAGCGCGCGGTTGTGTTTCCAAAGCGCGTGCAGGGCAAACGCCAGGGCGGTCGCGAGAACGACTGCGATGAAGATGGTCATGCCGACAATTTTTTGTCGGCGATGCGATAGCCGACGCCGCGGATGGTTTCAATCCAGCCGGCTTCGGTTCCAAGCTTCTCGCGCAGGCGGCGCACGTGCGTGTCGACCGTACGGGTCTCGATCTCCGTGGAATAATTCCACACGTTGAGCAGGAGATGCTCGCGCGTCTGCACCCGCCCCTGCCGCTCCATCATCAGGCGCAGCAATTTGAATTCGGTGGCTGTTAGGTCGAGCGCCGCGCCTTTCACGGTCGCGCGATGCGTGTCGCTATCGAGCAGAATGTCGCCGACGTGCAGCTTGGCGCTGACGGGATCCTTGGCGTTTACCGAGCGGCGCAGGATCGATTCCACGCGCAGCACGAGTTCCTTCGGGCTGAAAGGCTTGCTCAGGTAATCGTCGGCACCCGATTCGAGCCCCTCGATGCGATCATGGGTCTCGGCCTTGGCGGTCAGGAAAACGATCGGCACCTTGGCCAGTTTGTTATCCGCGCGCAGGATTCGGCAGACTTGGATGCCGCTCAAGTGTGGCATCATTATGTCCAAAATAACCAGATCCGGTTGAAACGCGCGGGCGCGCGAGATGCTCGCCGTGGCGTCATTGAGGCTCTCCACGTGGAACCCCTTTGCTTTGAGATGATACGCCACGAGATCGGTGACGTCCGGCTCATCGTCGACGACCAGGATCTTTTTCTTTTCCATAGGAGGCGCGGAGTATTTGAGGGCGGAAGCCCCTTTCCAGTGAATTAACCCGGCGTCACCGGAATGTCACACGCATATCACGAGCGCTTCGCGCTCGTGGGCAAGAGGCAAGCGGGAAGGGGTAAGAGCCCGATCAATCGGTTGCTTTCGTGGCGTGGGTTGTCTCGAGCTTGGGCCCTTGCCGCTTCCCTCTTACCGCTTCGCGTCCTTCTCGCTCGCGAGCAGGACCATCAGCACGCTGAGGTCGGCGGGATTCACGCCGCTGATGCGGCCGGCTTGGCCGAGATTGGTGGGACGGAATTGCTGGAGCTTCAGGGCGCTTTCTTTGCGCAAACCAGGAATCTTGAGGTAATCGATGGAGTCGGGGAGGCGGATCTTTTCGACGGCCTTCAGCTTCTCGATGTGGCGCAACTCGCGATCCAGATAACCGCGATAGCGCACGCGATAGAGCGCTTCTTCCCTGACCTCTTTCGGCTGAGCCATGAATTCGGCCGGCAATTCCACCGGTGCCTCGGTATCGGTCCGGCGGATTTTCTCCGCCCACGTGCCACCGGAGGTACGATTCTTTTCGAGAAAGCTTTCGGCTGCAGTAATCGCGACGGATTTCGCCTCGATTCTTTTTAATCTATTATCAGACAATAAATTACATTCTATTGTGTGTTGTTTTAGGCGCAATTCGGCGCTGCCGTGATTGAAAAGCAGACGATGCTCTGCGCGGCTCGTGAACATACGATATGGCTCCGTCGTTCCCTTGGTAACTAAGTCATCAATCAACACGCCGATGTAAGCTTCGTGGCGCTGGATGATCATCGGCGCTTGTCCCCTTGCCTTGCGTGCAGCGTTTACGCCGGCGACCAATCCTTGGGCTGCCGCTTCTTCATAGCCGGATGTGCCGTTGATCTGACCGGCCAGAAACAGGTTCTCGACCTTACGGGATTCGAGCGACGGAAACATCTGGGTTGGCGGCGCGAAGTCGTATTCGACCGCATAAGCCGGGCGAAGTAGCGTCGCTTGCTCGAGCCCTGGAATACTCCGTACCAGGGCAAGCTGGACATCAAATGGCAGGCTCGTCGACAGGCCATTGATATAATACTCGTTCGTGTTCCGGCCCTCGGGCTCGAGGAAGAGAGGGTGGCGCGGCTTGTCGGCGAAACGGACGAACTTGTCCTCAATGCTCGGGCAATAGCGCGGACCCACGCCAACGATCTCGCCGGAATACATGGCGGATTTGTGCAGGTTATCCCGGACGATCTGCGCCGACTCGGGTGTGGTATAGGTCATCCAGCAGGAGATCTGCTCGCTCCCAGGCTTCCAGCCCAGCCGCGCCTCCCCGGTCCGTTCTACGTGGAACAAGTCTTCTGGGTCGCGGGTATCATGGAAGGCAAACAGGGTCGGCTCCGCATCGCCCTTCTGTTCTTGGAGTCCGCTAAAGTTAATGCTCCGGCCGAGGATTCGCGGCGGCGTTCCGGTCTTGAGGCGAAGCAGCTCGATACCGGCTTCCAGCAAACTGCCCGAAAGCGTCTTCGCGCTGAAGTCCCCCAGCCGCCCGCCTTCATTCTTATTTTGGCCGACATGCATCAGGCCCCGCAAAAAAGTGCCCGTCGTAATGACCACCGTCTGGCCCATGAACTCGATGTCCAAGTTCGTCCGGCAGCCAACCACCCTGCCGTCCTTAAAGATCAGGCCGGTAACGGTGGCCTGGAAAATTTGGAGATTGGGCTGCAGCTCGAGCGTATGCTTCAGTCGGAACTGGTAGGCTTTCTTGTCGCACTGCGCACGGGGCGACTGGACGGCTGCGCCTTTGGATTCGTTGAGCAGTCGAAACTGGATGCCGGTGACATCAGTGTTGATCGCCATCTCGCCACCCAAGGCATCGATCTCTCGCACGATTTGTCCCTTGGCTTGTCCGCCGATCGCCGGGTTGCAGCTCATCTGGGCGATCGTATCAATATTACCGGTCAGGAGCAGGGTGGAGGCTCCGGTTCGTGCGGCCGCTAGGCACGCCTCGACTCCGGCGTGGCCGGCTCCGCAAACAATAACATCGAATGTTTTATCACCGTAAATCACAGATATATCAAAATAAATATTTTGATGTAATATTATTTCCCGATGCAGAAGGTCGCGAACAGACGATCAAGGATCTGTTCGTTATCGATCTTGCCGGAAATCTCACCGAATGCGGCTAAGGCAGCGCGCAGGTCGCTCGCGACGAGTTCGCCCGGTTCGTTGGACGCCAGTTTCTGTCGCGCCGCGCCCAAAGCCTCGTTCGCGGCCGTCAGCGCCTGGGCGTGGCGGGCGTTGATCGCGATCAGCTCGTCGCCGACGTTATTCTGAAAAGAATCCGCCAGCGGAGTGATCGCGGCGTGCAGCGATTCCAAGCCCTGGCCGGTCAGTGCGGAAATTTCCACGCTGCGAAAACCCGGCGCGAGCGCGGCGCGCGGTGCCTGCGGCAGGTCCGCCTTGTTGAAAACCACGACGGTGTTCGCGGGCGTGAGCCGCTGCATCAAAACTTCCGGCAGCGCGGGCAGGGGACGCGTGCCATCGAGCACCCACAGGAAAAGATCGGCCTCCGCGGCTTGCTCGAGGGTCTTGTCGATGCCGCGTTTCTCGAGGGAAGATGGCGTCAGATTCAGTCCGGCCGTGTCGACCAAGCGCAGCGCATGTGGTCCTGCGAGAATCCGTTCCTCGAGGTAATCGCGCGTCGTGCCGGGCTCGGCGCTGACCAGCGCGCGATCGCGGCCGACCAGCCGGTTCAGCAAACTGCTTTTGCCGGCATTGGGTTCGCCGAGAATCACGGTGCGAATGCCATCGCGCAGCATCGCTCCATAATGACTCGTCGCCAACAAACGCTGCGTGTCCGCATTCAGCCGCTCGATCTCACGCTGCAGGATGCGCTGATCCTCGGCCGGCAAATCCTCTTCCGGAAAATCTATATAAGCCTCAACTTTGGCCAAGATGTTGACCAGCTGCGTTATAAGCGATTCCATGTAACGCCCGAGCGATCCCCGGAGCTGCTGATTGGCTGCGGCCAGAGCGCGTTCGCTGCGCGCGTGGATCAAGTCCATCACGGCCTCAGCCTGGCTGAGATCCATCCGTCCGTTCAGGAAGGCGCGTTTGCTGAATTCCCCGGCTTCGGCCGGCCGGCAGCCGCGCGCGAAAAGATCCTCGAGAATTTTCTGCGCGATGAACGGATTGCCATGACCGGAAATTTCCACCGTGTCCTCGCCAGTGAACGAATTCGGCGCGGCGAAAAACGTGAACAATACATCGTCGACGAGCTGACCACCGGCATCGCGATAGTCCGCATGCCGCGCCAGGCGGGGCGGGGGAGTTTCGCCGAAAATTTTTGCGACCAGCGCCGCGACATCCGGTCCGCTCGCACGCACCACCGCGATCGCCGACGTGCCGGCAGGCGTGGCGAGAGCAGCGATGGTATCAGTCGGGAAAGGCATGGCGTCGGCGCGAAGCTCAAACGCCACGCGGTAAGGGGCAAGGGAGAACGCCGCGACGGCGAGCGCCGTCACGGCGCGGAAAGTGGAAGGAGGTAAGCGGTAAGCGATACAAACTCGCGACCCGCGGCGTTTCGTCCGGTGTGAAGCTTGGCAAATTTTTGCTCTTACCGCTTTCCTCCTCCCGCTTACCGCGCCGCGCGCCTCACGCACCGCGCGCAATCGGGACAAAACAAAGGCCGGTCTTTCGACCGGCCCGAACTCTTACCGCTTGCCACCTACCGCTTACCGTTTTTCTGAGCGCAGCTCAGAAAAACCGCACCGGCTTCGCCTGCATGCGGGCGTGTTCCTCGTCGGAGCAGCCGGCGTTCGTGGCGACGTTGACCGGCGCGTTGCTGGATTTCACGAGATTGTTCGCGAGCATGTAGTTCTCAACCTCTTCACCGGAAATGTCGGCCAGCATGACACCATCGATCTCGACGCAGGGCGAGAGCGGCTGGCCGGACTTGCGCACCATTTCCTCGTAGTTCGAGCGGTTGTTGATGATGTCGATGTCCTCGAAGGCGAGGTCGTGCTTGCGCATGATGGCGCGGACCCCGTTGGACCAGCCGCAGTGCGGCTTGAGATAGGCTTTGATTTTCATGGTGTGCTAAAAGTGAGTGTGCGCAAAACGTAGGCAGGGGGTCCGGTTCTTCAACCGAAAAGCTGTGGCGCGCAGACGCCACGGAAAGCAGGAAGCGGCAAGGGGGAATGCCGCAACGGCCCGGGAAGAGGAAAGAGGTAAGTGGTAAGCGGGCCGGATCAGATGGCGGATGACAGACGTCAGATGGCGGACAACGGGCGATCGAAGCCGACTCGATGAGCGAGTGCCTTTAATGTAGGGCCGGTGCTCGTCGCCGTGCCGGAAAGGCCTGCCGACAAGCGGCAGCTCTGCACATGATCGCGCTCCGTTTCGCTCCGCGAAACGCTGGCGGAAAATTAGCCGGCGCCATCCGGGCCAGAAGTTGGCGAACAAGCTGCTGCTGGGTGGAAATCCTTCCGGTTTCAGGTTTCAAGTTTCGGCTCTCTCTGCCATCTGTTCTCAGTCGTTCGTTCTCCGCCGTCCGCCATCTGTCTTCCGTCCTCTGTCCTCCGCCAGTTCGCATGCCTTCTCCCTTTCCCACGCTCCAGCCTGCCCAAGCCTCGGAATTCGCCCGGCTTGGCCTGGCCAACGTCCGTCGCGAATACCCGCACCTGCTGTCGCATGCGCTGAACGACGCCGGCGATGCGCGCACGCCGCGCGACCTGCACCCGGCGTTCTACGGGAGCTACGATTGGCACTCGTGCGTGCACCAGCACTGCATCCTTGCGCGCCTGGCCCGTCTTTTCCCGGACCTGCCGGAGCGCGGCGAGATCGAGCGCGTGCTGCGCGAGAATTTGTCGGCCACGAACCTGCTGAAGGAGGCGGAATATTTCAGCGCGCCCGGCCGCGGCTTTTTCGAGCGTCCGTATGGCTGGGCCTGGCTGCTCAAGCTTGCCGAGGAACTGCTGCGTTACGACAAGGCGCTCGCCGCCAATCTCGCCCCGCTCGTGGCCGTGATGCGCGCCGGCCTGCTGTCCTACCTGCCCGCGCTCACGCATCCCGTCCGCCACGGGGTCCACAACAACACCGCTTTCGCGGTCAAGCTGGCGCTCGACTACGCCCGCACGGCTGACGACCAGGAACTGAAACTTTTCTGCACGAGCCGCATGGCGTACTGGTTTGGCCACGACACGGACTACGGCGCGCGCTGGGAACCGTCGGGCGAGGATTTCCTTTCGCCGGCGCTGACCGAGGCCGAGGTGATGGCCGCCGTGTTGCCGCCCGACAATTTCAGCCGCTGGCTGAGCCGCTTCCTGCCGAACCTGCACACCGGCGAGCCGGTGAAGCTCTTCACGCCGGTTCGCGTGAGCAATCCGTCCGATCCCAAGATCGCGCACCTCATCGGCCTGAATCTCAACCGCGCCTGGTGCTGGCGCCGGCTGGCGCTTTCGCTGGCCGAATCCGACCCGCGCCAGGAACGCGCCCGCGACGCCGCCGTGCGCCACCTCGAGGCCGCGCTGCCGATGATCGACGTCAACGACTTCAACCGCGCGCACTGGCTGGCGTCGTTTGCCGTGTACGCGTTGACCGAATCTTGATTCGGCCAACGCGTACACGGCGGGAGGCGGCAAGGGGCAAGAGGTAAGCGTTGCGAACCACCGCGCTTCGCCTGCGCTCAGACGGAGAACCTCACTCAGCCGTTTTCCTCTTCCGCTTACCGCCTACCTCATTCCTCTCACTCTTTCCGCCTGCCACTTCCCGCCTCCCGCTGGGGCGAGGAGCCTCGCTTACCACTTGCCTCCTTCCTCTTACCGCGCGCGCTCTCGCTCCGCGAGAGCCAGGCTGCGGGACAGGTTGGTGAGCTTGCGGCTCAGGTGATCGCAGTCTTGCAGAAGCTCGGTGACCTCTGCGGCGTCGAGCAACTTGAGCATTTCGAAAACCAGGAGCATGGAAGCGTCTTCGCAGAGCGATCGCCGGGTGATGTTCAGGAATTGCTGGAATTCCTTCGCATGAGGGCTCGCCGAGCCTTCGGCGATGTTGTTGGGCAGTGATAAACCAGCGGCGCGAAGCTGCTCGGCATAACGATAGAGCTTTCTCGCCTCCAGGCGGTCGGCCAGTTGGTGGAGTTTTACGGCAAGATCGGCGGCAAGCTGCCAGACCTCCAAATCTTCAAAACGAAAATGCGGACGCATAAACAGAATCTCCTGTTGTGGTCCGCACCTCACTTCTAGCGCGCCCACGATCACAGGCAATCCCCCCGTTGCGACCGCCGTCCACTCTCCCTTGTCCCATCGGCGGCGGTCACATGATCGGAGGCCGGATACAACAATCTGCTATCCGACCTCAGTCGTCTGTCTGCCGCTCCTCTTCCCACCCACCTCTTCCCGCCTCCCGCGGCCTGCACCGCCTCCCTCCTGCCGCCTGCGCCGCCTACCGCGACCTGCGCCGCCCCTTTCCCCTTCCCGGACATCGTCTGCCGGCAGATGTGCGATCGAGTCACTTGCCGCTTGCCGCTTAGCACTTACCGCCGAAGGTTGGCAGCACCAACCTTCGGCCATGCCCACCATTCTCCTGCTCACGCTCTCCAACGTCTTCATGACTTTCGCTTGGTATGGACACCTGAAGTTCTTCCACGACAAGCCGCTCTGGGTGACGATTTTGATCTCCTGGGGCATCGCATTCTTCGAGTACTGCCTGATGGTCCCCGCCAACCGCCTCGGTTACGGAAAATTCACGGGCTATGAGCTGAAAATCATCCAGGAGGTGATTACGCTGACGGTGTTCGTTGTCTTCGCGTGGCTCGTTCTCGGGGAGAAACTGAAATGGAATTACGCCATCAGCCTGCTCTGCCTCGCGGCTGCGGTTTATTTTGCCTTCGGCGTGGGCCGCGATGCCGCGGCCCGGTAAGGGGCAAGGGGTATGAGGCAAGCGGCAGGAGGTAAGGGCGCAAGGGAAGCGGTACAGGGAAAGAGGTAAGCGGTAGGCGGAAAGAGTAAGGATATACCGGTTGCCGCGCCTGAAATTTCTTTAAGCAACTCTGACGACTCTTCCCGCGCCATCGCGGCGCTCCACTCCTACCGCTTCCCGCCTCCCGCTTCCCGGGCCTGCGCACACTCCGCACTTGCGGCGGAGTGTGCGCAGGCCCAAGTCTCCTGACATACCGTTGTCATCCCCAACGGCTAGAATGGGCCTCAACCCATCCATATATATTACCCATGTCCAAAGCCGATAAATCCGCCAAAGCCGAAGCCAAGTCCGCCGCCCCTGCCGCCAGCGCGGCTCGCGACAAGAACATCGATCTCGCCCTGTCCGCGATCACCAAGCAATTCGGCGAAGGTTCGATCATGCGTCTCGGCAGCAATGCCAAGATGAAGGTCGAGACGCTCTCCACCGGTTCGCTCGCCATCGATCTCATGCTCGGCGTCGGCGGCCTGCCCAAGGGCCGCATCATCGAAATCTACGGGCCGGAATCCTCCGGCAAGACGACGTTCTGCTTGAGCGTCATCGCCGAGGCCCAGCGCCAGGGCGGCCTCGCCGCCTTCATCGACGTCGAGCACGCGCTCGATCCGAAATACGCCAAGGTCGTCGGCGTGAACCTCGACGACCTGCTCGTTTCCCAGCCGGACTCCGGCGAGGACGCGCTCAACATCATGGAGACGCTCATCCGCTCCAACTCGATCGACGTCATCATCCTCGACTCCGTCGCCGCGCTCACCACCAAGGCCGAGCTCGACGGTCAGATGGGCGATGCCACCGTCGGCGCGCAGGCCCGCCTCATGTCGCAGGCCATGCGCCGCCTTACCGCCGTCGTTTCGAAGACGAACTGCGTGTGCATTTTCACCAACCAGATCCGCGAGAAGATTGGCGTGATGTTCGGCAATCCCGAGACGACCTCGGGCGGCCGCGCGCTGAAGTTCTTCGCGTCCATCCGCCTCGACATCCGTCGCAAGGACCAGCTCAAGACGCCGGACGGCAAGGTCATTGGCAACCGCACGAAGATCAAGGCCGTGAAGAACAAGGTCGCCCCGCCGTTCACCGAGGTGGAGTTCGACATCATGTACGACGAGGGCATCTCTACCACCGGCTCGCTGCTCGACCTCGGCCTCGACCACAAGGTGCTCGAGAAGAAGGGCGCGTGGATCGCGTTCAACGGCGATCTCGTCGGCCAGGGCCGCGAAGCCGCCAAGGAAGCGCTCCGCAGCAACCCGGACCTCGCCGCCAAGGTGAAGGCCGGCATCCTCGAGAAAGTGAGCGCCAAGCCCGGCGAAGCGCTCACGGACGGGGAAAAGTGAGCGCAGCGCGGTAAGGGGAAGGAGGTAAGAGGTAAGCGCTTCAATTAGCGGGCCCGGCCAAAAGCCGGGCCCTTTTCTTTGCCCGGATTTTGGGGCAAGGGGTAAGCGGTAAGAGGTAAGCGCGTAGCGCCGCGATGGCGCGGGAAGAGGTAAGTGGTAAGCGGTAAGAGTCGTCAGAGTTGCCGAACACCACTCGGTTACGCGTGGAACACACCTCGCCGCTTTTCACTCACCTTCTCGCTCTTACCTCCTGCCGCTTGCCGCGGCGTCACCGCCGCGTCCCATTCCCCTCTATCAAGAGGGGCCTGTCGGCCATAGCCTCGGCGACGGCTGATATCGCGCAGAGACGAGGTGTTTCGCTCGCACTTACCACTTCCCGCCTACCGCTTGCCACGGCGTCACCGCCGCGCCCCATTCCCCTCTATCAAGAGGGGCCTGTCGGCCATAGGCTCGGCGACGGCTGATGTCCCGAAGGGCGGGGTGTGTCGCTCGCCACTTACCTCCCGCCGCCACGATTTTTCCCTTCCCTAGCTCTACCCACCGCCGTCCGTCGTCAGCCATCCGTCGTCCGTCAGCCGTTCCGCGCTCTGCTTCCCCCTTACCGCATACCGCGGCGAAGCCGCCCCCGCTTCCCGCCTACCGCTTGCCGCTTGCCGCTTGGAAGGCATCGACCGCATACTGCGGCCGATGCCTTCCAAGCCGATCCCCGGTTCCTCCGGTGAAGTCCTGACCACGCTGCCGTCCGCCTACCTGCCGCACGCGGCGACCGGGCTGCTGCACCTGCCGCGGTTCATCGCGAAGATCAAATATGTGAAGGCGCACGGCGCGCTGCCCGCGAGCTACGCCAAGAACTACAAGCGCGGCATGGATCGTTTTCTCAGCCTGCACCTTGGCATCGATCCGGCGGCCGTGGAGAAAATCGTGATGGAAGCGGCGGACGACACGGAGATCGATGCGAAGCTCAAGCAGCTGTTCCCCGCCGACCTGCGCGCCGCGAAATGGAACCGCGACTACGTCCAAAAAGGCATGACCGAAAGCGGCCGTGCTTTCCTAAAAGAAGCGCTCACGAACATGGGTTGCGCCGACCGCGTTGAGCAAATCGTGAGTGTGGTCGACTTGATCGAGTTCGATGAAGGCAGGATCGAGTAGTCGCGAAGCGACTGCTCGAGAGACCTGAAACTTGAGACCTGAGACCTGAAAGGTCCGAACCTGTCACGACCCTCGGGAACAAATACATTTGAGCGTCTCAAAGATGAACCGAGACCGGTTTCAAGTCTCAGGTCTAGGTTTTTGGCGTCCGGTGCTCTTTCGTATTTTTTGCCATGGTGACGAAGATGGCAATTAACTCGTCCGCCTCTTTCCAGATCGGCGCAATAAGGGCCGGCGAAATGTCGCAGTCATCCTTCAGTAGTTCCAACCACAGTTGTGATTCATCGGCTTCCTGGGTGCAGAGCTCGATCTTGGCGATAAACTCCTCGGGACTTCGTGCGCGTGAACTCTCGCGATAGTTCGCCGCAATTGAAGTTCCTGCTCGTAGCAGCTGTTTCCCGAGCACACGCAGCTCTTCCCGACGCTTGTTCAATCCCACATAAAAACGCACGACCGCGCTCGCGAAGCACTTGGTCCGCCTACGGAGAATATCCTTTCGTTCATGGCTTGAGTTCATGCTCTATGGCGAACCGTTCGCAGGTTCGTCGCGAGGTGGCACAGGTTAGTTTTTAGTAACCGAAAAGGAGATCGAGAGGGTCTGTAATTTCAGGTCTCAGGTCTCAAGTTTCAGGTCTCCGCCTTCTGGGGCAAACCCCCCGCAATCTGGGGTGAAGCACGCCACCGGGCACGCTAACGCCGTAAACTTTCATTTAGCTTAATGGCCTATAAATTAAGCATTTGGTCCGGCGGTGGCATCGTCTGCACCTTAATTCTTGGCACGCACCCTAGCTATCATAGGGTGAATTACCCCAATGTCGGAGGATTCTCCCATTTCCCTCGCCGCCGCACGCGAATTGAGCCGATTTCGTGGTATGCGCCACTCCCGCTCGCTTCCCCCCGGCGACAAACGCGTCCTGTTTTGCCTGATCGTGCATTTGTGCTTCCTGCCATGGGCCCTCGGCACGATGCACCAGTGGAGCCAGGCGGTCAGCCTCGCTCTGGCCGTGCTCGGCTTCGCCGTCGCCCTTTGGGCGAAACCGGACGACAGAGGACAGAGCACGGACGACCGAGGGCGGACGACAGAGGTCGGACTCCAATCTTCGAAAGGGGAAACTCTGCCGTCAGACGTCCGTCGTCAGACCTCCGACATCAGACCTCCGTCGTCCGCCGTCCGTCGTCTGCTGAAATTTCCGCTCTTCTGGCTCGGCCTCGCACTGCTCGTCTACATCGCCATCCAAGCGCTGAATCCAGAGTGGCGATACACCACCAACGGCAAAGTCTGGTGGCTCACGCCGGTGCCAAACATTTCCTGGCTGCCGACGTCGGTGGATTCCCCTTTCGAGCGCTTCAATGCTTGGCGCCAGCTCATCATCTACGCTTCCGCCTGGCTCACATTGTGCACCGCCTGGATCGGCCTCACGCGTCGGCGTTCGCTGGCCATCCTGCTCACTTCTCTGGCCGCCAATGCGCTGGTGCTTGTGCTAGTAGGTTTCTATTTACGCTCAGTTCACCCGGTCAATCAGCTGCTTTGGTTTGCGGGTGTTCGTCCTAACACAGTTACATTCGCCAGCTTCATCTACAAGAACCACGCTGGCGCATATTTGGCATTGATGGCTGTAGTGTGTGTCGCGCTAGGTGCACGGCATTATGAGCGCGCCTTAAAAGAGCACGCGCGTTCCAGTCCGGCATTACTTTACGTGCTTGGTGCGCTCGGTCTCCTCTTCGCAGTGGTTTTCACCTATTCGCGTGGAGGCACAGGTCTATTGGGTGCTTACATGTTTGCAGCCAGCTTCGTATTTGGCGTCTACCGCTATTTTGATCGAACCACTTCGACTACGCCGCGTGTAGTTACTTTCACGGTCGCGGGCATGGTTGCCTTCGTGTTTATTTTTGCCATCGCCCAACTGGATTTTCGCCGTGCGGCTGAACGTTTCGAGAAACTGGCAGACCCAGAACGAAAGGATGTCAGCGTGAGTCAGCGTCTCGAGGTCAACACCGCGAGCTGGGATATGCTTTCCAATACTTGGCCCCGTGGAGTTGGCGCGGGCGGCTTTAGTTATCGCTTCCCGCCGTATCTTCAACGCTTCGAAAACAGTTATCGAGGGGGAAACCTTTTCTGGCGATACCCGCACAACGACTGGCTCCAAGCGCCAATTGAACTCGGAGTGACTGGCGTGGCTCTGCTGGGAGCGGGCCTCCTGTGGTGGCTGGTCCACTTGGTGCGTCACGGGATCTGGCGCCAGCTGCCGTCTCTGCTTCTCACGCTTGGCCTGTTGCAGACGTTGATGCACGCCAGTTTCGATTTCGTTTTCCAGAACCCAGCCATTCTCATCACGTGGCTAGTATTGGCGATCGTGGCCGCACGCTACACTACACTCGAGGTAGCGGCAGAGGGTCGGAGATAACATAAGTGGCGGGCGGATGACGGGCAGGTGATGACGGAGGACAGACTGTGGCAGCACAAAAAGGATGCACGGACGTTGTGTTCGAAAAGGGCATCATCACCTTTCGCTGAGCAGCATGCGGTGGTTCATCTCAAATCTCAGGAATCAGATCCCGGTCGTCGCATATATAATCGCGGTGATTGCGCATGGCTCTAGTTTCGACACCGGTCTGTCGCCGGAAGCCGCATGCGATTTATTGGTGACAGCCGAAGCTCCGGTGACACGCACCGGTTCTTGGCTGCGCGTGCGGGATATGGAACGTTCCGCTGTGCGCAATGACTTGGGTGCGGAAGTGCCTCCTTGGGCATCTATAAAACCTGCGTCATCGGCGGCGGATCGCTGCAAAGCGTTATCTGCGCTCCGGACCCGAGGTTATCAGTTGGTGGCCATGGTCCGATGGCCTTCCACCAGTTGGAAAACAGGAGTGCGTTCCGATCAACCGCTTCGTCGCCTCCCAATCGACCTGCGTGAGGCATATGAACGGGCCCGTCGGCTCGCCACCACTTACGGCGACCTGATCGATTACTGGGAGATTGAAAACGAGCCTGATATTTCCTCGGTAGAGGAGAATCCGGAAACGTACGCTGCGTTCCTGAAAGCCTGCTATTTGGGTTTCAAGGCCGGGGCGATGGAAAGGGGAAAAGCAAAAGAGGAAAGAGCGGCAAGTCAGGTGTTGATGGCCGCCTTCGCTCTGCCGCCGGGGCCCTACTTCAATGCGTGGGTAGCGAACGACGGGCTGCGTTACACGGATGGTTTCAATTATCACTACTATGGGTACGCGGAAGACTTCACAGGAGTGTATCAGCAATTCGAAGCGGCAGTAACGGAAGCAATTTCTCCAGCATCCGCAGGGGAGTCGGTTTTTCAGACACGGTTCTACCCGTTTCGTACCGACTGGCAGATCGAGGTAGCAGAGAATTTTTCGGCAGACAAAGCAGCGACGGTAACCAACCGGGCTTTGCTGCGATCGCGGCCGTTAGCGGTCGGCGAACCGGCATTGCAAGAGCAGGGTCGTTGGCTGGTTTCCGCCGGCACGATCGTGAAAGAAACCGCCGAAGGCTGGGAATTTACCGTGACCAGTCCCGCACCTGGTCCATTGCGTCCAGCGATGGCGGAACTCCCGTTGCGAGATGGCTGGAGTTCGCCAGCAGAGGCGAGCCTGGCGTTCGAGTACTGCGTGCGATCGGACGACGGACGACAGACGGCAGACGGCGGACCGCAAATAGCCGCAAGCCGAGAAAAGGCGTCAGAAGCAGGACGTCAAAAGGCAGACGACAAATCGCCGGCTTCAGAAGTCACGCCTACACCGCAATCCGTCATCCGTGGTCAGTCGTCAGGTATTCACTATCCGCCTTCCGACATCAGTCGTCCGTCCTCAGCGGCTTCCTCTCGGAAGCTGCCCGTCTTCCTCACCGAGTACGGCTATGGTCTGCTCGACAAGGAGGCGCGCAACACCCCTGCCGGCCGTGAAGCCCAGCGTGCGTGGTTCGCGATGGTCCAATTGCAGGTCAAGGCACTGAGGATCGAAGGTCCAATGGCTTTTCTTCTGCGCCCGTATCTCGAGAAGGACATAAACGAGTTTGGACTGCTGATGGAATCGGCCCTGGGCAACCTGCCGTCAGCGGTCACAGCGAAGGCTTCAGGGCCCAACTCTTGGGTTTCAGCCTTTGCAGCACATGGCTATGCAATGAGTCCTGCGCTTGCCGAATTACTCGGGGCGCACGCTTCGCCCGCCCCACAGTCATGGATGATTGAAACACCGTTACCGGTTTCCGTGGTCATGGATTTTATCGCCGGGTCTGGCCTGCAGATGAACAAAAGCTATCGCGGTTATGCGATGCAGACTGACAGCGGCGAAGCGAAACTGATCGTCTATAATTTCAGTACCGATCCGATATCAGGAGAGTTGAATCTTAAGGGATCGGCGTGGACCTTGGCCGACGGCGGGAGAACGATCCAACTGACGCTCGGGCCCAATGAGCGGCGGGAAATTCAAGTCATAGTTCGGCCACCCACAGATCATTTAGTTGCCCAAGTAGCGACGGCGAGATTTCAGGTGAACTCAAAGGCTTTGGCGCTCGATGCGGCCGATCGTCCGTCGCCGATCGTCCGGCCTTCGCCCCATGAAGTCAGCCATCCGCCCACGGTCAGTCCTTCGTGGACGCCCGGTTCTGTATTCGAGGCTTACCTGCGAACAGACAATGGTAATCTCTACCAAACTTGGCCACGACTGCAGGCGCGTGAGTACTGGCAATGGTATTTTGAGTCGTTCGCCAATTTTACTCCCGGCTTTTTTGGACGAAGCCATCTCCCGAATTCTTTGCAGCAAAGTAAGCCCACCGCCTTGGTGTATTTTTTCCGGCCCGAACATTATCCTACGACCTATCTCATCCGGCGCGCTCAGGTGGTAGATTACACGGCCTTGCCATCACCCAAGTAGGTGAAAGAAAACGTCGCTCCTCATTTGCACTGATGTGGGCAGAGCCCATGTTGTTGCCGTGTTTTGCCTTCTTTTAAGACGGAGCCGTGTAACTTTTCTTACGGCTTTCCTTTCGATCAAGATGTCGGCGCTGGAGTTATACGTAAGCCCTGTGGGGAACGATAGCTGGTCAGGTGCAATGAGCCAGACCAACTCGGATCAGACTGACGGGCCTTTGGCGACTTTGCAGGGAGCACGAGATCTGTTAAGAAAACTCGACCATACACGTGAGGTCGCGAACGTAACCGTCTTGGAAGGAGTGTATGAGATTAGTTCGCCGCTGGAGTTTCTTCCGCAGGACGGCGGCACGGCGGAGTTTCCCGTGACTTATCGCGCCGTCAAGGGGGCCAAACCGATTTTCTGCGGTGGACGAAGCATTGCGGGGTGGAAACGCGAAGCTGAGGGTTTGTGGTCGGCAGAAAGCTTTGTCGCGACTCCGGGGGGTGGAGCATTCGAGCAGCTATGGGTGAATGGCGTTCGGGCCACTCGAGCTCGACATCCCAACCACGGGTTCTTTCGCGTCACGAGCGCCACCGAGGAAGTCGCTGCAACTGAAAAACCCGAATGGCCGAAGGGTTGGAGCCAGCAAACCATCGGGATGAACCCCGCCGATATCGGGTTGCTGTTCGGGATGAACCCCACCGACCGTGCGGCCGCCCAAATAGTAGTTCATCACGCGTGGGAAACGACGCGCAGACCCCTCAGCGGCTTGGATACCGTCAGCGGAGTATTGACGTTCATGGCTCCGCCACGCCATCCCGACGCCGGAATAAAAGCGGGCGCGAGTTACTATCTTGAGAATTCCGCAGCGTTCTTGGACGCGCCAGGGGAATGGTTTCTCAACCGCAACGGAAAGCTCTATTATCGTCCCCGCCCCGGCGAGAAAATGTCTCATGCCACGGTGATTGCACCCCGGTTGCCGACACTGATTGCGGTCAAAGGCGATGCGGCTGACGGCCGCTTTGTGGAGCATCTTTATCTCCAAGGGCTCGCATTCAGTTTCAGCCAATGGATAACGCCGCCAGATGGCGTCTTCCCTATTCAATCGGCGGTTTCGACCGATGCGGCGATCATGGTGGACGGGGCTAAAGACTTTCGCATGGAGAATTGTGAGATCTCCCACACGGGAGGGTATGCACTTTGGCTACGAAATGGTTGCTCGGCTTCAAGCATTCGCAGTTGCCTGCTTCAGGACCTTGGCGGTGGAGGCATTCGCATCGGCTCGACGGTCTCGCCGGCGAACGAGGCCCAGCGCACGTTCGGCATTCAGCTGGATAACAATATCATTTGTCAGGGCGGCCGGATCTTTGCCTCGGCTGTTGGCATATGGATTGGGCGAAGCTGTGATAACAGCGTTACCCACAACGAAGTCGCGGATTTCTACAGCACGGGCATTTCCGTGGGATGGGAATGGGGCTATGCCGACAGCTCGGCGTCGGGCAATCGGATCAACTTTAACCATGTCCACCACCTCGGTTGGGGCGCGCTCAGCGATATGGGCGCGATCTACACGCTCGGAATTTCCCCGGGTACGGAATGCCGGGGAAACGTCATCCACGACATAGCCGCAGCCGATTATGGCGGCTGGGGCATCTATTTGGATGAAGGCAGCAGCGAAATTCGAGTGGAGGATAATCTCGTCTACGCTACCACGCACGGAGGCTTTCACCAACATTACGGCCGGGAAAATATTGTCCGGAATAATATTTTCGCACTGGGGCGCGATGCCCAGTTGCAGCTGACGCATAGCGAGCCGCATCGTTCCCTGGTTTTTGAGCACAATATTGTTTATTGGAAGCGCGGCGAACTGTTTGCCCGGGAGTGGTCGCGGGCGAACATCCAGTCCGAATCGAATTTGTTTTTTTGCGCTTCGGGTGGATTCGACAAAGCGGCGCTCAATGCGAGTGAAACCGGGGGCCGCGATTTGCAATCGGTGGTTGCGGATCCCGGCTTTCGCAATGTTGCGAAGCTAGACTTCACTCTCGCCGCCGCGTCCCCCGCGCGGCAGATCGGCTTCAAACCATTCGATTATCATCAAGCCGGCGTCTATGGCTCAGAAGCCTGGCGAAAGGTGGCAGAGAAATATTCGCGTCCGGCGCCACCGGATTGGTTGGAAGCCGATCCGTTCTTTCGCGACTGACCGGTTGAACCTGCACGCGCGCTAGAGCACGGGATTTAATACGCGCTTTTCGGCGGGAAGATAATCTGCTTCGCCGTCTTGAACGTGATCTGGATATCCAGCCAGATCGACCAAGTCGCGATGTACTGCAGATCAAGCTCAATGCGCCCCTGCAGCAGCGCGGGCTCCGTGATTTCGCCGCGAAAGCCGTTGCATTGCGCAAGCCCGGTGATGCCGGGCTTTGCGAAGAAACGCGTGCGGTAGGCGCTCATCTGCGAGGCGAAAAGCTTGTCGTGCGCGATCAGGTGCGGGCGCGGCCCAATGGCGCTCATAGAACCCGCCAGCACGTTCCAGAACTGCGGAATTTCATCGAGGCTGCTGCGCCGTAGGAACGCACCAAACGGATAGATGCGACTGTCACCCTTGCGCGCTTGTTGGGCTTCTGCCTTGGCGTCTTGCTGCACGGCATACATCGATCGAAACTTTAACATCCAGAACGGTTGATGGCCGTAGCCAGTTCGTTCTTGTTTGAAAAATACAGGGCCAGGCGCTTGGAAGCGTTGCACCAGCCACGTCACCGCGGTCAGCGGTGGGAGAATAAACAGCACTACGGGCAGAGATAGCGCTATATCGTAAAGGCGCTTCAACAAACGGCTGAAGGGATCTTCAAGCGGCTCCTCTTGTAGCGTATAAAACTGGTGACCCTCTTCGTTGACCGTGATCAGAGGATGGCGCAACTGCTCGGCGAGGTTGCTATAAATCAACAAACGGGCGCCCTTGTTCTGGCAGGCATCGATGACATAACGGCCTTCGGTTTGCGTGCGCGGAATCTCCAGCATCACCACTTGCACGGCTCCGGTGTCCTCAATGCGCTGGCCCAAGTCAGGCAGTTCGCCCATGAACGGCGGTTGCGTGCCGTGAAGCGGAGTGCCCTCCAGGCTCAGGAATCCGGCGGCGTGCAAACCCAGCGCCTCTTTTGATTTCAGCCAGCCGCGCAACTTCTCCAAGCCGCTCAGGGTGCCGACAAAGAGGGTGGGAACCTTGCGCGAGTTGGCAAAGAAGGCGCGGGACATCATGTGCGGCAGACCTTGGTTGATCAGCACGAGCATGAACCAGCAGATGATCAGATAGCTGATCATGAAGATGCGGCTGAGATCGCGATCCTTGAACGCGAACATGAAGCCCGAAATGAAAACGAGCACCATGGCGACCTGCCGGGTGGCCAGCCAGGCCGCGTCAACCCAAGTCAGGCGATGGAATCGCCCGGCCAGTTCGCGCACCGAACGTGCGCTGAGAATCATCGCCAGCCCGACACAGAGATAGTAGGGAAGCAGGTTCAGGCTGTCGTTGAGGGGGGGCAGCGGCAGCAGCGGCATGACCGCCGCATAAGCCACCATTAACAACAACGCGGCCGCCGTGGTGAAAGCCACGTGCAGATTAACTAAACCGCGGAGACGTTGGACGAACATGGATTGGGCGGAGAGCTAAGAGCTGGGAGCAAAGAGCCCGGGGCAAGAAAGGTTTTCTATAAGCGAGAGAAATTGTGGCGGAAACCGGCGGGATTGTGGCGGAAGTGGAGAAGGGAACACGAGTTAATCGGCCGGTGGCGATCGATCTGGAGGGTCGAATAAGCCGATTATAGGTCGAGAGTTCAATGTCATCCTCAGGGAAAATACCGCAGGTAAAAAGACGACAAGGGACCGGGTCGGAATATTGGATGCGTGCACGACGAACGAACCGGGGGATGGACCGCCAACGGACGATCGCTGACGGCGGGAGGGTTGAGCATTGAAAGTGGCCGGACGCGTGCAGAGAGTTTCGCGGTGTACATGGCCGCACCAGATCGCAGTCCACTTCCTTTTCCCGTGACCGAGGCCGATTTTCGCCAGATTCTTGGTGTACGTTTCTATGTTGGTCAGCCCGCGGGCCTGATGGAACTCACCAAGCAGGGCGGCCTGATTGCCGTGCCGTCGGCTCCGGTGTTGACGCACCTGCGGGAGGATGTGGCGCACCGCGAAGCCGTCGAGGGCTGCGATTTCGCGATCACCGACAGCGGATTCATGGTCCTGCTCTGGCGTTTTTTTCAACGAGACAGTCTGGTCCGGATCTCCGGGCTTCGTTTTCTGCAGGCTTTGCTCGAACTCCCCGAGTTCCGCCGTCCGTCCTCCACGTTTTGGGTGATGCCCACGCCCGACGACTCGGTTGCCAATCTCGCATGGCTGGCGACGCAGGGCATCCCCGTCGCGGACGACCACGTCTACCTGGCCCCGATGTTTTCTTCTGCCGGCGAGTTGTGCGATGAAGTGCTCTTGCGCCAGATAGAGAAAACGCACCCCGCCTTCGTCATTCTGTGCGTAGGTGGAGGAGTGCAGGAGCGGCTGGGCTATTATCTCCGCCAGAATCTTTCCTACAAACCGGCCATCATCTGCACCGGTGCGGCCATTGCCTTCCTCTCCGGCCGTCAGGCCCGCATTCCGAAGTGGGTGGATCGACTCTACCTCGGCTGGCTGCAGCGGCTGCTCAGCAGTCCGCGCAAATTTTGGCCCCGCTATCGGGCGGCTTTGAGCCTGCCTTGGGTGATTGCCCGGCACCGCGAGCGAAGCGTGATGCCGTAAGCCGGAGCCTACTCCGCGGACTTCCAACGCGGCTTTACGGCGATGCAGGGGTTGCCAGAACACACCATGCGCGCAGGCTGGGACTGGGTGACAATGCTGCCGGCGGTAACAACGCATTCCGTCTCGATCACCACGCCCGGTGCGACAAAGCACTGGGCCCCGACCCAGGCGCCTGCGCCAATCGTGATCGGTTGGTTGCGGTAGCCCATGGCCGGATCGCGATAGTCATGATTACCGGCGCAAAGAAACGTGCGCTGTGATATGCAAGCATGCCGGCCGATTTCGACCGGCTCAAAGTTCAGAATGAACACTTCCTCACCAATCCAGACGTGATCATGGAGAATTAACTTCCAGGGAAAATGGATGTTAACGCGTGGTTTGATGTAGACGTGGTCACCTACCGTGGCACCGAAAAGCCGGAGGAACAGGACGCGCAGTGCAGACGGCCACGGAAAGGCACTCAGGAAAAAAACGCATTTTATTAAATACCATGATGCTTCAACAGGCCGGGAGCGTCCGCGCACTAATCCCTTGTTGGGGCTGAAGAGATCATTTCGAACCGAAGTCATGCGGTGGGGGCGCTATTATGAAGAAGCTCCAGAAACTTCTTCTTTGCCTGGATCCCCGCGCAACGCAAAACCTCAAATTTATCCGAGGCACAGCGGCATGCCTCTGCATACGCGTCTGAATTAGCATGCCAGTGACGAAGCAACGTCAGGGCTGAGTCAGAAAAGCCTATCTCGCGTGGGACTAAAAGTCCGCAGCGGCTGTCCACTAGAGCCCCGATGCAGCCACGATCGTAGGAAATTACAGGACAGCCGACGCTGAGCGCTTCGTGGATCACCAAGGGTTCTGCTTCGTTCTGGTACGTGGTGGGAAAAACAAAGACACCCACACTTTGAAAAAAGGCCTCCTTCGCAGGTCCGTAAAGCGGGCCAAGAAATTCCACATTACTTAAGTCGGAAGACATGGCCCTGCATTGCGATTCTATCGCTTCATTTTCAAAAGGACCTGCAATTTTAAATCGAAACCCAAGGCCCTCTTTTTGCGCGCGCTTCGCCAGCCTCAGCACTTCGAAAACACCCTTTGCTTCAGATAGGTTGGAAAGATGTCCGACGATATCACACGTCCGATGAGTTCTTCCGGTATTCGCGGGGCTTGCGAAGAAAGCAGCGTTGGAGAGAGCAAGGATGTTTTTCGCAGCAGGATATCGCTGGCCCAACGCAGTCGCCATGCCTTGGCAGAGCACAATGTGCCAAGCCTCTTGTCCCGCGACCCGATTGAGGAACCCCATCGGTCGAAACATGCGATCTAGGTAACGAAAACTATGATGATGGAGTACAATCTTTGCTCCATTTGCGCGGGCAACGGACACCAAAAATATCTCGTATAACATCCCCCAGCCGCCACTAACTGAAAAATATGCAACGCAGGAGGGTTGGCCTTGGGTACTGCGATAAATACCAAGGGCGGCTTGAGCGATTTTTAGCCATCGGCTGGCCCTTGCTTTTATTGAACTTCCGAGAGCATTCGGTGAAGTGTTGAAGCAGAGCGGTGCAAGATTTTCTGTTTGGACGAATCTGACGACGGCCTCGTTGATGGCAGACACTCCATGCCGGGGCGGAGGAAGGGGGCCAATGATCGCGAGCATTAGTGTTGGGGCATTCCGCTACCGCTCGGCGAAACGCGATTAACTTTCGCGGGTAGAACGCGAGGACCGAAAATCCGATGAACAACAATGAGCAACAGCGTAACATCGAAAGGATAGAAGAAAAATCTCGATGCCTGTCTGACGTTATATTGCTGCATGTGGGCCAGCATGACGATCGTGCCCATAAATAAAAGCACTGCCGACCAACGACCCCAGCCGGGAATGGCCTTAATCAGCAAAAGCATTTTCACCGAAACAAAGATGAAAACGAAAATGAAAATCCACCCCCAGAATATGTTTAAAGCCGCCATCTCTGCGTAACCATTATAAGGGGAATATTGGTTAACCCGGGCATGATACTGGAGGTAATTCTGCTTATAGCCATCAATGAGCGATGGAAATGGGCTGAATGATACAGCGTAGTACATTCTGGGAACACCTTGCAGAATATTTACGCCGGCGAATTTGGCGTCCAAGGATTCAACGAAAAGAGGAAATCCCTGCCCCAAATTACAGAGTGCAAGAATTACATAGTTTTTGTGCTCAAAATCAAAACCGACCATCTCTTTAGCAACAACCGCGGCGTTGCGAAGGCCTAACCCTGAATTTTGGGCCCGCAGCACGAGGGGATGAAGATAGATGAAAATACTCAATATGGCCGAGGGAATAAGCAGCCACATTCGGTACCGCGTCCGAATCGTCAGGAAAAATACGACAGCAAGAAGTAGCGCAGAGCCGCGCCGCGAGCCTAGGGCCACAGAAGGTAGCGCGAATAATGCAACGATGAGCGCACAACCCAGGCTAGTTCTCAAATCCCCGAAGCAACCAATGATCACTAGTGGTAAAGAAACAAAAAATGCGGCGAGCACAAAAGATCGATGGTCGATGAAACCAAATAGCACCGCGTCCGCCAAATCGCGCCGAGTGGTGTCAACGCTCCAAAGATTTCTCCAACCCAGCAAAGCCCCCGACAGGATAAGGTATCCACAGGCCAAGACGAAACTGCCGACGAGGATATGCCGTAGCGGTAAACGACGGAAGTTTTCCCTAATACTCTCCACTACAAAGCGGACCGTGCCGCCACGCCGGAGAATAATGAAACCGGACGCGGCGCTCGCGATTGAAAGTAGAGAATAGAACAAAGCCGCATATGGATAGTAGCGGTAATTCATGCCATAGGCTGCGCCACCAATACCAGTAATGTAGGGATTGGCTGGATCGTTGAGGGGCGGGATAAGTGCGACACACCAAGCCAAACCGGGGATAATATGAATGGCAGCGGAAAACCCCAAAAGGCAGTAGATCAAAAGATCAATGAGATCTTGGATGCGGGTGGAAAGACGACGCAGCAGGAGCACGCATGCTACGCCTGCTGATAAAAAAACCGCTATCGCGATAATTATGTAAGCCATGATGTCTTACTTGAGCCGACAAATTTTTTGAGCGATCGCTCGTGTGGCTCTTTCACTTGAAAGGCCGTCCTTATTTTCATGAAAGAGATCAATGAATTTATTGTATCCCTGCTGATATTCCGGATCCGTGAACCAATGGACATCGAGCGACAAGGAAAGTAGTTGTTCAGGATCCTTCACTATGGGGCCAGGAAGAATCTCAAAGAGATCGAAGTAGAAATCTCGGGATTTGGCCATGTAGTCCTCTGCATCGTACATATAGAATAAAACGGGACGGCGCATGAGAACAAAATCGGTCGCAATACTGCTATAGTCCGTGATAAGCACGTCCGAGATCAGCAAAGCAGTTTGTGTATCATCTAAGGCTGAGGAGAGATCGAAAATATTGCTAAGCCCAGGAGGAACGATGAGTGTATTTTCAAGAGGGTGCTTTTTGATAATGAACACAGTGCCGGTGGCGGCGGCAGAAGCATTAATCCGGGACCAGAACTCCGGCTTAAAGGGAGGCTTCCCGCCGACATCTCGGTACGTCGGAGCATACAATATAACTCGCCGGAATGCCCCTAGTCCTAGAGACGCTCTTCTCTGGGCAATTTCTTCCTTCGATCCGAAAAGAACGTCATTTCTTGGTGAGCCAGTTATCTCAACAAATGGAGTTTGAAACATTTCAATCTTCTGAAGCTGATCGACCCTGGAACTCGCGAGAGCCAATTTGTATTGGCGATGCATGAGTAGCAAAAGGGCTCTTTTGAACCGTCCGTTTTTCGGATTGATCGCCCCCACCAGTTTGTAACCAACGCCGTGCCAAGCTTGAATAACCGAGAAATCTCCGAAGCAAAGATACTTCACGTAGGAATCCACAAAGATCAGACGAGCTCGGGCCAATGTCCAAATGGGCAACCGGGAAAAGACCTTCGCCCTTAAACCCGCGAGCTCAACAGATCGCGCAACACCGGCATCAGGGGTTAACCAACAAACTTGATACTGGGGATAGTTTTTCGCGAAACAGAGCGCCAGGGCTTTGAGGTTTCCCGAGAATTTTCGCTTTTCGTGTATCGGATAGAAAACAAGCAGGTTTGATTCCTTAGGCAGAACCCAGCTCAGAAAGCCCAACAGTAAGGATTGAGCCGTTTGGTAGAGCGCGGTTGTTGGGCTTTTGATCTTCATGAGGCGGCGGCGTAGGGATTATTGCATGGTTGAAACCGCCGACGCAGGCGCTCGAGTCGGGCATATTTGTCTGAGTGCAAGCTGCCTGATTGATGAAAATGAAGCCCAGATGACGGCGACCCCACAGGCGCCCCAATATTTGCCGAGCAGAATTGCCAGCACGGAAATGGAAACAAGGGAGATCAAGGTCAGCCGCGAGGCCTTGTCCTGCAAGTTGGTCATCGCAAGGTACTGTGAACAAACGCCACAGCTGGCGATTATCAATTGAGCGCACGTAAAGACCAGGAGAACGATCTCCGCGGTGGCGCTATGAATGTGGAAGAGCCCAAGAAGCCAAGTTGGCGCGACTATAGCTGTGACGAGAAAAGGGAAAACCAGTATGCTGCCGATCCACTGGCTTTGCACCAATTCGCTGCGCATTCGGTCCCAGTTTTCGAGCAGATGGGCTTCGCGTATTAGCGGAGAATAATACGCGCCGAGAGCGGTCACTATGGTCATCGGCAGATTCGCAATTCGAAACGGTACGCCAATCAGCGCAATTGTACTGGGATCGAATAAAATAGTTGCGAGTAAAACAGGTGCATTTGCGGCAGCTGAACTCAGAAAGCTTAAGATCCAGAAACCGCGCGCATCTATCCACGAAAAATCATCAAGTGTGCAGGACAAGGTTTCGTTGTGCGCCGCCCGCCTGAAAAAAACTAGCATTAGTATCGTGTTTCCAACGAAGGAAACAGTTTGGGCATTTAAACCCACGGACAAAGAAACGTCTGGGTATAAAGCTCTAGCAGCGGCAAACGCGGCGAACAGAAAAAGCGGTGGCGAACAGAATTGAAAAAAACCGGACCAAGCGGGCTGCCTCAGTGCGCGAATCGCACTTGTGACGACGAGCTGAATGGCCATGCACAAAGAGCAGACGCCCAACGCGATTATTTCAGCGCTGCCCAGACTGCCGATCTTTTCGGGTAGGATGTGGCAAACCTGCAAAGCCGCCAAAACGACGGTGAAAATGCAGCCTGCGAATCCAATCGTGATGACGATTTTAAGTCCACGCAGGTACTCTGCATAAAACTTACTCCGATCGTTGACGACCAAGTGATCGGTCAAAGTTTTGAGTAAAACCGTAGGCACGCCCATCGACAGAAGGGTTCCACCGAAGAAGGCCGCGCCGTTGATCGCGATTACCAATCCCAATACGTCCTGTCCCATCCATCGCGCGATTACCATCAGGACGACAAAATTTGCAGCAAGTCCCAGCACGCGAATACCCATCGTTCCGAGAGGGGAATTCCAGTTTAGAGCCTGGTGTTTGAGCCAAACGAGGCCTTTTCGAATTTGAACCATCGCGTTAAATATGAAGCAGGGCGAAAAGCCGCGCGGTCGCGTCTGGTTTGCTTTGGGGATTGAGGATTTCGGCAAAGCGTCGGCGTTTTTCCTCCTGCTCATCATTGCCCATGCCGAATTTCTCCAGAGCCGCGATCAACTCTGCAACGGTAGTGCAAAGTGGACCAGCGAGCCATTCTTCAATCGGCTCCAGAAGAAAAGTACGTGTTCGCCGATATTCAGATAGATCGGGGAAGAAAAAGAAAACAGGCCGACGTAGTGCGAGGAAATCGACATACACTGACGAGATGTCGGTGATCAATGCGTCCACTTGGGCCAGGGCTTCATACAGGGTTACTCCGCGCTCATGCAACCACTGGTCTGAAACGATCCAAATGCGATCGCTTAAACGCATATCGCGACCGGCATGAACCGACATGGGGTGGGGTTTTACCAGCATGCGCATGTCGGATGTGGCGAGCGTACGATCAAGAATCGCAACTTCGTCTACGCTCATGCCAAGCGCATTGTCGGTTTCGCGTCCATCAAGTGTATGAAATCCGACTTTGGATTGCCTGTAGGTTGGAAGAAAAAACAGGACTCGATTAACTCCCGCACCAATTTCGCCTTTGAATAACTTTGTCTTTGTGGAACTTGAGAAGAGCAAATCATTGCGCGGAAGCCCCGTAACCGGAATGCGATCCACGGGAAAGCCAGATGCCAAAGATTGAACCGTCGAGAATTTCGCCGATGTACTAAGCAGCCACGTGCATTGAGGAATGAAACTGCCGTCAAGCCCCCTCCAGATGCGCTTTAAGGGCATGCCGTGCCAGAGATTCACAACAGACTGGCCCTTGGAAACGGGCAAGAAGCCGTATAGTCCGTGAGTAAATAGAACATATTTAGACCGCCAATACGCCCAGAGCCCCCACAGGCTATGTTTACTATAAACACGAACACGTTCTGTTCGCTTACCCAGAAGTTGCTCCAAGAGCGGGCGTACCTTCAGGGGTGTATCGCGCGTAAGAACGATGACGTCCATATCCGGTCGTTCCGTTTCGAGCCAGCGGAGTACAGCGATTGTCTGATCTTCGATATCAGGGAATGCACTTAGTAGGACCTGTCGCCGCTTGGGAATACAGCGGTTGATCAGCGCAATTATGCGAAAGTAAAGGTCTTGGGTATAGGTGATCAGCAGATTCAAGAGATGGCTCCGCCTGCGTTTGGATTCGACGTGCTTTGGTTGAGAGATGGCAAGCGAGCGACCGATCCAAACAGACAAACCGCCAGATCATTATGCAGGTCCATGAAAGAATATGCTAGTCGTCCAAACGATTGATTGACCCAAGGCAAACTCACACCTCGCCGGTTCAGCGATCAGCGCAGAAAGCGAATTCTAAACCTTAGATTTTCTTAATTTTGGCCATTCGCTCTTTGATCTGGGTGGTCGAGATACCGGTGGTGCGAGGCAGGTATACCACTTCGCAAAACGCTTTTAGCTCATCGAATTTTCCAACCCAGTCATCACCCATCACAAAAGTATCAATGCCGAGACGCTTAATGTCCTTTGGCTTCTGAGACCAGGTGCGCTCGGGAATTACCAGATCAACCATCCAGAGGTTCTCGAGGATTAGCTTTCTCTCAGCATAAGGAAAAACGCTGGTCTTCCCTTTTATTTTATTAAACCCATCGGAAGATAACGCGACGACAAGATAGTCACCTAACGCGCGGGCGCGTTTGAGCAAATTGATGTGCCCGCGATGGAGTACATCGAAGGTCCCGTAAGTCAGAATTTTTTTCTTATTCTTCTTGGCCATGGCTTGGTGGATGGTGATTCGAAAAGCGATCAGGGAACCGACAGGACGACATCTGAGAAATCAGCGCGTTGGCCCTTGGTTCCGAAAGCAACATAGGCCCCGCGATAGTTCCTATCTTGCACGACCAAGCTCGCTTTGCCGTCAAGACGGTCAATGCGAATCTGGCCAGGCGTCGTTGTGATGGAGAAACGAACGGTTTCTCCGGCCGCAATTGCCGGCCCCGTGGTTGTAGCAATCGCCGTCGGTGGATTTCTTGCAGCCCCATCATAGCGGTTCATCGAAATTCCACCGTTATTGAGAAATAGAATGTTGTATCCCAAGAGGGGTAGCGTGGGGGCGACGTCGCTGTCGAGCCAGGTATCGGCCATCAGAATGGCGACACTGGCCCAACGGCCTTCTGTAAAACGCGGCCCGAAGGTGATGGATAAAGTCATCTTCCATTCCAGAGCGACACGAGAACCACCAATTGGGCACATCCATCCCTGCAGGCAGCTTTTGAATGAATCATCCTGGGAAGAATCCATGCCCCATTTATCAGGAGGCGTAAAATAGCCGCGTCCATCCGGCTGCATGCCGTGCATCCCCGCAGCCCACGTTTGGGTTTTATACGAGTCTGTATTTTTCCGATAGTTTCCGTTCAACGCCATGTAGAGCGGGTCATCCGTGTAGATTCCATCGAAGCCCAATTTGATCATCTCTTCCCTTTGTGTTTGTCCGTTGGTCTGGCCGAGAACCTTAAGACCAACCGCATGGAGTTCGCTTATATAAGTTTCGATGCGGCCTCGATTGGTTTTGTAGGGAATTAAAACACCCCAATATCCCTTCTTTTTCAGATCGTTCGGATCCTGGTCTAGATCTCCTAGATTTATGCACGCTTTGTAGCCAGCGTTTATAGCCGCTTTGAGTTGGGTGGGATACCCGGAATTCACGACGGCATAATCTTTTGATATGCCATACTCTTTAAGTTTAGCGACGATCGCCGCACCGGAGCGCCCATCTTTGGGTTCAACAAAAACGATTTTCTGGTTGCGGAATCGCGCCAGCACCTCGTCCAGAAATGGCGCATGATACTTCCCCCAAGCATGTCCCAATAACTTTGTGCCATCAATTTTCAGGTCGCCCCACTCACGAGCTGTAAGTTGAGGGACGTATCGATCACTGCCGGTGGTCCGCGCAAGCGGAGCATCATGCATGAGTCCGATGTTTTCGTCTCCCTTGAGCAGCCAACAATCTGTTTCTACAAACTCATTACCTGCTTTGGTTGAGGCCTCGTATGCTTCCATTGTTTCTTCGGGCCAAAGTAGTGGACCACCGCGGTGGGCGATTATCCAAGGAGTCGGTAAGGTAGATATTCCCCCGGCGGGTTCATCGGGAACCGCCCATACGCTCGCAAAACTTCCAGCTGCAAGAAAGCCGAGAACCAGAAAAATACGGGTCTTGGAAAGCATAATTTAGAGAGTTCAAAGATAGGTAGGAGAGGCAATGATACTCTTTTACGGCGACTGAAGCGGAAAACCTTAGTTGGATCTTGGATGTGTACGACGACCACGCGGCTATGCTGTACCATCCGTTCGCAACTGGCGGATGCCGGCCTAGAAACAGAGAACCAGCAGCCCGGAAATGTAAGGCCGCATCCTACAGACAAATTCTCTTTGAAGTCCGGTTGAAGAGGTCGACCATCAGATTGGTCTTCTCGGCGGCGCGAGGTAATATTGGTGCATTGGTGCGGGCGGGCGCTTACCCAGGCAATACATAGGTATATATACCTATGTATTTTCGGGATAATCTATAAAGTTACATCCAGGTAAAAATCCGGCCTTGATTGGTATTCTTCAAGCTGGCATCGGGATAGTCCGACAAATCGCAAATACTATGAAAATTCGCTTCCTCATCTCCTTGATCGCGCTCGCCGTGGCTCTCCCGGTTGCGCATGCCGCGACTGCCGCGGAAACCGTTGCCGCTCAGATCACCGCTACCACCACGCCGGAAGAGGCCGCCAAGCTCGTTGCTGATGCGGTGAAGGCGAATCCCGACCAGGCTGCCGACATTGTAGCTGCAGTCATCAAGGCGGTTCCGGCGGGTAGCAGCAATTCTGAGGCGATCTCCAAGGCGGTCGTCTCGGCTGCGGTGACGGCTGTTGTTCAGGCTGCTCCGGCGGGAACCCCTGCTGCGACAGTGAGCGCCGATGTGAAGGCTGTCGTGACGGCTGCGGTTAACGCGGCTCCTGCGGCTCAAGGCCTCACCATCATTGCCGCCGCAAAGAGCGCGGCCCCGGCGCAGGCCGCGGTTATCGCTTCTGTGGTTCTGCCGCCGACGGCCAACGAAGTCGCCGGTGCTCCTGGCGCCGCTCTCGAGAAGCCGGCCGCGCCCGTGATCCAAGTCACGACGACCCCGCCGACCGAGGCCAGCCCTTCGCAGTAACGCCGTTTCCAGAAAATCTTCTTTCCTGCGCTGTGACCGCAGCGCAGGACGCTATCAACACACCGTAATCTATACACGCCATGAGGTCTAAATTCACTCTTCTCGCCATCCTGTCTGTTTCCGCTCTCGGGGCCCGCGCGGCCATCGAGTTGGATGACGGCATCAAGGTAATCCCGAGCGTCAGCGCCGGAGTTCAGTTCAATGATAATCTCTTCCTCAGCTCGACCAACGAGACGAGTGAGACGCTGTGGACCCTCGCGCCGGCAGTATCGGTCGTATCGGGTGAAGGCGCGGTCAATAGCACGACCTTCTCGGTCAGCGAGCAGTTCCAGCTCTATAGCGACAATAGCGGTCTCAACACCAATCTCACACTGGTGGACCTCGCTTCCACTTATGACGACGGCAAAATGAAGATCGGTGTTAATGCTTGGTTTCACCAAGCCAATCAGGCCACTCGTGAAATTCGTGGCGCAGTCTTAGCCGAACGCGATCTGATCCACGCGTCAGTACTGGATGAAGTTCAGTGGAGCGATAAATCCAGTGTCCTCGTTGGCGTGACCTATGATGACACCAACTACAAGCCGGCGGGATATCGCGACTGGCAATGGATCGAGGTGCCGGTGAAGTACTACTATAAGTACCTCCCTAAACTGGATTTCAGTGCCGGCGTACGCTATCGCAGCAACAAGATCGATGGCACCGGCGCAATCGACAGTAATGAAATTTTCTACAGCGTCGGTGCCCGTGGCGAAATCACGCCCAAGTTGGTCGGTGAAGTTTCCGTCGGTTATGTCTCTTTCGATCCCGATGCTGGTCAGAGCAAAGGTTCGATCGGTCTCGAATCGAGCCTCACCTTCGCGCTGACGCCGAAATCCTCGCTCAACTTCGCGGCTAGTAATCGTTATGGCTATGGTGCGGTCGGAGACTCTTATCGCATCGCAACGCTCTCCGGTGGTTTTAATACCGCACTCACCACGGATCTCAGTTTGATTGGATCGCTTTCCTACAATCAGTACGATTACAACACCACGAAGCGTACCGACGACTATTGGACTGGCCAGATCGGAGCCAACTACGCGATTAGCCATAACCTTTCGGTCAACGGCACCTACGTTTATTCGAACAACGACTCGGATCTTCCCACGGCGAATTTCAAGAATAGTATCTTGGCGCTGTCCGCGACCTTCCAGTTCTGAGTAATTCGCGCCAGTGAGGCGCTCTTTCGAAACCTGAGAGCTGAACCCTTTTTCGGGGCGGTTCTCAGGTTTTTTCGTCTCCAGCCACAAATGCCTTTCTCGCCGCCGGTTTGCGCTTAAGAATCCACCAATAAAGCCGTCCCTATCGTTCCGCCTCCCCCTCTAGACATGAGCATTTCACGCTTACCGCTTACCGCTTACCGCCTCGCGCTTGTGCCCGCTTTCATCAGCCGTCTGTCGTCAGTCCTCCGTCCTCTGGTGGCCGTCCGCCGTCTGTCGTCCGTCGTCCGTCTTCTGGCACTCACGCTGGCCGCGCTGAGCGGCAGCGTCAGCAGCTTCGCTGCGGACTCGGCACAGGCCGAGTACGTGCTTCAGCCCATGGACCTCGTGAAGGTCGAAGTCTTCCAGGAGCCCGACATGGAACGCCAGGTGCGCGTTACCCAGGACAGCTCGATCACGCTACCGCTGATCAACAAGGTCGATCTCAAGGGCAAAACGGTGCAACAGGCGCAGGACGTTATTCGCGATCTCTACAACAAAGACTTCCTAGTCAATCCACAGATCAACCTCACGGTAATGGAATATGCCAAACGTGATGTGAAGGTGCTTGGTCAGGTGGCTAAGGCTGGTGCCGTGGATATTCCTTCTGACCGTCCGCTTAAGTTCCTTGATGCTATTGCGCTGGCAGGTGGTTTCACGCGGCTTGCGGATCGCAAGCGAGTAACCCTCACGCGCACTGATGCTGACGGTAAAACCACCACCACCGAAATCAACGCCGACAACATCATCCAGAGTAAAGACGCCGATCAATGGATGCTACAACAAGGTGACGTGATCAACGTGCCAGAGAGACTGCTGTGAGGCTTCGCCTCTCGGCAAGAGGCAAGCGCCTGATCCACTCCGAACAAATTTTCCTAACCACCACTTCCGCTCTCTGATTTCAGTCGCCTCCCATCCACTTCTCGAGTTCCGCCCTCCGTCGTCTGACTTCTGTCATCTGATTCCCGCCACCTGATCCGCGCTTACCGCTTACCACCTCCCTCTTCCCCCTCTCGCATGTCCAAGAAATCCTCACGCGGCTCTTCCGGTTACGGTACGGGCGATCATCAATACGGTTACGCGAGCACCTACGGTTACGGCAATTCTGCTGGCTATGGATACGGGTATGGTGGTGGCGACACGGTCGCCCATCGCTCCCTGCAAGACTACATAGCCATATTGCGTGAGCGGATGTGGTACATCGTTATCGCCTTTGTGCTGACGATGGCGGCGGTCAGTATCTACACGTTCAGTCGGACTCCGATTTGGGAATCTACGGCCATGGTAGAAATTTTCCGGCGCAATCCGAACGTACTGAATGTTCAGCAGGTCATGGACAGCGAAGTAAAGTCGGCCGAAGACCTCAATACGCAGGTTAATATCCTTAAGAGCGGAACGATTATCCAACGTGTTTATGCGCGCCTCCAGGGCGACGAACTTAAACGCTTTTTGGCCCCCTACGAAAAGAAGCGCGACGCAGATGACAAACCGTTGGATCCGCTCGAGATCCTAGAGCGAAACCGGGATATTGTTCCGCAAAGGCTAAGCCTTGTCGTTGCGATCAATTACGACCATCCGGATCGCGATTTGACCGCAAGGATCGCCAATCTTTTTGCAGATGAGTACATCAGCTACACCGCGCGTGCGCGCGTAGATGAATCGCTCAAGGCCGTGGAAGAACTTGAGGGGCGGGCCGTCGAGCAGCGCAAGAAAGTCGATGACATGGCGCGCGCGTTGCAAGCGTATCGCGAGAAAAACAACCTAGTTTCCCTCGATCAACGCAAAGATATCAGCACCGAGACACTGAAGGCGCTCAATCTCGCCGTCACCCAGAGCGGGGTAGAACTCCAGGCGGCGGACACGCGCTGGAAGCAGGTCATGGCCGCCAAGCAGGCGGGCACCGACTTGATGACCCTTTCATTTATCGCGGCTGATCCGAGTGTGAGCCGCCTGCAGCAGCAAGTCACGGATGCCCGGCTGGCCGTGAGCAAGCTGAGTGAACGCTATCGCGCGGGGCATCCCCAGATGATCGCGGCGACCAACACGCTCAAGGAAGCCGACGTCCAGTTGCAGCAGGCGATCAAGACGACAACTGCACAGATCGAAGCCACTTATCAAGCGGCCTTGCAAAACCTGGCCCACGCCCGTGCCGCGCTGGCGACGCAGGAAACCAGCTCCCTCAGCCTCGACCGCTTTGGCGTCGAGTACACGAACATGGAGCGCGATTTCTCGATCAACGAGAAGCTGCTCGAGAATCTTCTCGGCCGCATGCGCGAAACCTCTATCAGCGGCACGGTGGAGACGCAGAACGCTCGCCTCGTCGATCGCGCGTCCCCGGGTCGCAAACCGGTCTCGCCGCGCATTCTCATCAATCTCGCGCTGGGTGTGATTGGCGGCATGGGCATGGGCGTCGCCTTGGCCTTCTTTGTCGCTTACGCTGATGATCGCGTGAAGAGCGCATACGACATCGAGGTCGCCATCGGCCTGCCGTTGCTGGCGATCGTGCCGCGGTTCAGTTCCTCGACTCCTGGTTCGGAAAGTGCCGCCACGGCGTTTGAAGCGCCGAAGGAGCCGGAAATCGCCGAGGCTTTCTCCACGCTCTATTCCAGCCTACGTTTGAAGGAAGAGGGGCGTAACGCGAAGTGCATCGTCGTCACCAGCACAGTGCCGGGCGAAGGCAAATCCTTCATCACGCGCAATCTCGCGCTCTGCTTCGCTTCGCACGGAGAGAAGGTGCTTCTCGTCGACTGCGATCTTCGCCGTCCGACGGCGCACCGCGGGTTCAAGGTCGACAACCTCAAGGGTGTGATCGACGTCTGCACGCAGAACGCCCCGCTCGACGAGGTCATCCAGAAGGGCATCCGCCCGAACCTCGACCTGATGTCCTCCGGCGGTCGCTCGGAAAATCCGGCCCAGAATCTCACGAGCAAGAATTTCGAAGTCATGCTGGTCGAGCTGCGCAAGCGCTACGATCGCATCTTCATCGACACGCCGCCGGTCAGCCTGGTGAGCGACGCCTTCATCATCCTGCCGCTGTGCGACGGTTCGATCTACTCGATCTTTTTCAACAAGGTCCGCCGCAAGGCCGCGCAATTCTGCGTCCAACGCTTGCTCGAGATCAGCGTCCCGCACTTCGGCGCCGTCCTCAACGGCCTCGACCAGCGTCTCGGCGGTTACTACTACGGCCACTACTCCGACAAGGCGTATAAGGGCTACTATGTGAACGCGGATGACAAGGGCAGCGGGAAGGGTGACGGCAAGCTCGCGCCTGAAAAAGCGGAGCGGTAATCCGCCCGGCAAGTGGTAAGAGGAAAGAGGTAGGCGTTTAGATTCAGCGCCGAACCGCTTAGTTTAGTTGTGCGTTCCTGCAGAGGAAGAGCCGACTCTTGCCGCCTGCCGCATACCCCTTACCGCTTTTCGCGTGGTCACCACGCTGCTCTTTTCCGACGACACTTACCCCCTGCCGCTTACCGCTTACCGCCCTTCACCTCGAAGGGCGCGACCGTTTGCAGCATCGGCTTCGGCTGCCGCGGGAGCCAGCGCGAGACGTCGCGCTTGTAGTCTTCGTACATGGCGCCGAATTGCCGGCGCAGGGCGTTCTCCTCGTAAAGCACGACGAAGATATGCACGACGCAGGCGAGGCAGATGAAGTAGATCAGGACATCGACCGAGCGCAGAAAAAGCGCCTCGGAGGCGACCATCGCGAGCACGCCCAAGTACATCGGGTTGCGCACCCATTTGTAGAGCCCGCGGCGCACGAATTTTTTCGGCGGATCGAACGGCGCGGGCGTGCCCTGACCGCGGGAGAAGAAAAACCACTGCGAGTGAAGAAAGGCGAGGGCGCCGGCCACAAATACGATGGCCGCCACATAATGCCGCGGCACCCAGTGCTCCGGCCAGTGCGCATTGCGCGCAAACCACCGCAACGGCACCCAGCCCACGACGAAGCCGGGCACTAGGGCGGTGAAAATCAAGTTCTTGAGGAGGAGCCAGGCTTTCATCGCGCCAGAGAACTTGAAACGCCGACGACAGACGGCGGACGGCAGAGGACGGATGAAGACAGGCGGACGGCAGACACGTTGGGGGATCGGACGGTGGAGGGCGGATGACGGAGGACGGAGGACGGAGGACGGAGGACGGAGGACGGACAGGGTTGCGCGGAAGACGGATGACAGAGGATGGCGCGCAGCGAAAGGGTGGAATTTCCGATGCCGGAAGTTTTCCGATTTGTAGGGTCGAGGTTCCGATTGGGACCCTGAGATCTGTCGTCAGGGCTTCGGCAACTCCCCTCTATCAAGAGGGGTGCCCGCAGGGTGGGGTGTGTGGTTCGCAGTCCGCCCTGACGTTGCACGCTGCGTCCGTTTTTAGTCGGGGCATAAAGCCCCTCCCACCTTCCAATCGTTTGGGCTACGCGAAGACCCAAGTCCGCGCCTTGCGTTCTTCCATCCGGATTTATCGCCGACCTCCGCCCTCGGCCGTCTGCCCTCGGTCGTCCGTCCTCCGCTCAGGGCTCCGCCCTGAGCAGCCGCAGCATCTCAAGATTCAGGCGCACCAGCGCGCCCATGCTGATGCATTTCAGGTAGCGGTCGGATTTGAAGTGCTCGGCGAGGCCTTCGCGCAGGGAGATTACGTTTTCCTCGGGCGCGATCGGGTCGGCTTCCATGGCGTCGAGCAGCGCGGTCAGGCGCGGCGCGGCAAGATCGGCGCGCGCGAGCATAAGGGTCTGTTCCTCGCGCTGGTACTGCAGCGCGGTCTGCGGGTGCAGGTGTTTCGCGCAGAACTGGGCGAGCAGGGTGTTCTCTTTGAAAAACTGCGGCAGGTAGAAGTTTTTCCGGCCGTGGTGCGACTGCTGGTCGAAGTCCATCGCGCGGATGCGCACCTGCCAGCCTTCGAAGTCGGGAGTGAGCACGACCACGTAGTTGTAGCTGCGCATGTCGCCGAGCAGACGCACGAAGCAGCGCTCGTTGAACTTCACCAGCTCCTTGGCGATGCGGATGGGTTTCAGCTCGCGGTTCTCGAGCCAGCGGGCGGCGAAGATGTCGCCGGGCACGCCGGCGATGTGCTCCTCGACGAGGGTGTTGCCGTGGGTGAGGAAATTGAGGCGGTTGGGCGAGAGGAGGTGCTCGAGCTCGAGGCCGTAGACGCGCGAGGCGTCCGCCTTCTTGATGTAGAAGTAGTCGGGATTGTCGTTGAACGCATTGACGATGCGGATGCGGAACGGCGTCGAGTTGCCGAAGCTGCAGAAATCCACGCGGTCGATGTAAAGGTGCTGCATCACCGAGAAGTCGCCGTCCACGCGCAGCAGCGCGTAGATGCGCTTGAGGTCCTCGTTGAGCGCGTGGATTTCCTCGGCCTGGTACGCGACGGATTCCCAGAGCGTGTTGCGGCCGTCGCTGTCCATCAGCGGATGCGATTCATGGAAATGCCGCAGCCGCTCGTACGTCACCGGCAAATCGCGCTCGCGCCGGAATCGCTGCAGGTAGGAGCGCAGCGGTGCGCCGATGGGATAGCTCGGTTTTTTGCGCGTACGGAATGGCGGCTGGGACTCCATCGTGTCCCCACGATGGAGTCGGTAAGCGGTAAGCGGCAAGGGGGAAGGGGACGGAGGACGGAGGACGGAGGACGGAGGACGGAGGACGGAGGACGGAGGACGGAGGACGGAGGGATTTTGCGCGCGTAGCTGAATTGCTCGGGATGGGCGATTATTCGTCCGGGCTTCCGTCGGATTTGCGCCGCTCGGCCGCGAGGGGCATTGGAATTGAAGTCAGTCGTTCGACCTCCGCCGTCAGTCGTCCGTTCTCCGCCGCCCGCGACAATAGAACTCAAATTGGCGGGGCGAATTCTCCGTCTGTCCGAAGGCTTCCCCCTTGCTCCTTCTTTTTTTCCCCTTTCCCTCTTCCTCACCCGTTCGCTGCGCCATCCCCGCGCTTGTCCCGTCAGATTCCCCCTAACCCCCATCCCCCGTGCTTTCTCATTTCAGGTCTCTAGTCTCAGGTTTCAGGTTTTTCGCCAGCATTTCGCGCAGCGAGAATGCGGGACGAACACAACCGCGGCCAGCAGGCCGACGAGGGTGCAGGTTTCTCGGCCTCTCTCTTCTCGCTCTTGCCTCCGTTGCGGCTGCCCCAGCCGCGGAAACCTACACCATCGCCGTCATCCCCAAGGGCACGACGCATGAGTTCTGGAAGGCGATCCACGCCGGCGCCATCAAGGCCAAGCGCGAACTCGCGACCTCCGGCGTCACCGTCAACGTGATCTGGAAAGGACCGCTCCGCGAGGACGACCGCGAGCAGCAGATCCAGGTTGTGGAGAATTTCGTCGGCCGCCAGGTGAGCGCCATCGTGCTCGCCCCGCTCGACAACAAGGCGCTGGTCGCCCCGGTCGAGACCGCGGTCAACGGCAAGATCCCGGTGATCGTCATCGACTCCGGCCTCGCCAGCCAGGCTATCGCGAGTTTCGTCGCCACCGACAACAAGGAGGGCGGCCGCATCGCTGCGCGCCATCTCGGCCAGATGCTCGGTGGGAAGGGCAACGTCATCATGCTGCGCTACGCCGTCGGCTCCGCCAGCACCGAGGAGCGCGAGGTCGGCTTCCTCGAGGTCATGCAAAAGGATTTCCCGGGCATCAAGCTGCTCTCCACCGACCAGCACGGCGGCGCCACGCGCGACACCGCCCGCCGCGTCGCGGAGAACCTCCTGAACCGTTTCGGCCCGCAGGTGCAGGGCATCTTCGCCTGCAACGAGTCGACGACCTCGGGCATGATGCTCGCGCTGCGCGACGCCGGCCTTGCGGGCGGCAAGGTGAAGCTCGTGGGCTTCGACGCTGGCGAGACGATCAACGCCGGCCTGATGGCGGGCGATATCCAGGGCATCGTGGTGCAGAATCCCCTCAACATGGGTTACCTCGGCCTGAAGACCGCCGTCGCCGCCCTGCGCGGCGAGAAGGTTCCCGCCCGCATCGACACCGGCGTCGGCTTCGTGACCAAGGAGAATTTCAACGACTCCGCGATGGCCGAGATCGTCCACCCGCCGCTGAAAGAATTCGCGGAGTGAGATGCACCCTCGTCGCCCTGCTGGCCGCGGTTGTGTCCGTCCCGCATTCTCGCTGCGCGAAATGCTGGCGAAAAACTTGAAACCTGAAATTTTCCGATCCCCGACAAACCTTCGAACCGGTTTTTAACCACGGGTTACACGGATCACACGGATGTCGTCTGATATGATCGATGAACAACGAGCAATGAACGGTGAAAAATCTGGTGGTTCTATCGTCAGTCCTCCGCCGTCAGTCGTCCGTCGTCTGCTCCGAAAAGCAGCTCCGTTCCTGGGTTTGATTCTGGTCACGCTGCTTTTCTCGATCCCCACCGAGACGCGCGAATACTTCCTGTCGTATCACAACTTCAAGATCATCTTCACCCAGACGGTGATCGTGGCCATCGGCGCGCTGGGGATGACGATGATCATCGTGAGCGGGGGCATCGATCTCTCCGTCGGCTCGACCATTGCGTTCACGAGCGTCGTCGGCGCGCTCATGATCCAGCACGGGTACGGCGCGACCGCGACCACCCTCGCACTCGTCGGCACCGGGGCGTTCATCGGCTTGCTCAATGGCGCGGCCATCGCCGGCCTGCGCATGACACCCTTCATCATCACGCTCGGCACGCTCGGCGTGGTGCGCGGCTCGGCCAAGTGGCTCGCCGACAACCAAACCGTCAACTACGACGCTTCGCCGATAAACAGCTGGATGACCACGGCCAATCCGTTCGACAAGACCCTGCCTGCCGGCGTGTGGGTCGCGCTGGGGCTGGCGGTGCTCACGTCGGTCGTCCTGCGGCGCACGATTTTTGGGCGCCATCTCTTCGCGCTCGGTTCCAACGAAACCGCGGCGCGTTTCAGCGGCGTGCCGACGGTGCGCCTCAAGATCCTGGTCTATATCGCCGCGGGTGTGTTTTTCGGCCTCGCCGGTCTTTTCCAGCTCTCCCGCTTGCGGCAGGGCGATCCCACCGTCGCGGTCGGCCTGGAGCTCGACATCATTGCCGCGGTAATCATCGGCGGCGCCAGCCTCAACGGCGGCGTCGGCACCGTGCTCGGTTCGATGATCGGCGCCCTGATCATGAGCGTTCTCCGCAACGGCTCCCAACAGATGGGCTGGCCCACGTATTTTCAGGAAATCATCATCGGCCTGGTGATCATTGTCGCTGTCTTCCTGGACCGGCTGAGGCAGGCGAAGGCGGAAGGCTGAGGACGGAGTACGGAGGGATCGGGCCTGCCTAACTGAATTGTTCGGGGTGGGCGATCATTCTGCCGAGTTGGCCGCCGACGCGATCGCAACGGGCGTTGAGTGAAACCAACATGCTATCAGCTAAATATCCGTAGGCCTTTGCGCGCCCCAGCCAGTGGCGGGTCTCTTGGAGTTCGCGATCAGAGTCGGTTAGCTTGCTGACGAAGTGCGCGGGATAGCGGCGCTTCGCCCACGCTTCGGAGAGATTGGCGCCAATTGAACGCGATGACCGCCGCACTTGGTCGGTCAAAGAATACATTTCTTCCTTGGGAAATGTCCTGGATATCTGGAACACCGCCAGATCGAGAGCACAGGCGTCTTGATAAACACGGAGCTCCATGAAGCTATTGATCCGCCCACTCATAACTTACTCCTCTTCGCGCAGGGACGTGCGCCGACCGTTACGACCAGCAACCTGGCACGGCCATTCCAGTGAGCAACCCCGATTCCGTCGGTGATTTCCTGAACGAAGCCCGCCGTCGGTCGTGCGATCTCCGCCGTCCGTAATCCGGGTTTTTCCGTCAGGAGTCCGACGTCCGTCCTCAGCCATCAGCCGTCAGAGGTCCGGGCTTGCTGCCCAGAGTCCGTCCTCAGTCGTCTGCCCTCCGTCGTCCGTCCCATGTAGGGCGGAATATTACAGGAGGATTACGGCTCCGGCTGCGTTGAGGTCGCTTGTTCAAAAATAAAGACGAACCGCAGTGCTTCTGCTGCTTGCGTCTCCCTCGGCAAAAAGCATTTATTCCCGTCTGACCGGAGCCCCCACCGGTCCACCTCACGTTGAATAAGACTCCTGGTTTTCTGTCCAAGTTGCTCGCGCGCCGGCATGGCGGCGTGGCGCTTTTCTTCGTTGTTTTCCTCGGCATCTCGTTCCTGACCCGCGTGGCGCTGCTGATCAAGGCGGCCCATGACGTCACGTGGACGCTCAGCCTGGTCGCCGCCTTCGGCTGGGGCGTGGTGTACGACCTCGGCGCCGCGGCCTTTGCGTCGCTGCCGCTCATCGTGGCGCTGACCGTGCTGCCGTCCGGCGCGCTGCGGAATGTTTGGGTGCGCTGGCTGATTGGCGGCTTTGGCTTCGGCATCATCTTTGCCCTGCTCTTCGGTGCGGCGGCGGAATGGACGTTCTGGGACGAGTTCGGCGTACGCTTCAACTTCATCGCGGTCGACTACCTCGTCTACACGACCGAGGTGATGGGCAACATCCGCGAGTCGTACCCGATGCCGCTGATCATCGGTTCGCTCGCGACGGTCGCCGTCCTCTTCGGTTGGATGATCTGGCGCAGCCGCATGCCGCAGGCGTGGCTCGAGGCCACCGTCGAGCCCTGGCGCCAGCGCTACCGCAATGGCGCGCTCTGGTTCGTCGGCGCGCTGGCGCTCGGTCTCGTGCTGAACATCGACTGGCTCCCGAACTTCAAGAACAACTTCAACCGCGAGCTGGCCAAGAACGGCCTCTGGTCGTTGTTCGCCGCTTTCCGCAACAACGTCCTCGACTACGACGAGTTCTACCCGACGAAGCCGCTCGACCAGGTGTTCGCCAGCCTCCGTCACGAGCTCAGCGAGGATGGTTCAGTGATGCTGCGGCCGAACGACTACGACACGCTGCGTTACATCAAGAACCACGGCCCCGAGCTGCGGCCGAACGTCATCCAGATCACGGTCGAGAGCCTGAGCGCGGATTTCCTCGGCATCTTCAACCGCGCTTCGAACCTCACGCCCAACCTCATGGAGGTCGCGGGCAAGAGCCTCGTGTTCGACAATTTCTACGCGACCGGCACGCGCACCGACCGCGGCATGGAGGCGCTCAGCCTCGCGCTGCCGCCGACGCCGGGCCGCTCGATGATCAAGCGCCCGCGCAATGAGGACATGTTCACCCTCGGCTCGGTCTTCCGCGCGAAGGGCTACGACACCGCCTTCATCTACGGCGGCTTCGGCTACTTCGACAACATGAACTACTTTTTCGGCAACAACGGCTACCGGGTGATCGACCGGACCGGCGTGCCGCAAAGCGACATCACCTTCGCCAATGTCTGGGGCGTGTGTGACGAGGATCTCTTCCGCTGGACCCTGCGCGAGGCCGACGCGAGCGCGACCTCCGGCAAGCCGTTCCACTATTTCGTCATGACGACGTCGAACCACCGGCCGTACACGTTCCCGGATGGTCGCATCGACCTGCCGTCAAAGATCGCGGGCCGCGCCGGCGCGGTGAAGTACTCCGACTACGCGATCGGCAAGTTCCTCCGCGATGCGTCGACCAAGCCCTGGTACAAGAACACCGTGTTCGTGATCGTGGCTGACCACTGCGCCTCGAGCGCGGGCAAGACCGAGCTGCCGGTGCAGAACTACCACATCCCGCTCATCATCTTCGCGCCCGGCGGCCACATTGCACCCGGCCACATCAAGACCCTCACCAGCCAGATGGATTACGCGCCGACCCTGCTTGGCCTGCTGAACTGGAGCTACCCGTCGCGCTTCTTCGGCCACGACGTGCGCAAGATCGCGCCCGACGACGCGCACGCCCTGATCGGCAATTACCAGAAGCTCGGCCACCTGGAGAACGGCGAGTTTGTGATCCTGCGGCCGCGCGGGGAATCCACCTACAAGTACGAACTCGGCAGCTCGACGCTGACCCCAGTGGCTGACAGCACGGTCTCCAGCATGGAGGCGATCAGCTTCTACCAGGGCGCGAGCTACCTCTATGAACACAACCTCTACAAGGCGCTCACGGCCGACGAGTTTGTGCGCTACTCGCAGCTCGGTGAGGAGAAGACGGGAGAGAAGAAGACTATCGTCACCAATCCCTGAGGGCCGCCAAGTCCATCGCAGCTATGTTTAATGTGTGGGAGGGGCTTTATGCCCCGACGGCAGACGTCCGACAACCGCGGCGGCAAACGCCAAAGGCCAAACTTCCAGATGCCAAATAAACGCGGGCCAATTTCGAATTTTGGAAATTTCCTAAAAGCCGGACCCTCGTGGGCCGCGGCATCATGGGTGTTATTCGTCCGCTTTTTTGTGCCGCGGCGCGCACCGTCGGGACATAAAGCCCCTCCCACTTGGCTGCTCTTCACCGGGGCTCTTCTCTGTGGCGGGATGGCCGGCGCCGCGGAAACGATGCCGGCGCCTGCGGCAGCGGCCGCCGCGGCGACCAAACCGTCCGACGACGACCTGCGCATCCAGGGCGTGTTCAACAGCGTGCTGCCGCGCACCGAACGGAAAAATTCCCTGCGGCTGATCGTGCATCCGCATCTCGGCGATCTCACCAAGCGCGACCACCTGCGGACCGCGCTGGGTTTCCGTTACGGCCTTACCGCCAATTGGGAGGTTTCCACGGAAGCCGATTCGTACTTCACGCACGGCCTGAAACACGGCGGCTTCTTCGAGGAGAGCGGATTTTCGACGCTGCATCTCGGCACCAAGTACCGCTTCGGCGATCCCTTCAAAATCGGCTGGGACACCTCGGTCGGCGTCGACTGGTCGCGTCCGCTCGGCACCCCGCCGCTCGATGTGACCGACGGCCTGCGCCACCTCGCGCCCTTTGTGACGATGTCGCACCAACTGGAGACGCATCCCGGCTGGCGCGTCTTCGGCGGCTTTGGTTGGGATGATGTCACGCAAACCACGACGCGCGGTGCACTCGACAAGAACGAGCTCGGCGACGATTCGATCAACGCCACCGCCGGCGTGCTCTGGGAGCGTGGGCCGATGACCTATGCGCTGGAGACCACCTACGCCACCACCCGCTTTACCTCGGATGTGAACCGCGACGTCTACGCGCTCCGTCCCAGCGTGATCTGGGTGCTGCCGAAAAAGTACACCTTCGGCTCGAAGGGAAAGTGGCTCCTCGGTGCCGGCCTGCGGTTCTCCCACGGGCCCGATGGCAACGACATCGGCGTGAACGCCAAGCTCCGCGTGAACTTCGATTTCAAACGCTTGCTCGGCCTGAAAAAGAAAGCACCGTCGGGCCCATGACTTTTCGCCCCGCCGGACTCGACCGCACGCTCTGGCCGGCGGTGCTGTTGTTCGCCGCCGCGTTCGGGTTGTTCGAGCTCACGAACGTCGACCTCTGGCTGCAGGACCATTTCTATAACGCGACCGCGCATCGTTGGATCGTCGACGAAGACAATGCGCTCGGCCGGCTGATTTTCTACAACGGGCCCAAGGCGCTGATCATTCCCACGGCCGTGGCCGTGCTGGTCCTGGCGCTCGGACCGGTCCGCTGGCGCGACAAGCTGCGTTTCGCGCGCCGCGACCTGTGGGTGGCGCTGCTGGTGTTGATCACGGTGCCGGCGCTCGCGGGCTGGGGAAAGAATATCAGCAATACCTTCTGTCCCTCGGAAATCCGCCGCTACGGCGGCGACGTGCCTTACGTGAAGTTGTGCGAACCGTATCCGGCGAACGACACGCCGGCGCGCAAGGGCCACTGTTTTCCGGCCGGCCATGCCAGCGGCGGTTTTGCGCTGCTCGGCCTCATGTGGCTGCGACGGACGCGGAGTTGGAGGATGGGCGGCCTCGCGCTTGGTCTTGGCGTGGGCTGGTGGATGGGTGGCTACCAGATGCTCAAGGGTGCGCACTATCTCAGCCACACGGTCACCACGATGCTGGTCGCCTGGATCGTCATGCTCGTGTGGCGGCGCATCATTCGTCCGGCACCGGATCTCCCCGCGCATGTCTGACGCCGCCCTTGCGCGCGTGCTCGCGTACCTGGCTCCGGAGGATTCGCTGCCGGCCACGCCAGCGGACCTCGTGCTCGGGTTCGGGCATTTCGACCTCGGGATCCCGCAACGCTGCGCGGAATTGGTGCGGGCCGGACACGGACGCGCCCTCGCGTTCACCGGCGGCGTGGGCGCAGGCAGTGGCCGATTCACGCAGCCCGAGGCAGAAGTTTTCCACGCAGAGCTGAATCGCCTCGCGCCGGAGCTCGCGCCTCGCGTGGTGCTCACGGAAACGCGCTCGACGAACACCGGTGAAAACGTGCGCTATACCACCGAGGCCCTGCGCGCGTTGGGGCCGGAGCTCACGCCCGGGGCCGGGCTGCGCTCGGTGATCCTGGTGGCCACGCCTTGTCGGATGAGGCGCGTCGTCGCGACCGCACGCCTCTACTGGCCCACGCTCGCGCTCTACGCGGCGCCGCCACCGTCCACGATGGCCGGGCAGGTTGCGCTCTATCGCAGCGAGCAGCAGGAACTCGTCCCACAGCTGGTCGGCGAAATGGAACGGCTCGTGAATTATCCCGCGAAGGGTTTCAGCGCATCGGTGGAAATTCCCGCGGACGTGCTGGCGGCCGCGCGGGAGTTGGGCGCGAAGGTCTGAGGCCTCTTATGTAGCCGGGGGCGCCGACCCCGGTGCCTTGGGTGATCGAACAACCGGGGTCAGCGCCCCCGGCTACAGACGATCTCAATCTCCAAACAGATTCAGCTGTTCCCCGCCCGGCCGGCGGAAGTGAGCGGTCGAAAGCTTGATCTCGCTCCGGTTTAGGCCGGCGCGCCGGGCGGCGACGGAAAAGAGCTGTTTGATCTGCTCGGCGAACAGGCCTTCGCCGCGCATGCGCTCGCCGAAGGTGGCGTTGTAGAGTTTGCCGCCGCGCAGCTCGCGGACGCGCGAGAGGACGCGCTCTTTCTTCAGCGGCTCGTTGCGATCGAGCCACTCGAGGAAGATGTCCTTCACGCTGAAAGGCAGGCGCAGCACGACATAGGTAGCGCGGATGGCGCCCGCGGCGGCCACGGTGTCAAGGATCGCAGGCACCTCGTGGTCGTTGAGCCCGGGAATGATCGGCGCGACCAGCACGTTCACAGGCACACCGGCGTCGGCGAGGAGGCGGATGGCGCGCAGGCGATGTTCGGGGCGTGCGGCCCGCGGCTCGAGCCGGCTGGCGAGGTCGGCGTCGAGGCTCGTGACCGACACGTTTACCGAGACGCACTGGTGGCGCGCGAGTTCACCGAGGAGGTCGCGGTCGCGCGTGACGAGGAAGTTCTTGGTGATGATCCCGACCGGCTGGCGGAATTCGACCATCACCTCGAGGCACTGGCGCGTGAGCCGGAAGCGGCGTTCGGCCGGCTGGTAGCAGTCGGTGACGCCACTCATCATGATCGAGTGAGGTTTCCACCGTCGGGAGCCGAGTTCCTCGCGCAGCAGCTGGGGCGCACGCGTTTTGACCAGAATCTTCGTCTCAAAATCGATGCCGCTGTTCCAACCGAGGTAATCGTGGAAGGGACGTGCGAAACAATACGCGCACCCGTGCTCGCAACCCCGATAGGGATTCAAGCCCCAGCCGGGGCCGACATCGGGACTGTCGTAGTGGGTGAGAATGGACTCGGTACCGTCGACGAAGAATTGCGTGCGCGGATGCGGGCGGGGAATGGGCACGCCGTGGTCGTCGAACTCGCCGAAGTCGGGATCGGGCGTGACTGCGATCGGCTCGAAGCGGTTTACCGGGTTGAGGGCGGTGCCGCGACCGGGCGCTGGGGTGGAGGCGTTCATTTGAACGGGTATCACCGAAGCGCCGTTTTTCGGGAAAGCAAGGCTGCGAAAGAGAAACCGACAAAGCACGCGCATCACGCCGCTGCAGGGATCGACTTGTAGCCGGGGGCGCTGACCCCGGACGAACGCGGCAACGGCATCGCATGCACCGTGGTCAGCGCCCCCGGCTACAAAATTTCAGGTCTCAAAAAATACAGGGCCGCCCCCCGCGTGAGCGAAGGACGGCCCTGGTTGTTTGCTTGTTACTGTTTAGTTGGCGGCGAAGCGGGACGTCGTGCTGGGATCAGCAACGATGTTCACCGGGAGCGCCACCTTGCGAGCCACCGGCTTGCCGTTGACGAGCGCCGGGGCGAAACGCCACTGCGACACGGCTTCGGTCACCGACGACACGAGATCGGCATCGGCACCGGGCGTGGCGGACGTGATGGACGTCGGCTTGCCCGTCGCATCAACGACGAACTCGAGGACCACTTTCGTGCCGACGAACTTGGAACTCACTTCCGGCATGATGACGGAGGTGGGGACTGGCGTTTCGGCGGTACGGTTATGGTAGGACTCGACATAGGCCTTCTCGGGTGACCACGCCAGGAGGGCGAGGGGAGCCGCGAGCAGACCGAGGCTGAGGATCAGTTTGGATTTCGTATTCATCTTTCTGTCTTTTTAAGCCCCGCGGTGAAGCGGGGGTTGTTTTCTGTTCAGGACGAGACCCGACCACCGGCCGGAATGACCGCAGGCACGAATCCCGTTTTGCCGTGCACCGCCCGTTAATTGGCGGCGCACGACAAAAGGCTGAGTTTTGGGGGCGGGCGGGGGGCACGTTCACACTGCCAACCCGGAGCCCGACAGTTCACAACTTCTGGAATACTCATCCTGGCCAGCGCGGCAGCCTCATGCCGTCCGGCCAAAGTGTTTGCACGCAGCTCTGCTGCGCGTGGGGTGAGCTGAAAATCAAAGAACTTCAGGGCGTCCTTTGAAAGCAATGGTCTTTACGACTGCCTCCAAGATAGCACGTCAGGTGCCAGCAGGCACGTTACGACCCTGCGACTTTTACATTTGGCAGCAGTATCACTGCTGCTGCACCGCAGGATTAGATCCGCCGTAAAGCCTTGAACACCTAGGGGACCTTCGTGTCGTAGGGGCATGCGTTTAACTTTGAGAATCGTGGCGGCGATCGGGCTCCTGCTGGCGGCAGGGTCGGCCACGGCTGAAACCCTGTCGGAAAAAACCCTCCGTGATATCGTCACGCGCCAGAAGAGCATCTTTGCCCAAGCCGAGGCCGACAAGGATCACCTCGACGAAGCCTGGCTGAAGGGCGAGCTCCAGGGCGTCATCAACAGCTACGATGTCCTGATCCAGAAAAGCCCCGACTTTGCCGCCGGTTATGCGGCGTATGGCCTGTTGCTGGCGAAGGTCGGCATGACGCGCGAGGCCGCCGCCATGCTGATGCGCGCCAACCAGCTCGATAACGAAGTGCCGGTCGTGAAAAACGAAATCGGCCGCCTGCTCGCCGAGGACGGCAAGGTCGCGGACGCGCTGCCGTGGATCACGTCGGCCGTGGACCTCGATCCGAAGGAGCCGCTTTATCACTACCATCTCGGCAAGCTGCTCGCGGAAGGCCGCGACGAACTGATCGCCACCGGCCAGTTCAATCGCGGCTCGCTCGACAAGGCGATGCTTGAGGCCTTCCAACACGCCGCCGCGCTTGCGCCGGACAATGTGGGCTACGCGTACCGCGCGGCCGAGGCCTACTACGATCTCGCCACGCCGAAATGGGACGACGCCCTCGCCGCCTGGAGCGCGATCGAAACCAAGGCGCAGCCCGGCATCGAACAGCAGACGGTCCGCCTCCACGCGGCGAACGTGCTGATCAAGATGGGCCAGCGCGATCGCGCGCACGCGTTGATCATCATGGTGACCGAGCCGGCGCTGCAGAAGCAGAAGCAGACTTTGCTGGACGAGCTGGCCAAGACCGACGCAAAGTAGGTCCACATGGGCTTGTTTAACCGCCTTGAACGCGTGCTGGGTCGCTTCGCGATTCCCAATCTTACCCTCTACCTGATCGGCGGGCAGATCGTGTTCTTCGGCGTTTCCCTTGTGGGGAACTTCGACATCACCCGCATCATGCTGCTGCCCGCGCTCGTCCTGCAGGGCGAGGCGTGGCGCATCTTCACTTTCGTGTTCATGCCGCCGGTGGTTGGCCAGGTGTCGCTGACCGGTGCGCTGTTCCTGGCGCTGAGCTGGTACTTTTTCTACATGATCAGCCAGGCGCTGGAGAACTACTGGGGCGCTTTTCGCTTCAACCTGTTCTTCCTGGTGGGCTGGGCCCTGACGGTGGGCGTCGCCTTCCTCACGCCCTATGTGCCGGCAACGTATGCCTTCTTTGCGGTCTCGGTGTTTCTCGCGTTTGCGCTGCTGAACCCCGACTTCGAGATGTACGTGTTCTTCGTCCTGCCGGTGAAGATCAAGTGGTTCGCTCTGCTGCTGTGGGCGGTCCTCATCTACTCGTTCATCACCGGCAGCTGGCACACCCGGCTCGGGGTGCTGGCGTCGGTCGGCAACTTCCTGCTCTTTTTCTCCGGCGAAATCATCTCGCGGATGAAGACCGGCCGCCGGCACATGCAGCAGCAGGTGCGCCGCACCGCGATGCGCGGGGATGCGGCCGAACCGCGTCACCGTTGCGTCGTGTGCGGCAAAACCGACCAGACGCATCCGCAGGAGGATTTCCGCTACTGTTCGCAGTGCGCCAATGACGAGTGCTACTGCAGCGAGCACATCCGCAACCACGTGCACACCGTGGCGAAAATCCCCGGCGCATGAGCACCGCGCCCAAAACACTGGGCAATTGGCTCCAATGGGCCGTGCGGGCGTACGCGCGGCATGGCGCGGCGCTGGGCCAGGTGGCGACGACGGCGCACGATGAGGCGCTTTACCTGCTGCTGAGCACGCTCGGCCTCCCGCTCGACAGCAAACCCGCCGTCCTGAAGCGCAAGCTCACGGCCGCCGAGGCGGAGCGCGTGGCCGAGGTCTTCCGCCGCCGGCTCGAGGAGCACGTGCCGGCCGCCTACCTCACGCGCGAGGCTTTCCTCGGCGAGTTCCGCTTCTACGTCGACGAGCGCGTCATCATCCCGCGCTCCTATTTCCTCGAGCTGCTGCCGGAACAGATCCCGCACTGGCTGCCGGCGAACAAGCCGGTGAAGCGCGTGGTCGATGTCTGCACCGGCTCGGGCTGCCTCGCCGTGTTGCTGGCCCATCAATTTCCCGATGCGAAGGTCGATGCGATCGAGCTGTCGCCCGACGCCGCGGCGGTGGCGAAGTTCAACATCGCCACGCACCAGCTGGCGAAGCGCATCAAGCTGCACCACTCCGATGTCTTCGACGCCGTGCCGGTGGTGAAGTACGACGTGATTCTCTCCAACCCGCCCTACGTGCCGACCCGCGAACTGCGCGGCCTGCCCAAGGAGTTCAAGCTCGAGCCGCAGATGGCGCTCGACGGCGGTGGCGACGGACTCGACATCATCCGCAAGATTTTCCGCCAGGCCCGCGAGCGCCTGCAGCCGCACGGCATCGTGGTGCTTGAGGTCGGCGGCCTGCGCGCCGCGATGGACAAGGCGTTCCCCGAGCTCGACCTGCACTGGCTGCACACCGAGGACGGCGAGGACTGCGTGTGCGTGGTGCAGGCCGCGCGCTTGCTGGCATGAAGTCGCCCGCCAAATCCCTGCGGAAGCTGAAAACCAAGCTGGCGGATTTGCGCGCGCATCACGAGGAGCGGCACCAGCCAACGGGCCTTGGTTTCGCTCTGGCGGATCGCATCGGTTATCTCGACGGCGCGCAGTGGGACGCGGTGGTGGCGAAAGGCAGCGTGTTCATGTCGCGCCGCGTGCTGCAGGCGATCGAAACCGCGGGCCCGGAAAATCTCAGCCCGCGCTACGCCCTGATCTTTCGCGCCGAGCAACCGGTCGCCGCCGTCGTTGTGCAGGTGGTGACGGTGGCCGGCACGCAATTGCGCGCCAAGCCCGTGCCGTCGACGAGCGGCCGTACGCTGGCGCGCGTGAAGCGGTTGCTGGCTCCCGCCGTCGAAGCGGCAAGTGCCGGTTTGCAGGAAAGACTTTTGGTGGCCGGCAACCTGATGTCCTGGGGTTGTCATGGCATCGCCTTCGCGCCCGGCGAGGATCCGGCAGCGCTGTGGCCCGGCGTGGCGGAAGCGGTCTATCGCATCCGGCGTTCGGAGCGGCTCAGCGGCCAGGCCGACCTGACGATGATTAAGGACATCACGGCGGAGCAACTGGGCGTGGAGGCGCTGAAGCGTTTCAGTTACCGCCCGCTGCCGACCGAACCCAACATGGTGCTGACGCTCGAGGCCGGTTGGCGCAGCTACGACGACTATCTCGGCGCGCTCGATGCAAAGTATCGCCGCAAGGTGAAGGACATCGCCAAGAAACTGAGCACAGCCGGCTGCACCGTGGAAATGCTGGCGGGCGACGTTGCGGCCGATGCGGCGCGCCTCCACGAGCTTTATCTGGCGGTGCAGGGCAACGCGACCGTGCGGCTCGTGACGCTGCCGCCGGGCTATCTGCCCGCGATGGCGGCCGCGCTGGGTGAGAATTTCCGCTGCACCGTGATTCGGCGCAATGGAACGCTGGTGGGTTTTGTCACCAGCGTGCGCGACGGCGACACCGCGATCGGCTACTACATCGGTTTCGATCGCGCTGCGGCGGCCGAGGGCCTGCCGATCTACCTGCAACTGCTGCACGCGACGGTGGCCGACGCCATCCACTGGCGCTGCCGGAAACTTTCGCTCGGGCGCACCGCGCTGGAGCCGAAGGCCGGCCTCGGCGCCAAGGCCGAACCCATGGCCGTGTGGGTGCGGCACCGGATTCCGGCGCTCAACCTGGTTTTGCGCAGCCTGATCGGCGCCGTGCCGCACACCGAGGCGCCGGAGCGCAATCCGTTCAAGGCCGTCGAAACGAGAGCGGAATAGGCTGCGTTACTTTCCAGCGGCCGGCTTTCGCGTCGGCAGCCCTGCGTCCTGCCAGTCCTTGAAGCCGCCAGCATTGGCGACCGGGTGGCCTTCCTTGGCGAGCGTCTCCGCAATCACGCCGGCCCGCTTGCCCGAGCGGCAATAGAGAATGATCTCGCGATCTCCGGACTGCTTCAGGAAATCCTGCCACGCCTTGGTACGGGTTCCGTCGAAGTCGCTTTTGGCGAGCAGCACGGCCGGGGCGGCGACGCCGGTTTCGTTCCATTCGGCGGGTTCGCGAACGTCGACGATCACGGCCTTGCCTTCGGCGACAAGTTTGGCGGCGTCCGTCGGGGAGATTTTATCGACACTGGCGATCATGAGGGCGGGAAGAAACAACAGGGCGAGCGACAGGAGTTTTTTCATGGGAGAAAGCGTGGAGGATTCATGACACGCGCAGGGCGACTGGTAAACGACAGAGAACGGGAATTCCGGCCGCGGCGAATATCAGTCAGGTCGCGCGCAAGACTTCGGTCTTCTCGATCTTGGCCTCGTCCAGTTCCAAGGCGAAACCATCGCCGGTCGGCAGTTTGAGCCAGCCGTTGTCGGTCAGCAGTGGGTTCTTCTGGAACCAGATTTTGTCCGGCATGTAATTGATCAGGTACTCCGCCATCGGGCACACCGACGGCGACTGGCTGGCGACGACGTGCAGCGCAGCGTGGATGTTATGGCCGTGCGGGATGACCTTCGCGCCGTACACCGAGGCCACGGCACAGGTTTTCACCAGCTCGCTGACGCCGCCGCCCCATTCGGGGTCGAGCTGGATGATTTGCACGGAGCCTTCGCGCAGGTACTGCTGCACTTCCCAGCGGTTGTAGATGTGCTCGCCGGTCGCGATCGGGATGCGCGTGAGCTTGGCGAATTCGCGGAAGCTCTCCTGATCCGCCACCGGAAAAGCCTCCTCAATCCAGTATGGCTTGTACGGCACGACCGCCTCGGCCCACTGGCGCGCGAACTGCAGGTCCCAGCCCTGGAAGGCGTCGTACATCACCTCGCCGTCGGGCCCGATGTTTTCCCGCGTGATGCGCACCAGGTCGACCGCGGCCTGCAGGCCCTTGGGGCCGTCGCCCGGACCGGTGGAGAAAAACCATTTCTGGAAATCGAAACCCTGCGCGCGCAGCTGGGCGCAGCGCTTGGCCACGGCGGCGGGTTCGGTCGAGAAACCGAGGCAGCTGCCGTAGACCTTCACCGGGTTGCGCGTCGGGCCGCCGAGCAGTTCGTAGACCGGCGCCTTGTAGTATTTGCCGCGCCAGTCCCACAGCGCGCAGTCGAGGACGCTGATCGCCATCATGTAGTGGCCGGTGCGGGCGTGGCGGTTGCTGCGGTACATCTGGTCCCAGAGCTTTTCCACGGCGAGGGCATCTTTGCCGATGAGCACGCGGCCGAGCTGGTTGACGATCGGCGTGACCGCTTCGGTTTCGAACGAGCCGTAGAGCCCGATGAGCCCGTTCTTGGTGCGGATGCGGACATAGTTGTGGGTGCGCGGTCCGCGAACGGTCTTCGGGTCGGGGTTGTCGCGGTAAGTGGCCGGACGCGACTCGTCGTAGATGTGCGCCGGGGTGTCGTTGAACTGCCGGTTCACGCCGGGCTGCATGTCCATCGGCCCGGTGACCTTGAGCACCTCGACGGCCTCGATGATGCGCCCGTCGCGGTCGCTGTCGGTGGTGGCGGCGACCAGGCGCTGGAACGAGGCGGGCAGAAAAGCGGCGGCAGGCAGCAGGGCGAGACGGTTGAGAAACCGGCGGCGGGCGAGATCGGGCGGGGTGGGGCTCATGTTATGACGGATTGAGGACGAAGTTGAGACGGAGATGTGAGGTGTGTGGGCGCGTGATTCCTTGCGCCGGTCGGGGCGCACCGTAGCGTTCGCGACCAACCCCGTTTCCCCGCATGACCTACAAGAAAATCACCATGAACCACCGCAAGCGCATCGCGCTGGTGGCGCACGACGGCCAGAAGCAGAGCATCGTCGACTGGGCGCTCTACAACAAAGCGATCCTGGTGGAGCACGACATCTGGGCGACGGGCACGACGGGCACGCTGATGGAAAAGGCGCTGGGCATTCCGGTGCACAAACTGCAGAGCGGCCCGCTCGGCGGTGACCAGCAGATCGGCGCGCTGATCGTCGAGGGAAAGATCGATTTCCTGATGTTCTTCTGGGATCCGCTCGAGCCGCAGCCGCACGATCCCGACGTGAAGGCGCTGCTCCGCATGGCCGTGGTGTGGAACGTGCCGGTGGCGTGCGATCGCTCGACCGCCGACTTCATTATTTCTTCTCCGCTCATGCACACCAAGTACGAGCGGCTCGTGCCCGACTACGAGGCTTACGCGAAGCGGAAGCTCGCGGTGGAGATCAAGCCGGTACCAAAGGCGGCGAAGGGGAAGGAGTAAGTAGCAGCCGTCGTGAGACGGCTGGTTGGAGTGTGCGCCAGCGATTTTACGATCGCTGCTACTGAAATGGCTTGTGTAGGGCCGGCGGTTGTCGCCGTGCCGTGCGGCGGGCGTGGTCCGCCGACGAGCCGTTTCGACGGGCTCAAGGTCCCGAGCCTGTCGAGGGACGCCGACCCTACACATACAAGCATTCATCGCTGGTCCGCCGGCGCCTGGGTGAGATCGTAGAGGAAGATCCCGTGGCCGATGCCGGCGGCTTCGCCGGCGTGGCCCATCTGGAAGGCGATGTACTTGCCGTCGTCGCTGACCACGCCGTTGGAGGCTTTGTAGCCGGGATATTCGCTGAAATAGGTCAGACGAGTGTAGGTGCGTTGATCGTCGAGACTGAGTTTCCAGAGATCGATGTTGCCGGGCCCCAGCAGATTTTGGGAATCGCACTCCACGAGCGTGTGCGCGCCGTCGGGGAAAATGCCCTCGGGTTCGTCGTAGACGGCGGGCGTATCGGTATATTTCGTGATTTTCTTCGTCGCGAGATCGATGCCGATCACGTCGCACTTGCGGCCGCCTTCCTGGTAGGCGCTGAAGGTGAGTTCCTTGTCGTCCCGCGGACGGAAGTTCTGCGTCTCCATCGTGCAGCGAAACGGGAGTTCGGCACCGTCGATGATCAGACGCTGGTTCGCGAGTGCCGGCACGCCGTCGGTGTACACGATGTCGGCCTCGAACATTTTCGACGTGGAAAGATTGCCCTCACCGGCCTTCGGCGGCTGCCATTCGGGCCAGGCGATGTGGAGCTTATGGCGCGAGACGGCCGGGCCCTCGTTGCAACGCACGCCGAGCGCAACCGGCGGGATCTTCTTCGTGCCGCTCAGGATCGAGAGGTAGCACTGATTGCGCGAGGCGCCGGGATTCTTCGTGTCGTAGGTGAGCGGACCGGAGAGCAGGATGTCGCCGTTGGCGAGGTAGAGCGCACGGGTGTAGCCGTAGTGCGCGTAGTGCGAAGTGAGGTTGGTGATCGCGCCGGTCGCGACATCCAGTTCGAGCGCGTCACCGTAGGTCTTGGTGAGGAAGACGATTTTCTTCCCGTCGGGCGACCAGTCGGCGCGCTCGCCGAAATGCGTGAGACGTTTGATATGCGGCGGCAGGTGATCGACCGGGCTTTGACCGGCCTTGGTTTGGTCGAGGGCGAAAACGGAAGCGACCAGGGCAAGCAGCAGCAAGGACAGGCGGGCGGGCGAGGGGTAACGCATGGGGTGAAATTAGCCAAGGGGGCGTTCGGTGCAGGCGGTGGATTGTCGCAACGTTGGACTGACAGATAAATTCTCGAGCACGATAAAGCCCGCGCTTCCGCTCCCGTCATCCTGAGCCGCGCGAAGGATCCAAGGGAGACGGACGCGGCAACGCCAACGCTTGGATCCTTCGCCCGGCTCAGGATGACGGTGAGGGGTGATGGGGATTTCAGGGTGATCGTCGGCGTTAGGTGATCGCGCACAAAAAAGCCCGCCGGGTTGCGGCGGGCTCGGGTCGAAAGGAAGGCGCTTACTTTTTCTTCTTCGGCGTGACGTTCTTCAATCCGTCGGCGCCGGCGTTGATCGGCAGCTGCGGCTCGGGCAGGCGGTTGATGATCATCTGCTGCGCGATCGTGAAGATGCCGTTCACCGTGGAGTAGAGCGCGAGGCCGGCGGCGAAGTTGTAGCAGAAGAGCATGAAGAGCCAGGGCATGATCTTGAACATCGTCTGCTGCGCCGGGTCGGCGGACGGCGTGGGCGTCAGGCGCATCTGGATGATCGTCGTGGCGCCCATGAGCAGCGGCATGATGTTCACGTTGAGGTGCGTCAGGCCGAGGAAAGGCAGCGTGACGGTGCCGAACGAGTAGATCGTGTCCGGCGCCGACAGGTCATGCACCCAGAGGAACGAGGCGAAGCGCAGCTCGGACGCGCTCTGCAGCATCGTGAAGAAACCGATGAAGAACGGGATGGTGATGAGCACCGGAATGCAACCGCCGACGGGGTTGACCTTGTTCTCCTTCCACAGGCGCATCATCTCGGTGTTCAGCTTCTGCGGATTGTCCTTGTGCTTCTCGCGCAGGGTCGCGAGGTGCGGCTGGAGCTTGGCCATGCGCTTGGCCGAGCGGGAGGCGGACAGCGTGAGCGGCAGGAAGACGAGTTTCAGCAGCAGCGTCGTGATGATGATGGTGACGCCCCAGTTCGAGGAGAACGAGTGCACCCAGTTCAGGATCGTGAGCAGGAGCGGCGCGAAGAAACCGGAGAAGAAAATTTTGCCGATGCCGCTGCTGAACTGCATCACCTTTTCCTCGTTGTGCTTGAAGACGGTGTCGTTGTTGAAGCGCTTGTATTCCTTCGGGCCGGCGAAGTAGTTCGCGCCGAAAGTTTCGGAAGCGCCTGCGGCGAGCGGCTTGAGGTCGAACTGCGCGAAGGCGGTGACGCCGTACGCGTGGAGGTCGGTTTCCGGCAGCACGGTGTTGATGCGCACGCGCTCGATGCGGACGCCGTTGCCGGGCTGGTCCGGCGAGAGGATCATCGCGAAGAACTGGTTCTTCACCGAGGCCCACGCGACCGTGGCCGGGCGGTCGAGGAACGTCGGCGGCGGGGCGGAGCTGAAGAAGCCACCGCCCGCGAGCTCGTCGCGGCGCACAAAGGACGCGTCGTTGCCGTCGGAGTAGCCGACGTTGAGGTAGATGCCGGTATCGGTCTCGCTCAGCGGGATCGCGGTGCCGAGGTTGAACACGGCGCGCGGCAGCGGCAGCGGGGCGTTGGTCAGGTTGCGGAAGGTGGTCTCGTGGCGCAGCTGGTAGTCGTCGAGGCCCGGGGTTTTCGCCAGCGAGTAGCGGCGGGTGACCTCGAGGTCCTTCGAGACGGCGCGATAGACGATCTCGGTGGGCGTCTGCGAAACGACGGTGTACGCGACGTTGCGATCGGCGCCGGGGAAATCCCGGAGACTGAGCGCGGGGGCGGCCTGCTTGGCGTTGAGCGTGTAGAGTTCCGGATGGCCCTTCTCGGCGAGGTGCTTCTTGAGGCCGATGGAATCGATGGCGCCGCCGTGGTTGGTGAACTTCACCACGATGAAGTCGTTTTCGAGCGTGACGTATTCCGCCGCGGCCTGGCTGGCGGCGAGCGAAGGCGGCAGCGTGGCGGCCTGGGCCGGCGTGAGCGGGCCGGCGGCGGTGGCCGCGGTGTCGCCGGGCAGCGGGCTGCCGCTGGCGGACGCGGGCGTGCCGGGCGCCTTGACCGGCTGCTGGGGCGCGTACTTGGCGCTGTAGAAGAAGCTCGCGAGCGCTGCGATGAGGAGCAGCACACCGATTGTCGTGTTCTTTTTATCCATGAAGAAAGGGGATCAGACTTTGGTACAAATGGGGCGGGAGCGGGGAGGCACTTGGTCCTCGCCACCGGGATGCCACGGGCCGCATTTCGCCAGCCGAATCACGGTGAGGCCGAGACCGGCAAAGAAGCCGTGCTCCTGCAGCGCGATCCGCGCGTAGTGGGAGCAGGTGGGCGAAAAACGGCAGCCGGCGTGGGGATTGATCACCACGAGCGCGGGAGAAATCATGCGCTGGTAAACCCAGATGAGCCCGCTCACGGCCCGCGCCGGCAGGCGGAGGAGAAAGGAGCGCGACTCAGGCATGAGGCGTCAGTTTGCCGCAGGCTTGAACAAAGCGCTGGGCGGCCTCGGCGAAATCGATGCGCAGCAGTGCCGCGCGGGCGGTCATCACCAGATCCACCCCGGCCGGCACCAGCGCCTGGTTCCGGCGGTAGAGTTCGCGCAGGCGGCGCTTGGCGCGCGCGCGCTGCACGGCGTTGCCAACGGACGCCTTGGAGGCGACCACGCCCACGCGGGCGTTTTGGACCGGTTCCTCGGGGGAACGCACGCGCCAATTCAGCAGAAAGGCACCGCAATCCATGCGGCGCCCCTGTTCGCGAACGGCGCGGAATTCACCCGTGCGCCGCAGGCGTTGCCCGGCGCGGAAAGTCATCATCAGACGACGGTCAGGCGCTTGCGACCCTTCTTACGACGGGAAGCGAGAACCTTGCGGCCACCACGGGTGGCCTTGCGGGCGCGAAAACCGATCTTGCGGGCGCGTTTCTTACGGTGCGGGCGGAATGTAGGCTTCATAGAATTATGGCAAAAAGAGGGTCAGATTCGCGTGAGGGGCGGGGGGGTGTCAAGCGAGAGGTTTTGTTCGTAAAAGCGGCGGGGGCAAGCTCCCGGACCTTACTTTCGGGCGCAGGCTTTCGAGTGTGAACAGCCTGCGTACAAATAGTTTTTGCTTTCAGCTCCCGCCACCACGACGTTGGGTCATGGCCGAGCCATGCCCGCAACCGACCCCTTCACCGGACAACCCTCCCACCTCGAAGGCGCCCGCCTCCCCGGTCCGGAAGGATGGTCCGCTGTTCTGGACGGTCACCGGCAACGACTTCGGGCGCTCGATCAGCTGGGCGAAAAAGCAGCCCAATGCTCTATCGCAGCAGATAAAGACCGCACTCTCGTCCTCGCCGAAGCCGACGAAGTAGGCCTGCTGGAGTTTGCCGAGGACCGCTGGCGCGAGCTTGGCCAGGGCATTCGCGATTTCCGGGCGACCCTGCCCTTGGTGCGATTGGAAGACTTCGGCTTCAGTGCCGATGACGCGGACCCGTTCGAAGCCAACACCACCCGCCTGCGGCGCATCGGCGGCGGCGTGGAGGCGCTGGCCTTCGCCGATGCCCAGCTGTCGGTCTATAAATTTTTCCTGTTCCGCGAGGGCGGCGATGTTGGCGCGACCTTTCATTTCGGCCGCAACGAAGGCGAGTGGCTGCAGGCGACCGCCGTGCCGGGCAACTACCGCCAGCTTTTCGACAAGCTGCGGCTCACGCACATGCTGGGCATGCCGACGGAAATCGCGGGCATCACGCCCGAAGGCATCGTGGTGGCGAAACAAACCTTCGGCCGGATGCTGCCCGAGAAAACCGATGTCTCGGGTTTGGACCCGGAGCGGTTTATTTCCATCCCGTCGCGTTTCCTCCGTACGGATCGCGATCACCCGCGCCTGGCGTTTCTCGACGGCGTGGCGTGGCTCGTCGCGGACACGCATGATCGCAATGTCGTCGTCGCGGCGGACGACACCTGGCGCGTCATCGATCTCGTCGCCGCGCCGCTGCCGCCGGAATGGCTCGGCCAGATGCCGCTGTTTCAAAACTGGATCGAACGCGCCCGGCTCGATCCGCGCGCCGAGATCCTGGCGCCGGTGAACGACGACGAGCTGTGATCGAAATGTAGCCGGGGGCGTCGACCCCGGTCGCTCGTGATATCGCGTTCGTTCCGGGGTCAGCGCCCCCGGCTACAAATAAAAAAGCCGCGACAGATTTCGTCGCGGCTCGATCTAAGAGAAGAACAAAATTACCTTACGCCCCGAGCTTCGCGAGTTCCGCGAGCACGTCGGCCGCCTGCTTGTCGGTGGCGGCCTTGTAGTCGGCCCAGACGATCTTGCCGTGCTTGTCGATCAGGTAGGCCTGGCGGGTGGCGAGGCTGGTGGACGGGATGTTCGGCACGCCGAAGGCCTTCATCACGGAGCTGTCGGTGTCGGCGAGCAGCGTGAAGGGCAGGTTGTACTTTTCCTTGAAGGCCTTTTGCGCGGCCGCGTCGTCGTGGCTGACGCCGATGACGGTGACGCCCTTCTTCAGCAGCGCCTCGTACGAGTCGCGCAGCGAGCAGCCCTGCTTGGTGCAGCCGGGCGTGTCGGCCTTCGGATAAAAATAAACGAGCGTGTAGCCCTTGGGATAAACGTCGCCGAGCGCGAGCTTCGCGCCGGTTTCGGTGGTGGCGGTGATCGCCGGAGCGGCGTCGCCGGCCTTGAGCTCATTGGCCGAGAGAGATGCAATGAAGCCGAGCAATGAAGAGAGCATGACGAGAAGGAGGCGGAGGGGTTTCATGACGCGCTGATCCTACGCACGCGATGCGAATTGGCAAACAAACGCTAAAATTAGCGCGCGGAAGACAGAACGTGATCCCGCGGGTTCCGCGGGCTCGCAAAAAATCTTGGAAAACTCCCGGTCACGGAACAGATGCGCGCGCGTCATGTTTTGAAGTTCATCAGCCGCGTGCATCGGGCTGGTACCTACAAACCAAGAACAGAACACAGAACATGAAAACCAATACCTCATTCAAAATTCTCTCGCTGACGGCCGCGCTGGTCCTCGGCCTCGGCTCCGCGCGCGCGGACAGCACGCTGCCGGCGCCGGACGCTTCGACGCTGCCCGCCGACAGCCAGGGCCTGCTCGGCCAGGAGTACGGCCACCTGACGTACAGCTACGTCAACCTCAGCAACACGTCGACCCATGCCGACGCCTACAACTTCGAGCTCAACCAGCCGCTCTCCTTCGGTTTCGACGGATTCCTCGGCTATGAGTACTCGCAGTCGGGCGCCTTCGGCGGCAGCCGCGTGAAGTCCAACGAGCTCGACCTCGGCCTGCGCGCGTTCAGCACCCACTACAACTGGGGCAAGCCGTACGTCGAAGCCGGCGCCGGCTACGCCTGGACCAAGTACGCGGGCACCAAGGACAACTCCTTCGTTTGGGAAGCCGCCGTCGGTGCGGAGTTCCAGGTGGCCCGCAACACCACCGTCACGCCCTACGTCCAGTACGTCGACACCCCGGATCTCGCGGGTGACAACGTCTGGAACTTCGGCGTGAAGGGAAATTACTGGGTGCAGTCCAACTGGGCCGTCACCGCGGGCTTCCAGTACGACGATAATCATAATTCCACGTTTACGGTGGGCACCAACTTCCGGTTCTGAGGTCTATTTATACTGACTTAACTTTCTGCCCTCACGGGCAGAATGTGTGCGCGAGCCGCGACGCAGGGGTGCGTCGCGGCTCTTACATTTTCCGGGGTCCGTGGACGCGCGGATTTATTTCCGTTCCAGCAATCCCGCCACCCAGGCCGATGCAAATTGCGTGGCCACGACCGAGAACGTGAAGAGATAAAGCCCGAGCCCGATGTGCAGGTCGGCTACGCCGGCCGATTTCATCGCGACGATCAGGATGGCGACGACGAACACGTCGAGCATCGACCATTTGCCGAGCGCCTCGACCCAGCGATGCAACCGGTGCACGCGCGCGAGCTCATGGTCGCGCTCGAGCCAGATGACACCGAGCAGCCCGAGCTTCACGCAGGGGAACACCAACGTGAAGAGCGTCAGCACCGCGAACAGGAAGTACTCGCCTTCGCGGAACAGCGTGATGATGCCGCCGACCACCGACACGGCGTCATGAAACAGCCAGAGCTTGGTGACGTGGAAAAATGGAAAGAAGATGCCGGTGCCGAACAACAGGAAGGCGACGATCAGCAAAACGGGAATCAGGCGGTGCTGCAGCGGAGTTTCGGCCATGGCGCGGAAGCATGGGTCGCGGATTCGGGCGGGCGAGACGGAAAGCCTCGCTCGCGTGCCCCGGCGACTCGGATAGGGGTTTGCCTTCTATTGGAGGGTCGGTCTCCTGACCGACCGCGGCCCGTGCCCCGGGCCGTTCCGAAACCATGCCCGCTCCCGTCACGATCCTGATGGACAATGGCTCGCTCGAGCCGGCCGCGACGCGCGCGCTGCGCCGGCTGGCCCGGGAGTTGGGCGAGCGCATCGGGCAGAAGGTCGAAGCCATTTCGCTCCTGCATGCGAGCGCGGTGCCGGCCGCGCAACTTGATGGCGTGCCGGCCGAAATCCTTGAACCCGCGCTCGAGCGCCGGCTCACCACCGGGCAGAACGAATTCATTATCGTGCCGCTGTTCTTCGGCCCGAGCGGCGCGCTGACCGATTACCTGCCGAAGCGGCTCGCCCACTTGCGGCAGAAATATCCCGCCCTGGCTGCCAAAGTGGCTGCGCCGCTCTTTCAAGCTGACGACGACCGGCTCGCCCAAATTCTCGCCGACCAAGTTCGCGCCGCGGGCACGGAGACTCCGCGCGTGGTCCTGGTCGATCACGGCAGCCCGGCGCGACCGGTGGTCACGGTGCGCAACCAACTCGCCACGCAGCTTGGCCGGCAGCTCGGCCCGGACTGCGTCGTGGCCGGTTCCAGCATGGAGCGACGGGAAGGAGCGGAGTATGACTTTGTCGAACCGTTGCTCGCGAACCTGCTGCGTCAGCCCGGTTGGAACGAAGGCGAGGTGACGATCGCCATGCAGTTCCTGCTGCCCGGCCGCCATGCCGGCCCCGGTGGCGATGTGGCGGAAATTTGCCGCGCCGCGGAAAACGCGAGCGGGGGAAAATTGAAAACGAAAATGACGCCGCTGGTCGGCGCGCACCCGCTGCTGGCCGACATCCTCGCGGACCGCTGGCGGGAAGCCGCGAACGTTTAGTGGGCGCCGGCGTGCAGCGCCGGCACTTGCCGCGCGAAATCCGACAGCAGCACGACCTTGCCGATCACGACGAGCGCGGGCTGGACAATCAGGGCCGGCGACATCTTCGCGGCAACATCGAGCCGGGTGATGATGATTTTTTGCGTGGGCAGCGTTGCCTCGCTGATCAGCGCCAGCGGCATGTCGGGCGTCATGCCGTGCGCGAGCAGGTTGCCCGCGATTTCCGGCAGCCGGCGCACGCCCATGTAGAAACACAGCGTCGCGCGCAGCTTGGTCAGCGCCGTCCAATCCAGCGCATCAGTGTTGGCCGCGCATTGGTGGCCGGTGACGAAAACCACGGCCGATGAAAAATCGCGATGCGTCAGCGGCAGGCTGGCCGCGGCGGCCGAAGCGGTGGCCGCGGTGACGCCCGGCACGATCTCGAAAGGCAGCTTGGCAGCGCGCAGCGCCTCAATCTCTTCGCCCGCGCGGCCGAAAACCATGGGATCGCCGCCCTTCAGGCGAACGACCTTCTTCCCGGCTTGGGCCAGCGATACCAAAAGGGCATTGATCTCATCCTGGGTGGCGTTGTGGCGGCCCGCCCGCTTGCCGACCGAGTGCAACTCGCAGCCGGCCGAGGCTTCTTTTAACAAATCGGCATTGGCCAACTCATCATAGACAATGGCCGTAGCCCCCTGCAGAGCCTTCAATCCGCGCACTGTAATCAGGTCAGGCGCCCCGGGCCCGGCCCCGACGAGCCAGACAAAACCATTTGAAGATGAGCGATTTGAATCTAACATGACTACATTACTCAATATGACTTCTTTTAAACTTTAACTTTGGGTCAAGAAGAGCAAGATTTCTGTCAGTCATGTCAGAAACAAACACCGCCCCCCTTTCCAAGAACGAACTCCTCAAGCAGCGCATCCCCACGCTGGCCGGCAATATCGCCGCCACGTTGAATGACCCGGCGCTCGAAAAATTCTCCGAGGACGACGAGCAGTTCATCAAATTCCACGGCATCTACCAGCAGGACGACCGCGACCTGCGCAAGACGGGCAAGAAGTGGCTCGTCATGATCCGCGGCCGCATCCCGGGCGGCGTGATGACCGCCAACCAGTGGAAGGTGTTCGATGACCTGGCCACCGAGTACGGTAACAACACGCTGCGCGTCACGACCCGCCAGAGCATCCAGTTTCACGGCGTGGTGAAGAAGGGCCTCGGCCCGCTCATCAAGCGCATCAACGACTCGATGCTCTCCACGCTCGCCGCGTGCGGCGACGTCAACCGCAACATCACTTGCTCGCCCGTGCCGGCCACCACGAAGGCCCGCGCCGACGTGTTCGCCGACAGCCTCAAGGTCATGGACGCGCTCGCGCCGCAGACCAAGGCCTACCACTCCATCTGGGTCGACAACGTCCAGCTCAACCTCGACGCCCCGGAGAACACCGGCTTCGTCGATCCGCTCTACGGCGCGACCTACCTGCCGCGCAAGTTCAAGACCTGCTTCGTGATCCCGCCGTCCAACGACATGGACCTCTACACGAACGATCTCGGTTTCATCGCGATCATCGAGAACGACAAACTTATCGGCTATAACGTCGCCGTGGGCGGCGGTCTCGGCCGCAGCCATGGCAACGACGCGACCTACACGCGCCTCGCCGACGTCATCGGCTTCATCTCGCCCGACCGTGTGGTCGAGGTCGCGAAGGCCGTCCTCACGATCCACCGCGATTTCGGCGACCGCACCAACCGGAAGCACGCCCGTCTCAAGTACGTCGTGCAGGAGCGCGGCACCGCGTGGATGGCCCAGGAGGTCAACCGCCGCACGAACAACGCCCTCTCCGGCGTGCGCCGCTTCGAATTCACGTCCACCACCGACACCTACGGCTGGCAGCGCGCGATCGACGGCTCGGATTTCCTCACGCTCTTCGTCCAGACCGGCCGCATCAAGGACGTCGAGGGCCACGCGATGAAGACCGCGCTGCGCCAGGTCGCGGAAAAATTCCCGCACCTCGAGTTCCGCCTGAGCGGCAACCAGAACGTCATTATCGCCAACGTCCCGCCGGCCGATCGCGCCGGCATCGACGCGCTGCTCAAGTCGCATGGCATCAAGACGAGCGACCAAGCCTCGATTCTCCAGTCCGCCTCGATGGCGTGCCCTTCGCTGCCGACGTGCGGCCTCGGCCTCGCCGAGTCCGAGCGCGCGCTGCCCGGCATCATCAACCGCATCGAGAAGCTCACCGCCGAGCTCGGCCTCGCCAAGGAGGAGATCATCATCCGCTCCACTGGTTGTCCGAACGGCTGTGCCCGTCCGTACATGGCGGAGATCGGCTTCGTCGGCAAAGCGCCCGGCAAGTACCAGCTCTGGCTCGGTGGCGACGTCTCCGGCACGCGCCTCAACAAGGTGTTCAAGGACGTTATCAAGGAAGCCGAGCTCGAGCTCGAGTTGAAGCCGCTCCTCACCCGCTGGCGCGACCAGCGCGTCGGCACCGAGCGCTTCGGCGATTTCGCCACGCGCGTGCTCCTGCCCGAGGCGGCCATCGCCGCTGCTGCCGCGGCTGAAGCCAAGGCCGCCGCCGCTGCGGCCGCGCCGGCCACCGTCGCCCCCAAGCTCTGATCTTCCATGAATTCCGCTGAACTCGCCCGGCTCAACGCCGAGCTCAAAGAAAAATCGCCTCTCGAGGTCGTGCGCTGGGCCATCGCCCAGGCGCCGAACCAGGCGATCGTCTCCACCAACTTCCGTCCGTACGAGGCCGTCGTGCTCCATCTCGCCACGCAGGCGAAGGCCGACATCCCCGTGCTCTGGGTCGACCACGGCTACAACCGCCCGGCCACCTACAAGCACGCCGAGCAGCTGCGCGCGCAGCTGAAGCTGAACCTCAAACCCTTCCTCCCGAAGATGACGCCCGCGCACCGCGACGCCGTCCACGGCCCGATCCCGTCACTCGACGACGAGGCCGGCCTGAAGCAGTTCAGCGGCGTGATGAAGCTCGAGCCGTTCCAGCGCGGCATGAAGGAACTCGCGCCCAAGGTGTGGATCACCGCCCTGCGCAAGGTCCAGAACCCGAACCGCGCCGAGCTCGACATCGTGTCGCTCGACGGAAATTTCGGCGCGCTGAAGGTCAGCCCGGTGTTCCACTGGAGCGACGCGCAGATGGAGGCCTACCTCGCCGAGCACAAGCTGCCGAACGAGTGGGATTATTTCGACCCGGCCAAGGCCGACGAGAAACGCGAGTGCGGCCTGCACGCCGCGTGGGGCGGCAAAGCCGCGCAGAACGCGGCTTTGGGGTCTGGGGTCTAGGCTCTGGAATTTAACTTACGGGACCAAAAACATGAAATGGGTGCATCATTCGAAGATACCGACGCATGGAAGGCGGCACGTATGCTGACCAACCTGGCTTATAGTTTTTGTCGCCGTGAGCCATTGGCTCGTGACTTTGGGCTGCGTGATCAGATTCAGCGCGCCGCCGTTTCCGTGATGAATAATGTCGCGGAAGGTTGGGAGAGCATGCACTCGCTCGAAAAACGTCAGGCGTACAACTACGCGCGCCGCTCTTGCGGCGAAGTCCGTTCGATGGGCTATGTGCTCCTTGACAACAAATTCATCTCCGCGGCTGAGCACACTCAGCTCACAGCGCTTTGCGCGCAGTCAGGCAAGCTCATCAGCGGCCTGATCCGCTCCCTGGGGAACCGCTAAGTCCCAGACCCGAAATCCCAGACCCAAGACCCAGTCTTACATGTCTTCGTATCACCTAGACCACCTTCAGCATCTCGAGACCGAGGCCATTCACATCATGCGCGAGGTCGCGGGCGAATTCGAACGCCCCGCGCTCCTCTTCTCCGGCGGCAAGGATTCCATCTGTCTGCTGCGCCTCGCCGAAAAGGCGTTTCGTCCGTCGGACATCCCGATGCCGTTCCTCAACGTCGAGACCGGCCACGAATTTCCCGAGCTGATCGAGTTCCGCGACCGCCGCGCCAAGCAGCTCGGCGCCAAGCTCATCGTCCGCACCGTCGACCAGGCCCTCGCCAACGGCTCCGCCACGCAGGCGCCGGGCGAGGTCAGCCGCAACAAGCTGCAGATCCCGGTGCTCCTCGGCGCGATCGAGGAATTCCGCTTCGACTGCGCGATCGGCGGCGCCCGCCGCGACGAGGAGAAGGCCCGCGCGAAGGAACGCTTCTTCAGCTTCCGCGACAGCTTCGGCCAGTGGGATCCGAAGAACCAGCGTCCCGAGATCTGGAACCTCTACAACGGCCGCCTCAACGCCGGCGAAAACATGCGCGTGTTCCCGCTCTCCAACTGGACCGAGATGGACGTCTGGGAATACATCAAGCGCGAGAAGCTCGAGGTGCCGTCGATCTACTTCAGCCACACCCGCGAGGTCTTCCGCCGCGGCGGCCAGTGGCTGCCCATGCCGCCCGCGCACACCGATGCGACCAAGCCCGATCCGTACGCCGGCGCCCGCCCGCGTCCGAACGAGCAGGTCCGGACGATGGTCTGTCGCGTCCGCACTATCGCGGACATGATCAGCACCGGCATGCTCGAGAGCCCGGCCGATTCCATTGACGACATCATCGCCGAGGTCTCCGCCGCCCGCGTCACCGAGCGCGGCTCCCGCGCCGACGACAAGGCTTCCGAAGCCGCTATGGAAGACCGCAAGAAGGCGGGTTATTTCTAACCCGATTTGGGTTTCATCGCTCATGTCCCACCCACACCCCCCGTCGCTTCGCGCCACCCCTCTTCATAGAGGGGAGTTCCGGCAGCGCATGTTTGGGTCCCCTCTATCAAGAGGGGTGCCCGCAGGGCGGGGTGTGTAAGAACGTACGCCAACTATCCAACTTTTCATGTCCGTGGTCGCCACCAGTCCCTCTTCCTCCACTTCCCGCGCGCCCGTGCCGGTTGTCGACATCCTCCGCTTCAACACCTGCGGCAGCGTCGATGACGGCAAGTCCACGCTCATCGGCCGCCTGCTCTACGATTCAAAGTCGCTCATGGAGGACCAGATCGAGGCCCTCGAGCGTTCCGCCGACATCACCGGCGGCGGTCAGATCAACCTGGCCAACCTGACCGACGGCCTCCGCGCCGAGCGCGAGCAGGGCATCACGATCGACGTCGCTTACCGCTACTTCGCCACGCCGAAGCGCAAGTTCATCATCGCCGACACCCCTGGCCACGTGCAGTACACGCGCAACATGGTGACGGGCGCGAGCAACGCCAACCTCTCCGTGGTGCTCGTCGACGCCCGCCTGGGCGTGATCGAGCAGAGCCGCCGCCACACCGCCATCGCCTCGCTGCTGCGCATCCCGCACCTCGTCGTCGCGATCAACAAGATGGACCTCGTCGGCTGGAGTGAGGCGCGCTTCAACGAAATCCGCGAGCAGTTCGAGGAGTTCCTCCCGTTGCTCGACATCAAGGACGTGAAGTTCATCCCGATGAGCGCGCTCAACGGTGACAACGTCGTGACACCCTCCGCGCACACGCCGTGGTACGCCGGCCCGACGCTGCTCGGCCACCTCGAAACGGTGCACATCGCGAGCGACTGGAATCTGAACGGCTTCCGCCTGCCCGTGCAGTGGGTCAACCGCCCGAACAATCCGACCGACGCGCGCCTCCACGATTTCCGCGGCTTCAGCGGCCAGATCGCAGGCGGCATCGTGCGCCAGGGCCAGAAGGTGATGACGCTCCCCGGCGGCGTGGTTTCGACCGTAAAGGAAATCCACACCTATGACGGCCCGGTGGCCGAGGCTTTCTGCCCGCAGTCTGTCACGCTCGTGCTCGAGCACGATGTCGATGTCAGCCGCGGCAGTATGATCGTTGGTCTCGGCGAACCGCTGCCCGGCACCGGTACCGAGCTTTCGGCCAAGGTCTGCTGGATGCACCCGCGTCCGCTGCAGCGCGGCAAGAAGTATTACCTCAAGCATACGACCAGCACCGTGCAGGCCGTTGTCACCGAGATCGCGCACCGCCTCGACATCCAATCGCTCGAGCCGCAGCCCGCGCCGGCCGAGCTGGCGATGAACGATCTCGGCGAAATCCGCATCCGCACCTCGAAGCCGCTCTACCACGACGCCTACGGCATCAACCGCCTGACGGGCTCGTTCATCCTCGTCGAGCAGGGCACCAACGCCACCGTGGCCGCGGGCATGCTCCTGCTGCCGGCGGAATTCGTGAAGCCCGAGAACACGGACTACGCGATCTGAATCGCGCAGGTCAGAATCTTAACCACGAATGAACACGAATAGACACGAATTCGACCGAAAGAAGGGAGCCTTTGGATCGGGCCTTCTTCGTGTCCATGCGTGTTCATTCGTGGTTTCCTCCGGTTTGGGAATTCGCGCATGAAGATCTCCGTCAAAGTCGACTATGCCTGCCGGGTGATGGCCGAACTGGCCCGCCTGGACGGCTCCGGCACATTGGCGCAGATCGAACAGCTCGCGCGCACCGAGGCGGTGCCGGCGAACTTCCTCGCGCAGATCCTCGGCAAGCTCCGCACCCACGGCCTGATCGACAGCCGGCGCGGCAACCTCGGCGGCTACAAGCTCTCGCGCCCGCCGCAGGAAATTTCCCTCTACGACATCATGATGGCCACCGAGGGCGAATGCCTCGGCCTCAGCGGCAATTTCCAAGGCCAGAGCGGCGGCCGGCTCAAGCAGGTCTGGGACGAAGTCCGCGCCGCACTGATCGAGAAGGTCAAAGGCTACACCCTCGACCAGCTGGCCGCGAAGAATCCGACGGAGATGTACTACATCTGAGTTGGAGGGCCCGCGTCCCTGCGAGCCGTGAGCGTTGGCTTTTCACCGGCTGTCATCCTGAGCCGTGCGAAGGATCCAACCGAATGCGGACGTAGCAACGAATGCGATTGGATCCTTCGCACGGCTCAGGATAACAAATGAAAAGCGGGCATCCTGGTGGATACCCGCTGAGGGAAAAACTCGCGTTTGCTGCCGCTTACTCCAGCCCCGTCACATTCACGTCGTTCGCGTACTCGACCGTGAACTTCACGGTCAGCTCGCGCTTCTCGCCGGGTTTGAGGTCGAGTGTCCACTTGAACGTGCCGTCATCGGTCGGCTTCGCGTCCTTGGCGTCGGGCGAGAGCTGCTTCACCACGATCTTCTCGTTGCGCGACACCGGCACCTGGTCGGCGACGATCACGCGCTCGGTGGTCTTCTTGTTGTTCTGGACCGTGATCAGGTACTCGTAGGTGATGCGCTTGCCGGAGTTGGTCAGGCCGGTGTCCTCGGTGAACTTGTTCACGCGCTTGTGCTTGATCGAAATCCCGTCGTCGACGCCGAGGGCGAGGTCGAATTTCTCGCCGCTCATCACCGTGCGCAGCGCGCTGGTGGCGACAAAGGTGCCGTCGAGGAACACGTTCATCGCACCGGCGAGGAACGGGAAGTCGGAGCTGTTCACGACCTTCGAGGTCAGGAACGCCGCCTGCTGGCGTTTCGGTACCGTCAGGTATTCCGGCGTGGCCTTGAGGCTGGCCGACGTGACCGGCACCTTCTGCGGCGAGTTGTCGCTCGGGATGCTGGAACTGGTGGCGATCTTGAACACCGCGCTGGTGGCGCCGGCTTCGATGGTCGCGGAGATGTAGCCGGCGGTGATCTGCTCCACTTCGCCAGCAGAATCGCCAAGACCGTTGGTGGTGAAGCGCTGCATGTTGATCATGGTTGCGGCCGGCGCGGGGGCGAGGGCCTTGGCGGCGGCCTGCATCTCGAACTTGTCCTTCGCCATGCGCTCGCGCAGTGCGATCGGGTTGTAGATATCCAGGTTCCACACGCTCATTACCGGCGCGGCGCCGCCGAGCGACGGACGCGCGGTCGAGAGCGTGAGCGCGACCTCCTTCCAATCCTCGCCCGTGCTCTGGCGTACGAGGCCGAAGTAATCGAGCTGCACCGTGCGGTCCGCGCTGGCGAGGCGGGCGTCGTAGCTCGGCACCCACGAGGCGCCGGGGACGGTGTAGGAGAGGGATAGATCGAGGCTGCCGGCTTGCGGAGCCGCGACGCGCACGGTCACGGTCTTGAACGCCTTGCCGCCGGTGCCGCGCAGCTCGTTGAGCTGGGCCTGCACGGTGTTGATCTTGTTCTGCAGTTCCTCGCGCTGCTCGTCGAGCGTGGCGCGGTCGGCGGCGATCTTCGCCTTCTGTTCGTTGAGGTAGGCGAGCGAAGCGGTGAATTGGTTCAGCTCCGGTCGCGGCACGTCCTTCGTCGGTGGCGCGAAGAGCGCGGCCTCCATGCGCTCGAGGGTGTTGTTCGAGGCGTTGAGCAGGTTGGCCCGGTCGTCGATGCTGCGGCCCTGCTTGCCGAGGGCGCGCAGCTGGTCCTCGAGCTCCTTCACGCGGGCGTTGGGCGTGAAGTCGACGAAGGTCTGCTTGGCGCTGACATCGAGGATCGTCGCCTGCGCCGTGCCCTTGCCGGTCACCTGCAACGACTGCTCGTTGAGCGTTTGCGGCAGGTTGGCGAAGACGAGCTCCGTCGTGCCGCCCGCGAGCTGCGCGGTGGTGGTGCGGGTGACGACGGCGCGGTCCTGGTAGACCGTGACGGCGGAGATGTGGGAATCGACCGGCGCGGCGGTCAGCCAGGCGACGGAAGCGAAAAGACAAACGGACAGACGGAGACGTAGCGATTTCATGGGAAGGGGGAGGGAATTGGTACGAACCCTTACACGTTTCTACGCCGGCTTCCTTAGGCCGGATTCGTCTATTTGTCGGTCCGGAAGGGCGCCGCCGGCAGGCCCGCCTCGTTGGACAGCGAGGCAGCCGGGGCGTTGGTGAAGGCGTAGCGCACGGCCATCGGTTCGGCGACCTCGGGCGCGCTGATCACCACCGAGCTGCCTTCGATCTTCGCCGTCGCCGGGTGGAAGACGTTGTCGGTGCCAGCCAGTTCGAAGCCGGTGACTTCCGGGGTCGAGCTCTTCAGGCCGGCGGCGTAGTCGTAGCGGACGCGCACTTTGGCGCCTTCGACGAGGATGTCGCGCACCGTCGGGCCGGACCAGACGAGGTCACGCTGGTTGTACACGCGGTTGAGCGCGAGCAGCGCGAGGCGTCCGCCCACCGGGCGCTTGTTGGTCGGGTGCAGGTTGTCCGCCTCGTCGCCATCGATGTTGACCGACAATCCCGCGGCGGGCACGTGCAGCACGGACTGCTGCGCCTCGCGCAACTCCGCCCACGCGCGACCGGTGGCCTTGCCGTTGTCGGAGAAGTTGGGGAGCTGGACCACGAAGAACGGGAAATCGCCCAGCGGCCAGGAGGCGCGCCACGACTGGATCATCGCCGGCAACAGTTCCGCGTAGTCGCGCGGACGGCCGACGTTGGATTCGCCCTGATACCACAGTCCGCCGCGGATCGCGTACGGGACGAACGGCGCAATCATTCCATTATAGAGGCGTGCCGGCGCAAAGCCGGAGCCCGGGCCCATCGGCGGACGCGGCCACGCCATCGTCACCTTCGTGCCCTTGGTGCGGAATTCCTCCTGCGCCTTCTGCCAGTCGGCCTCGAGCTGCGGCTGCGCGGCGAAACGCTCCGGCCAGACCTTCATCGCCTCCTGCCACTTCGCGTTCAGGCTCGGCCAGCTGCGCGTGGTGCGCAGCACCGGCTCGGGGATCCACGACTCGATCGCCGTGCCGCCCCACGAGGCGTGCAGAATGCCGACCGGCACGTTGAGTTTTTCGGAGATGGACTGCGCAAAGAAATAACCGACGCCGGTGAATTCCCCGAGCGTGTCGGGCGCGGCCACCACCCATCCGCTGTTCTTCACTTTGGCGGCGGGCAGGTCGGCGCCGAGATGCTCGACGCGCAGGTGGCGGATGAGCGGGTTGGCGGGCTTCGCCTTCTCCGCGTCGTAACCGCGCGTGTTCTTCATCTGCCATTCCATGTTGGACTGGCCGGAAGCGAGCCACACCTCGCCGACCACCACGTCGTGCAGCGTCACGGTCGTCGTGCCCTTGACGACGAGATCGGCGCCGGTGGCGTTGGCGTCCATCGCGTCGAGATCGACGCGCCAGCCGCCGGAGGCGTTGACGCGCGTCTGCTTGGTCTGACCGGCAAAAGTGACTGTCACATCAGTGCCGGCTTCATCCCAGCCCCACACCGGCACCGCGCTTTCGCGCTGCAACACGGCGTGGTCGGAGAACGGTGACGCCAGCTCGACAGCGGCGGCGCAGGGCAGGGCGAGGACGGCGAGCAAACCGCCGAGGGGAAGGAGACGGAGCGGATTCATAAGGGGTGCGCCAAACAATCCCCAAACCACCGGGCTCGCAATAGGCATTTGCCTCCACCGGCCCGCCGTGTTCCCTCGGGACACCATGCTTTATCACTGCGTTTACTTTTGGCTGAAGCCCGAGCTTACGGCGGAGCAGCGCGCGGCTTTCCGCGCCGGCGTCGAAACGCTCAAGGGCATCAAGTCGGTGGAAAAGATTTCCATCGGCGTTCCCGCCGCCACGACCAAGCGTCCGGTTGTCGAGTCCAGCTACGACGTCGCCGCCATCGTCGAGTGCAAGGACGTCGCCGCCGAGGCCGCCTACCAGGTCGACCCGCTGCACCTCGCCTTCGTCGCCAACTGCAAGCAGTACTGGACGAAGGTGGTCATCTACGATTCGGAGTGATATCCCGGTCGTGCGCATTTAACCACGGAATGCACGGATGAGAACGGATTAACCGGAAGAGGTCTTAGTGATCCATCCGTCCCCATCCGTTTAATCCGTGGTCAAAAATCGTCCGCCGCCCATGCCAACCCTAGCCAACCAAATCATCATCGTCACCGGCGCCTCCGCCGGCATTGGCGAAGCTACCGCCCGCCGGCTGTCTCGCGCGGGCGCGAAGGTCGTGATCTCCGCGCGGCGGCAGGACCGGCTCGACGCGCTGGCGCGCGAGCTTGATCCTTCGGGCGCCAGCGTCCTCGCGGTCGCCGGTGACATCACCAGCGATGCCGACCGGCGCGCCTTGGTGGCCGCGGCGCTGGCGAAGTTCGGGCGCATCGACGGACTCGTGAACAACGCCGGTTACGGTACGCGCGGCCCGGTCGAGGTCGTGCCGGTGGAGCTCATCCGGAAAAATTTCGAGACGAACATCTTTTCGCTCATCGCCCTCACGCAGCTCGTGGTGCCCGCGATGCGCGAGCGCGGCGACGGCTGCATCGTCAACATCGGCTCGGTCGCTGGCCGGATCGCGCGCCCGCTTTCGAGCGTCTACGATTCCACCAAGCACGCGCTCGAGGCGCTGACCGACGGCCTGCGTGGCGAACTGCAGCCGTTCGGCGTGCGCGTGTCGCTCGTCCGCCCGGGTTTCATTATCACGGAATTCGTCGAGGCGGCGAACGTGGCCTCGGCCGACGTCGTGGCCAAGGCCGGTCCTTACGCCCGTTTCTACCAGGGCTACAGCAGCAACACCGGCAAGATGCGCCGCATCGCCGGCGTGCCCGACGACATCGCGCGCCTCGTGGAGAAAGCGCTCACGAGCGACAACCCCGCTCCGCGCTACAACGGCCCCTTCCACGCCAAGGTCCTGCTCTTTGTCCGCTGGCTGCTGCCCAAGCGCGTGATCGGCTGGGTCGTGCGGCTAAAGACCTGAGGTTTGTGTAGGACTGCCGCTCGTCGGCAGGCCGAGGCACGGCGACGAGCGCCGGCCCTACACCAGATCATCAATCCGGCACCACGTTCGTCGGCTGCGCCTGCGCCAAGAACTCGTGCAGCTGCGTGGCGAATTTGTCGCCGAAGCCCTCGACCTCGGCGATCTTCTCCACGCTCGCGTTGCGCAGGCGGTCGATCGAACCGAAGTGGGCGAGCAGCGCCGCCTTTCGCTTTTCACCCAGCCCTGGGAAATCATCGAGCACGCTCTCGCGGATTTTCTTCGAGCGCAGGTCGGCGTTGTAGGTGTTGGCGAAGCGGTGCGCCTCGTCACGCAGGCGCTGCAGCAGGTTCAACCCGGGGTGGTTCAGCGGCAGGTTCAGCGGCGCGCGCGCGTCGGGAAAAATGATCGTCTCGTGCTTCTTCGCCAAACCGATCATCGCGGGCGGCGGGCACTCGAGCAGCAGGAACGCCTTGAGCGCGGCGGCGATCTGTCCGCGGCCGCCGTCGATCACCACGAGGTCGGGGAACTGCTTCTTCTCCTCGATCAGGCGGCGGTAGCGGCGGCCCACGACTTCCTCCATCGCGCGGAAGTCGTCGTTGCCGATGAAGCTCTTGATCGAAAACCGCCGGTACTGGTCCTTGTCCGGATGGCCGTCGGTGAAGTGCACCATCGAGGCGACGACGAACGTGCCGCTGATGTGCGAGATGTCGAAGCACTCCATGTTCACCGGCGGCGCCTCCATCCCGAGCGCCTCCTGCAGCGAGCGCAGCGCCTCGGAGTTGGAGCCGCGCTTGGTCAGGTCGCGCGTGAACTTGCGCGTTTTCGAAAGCGTGCGCTCGAGTGCGAGCACGACATCGCGGATCTCCGCGGCCTTTTCGAATTCCTGCTTCGCGGCGCGCGCGGTCATTTCCTCGCGCAGCTCCTTCAGCCACTCGCGGCTCTTGCCGTCGAGGAAATCGCAGGCCTGGTCGACGCGCGTGCGGTATTCCGCCGCGTCCACCTCGTTGGCCCAGCCGTAGAGTTCGGCGCGGACATCGTCGTATAATTTATACCGGCCCTCGCCGACCTTGATCGGGCGCGTGTCGGCCAGCAGCACGCCGTACTGCTTGCGCATCGAGGCGAGCGTCCGGCGCAGCAGGCCGGAGTGGACGAACGGACCAAAGTAACGCGAACGGTCGTCCTTGCGGAAGCGCGTGAGCACGAAGCGCGGCATCTCCTCCTCCGGATTCACGCGCACGAGGAGGAAGCGCTTGTCGTCGGTGAAGTCGGTGTTGTACTTCGGCCGCCACTGCTTGATCAGCTTGCCCTCGAGCAGCAGCGCCTCGGGCTCGGACTTCACCTCGATGATTTCGAAGTCCGTGATCATCTCGATCAGCGTGCGGATCTTCGGCTGGTGGCGCAGCGCGCGCGTGCGGCCGGTTTGGAAATAAGTCGAGACGCGCTTCTTCAGGCTCTTGGCCTTGCCGACATAGATGATCCGCCCCAACCGGTCCTTCATCAGGTAAACGCCGGGGGTATCGGGCAGGGCGCGGACTTTCTCCTTCAGGTCGGCCGACATCGGCCCCACAGGGAGCACGAAACCCCCGAAAAGTCACTTCCGGCCTGCTTTCGCTAATGAACTTCGAAAGGCCGCAGGACGCTGGTATTTTGTCCAAAAGGAGGTAGGGTGCCGGACGTTGGTCACCGTTTAATGGCAAACCCTCAGGCACAAACCGCACCTTCGCGCGCCCGCGACAAGATCGCATCCGCGCGCTACGAATTGCTCACACTGGGCGATGAGCTGCTGCTTGGCCTGACCGCGAACAGCCACCTGACGTGGATCGGCGCCGAGCTCGGCCGCCGTGGCGTGCTGCTGCAGCGCAACGTCACGATTACCGACGAGGCCGACGCCATTGTCCCGCAAGTCCGTGAAAGCTGGGCCCGCGCCGACATCGTCATCACCACCGGCGGACTCGGGCCAACCTGCGACGACCGCACCCGCGAGGCGGTGGCCGAGGTGCTGGGGCAGAAGCTGGTTTTCGACACGGGCACGGAAGAGGCGATTCGCGCGCGCTTCGCGAAGTTCAACCGTACGCCGACCGCCAACAACCTGAAGCAGGCCTTCCGTTTCGAGCGCGGCGAAGTTCTCCCCAACGCCAACGGCACCGCGCCGGGTCTCTGGGTCGAGCAGGACGGCAAGATTTTGATCATGCTGCCCGGACCGCCGAACGAGCTGCAGCCGATGTTCACCGAGCAGGTGATCCCGCGCCTCGCCGCTCTCGGCTACCTGGCGACGGAGGAAGCTTACATCCAGATCCGCTCGATCGGCATCGGCGAGTCCGCGCTCGAGACGATGTTCGAACCCACCTTCGGCCGCTACCCGGGCCTCGGCATCGCGTTCTGCGCCCATCAGGGCCAGGTCGATTGTCGCATCAGCTCGCCCGACCAGCGCTACGGCATGGAGAAACTTCGCGCCATCGCCAGCGAGTGCGCCACGCTGCTCGGCGACAATTTGATGTGCTTCGGCCACGACAGCCTCGCGAAAGTCGTCGCCGATTTGCTTCGCGAACAGGGCCGCACGCTCGCGGTCGCCGAGTCCGCTACCGGCGGCATGCTCGCCAACAGCTTTGCCGACCTCTGCGGCGCGTGTAAGTTTTTCCAAGGCGGCATCGTCAGCACGAGCAACGAGGCGAAGATGCTCCTGCTCGAATGTCCCGAGTGCCTGCTCGAGCAGCATGGCGCCGTCAGCCCCGAGTGCGCCGTCGCGATGGCGAGCGGCGTCGCCGAGAAACTTGGCGCCGACTACGGCCTCGCGATTACAGGCTATGCGGCCCCGTGTTCGGGCGAGGGCGGCGGCAATCCCGTCGGCGGCATTTACCTCGGCCTCCACGCCCCCGCTGGCGACTGGGCGAAGAATTTGAATTATCCGGGCCCGCGCCGCGCCGTGAAGCTGCGCGCCGTCAACGACGCCATCGACTGGCTCCGCCGCGAGATCCTGAAGGAATCCCGCCGCCACAGCGCACCGCAGGTGAATTGAGCCGCGGCGCTGCGCCGCGGAGTTGGGCGTTAATGGTTAGGAGTTAGGTGGGCAGAAGACTTTTCGTAATCCTCTGCCATCACCCGCAGCGTCATCCTGAGCCGTGCGAAGGATCCAAGCGGGAAAGGACGTAGCATCGCTATCGGTTGGATCCTTCGCACGGCTCAGGACGACAGCAAGGCGAGCTGAAAAATCTTCGTGCCCTTTCACTGATTTCATGGGCAAATTCCAGTCCATGCCCAAGGCCTCCACCGCCCCGTTCACCTTCGTCTGCGGTCCCGACGACTTCCTCGTCGGGCGCCTCGGCAAGGAGAAGTTCGACGCGCTCGTGGCCGAGGCCAATGCGGATGAATTCTCCCGCGAGGTCATCAGCGGCTTCGCCGGCAACGTCGATGAGGTCGAGACGGCCGTGAACCGCTTCCGCGATGCGGTGCAAACGGTGTCGATGTTCGGCGGCAAGCGTGTGGTCTGGCTGAAGGACGTGAGCTTCCTTGCCGACAACGTGACCGGCCGTGCCGAGGGCACGCTCAAGCAGGTTGAGGCGCTGCAGGAATTGCTCGAGAAGGTGAATCCCGACGAGGTGTCGGTCATCGTCACCGCCTCGCCGATCGACCGCCGCCGCAGTTTTCCGAAGTGGGCCGAGGCCAACGGCGATTTCACCCTGACCGGGGGCGACGGCGATGGCGCCGCCGAGGCGCTGGCGGGCGTTGCACTCGCCGAGGCCCGCGCCGCGGGCGTCACGTTTGGCGACGGTGCGCTCGAAGTTTTGCTCACCAAGGTCGGTGCCAACACCCGCCTGCTCACCGAGGAAATCCGCAAGCTCTCCACCTACGTCGACCAGGGCGGCGTCATCGAGGAGGCGCAGGTCATCGAGCTCACGCCCAACCAGGCCGAGGGCGATTTCTTTGAGGCGGCCGATCGTTTCTTCGCCAGCGACCTGAAGGGTACGCTCTACGCGCTGCAGAAACATTTCTTCGCCGGCGGCGACGCGCGCCCGGTGCTGTCCTCGCTGCAGAACCGCAACCGCATCCTGATCCAGGCCCGCGTGCTAATCGACGCCGGCGATGTGCGCATGCCGGGTCCCTACGGTTTCGACAAGGCCGCGTGGGCCAAGGCGCAGTCGACCTATGCGAAGCACTTCGGCGGCGACGCCGAGAAGAGCTCGTACAATCTCTTCACCCAGAACCAATGGTACGCCGGCAAGCTCGTCAGCACCGGCAAGCTGCCGTCGCTCCGCCGCCTGATCGACAACCAGCAGGAATTCCTCGCCGCGTTCGAGGAAATCATCCGCCGCCCCAACGACCAGGAAACCGTCTTGCGCGAGATGGCGGTGCGGTGTTTGACCTGAGGCTCGGAATGTAGGGTCGGCGCTTGCGCCGGACCTCGCGTTGGTGGCGTTTATCGCTGCCGATATACTGGCAATCCCTGCCACCGTCATCCTGAGCCGTGCGAAGGATCCAATCGCACGCGGACATGGTGACGAATTCGGTTGGATCCTTCGCACGGCTCAGGCTGACACGCTGGGGTAATGTTCGTATTACGAACATTCGTTCGCAAAACAGCCGAATCTTCGGGGAAGCCACCAATCCCAATGTTCGTAATACGAACATTTGCGAGCTGGCGGTGCATTTACTTCATCCCGCCCAAAATCAAACACGGGATCTCCCGCCAGAAACATTCCGGATCGGCAAATCCGCCTTCGCCCAGCAATCGCAGCTCGGTCGCCAGCGGCGGATAATAGTCCTCATGCGCCCAGCTCGCGAAGTGCGCGCGGGCCTGGGCCTCGTCGATGCCGTGCGGCGCCATGGCGCGGATCCACTCGGCGTAGGAAAATTCGTGCAGCGCGCCCTTCGCGGCGATCGCGAGGTCCGCATTGAGGAACGCGCCGCCCGGGTTCAGCGCGGTGTGGATATTGCGGTAGATCGCGCCCTTCACGGCCATGTCCTTCACATGGTGCAGCGCGATGCAGGCGACGACCGCGTCGCACGGGGTCAGCGGCTCGGTGAACGAGCGCTCCACATAACGCACTCGCTCCCCGAAGCGCGCGCAGCGTTCGCGGGCGACGCCGAGCATGGCGCGGTCGATGTCCCAGATCTCCACCTCCGCCAGCGGCAGCGCGTCCGCCACCGCCTCGGCCAGCGCGCCCGTGCCGCCGCCGAGGTCGAGCACCAGCACGCGCCGGTCGGCCGGGAGGATCTTTTTCAGCAGGCCGATGTGGGCCGTCCGCATCGCAGCATAGCCGGGCACGAGCTGGCGGATCAGCCGGTCGTAGTCGGCGACGTTGAGCTTGAGATGGCCTTCGACGGAGTGGCTCATGGTCAAAGAAGGATGAAGGAGGAGTTAAGAAGGATGAAAGGCGGAAGTCCCGGCGGGTCCGGTACAGTGATGACCAACTTTCCCCTTTCAACCGGCCCCGCGACGCGCAAGCGTTACGCGTCTTGAAGCCGACCTCCACTCCCCCTGCCGAACCCATCCCGAACGTGCTCGCCGAGCGCTATGCCTCGCCGGCCATGCAGGAGATCTGGTCGGCCCACGGGCGCATCCTGCTCGAGCGCGATTTCTGGATCGCGGTGATGAAGGCGCAGCGCGACCTCGGCGTCGCCATCCCGGCGGAGGCGATCAAGGACTACGAGCGCGTGCGCGACGACGTGAACCTCGAGCGCATCAAGGAGCGCGAGCGCGTCACGCTCCACGACGTGAAGGCCCGTCTCGAGGAATTTTCCGACCTGGCCAAGCGCCAGTTCATTCACCTCGGCCTCACCAGCCGCGATCTGACCGAGAACGTCGAGCAGCTCCAGGTCGCCCGCGGCCTGAAACTCGTCCAGTTCAAGGCCGCCGCCGCGCTGAACCTGCTGGCCAAGCGCGCCGCCGAGCACCGCGACGTCATGCTCACCGGCCGCACACACAACGTCCCGGCGCAGCCGACCACGCTCGGCAAGCGCCTCGCGATGTTTGGCCAGGAAATGCTCGTGGCCTACGCGCGCCTCGATGATCTCATCGCCCGTTATCCCGTCCGCGGCCTCAAGGGCGCGGTCGGCACGCAGCTCGACCAGCTCACGCTGCTCGGCGGCGACACCGCCAAGGTCGACCAGCTCGAGAGCCGCATCATCAAGCATCTCGGCTTCAAGGCGAAGTTCGACGCGGTCGGCCAGGTTTACCCGCGCTCGCTCGACTTCGACACGGTCAGCGCGCTGCACCAGCTCGGCGCGTCCGCCGCGAGCTGCGCGACGACGATCCGCCTCATGGCCGGTGCGGGCCTGCTCACCGAGGGTTTCCAGGAAGGCCAGGTCGGCTCGTCCGCGATGCCGCACAAGGTCAACGCCCGCAACTGCGAGCGCGTCTGCGGTTTCTCCACGATCCTTTCCGGCTACGTCACGATGACCGCCAACCTCGCCGGCCACCAGTGGAACGAAGGCGACGTGTCGTGCTCCGTCGTGCGCCGCGTGGCGCTGCCCGACGCGTTCTACGCGATCGACGGCCTGTTCGAGACGTACCTGTCGATCCTGCGCCAGATGGAGATTTTCCCCGCCGCGATCGCGAACGAGAACCAGCGCAACCTGCCGTTCCTCGCCACGACCACGATCCTGATGGAAGCGGTGAAGAACGGCGCCGGCCGCGAGACCGCGCACGAGGCGATCAAGGAGCACGCGCTCGCCGCCGCCAAGGCGCTGCGCAACGGCGGCCCGGCTTCGCCCAAGGGCTCCGCCGTGGCAAGCGACGCGACTCTGCTGGACCGTCTGGCTTCCGACAAACGGATCGGCCTCGGCAAAAAGAAACTCACCGAGGTCCTGGCCGAGAGCGACCGCTTCGTCGGCGCCGCGCCGCACCAGGTCGACGCCTTCGTCGAGCAGGTCGGTCCGCTCGTGAAGAAGCAGAAAGGCGCGGCGGAGTATCGGCCGGGGAAGCTGCTCTGAGGTGTTGGGATTGGTCTGACTTGAGTGTGCGTCCCAAGCGGGTGTGCATTCGTTGTTACTCCACGTTTCCTTTACCGGTCATCCTGAGCCGCGCGAAGGATCCAAGGAGGACGGACGCGGCAACGCAGCGGCTTGGATCCTTCGCTCTGCTCAGGATGACGGTGCGAGGGGTGGGGATTGGTCCAGCGACATCACCGCCCAAGGGCTTCGATCGCGCAATCGCTCCGCTAAGCCGCTCCATTCCCGCGCATTCGGACGAAAATATTTTTCGTTCCGCCGCCTTTTCGCCGCCGCGATTTCACGGCGAATTTCCGGAAAATTGTTCCGGTCCGCGGACGGTCCGTGCGCTAATTTTCCGAGGGTGGGAGATTTCGGTTGCCAGTGCCGGGAGCGTGGCCTTTTTTGGCCCTTCGCGTTCATTTTATTCCCAGCTTTAACCACACCCACACCATGGCAGAACTCGTAGGAAATTGTCTCATCGGCCAGACCGGCGGCCCGACCGCCGTCGTCAACGCCAGCGTCGCCGGCGTTGTTGCCGAAGCCCTGAATCATGAATGCATCGAAGAGGTGTACGGCTCGCTGAACGGCGTGCTGGGCCTCCTGAACGAGGAGTTCGTCGATCTCGCCGCCGAGTCGCAGCAGGCCATCCGCGGCCTCCGCTTCACGCCGGGCGCCGCCCTCGGTTCCTGCCGCGCCAAGCTCAAGAAGCCGGCCGACTTCGACCGCGTGCTCGCCGTCTTCAAGGCGCACAACATCAAGTACTATTTCCACATCGGTGACGGCGAGTCCCAGGAAACCGCGCTCAAGCTGGCCGAGGCCGCTTCCGCCGCCGGTTACGAGCTCCGCGTCATCGGCGTGCCGAAGACGGTCGAGAACGACATTCCCGCCACCGACCACTGCCCCGGTTACGGCAGCGCGATCAAGTTCATCGGCGCCACGGTCAAGGAACTCTCGCTCGACGCGGAAGCGCTCGGCCAGGGCGACCTCGTGACGCTCGTCGAGGTCATGGGCCGCAACACCGGCTGGCTCGCCGCCGGCGCCTCGCTCGCCAAGCGCCGCGACCACCCGAACGATCCGCCGCACCTCGTTTATCTCCCGGAAGTCGCGTTCTCCAACGAGAAGTTCGTCGAGGACGTCCGCCGTGTCCTCAAGCGCGAGAAGCACTGCGTCGTTGTCGTGGGCGAAGGCCTCGTCGACAAGGACGGCAACTACGTCGCGGTTGAGACCGGCACCGACGGCCACGCCCAGCTCGGTGGCGTCGGCGAAGCCCTCAAGGACATCGTTGAGCAGCAGGTCGGCGCGAAGGCGCGCGTGGCCCGCCTCGGCGTCGCCCAGCGCGCGGCCGCCCACCTCTCCTCCAAGACGGACGCCGATGAGGCGTTCCTTGCCGGCCAGGCCGCGGTCAAGGCCGCGATCAACGGCGAGACGGGCAAGCTCGTCACGCTCGTGCGCGGCGACGGCGACCAGTACACCTGCGAGACCGGCCTCACCGCCCTCTCCGAGGTCGTCGGCAACCTGAAGAAGCTCCCGCGCGAGTGGATCAACGAAGACGGCGTCAGCCTCAACTTCCAGTTCTTCCGCTACGCCACCCCGCTCATCCAGGGCGAGGTCAGCGTGCCCTTCGACAACGGCCTCCCGGCCTACGCGAAGCTCGCCCGCGAGAGCGTCGACAAGACCCTCCCGGGTTACGAGAGCTGAGACCGCTCCGCCTGATTTGATTTCCAAGAGCCGGCCCGCAAGGCCGGCTCTTTTGTTTTCCGGGGCCGGAATTCCGATCCGGTTTAACCACTAATGCATCGCCTAACGGCTCTGCTAATTGATGCGCTCCGCCTAATCGGCTCCGCACTTGGTTTCGGGGGTCGGCTAATCGCCGACAGAGATCAAACTGAAGTCCAAGCGGCGATTAGCCGCTCCTCGGAACCAAAACCGGAGCCGATTAGGCGGAGGGGATTTTTAAGCAGCGCCGTTAGGCGATGCATTAGTGGTTAAAACTATCCCCTCAATTCTCCGTCACCAGCAGCGTCTTCACCTGCTGGAGCAGGTCCGACACCGGCTCGGTCTTCTCGATGCTCTGGGCCTTTTCGAGATACGACACGACCTTCGGGTAATGCTTCTGGCGCAGCTCGAGGTTCGCGAGCTCGAGGCTCGCGTGGTAGACCGAGCCGGGAACTTGGTAGGCCGACTCGAACGCCAGCTGTGCATGCGTCTCGTCGCCCTCCGCGAGGTAGGTGCGGCCGGTGAGCAGGAGCGCGCGGCCGTTCAGCGGATCCGCCGCGAGCAGGCCGGCGAGTTCCTGGCGGGCCTGCGGCCAGTCCTTTTTGGCGAAGAAGAGATCGGCGCGCGCCTGCAGGAAATCCGTTCGCGAGTCGGCGCTGACCGACTTCGCCAGCGGCTCGAGGGTTTGCTGCGCATCGGCGAGCCGGCCGGTGCCGAGCAGCATCTGCGCATAGCGGATCAGGCGCTTCTCGCCCTGCGGCGGCGCCGCGGCGTAAACCTTGCGGTAGACTGCCAGCGCCTCGGGAAACAGACCGCGTTCGGCGTAAAGGTCGCCCAGCACCGACAACTCGTCCGGCCCGGCCACGCCGGTGGCGGACGCGGCCTCGAGCAGCGCGATCGCGGAGCCTTTGCGGTTGGTGGAGAGATAAATGTTGGCGTACGTGAGCCAGTAGCGGGTCTCCGCCGGGCGCAGCTTGATCAGGCCGCGCACCACGACCTCCGCGGGGCCGAACTGCTTCGTGTCGACGTACACGCGCAGCAGGCCCTCCTTCCAGTCGGTGCTGAGCGGGTCGCCGGCCAGCGCCTGCAGGAAGGCGTTCTCCGCCGCGATGCTGTCGCCGGTGCGCTCGAGGCAGCAGCCGAGCAGGCCGAAGGTCGACGGATTGCGGTCGCCGAGCACGATCGAACGGGAGAAACACGGGATGCCTTCCGCAAACCGCCCGCTGCTGTAGTAGAGCAGGCCGAGGTTGTTCCAGGCGCGCACGAAGCTCGGGTAGTGTTCGACGGCGCTGCGGTAGCTCCTCTCCGCCTCGGCGGTGCGGCCGGCGGCGTAGTGGGCGTTGCCGAGGATGAACTCGAACGCCGGGCTCGGCGCCTTCTTGTCGCCCATCAGGCTTTCCAGCAGCTTGAGCGCGAAGTCGGGGTTGGTCGCGAGCATGGTCATGACCTGCTCGTACACGGCGTATTCCTCCGCCGTCATCTCGGGCTCGCGCTCCTTCAGGAAGGAATTCGATTCGTTGATGATTCGCTTTGGGTCGAGGCCCTTCGCCTTGCCGGCGTTCTCCTTGTCCTGGTGGAGGACGGCCTCGTTCATGAAACGCTGGATGTCGTCCTGGGCCGCAAGCGGCGCGGCGAGGAGCAGGAGCGGAAGCAGGGTGGTGAGGGGGCGCATGGTTCAGTTTCCGAGCTCGAGCATGTTGCCCGGGGTGAATTTCCAAATGACGGTTTGCTGGACGTAGCACCGCACCGGCTTGCCGCGCTTGAGCGCGGGCGTGAAGACCCAGTCCTCCTTCACGCTGCGGGCGGCGATCTCGTCGAGCGCGGCGCTGCCCGACGACTTCACCACCCGCACGCTGCTGGCCGTGCCGTTCTTCTCGAGGAGCATGACGAGCACCACGCGGATCTGGGTGAGGTTGAGGCGGAGCGAGTACGGCACGAACTGCAGCGACCGTTTGATGCCGCGCGGGAACTGGTCGACCTCGGCTTCCATGTAGATGTGATTTTCGCTGACCGATTCCACCGCGCCCGGTTTGAACTCCGGATAAACGCGCGTGACGCTCATCTCCGGCGGCACCGTGGCCGGGGTCGAGGGCAGGTCGAAGGTCAGCGGGCTGACCGCGATGTGCACCGGACTGTCGGACGGGCTGGCCTCGAGCCCGGCCGACAGCGGCAGAGGTTCGGCCGTTTCATTGCCGCGCGTGACCGTGGATGGCGGCGGGGGTGGCAGCTCGGGCGGCAGCGACACCGCGCGCAGGTCCTCGACCTCGCGGGCCGGTGCGGCCGGGGCGCCGTGCTGGAAGTGCGACAACCCGAGGAAGAGCACGAGGGTCACGGCCGCGCCGACGAGCAGGCACGCCGCGTCCTCGGCGAGGTTGTCCTTGGGCTGGAAGGTGGCGGCGGAGACGCTCATGGCGATTCGGCACGGGCGGTGGCGAACTGCACCCGGGCGATGCCCGAGCGCTTGGCCTCCTCGTAGACGGCGGCGAAGATCCCGAGGTTCGAGGCACGGTCGCCCCGGATGATGACCGACGGCGAGCGGCCGACCGCCGCCTGCTTCAGCACCGCGGCCACCTGGTCGGTGCGGATTTCCTGGCCGTCGAAATAAATCCGGTTGTCGGGCGAGATCGCGAGCAACAGCACGCTCTGGTCGGTGCCGACCGAACCCTGAACGTCAGGCTTGTCGACCTCGATGCCCGGCTCGCTGACGAACGCGCTGCTGATCATCAGGAAAATCACCAGCACCATGATGCAGTCCACCATCGGCACCATGTCGATGTGGGTGATCTCGGCGTGGGCGTGACGCTGGCGGCGTTGGATCATGTGGATGGTGCCTCCAGGCCGGTCTTCTCGAGCAGGTCGAGCTGCTGCACCTGCTTCTGCATCTGGCGCTGCGCGACCGCGATCAGCAGCAGCGCGGGAATCGCCACGGCGAGCCCCGATTCCGTTGCGACCAGCACCTCGGAAATGCCCTTGGCCAGGCCGGTGGCGTCGGCCGACGTGCGCTCCGCCAGGGTCTCAAAGGTGCGCGACATGCCGCCGACAGTGCCGAGCAGGCCGAGCAACGGCGCGGCGGCGACCATGGCGCCGAGCGCGAAGCGCTGCTGGCGGAAGGATTCCTGCAGCCCGTCGCGCAGCCGACGCAGCAGCGCCGGGTGTTCGCGCAGGTGAGCCGCGCGTTCGCGGGCCTGCCGGCGCGCCTGCCGCAGCGAGAGCAGCAGCTTGCAGACGCGGGCGTAGAGCACCACGGAAAGGAGCAGGATCGCGGCCATCACCGGTCCGCCTTGGGACACAAACTCAACGAGCGCTTTCATGGCCGGCGGGTTCGGACGCGTCCGGCGAGCCGGTACGCGACTGGTCGAGGGCGATGACGAACTCCATCGCGTAGTGCTCGAGCAGGGAGAGGTTTTTGCGGATGCGGTGCGAGAGGAAGCCGTGCACCACGAGCGCGGGGATTGCGACCATCAGGCCGAGCTCGGTGGCGACAAGCACCTCGGAGATGCCGGCGGAGAGTTTCATCGCGTTGCCGCTGCCGAACACCGTCATGAGCGCGAAGGTCTTCACCATGCCCGACACGGTGCCGAGCAGACCCATCAGCGGCGCGGCGGTGGCGATCACCGCAAGCAGCGAGAGGCGGCGCTCGAAATGCATCTGCTGGCGGTGCAGGAGCGATTGCAGCCGTTCCTCGAGCAGGACTTTGGGCTGATGGCGGAGCCGCAGGCCGGCGGCGAAAAGTTCGTGCGTGGTCTTGTGCAGGCCGGCGAGCTTCCGGTCAGCTTCCGCGAGGTTGCCGGCGGCGACGGCGTCGAGCAGCGCCTGGACTTTCTCCGGCCGATCCAGCCGCATCTGGGCGAGATCGTACACCTTCTGGATGATGAGCAGCAGCGCGAGGAAGCCCGTGGCGAGGATGATGTAGGCCACGATGCCGCCGGAGCGGATGTGGCTCAGCACCGAGCCGCGCGTTTCCTGCAAGTGCAGCGCCTTGCCGCGCGAGGCGTCGGCTTGCATGTGGCCCGGTTGACCGTGGAAGAACGCCGTCGCATCGGCGCCGGTCCAGAGCGGCAGCGGATACGCGGTCGGGTAGGTGGCGCCGCTCTGCCGGCGCAGGCTGGCGCCAACGCTGCCGTTGTCGGGGAGAAAAAAGGCTTCGGGACCGACAAACACCAGCGTGCCCGGACGCACTTGGTTTTCGCCGGCCAGCACCGCTTTGCCTGGGACCGCGTAGCCGCCGGTGGCGCGCTGCGTCCAATGGCCGAGGAAATCCAACACGTCGCCCGCCGGCTTGGCGGTCGCGCCGCCGGCCGCGTCATCGAGTGCCTGCTGCAGCGACTGGAGTTGTTCCGCCAGCGCCTGGTTCTCGCCGGGCGCGAGGCCATCCGCGAAGGACTTCAGCGCATCGCGCGACAGGCTGTTGAGGTAGTTGGTGGTTTTCCGGAGAGAGTCCTGTTCCTTGAGCATCTTGCGTCGGCGCTCGCCGGCGTTGAGGTCGAGCGCTTCGAGGCGCATGACTTCGCGCTCGAGTGCGAGAAGGCGTTCCTCGGCGGCCTTTTGCGCGGTGATCAGGGGAGCGCGCTCGGCGGTGAGGCGCTCGCGCGTGCGGTTGAGATCGAGCGCGGCCTGATTGATCTGCTGCTCGTAGCCGGTCGACGCACGCTTCACGGCTTCGTCGAACGTGTCGGCCGCCGGACTGCGCACCACGGCCAGCAGCATCAGGGTGGAAAGGAGAAGGGGTGAACGCATGGCGGGTTATTGGGCGGCGTTCACCTGGGCGGGGAGGGCGACAAAGCGCGGATCGGCCTTGTCCTGCTGCACGGCGATCAGCGTGGTCACGGCGGCGACGGCGTCGGGCGCGGGCTTCCACGTCCACGTGCCGGACTCGGGCCGGCCGACCCACGCCTTGCCGGCGCTGCGGTCGAGGGCGTAGCCCTGGCCGAGGCCCCAGTAAATGACCTCGAGCACGCGTTCGCCGGTTTCGCCGGGCACCACGAGGGGTTCCTGGCCGAAGCTGATGTCGCGGTTGAACTGCCCGCAGCGCGCCAGCACGGTGGCGGCGATCTGCATGCGCTCGTTCACGGTGGCGTCAGGCTTGGCGAGGCTGCGGTAGGACATCTCCAAGGCCGCGGACAGGCGCGGCGGCAGGGCCGGACGCAGCTGCAGCAACTGCGCGGCGATGACCTTCGACCGGGCTTCCGCCGCCTGCGTGTCAGCGAGCGCGGCGCGGTTGGCGGACTCCAGAGTGCCGAGTTCGTCGGTGTCCTTCGCGGTCTTGGCCGCGAGAAAATCCTTCTTCGTCTGCAGCGCTTCGATCCGGTTGTTCAGCGCGAGCGTGAACGACTCGAGGAGCGGTTTCTGCGCGGCCCACTCGGATTCGAGGCGGACATTCGCCGTGCGCAGGTCGACCCATTTCTCGGCCGCCCGTTCGGCGGTGCGGAGCGGATCGTCGTCGGCGAACGCGAGGAACGGGACGAGCAGGCCGAGCAACAGCCAGCCGGGCTGGCGGACCAAATGAAGCGCCGGCCGGTGCGGGGAAACCGGCGGGCAGGGGCAGGGGGAGGCCACGCGGGGAAGTTGGGGTTGGGGTAAGCGGAGGAAAACGCGGGACAGCGGTGGCGCTCAGATCGGGATCTGGTTGAACTGGAGCTTGGCGGTGCCGGCCTGCTCCTTGTTCTTCTCGAGCGCAGGGTAGAAACGGATGTTGGCCACGATCGCGACGACGGTGGTATCGGCCGCCTGCGTGCACGCGGCGTCGAGGAAAACCTGCTCGGCCCGGCCTTCCTTCGAAACCTTCACGTAGTAGGTCTGCTTGAGCTGGTCGGCGGTGAGGCGCGACTTCGTCCCTTCGTCGAGGCGGCCGAGCGCTGGCGTCGCGGGCAGCGTGGCGCCCTTGGCGCGGCTCAGGCGGTCGATCTTGAGGTAGAGAAACGCCTCGTCCCGCGACATGGCGACGCGGCGCGGGGCGATGTTGGTCGCGACCTCCTGGCCGCCGTTGTAGAGCCGCACCTGCGTCTCGTTGACCACGAAGCCGACGGGCATGCCGGTTTGGAGAATGTTGATCTTGGTCGGGCGCTCGCCGATCGGCTCGATGGACTTGGCGTAGATCACGGTGCCTTCCTTGGTGCCGGGCTGGGCGTCCTTTTCGTGGTAGCTGACGACGAACACCAGGTACGGCCGGTCGAGCGGCGTGGGCGACGACACCTCGAACGAATACCGCATCGCATCGAATTTCTCCTCCGCCAGCTCCTCCTGCAGCTCGAGCGCGGCGAGGCCGGGATTGTTGAAGCTCTGCCGCGACATGCCGTAGGCCGAGTCGGCGTAATCGCTCATGGCGTTGTCCGCCTTGGCCGTGGCGACCGCGGCGTTTTCCTTGGCCTGGGCCTCGTAGGGCGTGCCGGCGGTACGGATGGCAAGGGCATTGGCGCTCGAAGCCGCGCCCTGGGTCTCGCCGACATTGGCGTAGCTGACCGACATGGCTGCGTCGGAACCCTGCACGGCGCCGGCCCGGGCGTTGAAGCGGACATACGGATCGTTGGCCGCGGTGTAGGCGCGCTCGGCCTTGAGCTTGTCGATCTGGGCGGCGACCCGCGTGAGCTTGAGCGCCTGGTCGACCTTGAGCGTGCCGCTGCCGCGGCGCATCGGCACGCGGATCTCCTGGTCTTTCACCCGGATGACGAAGTTGCCGCCGCTGACATCCAGCACGCGGTAGTACTCCTTGTCCTGCTGCACCGAGAAATCGGTGCCGAGAAACAGCGTGTACGTCTTGGCCTCGTCGGCGGCGGAGGCAAGGAGCGCGGAGGTGGCGAACAGCGAGACCAGCAGCAACCGGGCACGGCCGGCGGAAAACACAAGCGGCAGGCAGAATGTCTTCATGGGGGAACAGGGACAGGGGTTCCCGACGCGACAGGGGAGTCGGGGCGGCTGAAAGCGACGCCATCCAACGCCAGGCCCCCCGGTGAGACAAGAGCCGCGCCCCGCGACGGCGTTCACACAATAGTATGTGACCGGCTATTTCTTAACTTCCACCTCATCCACCGCCGGCGGCGGGCCGGCGCGGAGCAGCGCTTCCTCGTGATCGAGCAGTTCCTGCAACGGGTGATGGACGTCGTCGGCGATCTTGTCGTCGCGCCAGAGTTGGTCGATGGCCGCGCGCTCGGCCTGCAGCGCGACGGTGCGGTAGCGGTGCCCGGCCTTGCGGCGGCGGCGGGCGCTGGTGCGGGTCTCGCCCTCGGCTTCGAGGACGGCGAGCCGGTTTTCGTATTCGCCCACCACCTGGCCGAGCGCGGCGTTGTGGTCGGGAATCTTCGCCTCGGCCTCGAGCGCCCGCAGCGCCTCCAGGCCGGCGCGCACTGCGGTCGTGCGGGCCATGCGCTCCTCGGTGGCGTGCGTGCCGTCCTCGCGCAGGCCGACGCGCTGGATCAGCCACTCGAGGGTGGTGCCTTGCAGCAGGAGCGTCACGGCGATGACGCCGAACGCCAAAAAGATCACGATGTCGCGGCCGGGGAACGGCGCGCCGGTGGGCAGCACGTAGGGAATGGAAAGCGCGCCGGCCAGCGTGACGGTGCCGCGCATGCCGGCCCAGCTCATCACCAGCGCCGTGCCCGGGCGCGCGCTCGGGCGGCAGACGCCCGGCAACAGCGTGGGCAGGTAGATGCCGACGAAAACCCAGATGAAGCGCGCGAGGACCGCGACGCCGGCGATCGCGAGCGTGAAACCCACCAGCGTCGCGGTGGAATATTGGCCGCTCACCCCGGCGAGGATCGCGGGGAATTGCAGGCCGAGGAGCACGAACGCCGTGCCGTTCAGCCAGAAGATCAGCAGCTCCCACACCGCGAAGGCGCTCTGGCGCGTCTCCACGTCCATGCGGATCGGATCGCGCCAGCCCGAGTACAGGCCCGCCGCGACCACCGCGAGGATGCCCGACACCGCCACGTGCTCGGCGGCGAGGTACGCCGCGAAGGGCGTCATGAGCGACAGCGTGATCTCGATGGTCGGTTCGGCGGACTCGAGCCGGCGCAGGAGGTCGCGCATGAGCCCGATGCCATAGCCCACGGCCAGGCCGATGAGGAAACCGCCGACGGCGACCACGGAAAATCCCGCGACGAACTTACCGTAGGAGAATCCGCCCACGAGCGCGGCGGAGAGCGCGAATTTGAAGGCCACGAGGCCGGTCGCGTCGTTCATCAGGCTCTCGCCGTTCAACACCGTGACCAGTCGCGCCGGCACGCGCAGGCGTTCGGTGATGGCGCTGACCGCCACCGCGTCGGTCGGCGACACGATGGCGCCGAGCGCGAAGGCCATCGCCAGCGGCAGTCCGGGCACGAGCCAGAAGGCCGCGAGGCCCACGGTCAGCGTGGTGAAGATCACGAGCCCGATTGCCAGCGTGAGAATCGCCCGGCGTGCGCGGACAAACTCGCGCAGCGGCATGAGCCAGCCGTCGGCAAACAGCAGCGGCGGCAGAAAGCACAGGAAGAAGAAATCCGGCTCGAGCTTCAGCTTTGGAAACGCCGGGAAATACGCCGCGGCCACGCCACCCAGCAGGTAGGTGATGGCCGCCGGCCACGGCAGCCAGCGCGCCACGGCGCTCAGCGCGGCGATGAGCAGGAGGAAGATGAGCGTGTTCTCGAAGGAAAACATCCGGCGTCACCGTAGCCGGACGAGTGCCAGCGTCGAGCCTGCCCTGCGGGAACCACCGATCCACACACCCCGCCCTGCCGGGCACCCCTCTTGATAGAGGGGACTTCGGTTTCGTAGGATTGGCTCCCCTCTATCAAGAGGGGTGGCGCAAAGCGCCGGGGTGTGTCCGAAGGGCGTTCGTGCGTGGTACCACTTTGGAAAAGTTACTGCGTGAACTCCTTCGGCCAGTACGCCTCCAGCGCCGGCGTGTCACCCGGGATCAGCTTCCCCGGATTGCAGAGATTCTTCGGGTCGACCGACTGCTTGAGGCCCTGCAGCAGCTTCACGCCGGTGGCGCCGAGGTGCCGCGGGATCCACGGCAGCAATTCGTAGCCGGTCGCATGGTGGTGCGAGAGCGTGGCGCCGTGTTTCAACAGGACTTCAAAGATGAGGCGCTTGGTCGCCAGGTACTGTTCCAGCTCACGGTCGGGCTCGGCCTTCGCCGCGAAGGTGAAGTACAGGCACGCGCCGGCGGCGTACGAATGCGACAGGTGGCAGCCGACGTAACCGGGGAGCTCCCCGCGGCGCAGGAGCGCGTGCACGGATTCCTTCACGTCGGTGTAGAGTTTCGGGATCACGTCCCACGTCGCCGCGGTCTCGGTCACGTCCACCATGCCGCCGCGGTCCATAACCACGTCGCGCAGGTAAGGATAGTCGTACTTGCCCGCGTACCAGCGGTCGCCGGCGCCCTTGCCGAGATCGACCGCGCCGAACTCGCGACAGATCGCCAGTGTGCGGTTCCGGCGTTCGGCGACCTCATCCTGAGTCGGCGCCTCGAAGCCGATGATCATCAGGCACGAATCCTTGAGCGGGAAACGCTTCACGTGCTTGAGGTACGCCTTGAAAGCCTTCGCCACCCAATCGCCGATGCCGCCGTGGCTGGCCGGCTTCATCGCGAAGCCGAGCGCGGTCTCCTGCTGGTTCGAAAGCCGGGTCGTCGTCGGCAGTGCACCGCGATGCGTGAGCTCGCGTACGAGATTCACGCCGACGTCCCAGCCGGGAACGAGCACGGCGCGGTATTCGCGCACGCCGATGGGACGAACTTTCATCACCGCCTCGGTGATCAGGCCGAGCGTGCCCTCGGAGCCGACCGCGACCTGCGCGAGGTCCGGGCCGGTGGAGGAACGCGGCACATTCGGCGTCACCAGCGTGCCGCTCGGCGTGCAGAGCGTGAGCGACACGACCATGTCCTCGATCTTGCCATACGCATCCGACTGCATGCCCGCCGAGCGCGTCGCGAGCCAGCCGCCGAGCGTGGAGAATTCAAAGGAGTCCGGGAAATGCCCGAGCGTGAAACCCTGCCGGTTCAGCTCGGCTTCGAGTTCGGGTCCCAGCGCGCCGCCCTCGATGCGCGCGGTGCGGGCAATGGGATCGACGGCCAGCACGCGGTTCATGCGGCGCAGGCTGACGCTCACCGCCATGCCGACGCGCGACGGGTCGGGCTCGACGCCGCCGACAATGTTGGAGCCGCCGCCGAACGGCACGACCTGCACGCCATGCTCGCTTGCGGCGCGCAGGATGGCCTCGACTTCGGCGCGGCTGCCGGGAAACAGCACCGCATCGGGCGAGCGCGCGGGTGCGCCGCTGCGGGCGCGGAGCAGGTCGCGGTAGCTTTTGCCGTAAGTGTGAAGGAGTCGGACCTCGCGGTCGGTCGAAACATGTCCGGCGCCCAGCGCGGCGGTGACCGCAGCCATGAAACCCGCGTTCACCTGCGACGGCGGCACGGGCATGTCGGCGGCGCGCCGCGGCGCGTTGGTGATCCGGTTCTCCAGCCCGGTCTGCTGCTGCACGAAATCCCAGAGGAACGGTCGCGAGGCCAAATCGTATTCTTTGCCGGGATCGCCCCAGCCGCCGAACTTCATCATGATGGTTTTTCTTCGGAGGTAACCGGCCGCGGCAGGCGCCGGAGCCGGAATGCAGTGCCCGGGACGCTACGGTCCGGACGCGCGGGGATCAAGCGAAGCGATGGGCTCACGGCAAGGAGGCGACGAGTCGGACCACGGCGTTCTGCACCTCGGCCATGAAGGCATTGTAGCGCTCCGAGCGCTCGGCTCCCGTCTCGTGCGCCGGGGCCGGCGGCACGGTCAGCGCCGGGCCGAAGACCACGCGCAGCGGCCGGGCCCGCGGCCACCACCGGCCCTTGGGCAGCGCGGCGTGCGTGCCCTCGATGCGGCAGGGAATGACGCGCAACGCGAGCTTGTCGGCAAACATCGCGGCGCCGGGCTTGAACTTTGCGATCTGGCCGTCGCGCGAACGCGTGCCCTCCGGGAAAAGCACGACGATGCGCCGGTCGTCGCGGCACGCGCCCATCGCCCGCAGGTTGTGGGCGGCGGCGGCCACCGAGCCGCGGCGGTCGAATTCCACCAGGCAGATCATCCGCAGCAGCAGCCAGCGCCGCCAGCGGACGCGCGAGAAATAATCCTGCGCGGCGAGGAAGACCAGGCGGCGGCTCGTGCCGCCGGTGCCCGTGGCGAGCGCGAAGGTGTCGGCATGGCTCGCGTGGTTCGCGCAGATGATGCACGCCTCGTCCGCCGGCAGGTGCTCCAGCCCGCGCACCTCGAGCGAGAAGAGCGAGCGCGCCAGCCCCCGCGCCACCTTCGTGATGGCGGTGTGGGTCCAGCCGAACCGGGGCAATTCCGGCGGCGGGGCGTCGCGCGTGGGAGTCGGGGCGCTCATCAGGCGGAAGGAGCGGGCGCGGGCACGGCACCGTGGGCGCGCAGCGTGGTGAGATAGCGCCGCCAGAGCGCGGCGCCGATCACGGGCGCGGTGAGTCCGGAGCCGGCCAGCGCTTCAAACGTGGCGGCGCAGTCGAGGCGGGCGTGCGCGGATTGCAGGAAAACCTCGGGCACCGTCGGGCGATCCGGCCCGGCCTTCTCGAGGAAGAGCGGCACGAACGGTGCGATCGGATGATCCGTGCCGCGCAACGCGGGCAGGCGCTGCAGCCAGGCGGCATACGGTTCGCGCTGCACCGGGTAACCGAGTTCGCCGAGCCAGCCGGCGAGGGCGGACCACGGCACTTCCTGCGGCGCGCACAGGTGGAAACGCCGGCCCGCGGACGCGGGCTGCTGCGTCAGGCACACGATGCCGCGCGCCACGTAGTCGACAGGCACGAGGTCCATCGACGCTGCGAGGTCCGGCATCGCGCCGAGCGCAATGACCCCGCGCACGAGGCGGCAGATGAAATCGTCGCTGTTCCACTCGCCGGTTTCGCGGTGTCCCGTGATAAACGGCGCGCGATGGATCGTGATCGGCAGGCCGCGTTCGCCCGCCGCCGTGACGAGCCGCTCCGCCACCCACTTGGTCTGGCTGTAACCGAGCGCATGGCCCGCGCAGCTCTCCGCCGGATCCGACTCCGGCAGCGCGCGGCCGCGGTAGGCGCGCGAGTAGAAGACGCCCGACGTCGAAACATAATGCACCGGTTTCGGCGTGCCCTGCGCCGCGAGGCGCAGCACCTCGCGCGTGCCGAGCACGTTCGCCGCGCGCAACGCGCCATACGGGTAGAAGAAATTCAGCCACGCGCCGTTGTGGTAGATCGTGTCCACCGCCTGCGCCAGCTGCGCGAAGGCCGCCGCATCGAGGCCGAGCGACGGCTCCGCCAGGTCGCCTGGGACGATGACGAGCCGCGCCGCCGGCACCTCGGTCGGCAGGCCGTAGCTGCGCAGGTTGGCGAGGATGCGTTCGCGGCCTTTCGCGTCGTTTTCGGCGCGGACGAGGCAATGAATCACCGCGTTGGTGGTCGTCAGCAGCTCATGCAGCAGGAATGCGCCGAGGAAACCGGTTGCGCCGGTGAGCAACGCCGCGCGCGGGGTGGCCAGCGGCGCGACGGGGCCACTGATGCGGAAATCCTCCGGCAGTTGGGCGTCCGTCTGCATCTGTTCCTCGACCGGGACCGCCGCATCCGTCGTGGCGGCGACTTCGAGGTGCAGGCCCGACAGGATCGCGCCGACCAGGCCGTCGAGCGAAAGCCCGGCGATGCGCTGCATCGGGATCTCGACGTGGAACTCGCCGGCGATCCAGCTCTGCAACTCCACCGCGGTGAGCGAATCGAAGCCGAGCGACGTGAGGTCGCGGTCGGCCGGCAGCGTTTCGCCGGCGGCGAGGCCGAGCGCCACCGCCAAACGAGTGCCGAGCGCGGTGACAATAAACGCGGCACGCTCTGCGGCAGGCGTGGCGCGCAGCTGGGTGACAAGCAGGCCGCCCGCCGTCGCCGCACCTGCGCCGTCCGCCAGCTGGCGCAACAGAGGCGGAACGCGTCCGCCACCGAGCGACGCCAGGAGCGCCGCACGATCGAGGTCGACCGCCGCCACCTGCGCCGCCGTGCTGGAGAGCAGTTCGCCGAGCACCGCGAGGCCGGCCGCGGACGTGAACGGTTTCAGGCCGAGCGCGGCGAAGCGCGCGCGTTCGCGTTCGCCGAGGCGTGCGCTCATGCCGGCGCCGGCCCACGGGCCCCAGTTGATGCTGAGCGCCGGACGCCCGAGCCGTTGCCGGTGCTGCGCGAGCGCATCGAGCGCGGCGTTGGCGGCGGCGTAGGTGCCCTGGCCGGGCGACCCGAGCACGGCCGCGAGCGACGAAAAGAGCACAAAGTAATCGGGTGCCGGCGCGAGTGTCGCCAGATGCAGCTCCCACGCCGCGTCGGCCTTCGGGGCGTACACGGCGGAGAGACGCTCGGCGGTCTGCTGGCGGAGCAGGCCGTCGTCCAAAACACCCGCGGCATGAAACACGCCGCGCAAAGTTCCGTGCGCGCGACAAGCGGCGACGAGCGCGGTGCCCGCACCCGGCGTGGCGAGATCGGCCTGGTGCCAGATCACATGGCTGCCGGAGGTCCGCGCCTGCGCGAGGACTTCCTGTTGCGCGGCGTCCGGAGCCTTGCGGCTGGCGATGACGATCGTGCCGGCGCCGGCTTGCGCGAGCCAGCCGGTGACGGCGAGCCCGATGCCGCCGAGTCCGCCCGTGACGAGGTAAACGCCGTCGCGCTGCGGTTTCGGGGCCTGTGCCGGAGGCCGCACCAGCACGATCTTTCCGACGTGCTTGGCCTGCGCCATGTGGCGGAACGCCGCGGATGCTTCCGTCAGCGGATAAATTTGCAGCGGCAGCGGCGGCAGGCGGCCCGTCGTCCAGTGCGGCGCGAGCTCGCGCATCAGGTTGCCGATGGTCTGCGGCGCCGCGCGGTTGATCTGCTCGAGGTCGAACGCGAGGTAACGCACGTCAGCGCGGCGCGCGGCGACCTGCGCGGGGGTCCAGATGCCGAGTTTTCCGATCTCGACGAAGCGCCCGCGCGGATTGAGCAGGTCGAGGCTGGCGGGAATGTGTTCGCCGGTGAGCGAGTTGAGGACGACGTCGGCGCGCGGGAATTCCTGCGCGTAAGTGGTCTGGCGCGAGTGACCGATGATGCTCACGCCCAGAGCGCGCAGCGCGGGCCACTTGCCCGGGCTGGCGGTGGCGATGACCTCGGCGCCGAGCAGTTTCGCCACGTGGATGGCGGCGATGCCGACACCACCCGCCGCGGCGTGGATCAGCACGCGCTCGCCGGGTTGCAGGCGCGCGAGCGTGTGCAGCGCGTACCACGCGGTGAGGTACGCGGCCGGCAGGCTCGCGGCTTCGGCGAAGCCGAGTTGCGCGGGCTTGGCCACCAGCGCCGCCGCCGGGGCCGCGAAATGCGAGCCCATGCAACCGAAGGCGAGGCCGCTGAGCACTTCGTCGCCGGCCTTGAACCGCGTCACGCCCGGCCCGATCGCACGCACCACGCCGGCGCACTCGCCGCCGAACGGCACCTCGGCCTCGGTCTTGAAGCCGAGCGTCAGGTAATGGTCGCGCAGCAGGCCGAGCCCGCCGAGCACGTCGCGGAAATTCAAACCGACCGCGCGCACTTCGATTTCCACTTCGCCGGTGCCCAGCGCGCGGCGGGTGGCGGGTTTCAGCGCCAGCGTGTCGAGATTGCCGTACTGGCCGAGCGTCAGGCGCACCGGCGCGTCGCCCGGATGCGGCAGCGGCGCCGCGGGCGCGAGGCGTGCCGCGAGCCGGCGCGGGCCGCGCAGCGCGAGCTGGTTCTCGTCGTCCGGGCCGGACAACTCGTGCTCGAGCGAAATCTCCTCATTCGCCGGTGTGGCCGGATCGAGGTCGAGCAGCGTGAGCCGCAGCGCGGGATGCTCGAGCGCGGCGATGCGGGCGAGCCCGACCGCGGCGACGGCACGCACCGACGGCGGCGTGTGGTCGCCGGGCACGGCCTGCGCGCCGCGGGTCACGACCCAAAGGCGCGGCGGACGCGGGCGGGCCGCGAGTTCCTGTACGAGCGCCAGCAAGCGCGCGGCATCGCCGGCTCCCGCGGACGCGGATGACTCGGGTTCATCCAGGAAAAGCACCACGCCGGTTTCTTCGCCGGCGGTTTGCGTCGCGACGCGCGTCGCCAGCGCGCCTGCCACGCGGCTGCGGCCGATAACCGTGTAGCGTCCGGCCGCCGGCACCGGATTGGCTGCCGGTACTTCCGTCCAGGCGAGCTCATAGAAATGGCCGGACGAGGCCGCGGCTTGCTCCGGCATAATGGCCGCGCGCGCGGCGCGGCGGGCCTCGAAACCGCGCACCTCGAACACGAGCGTGCCGTCCTCCTCGGTGAGCTGGAGGTTGCCGCGCAGCTTGTGGGCGCGGCGCAATTCCGGATCGGTCAGGCGTACGCTGCAGCGCAGCGGGCGCGTCGACGGCCGGCGGTGGAAGCGCACCGCGTCGATCGCCGCGGGAATGTAGATCGCATTGCCGTCGCGCACTTCCTGCAGGTCCACCCCGGCGCACCAGCCGATCAGCTGGAAGCAGGAGTCGATCAGGCCGGGGTGCAGGGCGTAGCCATCGGGTTCCACCGCGCCCGGCGGCGCGGCGAGCACGGCCTCGGCGCCGGTGGCGTTGTGGCGCACGGAGCGCACCCAGCAGAACGACGGGCCGAGCTTGTAGCCGACGCCGTCGAGCAGGCCTTGGAAATCCGCGCCGGTCGTCTCGGTCGCGCCGTCGAGTGTCACCGCCGGCCACGCCGGCCATTCGCCGTCGAAGCCGGCGCGCACCGTGGCGGCGACGTGCTGCGGCCACTCGTCGCCTTCCTGCGGCGGCGCGCTGATGACGCGGCCCGCGAGCGCGTGGTCCTCACCCGGCGTGAGCACGAGCTGCACGGCGCGGGTTTCGTCCTCATCGAGCATGAGCGCGCGCGCAAAGGTGATGCCGGACACCGTGCACGACTCCGCCTTGAGCGCGGTACGCGCGGCGGCGATGAAGAGCGCGAGGTGTTGCGCACCCGACGCAATCATGCGGCCGAAGATGCGGTGATGGCCGACGAACGCATTGGCCTTCGAGTACGCCGTGGCGAAACGAATCTCGTGCGAACCCGGCAGCGCGAGCCGGTCGCCGAGCAGGGTGGCGGCGTCGCTGCGCACCGGGGTCACCGGCCGGGCGGCGGCGGTCGCGAGTTCGACCCAATGCCGGCGGCGCTGGAACGGATAGGTCGGAGCGTCGGGAAGGTGTTGCCCGCCGTCGGCCGGAAACAACGCGGCCCAATCGAGTTCGTAGCCCGCGACGTACAGCGCGGCCGCGGCAATCAGGCGGTCTTCCCGCACGGTGGCGAGCACCAGCTCGCGGTAATCCGGCAGCGGTTCCGCCGGACCCGACGGCGACCCGGCCAGCGCCGTGCGCCACCAGGCGGCCGACGCGGCCGCTTCGTCAGAGATGCGACCCAGCCCGGCCACGCCGAAACCGACGCGCGGCGGTTGCAGGACGAGGTCGTCGAGCACACCGGGATCTGCCGCGAGGCGCGCGGCGTCTTCCGCCGAGAAAATCCCCGCGAGCGCGCCCGCGGCGGGCAGGCCGGCGCCGGTGCCGAGATAGAGCGAAGCCGGCAGGCCGCCGGATTCCCACCAGGTCGCCATGTCGAAAGCCGAGGGCGAGGTGCAGACAAAAGCGAGCGGGGCCAGCGCGGCGGCCGGCGCAGCGGGTGTGATGGGTCGCGCGAGCTGCCGGCGGAGTTCGGCCAGCGAACCGACGAGATACGCGGTGCGCAGCGCGAAATGCTGGCGGCCTGCGCCGAGCGTGCGGGCGACATCGGCGAGCGCGAGCTCGGGCCGGGCCTCGAGCCACGCGAGCGTGGCCACGCGCAACGCTTCCAAGGCTTCGGGCGTGCGAGCGGAAAGCGGGATGAGGCAGGTGCCGGGCGTGGTGTCAGGCACCGCGTCGTTCGCCGGTGCGGACTCCACGATCACGTGCGCATTCGTGCCGGTGAAACCGAAAGCGCTGATGCCGGCCACGCGGGGACGTCCGCCGGTTTCGGGCCACGGCGTAAGCTCGGTGGGCACGCGCACCGGCAGTTCCTTCCACGGGATGTGCGGGCTGGGCTGGGTGAAACCAAGGTGGGCGGGGATCGCGTCGTGGCGCAGCGCGAGCACGGTCTTGATCAGGCCGGCGATGCCGGCAGCGGACTCGAGGTGGCCGAGATTGGTCTTCACCGAGCCGACGACGAGCGGGCGCACGCGATCGGGTCCGGCCACGGCGGCGAGCGCGTTGATCTCGATCGGGTCGCCGAGCGGCGTGCCGGTGCCGTGGGCCTCGACGTAATCGAGTTCGTCCGCGGTGCGTCCGGCCAAGGCGAGGGCGCGTTCGATGAGCTCCTGCTGCGCGCGGCCGCTCGGGACGGTGAAGCCGCTGCTGGCGCCGTCCTGGTTGACGGCGGAGCCGGTGATGAGCGCGAGCACCGTGTCGCCGGCGGCGCGCGCATCGGAAAGGCGCTTGAGAATCACGACGCCGCAACCCTCGCCGCGGCCGTAGCCGTCGGCGGTGGCGTCGAAGGTCTTGCACCGGCCATCGGGCGCGAGCATGCGCGCGCGGGAGAGCGCGATCATCGGCTCGGGCGTGAGCATCAGGTTCACGCCGGCGGCGATGGCCTGGGTGCATTCGCCGGCGCGGAGGCTGGCACAGGCTTGGTGCAGGGCGACGAGCGAGGACGAGCACGCAGTGTCGGTCACGAGCGCCGGGCCATTCAGGCCGAAGGTGTAGGCGACGCGGCCGGCGACGGCGTTGAGCGCGTTGCCCGTGCCGAAGTAGGCGTCGATGCGCGTGGGATCGCCGGACTTCAACACCAGCTGCGCGTAGTCGCTGGTGGAAACGCCGACGAACGTGCCGGTCCTGCTGCCGCGCAGGCCGGCGTGGGCCAACCCGGCCGACTCGAGCGCCTGCCACGCGGTCTCGAGCAGCAGACGCTGCTGCGGATCCATCGCCGCGGCCTCGCGCGGGTAGAGATTGAAGAACGCGTGGTCGAATTGGTCGACGCCGTCGATGAAACTGGCGGCCCGCGCGTACATCGTGCCGGGGTGCGCCGGGTCGGCGTGATAATGCGCGGCCGCATCCCACCGCTCGGCGGGAATCGGTTTCGCGCCGTGACGGCCGTCGCGCAGCAGGTCCCAGAATTCCTCCGGGTTGGAGACGCCGCCGGGGAAGCGGCAGCCGAGGCCGATGATCGCGATTGGCTCCGTCGGAGCGGGCACCGTGAGCGCCACCGTGGCGCGTGGCGCGGCCGGTGTGGCGAAGAGGCGCGCCGCGAGCTCCTCCTGCATCGCCGCCAGCGTGGCGCGATCGAAGGCGATGGTGCTGGGCAGTTGGATCGAGAGGTCGGTCTCGAGGCGCGTGCGCAGCTCGACGGCCATCAGCGAGTCCATGCCCAGCGCGAAGAAACCCTGGTACAGGTCCACCGGCGTGGCATCCGTGCGGCCGAGCACGCGCGCGAGTTCGCGTTGCAGGTAGGCGCCGAGCACGGCCTCGCGCTGCGTGGGGTCGGCGGCGCGCAGGCGCGCGAGGATGTCCGAGCGCGGCAGCGCGCCGGCGGGTGTCGCGGGGGCGGCGTGGGCAAAGGCGTCGAGCAACGGACGCGGGCGGCGCAGCGTCAGCACCGGACGCAGGACAGACCAGTCGACGCGCGCGGCGGTGACTTGCGGCGCGCCGTTCGCCATCAGGCGACCGAGCATCGTGACAGCGGCGGCGGGCGGCAGAGGCGAGAGTCCGATGCGGCGCAGCTGCTCGCGCGCGGCGGGCGCGGCCATGCCGGCGTCGTTCCACGGACCCCAGTTGACGCTCAGGCCCGGCAGGCCGAGGCGATGACGCTCGTGTGCCAGCGCGTCGAGGTAGGCGTTGCCGGCTGCGTAGTGGGTCTGGCCCTGCGAGCCCCACACCGACGCGATCGACGAGAACATCACGAAGTGGTCGAGCGCGCAGTTGCGCGTGAACTCGTGCAGGTGGCGCGCGCCCGTGACCTTCGGTGCGAGCACGGCGGCGAAGTCCTGCGGGCTCAGCGCGGCCAGCGGGGTGAAGCCGGCCACACCCGCGGCATGGAACACGCCGCCGAGCGCCGGCGAGCCGGTGCCGATTTCCATGAGCACGCGGCGGACATCGGCCGCAACGGTGACGTCGCCGGTCAGCAGCCGCACCCGCGCGCCGGACTCGACGAAGCCGGCGAGCGTGGCCTGCAGCTCGGGCGACGGCGGGCGGCGACTCATGAGCACGAGATGGCGCGCGCCGCGCGCGATGAGCCAGCGGGCGACCGCGAGCCCGAGCCCGCCGGTGCCGCCGGTGATCAATTGGGTGCGGTCCGCCGCGATGGGCGCGGCGTCGATCGCGCCGAGCGCGTGCGGCAGCAGGCGCGGCACGAGGCGGGCGGATTTGCGCCAGACCACGAAATCGTCCGCGCTGCCCGCGAGCAGTTCGTCGGCGGCCATGGCCGCGGAGTCGGTCGTGATCTCATCGAGATCCACCAACCCGCCCCAGTGTGCGGTGTGTTCGAGCGCGAACGCACGCGCGAAGCCGGCCAGCGGCGCGAGATCAAGATCGAGCGGCGCCACTTCGCGACCGGTGGCCACGGCCTGCTGCGTGAGCAGCCACAGCTTGGTTGCGGGTTGCGCCGGTGCGATGAGTTGTTGCGCGACCGCGAACGCTTCCGCCGGCGAACCGGCGACAATCACGCCGCGTGGTGCGGGACCGTCGGGCAGCGGTGCGCCGGGCTCAAGCAGCTGCACGGTCTGGCCGCGGGCGCGCAGGGCGTCGGGCAGGACCTTGGCCAGCACCGGGTCGCGCACCTGCAGCCACCACGTGCCGGCGGGACCGGCCAGCGGGGTCGGCGGCGGAATCTCGTGCCAGTGCACCGAGAAGGTCGGGATGTCTTGGTCGTTCGCCGCCGCCGTGCCCGCGGCCGTGAGCCGCGGCACCTCGAGCCAGCAACGGCGGCGCTGGAAGCGGTAAGTCGGCAGGCCGCCAAGACGGCGGCGCGCATAACCGCGGTCGAAGGCGACCCAGTCGACCGTCGCGCCGCGTGCGTGGAGTTCGCCGAGCGCGGCGAGGAGCACGGACCAGTCGGAACGGCCCGGACGCAAACTCGGCAGCCAGGCATGTGTCGCGCGCGCCGCGCGCGGCAGGATGGATTGGCCGAGACTCGACAACGAAGGCTTCGGTCCAATCTCGACGAACGCGGTGCAGCCTGACGCATGCAGCGCCTCGACGCCGCGGATGAATTGCACCGGCTCGCGCATCTGGCGCACCCAGTAGCGGGCGGTCACGACTTCATCATCCGCTACGCGGCCATGCAGCGAGGTGATGAGCGGACAAGCGGGCGGATGATAAGTGACCGTCTCCGCCACGGCAGCGAACTCCGCCAGGATCGCATCGAGCGATCGCGAGTGAAACGCCTGGGCGATCGGCAGGCGCTGCGCGCCGATGCCGGCCTTTTCGAGTGCGGTGAGCAGGCGGGCGATCGCGTCGACGGGACCCGCGAGCGTGGTCGCGGCTGGGCCGTTGAGCGCGGCGATTTCGATCGTGGGATGTGCCGTGAGGTAAGGAGCGAGTTGCGTCGCCGACGCGGCCACGGCGAGCATTGCGCCGCCGGCTGGCAGGTGATGCGTCAGGCGCGCCTTGGCGGCCACGAGCTTCGCCGCGTCCTCGAGCGAGAACACGCCCGCGATGCACGCCGCGGCGTATTCGCCGATGCTGTGGCCGAAGATGCCCGTGGGTTTCACGCCCCACGCCAGCCACAAACGGCCGAGCGCGACTTCGACGGCGAAGAGCGCCGGCTGCGCATAGAGCGTCTGGCCCAGCAGCGCCTCGTCGGTCGACGCCAGCGCCTCGGTCAGCGGGATCGGCAGCAGCTCGCGGAAAAGCTCCGTGCAGCGATCGAGCGTCGCGCGGAACACCGGCTGCGTCGCGTAGAGTTCCTGCGCCATGCCGGCGTAGTGCGAACCCTGACCGGTGAAAAGAAAGGCGACGCCCGGCGATTCGTTGCCGGTGGCGGTCAGGCGGCCGGGCGTGAGTGCGCGCAGTTGCGCGATGAGTTCACTGGTCGACTCGACGACGAGCGCCGCGCGATGCGTGCCGGCGGTGCGGCCGGTGTTGGCGGTGTGGCAAACATCCGCGAGGGACAGCTTCGGATGGGCGGCCAGGTGATCCGCCCACGCGGCGGCGTTGGCCAGCGCGGCGGCGGGCGTGTGGCCGGAGAGGGTGAAGAGGTGGCGTGGGCGGTCGGGTGCGGCTGGCGGACGTGCAACGTCGGGGGATAAACCCCCTCCCACTTGAGGAGCCGCCTCGAGGAGGATGTGGACGTTCGTGCCGCCGAGGCCGAACGAACTGACGCCAGCCAGCCGACGCGCGACGGGCCAGGCGGTGGGGCCGGACACGACCTTCACCGGCAGTTCCTTCCACGGAATGTACGGGTTCGGCGTGTTGAAATGCAGGTTCGCGGGAATCTTGCCGTGGCGCAGCGCGAGCACGGTCTTGATCAAGCCCGCCACGCCGGCAGCGGACTCGAGGTGGCCGACATTCGTTTTGACAGCGCCGAGCAGCAGCGGCGCATCGACGGCGCGATCGGGGCCATACACGCGGCCGAGCGCCTGCACTTCGATCGGATCGCCGAGCACGGTGCCGGTGCCGTGAGCCTCGATGTAGGCGACGTCAGCCGGTGCGGCGTTCGCGTCGGCGAGCGCCTTGCGCAGCAACGCTTCCTGAGCGAGGCCGTTGGGAGCGGTGAGCCCGTTGCTGCGGCCGTCGTGATTGGTGGCCGAGCCGCGCAGCACCGCGAGGATGGGGTCGCCGTCGGCCCGCGCGTCGCGCAGCCGCTTCAGGACGACGAGGCCGGCGCCTTCGCCGCGCGCATAGCCGTCGGCCGAGGCGTCGAAGGTCTTGCAGCGTCCGTCGGGTGCGAGCGCGCGCAGCTTGCACGAGGCGATGGTGGCGCCGGGATCGAGAATCAGGTTCGCGCCGCCGGCGAGCGCGGTGCGGCACTCGCCATTGCGCAGGCTCTGCATCGCGAGGTGGATCGCGAGCAGCGACGACGAGCACAGCGTGTCGACCAGCAGCGACGGGCCTTGCAGCCCGAGATGATACGAGAGCCGCGCCGCCGCGAGGGGGCGCGCGGCGCCGAGCGCGGAGTAGGCGTCGATGCGCGTCGCATCGCCGGAATGCGCGGCGAGGCGGGCGTAGTCGTCGAAACTGACGCCCACAAAAACGCCGGTTTCCTGGCCGGAGAGGGAGGTCGGCGCGATGGCGGCATCCTCAAGCGCTTCCCACGCGAGTTCTAGCAGGAGGCGATGCTGCGGATCCATCGCCACGGCGTCGCGCTGGGCGATGCCGAAGAAATCCGGATCGAAACCGTCCACGCCGTCGAGAAACGCGCCGCGCCGCACATACATCCGGCCGGGCGTCTCGGGGTCTGCGTCATGGAAGGCGTCGACATCCCAGCGGTCCGCGGGAATTTCACTCGTGGCATCGCGGCCCGCGCGGAGCAGCTGCCAGAAAGCCTCCGGGTCCACCGCCCCGCCGGGGAAACGACAGCCGAGCCCGATCACGGCGATGGCGCGATCGGCGGAGTCGTTACTCGCAAGAGACGGCGCCGTTGCGGTCGCGGGCTCGCCGCCGGAGAAATGCCGGGCGAGCTGCTCGATGGTCGGGTGGCTGTAGACAATGGTGGGCTCGACCTTGCGCCCGAGATGTTCCTCGAGTTCGCCGGAGAGCGTCACGGCCGCGAGCGAGTCGAGCCCGAGCGACTGCAGCGGCGCGTGCGGGTCGATCGGCGCGCCCGGCGTCTGCAGCAAGGCGGCGACGCGGGTGATCAGCCAGGCCTGCAAACCGGACGCCGTCGGCGCGGCGGCGGCGGGGGCTTCGCCGGGCGCCCAACGGGCCACGATGTCGAGCTCGCCGGACTCGTATTGGGTGCGGCACGCGGCGCGCTGGATCTTGCCGCTGGAGGTTTTCGGGATCGTGGCCGGCTTCACCAGCACGATGGCGGCGGGGACAATGTCGTGCTCGCGCACCAGCGCGGCGCGGATCGCGGCGCAGACGGCGGGCGCGTCGAGTTTCTTCAGCGCGGTGCGCTCGACTTCCTGGACGATGACGACGCCCTCGGTGACGTCCTGCGTGACCGCGAACGCCGCGCCGCCGTGCGCGCGCAGCGCCGGGTCGGCGTCGTGGACGGTGGCCTCGAGATCCTGCGGGTAATGATTCCGGCCGCGGACGATGATGACGTCCTTCATGCGGCCCGTGACGAACAGCTCGCCGTTGCGGAGATAGCCGAGGTCGCCGGTGCGCAGGTAAGGCGTGTCGTCGCCGCTCGCCAGTTTTGCGCCGAAGGTCTGCGCGGAGACTTCCGGCTTGTTCCAGTAGCCGAGTCCGATGTTCGGGCCGTGCGCCCAGATTTCACCGACGTAGCCTTCCGGCACGGGCTGGCGCGTGCGGGGATCGACGACGAGCACTTCGAGTTCCGGGGCGGCCGGGCCGGAGCTGACGAGCGGACGCGCTTCCGACTGGGTGCTGACGATCGCCTCGCTCGCCGCGAGCCGCGCCGGATCCACGGCCTCCGTGACGAAATCCCGGCCCAGCACCTTCGACGTCACCATCAGCGACGCCTCGGCCATGCCGTAGCACGGTTGAAGAAATTCGTGGCGGAAGCCGGCGACGGCGAAGGCGGCGACAAAGCGCTCGAGCGTTTCCGCGTGCAGCGGCTCGGAACCGTTCATGGCCGAGCGCAGCGCGGAGAGATCGAGCGCGGCGCGTTCCTCCGGCGTGGTGCGGCGCACGCACAGGTCATAGGCGAAATTGGGCGCGGCGGTGACGGTGGCGCGCACGCGCGACATCAGTTGCAGCCAGCGCAGCGGCTTCTGCAGGAACGCGGTTGGCGGCATCAGGAAGCCCTGGCCGCCGCTGTACAGCGCCTGCATCATGATCCCGATCAGGCCCATGTCATGGAAGAGCGGCAGCCAGCCGCATGAGATCGTGTCGCGCCCGGTGTGGCCGAGCGAGTGGGCGATCATCTCCTGGTTCGCGAGCAGATTGTCGTGCGTGAGCATCACGCCCTTCGGCGAACCGGTGGAGCCCGAGGTATATTGCAGCAACGCGAGCGTGTCGGCGCGGATGTCGCCGGGCGTCCAGTCATCAGCGTTACTCGCCGGCAGGTCGTCGGTCGTCAACAGGCGCAGCGTGGCGGAACCGAGTCCCTCCGGCGTGAAATTGGCCGAGGTGGCAAGCAGCGTGCGCATCGTGAGCGCCAGCTGGGCGCCGGCGTCGGCGACGATCGCGCGCAGGCGGTGGGCGGATTCATTGGGCCGCGGCGGATAGGCCGGCACCGCGACCACGCCGGCGTAGAGGCAGCCGAAGAAGGCCGTGACGAAATCCAGCCCCGATGGATAAAGCAGCAGCACGCGGTCGCCGGGTTGGCTGTGTTCCCGCAGTGCGAGCGCGATGCGCCGGGCCTGCCGGTCGAGCTCCGCGTAGGTCAGCACCGTCGACACTCCTTCGCCGGCCGGGAAGAAAGTCAGCGCCGCCTTCCCGCCGAGCTGGTCGGCGTGGGTGCGCAGCAGACTGACCCAGGTGGTGGCCGGGCTGGACGGTGACATGAGTGTGCTCGAAGCCCGCGACGACCGGTCGCGAACAGCACGTAAAAATGCACGCCACGGGATTGGTGCGTCAACGGATTCCCTCCGTCCCCACCCACAAAAACCGGGTGTTTACCACAGAGGCATTTTTTTAACCACTAATGGCATCGCCTACCGGCGCCGCTTGGAAGTCCCCTCCGCCTGATCGGCTCCGGTTTTGGTTCCGGGGAGCGGCTAATCGCCGCTTTTAAAGGGAAACTTTTGTCGGCGATTAGCCGACCCCCCGAAGCCCTCTGCGTAGCCGATTAGGCGGAGCGCATCTCGTAGCAGCACCATTAGGCGATGCATTTAGTGGTCAAATTTCAGGCGGTTTTGGCCGGCACCGGGGGTGGCAGCAGCGAGTACACCACCGGCGTCACCACGCGCGAGAGCAGCAGCGAGCTGAGCAGGCCGCCGATGATCACGATCGCGAGGGGGGAGTAGAGTCCGCTGCCTTGCAGCGCGAGCGGCAGGAGCGCGCCGAGCGCGGTGGCGGTGGTCAGGACGATGGGCAGGAACCGGGTTTCGCCGGCGCGCTCGATCGCCTCGTGCAACGGCACGCCCTCGGCGCGGAGCTGGTTGGTGAAGTCGACGAGCAGGATGGAATTCTTGATCTCCATGCCGATGAGCGCCACGAAGCCGATCGCACCGGTGAACGACAGCGAGTACCCGGCGAGCCAGAGCGCGGACACGCCGCCGATCAGGCCGAGCGGGACGACCGACGCCACGATCAGCGTGCCGCGGAAGCTGCCGAATTCGAGGACGAGGATCGCGAGGATGCCGAAGCCGGTCACGAGCAGCGTGGTGCCGAGGCCGCTGAAACTTTCCGCCTGGCTCTCGACCTCGCCGGCGAAGGCCCACGTGAGTCCCGGCGGCCAGGACAGTTTCTTCAATTCGACGGCGAGGGCGGCGGTCACCTTGCCCGTGTTGTAGCCGGTGCGCACACCCGAGCGGATGTAGCCCGCGCGCTCGCGATTGAAGCGCTCGATCACGGGCGGAACGGAAACGAATTCGAGGCGCGCGACCGATTCGATCGGCAGGTAGGCGCCGGCGACAGTCGGCACGCGGATGCGCCGCCAGTTGTCGAGGGTGGCGTGGTCGCCGCGGGCGAGCGCGAGCTGGAGATTGTATTCCTCGCCGTCCGCGTCGCGGTAGCGCGCGACGTTGAGCCCGGCGAAGGCGAGGCGCACGGCCCGGTCGATGTCGGCGCGGGCCACGCCCTGCAGCGCGGCGGCTTCCTGGTTCACGACCACCTTGAAGTCCGTGCGCTGCGCGGCGAGCGGGTTGCTGACGGCGTCCGTGCCGGGATTGCGGCGCAGCACCGCCTCGACCTGCGCGGCCATGCGGCTCATCGCGTCGAGATCCTCGCCGGAGAGGCGGACCTCGATCGGCGCGCTGTTACCCGGGCCGTTTTCAAATTCGCGCAGCTCGATGCGCGCGCCGGGAATTTTGCGGAACGCGGTGCGAAACTGCTCGAGCACCTGCGGGCTGTGGTGCGGGTCGTACTCCTTGAGCGAGACGAACAGCGCCGCGGCCGTCGCCTTCTGGCGCGCACCGATGTAATTGTAGTAAACCTGCGGGTTGCCGCGGCCGATGTTGGCCATCGTCCAGGCGACGTCCGGGCTGGAGGCGAGGATCTTTTCGACCTGCTGCGTGATCGCGTCGGTGGCCGCGAGGCTCGAGCCTTCCTCGGCCTCGATCTCGACGAGGAACTGCGGGATGCCGGCCTTCGGGAAGAGGCTGAAACCGATCTGCTTCAGGATCACCGGCGTGAACGCGGTCAGCGCCGCCGCAAGCACCAGCGTGAGAATGCGGTGCTGCATGCAGAAATGCAGGAGCGGGCGGTACGAGCGGCGGATGCCGTGGTCGAGCCACTGCAGCAGCTTGTTGCCGTGCTCGGGCTCGTCGCCCTTCAGCAGGCGCGCAGCGAGCAGCGGGATGATCGTCAGCGACACGAGCATCGACGCCAGCACCGTGAACACCACCGCGAGCGGCAGCGGCTTCATGAACTGACCGGCGCCACCGGGCAGGTTGAGCAGCGGCAGGAAGGCAAAGATCAGGGCGGCGGTCGTGCCCACGACGGCGACCGCGATCTGGCTGGTCGCGGCCGCGGCGGCCTCGAGCGGCGCGTAACCCATGCGGCGGAAGCGAGCGATATTCTCGACCACGACGATCGAGTCGTCGACCAGCAGGCCAAGCGCGATGACGAAGCCGACGATGCTCAGCTGGTTGAGGCTGTGGCCCATCAGCTGCAGGCCGGTGACGCCGAGCGCGAGCGAAAGCGGGATCGAGATCATCACCAGCACCGAGGCGCGGAAACCGAGCGGCAGCACGGTTAGCAGCACGAGCGCGAGCGCCAGCGCGAAGTCCTCCTGCAGGCGGCCGAGTCGGCGCGAAATGTTCTCCGTCTGGTCGAACACCGCCTCGACGCGCACGCCGGCGGGCAGCGTCTTGCGGAAGCGCGCGAGTTCGGCGGTGACGCCGTCGCGTACGTTGAAGAGGTTGGCGCTGGCGTTGGGCATGACCGTGACGAAGACCGCGCGCTCGCCGTTGAGGCGGCCGAAATACTCGTTGCTCTCGCTGGCCCACGCGACCGTGGCGATATCGCCGAGCGTCACGACTGCGGTGCCGGAACCGGTGACGGGCGTGCGGCGAATCTCGTCCAGCGAGCGATACGCGCCGCTCGTTTCCATGTTGAAGCGGCGGTCGGCCAGCTCGATGGCGCCGCCGGGGAGGTTGGTGTTGTTGGCCGAGATGGCGGCGACGATCTGCGCGAGCGGCAGGCGCAGGCTGGCGACACGGTCGGCGTCGAGCGTGACGCGCACCTGGCGGTCGGGCAGGGCGTGCCGCGCGGTGGCGCGGACGCCGGGGACCGCTTCGCAGCGACGGCGGAGATTGGTGATGATTTCCTCGAGCTGCGCCGGGTCGGCGTTGGGCGCGATGACGGCGAGCTGGAGCAGCGCGACGTTGGTCGTCGAGACGCGCGTCACGTCGACCGCGGCGATGCCGGCCGGCAGCGACGAGCGGATCTTGTTGATCTGCCGGAGCACGTTGTCGTGATTCTGGTCGGGATCGGTGTCCCAACCGAACTCCACGGTCGTGAGCAAGAGGCCGTCCTTGATGTTCGACTTGAGCTTGGTGATGCCGTCGAGCTCCTTGACCGCGTCCTCGATCGGCCGGGCGACGAGCCGCTCCATCTCGGCTGCGCTGGCGCCGGGGAAGATGACGACCGCCATGCTCATCGGCGCCTTGAGCACCGGGTCCTCGCGGCGCGGGATCGACAGGAAGGAATTCAGGCCGAGCGCGATCGCGCAGAAGAACACCACGTAGGTGAAACGCGTGTGGCGCAGGGCGAAGGCGGTCAGCTTCATGGGCGAATGCTCGGGGCCGCGCTCAGGGCGTGACGTTCACCGCGGTGCCGTCGTCGAGAAACTGCGCGCCGGTCACCACGACCTTGGCGTCGTCCGCCAGCGGCGTGCGCAGGTAAGCCTGCGCACCGGCGACTTCCTCAACCTCAACGTCGAGGCGCTTCACCGCGCGGCCGTCGGCGGCGAGCACGAAGAGCGCGGCGTGGTTGCCCTCGCCGTTGCGCAGAGCGGCGATCGGCACGACGGCGCGAGCGGCCACGGGAATGGGCGAAATGACGAGCGAAGCGATCAGGCCCGAGCGGGCGCCGGCCGGCGGTGCTTCGAGCATCGCTTCGACCGGCACGGTGCGCGTGGTCGGGTTCACCGCCTCGGCGATGCGGACGAGCCGGCCCTTGGCGAGCACCGTCGTGCCGTCGCGGATTTCCACGGGAGAGTTGAGTTCGACGCGCGCGGCGTCGCGGGCGGCGACTTCCGCACGGACGATCCAGCCCTCGCCCTCGCTGGCGAAGGAAACCACCGGGCGGCCGGCGGCGACGAGTTCGTTGGGCTCGGCGAGGCGGCGAAGCACGACGCCGTCGCTCGGCGCGACGATCACCGCGTGGCGGTGCGCGAATTCCGCGATGCGCAGGTTGGCTTCGGCCTGCTCGAGCTGCGTGCGGGCGTCCTGCAAGGTCTCGAGCGTCGCAGCCCGTTCCTTCTGCAGACGTTCGACGCGGCCGACGTCGCGGCGGAACTTGTCCACGGCCGCCTGGGCCTGGATCAGTTGCGCCTCCGCGGTGTCGAGTTGCAGGCGCGCGAGCTCCTGGCCCGCTTTCACGCGGTCGCCGGCGCGGACGCTGATGCTGCCGACGACGCCGGCGGTCGGGAAGGAGAAGTCGGCCTCGGTCTGGCGCGCGAGCAGGCCCGCGGCGAGGATCGGCTGGCTGGATGTCGAACGCGTAACAGACGCGACGCGGACATTGACCGCAGCGGTGGCGGCGCCGGCGGCGGGCGCTTCGGCGGACTTGCGGCAGCCGGCCAAGAGCGCGAGGCCGGACAGGACGAGCACGGAAACGGAGGAGAAGCGCATGTTAGGGAATCGGGGTGGCGGCGAGCGCGCGGTCGAGGCGGGCGCCGGCGATGAGCAGGCGCTGGCGGGTGAGGGTGAGATTCAACTGCGCGGTGGTCTGGCTCGTGCGCGCGTCGAGGAACGCCAGCTGGTTGGTCAGGCCCTCGCGATCGCGGGCGGAGACGAGCTCGAACGCGCGGCTCGAGGCCTCGGCGCGGCGCTGGGCGGCGGGGAGTGCGGTGCGGGCGGCGATGAGTTCCTCGGTGGCGGACTTGACCTCGAGCGTCAGCAGCTGGCGCGCGCTCTCGTAGCGCAACTCCGCCTGGCGGCGGGCGCGGCGGGCGATTTCGATTTCGCTGCTGCGCTGCTTGCCGTCCCAGAGGTTGTACTCGCCGATGAGCGACGCCTGCGAATAGCCCGCGCCGCCGTCGAAGCGATAGCTGGCGCCCTGGATGCCACCGTCGAAGAGGAAGGAAACCGTCGGCAGCTGGCGCGCACGCTTCGCTTTCTCGGTGGCGTCGGCCTCGGCGACCGCGGCCTTGAGCGCGGTGAGTTCCTCGCGGGCTTCGGGCACGTTGGTTTCCGGAAGCGCGGCCGACGTCAGGGTGTCGGTGAGCGCGGCGATCTCCTCGGCGGGCGGTTCGTCGACCGGCGTGTCGAGCGGGCGGTGCAGGATGAGGTTGAAGGCATGCAACGCGCCGGCGCGGTCGCGGGCGGCGTCGGCGAGCTGCTGTTGCACGCCGAGATCGTCGGCTTCGGCCCGAAGCACGCGGTCCTCGGTGGCCTTGTCCTCCTGCGCGAGCAGCCGCGTGACGCGCAGGGCCTCGGTGGTGGTGTCGCTGGCGGCGCGCAACACGGCCTCGGCGGCGCGGGTGCGCAGGCAATTATAGTAGGCGACCAGCACGGCCAGCCGCACCTCGCGGCGGAGGGCGGCGTGCTGGGCGGTGGCGGCCTCGAGCCCGGCGCCGCGCGCGGCGCGCAGGCGGCTGAGCTCGAGGTTGAGCAAGGGGGCGGTGAGACGGACGCGCGTGTCCTGCTCGCGCTCGCGAATCAGCGGGATTTGGAGGTTGTCCACCGTGGGAAAGATTGCCGGCCGGCCTTGCGCGACGAGCAGTTCGTTGAGCGTGGCGTAGGCGGGGTTGAGCAGGTCGCCGGCCGGGACATCGATGGTGCGGCCGCCGCTGGCGCGGGTGTAGCGCGCGAGCAGGTCGACGCGCGGCTGGCGGGCGCCGGACGCGAGGTCGAGCCGGGCCTGCGCGGCGGCGATGTCCTCGCCCTGGGCTTGCAGCCCGAGGTTTTGCGCGAGCGCTTCCTGGACGTAGCGCTCGGCGAGGGCGGGGGCGGGCCAGGACGCCGCGAACGACAGAGAGCCGGCGGCGCAGGCCAGCGCAACAGCGGCGAGACGGGAGAGGCGGGACATGAAGAAGGGCACGAGACGCCAGCGCGGCGTGACGTCCGGCAAAGGCTTCGCCGGAAGCTGGCGGACGGGCAGTGGAGGGCAACAGGGTTTTCGCCCCTTGGGGTGAAGCCGGACCATTTTTTCCTCTACAGCCGGGGCGGCGTGCCCGTTAACTCTGCGGCGAATGGGCCGGCACGATTTCCAAATTTTCCAAGGCATACCGCTGCCGGTGCAGACCAACTTGCTGGCCCATCTGCCGACGCGGGTGTTCGCCAAGGACGCGGTGCTCCTGCGCGAGGGCGAGGCCAACGACCAGGTGTTCCTGCTCGGCTCGGGCTCGCTCGCGATTTGGAAAGGCGTGCCCAACACCCCGCAGGGCGTGTGCGTCGCCACCCTGCAGGCGGGCGACTGCTTCGGTGAGATGTCGGCGATCAACTCCAGCCCGTCGTCAGCCACCGTGGTGGCCACGGCGGAGGCGCAGGTGTTCCTGCTCCGGCTGGGCAACCTGCCGGACGCGGGCGGGCTGCGCGAGCAGGTGACGCTCAACCTCGCGCGCACCCTGGTGGACCGCCTCTCGAACGCCAACGTGTCGATCCGCGAGAAGCACGAGCGCGAACTGAACGCGATGAAACTCATCGCCTCGGCGTCGGCCTTCCTCACGCGCATCCTGACCGCGCTGTCGTTCTACATGTTCTCGCTGCCCGGCATCGCGCTGCTCACGCCGCTGCTGCCGTCGAACAGCCTCGTTTCCTTTTTCTTCATCGCGGCGTTCTCGTGGCTGGTCGTCGACTACATGCGCGGCCGGCCCGAGGTGCGGGTGAACTGGTTCCACATGCAGCTGGCCGGCTGGCCGAAGCAGGTGCTGACCGGTTTCCTGTGGGCGATCCCGCTGATGCTGGTGTTTGCCGTGATCAAGTTCACCGCGGTGAGCTCGCACCCGGACAAGTACGCGTTCTTCGAGCCGATGCGCGCGCTCGGCCGGATGGGCAATCCCGACTACGTGCTCTGGGCGGGCTTCGCGCTGGTCTACGCGCTGCTGAGCTTCGCGCAGGAGTTCATCCGCTGCGCGGTGCAGGGCACGCTCGAGATGATCAGCCGTAACACGAACAACGGCGGCTACTGGAAGGCCATCTTCGTCTCGGACGTCGTCTTCGCCTCGATCCACATGCACCTCGGCGCCTGGTTCGCGCTGCAGGCGTTCATCGCCGGTTTCTATTTCGGCTACCAGTTCTGGAAGGTACGCTCGTACCTCGCCGTTGCCGTGTCCCACTCGGTGGTTGGCGTGTGGGCGGTGTTCGTGGTGGGCGTGCCGCGGTGACGAGCCCGCCCGAGCGGCGGAGGGATTGTTCACCGTTCATTGCTCATTGGCTATTTCGGACCCGGTCACTCCGGTTCGAAATTTCAAATGAACAATGAGCGATGAACTTTGAAAAATGCGTCCGTTGGGATGCCCGGTTTGCTCAAGCCGGCCGCTGCTCCTCCGGCAGCGCCGCCACAAATTTCTGCCGCACCTCCTCCACGTGCTGCCCGAGTGTGGCCGCGGTCCAGTCGGTCGTCGGGATAGGCGCGAGGATCTGCACGTCGACCTGCGCCGGCCGCGTGAGACCGGAGCCCTTCGGCCAGCAGCGATGCGCGCCGCTGACGACGATCGGCACGACCGGCAGGCGCGTGGCGAGGGCGATGTGGGCGAAGCCGCGCTTGAACGGCAGCAGGCGTCCGTCGGGCGAGCGCGTGCCCTCGGGCCAGAGCATGGCGTTGAGGCGGTGGCGCTCGAGCAGGCCGGTGATCTCGCGCAACGCGCCGGCCGCGGCGCGGCGGTCCTCGCGGTGCACCAGGATGTGTCCGGCGAGCGCGTAGATCACGCCGAAGAACGGCACCCAGATCGTTTCCCGCTTCGCCGTGCCGAGCGTCCCGAGCGGCGAGGCCCACGTGCTGAGGAAAATATCCAGGTAGGAGGTGTGGTTGGAAATGAAGATCGCCGGCTGGAGCTCGCGCAGCCGGGCCTGCACCCCGGGCGGGATCGACGCGCCGGAGGTGAACACCATCACGCGGCCGGTGAGATGGCCGTAGACGTTGAAGAGCCGGATGCGCGTCCCCCGGCTCGGCAGCAGCAGGAGAAACAGCGGCAGGAAAACCAGCGAAACTATCGCCAAAAAAGTCCAGCCCACCAGCGTGCGCGCCAGGCTCGCGACGATCTCGAGCGGGGTCAGCGGCGGGCGAACAGGCGGCAAGGACACCTTCGGAAAAAACAAGCGGGCGCGGGGAGCGTCAAGCCGGGGTGCCCCCTTTTCGTCATCCTGAGCCGTGCGAAGGACCCAAGCGGGTTTGCGAGCACGGCGTGAGTATCGCCAGTTCCCTTGGGTCCTTCGCACGGCTCAGGATGACGGCGGTGGAGATTTGGACTGCAGCATTTAAATAGCGACAGCGCGGACCCGGCGGGCTCTAGTCCCGGCCGTGCGCGCGCAAATCATGGCCACTCTCCGGCTGGCCCTGCCGATGATGCTGGGCCAGGCGGCGCAGCTGTTGATGCACGTGATCGACAGCGTGATGGTGGGCAATCTCGGCATCAAGCCGCTGGCGGCGTCCGCCATGGGCAACGCCGCGGCAGCGCTGATCTTTTTCGTCGGCGTGGGAACCGGCTCGACCGTCCCGGTGCTGGTGGCGCGGGCGTTCGGCGCCGACGACCGCGCGCGGATGAACTTCGTGCTGCGGCACGGGCTCACCATTTCGTTCTGCTATGGCGTCGGCAGCACGCTGCTGTTTGCCGCCGCCTCGCCGTGGATCCTCCCGCTGTTCGGCCCGGCGGAACTCGTCGGTCCCGCGCGCACCTACGCCGTCCTGCTGGTGGCGTCGCTCATTCCCGCGTTTCTCGTGCAGAACCTGCGCGGCTTTGCCGAAGCGCAGCAGCACCCGTGGCTGCCGCTCGGCAACATCGCGCTGGGCATCGCGCTCAACGTCGCGTTCAACTCCACGCTCATCTACGGCCACTTCGGCGTGCCCGCGCTGGGCCTGCCGGGCGCGGCGCTCGGGACCCTGCTGGCGCGCCTCTGCATGCTGGCGCACTTCGTGTGGCTACTCAACCGGCGGCCGGCCATCGCGCCGGCCCCGGGCGTCTGGCGTCCGGTGCGCTGGCGCGACGGGTTCTACGGCAAATACTTCCGCGTCGCGCTGCCGATGGCGGCGATCTTCGTCGTGCTGAGCGGCAACACCGTCGTGATCGGCGCCCTGATGGGCCGTCTCGGCCTGACCGCGCTGGCGGCGGGCGAGATCGGACGCCAGCTCTGGCTGCTGCTGTTCTCGCTGCCGCTCGGGTTTTCCTTCGCCGTCGCGATCCGGGCGGGCCACGCGGCGGGCGCGGGCGACCCCGCGACGATTCGCCGCATTGCGTCCTCGAGCCTCGTGGCCGTGGCCGGGACGATGACGCTGGTGGCGCTGGCGATCGTGCTGGCACGACACGCCATCGCGCGCGCGTTTCTCGATCCGGCGCAGGGCGGCAGCGAGGCCGTGGTGACGCTGGCTGGACAGATCCTGATCGTCGTGGCGTGCGCAATCGTGGCGGACAGCATCACCGCCACGTGTCTCGGTGTTTTCCGCGGCCTCGCCACGTTGCGCGCCCCGGCGGCGATCTATGCCACCGGCATCTGGCTGGTCGGCCTGCCGCTGGGTTATGTGCTGGGTTTTCCCGGCGGCCACGGCGCGCTCGGCGTCTGGCTCGGCGTGGCGACCGGCTCGGTGATCGCCGCGACCGCTTTTTTCCTGCTGCTCGGCTGGCGGCTGCGGAACCAGCCGGTTTTGTCCGGAGGAACGCAGTTGTGAACCGGGCGCACTGGCCGAAGGTCCTCCTGATTTTGCTGCTGCTGGTTTCCCGCGCGGTGGCGGCTGAACCCGTTTCGGTCGCGGCGATCGTCGCGGCATGTGATCAATATCATTACGCCGAGGCGCTCCGGTTGAGTGAAACGCTCGCCGTCACCACCGACACGGCCGAGGTCGCGCGCTATCGCGGCATCGCGCTCGGCAAACTCGGTCGCTGGCCGGAAGCGGTCGCCGCGCTCGAGCACGCGGTGGAAAAGCAGCCAGCCGATGCGAGCTTGCTCGTCGACCTCGCCAACGCGCAGGGCCAGGTTGCGCTGAGCTCCGGCCTGTACGGCAAATTCACCGGCGCGCGCAAAGCGGGTGCCACGCTCGAGCGCGCGGTGGCGCTGGCGCCCGACAATCTCGAGGCGCGCAGCGGCCTGTTTCTTTTCTGCATCAACGTGCCTGCGGTCGCCGGCGGCGGGCGCGAGAAAGCGCAGGCGCAGCTCGCGGAGATCGAGCGCCTCAGCCCGCTCGACGCGCGCATCGGCCGCGCCGAGCTCGCCAACGCGGACAAGGATTACGCGCAGGCACTCGCGCTCTTCGCCGCCATCCAGTGCGACTACCCGCAGGAATTTCGCGCGTTCTATGCTTATGGCCGCATCGCGGCCGTCACCGGACGCGAACCCGACGCGGGCCTGGCGAGCCTGAAGCAATGCCTGACGCTGCGCTCCAATCTCCGTCTGCCCGGCCTGCCCGGCGTGCACCTGCGCATGGGCGACATCCTGCGCAAGCGCGGCGACCTCGCCGGCGCGCGCCGCGCCTATCAGGAAAGCCTCGCGATCTTCCCGGAATATCCCTCGGCTCGCGACGCGCTGGCGGCGCTGGATAAATCCTGAGAGGGACCACTAAAAGGATTCCGCCAACGGCGGAATCTTGATGAACCGCTCCGGCTGATCGCCTCCGCACTTGGATCGGGGCGCCCGCTAATCGCGGGCGGAGATAGTCTGCGATCAGCAGACCCCCGAAACCCATCGCTCCGGCGATCAGCCGGAGCCGCACACCCAAAATTTCGCCTTTGGCGAAATTCCATTAGTGATCCCCATGCCTTGGCTTCCGTGCAGCGCCGAGATTGTCCTTCCGGCATGTTTCGTGCATGAGAGGCGTCATGCTGCTGAAATCCCTTTGCTCCGCCGCCTTCATGCTCGTCGCTTCCTCGGCTTTCGCGGCCGAGCGCATTCCGGTGAAGGTGATCGTGCTCGCGGGGTTTGAAGTCGGCGCGGACACCGGCGACGCGCCCGGCGAATTCCAATTCTGGGTCGAGCGCGAGGGGCTCACACAGCAGGAGACGATTCTGAAGATCGCGCATCCGCTCTGCCACAACGACCGCGGGCTCTACGGCCTCGTCGGCACGAACACGCGCGACAACGATCTCAACGCCAGCCGCCAGAGCGAACTGCTCACCGCGCTCTGCCTCGATCCGCGCTACGACCTGTCGAAAACCTATTGGATCATCACGGGCATTGCCGGCATCGACCCGGCCGTTGGCTCGATCGGCAGCGCCGCGTGGGCGGAGAACGTGGTCAACGGCGACGCCATGCGCGAGATCGACGACCGCGAAACGCCCAAGGGCTGGCCGTTCGGCCTTTTCGCCATCGGCACCAAGCAGCCGAACGAACTCCCCGGCGTCACGCCCGAGGCCGGTGGCGGCTGGGGCGGCGAGCAGCCCATCTACTCGATGAACCGCCCGCTCAACGCCGGACTCGCCCGCTGGGCGCTCTCGGTTTCGAAGAATGTCGTCATTCCCGATTCCCCGGCGCTCGCCGCGTTCCGGAAGCAGTACACGAACTATCCCGCGGCGCAGACTCCGCCCGCGGTCATCATGGGCGACGCGCTCGGCTCGATGCGCTACTGGCACGGCGAGTCGCGCACCGACTGGGCGCGCGGCTGGGTGAAGATGTGGACGAAGGACAAGGGCACGTTCGCCACGACCTCGATGGAGGCGCAGACTTACGCCGACACGCTTCACCACATGGCCGAGGAAGGAAAAATCGATTTCTCCCGCGTGCTGGTCCTGCGCACCGGCAGCAACTACTGCCTCCCGCCACCCGGCACTTCGATCATGACCACGCTGGGTGACGAAACCCTCGGCACGAACGTCGCGCTCGAGAGTTCCTACTCGGTCGCCGCTGCGGTTGCGCACGAGTTGCTGGCCAATTGGCCGCGCTACGAGAATCAGATCCCGGCGAAATGAATTTCCCTGGAGCGGCGCTCGATGAGCGCCGGGATCGGACGACGGCGGTCATAGACCGCCGCTACAGGCACCGGTCTCAGAAACCTGCGTGTTTAAATAGCTCGCACCCTCGGAGCCGGAATACACATTGCCCGCTATCGTAGAGCGAGCTACATGCTCAAGGTAACTTGTATCGCCCGATAGCTTAATGGTTAAAGCAGGGGACTCATAATCCCTTGAGTCTCGGTTCGAGTCCGAGTCGGGCGACCAGTTCTCGCAGGCCTCACGCTATCCTGCGGATTATCGCTTCGCCTTTTTCTTGTCCTCGAAGACTGCGCTCTCGGCCTTGGCTTCGATTTTGCCGCCGCGTTTCGAGAGCACCTTCGCATAGTGCAGGTGCAGGGTCTTGAACTCCTCGCAGTACTCCGCGAGTTCCTGCTCGGTGACGTTTTCGAGGTCGACCAGCTCGGTGCGCGCGCCCTTCACGGCGCGCAGGAGTTCGTCGAGCTTCACCTGCATCGCGCGCGAGTCGCGGTTCTGCATATTTTGCAGCAGGAAGATCATCAGGAACGTCAGGATCGTCGTGCCGGTGTTGATCACGAGCTGCCAGCCGGCGCTGTAATGAAACGCCGGGCCGGCCGCGGCCCAGAGCACGACGCTGAGGCAGGCGACGACGAAAGCCACCGGGTGCGCGACGAGATTCGCGGCGCTGCGGGCGAGGCGGAGGAAGAGGTCGTGCATGTTCGACAGAGGACAGGTGACAGTAGACAGAGGACAGGTTTCGAGCCGGCACGGCGGCGAGCGCCGGCCCTACAGTTTCAACGCTTGTTCTTGGCGGATTTCTTTTTTCCGCCGCCGTCCTGTTTGTTGACGGTGGCCCAGGCGCGGGCTTCGGCGGTTTTCACACTGACGCCTTTCTTTTCGTAGCTTTCCTCGATGTGGGCGGCCTGACGTTTTTGTTTGTCGGTGTAACTGGCTTTGGATCCTTGTGGCATGGTACGGGTGGCGCTGGCAGCCGGAGCGGCGTAGCGCGGTTGGATGGGTTCGTTGGGCCCGCCGGATGACGGGATCTCTTCTTTAGAACCATTTGGCGGCGGTGGGTTACCCGGAATGTTGCAGACAGCCGCCGCAACTGCGGGACGTTCTTCACGGCCATGCCTGTCGCTCCGGGCGGAATTGCAAACGATCTTTGCCGGCGCGAAGAAAGTTCGTATCGCCGGCGGGAATTTCTGGTCCCTCTCAACGGACCAGCCGACACACGCTAGCTTTTTGGGAATCCGAAGACCAATCCCCGCTGCGGCTGCGCCTTCCTCAACCCACTCTTCGGGCCTAAATAGGAAACAATCCCATGACACGGAATCCCAAGAATACGCCCAACCGCAGTTCCAACCATCGCCAGGGCCTGGCGGGCAACCGCAACGTCAGCCGTTCCAGTCAGCAGGTGAACCGCGACCGTTCCTCCGCTTACAACGACCGCGCCGACACCGGCGGCCGGCCGGAGCAGTTCGAGACCGGCTTCCACAACGAACATTATCGCGCCGGTTTCGAGGCCGGGCGCGCGTACCATCACCACTACGGCTATGGGGCCGGTGAGACCACGCGACGCGCGAGCGACAACAACCTGAACGGTCCGCGGGACGATGATCGCTCGCGCGATTCCGACCGCGCGGACGGTGACTATGGCGACACCGTGTACCGCTCCGACAACGAGGGCTATCGCTCCGACCAGCGCGGTGACGGCAATCTCGGCCGTTCCCGCACCGACTGGAGTCCGGATTCGGATCGCGACGACGCGGTCCAGTCCTCCTCCAGCCGCGATCGTGAACTCGAGCTCGTGGGCACCGAGCGTGGCAATCGCAGCTCGAACGCGCGTTCGTCCTCGCGTTCCCGCAAGTCCAGCGCGCGAAAGTCGTAACGACCGGTGATAAGTTCATGTCCGACTGCCGCAGGTGCATCCTGCGGCAGTTTTTTGCCTGCTCGCGCGACTCGTCCTAAACTGTCCGAAGCAGGCAGGGTTCCGTTCTTCGCCCGCTTCTGTTCTGGTCTGCTGTCCCCTGACTGTACCCCATGCTGACCATCGTGCTTGAGCAACCCGGCCGCTTTGCGGCGGCCGATCGTCCCGAACCCGCCGCGACGCCCGGCACCGCCTTGGTGCGCGTGCACCGCATCGGCGTGTGCGGCACCGACCTGCACGCCTTCGCGGGCAAACAGCCGTTCTTTAACTACCCGCGTGTGCTCGGCCATGAGCTGGGCGTCGAGGTGATCGATCCGGGTGACGAGCCCAACGGCCTGAAGGCCGGCGACCGTTGCTCGGTCGAGCCGTACATGAATTGCGGCAAGTGCGTCGCTTGCCGGCGTGGCAAACCGAATTGCTGCGCCACGCTCTCGGTCCTCGGCGTCCACGCCGATGGCGGCATGCAGCCGTTGCTCCGTGTGCCGGCGCGCAAGCTGCACAAATCCGCCAAGCTCGACTACGACCAGCTTGCGCTGGTCGAGACGCTTGGCATCGGCGCTCACGCGGTCGAGCGGGCGCAGCTGGCCAAGGATGATTTCGTCCTCGTGATCGGCGCCGGTCCGATCGGCCTGAGCGTGATCCAGTTCGCGAAAGTCTCCGGCGCAACGCTCGCGGTCATGGACGTGAGCGACACCCGCCTCGAATTCTGCCGGCAGCAACTAGGCGTCCAGCACACGCTCAAACCCGACCCGAATGTTCGTATTACGAACATTTCCCCTGGGGGCGCTCCCGCGGATGTTCGTAATACGAACAACCGCGCGCTGGAGGAATTGAAGCGGATTGGCGGCGGGGACCCGCCGACCTGCGTGATCGATGCGACCGGCAACCCGGCCTCGATGATGGGCTGCTTCGACCTGCCGGCGCACGGCGGACGCATCGTGTTCGTCGGCCTGTTCCAAGGTGATGTCACCTTCAACGATCCCAACTTCCATCGCCGCGAGCTGAGCATCCACGCCAGCCGCAACGCGACCCCGGCGACCTTCCGTGAAGTCATCCGGCTCGTCGAGGAAGGGAAAATCGATACGCGCCCGTGGATCACGCACCGCCTGAAACTCGCCGACGTGCCGGCCGTTTTCCCGAAGGACATCGCCGGCAACCCAACAGTGCTGAAGGCAATGATCGAAGTGGGTTGACCCCCAATCCTTTCACAGGAGTTAACGGAGAAAACGGAGCGATTGCCCGAACCAATCGATCCTTCTGCACAGAAGAAAACGAAGGAATTGCCCGGGTCTTTGTTAGCTTCGTTACCTTCTGTGCAAAGTTTGGTCGATTTGGTTCAAATCTCTGCTTCCTCCGTTAACTCCTGTAAGAATTTGATTTTGGGTTGGGGCACTCCGCAGGATTGACCCGAACCACAAAAGCGAAAGGCTGTCTGTAGCTTTCCCGCCATGCCTGCTGCCAAACCCACCGTTCTGTTTGTCGACGATGACGCGACCACGCGCCGGATCTATAACACCAGCCTCGCGATGGCCGGCCTGCCCATGTTCATCGTCGGTTCGCCCGAGGAGGCGATGAAGGTTTTGGAAGACAACAAGGTCGACGTGATCATCACCGACCTGATGATGCCGAATTTCACCGGCGTGGACGTGATCGAGGCCGTGCGCGATTGCGACTACACGAAGCACATCCCGATCCTCGTGTTCACCTCCGGCGGCAACATGGACCTGGTCGAGAAGGCCGCGCTGGCCGGCGCCACCGAGATTTTGCAGAAGCACAGCACCCCGCCCGCGAAGCTCATCGAGCGCATCATGAAAGCCCACGCGGACGCGTGGGAGAAGAAGTGAGGCTCGGCGCGAAACGCGCCGAGCAGCCGAGAGCCTGGAGCTAAGGGCTAAGAGATTTCGGCCCGGGCGCTGGAATTGGGACCGCGAAAACGGCAGTGGTTCGGGCTGGAAACGGCCGCTGATAGCTGAACTCTTGGCTCTATGCTCTTAGCTCTGCGCATCGCCCAGGCCATCATGGCCGCCCTGTTCATCTTTGCGGCGGCGCTGCAGTACAACGACGTCGACATCTGGCGCTGGGTGGCGATCTACCTTGCGGCGGCGGTGGTCGCGCTCTTTGCCGCCTTCAACAAACCCAAGCCCCGTCTGGCCGCGGCCATCGCCATCGTCTCGATCCTGTGGGCGGCGGTTTATTTCTACCACGGCGCCTACAAGGTGCCACTGCCCGCGCTCTGGTCGGAGTGGGAGATGAAGGACCAGACCATCGTCGCGGGCCGCGAAATGGACGGCCTGTTCATCGTCTGCTTCTGGATGATCGTCTCGTGGGCCACCGGCCGGAAGACAAAGAAAGCAAAGGCCAGCAGCTGATTTTGCACAGAAGCGAACGAAGGGTTCCGTCTTGGTTTTCTTCGTTAGCTTCTGTGAGAAATTGCCTTGGTCGATTGTCCCGGCCACGTTGCTGCCATGACTTCTGTTGTTCCTGCGTCTTCGCGCGAGATCGTCTGTGCGGATGCGATCGCCTGGATGCAGGCGCGGGGACGGATCGACGGTGCTTGCGCGGTGACGTCGCTGCCGGATGTGTCCGAGATCGGCAAGTCGCTGCCGGTGTGGCGCGAGTGGTTTTCGAACGCGGCGCGGCTGGTGGTCGAGTCGGTGCCCGACGAAAGCGCGGCGATTTTCTTCCAGTCGGACATCAAGCGCGACGGTGCCTGGATCGACAAGGGCACGATCGTGATCCGCGCCGCCGAGGACGCGGGCGCGCGTGTGCTCTTCCACAAGATCGTCTGCCGGCGTCCGCCGGGCATGCTCACGCAGGGCCGGCCGGGTTTCACGCATCTGATCGCGGTGTCGCGAGCGATGAAGTGCCCGGATACGCTGCCGATTCCGGATGTCATTGCCGACGCCGGCCGCAGCCTGTGGGTGCGCGCGATGGGCGTCCGCGCCGCCGCGCATGCGGTGCGCTTCGCGCGCGACCAAGTGGGGGCAAAGCTGATCTTCGATCCCTTCTGTGGCGTCGGTACCATTCCCGCCGTGGCGAATGCGCTGGGTTTGGACGCGCTCGGCGTCGAACTGGCGAAGAAGCGCTGCGAGCAATCGCGCGAGCAGACAGTCAAAACATCAGACCTCTGAACAATTCATTTTACAGGAGATAACGGAGAAAACCGAGGTTTGGAACCAGGCTCTGTTTTCTCCGTTACCTCCTGTAAGAATTGGATCAGCGGCTGATTATTTCCCCGCCGGCGATCTTGAGCGTGTATGCATACTGACAGGGCGCGCTGTCGGGGTTCAAAGCGGGCAGAGTGATTTCGACGTTGTTGCCCGCGACGCGGTACTTCAGCGCGCCTTCGACGCCGAGCAGCGTGATCGCCGCGCCCTTCGGCACGTGGACGTCGCGCAGCGTGAGTTTTGCGCCGGGCCAGCCGGCGGTGATGGCGTAGAGGGCGTCGGGCTTCTTCGTGAAGAAAACCTGCTTCACCGCCATGCCGTCGTGCGGCGCCTGGCCGACCTGCTCGAGCAGCGTGTACTTCACCATGTACTGGCCGTACTGCTGGTCGGGGCGCTTGCCCTCGGTCCACTGGCAGGTGCGCGCGGCGGCGCGCGTGCCGTAGATCGCCTCGCCGTTCACCTTCAGCCAGGCGCCGATGTCGAGCAGGCGCTGCTCCATCAGCGGCGGGATTGTGCCGTCGGCGGCGGGTCCGATGTCGAGGAGCAGGTTGCCGCCGCGGCTGACGAGGTCGATGAGCACGAGGATCAGTTCGCGCGAGGTCTTGTAGTCGTCGGCGCGCTCGGCGCGGTTGAGACCGTAGGAATACGCCATGCCGCGGCTCTCCTCCCACGCGTGTGCGCCGTCCTGCATGCCGGCGGTGTACTCGGTGGTGTAGTAACCGCCGTGCTTGTGGCGGGTGTCCTTGCCCCAGCGGTCATTGACGACCACTTCGGCGCGCGAGGGTGACTCGTTGAAGAGCCACGCGAGCAGCGCTTCGCTCTTCCACTCGGCGGAGGTCATTTCCCATTCGCCGTCGCTGAAGATGATCGACGGGGCGTAGCGCGTGACGACGTCCTTGAACTGCGGCGTCATGTGCTCGTCGACGTAGCGCGCACGATCCGCGAGCCAGAGCGGGTTGAACCATTCGTAGAGCGAGTAATAGAAACCGAACTTGAGCCCCTGCTTGCGCGTGGCGGTGGCGAGCTCGCCGAGCAAGTCACGATGCGGCCCGACCTCGGCGGCATTCCACGGGTGGCCCCAGGTGCGGCTGGCGTCCGCGCTCGGCCAGAGCGCGAAACCCTCGTGATGCTTGGAAGTCGGCACGACGTACTTCACGCCGGCGCGCGCAAACAGTGACGCCCATTGGTCGGCGTCGAACAGCTCGGCCGTGAAAGCCGGCGCGAAATTCTGGTAAGCGAAGTCGGCGCCGAAGTTTTTCGCATGGAAATCGCGCCAGACGGCGTCTGCCGGCCGGTTGCCGATGATGTGGTACCAGTACCACTCCGCGTACTCGCCCTTCTTGCCCCAGGCTGGCACGGAGTACACGCCCCAGTGGATGAACACGCCGAACTTGGCGTCGAGGTACCACTGCGGCACCGGCCGCGCATCGAGCGAAGCCCAGTTCGCCGCGTAGGCCGGCTCCGCGGCAGCGGTGGCAGCAGAGGACGGATGACAGAGGACAGACGACAGAAGACAAACCGCGAAGACGGGGAAGCGGAGATGACGCATGCGTTCAGGGGTTGAGCCAACGCTGCCCAACCCCGCCGGCGGAGCAAGGCCCGGCCCGCGAAAAAGTTTCCCGCCGCCCATCCCGAAACAAGTAGTCTATTAGACTACTTGGTGGCTAACATCGGATGATCGAGAATCACGGAGTTCAGAGGGAAATGGACTAAAAATGTGGGGAGTTTCCAACCAAGCCCGTGACCTGAAACAAGTCATCTAATAGATGACTTATGGGTCGGGCGGGGAAAGCGAAGGGAGCAAAAAGGAAGGGAGGTTGGGGCTTTGTTTCTTCGGTTACCTTTCATGGAATCAACGGGTCTTATGGGCATGGATGCAGACATCATTGTGATTGGCGCCGGCGTGGCCGGGCTGGGGGCGGCGGTGCGGCTGGCGCAGGCCGGGCGGCGGGTGCTGGTGCTCGAGGCGCGGGGTCGCGCGGGCGGACGCGTGCTCATGGAAAAGCCGCGCGGGCTGGAGGTGCCCGTCGAACTCGGACCGGAGTTCGTGCACGGCGGCAGTTCGCTGCTGCGGGCGGCACTGCGCGAGGCGGGCGTCGGGCTCGATCCGGTGCGGCGCGACATGTGGGCGCGGGACGAGCGTGGTTTGCGCCACCAGCATGCCTACTGGCGCGACCTGGCGCGGCTGGCGAAACGCATCCCGGTGCACACGAAAATGTCGTTCGGGAAATTCCTGGGCACGCAGCGCGACCTTGCGCCGGGCGAACGCAAGCGGCTGGTGGCGTATGGCGAAGGCTTCAACGCCGCGCCGGCCGGACGGTTGAGCGCGGAATCCATCCGGCTCGAACATGGCGGAATGGACGAGCGGCAATCGCGTCCGCGCCAAGGCTATCGTCCGTTGGTGGATTCGCTGTTGGCGCGCCTGAAAAAGGCCGGCGGCGAAGTGCGCTACGCCGCGCCGGTCAGCGCCGTGCGCTGGGAAAAAGGCGCGGTGAAAATCCGCACGCGCGGCCGGACTTTGCGCGCTGCCGCGACCGTGATCACTTTGCCGCTGGGCGTCCTGCAGGCCGGGACTGTGCGCTTTAGTCCGCCGTTGCGCGCGAAGCGGCGGATCATTCGCCGGCTCGGCTGGGGTCAGGTGGCGCGCGTGACCCTGCGCTTCGATCCGGATTTCTGGAGCAGCAACGTGGTGCCGCCGGAGCTGCATCGGCGCGGCCGCCCGGCTTTCGGCTTCTTCACCGTGGCCGATGTCGAATTTCCGACTTGGTGGGCGCCGTCGCCGGCGGCGCCGCTGCTCGTCGGCTGGGCGGGCGGACCGCGGACAATTCCGCTGGCGAAGCTGTCCACCCAACGCCGTATCGACCTGGCGCTGCGTTCGCTGGCGCTGGGCTGGAACGTGCCGGCGGCGCAGTTGCGCCGCCACTTGCGCGGGGCGTGGACGCACAACTGGATGCAGGACTCGTTCACCCGCGGTGCGTACAGTTATGCGGTGGCCGGCTTCGAGTCGGGTCCGGAACAGCTGGGGCGTCCGGTGGCGGGCACGCTCTTCTTCGCCGGCGAGGCGACGGCTGAGGAACTCGGCACGGTGCACGGCGCACTCGGCAGCGGCGTGCGCGCCGCGGAGGAAATCCTGGCGCGGCGCTAGGTGCGCGTGCGGCGGGCGGGACGCAGGAAGCGCAGCAGCGAGCGCTCCGCGGCGTTGAGGCCGGTGGCTGACTTGCGCCCAACCGCCAGCGTGGCGCCGGTCAGGACGATCCCGCTGCGGCCGCGTTCGAGCACGAGCGGGTGGATGTAGCTCTTGCGGCAGATGGCGGGCGTGTTGCCGAGCTGGGACGCCACTTGCTCGATTACCGCGTTGATCTGGCGCCGGCTCAGCCGAGCTCTCTCCAGCGGGCGGCTCAGGAGCGACGCGGCCGCGAGCGTGCCGGCCCAGGTGCGAAAATCCTTGGCCGAGAAACCATTGCCGGCGATCGCGTGCAGGTAGTCGTTGACGTCGCTCGAGGTGACATCGTGCAGCTCCCCGGCGTCGTCCTCGTAGGTGAAAAGCTCCTGGCCCGGCAGGTCGTGGATGCGGCGCAGGCGCGCGGCGATGCGGCGGTCGTGCAGGTCGATGCAATGGGTCTTGCCGCTTTTGCCGCGGAAACGAAACCGCACGCGTTCGCGTCCGACCTGCACATGCTTGTGCAGCATCGTCGTGAGGCCGTAGGAACCATTGGTCCGCGCATACTCGTCGTTGCCGACCCGGATCAATGTGGTCTCGAGCAGGCGCACGACGGCGGCGAGCACGGCTTCGCGGCACAGCGCGGGCCGGCGCAGGTCGCGCGACACCTGGCGGCGGATCGCCGGCAGGGCGCGGCCGAAAGCCTGCAAGCGGTCGAACTTGTTCGCGTCGCGGCCCGCGCGCCAGGCGTCGTGATAGCGGTATTGTTTGCGCCCGCGCGCATCGCGCCCCGTGGCCTGCAGGTGGCCGTGGGGCGAGGCGCAGATCCAGACCTGCGTCCACGCCGGCGGAATGGCGAGGTGGCGGATGCGGGCGAGAGTGGACGGGTCACGGATGACGCGTCCGTCATCACGTTTGTAGGCAAATCCCGAACCGTTTTTTGCGCGGCAGAAACCCGCCGCGCCCGGCGCCACGTAGTGGAGCCGCGGCGGGTTTGGCCGGGAAGCGGAGTTGGAATGCGGCTGGTTTATATCCGTTCGACCGGACGGACTTCCCTTTGTCTCATAGATTCTCCTGGCGCGGGGAGCGGGTCACGGCCTCGCCGGCGGATTCGGGGAAGGTGCCGGCGGCGCCCTCAACGGGCAGTTCCTGTTGCTGCCATCCGGCGAAGCCGCCCTCGAGTTCCTTCACCGGATAGCCCGCACTGGCAAGGCGGACGGCCACCTCGGCGGCGAGATGACAGACTTGAGAATAGCAATAAAGCACGACGGCCCGGTCGTGCGGGAGCTTCACGGGCTGGTCCCACATATCCTTCGGATAGTTGATGGCGCCGGGGATATGTCCGCGCGCGTAGTCCTCCGCGGCGCGGACGTCCACGACGAAGACCTCGCCGCCGTCGATCGCGCGCTTTAATTCCGCCGGGCCGGTCGTGAATTCCATCTTGGCGTTGAAATAGTCCCGGGCGCGGGCCGGGTTGGGCGGAGCGGTGAGGGTGGTCATGGGTTGGCCTTGTTGCGGATGGTGGGATCGGTGGGCGAACGGTTTTCGCGAGTGGTGCGCCGGGCCTTGCTGATGGCGCGCCACGCAATGGCGACGATGATGAGGCCGAGAACGATGATGATGGTTTCAATACCCATGATCGGAAATTACCTCGATCAGCACCCGCTGCCATGGGGGCAAACGCGGCGATGGCCATCGGGGCTTCGCCGCGATCTTGATGCGGTTTGGGTTGGGGGCGCAGGCTTGCTGCGCCCGTTTTGCACGGAGTGCGAAATCCTTGGTTGGTTTTGAACGGAAAGAGAATCCCGCCACGGCGGGATTGGGCGCAGCATGTCTGCGCCCCTACGCGAACCTTCGCGCCCGGGCTCTTCAGTCCGACGATTGCTCCTCCGGGGTTTGGCGGGGTTGCTCGGGGTCGTTCTCAGGGATGCCGGATTCGACGAAGGGATCTTCGCCGGGATTCGATTTCATCGTGCTGGCGGATTCGTGCTTGGCCGACTCGAGGCCGTCGTCGGTGAGCACGGCCTCTTCGGGAAAGTGTTTCGGCACGCCCGGTCTCGGTTTGCCGGGATCGGGGAAGGGAGGAATGGATTTCGGGCCCATGGGAAACTCCGGGTTGGAGGTTGGGTGTGCCTGCTCTCTTCGACCGAGTGCGTGCGCATGCGTTCCGGTTCTTCGCGAGAGCGGGGAATTAACCACAGAGACACCGAGGCACAGAGAAGACCTCTGAAATTATTGAACACCGGCTCGATGTTTTCTCTGTGCCTCTGTGTCTCCGTGGCTAACCGGTTTGATAAATTTCCGCCACCGGGCGCGGTGAGAGCGGTCTTAACCTGCATGTACGGCTACATCATCGCGGGCGTCATCGGGCTGATTATCGTGTGCTTCTTCATCGGCGGGCTGACGCAGTCCAAGCCGGGTGCGAACAGCAACCGCAAGGCGCCGGGCGACAAACCCGTGGGCGCCGATACCCCGGCCGCCGATGAGCCGACGCCGGACAAGTCGGTCACGGCCGACAGCGGGGAAATCCGCAACGCGCGGAAGCACACGCCGCCGGCTTGATGTCAGGAGACTGGGGACAGGAGACAGAGGACGGAGGACGGACGACGGGCAGGTTTTTAACCACGGATTACACGGATCGCATGGAGTGAAAACCGAAGGCTTGGTTAGGCGGATCGATCCATCCGTGTGATCTGTGTAATCCGTGGTTAAACTGCCTTGGCTGGGCGCCATTGGTCCCGCCTTGTTGCCGCCGGTCCCTCCGGTCTTGCCTTCGCGGCGGGGCGGCGCGTTGGTGAAGCCCGGTAACTTTTGCGGCTCGGCGCGGTTATCATTCCCCACCATGTCATCCCACACTGACTCGGCTTCCGGCGCGGCCGGAGGGCTGTCCGGCGTTTCCGGCGAAGTGCGCCACGCATTCCGCCTGCTTTGGAAGGGCAAGGGCCTATCGGCGATCACGCTGCTGACGCTCGCCCTGTGCATCGGCGCCACCACGGCGATCTTCTCCAGCGTCTATTCGCTCCTGCTCAAGCCGCTGCCTTTCTCCGAGCCGGCACAGATCGTCGAGCTCTATAGCTCTGCCAAAAAAGCCGGCCTCGAGAAAATGCCGGCCAACGTGCCGATCTATTTGGACTACTCGAAGAACGCCACGTCCTACGAGACGATCGCGCTCTGGTCCTTTGGCCAGCAGATGTTCGGGCCCGACGACGCCCCGGTGCGCCTGCCGATGGCGAGCGCGACGTCCGAGCTCTTCACCATCCTGCGCCTGCAGCCGCTGCTCGGGCAGTTTTTCACCAAGGAGCAGAACAAGCCGGGCGCGGACAAGGTCGTCGTGCTGACCCAGTCGTTCTGGCAAACGCAGTTCGCCGAGGATCCGGCCGTCATCGGCAAGACGGTCCGCCTCAACGGCGAAACCTACACCGTGATCGGCGTCGCGCCGCGCCTTTTCGAGGCGTGGGACGCGCGCGTGAAATATCTCCTCCCGCTCTCCTGGCAGCCCGCGCAGGAAAACCCGCAGGGCCGTTACGGCGTCGGCATCCAGCTGCTCGGCCGCCTCAAGCCGGACGTCACCGCCGGCGCGGCCGACGCCGAGGCCAAGACCCTGGAGAAGCGCTACGTCGATGCCTCGCCGCCGCAGGTGAAGGATTTCGCGGACCGCTCGGGCATGACGATGAACGTCGGCAGCGTGCAGGAGCAGCGCGTGCGTCCCGTGCGCACGACGCTGCTGATGCTGCAGGGTGGCGTCGTCTTCGTGCTGCTCATCGGTTGCATGAACGTGGCCAACCTCCAGCTCGTGCGCGCCAATGCCCGCCAGTCGGAACTCGCCATCCGCTCTGCCCTCGGCGCCAGTCGCGGGCTCATCGCCCGTCAGCTCCTGCTCGAGAGCCTGCTGCTCACCGCGCTCGGCGCGGTGCTCGGCCTCGGCCTCGCGTGGGGCGCGCTGCGCGCGAGCAACTACTACCTGGCGAAAATGCTGCCATACTCGTTGCCGGCGGTCCTCGACCTGCGCGTGCTCGGCTTCGCGGTTGGGCTGACCCTCGTGATCGGCGTGCTCATCGGGCTCATCCCGGTTTTCCACATCCTGCGCACCAACCTCGCGGAAATCATCCAGAGCAGTTCGCGCAGTTCCTCCTCCGGGCGCGGTGTGCGCCGGTTGAGCAGCGTGCTGGTCGTGGTGCAGGTGGCCGTGGCGCTCATGCTGCTCACCGGCGCCGGCCTGCTGGTGCACAGCTTCGCCAAGGCGCTCGCGGTCGATCCCGGCTTCAACCCGCGGGGCGTGGTCACGGCGCGCATCATCATTCCCGGCCCGCATCGCGCCAGCGCGGAGGCGGCGGACAAATTCCAGGAGCGGCTCGTGGCCGCGCTGCACGAACTGCCCGGCGTGACTTCCGTGGCGCTGGCCGGTTCGACGCCCTTCCAAGGCGGCCTGCCGATCAACGCGTTCGCACTCGCGGAGGACACGCTGCCGCCCGGCTCGCCGCAACCCGGCGCCTTCCGCGTGATGGTGACGCCCGGCTACCTGCAGACGCTCGGGTTGAAGCTGAAAGAAGGCCGTTTCTACGAGGAGGGAGATCGCGATCCGAAGCGCGGCACCTTCTTCGTCGTGGACGAAAGTTTCGCGAAGAAGTTCTTTCCCAAACGTTCCGCGGTCGGCGGCCGCTTCTCGTTCAGCGGTCCGCCCGCCAAGCCCGAGGACTGGCCCGTGATCATCGGCGTCGTCGGCGACGTGCCACACAACGGCGTGGAGGAGAAGAGCGGGAATCCGTTCATCTACCAGGTCGCGCAGCTCGGCAACCGGCCCGGGGCGCTGACGCTTTTCCTCCGGACCGAGCGTTCGCCGGAGGAGCTGGTGCCAGCCCTGCGCGCCAAGGTGCGCGCGCTCGATCCCGCGATCTTCCTCTTCGACGCCGGCCCGCTGGAAAAATCCGTCGGCTCCTCCTTCGACAACCGGCGCGCCGTGATGCTGCTGCTCGCAGCCTTCGCCGGGCTGGCGTTGTTCCTGTCGTCGCTTGGGATCTACGGCGTGCTCGCCTATGATGTCTCACAGCGCACCCGCGAGATCGGCGTGCGCGGCGCGATCGGTGCTTCGCAGGGCGAGATCGTCGGCCTGATTTTGAAACAAGGTCTCTGGAAAACCGGCATCGGCATCGTGATCGGCCTGACCGGTTCGCTGCTGGTCGCCCGTTCGATGAAAAGCCTGCTCTTCGGCGTGCAGCCGACGGACCCGCTGGTGTATGTCGTGGGCTCGGTGGTCCTGGTGGTGGTGGCGCTCCTCGCCAGCTACCTCCCGGCCCGCCGCGCGGCGAAGATCGACCCTCTCGTCGCGCTGCGCGACGAGTGAGGGTTTCTTAACCACGGATTACACGGATCGCACGGATTCTGATCTACTGTAGCCGGGGGCGCTGACCCCGGGGTTCGAAAGGCACCGGGGTCAACGCCCCCGGCTACAGGTCAAACCAACTCTGTTTCCTCCGTTCCCTCCTGTAAGGCCGGCCGCTTGGGAGATCAAAGCGAGTTACTCGAACCCGGTTTGGCTGTCGGTATCTGGGTGCACCTGTCTGCCCATACCCTTTGCGTTCGTTTCTCCGCGGCCTTGGTCCTCCTGCTGGCTTGGGCGGGCTGCAATTCCCCGGCGAGTCCGCCGACCGTCGGCCGGGCGGCGCCGAATCTGGGGCCGCATGTGACGGACGTGCGCACGGAGGCGAACATCGTCGCGCTGGAGAACGAGTACATCACCGATAAGAATTCCCCGCCGCCGAATCCGACCCAGGCCGCCGCCATGAAAAGGATGGAGGAGAAGAAACAGGCCGAAGCCGCCAAGGAACCAGAGAAGGACACGGCGCAGACCGGGCACTGACAGCGATCTCCGAATCAATTCTTACAGGAGGGAACGGAGTTAACCGAGGTTGGTTACAAGCCGACTCTGTTTCCTCCGTTCGCTCCTGTGAGGTCGAAGGTTTGATAAAAATTCTCCGCTTCAGTTGCGTTCTGGTGGGGGCATGAATAACTGACCGGATGTCTCGCGCACCGTCCGAACGCCTGGTCCTGCTGGTCCTGGCGGCCATTCAATTCACCCACATCATGGACTTCATGGTCATGATGCCGCTCGCGCCGCAGCTGATGCGCGAGCTGGATCTCGGGGCGGGGCAGTTCAGCGCGCTGGTCGCGGCCTACTCGATCGCGGCGGGCGTCGTCGGCCTGTTGAGCGCGCCGTTCGTCGATCGCTTCGACCGGCGCACGCTGCTGCTGTGGGCTTACGCGGGTTTCACGGTCGCCACGCTGTTCTGCGGGTTGGCGACCAACGCCCACGCGCTCCTGATCGCGCGCGCCATCGGCGGCGCGTTTGGCGGCGTTTCCGGTTCGCTCACGCTGGCGATCGTCAGCGACCTCGTGCCGCCGGAGCGCCGCGCGGCGGGCATCGGCATCGTGATGACCGCGTTCGCCGTCGCCGCGGCGATCGGCGTGCCGGTCGGGCTGCAGCTGGCGCACCTGTGGGGCTGGCGCATGCCGTTTCTCATCGTGGCGGGCGTCGGCGTGATCGTGTGGACCGTCGTGTTTCGCACGGTACCGCCGGTGCGCGGGCACCTGCAGAGCGGCGCGAACAAAGGAGCGGCGTTCAAGGAACTCCTGCGCGATGCCAATGCCTGGCGCGGCATCGTCTTCATGGCGGTGATGGTGCTCGGGCATTTCAGCATCATCCCGCTGTTGTCGCCGCACCTGGTCGGCGACCTCGGGCTGCCGGAGAAATACCTGTTTCTGTTCTATTTCATCGGCGGCGTGATGAGCGTGCTCACGGCGCCGCGCGTTGGCCGGTTGGCGGACCGTTACGGCCGCCATCGCGTTTACACCATCATGGTGCTCGTGGCCTCGGTCATTGTCCTGACCTTCGCCAACGCCGGGCCGCTGCCCGTGTGGGGCGTCCTGGTGCTGGCGGGGTTGTTCTTCACGTTCGCCAGCGGCCGCTTCGTGCCGGGCCAGGCGCTCGTCACGCTGGCCGTGCCGTCGTCGCGCCGCGGCGCGTTCCTGAGCCTGACCAGTTGCGCGCGCGACCTTGCCTCCGGCGTGGCGTCGACGGTCGGCGGCTGGGTGGTGGTGAAACAGTCCGACGGCCACCTTCAGCATTTCAACTGGCTCGGCTGGATCGCCGTCGGCGCCGGCCTGCTCAGCATCCTGCTCGCGCGGACCGTGCACGCGAACGACAAAGGGGTGGCGTCGCCGCTGGCGGCGAAGGCGGAAACCTGAAACTTGAGACCTGAAACCTGAGGTTCGATCCTCGGAATTTAACCACAGAGACGCAGAGGCACGGAGAAAGGCCTTCAAGGCAATTGGCCGCAAAGAGGCGCAAGAGGCGCAAAATCGAGCCAGCCTAAGCGATTGGTTTTATTTTTGCGCCTCTTGCGCCTTTTTGCGGCCAACCCGGTTTGCGGCTTTTTCCGTGCTTCTGCGTTTTCCGCGATTAACTCGGTATGGTTTTGCAACTTTGGGGATGGGTGCGGTGTGCTGGAGGGGCACCACCATGTCTTTCTTCATCCGCCGGCTGTTCCTGTTCACGTTTCTCGCCTTTGCGGCGACCTTTGCCTCGGCGGCGGCCAAGCCCACCGCGCCCAAGGACGACTTCATGCCTTACGTGGAGCTGGCGCCGTTCGTCGTCAACGGCGAGAAGCTCTCGGTTTATGTCCATGCGCGGAACAAGGCGGACCGGCGTTATGCCGAGAACCTCGCCGAGGAAGTGGTGAAGGTCGTCAACGAGGCGGTGACCAAGGAGACGGGCAAGGGACTCGTCATCATCGGCAAGAAAGGCGAACCGCACCCGATCTTTGTCTTCCGGAAATTCCTCGCGCTCGCCCAGGACGGGAAGCTCGACCCCGCCGTGGCGGCGCGGGCGCCGGAATTGTCCTCAATGCTGCACCACTGGGAAGAAGGCGTGGGCGACAAAAAAGGGAACGGCATCCACATCGAGTCGGATGGCGACGGCGATGACATCGAATTCGACAAGATCGTCACCGCGCTGCCGCTGCCCCTCGAGGGCGTCGGCGCCAAGCTCTACCAGCTCGCGTGGGCCGAGGGCTTCGACGACAAGAAAGTTGAGGCGCGCCTGCGGGCGCTGCACGCCGGCGACCTTGATGGAACGATGTTCGCCCGCTTCGACTGGGTTTTCTACCTCGCTCCGCGCGGCGCGCTGGAGAACGTGCTCGACGAGATCATCGCCGACGCGCTGAAGAAGGAGAAGATGGGTTTCTTCGAGCGCGTCGCCGTCAAGGGCGCGCTGTTGATCGTGAAGCCGATCATCCGAAAGGCCATCGAAGGCCTGCGCCAGGGCATCATGTTCGACACCGTCGTCTCCGCCCGCACGCCGTACACGCGGGAAGAAATTACCAAGCTCACCGGCGCCTACCTCGGCGTGTTCATGCCCGACGAGAAGGACAAATCCGGCGGCACTGAACACGAACGCGCCGTCAAAGCCGTGCGCGAACAAGTGAAGCAGCTCGCGGAAAAACCGGCGGCGAAGGAAGAGCCGGCGCCGGAAGAAAAGCCGGCCGAGGGCGAAGATCCGAAAACGGAAACCTGAAGAGAGGGGTTCACGCGAAGGCGCGAAGACGCGAAGAAATTCAGGGACTGGAACTTTGCAGCTTAGCGGCTCTGCGTGAGACTGCTCTTATCTAGCCCAATCGCATTAACCACAGAGGCACAGAGACACAGAGAAAGGCATTTAGACCGATTGGCCGCAAAGAGGCGCAAGAGGCGAAAAATAAAACCAGCTGCTTTGGTCGGCTCGCTTTTGCGCCTCTTGCGCCTTTTTGCGGCAAACCCGGATCGACAGGTTTTCTCTGTGCCTCTGTGTCTCTGTGGTTCAACCCCCGCCTTGGCCGGGGCGATCGGCATCCGCGCGATCCGCGTAATCCGCGGTTAAAAACTCAGTTCGCCTTTTCCAGGCGCGATTGGATTTCGCGCAGGCCGCGGGTCAGGGGGACGCGGGCGCCGTCACGCAGTTGCAGGACGAACTCGCGGGGCTCCGATTGGTCGATCGCGACGATTTCGTCGAGCCGCACGATGGCGGAGCGGCTGGCGCGGAAGAAGTGCTTCGGGTCGAGTTCGCTCTCGAGCGTCTGGATGGTGCGGCGCAGGACGTGGTTGCCGCCCGCGGTGTGGAGCACGGCGTAGTTGCCGGCCGCTTCCGCCCAACGCACTTCCTCGGCGCGCACGATGGCGTAGCGCTCGCCGCTCTTGATCAGGAAACGCTCCACGGCCGGACGCGGGCCGGCGGGCGCGGCGGCGACGGCGGCCGCGCCATTGGCGGCGTCCGGCGCGAATTGCTCGCGCACGCGCTCGAGGGCCGACACCAGCCGCGCCTCGGCGTAGGGTTTCAGCAGGTAGTCGAGCACGCGCAGGTCGAAGGCCTCGACGGCGTGCTGGGCGTGGGCCGTGGTGAAGATGGTGCAGGGCAGCCAGTTTTCCCGCACGGTCCGCAGCACGGTGAGGCCGTCGGCGCCGGGCATCTCGATGTCGAGGAAGAGCAGGTCGGGCCGGTGCTCGGCGATGGCGCAGATGGCGTCGTCGCCGTTGTCGGACTCGCCAACGATTTCGATGTCGGGCTGCTTTTCCAGCAGCCGGCGCAGCCGCGCGCGGGCCGGCGGCTCGTCGTCGACGATCAGGGTGCGGATGGAATTCGGACCTACGTGCGCCATGGGAGAATTACCTCGGTGAGAACCGTGTGGTTGGCGCCGCGCCGCTGGCTCAGTTGCGCGTCGTCGCCATGCAGCGCCGCGAGCCGCTCCCGCGTGTTGCCGAGGCCGACGCGGGCGTGGAACGCGAGCGGTTCGCCCGGGGTTTCTCCGGCCGGCGTGGCGGCCGGATCGCCGCAACTGTTCTCGATCTGGACCAGCAGGTGCTCGCCCCGGCGTTGCACGCCGAGACGGATCCAACCGGGGGAGGGAAAGGGAGCCACGCCGTGCACGACCGCATTTTCCACCAAAGGTTGCAGCACAAGGGTCGGAATCAGCGCGATCATCGCCTCGGGCTGGGCTTCGAAGCGCACCGCCAGGCGGTCGCCGAAGCGGATCTGCTGCACCGCGAGGTATTGCTCGAGCAGCTGGAGCTCCACCCGCAGCGGCAGTTCGCGTTGGCCGGAGAAGTCGATCACGCCGCGCATCAGCCCGCCCAGCGCACAGATCATTTCCTCCGCCTCGGCCGGCCGCGTGTGCACGAGCGAGGCGACGGTATTGAGCGCGTTGAAGAAGAAATGCGGCTGGAGCTGCGTCTGCATCGCCAGCAGCCGCGCGTCAGCCAGCCGGGCCTCCGCCAGCAGTGCCCGCCGCTCGCGCTCGAGGCTGCGGCGGTGGTAGCCGAGAGCGTGCACGCCGGCCACGATCAGGAAATAGATCGGCAGCGCCAAGCGCGCGCGGCCGGTGCCCATCGGGACCCGGCGGCGGAAATCCCCGCGCGGTGCGCCGGTAGGATCGAACAGCTGCCCGCCCGGGCGCGGTTCCGCAAAGCCCGGGAAATCGCGGCGCGCGCCGTTGGATGGCGGGGCGAAGCGTTCGCCGGCTGTGCGCTCCACGCCCGGCTCGCGTTCGAAGGCCGGCAGGTGCGGACGAGGATCGGGCATCCAGCCGGCGCTGAACGCGAGCACCGACACCGTCTCGATCAGCACCGCGACCAGCAGCGCGAGGACGGCGTGCGTCGGCAGCGCCCAGCGCCAGGTGGCGGCGTTGACCGGGATTTTCTGCGCGAGCCAGGCGACGGGTGGCGCGAGCACGACCCACAGGCCCCAGTCGAGAATCGCCCAGCCGAGCGCCACGTGCCACGAGAAGCCGCCGAGCCACACCGTCTGCGCGGCGAAGATCAGGCCGATCACCACCCAGAGCAGACTCAGTCCCACCCACACCGGAATCGGCAGCGGCATTTCGCCCTTCGCGGGCGCGGGAACGGTCGGCGGCGGCATGGGCCTATCTAACGGCGCGCTGGCGCCCGGCCCAAGGGAATTTCGCCCCGCGCAGAGCGGGTTGGGACGAACCCGGCTTTTTCCGGGACGAACCCGCGCCGCAACGGGATGGCGGACCTCAATCGGGGCGCCGCCCGCGTCGTTCATTGGGGCGAATCAGAACCATCATTCCTCATGACCATCTCATCCACCTCCTCCGTCCAGTCCGCGGCCGCGGCCGATAACTCGGACTTCATCCAGAAAATGTTCGCCCGCCTCGATGCCGACGGCGACGGCAAGGTCACCTCCGACGAATTCTCCACCGCGATGCAGAAGCGCTTCGGCAAAACGGAAAACACCGACGGCACCGGCCGCCCCGACCCGGCGGAGGTGTTCAAGAAGATGGACGCCGACGGCGACGGTACGATCAACGTCACCGAGTTCAAGGCCGGCATGGAAGCGATGCGTCAGAAAGGCCGCGGTCAGATGCCGCCGCCGCATGGTGGCGGCATCTGGCCGCCGTCCGCGGAAGACGAGGCGACGCAGGTTTTCGACCAGCTCGACACCAACAAGGATGGCACCGTCTCGCTCGCCGAGCTGCTGGCCGCGAACGACAAGGACAGCGACAGCGATGCCGCCGACGGCACCAGCGCGACCGACAGCACGAAGACCGCGGCCTTCGAAGACTTTTTCAAGGCGGCCGATGCGGATGGCGACGGATCGATCTCGCACGACGAGCTGGTCTCCCTTTTCGAACAATTGCGGAAGAACGCCGAAGAGGCGCACCGCACGCATTCGTCCTACGCCGCCGATGGCTCGACTCCCTCCTCGAGCGCGACCGGCGACAACCTGGACGCCGTGGCCTGAGTAGGAAAATCCGGCCACGGGCAACAAGCGCCCGGTGGCGTACGGCGCGGCCGGAAGGAGGCCGCCGCCGTACGTCACCGGAGCGATCCGTTTGCACAGAAGGTAACAGAGGGAACTGAGTTTCGTATCGAACCCTTTCGATCGATGGGTTCACGCGAAGACGCGGAGGCGCGAAGAAAACCGGTCCGGAACTTTGCGGCCGAACCAAAGTAGGAATTGTTCACCGTTCATTGTTCAATGTGTATTGCTCATATCGATCCGATGATCTGGTGCCCGAAATTGCCAATGAACATTGAGCAATGAACTATGAACGATTGGCCGGGCTCTTGGTTCGAAATAGCCAATAGCGATTAGCCAATAATTAATAACTATTGCCCGGTCGCTAGTGGCGAACCGGGCTGGGGCATTCCTGTCGGAAGGGATGATGAAACGCGTCGCCAAGACAACGATCCGCAAGGTCCGGCCGTGGGTGGCCATGATTGCGCGGATTGGCTTTGCGGGGAAGGGGACGGTGTATCTCACGACCGGGCTGATGGCGGTGGCGTTTGCCATTGGCGTGACGCATGAGGTCGAGGATCTCGCGGGTGCCATCGCGCTGGTGTCGCGCAAACCTTTTGGCGCGATCGCGCTGCTGGTGCTGGCGTTCGGGCTGCTCAACTACTCGCTGTGGAATGCGGTGCAGGCGGTGTGGGATCCGGAGCGCGTCGGCGGCAACTGGGTCGGCAATGCCTTGCGTGTGATCTTCGTCGGTAGCGCGGCGGTGAATTTATTCCTGGCCTCCAAGATCGCCGGCGTGGCGATCGGCCACCGCTGGGGCGAACGGACCGGGGACGAGGCCGTGCAATCCTGGACGCAGCGGGCGCTGGCAATGCCGGGCGGACGCGCGCTGGTCATCCTGGCCGCGGCGGTGATGGCCGGGATCGCCTGCTCGCAGGTGGTGCGGCTCGTGCGCGGGAAGTTTATGAACCTGCTCGCCGTGAGCGATCGCCAGGGCACGGGCGGATCAGTGGTGAAGGCGTGCGCGTGGTACGGATTCCTGGCGCAGGCCGTGGTGGCGGTCACGATCGCGTCGTTCCTGTGGCGCGCGGGGCTGACCGCGCAGCCGGACGAAGCCGGCGGTTTCACCAAGGCGCTGGGGACCCTGTCGAGCCAGCCTTTCGGGCGGATGCTGCTCGCCCTCACCGGCGCCGGCGTGATGGCGCAAGGCGTCTACATCTGGCTGATGGTGCCGTATCGCGAGATCCACGTGAAGCAGGTGCCGGATGGGTTGCGCGAGCACTGGGGCCGGGCGTGGGGAGCGTAGCGTCAGAGGACAGAGTACAGGTGACAGACGGCAGACAGAGATCGTTCACCGTTCATTTTTCAATGCTCATTGGTCATTTCGATCTAGTTGATCGTTGTCCGAAATGACAGATGAGCAGTGAGCAACGAACGATGACCAATTTGCTCGGGTTTGAGCGCTTGCCGCTTCCCTCTTACCGCTTACCGCAAAATCTTCTCCATCGGCCAGCCTTTGGCCAGGTCGTCGACGAGTTTGTCGAGGTAGCGAATTTCGCGCATGGTCTTTTCCTCGATCTCCTCGATGCGTACGCCGCAGATGGTGCCGGTGATGGCCTTGCGCTTGGGGTTCATCTTCGGCGCGTCGGCGAAGAAGGTTTCGAAATCGGTCTGCGCTTTCAGCTGCTTCTCGAGGCCCTTCGGCGTGTAGCCGGTCAGCCAGCAGATGATCTCATCCACCTCGGCCTTCGTGCGTTTCTTTTTCTCCGCCTTGGCGACGTAGTGCGGGTAGACGTTGGCGACGGGCGTGGTGTAGATGCGGTGCTTGGGGGTGGCGGGCATGATCGGAAGGTTAACCACGGAGACACAGAGGCACAGAGAAATCCTCGATCGAGTTTAACCACGGATTACACGGAATACACGGATAGTGATCCGACATACTTCGGGTTCGGGGTTTCAATCCGTGTGATCGGTGTAATCCGTGGTTAAAATGGTTTGATGGTTTTCTCTGTGTTTCCCGATGCTGGCCTCTGCCAGCCCGGGACCAGTCGCCCGGCATAAACCGTGGCTGGTCCGTGGTTCAAATCTGGCCTTGGCTCGGGATCGTGCGGTGTTTGCGCCAGAGGAGCATCAGGAAGAAGCCGATCACCGCGCCGCCCACGTGGGCGAAGTGGGCCACGCTGGCGCCGAAGAGGGAAAAGCCGGTGAAACCGGACAGGAGGTCGAGGCCGACGAGGATCGGGATGAAGAACTTCGCGGCGATCGGGACGGGCAGGAACACCAGCGACAGTTTCGCGTTGGGGTGCAGGCAGCCGAAGGCCACCAGCAGCCCGTAGATCGCGCCGGAGGCGCCGAGGGTGGGGACGGCGGCGGCGCGGTAGAGTCCGCGCAGCGCTTCCACCACGGCGGGGTTCGGTGGCAGGTTGCCGCCGCCGCTTTTCAGGATCGCGGCGATGGCGTCGGGCTTCAGGCCTGCGGCGATGAGCTGGTTGTAGTGTTCGGAGTATTCATACGCATTGACGCCGAGTTGGACGAGACCTGCGCCGATGCCGCAGAAGAAATAGAAAACCAGGAAGCGGCCGGGACCCCATTCGCGCTCGAGGATCGAACCGAAGGAAGAGAGCGCGAACATGTTGAAGGCGATGTGGCTGAGGCTCGCGTGCAGGAACATGTACGAAACGACCTGCCAGAACTGGAAGTGATCGCTCGCCGCCGGCCAGAGCGCGGCCACGGAGATGATCTGCTCGCGCCCGTGCGGCAGCAGGTAGCCCGCGGCGAAGACCAGGATATTGAGGGTGACAAGGACCATGACGGCCCGGGGCGTGCGATTCATGGAGAAGAAGAATTAACCACAGACGTAGCGCGACAAGCGCGGAGATGGCGTAGCGCAGCGAAGCGGAGCCGCCCGGAGCGCGAGCGGAGGGTGACCGCAGTGGGTGCCCTTTGGGCGACGAGGGAACAAACACAGAGGCACAGAGAAATCTCCGGACCGAGGTTTAACCACGGAATACACGGAACACACAGAAACCGGACGATCAAACTTCACAGGAGGCAACGGAGGTAACCGAGCAGAAATTAGTAACCCAATCTCAGTTCCCTCCGTTCCCTCCTGTGAGGTCCTTTCCGTGTATTCCGTGTAATCCGTGGTTAAAAATTCTTCCGGTTCGAACTCTGCCTTTGCCTCCGGTGCATGTAGCGGGCAGTGATGCGGGCCTCGTGCGTTGCTTTCGCTTAGTTTGGGTCGGGTTGCTGGTCGTGGCCGGCGCTTCGTCGGCGTTTGCCCAGTTTGGGGCGGACATGGTCAGCTCGGTCAGCGGCCGGCTGAGTCCGGAGTCGAAGAAGTTTGCGGCGGAGATTTCCGGTGCGCTGGGTTCGGACGTTTCGCCGGCGGCGCAGGGGAATGTCGCGGTGGGGCTGTGGATGACCGGACGTCTCCAGGTCGCATTGGAGCTGATGGGCAAGGCGGTCGCGGCGGATCCGGCGAACACCGACAACCAAAACAATTACGCGGCCATGCTCACGATGAGCGGTGCAGCCAGCCAGGCGGTGCCGGTGCTGGAGCAGCTGGCGCAGAAATTTCCCGACAATCCCACGGTGCTGAACAACCTCGGCCAGGCGTACTACCTCGCGGCCGGGGAAGAGGACAAAGACGGAAAAGCGGAGAAAGCCCTCGGTCGCGCGCTCGCCGTGGCACCCGGACACTCGCAGGCCGCGGCCACGCAGTCGCAGATTGCGCAGAGCAAGGGCAACCCGGCGCAGGCGGTCGAGGACGCGAAGCAGGCGGTCCAGCGCAGCGTGACGCGCGACAAGCTCAACCGCCTGCGGAAGCTCGGCTACAAGCTGACGCTTGTCGACATGACCAACAGCCGGCCGACCGATCCCGATCCGCTGGGCCTGAAGAATTTCATCGCCCCGCCGTTTCCGACCAACGCTGTCGAGGAGAACCGCACGCACCGCGAGTGGGCGGCGTTCCAAACGGACATCCAGACCCGCGTGCAGGCGCTGATGAAGCAGCTCAACGCGCTCCAGGCGCCGATGATCGCCGCCGCCAACGCCAAGGCGCAGGCCATCGCCGAGCAGTTGCGCAACGGCAACCTTCCCGCCGGCGATGCGGGCGGCGACGCCCCGGCGGGCGTCCAGCCGTTTGCCCGGAAGGCGCAGCTCATGCTCGACCTGCTCGACAAGGATGGCGGCGCCAAGCTCCGGGTGAAGAAGGCGAAGGAGGCGCTGGACGCCTTCATCGTGAAGAACCAGCAGCTCGTGGACGTCGAGTATCGCGCGGAGTTCAACCAGCTCGACCGCAAGCAGGCCAATCAGGTGGGCGAGGGGCTGGCGAATTCGAGTTTCTGCGAGAAGTACGTGACGCTCGCCGACAAGTACCTCGGCAAATGGAGCGACGGCCGCGAAGCGCTCTACAAGGCCTACCTGCGCGAGCTGCGCTTGAAGCTAAGCGAGGAGCTTTACTGGCAGCAGTGGCTGCAGCCGCGTCAGGAATTCCAGATGACGGTGATCAAGGCGCAGATCGAGTGGCTCGCCGCGCTGGGCACGACCGGCATCCGCACCGACGGCTACATCGGCATCCAAGTCGACGAAGGTTGCCTCAAGGAAAAGCAACAGCCGAGCGGCAAGAAGCTCGCGAACTTCAACGACGTGCACTGCCAGTATCATTCCGAGCTCAACCTCGGCATCGGCTCGATCGTCACGGATTGCGACAAGATGGTGTCCACGCTCGGCGTCGGTCCGGTGAAGCTCGGGCTTGGTCAGGACATGGCGCAGGGCACGGATTTCCGCGACAGCTTCGTGAACTGCACGGTCGAGATCACCGCTGGCAAGAGTGTCGGCGCGAACGCCGGCCCGGTGAGCGTCGAGGTCGGCGCGGAGGCCGGCATCGGCGTCGAGATCGGCCGCAACGGGGTGGAGGACGTCTACGTCACCGGCAAAATCGAGGCCAACGTGATGAACGCCGCCGGCACCGGCGCCGAAGCCCGCATGAGCCTGGTCAGCGGCTCCACCAGCGCGAACGTGCTGCGATAGAAAGACAGGATTTAACCACTAATGGCATCACCTAACGGCGCTGCTTGATTGTGCCCTTCGCCTGATCGGCTTGGGAGTTGGTTTCGGGGGTCGGCTAATCGCCGACTGAAAATGGTCTGGTTTTCCGACCGCGATCAGCGGGCGCCCAAACTGATAGTGGCGACGATCAGTCGCCGGGGACCTCGTAAGATTTCCCCGTTGGGAAATCTCCTTAGTGGTTCACTCCACGGCATTGATACCGCCCGCCTTTTCGGCCTGCTTCACAAGTTTCATGGCCTCGGCCAGGTTCAGGTCCTCGGGTTGCTTGAAGTTGATGCAGCTCTGGCCGCATTTCACTTTGCCGAGCTTCTTGGCGTTGCGTTTGACCGAATACATTTCGCTGCCGCCGCCGCAGATGTGGAGGCTGTAGGCGGCTTTGCCCGCGCCGAGGCCGATGACGAACCAGTCGCCCTCGCGGCCGCTGGCCGAGCGGTAGCGATATTTCCCGTAGCCGATGAGCGGCACGCCCATGCCGGCCGTTACGAACGGCGCCAGCTTCGGCACCGCCTTGCGGATGGCCTTGTGCACCGCTGCCATCGCGGCGCGTTTGTCATCGGGGAGGGCGGCGAGGAATTCAGCGACGGTGGGAGTGGTCTTGGGCATGCGGGGAGATTGTGCGCTTCCTGTTTGCCGGCAAACTTCAATCCGGGTTCACGCGAAGACGCGAAGGCGCGAAGACGCGAAGACGATCCACAACTTCCTTGGTAGGTGTAGGGCCGTCGCCCGCCGACGGGCCGGTTTGCTTCTCGCTGATCGGCCATGGGGCGAGTTAATCCGATGGCAAGGCAGGTGACTGTTAATCACTTGGTCGCTGGTTCGATCCCAGCCCGGGCAGCCATTTTCCCCCAGCAACTTGTAAAAGTCTCCGGGAGGGCCCCTCTGGGGGCGCTTGGCCACTTCTTGGCCACTTTTCGGTGCTCGGAGCTAGCGGTCCTGGGCAACCCGTAGCAATGATGGGTACGGGCAACGTCATATCCCGAGAATTGGGCGCGTTTGAGGGCCGGTTGCGCCCTCCGGCGAAAGAAAAACAACGCTATACCCGCTCTTCGTTCTTCGAACGAAGAGCGGGCCGCATCGATTCGCCAGAAGCCCAAAAAACGAAGCCATGCACGTGTGGCGCGATTAAGTATTGCCGCACGGAGGAACGCGGTGGCCTTCCGAAATCCATTGTGCTTAACGGCACGCTTGACCACATTCAGACGTCCATGGAACCGACCAAAGACATTGTCTCCAAGCTCTGGCACCTCTGCAACATACTTCGTGAGAGCGGGATAACGTATCCAGAATACGTCACTGAATTGACCTATCTTCTGTTTCTTCGGATGGCAGAGGAGACGAAATCCGAAGACTCTTTGCCGCGCGGCTTTCGCTGGAGGGACCTAGCAGACAAGACCGGAGAGGATCAGTTCGCATTCTACAAGCGCCTGCTTCGTCACCTTGGCACAAAATCGAAGGGACGCGTGAGGGAGATCTATGCGGATTCCACGACGTGCCTGAAGCATAGCAAATTTCTCTCTAAGTTGGTCGATGAGTTGGACTCCATCGATTGGTATGCCGCGAGGGAGGAAACCGCCCTAGCCGACGTCTACGAAGGATTGCTCGAGAAAAATTCTACGGAAAGCAAAGCAGGAGCAGGCCAGTATTTTACTCCGCGCCCGGTCGTAGAATGCATGGTAAAAGTAATGCGTCCTGAAGCGGGAGAAATCATCCAAGATCCCGCGTGCGGAACAGCTGGGTTCCTCATCAGCGCAGATAGACACATTAAATCCAAGACCAAGGGCCTGAAGTCGCTATCAAAAGCTGAGGCGCGCTTCCAACGTGAACAAGCGTTCGTTGGGGTGGAATTGGTCGATCAAACTCATCGGCTCGCCCTGATGAATGCGACTCTTCACGGAATCTACAGCCCTATCCTTCTCGGAGACGCGCTATCGCCTACCGGCGCGAATTTGCCGCTAGCGGACCTGATTCTAACAAATCCGCCTTTTGGCACGAAAAAGGGCGGCGGCCTTCCCGAACGTACAGATTTTTCGTTTCCGACCAGCAACAAGCAGCTCTGCTTTTTGCAGCACATCTACCGCGGATTGAAGCCGAATGGACGCGCAGCGGTTGTTCTTCCAGACAATGTCCTGTTCGAAGAGAATATTGCTGCGCAAGTGCGCGCTGAGTGGATGGACAGCTGCGATCTGCACACGATACTGCGATTGCCCACGGGCATCTTCTATGCCCCGGGCGTAAAAACCAACGTGTGTTTCTTCACCAAAGGTGAAACGCCGAAGGGCAACACGAAACGCACTTGGATATACGATATGCGGACCAATACTCCGGTCTTTGGAAAGCGACGACCTCTGGAGACGAGGCATTTCGAAGATTTCGTGCGGGCTTTCGGGAGCAACAAATACGGCAATAATCGCGTCTCGCAAAAGAACGACTCTCGTTTTCGCTCTTTCTCTCGCGAAGAGATCCGCGACCGAAGGGAGAATCTAGATATCGTCTGGATGAAGCACAGCGATTATATCGACTCGACTGAACTCCCAGAGCCGTCAGCGATCGTCGGGGAGGTTCTCGCTAAATTGCGTCAGGCGGTTGGAGAAATCGAAAAATTGCAGGCGAAGGTGACTCGGAAGAAATGACAAACCGGGAAATCACAGGTGGTGATCAACGCGGAACACTTCCGTCCGGGTGGGCAGCCACCACATTGGGAGCGATTGTGTCGCAAGCCGGCGAAAGCGCGAGCCCACCATTCAAACGAGAAACCACATTCATTGGATTGGAACATATTCTTCCGAACCTGCGTAAACTTGCGGGAACAGGCAGCGCCGCCGATGTACGGAGCACAAAAAGCGTCTTCCGCCGAGGGGACATTCTTTACGGGAAGCTACGGCCGTATCTTAACAAGGTCTATCTTAGCACGATGGATGGCGTGTGCTCCACTGACATCGTGGTGTTCCGCCCAGGGCCGGGCATTGAAGGAGAGCTGGTCGCGCGCTTGTTGAGTAGTCAGCGGTTTGTACAGTTCGCGTCCTCAGTGTCCGCTGGTAGCAACTTGCCACGGGCTAGTTTTTCGAAGCTCAGGGATTTTCCACTCTGGCTTCCGCCGTCGGCTGAGCAGACCCGTATTCTAGAGCGATTGACGGACCTTCAGCGCGAGCATGATCAAGCCCGCGCGTCTCTGTCAGAGATTCCGGCACAGCTCCTTCAGACAAAACAATCTTTGCTGAGCGCTGCGGCTCGTGGTTTGCTTACCACCAAATGGCGGGGTTCGGCGAAGAAAGAGCCGACCGGCATTGATTTGGTTAGCGGCCTTCGCGCGGAACATGCTGCGACAAAAACCAAGGCAGACAAAGTTGAAGAGCAGGAACCAAGCAGCCCAGGCGAAGAAACAGGGCTATTTCCGGTCCCCTCAACTTGGGAGTGGGCCGCTGCAGCTGAAATTGTGGAGCCGGGTGCGGATATTGTGTATGGGATTGTTCAGCCTGGGCCCAAGCTTCAACGTGGCGTGCCTTATGTCAGAGGTTTGGACATTGAGAACGGCCAGATCATTTTGGATCAACTGGTGAAAACAAGTCCTGCGGTTGCGAAACGCTACGCTCGTTCGTCACTGAAAAGCGGAGACGTCTTGCTGGGGATTATCAGGGCTACAAAAGTGGCTGTGGTTCCCCCTGCGCTCGAAGGGGGAAATATCACCCAAGGCACAGCGCGACTGAGGCCAGCAAAAGGAATTCGGTCGGCCTACTTGGCGCGGTTTCTTGAGAGTCCCGAAGCACAATCATGGCTTCACAAGCATTTTCGCGGGATTGATATGCCTGGGCTAAATCTCCACGACGTTCGCCGACTGCCGATCCCAGTTCCACCTGTTGGAGAGCAAGACAAGATCATTGAGCTGCTAGATGAGGCCTTTTCACAGCTCGACGTTGTCGCGAAGGCTTACGAGGCTGCAATTGCTGATCTAAACCGTTTGGAAGAAGCTGTCATCGACCGAGCATTTACCGGCCGCCTAACGACCCAGTCGCCAAGCGACGGGAACGCCATGGAGCTGCTGGCGCAAATTGAAACTGCTCGTAAGGCAATGCCCCAGCGAAGCAAAAAGATACTTTCGACAGCTCAAAGATTTTACACAAGAAAAGCATCCATGCCGCTGATTGATCAGCTTCGCGAAACGTTCGGGAGCAGCCCGTTCACTTATGAGGCGCTGCGCGCCAAGCTCATCGAATCTGGAGAGTATGACTACGACCAATTGCGTGATGAACTTTTCAAACTGCTTCAAGCGTCAGATAAACCCGGTCTGAAAGTGAGTTTTGATAAGAAAAAAGCGCATTTAGAGCTAGTGCTTAACTCCCATGAAGCTCCGAAGCATTAAGCTGCTGGATGGGGATGCGCTAGGTATCCTGCAGGGGTTCGAACATTCGTTCGCTCCTGTCAGTGACGAGTCCATCGAGCCGCTTTGTTTTATTGGTCAAAACGGTAGCGGAAAATCTCGCCTGCTAAGGTGCTTGGCGGAAATATTCTACTGGATCGATTCGAGAACCCGATTGTTTCGGCCAGAAACATCGAACACGATCGGATTTCGCTTCGAATTGGAATACGAAATCAAGGACGCCGAAAGTGCTCGGTGCATCAGGATCAGGAACGTCTCGGATCAAAAGAAGCCAGAGATATTTGAAGTCATAGAGGACGAGGAAAAGGCAATCAAAGGTGCAGAGGCGATTCGCGATGTTCTTCCCCGCTTTATCGTTGGTTACACGTCCGGCGAAAATGAGACGCTAAGCGTGCCTTTCCTGGATGTACGGCAGGACTACGCGGCCGAACTGCGCGAACGCGCATTACTTCGGCGCAGTGAACGAGAGGACATACCGGATCTGCGATTAGTAATGATGGACTATCATTCAAATTTTGCAGTGCTGGCAGCCAATTTTCTTCTCCAGCCGGCGGAGCGACTTAGCTTCTTCAAAGATTTTATCCGAATTTCCGATATAGAGTCCTTCAGACTTATTATTCAGCTCAACCACGCAGCGGCGAAGCGGAAGATCAAAATAAAGGTCGAGGAAGCGGATGGAACTGTCCGGGAGGAGATTCGCAAAGGCGTACAGCTTGTGCCTCAACTTGAGGAGTATGTAAGTCGCCTAACGAGGTGCGCCGTGTGTTATGATTACAACGAGGACGAGCAAAGGTGGACATTAGATTTTCTGGTCAACGAAGAAACCCGCGCTGCCTTCCGCCATTTTTTTGGGACGCCGTATGAACTCTGCATGGCATTTCAACGGCTCAGTATGCTCAACGATTTGATGGTCCCCAAGGAGCATCGAGAGCGCATTAACAAGCTACGACGTTATAGAAAGATTGTTGTTAAGCCGCCAGTGCCCGCGGAAGAGGACAAGGTTTTCCGATTTGAATCGGTGAGGCTGAAATTGAAGGGCTCTGCTGGGGCTCTCGATTACATAAGTATTTCGGACGGCGAGCATCAGTTCGCCCACATATTCGGAACGCTTTTGATTTTTGATCATCCGAACGTACTGCTGCTTCTCGACGAGCCTGAGTCGCACTTTAATCCGCAATGGCGAATAAAGTTTGTTCCACAGGTGAACAGCATCGCGCAAGGGAAACACCAGTGCCTCTTGCTCACGAGCCATGCACCGTTTGTCATTTCTGACACGCGTGCCGACAACGTTTATATCTTTAAACGCTCCGAAGATGGCAAAACCATCGTCGCTGCTTCGCCCAAGAATCAAACATACGGGGCATCCTTCGACCGATTGCTGGAAGACGTATTTGGCATAAAGCCTCCCATTTCTCGGCAGTCGCTCACCGCATTGAAGGAGCTTCAAAAGAGTACTGACCCAAAGGAAATTGAGGCTCGGCTCGATGACTTTGGAGAGTCTATGGAGAAATTCGAGCTGTTCGAACGGATCGAGCAACTGAAGAAAAAGTGATATGCTTTTCGCCTACTCGTTCGAACGCTCTGAAGTGGACGAGATCAATCACGCTGTCTGCGCTTTTCTTCGTCTACTGGTTAGTGGTTCGCGCGCCGGGAAGGGCTTTAACGTTAGGCAATGCTGCATAGAGCCTCTGAGGTCGCGTGTCTCAGCCTCTCGTTCTTTGCGTGAAAAGATTCGTTCATTCTACGTTGAATTTCTGGCCCTTGGTGGCGCCGAGCAGCAATCGGTGTACAAAGCCTTTCTGCTAAACAATCAGGTTGCGCGGCAGTTGTCGGGCGCTGCTCAAAGGGTTTGCTTGAGTGATTTGCCGCCATCGATTCGAGCGCCTGTGGCAGACTTATTTAAGGAGCTGTACACAACTGCGCCGACTCCTTCTCAGTGGAAGCAACACTGGAAGTCGTTCTATGGACGTGTCTCGACCAAAGTGTGTCCATTCTGTGGAATCGAGCGATTGAACAATCCCGCTCTCGTTAAGCAGGACTACGATCACGTTCTTTGTCAGAAAGTGTATCCGTTCGCTTCGATCAACTGTCGAAATCTCGTCCCAGCAGGTACTGAGTGTAACCGAATTTTTAAACACGAGCAGGACATTATATTCGATGCGGGCGCGCGGCGAATGGCTTACAATCCGTTTCGGGATCACGGCCAGGTAATCACAATTGATCTAACGGGTAGCAAAAAGCCAGCGCCAGGAGACGACACAGGGACATGGCAGGTCAAAGTACTGCCAGACTGTGAGGAGGTGCGAACCTGGACAGCTGTGTTCAAACTCACCACGCGATACGCAAAGAACGTTTTCGAGCAGGACTACTCTACTTGGCGTGACGAGTTCGTCTCGTGGGCGCTCAAGAACACCTCGCCCGAGCGCAAATGGACCGTCGCGGAGATTCGCGAACAAATGTCCGCGTATGCTGCCACATTCGATAATAACCGCCTGCGGGATTTGCGCTTTCTCAAGCAAGCGTTGTTCAAGTTTCTGGTAAACGAGAACGATGAGACGTTTTTCGCAGCGCTCTCGCGACAATTCGAAAGCGAAAATACCAACCGCAGGAAGGCAGTTGATTGGACGTCGCTTGGAGCCGTCAGTGCACCCACCATTGAAATGCATGCGGCAGAAGATCCGCCTTAGCGGGTAGAGCGCTCGCAGATCGATCGCTTTGCGTGGGAAAAGCGTAACCGTTCCCTAACGTTTACTTTTTCTTCGGGACGGTACAGGCACGAATTCGCAGTCTGGCCAAAGCCTCTCAGTGAGTTCAGGCTAACGCAATGCCTGCCTTGCCCCCTTCTCCTCCGAAACCGTGGCCTGCTTCAGACAGAGACCGGATGGCGCGAGAATACGTCGCCCATTACGAAACACTGGCCGAGAAAGGTCTAACCGAACTGGCGCCGAAGTTGTCGAGAAATGCATTCGACCACTTTCTTTCTGGAGTCGGGCAGATCTTAGTGGAGGAATCCGCGAGACTGGTCTCGTCGGACAGCGAGCTCAAACGCTTCTTGGAACGCAACCCTTTGCCGCCATGCATCAAGGGGCAACTCGCCAATGAATTCCGCGCCTATGCATTGCTGTTGCACGCTCTCAACCAGTGGGTGGTAGTTCGTAAGCTGGAAATCGACTGTGCATTGGTAGGAGGCAGTCCCAAAATTGCTCGAAACCGTCTTCGGAGATCTGCGACTGTATGCATGGTTGCCAAAACTCCACTCGCGAAGGTGAGAGTTGAGTTGCACCATCCCGTGCGAGACGGCCGTCCGCCGATTCCGCTCTCACCAGAAGGCCACAAACGTGTGGACGGGGTGATGGTCCTAGACGAGGACGATCATCATGGCCGAAGCATCGTCAGCTTGCGGAATCAGGGCAAACTTGGCTCTTGGATCGCACTCAGGACCGGAGCGGTTCTTGAGCAAGGTGCAGGTGTCGATTTTGCGGGACGAAAGAACCCGAAGAGTTTCGCTTACCACTGCAAACTGGTAGCGCGCCGAGCAATGAGTACGACCGGCTTCACTGCGGCAGAGTTGCTTTCGTGGCTAGACAGATACGGGTTGGGTCAGGCAGACGAGCTGTCAGGAGCGGAATAGCGCGGCAAATCCAACGTCGATGGCTTCAGTCGAATCCTAAAGGATGAAGGTCGTTGCTTATTGTCGCGTCTCCACTGTCGGGCAACGCGAAGACGGCGCATCTCTCGACATGCAGCGCGAGCGCATTGCCACATGGTGCGGATCTAACAATGCCGAGTTGGAGGCTAGCTTTGTCGAAGTAATGAGTGGCGGGAGAGCCGACAACCGCCCCGAGTTACAGAAAGCCATCGCGGCTTCATGCAGACTTCGCGGCGTTCTCGTCGTGTATTCGTTGAGCCGCTTGGCAAGGAGCGTGAAAGACACCATCACAATTGCAGAACGGTTGGAGCGACACGGAGCCAACCTTGTCTCTTTGAGTGAGCGAATCGACACAACGTCGGCGTTGGGCAAAATGGTGTTTCGGCTCCTATCCACTCTGAACGAGTTCGAGAGAGATCAACTGGCGGAGAGAACTGCCCATGCCATGGCGCATCTCAGAAGGGCCAACCGACGCATCTCATCTCGAATCCCTCTCGGCTATGATCTTTCTCCAGACGGCAACACCCTGCTCGCAAACCGCGAGGAACAGAGGCTCGTTGCCAAAATCTGTGACTGGCGCCGACGCGGCATGACAATGGACGCTATTGCCGAATCGCTCCAACGAGATGGCACGCCAACCAAAGCAGGTGGCCGCTGGTACGCCTCCACTGTGAGGGGAATTCTTATAAGACAGCAGCGTCTTGCGGCTTGAGTGGCCCGACGCGAAAGTGGGCGGTCTGTTGGGTTGATATGGAATTTCGATTCCTAGCGTGGATTCTGCCGTACTCTCGGCGTGTCCCGGCGTCTAGTCCAGTTTTTCGAACCTCAGTTCCCCGTCTTGGTTCAGCGCGTATTGTTCCCGCAGCTTCTTTGCGGCGAATTCCAGCGCGTCGATCAGCCAAAACGGCATTTCCTTCTGCTCGGTGAGAAACGAGTTGTTATCGAAGACCAATTCGACGGCGTTGGCACCCTCGATGTTTACCGGTGGCTTCGATTCGTCCCAGAAGCCGATCTGCATTCGCATCTGCGGGTTTTCTGCCAACAAGCCGCTTTTCCAGAGTTCGAACCGAATGAGCGTCTTCCCGAGGCTCGAGCCGGGCTCCAACGCTTGGGTCCCGACTGAAACTGCGAGGGCCCGCCCGGTACGCATTTCCCTGCCGTCGGGCGTTGGGAAAGCCAGGTTCTGCAACGTGTACGTCCGCATGATGCCCTCGTTTGACGCTGCGGAGCTCATTTCGTCAGAGGTGCTCATCGGACTTCGCGAATGCTGCTAAACCGGCAGCCGGGGTTCGACTGTTCCCAGATTTGCCTGGCGACACTTGCGCTGGATGCCGTGACGACCGTCTTGTGAAGAGTGCTGTCGGTGGAGTTCTTCAGGTTGAAGGTGATTTCGTATTTTTTCATGGCTCAGAACGGCGATGGCCTGCTGTGCGAGGGTCGTAAGGGGCCTCTGAAAGGTCAACGGAGAACATGTTCTATAGAACATGGCCGTTAGAGCCAGCGCCTGATAAAATAGGCGACCATGCCCGCCAAACCTGCCACGCCACAACGCCTGTTCGGTCAGGTTGTGCGTGCAGAACGCCTGAGGCAGAAGCTTTCCCAGGAAGAGTTGGCTCACAGAAGCGGCCTCAGCACCGCGTACATGAGTCATGTGGAGAGAGGCACGAAGACAGTTTCCATCGAGACCATCGCAAAAGTAGGGCGCGGGCTCGGCACGAAGGGCGGCGCACTGCTGCTCAATGCGGGCATTTAATAGTCCTCCGGCAGCAGGACGCATGTGGACGAACGATCTGCCTCGGTGATAATCCAGAAGCGCACACCGGCTTTCGTGCGATACACCGACAGCACACGGAAACCACAACGTAGCGCCTCGTCATTGGCTCGCTGATCTTCGGGCGTTACCTCGCCCCAGTCGTGAGCAACATGCCGCTTGAGCGCCTCCATCATCTCGACATGAGGAACATGACTGAGTGCGTTCGGCGTGGCCACCAAGCGGCCAATTTTTAACGGAGAATCGAGATTGGGTGGAGGGAGGTCGGGCATGGCGGCTCCGGAAGGATTTGATACTCCGTGCCGCCCGCCTGCCGTGCCAAAGCAGCGTTCTTTCCAACGGAGAGGCCCGATCTCCATGCGTCCCACACCAACGTATGGGTGTGTCAAAGTATGCCGGCCTCGCGAAAACTAAACAGGCCTGTACCTTGCGGGTCTCCCTCCTTTGATCCCACAATGACGTGATCGAGCAGCTCAATGTCCATGATCTTCGATGCTTCAAGAAGTTGCCGGGTCATGCTCAAATCGTTGCGTGATGGCGAAGGGTCTCCTGACGGATGATTGTGAGCTACCACCAGCGCAGATGCGCTCGCCAAGATGGCGCCCCTAAAGACTTCGCGAGGCGAGACCAGTGTTGAGGTGAGCGTTCCCAAGGTGATAAGGTGCCGACCCAATGGCCTGTTGCGGCGGTTCAGATACACCGCATAGAAGGCTTCCTGCGTTGGATGTTCATCGAACGCTGACCTGAGGTACTCAGCCACAAAGGTCGGCTTGGACAGGGAGACCGGCTCACCAAGTGAAACCAACGTGTAGGTGATCTTGGCTTCGAAAACTCTCAAGGCAGCAAAGCGGAAGCAGGGAGCATACGTTTGGTTCTGGCAGAATCTGATCAAGGAGCGCGTCCGCCGAAGCGCAGAGGATTATCCATGGCACTATCCAACAGAAGCTTGTGGCTGTACCGCCAAACCCGCCAATCATCTAAACTTTCAGAAAAATACCCATGTTTTCCTAGAGTTCCAAGCATTGGCGGGATTGGCGGTCCGGATGTGTGCGATGTTCTACCCGAAGCTATAGGTAGGAATGCTCTTTCCGGCCTTTGATGAGTATTTGGCCCCCCGGCGAATGCGAAATCCGTCAATCTGCACATCATCTGTTTCGCGAAACACACTGGCCATTATCTTTCCGATGGAGCGCGCCATGCTTTCCTCGTCCGCGTCGGCGCGAATGTTAGGCGGCAGCAACTCGTTTTCGATGGCGAATTCGGCTAATTCGGAAGCTATCAGGGGTCCTGCCGGGGGAGAGTCTCTCAACGCTATGCACACCGAACGAAGCCAGACGCGACGTGGATCGCTCGCTCGTTGCCTTGCCTCGTCATGGCCGTCCATCAGCGGAGCAGACGCAAAGATGTTCTGCACGATCCAATCCAAGATCTGAACCCATTCTCTGAAATCGTGCCGGTTTTCGTCGGTCCGCTGGCAACCATTTTGCGCCCACGCTTCAACGACTGAAAAAACACAACCCAAGTATCGTGCCTGATTAGCTTGAACATGGGCATAGAGATCGCCCTCGGGGTATTTCCGGAACGGAAAGTCTTCTGGGCGCTTTCGGATGCGAACGATGCTGGCTCTGTTGGCCAGGTCTCTCGTGGTCTCGGCGCCGTTGGACGTAATTTGAAAAACGAAGCCTCGCGGATCCACTTGCACTTCCCCGCGATGGGGGACGCGAGCCGGCATGGGTCCGGGCGCTGTCAGTACAGACTCGAGATAGGGAGAATTCAGCTTTCCACGAAAGTTGTCCAAAAGCACGAAGGGCCTGCCGTCGATCAGCTTTTGTGCAATGCTCTCATCGAGGCTGCCCACTCCGGCGGAATGCTGGACAACCATGTTTGGACGCTCTCGATAGATGGCGGCCACAACCTTCTGGCGATACGTCTTGCCCGCTTGAGAGGCATCGGCCTCGGCGACGTCTATGGGTAGCGGGTTTTTCAACCATGCCCCAAAACGAAGCGCGGGCGCGATCAACGACGCCATCGCTCTCGAGCGGTCTCCGGCTGTTGGAAAGTCAAACTCGGAGACAATCTCCGCAAGCGCGAGCACTGCTTCGCTCAGCCCAATCTCTGGCGGAGTTTCGCCGCCAGTAACAAACAGGCCTCCGGCGAGTTGGTGCCAACCAACGCCCAGCACGACTATTTTGCCGTCCTGTCGCGCGAGCACCGGGCACGCGGAAAGAGTGGCAATGTTGGGAAGGAGATCCCGTGCAGGAGTGCTTTCAAGCAAAGCATGCGCGGTCTCCTCCGCACAAATCACGGGCTTTAACACGCGGTCGTCGTCGCCGCCCGAACGCCAGGCAAGAAGCGTTCCGTAGCTTTCCAAACGGCTTCGGAACTGCACTGGGGTTACCGGCCGCAAGCGACGCGTTCCATCATGGGCGCTCTCTACCTCATGAACTCGACCACCTCGATAAAACAAGGTCTGGGTGGGCGCTATGATCGTGAAAATCTGAACCGCGGCTTCAGTGATCGATGTCTCGTTGCCGGGCAGCACAATGGTCGTCCCGCTTTGGGCCAATTTTTTCGCGGCTGATTCAACGACCTGGCGCGACTGCAAATCCCGCACAGCCGCTCGCAACGTTTGTTTGTCCAGCCCTGCGAATTCCGCCGCGATTTTCTCGACCTCTGCGCGGGCGAGTGCATCGGAGTGGAGCGCGGCGGACAGTTTCACGAGACGCTGCCGCGCTTTGTCGGCCGCGTCCTGATCCAAACCGGGTAGCGCGCCAGCCTCGCGTCGAAGCAGGCGAACAATGAGCTGCGCAACCGCGGTTCCGGGGGTGATCGGCTCGGCCGCATCCAGAATAGATTGCCACCTGAACTGGAACTCCTCGCCCCAATGTTGCCTCAAATCGTCGGGCCCTTTTCCGGGAGCGTTAATAGGTATTCTGGGAGCAACGACCGGAACGCCGCTGCATTTTGCGAGTTTCAAACACTCGCGTGAAAAGTCCGGAATCAACGCTGTATCTGAATCTCCGATAAACGCCAACCTGGCCGGTTGCTTGGCTAAGATAATTTCTTGAAGAGCCGGCAGCAACTCGGGGTGGCTGTCTTCGTTCCGAGGAGCAACTGAAGAAATACCGCCGATGCCCACACAAGGGAACCCGGCTTCGGTAAGCGACAACGCCTTGAATTCGCCCTCGACCACCCCGAGCAGGCATCCTTCGGTCAGCAGCTCCCGCAGGCCGGGAGGAACATACAATTCGCACCCTGTGCCACGGGGGCTAAGGTATTTCGCACTCCCCGTTGGGTTGGCCAGACGAACTCGGTAGTAAGGAGCACCGTGTTTTCCGATCAGCGGTAGGCCATCAATGTCGAAATAGGGGATCAGCAATCCTTCGACGCAATGCCCGATCAGGCGCTTGGATTCGTCCTCCGTTACGTACCGGACACCCGCGGCAGCAAGAGTTGCCTGCGATATTCCGGGACGAGCAACAGCTTCGACCGCGGAACCCGCGCTCGACGTCTCGGGAGCTTTGATCGGCCCACCGTAGTTTGCTGCTGGGCTATTGGAGATCTGTTCAGAATTTGGAACTCCATTGCCGCCCCCTGCCGCTGCACAGGTTGCGTCGGCCGTGCCCTTGGCAGCACCCTCTTTCAATTTTTGTTCAAGGCGCGCGAGCCCGTCGCTCTTTGGTTGAAGCGGGAGCGGAATTCCTAGGCGCCTTGCCAGCCGCAACTTGGTCTCAGGCGAGAGCCCGCTTTCTGCGTTGGGGGCGCACTCGCCATGGCTGACATCAATATTTTGAGATTTCATAGGTTGGCGCGGTTATCCAACCTTTGAGCGCTTGATGAGAGCGATTACCTCGGCCTCATCGAAAAGAACCACGCGTGCGTTAATCTTGTGGCGGTGAATAAGCCCCGAATCGGCCCACCGAAGAATTGTCTTCGGGTGGACGTTCAGAATCGTCGCGGCGGTTTTCGCCGGGATGAACTTAAACCGGCCCGATGAATTTTCATGAGCCGCGGAATTGTGTTTGGTGATAGTCATAGGTGACGCCCACCAAACTGAACACTTTCAAGAGGCTGAGAATAGGATCAGAGCATCAAAAACAATCCGGTGTTTCGTGATGCTATTTTTTCAACATAAACTTCAGGCGTGCGTGAACTGCCTCCTTTAGGCCTCTAATCACATCGCGTTGCGTTGGCTTCATGTTCCTGAATTTTTCGATCCGTACTTGCGCCTTGGTCGCCTCCAACGCTGACATTTTTCCGCAGCGCAAAAGGTCTCCGATCAGTTGTAGGGTTCTCTCAGGAGACGTTTGCCTCGGAAGACCTACGTTCCGAGAAAGCCTGATGAGCATCCTACGAGCTTTCGCTTCGAGTTTCCTCTGAGTACCGGCGAGCAATTCGGCGTCTATGCGCTCAGGCGCATGTGTACCGAGAGTTTCTCTTTCCACCTTTGCCTCGGCAATGTCCTTTGCCAACAACGGGCCGAACCAGTCGGCGACGACAGACGACCAGCGTTTCGCCGTCCCTAGATTCAAGGGCGGAACCTTCCGCGATTGGTTGTCGACCATCACCAATGTTCCGTTCCTTTGCCGCACATTCTCTAACAGCGGAAATGCCACTTCCGCAATGAATCGATAAACGATGTCGGTCTCTCTGTTCCCGCGCGGCTTGAATGGATTGTCAGCCCGCACGGCGAGGTCGGCCAGCATGGCCTTTCGCTTTGCGGTTTGAGCCTCTCCTCGACTGTGGAGAACCGGGAAACGGAACTCGTCCGAAATGATCGCTCTAACTTGCGATCGACGCAGTTCGTAAAGCTTTTCAACAAGCTCGGCGGCGAGCGAAGCCGTTCGAACCAGCCTACGAATCGAATCTGGATCACGCGCGAGGTGTGACCGTGCGTCCCGAGGAAGCGCCCTGTAGAACAGTTGCCTCAAAGATCTGGAAACGAGAGCGGAAGGGGCATCACCTTTGACCCCGCGCTTGCGTCCATTAACCCGTAGGGAGTGCTTCCGAAGCTTGGCCGCCAGTGCTTTGATTTTCGGCGGTGTTGTGAGCGTGTTGGTCTTCTGAGTCGGCATGTGAAGCAGATAGGCTCGATGATGGAGGCGAACCGGAGAGTGGCAACGCCACTTCGATCCGCTTCTTTTTCGCAATGTAGTGTGCGGAGGTTGTCCTGATATCTCGATGACCAAGGTGCTGACGTGCAGCTTCGATCCCGAAATGAGAAGCGACCAATGAACCGCTTTCTTTGCGTAGCATGTGGATTGCCTTGCGTTGCCTGATCCCCTTTGCGCGAAGCCACGCATTGAGGTCGCGCCACGTTTTATCGCAACGGTAGTAGTCGTAGGTTGCCGAGGTGTCCGGCTCCGCTCCTTCCAATACGAACTCTGAGGCACCAACTGGCTTGAATGACCAAATCAGGTCAAACACCTGAACCGACAAGTCGATGCTTCGCTCGCTTTCGTCGGACTTAGGCTCGAAGTGCTCGGTGCGCCGAATGTGAATTTGCCGCTGTTGCGCGTCCACCTGCTGCCACGTGAGCAAGTCTGCCTCTTTGCGCCGCAGCCCAGCCCACAAACAGAGGACTAACGCCAAATACTGCTGCGGGTGGGCTTCGCGAAGCTCGACATCGGCACGCGTCAACAGCCACTCCGGGCTGATTTCAGACCGGTAACGCTGCGGGCCTGGGTCTCTGAGCTTTAGCCCGGCAAACGGGTTCGGCGGTGTAGAAACCTGAAGCACCGAGATGATGTCAGGCGAGAACAGGGCGCGGGTGCATCTCACATAGGAGGCCGCCGACCGTTCAGCGGATTTGCGAACAATCGGTTCAGTGCCCGCCTTCGCGACGTATTTGTTTCTCCACTCGTTTATCGAGTCTTTGGTCAGCACGCCCAGGCACTGATCGTTTATCCGCGCCAACCACGCTTTTCTGCCGCCGTTCACGTAGTCGAATTTTGCGCGCTTCTCGGTCCCTTTCAGGCCTGCCTCAAGACGAGCGATATCGGCGACCATCTTGCGCAGTTTAACCGCGTATCTGCGTAAGGTGGCTGGCTTCAGGTGGCTTCGCTTCGACACCTCGTTTAAGAATTCTCCCACTGTGCAAATCTCAGCCCTCGCGATGGCGGACGGCTTGAACCTCGCGAGTGTCGCATCCCATCCGTTCGCCTCAAGAAATGTGGCCACCTCCTTCGCCTTCGCCGCTGCCACGCTGGCGTTCGCTGAGCCTAGCGCGAACGCTTCACGCCTGCCCAAGTGTTGAAGGCGCACCGACCATTCGGGAATCGTCTGCCGCGCGCCCTGCTTAGTGAACGTCTTGTGGTAGAGCCTGCCTTTCCAATAATCGACGTGGAATCGGGAGCGCTCTCCCTTCGATTTGAGCTTGGCCACTTCTTGGCCACTTTGGTTGTTCTGAACTGTCCCTGATTGCGCCATCTAGCCTCGATCAAAGCGAGGCTTACTAATGAGGCTCAATGAGATGAAGGTAGCAGATGGGGACACTTGAGAGCGGTCAGTAGCAGCGTGACCTTCAACTGTTAATCACTTGGTCGCTGGTTCGAGGACTGCCCGGGCAGTCAGTCACCTTGTTATGAAAAAGCCCAATAGAACCGATAGAGCAGATGGGGCGGTAGCCGCTCGCGGCAGGCTTTGGTAGATTTTGGCCGTGAGCTGGATGAACAAATTTCCCGGGCAAGATGCTGATAGCCAAGGGTTGATCAAGGCAGTGGATGAACTCGGCCCCTCTTACTTAAGACCCAGAGCATCTCCATGAACCCTGACAGTCTGCTCCTTGGTTAATTCCGCCGCCATCTGTAGGGCCCGTCCGCTTTTTCTCCGGCTGGCCCCCATAACCCCAAAGACACCGCCCACTATCTATGGCGAAAAGCACCGCAGACGAACCTCCGATAACCATGACTCTCCATTTCACCATGAAGCCGCTGATTAAGATTCTGAAGATTCTATCGACGCGCCGTTCGATTCGCCCCCTGGCGCTGGCAGCGCTTGTCGGTTATTTTGCCCCGAACATCCTGCACGAGATCCCGCCGATCCTGGAGAAGATTCCGCCTGTCAGTCGTGAACTCAGGATCTGGTTTGGGAAAAATAAGAATGATCATTCCGCGAGGTCATGCGGTGAACCTTTTGATACTTACCCCGACTTCACCGGATCGCTCTTGGTTCGGTTGTCTGCTGGCTGTCCCCCCTCAGGAATCCCGATTGGCTTCGATGCGGACAACTCTCACTTCCTGGGCGGCGTGGTCAGGCCGGTAAGTGATCGCGACCTTTTTCAAGACCACGATCTGCAAGTCCCGACGATCTTCATCCTGCTCGGTATAATCTCCCAGCGAGGACGGAGCGCGTTCGATGCGGTTTATCCACGATTCGATTTCGACGTAAGTGTCGTCATCAGCATCGGCAACAAACTCCAAGGCCCGGCGGTTGAAAACAGTGCGGTAAGGCCTCATCCGTCCGAAGCCTTACGGCGTTCGGCACGTGCTTTCTTGACCTCTTCCCAAGTGAATTTCTCCCCGGCGTCCATGGCGCGCATGGCTTCCGTCAGTTTTCGCCGACGAACGGGCGAGTGACGCTGCTTCAAGCGGGTCGCGATTTTTGCGAGCACCTTCCGATCCTCGGCACTCAGCCCGCGGATGGTTTTTTGCAGCTCGGCGACGCTCATGAGGGGGAGGTTGTTCGGCAGGGCGGGGAAATCAAGCTTGGGGACGGGCTGACAGACGGCGGATGGCGTAAGACGGAGGGAGGGAAAATAGTTATCACTCATTGGCTGATCGGCATCGGTTATGTCGATCCAATGCCTGATGCTCGAAATGGCAGATGAGCGTTGAGCAATGAACGCTGAACAATCGGTTGAGGTCGTCGACTTGGGTCCCAAAAACAACTTCGCGCCTTCGCGTGAGCCAAGGCCGGCGTCAGGTTTTCAGATTTTGCGCGAGCCAGCGGTCGGCGCCGGCGGGATCGCGCTGCTGCCAGAGTTTCAGGACCGCGCGGGTCGGGGCGTCGTTCGCGGGCTCGGCGGACATGAGCTGCAAAAGCTCGAGGGCTTCGGCGGGGTTGCTCTGGACTCGCACATACGCGGCGCGGGCCAGGAGGCGGTCGCGCGTTGCGCCCGCGGGCTGGGCTTTCACCCAGGCGATCGCTTCGGCGGGCGCGGTCTCGGTCCAGAGCTGGAGGCGGTGTTCGAGTGTTCCGTCGTCGGCGCCGGGCAGCGCGAGGGCGAGGTCCAGCGCGCTGGCCGAATCCGTGCGGCCGATCTCCGTCACGAGCGTGGCGACGGCGTCGGTGCGTTCCCGGCCGGCGGGTTGAGTGGCGAGCGCGGGCAGGAGGGTGAGGGGGTCGGGAGCGGATGGCGCGGGCGTCGGCGCGGTGGATGAGGGGGAATGGCCTCGCGGGAGCCCGGCCCTCCATTCGTTTTTTGGAGCTGCGGGAGAGACGGCGGCGAGGTGCGACTCGGCTGTAGAAGAAGCCGGGTGCCACGTCACGAAGCCAAGACCGCCGAGCACGGCGGCCGTGGCGCAGGCGATCAAACTGAGCCGGTAATGCCTCATGCTTTTTTCCGGGCGAAGCGCGCGCAGGCGCTGACGGCGAGGAACGCGACAAACCACAGGCTGGGCGCTCCGCCGCCACCGCCGCCACCACCGCTGGGAGTGGAAGGGGTGGTCGGCGTGGTCGGAGTCGTGGGTGTGGTGGGAGTCGTCGGGTTGGTCGGATTGGTGGGCGTGGTCGGCGTCGTGTTGCCGGTGACGTAGCCCTTCAGCCACACCATCGCGGCGCGTTCCGTGGCGTCGCTGTTGAGGATGCCGGTGCCGGCGCGCCAGGTCTGGCCCTCGATGTAGCCCCAGAGCGTGACGCCCTTGACTGCGGCATGCGTCCAGATCGCGGGGAAAATATCCTGGTAGCGGGTCGATTGCGTGGCTTCGGCCAGCGGCGTGCCGCCGATGTCGAGTTCGGTGATGTAGAGGTCGACGCCCGTGGCGGCGTAGGCGTCGAGGCACGCGGTCATCTGCGCGGCCGTCATGTTGTCGAGGTTGAAGTAGTGCGCCTGGATGCCGACGCCGTCGATCAGGTTGCGCGCCTTGAGCAGGTTGACGATGGCGATGACCTGGTTGCGGGCGTTGGCGTCGTTCTCGGTGCCGTATTCGTTCAGGATCAGCTTGGCGTTGGGAAATTTCGCGCGCGCGAGCTGGAAGGAGGTGATCACCCAGTCCCAGCCGGTGGTGCCGTCGCCGCCGAGCGCCGCCTTGAACTTGGCCGGCATCGGCGTCTTCACCGGCTCATTCACGACGTCGACCGCCCAGACATCGGGATAGCGCTCGGCCAGCAGGCGGATCCACTCCTCGATTTCGGTGCGCATCTCGCTTTCCGAGAGGGTGCTCGAGTCACCCATCCACGACGGATACTGCGAGCCCCAGACCAGGGTGTGCTCCTTGAACTTCAGCTTGTTCGTCTTCGCGTAGTTGTAGGCGGTGTCGAGCTGCGTCCAGTTCATCGTGCCCCGCGTGGCCTCGACCGAGCCCCATTTGCCGGCGTTCTCGGGTGTGACTTGGTTCCAGTACGTGCCGAAGCTGGCCGGCACGCTGCCGGGGATGATGTTGCCGAGGAACCTGTCTTTGCCGGCGGCAAGCTGGGCCCCGGCGGAGAGGGGCAGGAACGCGGCGGCGCCGAGGCCGAGCCACGCGCGAAGCGGGAGGGAAGAAAGCATGGGGATAAAAAACCGGAGGAATTTCCGGCGGGGGTCGCGGAAGGTCGAACCGACCGGCGCGCCGCGCAAACGAGCCTTTGCTCTCATAGAAGAACAGACGCGCACGACGGTCATTCAATCCGGCTCACGCGAAGCCGCGAAGGCGCGAAGAAAGGCCTTCAGGTTTTAACCACTAAGGGCGTCGCCTAACGGCGCTGCTTAGAAATCCCCTCCGCCGAATTGGCTCCGGAGAGTGGTTCGGGGTGTTGGCTGATCGCCAACAGAGCTTGGGTTGATGATCCCGACCGCGATCAGCGGACGCCTAGGTCAAACAACGGCGACGATCAGTCGCCGTGGACCTCGTAAGATTTCTCGTTGGGAAATCCCTTTAGTGGTCCAACCCTGCCTTGCTTTGCGGCTTCGCGCCTTCGCGTGAGGCTACGTCTTGAGCCGATCGAGGGAGGCTTTGATCGCTTGTAGGTAATTGGGGTGCCAGAGCTCGTGCTCGGCTTCGGGGACGACGGTGTAGGTGCGCTTTTGGTAGAAATCGCGCACGGCGGTGGCGACGCGGTGCATTTGGGCGTCCTCGATTCCTCCGACCAGGATGTCGGCCGGGGTGGCGGCGTTGCCCTTGCGGTAGGAGACCATGAAGCGTTCGGGTTCGTCGTCATCCTCGAGGAAGAACGGCGAGATCGAGCCGAGGATCAGGTGCCGGGCGCGCAGGGCGCCGAGATGCGAGTAGAGCGCGCCGAGGGAGAAGCCCATGACGACCTTGCCGGACGTCTGGGCGTCGACCTGGGGGAAGAGGGCGTTCGAGCCGAAGTTCGGCTGCCGGCCGGCCCACTCCAGGCGGACAAATTCCGTTTCCCACCCGCTCGCGTTAACGAAGTCGACAAACGGCTGGAAGCGGCGCTCCGCCCCCGGCATCGGCGGGACAATGGTCAGCAATGGCATGCGCGCTGGTATGGCGAGATACCGCGAAACGTCAAACGGACGGCGCTAAGGTGCAAGGTGAGGCTCGTCCCCTTTTGGTCGCTCGCCTGCTTCGCGGACTTCGCGCCTTCGCGTGAGCCTCCTCGACGCCCCGGCTACGCTGCCGGTTCCTGGTCCCAGTCCAGGCTGAACGTCGCGCGCCGGCCGAACAGGACGCGGTTGAGGAGGAGCGCGAACGCCACGCAGCCGGGCACGGTGAGCCCCATCACGTGCAGGAAATGCCACGGGCGCGCGATCGTGTCGGGATGGAGCGCGTGGAGCCGCGCCCAGCCGAAGGTGAGGGCGGCGTAGAGCGCGGCGCCGAAGGCGATCGTCGCGATCACAGCGCGGGCGTCGACGTTGCGGAAGAGGAGGCCGACGATGAACGCGGAGAGGATCGGCATGCTGAAGAGGCCGAGGACCTGCTGGATCGTCGCCATGATGCTGTCGGCGCCCATGTAGAGCGGGATGAGGAACACCGACACGACCGCGATGACCGCCGAGACGAGCATGCTGAGGCGGCCGAGGTGGGCGTCGTTGTTGATGTAACGCTGGTGAAGGTCGCAGACGTAGAGCGCGGCGGAGGAGTTGAGCACGGAGTTGTAGCTGGACATGACCGCGGCGAACATGGCGGCGGCGAAGGCGCCGGAGAGCCAGTGCGGCAGCACGTCGTGCACCAGCCGCCCGTAACTGGCGTCGCCGATCGGGCCGTAGAGTTTGTAGGCGACGAGGCCCGGCACGACGACCATGAGGGGGATGAACGGCGCGCGCAGGGCCAGGGCGAACAGCACGCCGCGGCGCGCCTCGCGCAGGTCGGGCGCGGCGAGGGCGCGTTGTGTGATCGTCTGGTTGGTGCTCCAGTAGAACAGCTGGCAGAACACCATGCCGGTGAGGAGGGTGGTCCACGGGATCGGGTCGGTCGCCGCGCCGAACAGCCGCGTCCGCTCCGGCGGCAGGCCGGAGAGATCCCAACCGACGGCGTTGAGCGCGAAGACGACTAGCGCGCCGCCGAGGCCGAGGACGATCACACCGCAGTAGGTGTCGGAAATGGCGACCGCGCGGAGCCCGCCGAAGATCGCGTAGACCGCGCCCACCGCCGCCACGCCGATGCCGATCGTGAGCACCGTGTTGAGGCCGAGCAGCGTGTCGCCGAGCCCGAACATGGACTTCATCACCAGGCCGCTGGTGTAGAGCATCGCCGGCAGGAAGAGGAAGAGGTTGCCGACGAGGAAGACGAGCGCGACGGTCGCGCGGATGTGCTTGCTGCCGTAGCGGCGCTCGAGGAGTTCGGTGACGGTGGTGCAGCGGTAGCGGTAGTAGACCGGCAGGAAGAGCCACGCCAGCAGCGCGAGGCCGGCGGCGCCGGAGATTTCCCACCAGACGATGTTGACCGCCTGGGCGCCGCTCATGCCGATGAAGGTGTCGGTGCTGATGTTGGTCAGCGTGATGGTGCCGCCGATGAAGACCCAGTTGAGCCCGCCGCCGGCGAGGAAGTACTCGCGCGTGCTGGCGGTGGAGCGCTCCGCCCGGCGGCAGTGCAGCCAGGTCGCAAGGGCGACGAGAGCGGTGAGACCAAGGAAGACGGCCAGCTGGACCAAAGCGGCGGAGGACATGGGGCGGGGTGCGCCGACGCTGCGCGCCGCACCCCGCCACCGGCAAGCGGGGCCTGCTCCCACAGTACGAAACAGGGCGTTCACCGGATTTCAGAACGAGGCTCCATCAGAGGGGTCAGGCCGAGTATCAGGAGGTAGCCGCCTTCGAAGTGGGTTGACCTCTCAATACTCGGCCTGACCCCTTCGGATTGCTTCTGTACGTGTACGAGAAGGGACGGGTGAGCGGTTGAAGCCGGGCTTTTCGAGCAGCCCAGAAAGGTCGAGCCCACACCCCACAACCCGACCCCGTCGGCTCGGCCTTCGGGTCGGCGGCACGTCGCCGATCACGCCTGTTTGTATGTGTACGAGAAGGGACGAGCGCGAGGTTGAGGCTAGTCGATGAGGTCAGGTCGCTTGCTGCCTAGACGAAGAGTTGTCACGTTGCGCCGGTGATCATTGGGCGGCAATCGACCTGACCCCTTCTGGTTACTCTTGGCGCGGTCGACCCAACTATTCCAAGCATGACCCCTTTCGGCCGGCCCTTTGATTGGGTCGACTTGGCGATCATCCTTGCATCGATAATATTGTGTGCTCTTTCTCGGCAGGGCGTTAGGGCCACGACGCCGCGAGAAAGGCAAAGTGAATCGGTTGCGTAGCGATTGAGCCGGCTGATTCATTCACTCCCAAATCTATGGCCCATATTACGAGAGAGAAAGTAGGTGCCCTCCCTAAGGGCTCAGCGGCTGACCATTCGATAGGTTTTGTCGCAAGGATCATGCGATGATCACGATTTATCATCAGATCTGCGACCTTCGTACGTTGAGCGACCCTCAAGAACGTGGGTACAAATTTGAGCAGTTACTACGAGAGGCGTTACCCTGGAGCTTAAAGCCTCCAATCGTAGTTCGTACTCCCTCTGAACAAATCGACGCGTTCTTTGAATGGAACTCGTGGCATTTTCTCGTCGAAGCGAAAGCGAAGGATGGGATTATTACAGAGGGGTCGCATGATTTCGAAGATTTCGAGAACAAGGTTCGTCGGAGGAACGGCGGTGTGATTGGCCTTTTTTGCTCCCTGAACGATGTCGGAGATGGAGTCTTTCGTGCTGCACAGGCGTTAAACCGAGAAAACAAGGCGACGATTATTTTGGCAGGTAGTGTTTGGGACGAATTATGCCAAGTAAACGCCTCTCTGGAAGACGTGCTTCGGTTCTCGGTATTTCACGCGAGGAGTACGTTTGCCCCATGCCCTCCGCATTTGTCAGAGGTTGCTCGTTGGATGGTTGAGCGGAATGTATCATCGCGAAGGTTGCGAGACGTTGTCGCTCGTTTATCGGCCAGATTTCTTCGCAGAAATAAAAGTAAGGATCACGCCCAGCTGTATGTAGGAAGGCATATTGAACAATATGTATGGAGTATGATGCGGCAGCTAAAACCTGCTTCGTTACAGCGGCTCACGAAATCGACTCAGAAGGGAGGGCAGCAATTTGAGGCGCTACGTGAAGCAGCGTCACAGATTCTCATTTTGAGAGATTCATCTGGTTCGGGGAAAACGATGTTTAGCGTACAGGCCTGCATGGCCAGCAATGAATGCTTGGTCGTGGCATGTGCGGCACAGGATGCCGATATCGACGATTGGTTTTCTGAATTTCATTCAGGAGTTGGCGTCAACTCGGTTGAGCTGCTGCTTGCGCATGATACGCCTATCCTTTTCGTTATCGATTCTTTGGATGAAACGGAGGCGAGCCCTCAGAAACGACGAGAGATATCAGCTATTCTTCGGCGACTTGAAGAGTTGAATGACAGTGCTAGGCACCAGGGCTTGATAGCCTTTCCGGCTGCTTTACTCTTAACGGTGCGCGACGAGTACTGGGGAAAATGGGAATCCCTTTTTGAAGGGCGTAAAGTAATATCCATCAAGAAACAGTTCTCTTCCTTTACTGAAGAGGAGTTTCGAGAGGCACTAACCAAATACTCTGTCGCTTTCGGCTACTCGCTGCTTGATGAGCCCCAAGGAGCGACACTCGAAGAACTCTCAGTGCCGTTTAATTTGGCCACCTTTTCGGAGGCACATGCATACGAGGGGACCGTAACCACCGATGCGATATCGGACGCCGGAGTCGTTGGACTCTATTTTAGAAAGAAGCGTGAAGATATCTACAAGCGCAGGGTGCCAGGCCTTACAGAGGAGAGCTTTCTAGCGCTTTGCTCAGCGCTGGCTATACGCGCAATGCGTGGGGGAAGTCTTTGGGTTAGTGAAATGGTCTTTGTAGAGGCGATTCAGACAGCTGCACCGTTGCTTACCGGAAATAAGAACGAAGTGATGATGGCGCTTATCTCAGATGGCATATTTATCCGTGATGTGGAGGTGACGGCTAAGTTCCGATTCAGGCATTCTCGAATTCTCGAGTACTTGGTGGCCTACTACATATTAAATGAAGCCCGCGATGGAAAGGCGCTCAGCTTTATTGACGTTATCGTCGATCAAATCCGGAGCAGCGGGATAGCTTCAAGTCACCATGTTCATTCTTACTTACTTCAGATTTGCAGAACGGAATTCCCCACGTTGCTCAATGCGATTGAAGTTTTTTTTCAGAATTCGAATACATTTGTCGGTGGTGAACTTATTCGCATGCGCCGGCAATTGGCCTACGGGGAGGCGTGCGAAGCGAGCGATATCGAGATGTTGCTAAAGCGTGCGCACAGAGGGAATTCTCGCGTGGTTTGGGAATCATTTTTTGTGCTTTCTGCTAAGCATAATGAGGTGTCATCGGACAATATTCTTGAAACGTTTATCGAGGCTTGGAATCAAGCCAGTGAACATGGGGAGCGGTGGAAGCTAATCGAGAAACTGAAAAAAAGAGGGCTTCTCCTCGAGGAAGTTGTTGTTAAAGCAGTGTTGCGTTCGAAAGATCCGAAAGAGTGGGAGACATACTTAGGCGGATTAATTGAACTCGATTTGGAGAGAGATTTCCGAAGATGCATCGGGGCATCTGCCTGGAATCGTCTCTTGGAGCGGATGAAAATGGAAGAATCTAGCGATTGGGATCAGGTGCACTATTTACTGAAATGTATGGTGGGCGATGCGTATACCCCCGGCCTTAGAACATCGCCATAGACAGTTGTTAAGCGTGCCATCTGAGGTCAGCTCGAGTGGTTTTTCCAGGAGATATCGCCCGAGCGAGGTCGAGTACTGACGGCCTATATGCAATCGCCCCAAAATTATGATCAGTCTAATGGAACGTCGGGAGCTTTGGGCTTGGCACTATGCGCATCGATCATTCGCAAACTGCGAAGCGGCTTGCCGGCATCTCATTGAGAACCGACTGACCGATACGAGTCCTATCTACTATTCGCTGACTTCCGCGGCATACACCGCATATGCTCGTCCTTTTCGGAAATCATATGGGCTTGATCGACGTCCGGATGTGATTGTTCCGCCAGAGAAGAAAGCGCTCCATGAACTGCTCTTAAGCACGCGTGATAAAGTTTACGCATACGTTGATGCGAACGACATCTTAGTTTGGGACGGCACGCCAACGGTGGACGTAAGAGTGGAGGTATCTATCGCAGGTATTAGCGTACAGGCACTGGAAGTTACGCCGAAGCCGGTCGGATTCGATGTCATTGCTGAACTCGCGAAAGAGCTGGGCGCTAAATGTCAGTATCATATCGGCAAGATCGTTAAGACCAATCTTGCGTCGTTTCCGAAAAAGCCTGGCCACTATCATCTCTCTATCCGCGACGGAGCGGATCCATTTATTCCCGATAGTAATACCGATGTGCCAGTAAGTTGGTAGTGAGTTTCATGGTTTCCTTCAGAACACGCGCTGGTCAAACGAGGTTGGCGTCTGTGGTCTTTGGTTCATCTGGCGGATTCGAAGGGGCTATGCTGTTACTCGTTGCCCGGGATGCGCGGGGAAAAGGTCAGCATGGCCCTCGGGCTCGAGCCCTCTTTTCGGTATTGGATGGACTTGCTATCAGGTTGCCGTGTGGCCCTGGCGCACGGTCGCATCGGGCTTTTGCCTTGCTCGAATTTTTACGGCGGTATTTAAGACCGATGCAAGCGTGGGCCAGCGTGAGCACTACACCCCTGACTGGCATATGCTCACCATACTTGATTTCGATAATAGTCCCTCGAAAATTGCGTCTCGATTGCTGGAAATGTATCCAGTCGATCTTCTCAAAGAGACCTATGACGCCAAAGGCGTTTGGGGAGACGTGGTTGAAGCGATCCTGAAAAAAACAAACGTCAACGACATCAAGGAAGATGCTCTCCGGCTCATGGGGCATTGTCGCCAACACGTATTCGTTTTTGGGCATGACCTAAAGGCTGGGAATCTGCCCAAGAAAGTCCTTACCCAGAATATCGAGTGTGAGAATTTATCCGTCGATAAAACCGACAAGACGGAGATAGAGTATCTTCTCACTAACAAATATCATTTTTTTGAGGTCAAAGGTGAGAGCGCAATCGCCCACAAAAGCTTCAACTGGTGGCCAGTGAAGATAGTTGTGCAACCCGGCTACCTACAGCTCAGGGTCACGATAGCCGAGCGTCACAACAAAACGGAGCCGCCTTTTTATTTCAAAGAGCGCGATCTCGATGAAAAAATAATTGTCGGGTCTGTGCATGCGGCTCTCGGTGCAAAGGCGGGCCTCTTTCCGGTGGATCTAAATCGAGGCCTGAAGAAGGTGTGGGAGTCGAACGTGATCGATTCAAAATTCGTAACTCGGAAAGGCGATAAATCTGTAGATACGTCGGCAATGAATACTGGTTTCACTTTTAAAAAGGACCTTCCTGGTCGGTACAAGGAGTTGGTCGCCGATCCTCTCCGTAAATCTGTCTTCGAAGCCACTAGCGACAAAGACGGACTACCGCCAAGTTTCGCCATAGATGCCGAAGAAGGCTTTGTTGCTTTTCGGGGGTTCCCCCGTCGAGAAGACGCGATCAATAAAATCATGGATTTGCTAATCCAGAACAACTGACCCTCACGTTAAGTATGTTCGGATTCGTCAAACGCAGAATCGATGTGCTGGAAAATATGAATCCGGCCCGAATCTACGTGGAAAACGTTAGAGCCTTTCTCGGCAGTAATAAAAAATTTGCAGCGTGGCTTTGCGACAAAGCAGTGCGCGATGGTTACCTCACCCGTTGGTATGCTTTCGAGCATCCGGAGTTACATCATACTCTTTTGGAATGTCCTAGTGAGGAAGAGATCGACGAATCCAAAACAGTGACCGATTCCATCGCTGAAAATCTAGGTTATTCCGGGGAGTATCGTTTGGCGGATCTGAAAAAGGTGGAGTTCTTTAAAAAGGGCTGACTATGCCTGAGTCCTCAAAACCTCCATTCGATTCTAGAGAACTGCTTTTGCGCGTACTCGGTGACTACGCGCTCAAAGGCATGGTGGTCTTCACAGGCTGTGTTCTCGCAATCATCGCAGTAATTGCCTTCCTGAAGCAGGAAGCAAAAATTACGATCGAGCAGGTGATAATTATTGTTGGGTTTGGCTATACGGCCGCTACCACAACTTTTTTTGGCGGTAAGGACCCTAAGGAGCGAAAGAAATAATCATCTTCGCTTTGCGGGCTGAGCCAAGAGCCTGCGTTGTGGGACTCGTCCGGCTGAAATCTGTGCGCGAGAATTCGAGTCAACCTGCGCGGGGTGCAGGTTCTCCTGTCAAATCAACTTCAGCTGCTAGCGCGCTTGCGTGGCTAGTGCGTTGAACTTCGCAGCTAACTCAGGCTTTCGATAGTCCGTGCCGTAGGTCGGGACGATGGTGGCGATGCTGGACGTCAGGTGCGGGAAGCACTCTTTGATCACCTTGAGCACGATATCGACGGATCCGCCTTCGCCAAGGCTACGGCGCGACGAGGACGGTTAAATCAGTTTCAGCTGCTTGCGTGCGTCGACGGCGAGTTGGTTGAAGCGCCCAGCGAGCTCTGGCTTGCGATAGTCGGTGCCGTAAGTGGGCACGATCTCACTCATGCGAGGGCTCGTGATCAAATGAGGGAAACATTCTTTGATCACCTTTAGGACAATATCTACGGATACCGATGCGCCCGGTGATGCGCCCAGCAAAGCGGACATACTCTTGTCGGCGCTGGTGAGGACTTCGGTGCCGAAGTGGACGATGCCGGCGGCGCCGTCGGTTTTTTTGATGGCCTGCACGCGGATGCCGCCGTCGATGAGCTTCCAGTCCTTTTCCTGGGCGGTGGGATAGAACAGTCGCAGCACGCGCATGCGGCCGGCCATGCTCTGGGTGCCTTCCTTCACGAGGTACTTCACGAGCGGGAGATTGGTGGCGCCGATTTTCAAGAGCGTCATCAGGTTGTGCGGTTTCACCGAACGGGGCAGGTCGGTCCAGCTGCCGGTGCGGTGGAGGAAACGCGTGGTCCACGCGGCGAACGGGCCGAAGAGGAGCGTCTTCTTGCCGTCGAGAATGCGGGTGTCGAGGTGCGGCACGGCCATCGTCGGGGCCTCGGGAAGATTCTGGCCGTACACCTTGGCCTGGTGCTGCGCCACGATCGCCGGGTTGTCGCACACGAGCCAGTTGCCACCGATCGGGAAACCGCCGAGTCCGCGGGCCTCGGGCAGGCCGGCTTTTTGGAGGAGCAGGATGCTGCCGCCGCCCGCGCCGACGAAGATGAATTTGACGCGGGTGGTGCGTTCGGATCCGGTTTTGAGATTCTTAGTCGTGACGTTCCAGCGGGGTTCGGACGTGCCCGGCCGGTCGGAGACCGGCCCTCCAGCGATCCGTTTCAAATCGATGACCTTGGTGCTCGCGGTCACCGCGCACCCGGGCTGCTTCGCCAGCCACGCCAGCAGCTTTCGCGCGACATTGCCGAAGTTGATGTCGGTGCCGCCGTCCATCTTGGTGGCGGCGATGGGCTGGGCGGGGTCGCGGCCTTGCGTGAGGAGCGGGGCCCACAAGCCGATCTTCTTCGGGTCGGTGGAAAATTCCATCGGGGCGAAGAAGTGGTGGGCGGACATCCCGGCGTAGCGCGACTTGAGGAAGTCCACCTGGTCCTGGCCGTGGACGAAGCTGATGTGCTGGACCGGATTGATGAACTCCTTCGGGTTGTCGATCATGCCGCTGCCGACGGCGTACGCCCAGAACTGGAGCGACTGTTCGAACTCCTGGAAGATATCGATGACCTTCTGCACCTTCACCGGGCTGCCGTCCTTGGTGATCGGCGTGTAGGAAATCTCGCAGATGCCCGCGTGGCCCGTGCCGGCGTTGTTCCAGCCGTTGGACGATTCGTAGGCGAGCTCGTCCGCGGCCTCGAAGACCGAGATCGTCAGCGAAGGATCGAGCTTCTTGAGCAGCGCGCCGAGGTTGGCGGACATGATGCCGCTGCCGATTAACACTACGTCGACGTTTTCCACAGGAGAATTCATGACCGGAATTTTTTAACCACGGAATGGGACCTTACAGGAGGGAACTGAGATAACGGAGAATGGGATTAACCACAGAATACTCAGAATACACAGGAGGGGATTTGGTTTTGACGGAAGGATCGGGATTTTAATCCAAACTCTGTTAACTCCGTTTCCTCCTGTGAAAATGAATTGGTTGGATGAATTGATTGCGGCCTAAAACTCAGACGCTTGGGTCCTTCGCACGGCTCAGGATGACGATCAGGGTAGGTTTGGTTTAGAACTCTGTTACCTCCGTTACCTCCTGTGAGGCCGTGGTTCGTTTTCTGTGTATTCCGTGTTTTCTGTGGTTAACCCCGTTTGGAGAGGACGGTCTTTTCGTATTTCGCGACGTCCTTCAACCAGTCGGCACCGGTCGGGACGTTGTCGCGCGCGCACAACTCGTCCCAGACGGCGCCCCAGGGGAGGGAGCGCGTGAGTTCCATCAGGGCGAGGCGTTCGTGGCCTTTGCCGGAAGTCTCGGCTTCCTGGATTTTGGCGCTCGGGTCGAGGAGGCCGCAGAGGATCGCCTGGCGGGTGGCGCGGGCGCCGATGACGTAGGCGGCGATGCGGTTGATCGAGGCGTCGAAGAAATCGAGCGCAACGAACACGCGGTCCCAGGCGTCGCCGCGGGCGATTTCGAGGAAGAGGTTGCGCACGGCGTCGTCGAGGATGACGACGTGGTCGCTGTCCCAGCGGATCGGGCGGCTGGTGTGGAGAAGCAGCTGCTTGTGGAACTGCAGGTGCGCGGAGACCTTGTCGGCGACGGACTCCGTCGGGTGGTAGTGGCCGAGGTCGAGGCAGAGCACCTTGTCCCGGGTCAGCGCGTAGTTGGAGTAGAACTCCTGCGAGCCAACGACGTATTCCTCGGAGCCGAGGCCGAAGAGCTTGCCCTCGACGGCGTCGATGCAGTGTTTCGGGCTGACGGATTTGTCGGCGAAGATCGTGTCGTAGGAATCGGCGAGGCGCTCGCGCGGGGCGAAGCGGTCGGCCGGGGCGTCCTTGGCGCCGTCCGGCACCCAGTGGTTGTGGACGGCGGGCGTGCCGAGGGTTTTCGAAAAGCTCTCGGCGATGTGGCGGCAGGCCTTGGCGTGGCGGATCCAGAACTTGCGGACGGCCGGGTCGGCGCTGGAGAGCGTGAAGCCGGAGTTTGCCATTTCGTGCGCGAAGTAGGTCGGGTTGAAGTCGAGGCCGACACGGCGCGACTTGGCCCAGCCCATCCAGCGGGCGAAGTGTTGCGGCTCGATCTCGTCGCGGTCGACGGCCTTAGCGCCGGTCTCGGCGTAGAAGGCGTGGAGGTTGAGGCGCTGCTTGCCGGGGAGCAGGTTGAGGACGAGGTCGAGGTCGGCGCGCATCTCGTCGCCGTTGCGCGCGCGGCCCGGGTGGGCGCCGGTGGCCATGATGCCGCCGCCGGCGAGGCCGTCCTTGGGCGTCTCGAGCCCGCGGACGTCGTCGGCCTGCCAGCAATGCAGGGAGATCGGGATGCGGGTCGCGTGGCGGATGGCGGCCTCGGTGTCGACGCCGAGCGCGGCGTATTGCTCGCGGGCGAGTTTGTAGGCGGCGGAGATTTGTTTGGAGGACATGGAAATCAGGTGACAGTGGACAGGAGACGGGGGACGGGCTGGTCAGAGGTCAGAGGACAGAAGACAGAGGACAGAGGACAGAGGACAGAGGACGGAGGACAGGGTTTCGATCAGGGTTCACCACGGAATACTCGGAATACACAGCAGGGGACCTTACAGGAGGTAACGGAGGAAACTGAGGTTTGGGTTTCGAGCTCTGTTAGCTCTGTTACCTCCTGTAAGGTCGTGGTTCGGTTTCTGTGTGTTCCGTGTGTTCTGTGGTTAAACCGGTTTGTAGATGGTTTGTTTGAGCGTGGGGCCGAAGGCGGCGCGGAACGCGGCGAGGTTTTTCACGGCTTTCAGGGCGATGAGTTGGTTCGCGAGGTTGCCGACGACGGAGCCTTCGAGGGCGAAGGAGATCACGGGGAGGCCGGAGGCGTTCGCGGTGGCTTGGCAGAGGAGGGAGTTCTTCGAGCCGCCGCCGACCATGAGGATGCGTTTGAAGGTGCGGCCGGAGAGGCGTTCGAAGTCGCGGATCGCCATCGCGTGGCCGGCGCCGAGGGAGTCGCAGATAAGGCGGACGTAGCCGGCGAGATTCTTCGGGAGCGGGAGCTTGCGGCGCTTCAGCTGGGCGTCGATGGCGGCCTTCATCGAGGGCGGGTTGCCGAATTCGGCGAAATTCATCTCCAAGACAAAACCTGAAACCTGAGACCTGAGACCTGAAGGTTTGGTGCTGCGCACGGATTTCGAGCTGACCGCTGACCGCTGATAGCTGATCGCTGCCGCTGCCTTGATCAGCTTAGCCCATTCCGCGTCGTTCTTCGGGCGCTGGGCGAAATCTTTCATCGTCTGCTCGAGCATCCAGAGGCCGATGACGTTGACCAGCGGGCGGTATTCACCGCGGCCGGTGCGGTCGTTGGCGACGCGGGCGGCGAGGGCTTCGGGGCCGAGCAACGGCTTGTCGCTTTCGAAGCCGACGAGGGACCAGGTGCCGGAACTGAGGAAGATGTCGGTGCCGTCCGCCGCGGCGGGCATGGCGTCGTAGGCGCAGGTGGTGTCGTGGCCGGGGACGGCGATGACTTCCGTGCCAGCCAAGGCACCAGCAATCTCCCGATTGCTGCTACTTAGTTTGCCTAGCTTCGTGCCCGCTTTGACGGGAGACGTCAGCCACGTCGGCGGGACACGGAAGTAATCCAATGCGACGCGCGACCAGTCCTCGCCGTTGACGTCGAGGAGCTGGGTGGTGCTGGCGATGGAGAGGCCGTTGGCCATTTTGCCGGACAGCAGGAAATTGAAGTAGTCCGGGAGGAAGAGGCAGCGCGTGGCGAGGTCGGTGATCGCGGGGCAGGACTCGATCGTCTCGGCGAGCTGGAAGGAGCTGTTGTAGAAAACCGCCGGGATGCCGGTGGCCGCGTAGATGCGGTCGTAGGCGGCGCGGGTGTTCTTCAGGTGCTCCAGCGGCGCCTGTGTGCGCGAGTCGCGGTAGGCGTGCGTCGGGAAAACGATGCGGCCGGAGTCGTTGGTGAGGACGTAGTCGACGCCCCACGTGTCGACGCCGACGGAGGCGAGCGTCGCGCCTTTCGGCAGGGCCGCGACCGCGGCGGCGAGACCTTTCTGCACTTCGGTCCAGAGGCCGGGAATGTCCCAGTAGTCGTGTCCGTTGGCCGAGCGCAGCGCGTTGGGGAAGCGATGGACTTCACGCAGCGCAAGCCTGCCGCTCTTCCACGTACCGAGGACCACGCGGCCGCTGGTCGCGCCTAGGTCGATGGCGGCGCAGTGGATTGCTTTTGAAGTTTTGCTCATGGGGTGGAGCGCTGCGGAAACGCCAAATGCCAGTAGCCAGATGCCAAATAAATCTCAGACGAAAAGATCCCAGAAGCGAAAACCGGAGTCAGGCGACTTTGGATTTGGCGTTTGTTTGGCATCTGGAGTCTGGCATTTGGCGTTTAGCATTTCTCCGGCTTAGCGGAGAAAAGCTTCATGGAGGCCGCCGTCGACTGTGATGACTTGTCCGGTCGTTTTGCTCAAGCGCTGGGTCACGAGGAGGAAGTACGCCTCGGCCTGGTCTGCCGGCGTGATCGGGGCCTTCGTGAGGGTGCGGTCGGCGTAGAACTGGGCGAGTTTCTTCACCAGCGACTCGGTGGCCTCGTCGTCGGTGTAGGGAATGTTGTACTTCGCGAGCGAGCCGATGACGCGGTCGCGCGGGAACATCGCGGAGCCCTGCACGACGGTCGCGGGGGCGACGCCGTTGACGCGGACCAGCGGGGCGAGCTCGATGGCGAGTTCGCGGACGAGATGATTGCCGGCGGCTTTGGAGACGTCGTAGGCGACGGAACCCTTCTTCGCCACGGCGGCGTTGGCCGAGGTGGTGAGCACGAGGTTGCCGCGCAGGCCCTGTTCCTTCCAGGTCTTGTAGGCTTCGTCGCCGACGAGGTAGCTGCCGGTGACGTTGATCGCGAAGGTGACGGCCCACTTGTCGTCGGGGATGTGGCCGGTGGTGTCGCTCGGCACGAAGATGCCGGCGGTGACGCAGATGGA
>JBEHWZ010000001.1:0-711124 GCA_048498955.1 Verrucomicrobiota bacterium | reverse complement strand
TGTGTGGTGGTTTGTTTTGTCCCCCCCCCGCCTCCCCCCCCCCCCCCCCCGCGGCGGCGAGCGGAGTCGCCGCCCTACCTCGAGACCAATGTGACTGCCTTGTGATCCCAGATTTCTCCACCCGCGCCGCTTATAGGATAGAAGCGCAAAACAATTTCTACGGGGGTAGAAACCACAAAAGCGCCCGGAGTACTTTGGTCCTCCGGGCGCTTTCTATTTGCCTCAATTTCGCGACGGATGACGCGCGAAGATTGGGGACAAACACCGGGCGGCCAGCAGGCCGCAACGGTGCTTACAGCCATTCGCTTCGGAATTCGACCTGTAGCCGGGGGCGCTGACCCCGGAACGCACGCGGCACCACCCACGCCCCGGGGTCAGCGCCTCAGCGTATTTTTCAGGTTTCAGGTCTCAAGTTTCAGGTTTCCTTCCTACGCCAACGGCGCAGGAAAAGCCTTGTCAGCCGCTCCCCGGCATACTCTGTAGGGGCCAAGCAGTTAGCCCCGCTGTCCCAGCGCTTAGCTGTCAGCGTTCAGCTCTCAGCTTTGGTTGCCAGACCTTCAGGTTTCAGGTCTCAGGTTTCAGCCCTCAACTTCCTCCTTCTACCTTCATCCTTCCGCCTTCAAATGGCCTCCAACTACACCGAAGCCAGCATCAAGACCCTCAGCTCCCTCGAGCATATCCGCCTCCGCCCCGGCATGTACATCGGGCGGCTCGGCAACGGTGCCCACGCCGAGGACGGCATCTACGTCCTGCTCAAGGAGACGATCGATAACTCGATCGACGAGTTCATGATGGGCTCCGGCAAGAAGATCGAAGTCGAGCTCACCGACCGCTCGGTCAAGGTGCGCGACTACGGCCGCGGCATCCCGCTCGGCAAGCTCGTCGAGTGCGTCTCGGTCATCAACACCGGCGCCAAGTACGACAGCGAAACTTTCCAAAAGGCCGTCGGCCTCAACGGCGTCGGCCAGAAGGCGGTCAACGCGCTCGCGGTCAGCTACCGCGCCCAGGCGTTCCGCGACGGCGAGACGAAGTTCGTCGAGTTCGAGCAGGGCAAGTTGAAGAGCCAGTCCAAGCTCACCAAGACCGACGAGCGCAACGGCACGCTGATCGAGTTCACGCCGGACGAGAAACTCTTCGGCAAGGACTTCAAGTTCCGCAACGAGTTCATCGAGGACATGCTCTGGAACTACGCGTTCCTGAACCGCGGCCTCACGCTCACGCTCAACGGCAAGCCCTTCAAATCCGAGAACGGCCTGAAGGATCTCCTCGCCAAGGAAATCTCCGGCGAGCCGCTTTACCCGATTATCCACCTCGAGGGCGAGGACATCGAAATCGCCGTCACGCACGGCAAGCACTACGGCGAGGAATACTGGTCCTTCGTCAACGGCCAGCACACCACGATGGGCGGCACGCACCTCGCGGCCTTCCGCGAGGCCTTCGTCGAGACGCTGCGCAACCACTTCAAGAAGGACTTCGACGCCGCCGACGTGCGCCAGTCGATCGACGCCGCCATCGTCGTCCGCGTGCAGGAGCCGGTCTTCGAGTCGCAGACCAAGACCAAGCTCGGCTCGACCGACATGGGCCCGAAGGGTCCGACGCTGAAGGAATTCGTCGGCAAGTTCGTCCAGCAGTCGCTCGACACCTATCTCCACAAGAACCGCGAGACCGCCGAGATCATCAAGCAGAAGATCGAAGAGAACGAGCACGAGCGCAAGGAGCTCGCCGGCATCCGCAACATCGCCCGCGAACGCGCCAAGAAGGCGTCGCTCCATAATAAGAAGCTGCGCGACTGCCGCCTCCACCTCGGCGACCGCAACCCGCGCGCCGAGGAAAGCACGCTCTTCATCGTGGAAGGCGACTCCGCCGCCGGCTCGCTCACGTCCACGCGCGACGTCCAGACCCAGGCCGTGTTCGCGCTCAAGGGCAAGCCGCTCAACACCTACGGTCTGACCAAGAAGGTCATCTACGAGAACGAGGAATTCCACCTGCTCCAGTCGGCGCTGAACATCGAGGACGCCCTCGACGGCCTGCGCTACAACAAGATCGTCATCGCCACCGACGCCGACGTCGACGGCATGCACATCCGCCTGCTCCTGCTCTCGTTCTTCCTGCAGTTCTTCCCGGACGTCATCCGCAACAACCACCTCTTCATCCTGCAGACCCCGCTGTTCCGCGTGCGCAACAAGAAGATCACGCGCTACTGCTACAACGAGCAGGAGAAGCAGGCCGCGATCGAGGAATGCGGCGCCACGCACGAGATCACCCGCTTCAAGGGCCTCGGCGAGATCAGCGCCGGCGAATTCAAGGATTTCATCGGCGAGAACATCCGCCTCGACCCGGTGAACCTGCACCACCTCTACAGCAGCGACGAACTCCTGAGCTTCTTCATGGGCAAGAACACCCCCGAGCGCCAGGACTTCATCATCGACAACCTCCGCGTGGAGAAGGACCTCGTCGAAGCCTAAGCCCCGAGATTTCTTCGCTCAGCTCTTCCCGCTTCCCCCTTACCTCTTCCCGCCTCCGCAACCTCATCCCCTGCCCGCCATGAATAAGCGCATTGTTTCCCTCTGCCTGCTCTCGCTCGCCGCTCTCGGCGTCAGCCTCCGTGCCGCGGAATCCGCGCCGGCCACCACCGTCGTGTTGCGCAATGTCCACATGTGCTGCGGTTCGTGCGTGAAGGACGCCGACCAGGCCGTCGCGACCGTGAAGGGCGCCGAGGCGATGTCCGACATGTACAGCAAGTCCGTCATCATCACCGCCCCCGATCACGCCACCGCCCAGCACGCGATCGACGCCCTGATCGACGCCGGCTACAACGGCACGGTTGCCGACACTGCCTACACGGTCAAAGCCGCCGCGCCGCTCAAGGAACAGAACGTGGCCGCGGCCACCGTCAGCGGCGTGCACCTCTGCTGCAAGAAGTGCGTCGCCGGCGCCACCGATGCGCTCGCCACCGTCAAGGGCGTCAAGACCAACACCGCGGCGGTCGATGCCGAGACCTTCGAGATCACCGGCGACTTCAATCCCAACGAAGTGACCGCCGCCCTGAACAAGGCCGGCTACTCCGGCCACGTCGCCGCGAAGTAATAGCATCTTTTCTCCTTCCCCCGCGCTTTCGCCCGGCCCTGACCGCTGATCGCTGAAAGCTGACCGCCCCCTCTCACTCAATGGCCAAGAAGAAACCTTCCAAGAAGTCCGACCAAGCCGAACTCTCGCTCGACGCCGCTGCTGCGCCTGCGGCGGCTTCAGAGAACAGAGGACAGACGACTGAGGACAGTTCCCAGCCCTCCTCAAGCCTCACGCCTCAAGCCTCTAGCCCTGCGCCGGAAGCGCCCGCTCCGAAACGCCCGAAAGGCCAGAAAGTCCAGGACGAGCAGGCTCCCCTCGCCCAAGCCTACCGCAACTGGTTCCTCGACTACGCCTCGTACGTCATTCTCGACCGCGCCGTCCCGCACATCGACGACGGCCTGAAGCCGGTGCAGCGCCGCGTGCTCCACACACTGTGGGACATGGACGACGGCCGCTTCCACAAGGTGGCCAACGTCGTCGGTGCGACGATGAAGCTTCACCCGCACGGCGACGCCTCCATCGGCGCCGCGCTCGTCTCCATCGCCCAGCGCGGCTGGCTGATCGAGCCGCAGGGCAACTTCGGCAACACCCTCACCGGTGACGACGCGGCCGCGCCGCGTTACATCGAGGCGCGCCTGACGCCGTTCGCGCGCGAGGTGCTCTTCAACCCGAAGACCACCACCTGGCAGGCCAGCTACGACGGCCGCACCAAGGAGCCGGTCACGCTCCCCGCCAAGTTCCCGATCGTCCTCCTCGAGGGCGCCGACGGCATCGCGGTCGGCCTCTCGACCAAGATCCTGCCGCACAACTTCAACGACCTTTGCCGCGCGGCGATCAACCACCTCCAGGGAAAAACCTTCCGCATCCTCCCCGACTTCCCGACCGGCGGCACCGCCGATTTCACGGAATACAACGACGGCGAGCGCGGCGGCAAGGTGAAGGTCCGCGCCAAGATCGAGGAACGCTCCAAGTACCTCCTCGCGGTCACCGAACTCCCCTACGGCGTCACCACCGAGTCGCTCATCGAGTCGATCCTCTCCGCCAACGCCAAGGGCAAGATCAAGATCAAGCACGTCGACGACAACACCGCCGACAAGGTCGAGATCCTCATCCATCTCCCGCAGGGCTCCGAGCCCGACAAGGTCATCCAGCAGCTCTACGTCTTCACGAGCTGCCAGGTGCAGCTCAACCCCGCCGCGTGCGTCATCGTCCGCGACCCGACGAACGGCCAGGACAAGCCCGTCTTCACCGGCGTGCGCGACATCCTCAAGGCCAGCGCCGACGCGACCAAGGAACTCCTCAAGCGCGAACTCGAGATCAAGCTCGGCGAACTCGAGCAGCAGTGGCACTGGGATTCACTGGAGCGCATCTTCATCGAGGAGCGCATCTACCGCCTGATCGAAAAGTCCAAGACGTGGGAAAGCGTCCTCGAGGAAATCCGCGGCGGCCTGAAGCCCTTCCTGAAGCAGCTCCGCCGCGAGGTGACCGACGACGACATCGTCCGCCTCACCGAAATCCGCATCAAGCGCATCTCCGCCTACAACCGCTTCCAGGCCGACGAGGCCATGAAGAAGATCGAGGAAGGCATCAAGGAGACGAAGGCCAACCTCAAGAAACTCACCGAGTACACCGTCGCCTGGTTCGAGATGCTGCAGGAAAAGTACGGCAAGGGCATCAAGCGCAAGACCAGCTACGACGAGATCGAGCAGATCGACGCATCGGCGGTCGTCTCCGCCAACCAACGCCTCTACGTCAACCGCGAGGACGGCTTCATCGGCCTCAACTGGCGCCAGCACGAATTCGTCACCGAGTGCACCATCCTCGACAGCGTCCTCACCATCATGGGCGACGCGTCGCTCAAGGTCACCAAGGTCGCCGACAAGACTTTCATGGGCCGCGACATCAAACACGTCGCCATCTGGCCCAAGGAAGGAGATACCAACTTCTACACGATGATCTACCAGGACGGAGAATCCGGTAAGGCCTTCGCCAAGAAGTTTCAGATCGGCGGCCTCTCTCGCGACAAGCTCTACCCCCTCGCGAAGTCCGACAACTCCAAGCTCGTCTACCTCGACGTCGCCGCGAAGGAAAAGGACATGCCCAAGAGCGTCCACATCAGCCTGGATGGCCGCTCCGGCGCCCGCGTCCGCGAAATCGACTTCGATCTGACCCCTGTGCCCGTGAGCACCCGAACCGCGAAGGGCCTCACCGTCACCAAGTGGAGCATCAAGGAAGTGAAGCGGAACGATCTAGCGCTGAAGTAGCCGGAATCTATATGGAACAATTTGGACCAGGTCAGTGGATGGGAGAGTTCCATATAGCTAACGCTCCCGAAGGGTTCATCAAAGACGGACTAGCAACACTTAGCGTTGAAGCAGATCATCCTGAAAAAGCATTTGGGTGCTTTATTGAAGGTGCCCATGCGCCTGCATCACGTGTCGATTTCAAATATAATGTAGCAGGAGACAAATTCTCCGCCCGCTCCTTGGGAGAACCTTGGATTTTTAATGACCAATCACAAACGCTGGTCCCCGCGAGCCAGCACCCCAACGTTGCCAATTATATCATTTCAAAAGAAATTGAAGCCGAGGGAACGTGGAACGGCACGAGCATAGTTGGAACGTGGAAGGGCGATTCTGGCCTAAACGGTAATTTCCAGATTTCTCCTGCATTCTCTAGTTCCAACAAGCCGGACAAAGTCCTGACCTGGAAAGAATATAAAGACTGGGTGTCTTCACTCCTAAAAGCCGAAGCTCACTATTTTCGCGGACAGGGAAGTAGCCTGTGGAAACTTGAAACCTCGTTTCACAGAACTCGTCGATACGACCTCACACGCTACGCACGTGAGGACTGCGCGCGCCTAGCCCATGTAATTAACTCTGTCTCACCCCGCCGGTATTCGGTTTCTAACGGAGTCGATTTCGGCGCCCTACTAAATCTCGCCCAGCACCACGGTTTTCCGACTCCGCTGCTAGACTGGACGATATCGCCCTACATCGCTGCATACTTCGCGTTCTCCAGCGCTATAGCGAAGCAAGCAAACTCATGCTCCCGAATTTTTGTTTTCGATGCAGCTCAATGGGGAAGAGACAAGCCGCAGCCGGCCAACATCCAGAATCCTGCTCCTGCCGTTTCCCTTCGCGAATTTGAATCGTACGACAACCCGCGGGCGCTCCCCCAACAGTCGAGACATACATTTTGTAATGTTGCCGACGTTGCAGGCTGGATCCGATTAGCTACTCCGACCGGAAAAACTTACCTTTCAGTTGTAGACATCCCAAATAGCGAGCGAATCGAAGCTATGCGTGACCTTGCCTTTATGGGCATCAACGCCGCCTCACTCTTCCCGGGAGTCGATGGACTTTGCCGCAGCCTAAAAGAAAAATATTTTGACCTCTATTAAGGCTGCAGCGCCTGGCAATTCAGCAGAACTAAACAATCTCGTCGCTCTTACTCAGATTGTGAGCCGCGCAAAGAAGCTGGATGTTTTGAACGTCAGTCGAGGATCCGCCGCGCGACCATGGAATGATATGGTCGAAGTGAAGATTCACGTTCGACCCACAATTCTCCTTAGCACACTTGCCACCGTCACGCTTCCAGACTTCGCGCTTCACTGACGTCGGAATCATTCGCCCCGGATTAGGCTGCATGGGTACCGGTTGCGAATCGTCTTCTTCGCCTTCAACCGCCGTCAGCTTAAACTTAAAGACCTTCCGCTTCTCAGCCTGCTCGACCCACGCATCCTCGAGATGGAAGACGCCGTTGTAAGACCAGATACCGTCTTTGATCTTCTCGTAAACACGCACGCGCTCCGGTGGCTGGCTGCCCGCTTTGAACGCGAGCGCTGTGCGTTTAAATTTTCCGTTCTCGGTCGGACGACCAGTTTTCGTGAATTCCGGCTGATCGACTAATTCCGGATACTTGCAATCGATCGTCTTGTTTTCGTTGTGCCCCTCGTAAATGAGCACCCGCCCCTCATCCTCGACCCGATCAGCGTAAGGCGCGTTAGGCCGGACCGACATCAAAATGACCGAGTGCTTCCCGTGTAGCTGGAAATTCATGCCTCGCTGCAAGCTCGTGCCCTCTCGCTGGCACATCTCGTAGTACGGAATGATATCGTTGGCCCTAGGCATATCAGCTCTCGCCCAACAGCCAACTCACCGTAACCCCCAATGAAGGGGCCAAGGCCTTCACCTCAAAGTCGGAAACGTAACGACGACCCGATTCGAGCTTAGCAATCCCGGCACGATCAATTGCTACGCCGCGCCCCGCCAACTTTCCTGACAAAGCGTCCTGCGATAGCCTCGGTTTGGCCGACAGCCGTGCTTTTTTAACACGCTTACCTACAAGATTATTGTTCTGTTTTGGAACAGGCACGCAGCCAGATTACCAGGTCTTCACTTGAATAGTGTTCCATTTTGGAACACTCTAAAATGATGTTAGCCACCAGACAGCCGGTTCGTTCAGCGTACGCCATCTTTACTCAAACGATATGCGAAGGGCTGGTGCCCGCCTGGTATGAAGAAAGTAACTTCCCCGTGATCTACGGCACTCAGCTGGAAGCCCAACGCGAGATCGCTGACAGTATCATGGAACACTTAAAGCAGTTTCTAAAAGGTGAACGCGAATTCGACGATGCGATCTCCGTCGATGACTTCATTCTCCCCGTAGATGTCTGGCCCGACGGTAGTATATCAACCGAAGACGGACGCGTGTTCGGGAAACGTAGCTAAAGCCCCCTTCCCAGCCGATGCTTAAGTCATTTCAAATTCATCTCGAGAGCAATGATCTCGGCCAACTATTGGACGGTCTCCGAGTCAGAGCGGACTCATGGCGCAAGACTTCGGAATACCTCCAAACAGGACAAGTGACCGAAGAGACATTCACCTGCGAAGATTGCAGCAATCCCGATGAAGCAAAGTCCATTGCTCTGCACTACGAGAAGATCATCACCCAAATCGAACAACAGATCCAAAATCAAGGAGGCTGGTAATGAACAATCCACGTAAACCCGATTTTCCGGAGCTCTCTGCAACCACCCCTGTTGAGATACCAAACTGGCACCGCGATCTTCCCTTGCGCTGGCCACGAATCGCTTTGTACCCACCAGATTCTGTTCTTCGTTATTCATTCCGCCAACTGCCCACCTGTCCTGAGAAACTTCTAGCGCCACTTCAACAAAAGCCAAAAAATCGACGCACGCGGAAACCCCAGAAACGGCAGGTCACGCGAATTCGCCATAAAGCAGAGGACTGAAAATCCTTGTGTCCTCGGTTCGATTCCAAGTGACATGAGTCGACTCTCTGCGCCTCCGCGCCTCTGTGTGAGATTCACTCTGCTCTCAGCGCGATCATCGGGTCGACGCGGGCGGCGCGGCGGGCGGGGAGCCAGCAGGCGATGAGGCCTGTTAGGGCCAGGCCGCAGGCGACGGTGGCGAGGGCGGCGGGATCTTGGGCGCTGGTTTGGTAGAGGAGGGATTGGAAGAGGCGCGTGAGCAGGAGGCTGAGGGCGATGCCGGCGAGCAGGCCGACACCGACGATTGCCATGCCGTCGCGCAGGACTTTGCGGAGCACGGCTCCAGGGGTGGCACCGAGGGCGAGGCGGATGCCCATGTCGCGGGTTTGCTGGATCACGCGGTAGGTGATCATGGCGTAGAGGCCGACGGCGGCGATGAGGAGGGCAATGACCGAGAAACCGCTCACCAACGTCACGGCGAAACGTGGCCGGGCGAGCAGCGTGTCGACCATTTCTTGAAGGAGGCGCAATTGCGTGACGGGCAGGTCGTGGTCCAGCTGGGCCACTGTCTGGCGCAAGGATGCGGTCAGCGCACGACTGTCGCCCGTGAAGCGCAGCACAACGAAGAGGGACTCGTTCGGCTGCTGGTACCAGGGTTCGTAGGACTGCGGGATCGATTCGTGGTCGATGCCCTGCGACTCGCCCCGCACATCCCGCACGATGCCGACGATCTCGCGCCAGTCCTCGTTGCCGTTGGTGATCTGGATGCGCTGTCCGATGGGATCCTCGCCGGGGAAGAATTTGCGGGCGAAGGTTTCGTTGATCAACGCGACGCGACCGGAATCCTCCCGGTCCTGCTCGGTGAACCCTCGGCCGCGCATGACCGGCGTGCCAAACGCCCGGAGGTAGTCCGGGGTGATGGCGTAGTAATTGGTGTTGGGCAGATCGCCCTTCGCGACCGGCGGACGGCCTTGCACGATCAGGCGCAGCACCGAGTCGCGGATGAGCGGCATGCGGTGCGTGAGACCGGCGGCGGTGACGCCGGGCAAATCGGAAAGCTGTCGCAGCAGCTCGCGCGTGAAGGCGCGCTGCTTCTCGGGCGTGCCGTATTTCTTCTCCGGCAACAGCAGGTTGAACATGAGCGCCTGCTCGGCGTGGAAGCCCTTGTCCGTTTCCACCAGGCGCTCGAAGCTGCGCGCGAGCAGCGCGGTGCCGACGAGCAGCACGACCGCGGCGGCGACCTCGGCGACGACAAGCAGCGACTGCAGACGGAGACGTCCGCCGCCCGCGGTGTTGCCGCGACTGCCATCTTTGGTGGCCCGCACGAGATCGACCTGCGTGGCGCGCCAAGCAGGCAACAATCCGAAGACCAGCCCGGTGAGCAGGCTGAGGCCGAGCGAGAAGCCGAGCACGGGAAGATTCAGCGCGATCAGGTGCGCCTGCGGGAGGTTCACCGGGATGAGACGCACCAGCAAGGCGAGCGAACCGCCGCCAATCGCGATACCGAGCACGCCACCCGCCAGCGCGAGCAGCAGGCTCTCGATCAGGAACTGGCGGAGCAGCTGGACGCGGCTGGCGCCGAGCGCGCTGCGCACGGCGATTTCCTGCGAACGCGCGGCACCGCGGGCGAGGAGCAGGCCGGCGACGTTCAGGCACGCGATCAGCAGCACGCAGGCCACCGTGCCGATGAGCACGTGCAGCACGCCACGCACGTTCCCGCTGTAGGACTCGGCCAGCGACACGAGCGTGGCGCCGCAGCTCTTGTTCGAGTCGGGATATTTTATCCGGAGACCCTCGTTGTAGGTCACGAGATCCGCCAACGCCTGGGCCCGCGTCACGCCGGGACGGAGACGGCCGAAGACCTCGAGGAAATGCGCGCCGCGGTAATCGTCGGAGCGTTCGTCGGCGGTGAAGGCCATCGGCACCCAGAGCTGGATCCCGCTGCCCTCCTGGAAACCGGGCGGCATGACGCCGATGACTTGGTACGAGTCGCCATTCAGCAGGAACGTGCCGCCAATCGCGGAATCCTGTCCGCCGAAGAGGGTCTGCCAAAGCGCGTAGCTCAGGATCGTGACGTGATGACCGCCTTCCGTGTCCTCCGCCTCGCTGAAGAAACGCCCGCGCAGCGGCGCGACGCCGAAGACCGTGAAATAGGAAACCGTGGCCCGCTTGGCCTTGAGCCGCTGCGGCTCCTGTCCGCCGGTGTAGGTCAGCGCTAGGTTGGCCGTGCCTCCCAGCGTCTCGAACGACTTCACGTTGGCTTTCCAGTCGAGGTAATTGGCACCAGACACCGGATAGGTCGGAAATTGCGGCAGGCGGGTTTCATTAAGCACCATGATGCGCTCCGGCTCCGGAAAATCCGGCGGCGACAGCAGCAAGGCATGCGCGACGGAAAAAATGGCCGTGTTGGCCCCGATGCCGATGGCGAGCGTCAGTACCGCGACGACGGTAAACCCGCGGGTCTTGAGCAAGGAACGAAAGGCGTACCGGAAGTCGTGGAGCATAGACGGCAGAAGCGCTTGGTCGTACCTATGGAGACCAGCGGCGGCCAAGTCGCCTCAATTGCGACAGGCTCCAGCTGGAGCCTGCGCCTCCACCTCAGCCTATCCCTCGTCTTCTTCGATCAGGTCCCCCACCCGAACAAAATCCAAGGTTGAATCACGGGGGCACCCGGCTACCTTCCCGCTCGTGAGCACGGTACAGGAGATCGAACAAGCCATCAGCCGCCTTTCCCCCGCGGAAATGCGCCTGGTGCGCGACTGGCTGGAAAACCAGCTCGAGGATCGCCTGGAGATGACCGACGAGTTCAAGGGCCGCATCGAGAGTTCGGAACGCCAGATGGCTTCAGGCCAGCGTCCGCGCACTCGTTCCGGCCCGGCATGAGTCGCGTCCTCCAGATCTACTACTCCGGCTTCGACGCGGTCTTTCTCGACCTGCCTCCAGATATCCGAAGGCGCCTGGAAGCAGCCATAGATGCCATGGGTCTGAACCTCGCAACCCATCCCCATTATCGCATGAGTGGCGGAAACCGCTACCGCCTTCGCGTCGGTGACTACCGGATTATCTACACCTTCGATCTCATCAGTAACGAAATCCATCTCCTCGCCGTCGGTCACCGCCGGGAGATTTATCGCTGAGGTCGGCATCGGTCTCCAGCAAAGCAGAGCGCTGAAACCCAATCTGCCTTCGATTCGGCGCCAGAGTCCAGAAACACCCCATCCTTCAAACCGGGGTTCGATTCCCCGTATGCGTATCAAATTTTGCGCTTCTTGCGCTTTTTCAGCCACAGCGCAGGCTGGGCGACTGATCCTGGGCGTGCAGCAGCAAGCAACGGGATTAGGCCAATTTCACAACATTCATGAGCAACCCCGATCCCCACCTCCTTCGCCTCTGCGAGATTTACATCCGCGCCGTGCTGGAGAAGGACGCCGATGCCTTCCTCCGGCTCTACGATCCAGCAGCGCGGGTGTTCGATACGTGGGGCGCGTGGTCCTACGAGGACACAAACGCGCGTCGCAAGGTGATAGAAGAGTGGTTCGGCTCGTTGGGCGAGGAACTTGTGGCGGTGACGTTCGACCGCGTGCAGACGACCATCACCAGCGACCTGGCCTCGCTCACGGCACGAGTGATCTACGCGGCGATTTCCCCAGCGGGCACGGAGCTGCGCAGCATGCAGAACCGGCTCACGTGGGTGCTCAAACCCGACGGCGAGGGGTGGAAGATCATCCACGAACACACCTCGGTGCCGATCGGACCGGATCTGAAGGGCCTGCTGGCCCGGGAAGAGGTAAGCGGTAAGAGGTAGGCGCCCTGCATTGTTCAGAGTTCATCGTTCAGTGTTCACTGGTCATTGGTCATTTCGGCCACCGAACAATTTCAGGTTACCAGCGTCCGCCCTCCGTCATCCGACCTCCGTCGTCCGCCCTCAGCCTTCTGTCCCCTGTCCTCTGTCTTCTGTGCTGGTCCGCAGCGGAATTCACTGCCCGGTTTTCGCGCATCTCTCGCATTGTCTGACGGAGAAGCCCTCTCATCGTCGCCGTAGCCCATGAGTTCTTCTGCGCCCGCTTCCCCTGCCCCAACTTCCGGCGTCACCCCAGCCGTGCTCGGCGCGATCGGCATCACCATCCTCTCGTGGGCGAGCGCATTCATTGTGATCCGCGGCGTGGGGCCGCATTTTTCCGGCGGGGCGCTGGCGTTGGCGCGGTTGTTCGTCGGCACGGCGCTGCTGCGGCTCGTGCTGATCGGGCGGCCGTGGGTCGCGCCCACCCCGCGCGAGTGGCTGCTCATCGCGGGCTTCGGCATCGCCTGGTTCGGCGCTTACAATGTGTCGCTCAACATCGCGGAACACACGCTCGACGCGGGCACGACGGCCATGATCGTCAACACCGGGCCGATCCTGATCGCGCTGGGCGCGGGCGTGTTTCTCGGCGAGGGCATTCCACGCTGGCTGGCGATTGGTGCCGGCGTCGCGTTTCTCGGCGCGGTGCTGATCGGTGTCGGCTCGGGCGGACATCTCGGCGGCGGGGCGGGCATCGCCTGGGCGCTGGTCGCGGCCGCCACCTACGCGATCGGCGTGCTCTGTCAAAAGCTCGCGCTCAAACGCCTGCCGGTCGCGCAGGTCACGTGGCTGGGCTGCATCTTCGGCGCGATCGCCTGCCTGCCCTTCCTCGGCAGCCTGATCCACGACGTCCGCGCAGCGCCAGCCGGGGCGATCCTGGGCGCGGTTTATCTCGGCGCGGTGCCGACCGCCCTCGCCTTCAGCATGTGGGCCTTCGCGCTTTCGAAGATGCCCGCCGGGCAACTCGGCGTGACGACCTACATCGTGCCCGCGATCGTCGTGCTGCTGGGCTTCGTGGCCTTCCGCGAAGTCCCCGCCCCGCTCGCGATCGCCGGCGGCGCGGTGTGCCTCCTCGGCGTGGGCCTCAGCCGCAAGCGCGGCTAGCGCTTGCGCGAGCGCACGCGGTAGAGGCGCTCGGTGAAGCCGCCTTCGTGCTCGAAGGCGGTGGCTTGCGCCTCCAGCTGGCGGGCCAGCAGCGCGCAGGCTACGCCGGTGAGCGTGTGGGCGGCGTTGGCGGCGATTTCGGCGTGAGTGGGCGGTGGGATGGACGAGAGGGACTGGATGGACGGAATGGACGCAGTGGCCTGCCGCGAACGCCCGTGCTCGGCGCGGATCCAGGCGGCTACTTCGTCGGCGGTGGTGCAGCGCCGAGCCACCAAGGCCCGGCGGCGTGGGTCGCTGAGCGACCACAGGCTGAGGCCGCGGTGGCGCAGGTAGTCTTCGTAGTCGAGCTTCAGTTCCTCGAGGCTGGCACGGGCCACATTGGTGAGCTTCAGCTCGGTCTTCTTGGAGGTGCCGCTGGCTTTGCTGCCTTCGGCGATGTTTTGCACGCCGCTGCGCGCAGCCTGCACCATCTGGTCATGGGTGCGGCTGCGCGGGGAGATGTAGCGGTCGCAAAAGCGCACCGTCACATCGTAGGCGAGTTGCGCGACTTGGAAGCTCTTGAGGTGGCGGTAGCCACCATGCAGCGGCAAAAGGGATTCGCCGGCGCGAAACGAATTTTGGAAACGGGGATTCGCCATAACATTTGGCGACCCGTGCCACCGAAGCTAGCGCCTCGAATCCCCGCTCCAAGCCCGAACTTCTCCCCATTGCGTCCATCCAGTCCATTCAGTCCATCGCTCACACCTGCACCGTCACCCGCAGGAACGTCGCCGGTATAATCGTGGCATCCGCGCGCCCGCTCTGATTCTGCGCGGTGAAGAGCTGCACCAACTCCTGCTCGAGCGCGGCGGCCTTGCCAGCTTTCTCCGCGGCGGCGAAGGCGTTCATAGTCGGGCCGTAGAACTGGCGGAACTCCGTGACGAAATCCGCCGGCTTGCCCGCGTAGTTGAAGGTGAACGTGTCGCGCTCGCAGGAAATTTTCTCTTTCGCGATGCCGGCCGCGACGAAGCGCTCGACCACCTTCTCGTCGACACCCCAGAGCATCGGGCTAATGAATCCCTCCGGCGGGGGCGGCGTGTAGGCGGAGCTGATCTTCAGGATCTGCGCGACGAGCGTCGGGTCACCGGGGATCCAGTTGCCCATGACGATCCGGCCGCCGGGCTTCGTCACGCGGACCATTTCCTTGGCCACGTCGTTCGGCTTCGGCGCGAACATCGCGCCGAAGATCGTGACGACCGCATCGAAGGATTTGTCCGCGAGGCCGGCGAGGTTGCAGGCGTCGCCTTCCTGGAACTGCAGGCGGTGCAGGCCGTGTTCGCGGGCGCGGCGGTTGCCGGCTTCGACGAGGTTGCGGGCGATGTCGACGCCGAGGACGTCGGCGCCGCGCTTGGCAGCAGGGATCGCGGTCGTGCCGTCGCCGCAGCCGAGGTCGAGGACGCGCTGACCGGCCTTGAGACCGAGCTTGGCGACGAGGGCGTCGCCGCTGCCGCGCATGGTCGCGGCGATGCGAGTGAAGTCACCCTTCTCCCAGAGGGCTTGGTTGGCGTTGGTCGTGACGGGAGGATTGGTCGTGGTATTCATGGTAATGGTTTGGCCGGAGCGTTTCCGCCCCGGGAAAGGCAACTCTACGGTTTCCATCCCCGGCCATCCACGACACAAAAAGTAGTAACTTTTCCCACCCGGTCGCGTTACACTCCTCTCCAAATGAGCTTCCGCTATCATCAATTCTGTCCGATCGCCAAGGCCGCCGAAGTGCTTTGCGAGCGCTGGACGATCCTCATCATCCACGAGCTGCTGGTCGGCACGAAGCGCTACCGTGACTTCCAGCGCGCCCTCACACGCATTTCCCCCGCCCTGTTGACCAAGCGCCTCAACCAGCTCGTCGATTGGGGCCTGGTCGTCCGTCAAACGCCTGCCGGCAAACGTCACGCCGAGTATGTGCTGACGCCCGCCGGCGAGGACCTGCGCCCGCTCGTGCGCAGCATGGGCGTGTGGGGTATGAAGTGGGCGCGCGGCCAGATGCGGGACGACGAGCTCGACGTGCACCTGCTGATGTTCGATTACTGCCGCAAGATCGACGTGAAGCAGCTCCCCGAGGGCCGCACCGTTCTGGGCTTCACCTTCCCCGGCCTGCCCAAGTTCGCCCACTGGTGGATCGTCATCGACGGCCCCAAAGGCAAGGAGCTATGCGACCATCATCCCGGACTCGACGTCGACCTGCAGGTCCGTACCGACCTGCGCACGCTCACCGAGATCTGGGCTGGCGACACCGCCATTCCCACGGCGCGGCGCGATGGGCGGCTGCAACTCAGTGGCAGCCCCGTGCTCATCCGCACGATCGCCTCCTGGCTGCGCTGCTGCAGCATCGCGCACGTGCGGCCCGAGCCGAAATCGCTCTGCCTGTAGCCGCGCGTTATTCGCTGCGCGCGGTGGCCGGATGGAAGGTTCGCCACGAATGCCAGAATTCCTGGGAGGCCGGGATCGGCCTCAAGACGGAGGGCTGAGACCTGAAACCTGAGACCTGAAGCCCGGATAGGGCATACTTTTCATCTCCGGCCACGAGCGTGTCGCCGTCGAGGGTGAAGGTGGTCCCGGTCGGACGCGCGAACACCGCGTAGCTTTTGCCATCAGTCGCCAGCACCAGGACGACCGGCGTGCCGCCGACGTCGTCGTTGATCACGCGCGCGGCCTTCAGCCTGTTCCAATCGTAGGCCTTGGTCGCGCGACCGGTGTCCACGCCGACCACCCAGGACTTTTCCTGCCAGGAACCGGGATTCGTGCGGGTGAGATCGCCCTTGCTCTCGCCGCGCTCGAACTTGCCCTTCAGGTCGAAATTTTTCGGATCGGTGCCGTCGGCCTGCAGCACCTTGCCGTTGGGATGCTGCTCGAACCAGCGCTTGAGCGTCACCTGCGAGTACGGAAGCACTGCGAGCTGCGCGCCCTTGAGCTTGCCGGTCACGGCCTCGCCGCTGGCCTGGCGCCACCAGCTGCCGGTGGCGGAATCCTCGAACATGGCGTTGAAGTGATCCATGCCCACGAGACGGAAGTTCTCGAGCCGGCCGTCGACCGTCGGGTCGTACACGCGACCGGTGCGGCACACGCTGCAGTAGGTGACCATCACCGGCTTGCCGCCGACGATGTCGCGCACCTGGTGGTGATAGACGATGAATCGCACCGGATACGCCCGCGCCTCGCCGTTGTTTTCATAGCCGATGACGACCGCTTCCTCGTCGACCTTGTTCTGGCCCCGTTCCGCATAGACCGGGTTGATGGGCTCGGCGAACATGTGGTCGGCCGTCATCTTGAAATTGAACACGCCCGCGACCGCGGCCACCGCCAGCACGGCCAGGGCCGGCAGCCACTTGCGGCGCGTGTCGAAGGCGGCACTCGCGCCCGCCACGATCAGCACGCCGAAACCGATCCGAAAAGCCCAGCGCCACGTGTGCAGGAAATAAGCGAAGTCCAGGCTGTCCATGCGCTGGCTGCCCGGCATCGGCATGATGAAATACACCTTCAGGATTTCAAACGCGACGAGGCCGAGCAGGCCGAAGTAGAACAGCTTTTTCATGGGGTGGGGGCCCGGCGACTCTAGCCGGGCACCCGCCCGCCTCAGCAGAAATGGGGTGGATTGAATCCATTCAGGGGCGGATAGGGCCGGACGGCAGATGACGGAGGGCGGATGACGGACACAGCCTAGGGCGTCGGTGCATTGTGTAGGGTCGCCGCTCGCCGGCGGAACTCGGCACGGCGACGAGCGCCGGCCCTACACAACGCAAGCTGCCTTCCGCGTCCAGACGTCATCAGCCGTGGTCGAGCCGATGACTGGCCATCTCCGCGCTTCAACCTTCGCCAAGCCTACGGCTGACAAGACCGCGCTTCGTCGTGCACGCGGCACCTGCGACCCGTTCACTTGGCTGCCAATTCGCTGAACGTGACAAACTCCACGTTCTGTTTCTTCAGCTCGTGGATCACCCATTCCAGGTTTTCGAAGGTCACCTTCGGCCATTGTGGTCTCGCTGCCCAGAGGGCGCCCGCTGCGACCACCCTTCCGCTACGCTTCAGGGCCAGCCCTTAACGCAAACCGCGGGCTGACCATCTCCGCGCTGTCGCGCTCCGTCGTACAGCAGCACTCGTGACCCAGCTACTTGGCGAGTTCGCTAAAGGTAACAAACTCTACATTCTGGCGCTTTAACTCCGTGATTACCCACTCGAGGTTCTCAAAAGTAACTTTGGGCCATTCGTGGACGAGGATGACGGTACCGTCGACGATGCCCGTGGTCGTGAGCTCACGGTATTTCTCGGCGGTCGTACCAGCTTCCCAGTCGAGCGAGCCGATGAAGTGATACTTCGTGAACGGGAAATGCTCGATGCCCGCAGCCTTGCGCACCGCGGCGTCCACGCGCTCGTCGTGCTCGAGGAACGGCGCCCAGAACCAGACCGGCGCTTTGCCGGTCGCGGCCTTCACCGCCGCCTGCGTGTCGGCGATCTCCTTGATGATAGCCTCGTCGCTCATCTGCTTCATGTGCGAGTGGGTGTAGGAATGATCCGCGATCTCGTGTCCGGCCGCCGCGCTGGCCTTGGTCAGCTCGGGGTGCGCGACCACGTTCTTCCCTACGTGCGAGAACGTGATCTTCACACCTTTGCGCGCGAACAACGCGAGATACGCCGCGTTGTGCTCCGGCACCGGGCCGTCGTCCATGACGATGGCCACGCGTTTGCGGGCGGGCGCATCAGCGGCGTCGAGGACCAGCGTGGCGGCAAGAGCAGCGAAAACGGAAAACAGGAGGGCAACGAATTTCTTCATGGGGGATTGGAGGTGAACCGACTGAAGCCACTATCCCGCCCAAAGCAAAACTCCTGCAACGCGCTAGTTATTGCCCAAACCCATACCCTCGACCTCACAGGAGGGAACGGAGGTAACAGAGAGATCGGTCTCCGTTCTATCCGTTACCTCCTGTAAGGCCGGGATCGAATTCCGCCCTCTCCCCGCTTGCGTGGCGGGCCGCTTCGTTCAAAGCTCGGTCCACAGCCGAACGTCTCCCCATTTCGTTCGCGCGCACACCACCCCCACCCCCGCACCCCATGTCTTCCGGTCCCAATCCGCTGGCGTTGCTGAACTATGCCCTCTGGGCCGGTGTCATCTACGTCATCTCCTATATGGTTCTCGCCTTCGGCCTGAGCCTGCTCGGCGCGCGTGTGCGCCAGCGCTCCACCTGGCTGGCGTGGATCCCGCTCTTCAACTTCTACCTGATGTGCCGGCTGGCGCAGGTGTCGGCCCTGCTGATCTTCCCGCTGCTGATCCCGCTGCTGAATCTCCTCGTCTTCGCCTACCTCGGCGCGCGCATCGCCAAACGCTTCGGACGCAGTCCGGCGCTCGGCGCGCTCTTCGGCGTGCCGGTGCTGGGCAACGCCATCCCGCTCGTGCTCGGCCTCAGCCGCAAGACCGAGGCGGAACAGGCCGCGCCGGCGCCGGCCAACCCGCCGCTCGTCAGTGCGCTGATCCATGCCGGCGTCGTGTGCACGATCGTGATCCTGCCGCCGGGCATCTGGACGGTCGCCCACCACTTCTCGCGCGCCACCGCTCCCGCGGCGTCGGTGCAACAAGCCGCCGCCGCGCTGCCGCCGCGCATTGCCGGCACGATGGTGGAATTTCCCGTCGATTCGGCCCCGACCGACCGGGCCTTGCCCTCAGATCTGACCACGACCGCCATTTCGCTGCCAGAGCCGGGAGAAAAACCGCGCACGGCCGTCTCCTCCTCCATGCTGCCGCCGTGGATGAAACCGGAGGCCGTCGCGGCCTACGCCGAAAGCGCCACCACCGCCAACTACAACACGATCCGCACCACCAATTCGATCGCCGTGGTGAACCTGGCCCTGCGCCCGGGTGCGACCGAACCCGCGCCGCCCACGGCCAAGGAACTCGCGGCCATCGATCCCGCCGCCACCTCCACGCCGGTGGAATTGAAGTCGGCGAACAATGTCACTTACCGGGGTTACCGGGTGAACGCGCCCGACTCCGTCTACTATTCCCTGCACCGGGAGGACACGAACTCCCTGATGCTCATTTCGACAACCAACGATGCCGGCAACGTGGCCGTGGCGAATCGCCTCGCGAGCAACATCGGCAACGGCGGAGGCCTGCTGGAGGATGAAGCGGGCCGCAGCGGCGTGGCCCTCGTGCCCGCGGCGCCTTCCGGCACGAAACTCGTGCGCATGGAAACCGCGACCACAGCCCAGATCGACCTGATCACGGCCCGGCTGAACGACGACAAGGTCATGGCGGAACTCGAATCGAAGGAGAACGAAAAGGAAGGAACCAAGGGCATGGCCAAGGTCTTCATTCCCATTTTCCGCGCCATGATGCCGAAATCCTACACGCTCGCCGCGTTTGCCACGCCGGCAAAGGACCGGATCCGGGAGGAGGACTACGCCGCCGCCGTCGCCGGTTTCGCCAGCAACTCCGACGCCTGGACCGCCCTGCAGGCCACCCGGGCGTTGGTCGAAGTTTTCACCCCGTTCGCTGGAGGTGACCTGCACATCGAAGTCCGGAACGTGGAGATCGAAGGCCACAGCGGCATCGTGATCGATACTTCTCAGGATGAGGTCAAACAGGGGGACCGGCGAATCAAGGATGCCGGCTCCTTCTCCGCGTTCGTGCTGCGTCAGGACAATTACCTCCTCGGTTTCGGCAGTTTCAATTCCGTCAACTCCACGGAACTGCGCCCCTGGGTCGAAAACTACTTCAAGGCCCGGCAAGTAGCTTCGAAGTAACTCACCTGGAGCGGCGCTCTACGAGCGCCGGCTCCGCCAACCCGGCGGTCACAGACCGCCGCTACAGCACCTTTGCTTCTTCGCTGCTTCTTGTTAACCCTTCCCCATGCCGACCAAATCCCTGCTCAAGCGTCTTCCCGCCAAGAAACGTCCGCGCAAAGCCAAGGCTGGCACTCGCGGGAGCGACGCAACCGCCTCCGTCCTCACGGAGCTGACTGGCGTCGCCGCCGAGACGAAGGCCGCGATCGAGAAGGCCGGCGGCATCGTCACCGGCCAGTATCTCGATCCCATCGGCCAGCATCCGCTGCTTATCGCCATACTCCCGGTCGCCAGCGTCGAACCGACGCCGTTCCAGCGCGACGTGTCCGACATGCACCACAAGAAGCTCGCCGACGTCATCGACCGCACGGGCATGTTCCTCGACCCGATCATCGCGATCACCGCGCCCAAGGAAGGTTTCTGGACGCCCAACGGCGGCCACCGTCTTGCCGCGATGGAACGTCTCGGCGCGAAATCCATCACCGCCCTCGTCGTCCCGAAACGCGAGGTCGCCTGGCAGATTCTCGCCCTCAACACCGAGAAGGCCCACAACCTCAAGGACAAGTCCCTCGAGGTCATCCGCATCTTCCGCAACCTGCTCGAGGATTCCGCGGCGAAGCCCGAAAAGGACTTTGCCTACTACTTCGAGGAGGCGTCGCTCATCACGATGGGCCTTTGCTACGAAAAGATCCCGCGCTTCAGCGGCGGTGTGTACAATTCGTTCGTCCGCCGCCTGACCTCTTTCAGCGACGACTCGCTCACGAAATCCCTCAAAGCCCACGAGCGCATCGCGGAAATGCTGCTCGAGCTCGACGCCAAGGTCGCCGAGGCCGTGGCCAAGCTGAAGGCGAAGGGCTTCAACAGTCCCTACCTCAAAACCTTCGTCGTCGCCCGCTCGAACCCGCTGCGCTTCATGAAAGAACCGCCGGAACTCGAAGAGCTGATCAAGACGATCCGAGGGAAGGTCGAACGCATGAACGTCGATAAGATCAAGCAGGAGGACATCTCGGCGTCCGGCGGGACGCCGGATGAGGAGTAGTCAGAAGACAGGAGACAGAGAACAGACGACAGGATCACCCCAGTTGCGTCATCCTGAGCCGTGCGAAGAACCCAAGCGATGGCAGTGATGCCTCCCTTTCCCTTGGATCCTTCGCACGGCTCAAGATGACGGAAAGCGAAAAGGCAAAACAGGGCCCGTCGCTTACCGGGCCCTGCTCTGGTGACCGTGGCCTACCACGGTGGTGCGGTTTCCGACGCAGCCTTTCTGCGGGCTATGACGTCAGAAATTGAAACCGACGCCGAGCGACCAGGTATACTGGCCGTCGTTGAAGCGGTTATCTATGTTGTCGGCGTGATCGAAGAACCAACCGTAATCGACCATCACCGCTATGAACGCGCTGGGGCGCACGTAGTATTTCAAGCCCCCTTCCAAGCCCGCCGCCCAGGTTTCATTGACGGACTCGCCGTAGACGTAACCGAGATTCACGCCGAGGAACAGACGCAGCCGGCTCGCGCCAAGATTATAGTCGAGCGCAAGCTTGCTCGAACCGTTCCAAGCGGAGTCGCCATTGCTCGGATTCGAATAGTTCACGCCTTGGCGGAACACTAATTCCGCACTGTCGGTGAAATACTGGCCGTAGCTGAGGCCGAAGGCGCCGAAGGAATTGTCGACATCCTTGTTCGCCGTGCCACCGCCGCTGATCATGATTTCATGCGAACCACTGTGGGTCGCATAATCGTTGAATTCGCCCGCGATCAGGGCGCGGTTGTCCTGGGCGGACATCACGGCAAAGCTGGCGAAGCAGCCACAGAGGAGGAGGATTCGTTTCATGGTATTGGTTTGTTTCTATCGGTTTGTTTGGGTTGGTCCGCGCTCACCTGGCCTGCATCAGGACCCGGGCTGACCGGGGACTGGCGCACAGCCGTGATGCGCACGGCGTAAGTCGCTTGGTTGAATTCAACACGAACGGCGGCGGAACGGCCGAATGCGATGCCCCCGGACTGTCGCTGCACACCGTTGCTTTTCCGGACGGCACGCGCCGCCGGAGCCTCACCTACGCCGCGGCGCGGGCGTCGGCGTTCACGGTCGTGGCAATCGCCGTGAGCTTCTTGTTCGTGCCACCCTCCTCATCGAGGGTGGCCTGAAGGAGCAGCGCGATTTCGCTCTCACCCAGCTCCTCGGCAAAGGCGCGGGCCGTACCGTAGGCGGCAATCTCGTAATGTTCGACGCGCTGCGCTGCGCCGATCAACAGGGCGTCGCGCACGGCGCCGGATTCGTGGTCCTTGATGCCTTCGCTGCCTTCCTTGATGAGGCCCTTCATGGCCGCGCAGGTCTTGCCCTTGGCCGGCGTATCGAGGATTTCGAAAACCCGCTCCAGGCGCGTAACGTGACCTTTGGTCTCCAGAAGATGGTGCTGGAACCCGGCGGCGAGTTCGGGATTCGCGGCAGCTTCCGCCATTTGCGGCAAAGCTTTCACCAGTTGGGTCTCGGCATGATAGAGATCCTTGATCTCCTCGATCAGAAGTTCTTTCAGGGTTTCGGCGGACATGGGAATGGATGGGTTGGATTTTTCTCGATCGGCCGGAAGGCGTATCCGTCCTCCACAGACGGCTGCGGCGAAAAATCCTTTCGCTCATCCGATGCCAACGCGCGTGGGAATTATTCCAGCGTTGTTGCGCAGCCAGTTAGAAGCGCGTCGTGCAAAACGCGATGTTTCGCACGGTTGCATTGCGCAACTTTCGGCGGACAATACCGCGCAAAACGCGACGCGGTGAAAATTTCCAACCGCCGCCCGCCACAAACTCCAACCGGCCCCGGGGAATATCCGTTGCGATTCGTCGCAATCGGATAATCCTGCGACCAACCCTTCCCCTTCCATGTCGAAACCCGTCTGCTACTCCACGAAAGCCTACTCCGCCGCCAGCCCCTCCGCCAAGCTCGGCGCCACGACCATCGAGCGCCGCCAGCCGACGCCGTCCGACGTCCAGATCGAGATTCTCTTCTGCGGCGTCTGCCACTCCGACCTCCACTTCGCGCGCAACGAATGGCACTTCACGCAGTACCCCGCCGTCCCCGGCCATGAGATCGTCGGTCGCGTGGCCAAGGTCGGCAGCGGCGTGACCAAGCACAAGGTCGGCGACATCGTCGGCGTGGGTTGTCTCGTCGATTCCTGCCGCACCTGCCCGAACTGCAGCGCGGGTTACGAGCAGTACTGCGACCTCGGCATGACGGGCGGCACGTACGGCGGCACGGAGAAGCATCTCGGCACCCCGACGCTCGGCGGCTACTCGCAGAGCATCGTCGTGACGGAGGACTTCGTGCTCAAGATTCCGGCCAACCTGAATCCCGCCGCCGCCGCGCCGCTGCTTTGCGCGGGCATCACCACCTACTCCCCGCTGCGCCACTGGAAGGCCGGCCCGGGCAAGAAAGTCGGCATCGTCGGTCTCGGCGGCCTCGGCCACATGGCGGTCAAGTTCGCCAAGGCCTTCGGCGCGCACGTTGTTCTTTTCACCACGTCGCCGGGCAAAGTCGCCGACGGCAAGCGCCTCGGCGCGCATGAGGTCGTCGTCTCCACCGACGCCGCGCAAATGAAGGCGCAGGCCGGCAGCTTCGATCTCATCGTCGACGCCGTCTCCGCGCAGCACGACATCAACGCCTATCTCGGTCTCCTGAAGCGCGACGGCAACGTCGTGCTGGTCGGCGCACCCGAGCATCCGCTCCCGGTCGCCGCGTTCTCGCTGTTGATGGGCCGTCGCTCGCTCTCCGGTTCCGCCATCGGCGGCATTCCCGAGACACAGGAGATGCTCGATTTCTGCGGGAAGCACAACATCACCCCAGACATCGAGATGATCCGCATGGACCAGATCAACGACGCCTTCGAACGCCTGCTGAAGAGCGACGTGAAGTACCGCTTCGTGATCGACATGGCCACGCTCGCTTGAGCGAGCGTGGCGGTAAGCGGAAAGCGGCAGGAGGTAAGCGAGAGATCTCCGAACACAGACGGATCGGACTTTCGGTGGCATCCGCCTTCCTCTTCCCGCCTACCCCTTACCGCTATCGTTGAGACGACTTCACCGTCTCAACGATAGCTCTCCAGCTGCCCGACCAGCGCATTGTCCAGCTCGAGCACGCTGTTGAACTGGCGTTTGGCTTGCGTCCATTTCGCGAGCAGGCGGTCGGCGTCGGCGACCAGCTTTTGATAATACGTCACGTACTGCGGGTGCTTCAAGGCGCCGAGTTCGTTCGCGGCGGGCCACGCCTTTTTGTTCGCCTTGTAGCCTTCGGGATCGGCGCGGTATTCCGCCAGCGATTCCTCGATCAGGTTTTCCGGTTCGCCGCGGATCAGGCGGTCACGGGCGATGAGCAGCAGGGCCGTCACGGCGCCCTGCACGCGGTCGTCGTTCCATTTGATTTTCGAAGGCATGCGCGGTTGTTCCGCACTTTCTTCCCGGGGTCAACGTTCCGCGGAAGATCCGGAACTGCGCGGCGCGAAGTCCGGTCCATTCCAGCACACGCATTCCTCCAAAACCGAAATCCCAAACCAAAAATTAAAATGAAAGCCAGCACCTCCAACATCACCCGTGGCAACGCCAACATCGCGGCCGGCAAGACCGAGCGCACGGTCGGCAAGGTCTTCCGCAGCCCAAAGACCGAGATCAAGGGCGCGCTCCGCGAGGTCGGCGGCGAAGTCCAGAAGGCCGTCGGCAAGGACCAGAAGGCGCGCGGTTACTAAGCCGTCATTTTCGGGCCAGTCACAGGAAGCCGGGTGGTTCGCGCCACCCGGCTTTTTTGTGTCCGATCCGGACTAACCACAGAGACACAAAGGCACCGAGAAATACACCGAACGATCCGCAAACTGTTTGGCCACGAAGAAGCACAAGAAGCCACGAAAACAAATCGCTCTTTTTGCGCCTTTTCGTGGCTTCTTGTGGCCACCCGGTTCGATTGACAGGTTTTCTCTCTGCCTCTGCGCCTCTGTGGTTCACCCGTTTGGCCATTGTCCCCGGCCCCCAACCACGTACGTTTCATTCACTCCCGCGCCGGCATTTTTTTGAATCCGGGCACTCTGAAATCGCGTACAAACAACCATGACGACCTCCCGCCCCTTTCTCGCCCTGTTTGCGCTGGCTTTGCTCGCCACGATTCCGGGCCGGGCCGGGACCCCGGCGAACGACGAGAAGCCCGAGCTGCACGTCACCGTCGTCGAGGCGCTCACCGCGGGAGGCAATGCCTACACCGATTTCGACCGCTTCGACACCGCTTTCAAAAGAGTCGCCAAACAACGGCAGTGGCCGGCGAAGGTGAGCGTCGAGCGTTTCGCCGGCAACACGCCCGACTATCCGGTCGAACTGCGCATCACGCTCCAAAAGGTGCGGCGCGACCCGATCGACGACTACGTTTTCCGCGCCTGGGCGACTTTGATCGTCAATGGGCGGAAGCACGACTTCGGCATCGTCACCACCCACTACAACGCCCGCCTGGGGGAAAATGCCGACGACCTTTTCGAAAAAATCTTCCGCCTCGGCGCCGCCGCCATCGCCGAGGCGGTCGAGCCCGTGCTCTATCCGGAGCTCAACCCCAAGAAGAAGTAAGCGTCCCGGCGAGTCCATGTCGTCATCGGAGAACGAAGTTCGCGAGGAAATTGCCCTGCTCGCTGCCATTGGCCGCGGCGAACGTACGGCGTTCCGCGAGCTCTACGGCCGCTACAGCGCGCCGCTGCTCTCGCTCGCTCTCCGTTTCCTCGGCGACCGGGGCGCGGCCGAAGAAGTGATCCAGGATGCCTTCCTGAAAATCTGGCAGCACGCCGCGAAATACGACGCCCGCCTCTCCCGCCCGTTCACCTGGGCTGTCACCATCGTCCGCCGCACCGCCATCGACCACTTGCGCAAGCACCGCCACACCCCGGCGCTCCACGCGTTGCCCGCCGACACCATCGCGCCGGAGGAATTTGCGCTGCGCGAAACCACGCGCCAGTCAGCCGAGGCGCATGAGACCGCCGACCGCGTGAACGCCCTGCTCGCCACGATCGCCCCGCCCCAGCGCACCGCGCTCGAGCTCGCCCTTTTTTCCACCCTCACCCACGCCGAGATCGCCGCGCAGCTCGCGCAGCCCGCCGGCACCGTCAAAACCTGGATCCGCCGCGGCCTGCTCGAGCTGCGCGCCACCCTCAACTCCGCCACGCCATGAACGAACATCCCGAAGACTACGCCTGCCTTTATGTGCTCGGTCGCCTCGACCGCCAGCAACGCGCCGCCTTCGAGGCGCTGCTTTCCGGCGACTCTGCCCTGGCCCGCCTCGTGCGCCAGACCGAGGCCGCCCTCGATCTCCGCCGCAGCCTGCTCGCCCTGCATCCCACGCTCAACTCTTCCCCGTCATGAACAACACCGCCGACGATCTCGCCAGCCGCTACGTGCTGGACCAGCTCGACAACCGCGAACGCGCGGTTTTCGAAGCGCGCCTGCTGCGCGAGCCGGAGCTCGCCGCCGCCGTGCGCGAGCTCGAGGCCGGCCTGGCGCGCGGTATCCGTTCACTGCCGCCGGTTGAGCCGTCCGCGGACCTGCTCGCGCGCATCGAGGAACAAATCGAATCCAATGCAGAGGAACCCAGCCCCGCCGGGATTGAGCTCGGCCCCGTCCTCCGTCCTCTGCCCTCTGTCCTCCGTTCCCCCTGGGCCGTCGCGGCCCGCTGGGGCATTGCGGCCGTCATCGCCGTCAGCCTCGCCACGCTCGCGGTCCAGAGCGTGCGCCACTCGCGCGCCCAGCCGGTATTCGTCGTCGTCGGCCTCGATGCGAACCGCAACACCTTCGCCGAGTTGCCGCAGTCCGCGACGATCAAGGATACGGACGCCCGCTTCATCCAGCTCGCCTCCCTCGCCAACAATTACTGGAGCAACCCCGCGGCCGTGCCGGTTAAACCGGAATCCGCCACCGGCACCAACCGGGCCTTTGCCCTCTTCGATCCGGCGAGCCAGCAGGGCTTCATCGCCATCGAGCAACTTCCCGCGCTCACCCCCAACCAGCGCTACCATCTCTGGGTCGCCGACGCCTCTACCGGTCGGGTCCAGGATGCTGGCACGCTACCGCTGGCCGGTTTGAACCGCGGGCTTTATTCTTTCGCGCTCGATGCCCCCGCCGACGCCGCCAAACCGTCGCGCCCCCAGCTCTTCGTCACCGCCGAGGATATCAGCACCCCCGCGCAACCCGATCAACCGCGCGGCAAGGTGGTGCTGGGCCAGCGGACGTTCTGAGAGCGAGCAAAACTAATTGTTCATCGTTCAAAGTTCATTGTTCATTTTAAATTTCGAACCATGCAGGAAACCCTGCTCGAAATGGCCAATGAACATTGAGCAATGAACGACGAACAATCTGTCGTCTGCTTACTGTCTCCTGTCACCTGAGTATCAGCCTTTGGGCTGATACCCGCGCCACACCCACTCCAGCGCCTGCGGCATGGTCTGCTGCTTCACCTTGTAGTCGCAATGGCGGGAATTGAGCGAGAACGTGTACTGGCAGTGGTAACCTTTCTCGCGGAGCACCGCGGCCATGCGGTGGTTCGCCGTCACCCAATCGTGCATGCCGTCACGCATGACATTCGGGTTGTAGAGGTCGCCATCGCTCACCTGCATCCAGATGCGGATCGGCTTCGCGTCACTCGCGGCGATCAGGCGGTTGTGGTACTCCCACGCGCCGCCGGGCGTCACCGGATCGTACGGCCACTGCTGGTTGATATAGGTGCCGGAATAGGAGACGACGCGGTGATACCACTCGGGGTGGTACCACGCCATGGTGAAGGCCGCGGCGGCGCCTGAGCTACAGCCCATAGTGGCGCGGCCGTCGGGATCGTTGGTCAGCTTCACGTGGCACTGCGCCTCGACCGCGGGCAGCACCTCGGCCTGGATGAACTCGGCGAACCGGCCGGACATCGTGTCGTACTCGAGTCCGCGTTGGTTGCCCTGCGCGTCACCGCCGCCGTTCTGGATCATGATGGCAATGAGCGCGGGCACGCGCTGCTGCGCGATGAGGTTGTTGAGCGTATTCACCAGCAGCGGGTCGGATTTGCCGGCTGCGGGCCCGTCGTGGGAAATGAGGAAGGGCGCGGCCGTGCCGGGCACGTACTGGCTCGGGATGTAGACGGTGATCGTGCGCTTGTACGGCGCCGGGTGCGTCTGCACGACCAGCGTGAGCGGATTGGCCGGATCGACCGTGCCGAACTTGTCGCGGCCGATGCCCGGGTAGAATTTGCTCTCCGCGGAATCCAGCGTGATCTGCACCACGCGGCCCTGCGGCACCCCGGACACCTCCTTCGATTCCGGCGCGGGCACGTAATCGGGACCGACGAGCCAATCGCCCTCGGCGTCGACCGGCGCATTCACGCCCGGGGCGACATGCCAGCCGGTGTCGCCGGGCTTCGCGCCCGGCACGGAAAATTTCGGCGCGCCCGGGCCATCCGGTGCGCGCGTGGGCGGCGGCGGACGCGGCGGACGAACTTCGGCGGCAACGGCCGGCGGCGGCGCGGGCGCGGCGGGAGCATCGGCGGCCGGCAAAACCGCCGGAACAGCGCACATCAGGATCGGGGCAAACCAACGGGGTAGGGTTTTCATCAGAAAGGTACCGCTACCAAAACGAAACTTTGGATTTTCGCGAGCTGGGAAAAACCGTCCATAGCATGGACCGCTGCCCGCTACTCCACCAACACGCCCCAGGCGCACTTACCGTCATCCTGAGCCGTGCGAAGGACCCAAGGGAAAGGACGGACATTCGCCGACCGCGTGGATCCTTCGCACGGCTCAGGATGACGGTGGTGAGGAACGAAACCCGGAACTGACACTCAGCCGCGTCGGTCCAATTCATCCAATCCCAGCTCCCCATGATCCAATACAAATCGATCGGCTTCACGGCGTATGCCGTCACAAAGATGGCCCGCGCCCGGAAATTCTACGAGGGCGTGCTCGGCCTCAAGCCGTCCAAGGATTTTCCCGTGACCAAGAACGCCAAGTTCATCGAATACGACATCGGCCGAAACACGCTCGCCATCGGCTCCTCGCCGCAATGGAAGCCATCGAAGAACGGCGGCACCTCCGTCGCACTCGAAGTGCGCGACTTCGACCAGGCGGTGGCGCACCTGCAGAAGAAGCGCGTGAAGTTCGTCATGGGGCCGCTCGACACCCCGCTCTGCCGCATGGCGGTATTCCTCGATCCCGATGGCAACCGGCTGACGATTCATCATCGGAAGAAGAAGCGCGGGTGAAGACAACCGGGGTCAACGCCCCCGGCTACAGAAGGTAGGGCGTGGACTCCGTCCGCGCCGTTTCGGCAACCTCAGGGCCCGAAGCCTGTCGATGGGCCGCGGCGGCGAGCGGAGTCGCCGCCCTACCACTAGACTCACAAGAAAGCCGCCTCCCCACTCGAAGGGAGGCGGCTTTTTCCTATCCCCGGAGACCTCGGCCTCCGGCGGTCACCGCGGCCTACCGGCCGCTCTGCTTTTCCATCTGTTTGTGACCTTTCTCACACTCTTCCTTGCTGAGGTAGCCGTCGTTGTCCGTGTCCATGCGGGCAAACATGGTCTCAGCAGTGGTTTCGTTTTCGGCGCGGGTCAGTTGGCCGTCGTTGTTCAGGTCGACGGGGCGCATCTTCTCGGACGCGGACCGCTGGTCCTGCTTGTCCCAGAATTTCAGCCGGCTCGTTTTTTGCAGATCGTGGGTGGCGTCCATCTCCGCGAGGGTAATGACGCCGTCGCTGTTGGCATCGACACGATTGAATGACGCCTGCGCGCCCAGCAGGTGCTCGGTGCGCGAAATGCGGCCGTCGCCGTCGGTATCCAACATTCGAAATTCGTCGCGCACGTCGTTGGCCGAGACGACCGGCCCGGCCGCCAGCGCCAAGCCGCACGCGAGAATCAGGGAGAACTTCGTCTTGTTCGCATTCATGGCTTCAGTGGGTTGAGGGTTTCACTGCCTGCGTGCTGATGCGTGCGCCTGCTCTCTTGGTTCCGCGCCGACAGACAAAGGTTCCGCCGTGGCGAAAATAATTTCGCCCGCTTGCATTTTGCGCGGGCCCACCGCCGCGCTCTGCAAGATTACTCCGAGCGGAGCAGTTTCGAAACATCGACCCGCGACGCCTTGCGCGCGGGCAGTGCGCACGCGAGCACCGAGGTGACCAGCAGCACGATTCCCACCGCTCCCAGCACCCACGGATCATTGGGCGTGGTGCCGAAGAGGAGCGTCTTGATGAATTTCGACAGCAGCAGGGTGCCGCCCAGGCCCAGCACGACGCCCACGAGCGTGAGCCACACGCCGCGCTTCATCACCAGTTCGATCAGGTCGCGCCGCGAGGCGCCCAAAGCCATCCGCACGCCAAACTCGCCGAGCCGACGGTCGACGGTGTACGCGAGCACGGAAAAAATCCCGACCACCGTCAGCAGCAGCGCGATGCCCGCCAGCACCTTGAGCACGGAGTTGGCCATGCGCTCCAGCCAAAGCTGCTGGTCACGGACCTCGGTGAGCGTGGCAATCTGGTGCACGATGATGCGCGGATCGAAAGCGTAGAGCCGGCGGCGGATCGCATCCATGGCGACGGGGTCGCGGTCGCGCACGGTGCGAACGATGAAGGTATTGAACTGCTGCGGCTCCATGCCTTCGGCACGATACAGGTGATTGCCGACTCCTTCGCGCATGGTCGCGCGCACGTCGCCCACCACGCCGATCACGGTCCAGCCCACCCAATCCTTGTTCCCCTTCACTCCCACCGGCAGCAGGATCTTGCCGATCGGATCCTCGCCCGGCCACATCGCGCGCGCGAGGCCCTCGTTGATCACCACTTCCTCGCCCCGTTCCTGGGTGAACCAATGCCCGAGCTTGAGCCGCAAACCGGCCGTCTCGCGAAAACCCGGGTCGAAACCGCTGATCGTCGCCCCGATTTCCTTGCCGTCCGGTCCGGGAAATTTCGAAGCCGAATAAGTGTAGCCCGGCAGCAGTACGTCCGCCCCAAAGCCCGCATTACGCACGCCGGGAATCTCCCGCAACAGGCCCTCGATCGTGCGCAGCTTGAGCAAAAGCGGCTGCCAGTCGCGCGGCGTGTCGGGCGGAAATTGGAAATAGACCTTGGTCAGCCCGGCCGGATCGAAACCGAAGTCCACCTTCTGGAATTCCTGGAACGAGCGGATCATCAGGCCGGCACCCGCCAGCAGGATCATCGCGAAGGCCGCCTGCAGCACCACCAACCCGCCGCGCAGCCGCGCCAGGCCCGGGCTCTCGCCGAGCGCGCCGCCGCCGTCCTTCAGGCCGGAGTTGATGTCGGTGCGCAGCACGCGCATCGCGGGGAGCAGCGCAATGAAAACACTGGTGAGCAGGCTCAATCCCGCCAGCACCGTCACCACGCGCCAACCAAGCGTCCAGCTCATCCAGTCGCGGGTACCGCCACTCGGGCTGCCGGTGGCATTCAACAACAGCGGGAAAAGCCAGTTGGCCACCAGCATTCCCGCCAGCCCGGCGCAGACTCCCAGCACCGCGCTTTCCAACAACAGCAGCCGAATGACATGCCAGCGACCGGCCCCGAGCGCCAGGCGCACGCAAAGGTCCCTCCGCTGGCCGAGCATGCGCACGAGCATGAGATTCGAGGCGTTAAGGCACGCGATCGCATAGAGGAATCCCACGGCGCCGAGCATGAGCCAATAGGTGCTCTTCAAGTTATCCCGATTGATCTCTCCCAGCGCCGCGAGCGCCACGTGATCGCGCTTGGTGAAAAATTCTCCGCTTTGCGCGGGCTCCGTAAAAGGCGTGGCACGCAAGGCCGCCAGCGCCTGGTCCCGCGTGACGCCCGACGCGAGCCGGCCGAACAACATCGCGTACGACTCCCAATACGGCTTGGCCGGATCGTAGCGGTAGACCAACGGACGCAGCAGCGGACCGCCCATGTAGCCCGGCAGGCGTTGCCCGTCGGCCAGCACGCCCACGATGGTGCACACGCCATCGCCCACGATGATTTTCCGCCCGATGACGTCCTTGTTTCCGCCCAGATTCTGCCGCCAAAACCAATCGGACAAAATCACCACATGATCGGCCCCCGCGACGTCCTCGCCGGGAAGAAACGTCCGCCCGAGCTGCACGCGCGCACCAAACATCGCCAAGGCGTTGGCGGAAACATCCGTCCACATCGTCGCCACCGGCCGGCCTTCGACGACGATGTTGCCCTGCCGGTTCTTCGCCTTGGCAAACTCGGTGAACACATCCTTCCGCTGCTCGTAAGGCTCGATGATGAATCCGGGCCGGAAGGGAGTGAAAGGCGCGTCATCCGACTGGCCGCCGATGGCCAGCACGTCATCGGGAAACTTGCTCGCGCGGAACAACGCCCAGTCGGCCACGCTGAAGATCGACGCGGCGGAGCCGATGCCCAGCGCGAGCGTCAGCACGGTCACGAGCGTGAACCCGCGCGCGCGACCGAGGGAGCGCAGGGCGAAACGAAAATCCGAGAACATGGGGTGTGGGGGTGCCACATCCGACTCGGCCCAAAGCGGGATGTTTCAGGTATGACGCTTGGGCGGCGCGAACCTTAGCTCAATTCCGCAATTTTTTGCCGCCGGTTCAGGCGACGGGCCGGACCTAGAATCCCGCCCGTGGTCACAGCCGGAAATCTCAGGGATTTCCGTGCGCGCCTTGTCCCGCCTCCGCCGCCGGAGCAGGCCGGGCGGAAGAGGCCAAAGCCTGGTCGATCAGCCGGCCCAGGCTTTTTTCATCCCAGCTGCGATTGTCGACCCGCACGCCGTTGAGATAAATCGTGGGGGTGGAGTCGATGCCGGCCGCAGCCGCCTTTTCGCGCCGGGCCACGACTTCCGGGCGGACTGCGGCCAGGCGGTTCTCCAGGTCGTTGCGGTCGAGGTCCAGTTCCCGGAAAAGCTTCCCGATCGCGGGCAGATCCATGCCCCCGCGCTGCTGACGGTCGAACATCAGCTGCCACAGCTCAAAATACTTGCCCTGCTGCCGCGCCAATTCGAGCGCCTGGGTCTGGAGCAGCGAATAATCCCAGAGCACGCGCGAAAAAACATGGAAGGACGCCCGATCGCCATGGCTCCGGGCCAGGGTCCGGACCGTCGCGAATTCGTGCACGCAACTGGGACAATTGGGATCGAGAAACACCACGACACTCGCGCCCGTGCGCGCCCCGAGCGCCGGGGTGTCGGCGGTCACCCAAGCCGCCAAGTCCAGGGGCGGCGCCTCGCGGTTGAGGCGCGCCGGCTTCATTTCCGCCAGCCGTTCCGGGGCGATGAAATGGGGCAGAACCTGGCCCAACAACGCGATGAACTGCCGGGGGTTGTCGCCCTGGTCGAGCCGGCGGGTGCCGACCTGGTCGACGAACAGCAGCACCGCCACGAGCACGCCCATCGCGGCAAAACCCATCGCCGAGGCGTAGCCGATTTCCAGCACGCGCGCTTCCGAGGACACGGCCTCATAGCTGCCCCGCCAGAAGCGGATCGCATGCAAAACGAACAACCCGGCCACGAGCGCGCCGGAAACGAGGCAAAGCGGACAGAAGGCGTGCGCGACAAACGCCTGCATGTAGAAGAGGTACAGGGTGAAAGGCAGCGCCAGCATCACGGTCATCTCGGATGCAGCCTGGCAGGCGCGCGCTCCGCGGGCCGGCAACAGCAGCGACGCAAACGCCAGCAGGCCGGTGAAGAAATAAAAGCCGTAACCGAGCGCCGCGACCGATATGCCGAAGAGCACGCTCGCCTTTTCCAATTCGGAGTTGGTGCATCCGGCCGCCGGCTGAGCCGGCGCGGACTCGGAGGCGACACCCCAGCAACCCTGGTCAAATTTCCGCTCCTTTTGAATCCAAAGGTGGAGCGCGACGACCATGCCGAGGAGGGAAAGCAGGAGAATAAGCCGGTTGAGCATAAATCAGGGCGCGCCACGGCGCCGGAAAAGAGAAAATCGCAAGATGGGGTGAAACACGCCACCGCATCGGCACCCGGGAAGCAGGGAAAAAGGAGCTGCCGCCACACTGCGGCAGCCCCCGGCGGCAACTAATGACAGGCGGTGTAGCAGCCGTTGGTGTGACAATCCACCGACCGCGCGTTCGCCTGATCGTAGCAATATTGCGAGGGGTCGTTAGCCGCGCACCATGAGTATTCCTGGTACATGAGGCTCGAGCACATAGACTGGCACCATTCGCACGCGGCGTAATCGACCGCGTAGGCGCGAATGGGAAGCGCCAGTCCGACCAACAGACCTAACAAAGGAAGAAGCAGCCGCTTCTTCCGGTTATCTTTTCCGTCACTGGGAGACGTATTCATTGTTTTGGGGTTTAATTGGCGACGCGCTCCGGAAAAAATATCCGGGCGCCTCGCCAAAGTGTCGGGTGACCTCGAACTGCGGGGATTTTCTGTTTCGCAGTGCCGCCAGCAGGAACGCCCCGGAAGAGCGCTGCCCAATGCCTGCAGTGGCGCCGGCACCTTACCGCCGCGAAAAAACATCTCTTCGGGGAAATGAGCCTTAAAAAAGGTTAGCGAATTATTTCGCTCGGAAATGCGCCCTTTTCGCCCATCGCGAATATTTATTCTCACATGAGAACTGCGGGGGTTTGCGCGCCCGATTTTTCGCGGGAAAAAATTTTCCGCAAAAATTCCGGCACGGAAAATCGCACGCGCCGCGACCGGCCTCTTTTTTCCCGCCGCAAGCGCGCATTGAATTTCCCGCGCCGCCTGCTTTGCTGGGCCCATGCTGAAACGCCTCCCCGCCCTGCTGGCCGCCGTCCTTTATCTCGCCCTGCCCGCCAGCCAGTTTGCCCTCGAGCCGACCAACCTCAACCAGGCGAAATGGACCGTCCTGCAGTACGCGACGTCGGGCGAGTACGGACGCGACCTGGCCGCCGTGGCACTGCAGGCCAACAAGTACGTCTCCAAGCGCGTCACCCGCGCCAAACCCGACCAGAAACTGGCCATCGTCTTCGACATCGACGAAACCACGCTGAGCAACCTGTCGGAGATGCAGGAAAACGATTTCGGCTACATCCCCGCCATCTGGAACCGCTGGCTCGCCGAGGCCCGCGCCCCCGCTATCGTGCCCGTCCAGGCGGTCTATGAGACCGCGGTCCGGCACAACGTCGCCGTGTTCTTCATCACCGCCCGCCACGAAAACCAGCGCGCGAGCACGGAAAAAAATCTCCGCCAGGTCGGCTACGACACCTGGCAGAAGGCGTATTTCATGGCCGACGACACCGAGAAGCCCGCGCGCCTCTACAAGACGGCCATCCGCGCCCAGATCGAACAGGACGGCTACACCATCATCGCCAACGTCGGCGACCAGAACAGCGACCTGCAGGGCGGCCACGCGGAGAAGACGTTCAAGCTGCCGAATCCGTTCTACATCGTGAAATGACGGCGACTCGCCGCATTTCATGTTAGGAGTTAAGGGTTGGGTGTTAGGCGTATGAGCATGGCGCGCTCCCGGACATCATCAGGCCTGAAATCCCAGATCTCAAATTTCAGATGCCTGTTGCTGATTTCGCCGGCTCATTTTTTGCGCCTCTTGTGCCTCTTTGCAGCCAATGCCTTGGCGGCATCGACTGACTTGGCGATTCGTCCCGGCGAGGTCGTCGAGTTCACCGCACCGCTCTCCGCCGAGCTGCGCAGCTTCGCGAGCCCGACCGACCGGCCCCTCGCGTTCAGCGAGGCGAAGTGCGCCGTCGCCGTACCGGAAAACTTCACGCCCGACCACGCGTGGCCAGTGCTGCTGGTCAGTGCGACCGCCGATCCCGGCTACAATTCCAGCCGCGCGCTGCTGCGCCAGTTCGCGCCACCGGCGCTCAAGGCCGGCTGGATCGTCGTCGCCGCGGACCCGCCCTCGCCGGTCGCCCTCGCGGCCGACACCGATTCCTTTCGCTACGCCCTGCTCATGGGCGCACTGGCCCGCCTCCACGAAACCTGGCCCGGCTTTGAGCACTGGCCGCGCGCCTTCGGCGGCTTTTCCGGCGGCGCCAAACGCTCCGGCACACTCGCGGCCTTCTCGCTTCTGCTCGGGCATCCGCCGCTCGGCGTCTTTCAGGCCGGTTGCAACCAACCGACCCTGCGCTTCGCGCTGTCGCTCCCGCAGCTGCCGCACGCCACTTTCCTCTCCACGCCGGTTTTTCTCAGCAGCGGAAGCCGCGATCCCATCGCCACGCCCGCGCAAATGGAACAGGTCCGGGACAATCTCACGGACACCGGCTTCACCACGGTGAAGTTCGAGCGCTTCAACGGCAGCCACGAGGTCTATGCGCCACACATCGAGGAAGCGCTGCGCTGGTTCAGCGCGGAAAACGCCAAACGCCAGTCGCCAAACGCCAAATAATTTCGAGATTCGAATTTGTCAGGTCGGGTTTGTTTGGCATCTGGCAGTTTGGCCTTTGGATTTTGCGGCGGCGCTCCTAGCGTCGCCGCCGTGCCCCTGTTTGCCGCCACCATCTTCTGCGGTGCGTTCCTGCTATTTCTCGTCCAGCCGCTGATGGGAAAATACCTGCTGCCGTGGTTCGGCGGCGGCCCGGGCGTGTGGACGACCTGCCTGCTGTTCTTCCAGCTGCTGCTGCTCGGCGGCTACGCGTACGCGCACCTCCTGCAGCGGCTCGCGCCCCGGCGCCAGACGCTGGTGCACGTCGCCTTGCTCGTGGCCGCACTCGCGTTCCTGCCCATCACGCCGGCCGTGAGTTGGAAACCGTCCGGCAGCGACGACCCCGTGCTGCGCATCCTGCTCCTGCTGACCGCCACGCTCGGCCTGCCCTATCTCGTGCTCTCCGCCACCGGACCGCTGTTGCAGCGCTGGTTCTCCCTCGCCCATCCCGGTGCGTCGCCGTACCGGCTCTACGCGCTTTCCAACGCCGGCTCACTGCTCGCGCTGCTCGCGTATCCGTTTTTCTTCGAGCCGCGTTTCTCGCGCGGCGCCCTCGCCCTCGGCTGGTCCGGTGGCCTCGTGCTCTTCGCCGCACTCTGCGCCGCGTGCGCGTGGCAGGTGCGGAAAGTCGCTTCGCCTGTAGCCGGGGGCGTTGACCCCGGATTATCGGAACCGGGGTCAACGCCCCCGGCTACATCCGATGCATCGCCATCCCGCCTCGCCCGCTTTCTTTGGGTCGCGCTGCCGGCGGTGGCTTCGCTGCTGCTCGTGGCGACGACGAACAAGCTCTGCCTCGATATCGCCGCGGTGCCGTTCCTCTGGGTGCTGCCGCTGGGCGTGTACCTCGTCACCTTTATCGTCTGCTTCGATCACCCGCGCTGGTATCACCGCAACCTGTTCGCCGGCCTGCTCGTGCTCTGCTGCGGACTCCTCGCCTACTTTCTCTCGATCCACGGACCGCCGCTGCACCAGCAGGTCATCGCGCTCGTCGGCACGCTGTTCGTCGGCTGCATGGTCTGCCATGGCGAGCTGTACCGCCTGCGGCCGGCGTCTTCGCAGCTGACCGGCTATTACCTGGCCATTGCCGCCGGCGGGGCGGCGGGCAGCCTGTTCGTGACGCTGGGTGCGCCCCTGGTCTTCGCGGATTTCCGCGAGCTGCAGCTCGGCCTCGTGCTGCTCGTTTATCTGTTCGGCATGATCTGCGTCTGGCAGCGCAGCCGGGCGCTCGTCCTCAGCCTGGCCGGCGGCGTGCTGACGCTGCTCTTCGTCATTCCCCTGCTGCAGGCGGACAAGAGCGACGCCTGGTACGGCTGGCCGCTTTCCTTCGCGCGCCACCTGCGCGACTTTGCTTCGGCCCAATGGCTCGCGCTCGTCGCGATCCTCGTGGTGTTCGCCTTCGCGTTGCGCGAGGGCCGGCGCCTCGCCCCGGCGTGGCAGCCGCGCATGATGGCGATCCCGCTGCTGCTCTCCCCGCTGCTCGCCGCGATTTTCATCAACCAGGCCGCCAGTGACGGGACTGATCTTTTCGCCGCCAGCCGCAATTTCTACGGCGCCTACAAGGTGTTCCTGTACGACGAGGCGCCCGACCCCACCATGCATTCGCTGCTGTTGTCCAATGGCGGCATCGTCCACGGCCTGCAGTTCCGCGGCGGCCCGCAGGCGCGCTGGCAGACGACGTACTACAAGGAAACCAGCGGCCTCGGCCGGGCTTTCGCGGCGCTGCCCGGGGGAGCCCGGCGCGTTGGCGCGGTCGGGCTCGGCACCGGCACGGTGGCCGCGTACGGCCGGCGCGGCGACTCGTTTCGCTTCTACGAGATCAATCCGGCGATCGTCGGCGTGGCCACGCATACGTTCACCTACCTCAAGGACACGCCGGCGACGGTAAACGTCGCCCTGGGCGATGCGCGCCTCGTCATGGAGCGCGAACTCCGCACCGGCCAGTCGCAGCAGTTCGACCTGCTCGTGCTCGACGCCTTCGCCGGCGACGCCATCCCGGTGCACTTGCTGACCCGCGAGGCGATGGCGGTTTACCTCGGCGAACTGCGCCGCGGCGGCATCATCGCCGTGCACATCTCCAACCGACATCTCGACCTGCGTCCCGTGGTCGAGGGCCTCGCCCGCGACGCCGGGCTCCACTACCTCACGGTCAGCGACAACCTGGAGCAGGACCGCTGGTGGTTCTATTCCACGGTGTGGGTGCTGCTCACCGCCGACAAGGACCTGCTGGACAGCGACGCCATCCGCATCGACGCCCAGGACTCCACCGACCATCCCGGCAAGACGATCCTCTGGACCGACGACCACGCGAGCTTGCTGGAGGTGTTGAAGTGACGGAGAATTCTTTCTCCGTCATCCTGATCCCGCCGTTGCGGGAGAAGGATCCACGACGACGGCGGGCAACGGAACCCTTTTGGCCGGTCAGGAGACCGGCCCTCCATCAGACGTCGCTCACAACTGCTTAAAATTTCCCACCGACAACGGGAAGATCGGGCGGCCGAGGCGCTTCGAGCTCACGCGTTCCAGCTCGAGCGCGACCGTGTGGTTGTGGGCGACGAAGCGGAGGAATTCCTTGCGCGGGATGCACAGGCTGCGGGCGCCAGCCTTCGCCTGCACGCGCGCGGTGGCGTTGCTGTTCTGCAGCAAACCGATTTCACCGAAGAAACTGCTGCCGCCGATGGTGGCGACGCGGCGGCCGCCGGTGATGATGTCGGCCTCGCCCTCGAACATGATGTAGAAACTTTCGCTGAAGAAGCCGTGCTCGAGGATCACCTCGCCCTCGCGGTAGTCGCGGATGCGCGACAGCTCAGCGAAGCGCTGGATCGCCTGCTTGTGCCAGTTCTGACACAGGCCAATGCGCGACAGGAACGGGATCTTCTGCACCTGGCTGGCGAGAATCACCGGCGCGAGGCGCGGCAGGACCTGCTTCTCGGCTTCGGCCCACTCGGCGCGCAGCAGCAGCACGGGGGTCAGCGTACGGTAGAGATATTCCGGGCGGTCCGGGTCGGCGACGGCGTGCAGGCCGACCAGGTCGTTCTCCGCGAGCACCTGCACGAGCTGGCGGCGGCCGGTGCGCGACTGGCGGTACACGCCCACCTGGCCGGAGAGAATCAGTGAAACGTGGCTCACCGGCTCGCCGAGCGCGTGCAACGTCTTCCATGGTCCGGCGCGAAAAGGTGTCAGCGTGCGGGCAAAGGACTGCTGCACCGGCGGCGGCAGGAGGCGGAACGGCGGCGCCTGCAACACCGCGCGCAGCCGGGCGCTGTCGTCGGTCGCGATCTTGTCCCGGCCGAACCAGCGCTGCTTCCACTGGCGGAACGTCTCGCGGCGCGCGCGGGCGCGGTCGCGCAGGAACACATAGGTTTCCACGCCGCCGTAGATGAGCCCGAGCAGGAGCAGCGAACCGGCCGCCGCGAGCGCGAGGCGCGGGCCCTGCGTGGCCCAAAAGGAAAATTTCCACGGCGCCATTTCGGTCAGCGAGCCGAGGAAATAAGCGAGTGCGACCGTCCACGCCATGCCGTAGGCGATCTCGAGCCACGTCTCGCCGCTGCGCAGGCCGCGCGCGAGCAGCTTGCCGCGGTTCGCCACCGTGCGGTTGCCCGAGAAAATGAAGTGATGCTCGGCGTCGCTGATCTGGCGCTTCGCGCCGATGCGGATCATGGCGTTGACCGCGCCGCCGAAGACCGGGCGCAGTTGCAGGAGCAGGCCGAGCAGCGGGAGAAAGCTCCACTGCGGCCGCCACCACGCGAGGAAACCCGTCACCGCCGCGAGTAACGCCAGCGGCGCCACGCGCACCGTGCGCTGCTCGTGTCGGGGCAGCATGCAGACGTCGTCGGTGCAGAGATTCCAGCCGCGCTTGTACACCTCGGCGCCGGCGCCGCGCAGCAGCGAAGCCGACAGCGCGGAACCCAGCGCCACGGTCACCACCAGGAAACCCAGGCTCGCCATGATGGCGCCGCCGGTCGCGGGGACCACCGGTCGCCAGGCGAAGGTCGCACCGAGGCCGGCGAAGAAAAGAATCCACAGCACGTAGCGCCAGCGCTCCGGGAGCAGGCGCATCGACCAGTTCGCCGCCGGCGTCGGCGTCACGCTGTGGTTCAGCTCGACGAGGATGCGCGCGCGCACCGCCTTGAGGATCAGCTCGTAGAATTCGCCCAGCGCGGGACTGACGCGGTCCTCGATCGCAGCCTCAAGGACCTGCGGCACGGTGCGGCCGTCCTTGAAGCGGCTGAGGATGACCCACTGTTTGAGCGTGATCCGGAGATACGTGCGCTCCGGGATGTTCTTCACCACCTGAACGCCGCCCTGGAGCGCGGTGCGCTCCAGCTGCGGAGCCAGCTGCCATTGTTTGGCGGTGAGAATGAGATTGGTTTCCATGGGGCTTAGTTTTCGACGGCGTAGTTCGCCTTGGCCCCGGCGAGAAGTTCCTGGAGTTCCGCGAGGCGGAACGGTTTGGCGAGGAAGGGAATTTCGCGGAGCTCCATCGGCCACCACGACAGGTTGCTCATGTGGCCGCTCATGATGACGATCGTGCTGCGTTTGAAGCGGACGCGCATCTTTTGCGCGAGGGTCAGGCCGTCGATGCCCGGCATCAGCACGTCGATCAGCGCGAGCACCGGTTCCGTCGGGCGCGTCGCGAGCTCGGCCATGGCTTCGGCCCCGTTGGGCGCGCCGACGATCTCGAGCCCGGAGTCGGCGAGAAACTCGGCGACCATGATGCGAATCGGTTCGTCGTCATCCACCACCAGCAACCAGCCCGGCGTGGATGAGTTTGGCGTAAGGGGGGAGGAAGCCATGAACGGGGGAAGAAACTTGAAGCGCGGTGTCGTCAGCCGCCGCCGCGCAGCCGGTAGACGGCGCGCGCGCTGCCCACGATCCCCTTGAGCGTCGCGACGGGGAACGGCTTCACCAGCAGGTTGAGGTTCTGCAATTCCAGCGGCCACAGCGTGTGGTCGGTGGCAAAGCCGCTCATGAAACTGATCGAGGTGCGCTTGAACCGCGGCAGCAACCGGCGCGCGAGCGTCAGCCCGTCGATGCCCGGCATCAGCACGTCGATGAGAATCAGCACGGGCTCGTCGGGCCGGTCCGCCAAAATGCGCAGCGCTTCGACGCCGCTGCTCGCGCCAACCACTTCCACGCCGGTGCCGTTGAGGCACTGCAGCACCATCTCGCGCGCTTGGCGGTCATCATCGACCACCAGCATCCACTCGGTGGGTTTGGCGTCGGAAATCGGGTTCTCGGGCGTGGTACTCATCGGCTGTCGCAGTTTGTTATGCGGCGCACTATGAGGCTCGCGCACCTCAATGCAAGATAGGGTATTTAACCTATATAGACTAGGGTCTATATATTAGACGAATTTAACCGCCGTATCTGCTTTAAGTATAGCTTCTAAAGCCCGGTAAGCATACCGCATATTGCGGTAAATCGGCCCCAAAAACCGATTTTCGGGCATGCGCATACCCTAGAGCGCGAGGACATCCCTGCCTGCCTACCCCCTTGTCCTATACTTACTTCGTCGGCTCAGTCGCCGCGGCTGGCGTCGGCACGGCTTCGGCAGGAACGGGCGGCGGCGGAGTCTGCCAGAAGTAATGACCGCGCTGGCTGTGGTCCCAGCGAATGTAGCCCGCTGCGATGGCGAACACGATCACCAGAATCCAGATCAAGCGGCGACGGCGTGCGGCGTCCTTGTCCTCGTAGGGATCTTCGAGCGAACGCTGCGCGCCGGGCGGCAGCGTGGCGACATCGGTGAGCTTGGTGCCAAACGGAATGTTGATCTTCACGCGGCCGTTGATGGCCCAGCCGTTGGCATCGAGGATCGGGCCGAGCGTGCGCTGGCGGAGTTTCAGCCAGGCGATGATCACGGCGGGCAGCGAAATCGCGAGCATGACGCCCAGGATGACGAGCGGGAATTGCCACCACGCGAGCTTGGCCAGGCCGGTGCCGATGGCCGTGAGGGCGCCACCGATGGCGCCGACGGCGACGCCCAAGGCCGCCACGACCCCGACGTCGATTTTCTTCGGCGGCGGAGGCGGCGGCGCGGGCTGAGCGGCGGCCACTGCGCTGTTGGCGGCAGCCGTCGCCGCCGCGTCCACGGCCTTGTCCGCGGCGCGCCCCAGGCGATCGTTGGCCGCCGCATCGGCGGCAGCCGCGCGCTTGGCCACGGCCTCGTCGATCATGCGGACGAATTTCTTGTACGGCGACCAGAACGCCTGCCGCAGCGAAATCGGATTGTCGACCAGGCTGGTGATGACCGCATCCCAGTCGCGGCCCTGGCGGTCGTAGAAAATACCGTGGCGACCCACGAAGAGAAAGTCGCTCGCGCCCTGGGTGAAGCAGGCGACGATCGTCATCGCCGCCCCGCCCGGCCGCGTGCAACTGCAGTAGGCGAGGTACATCTTGCTCATCGCCGCGAGCGGGTTCGGCGCATCGACGCGGATGCACAGTTCGCTGCTGCGGCTGTCGAGGTAGAGCGTGCCCGCCTGGAAAATCGCGTAGCGGTCGCGCGAGTAGAAGTCGGCGAAATTGACGAAATTGTGCAGCAGCGCGCGCATGTCGCGGTGGTAGTGCGTGAGGCGGTCGACGTCGCTGATCGCCTTGAACTCCGGCTCGAGCGCGCGGTCGCGGGCGACGAGCGCATCGAGCGCCGCCTTGCCCTGCCCCGCGAGGATTTCCTTGATGCGGGCGAGGCCGAGTTTCTCGACCGCACTGCCGGCCTTGCCGCCGAGCCAGGTTTCGTAAGGCGCGAACTTCGCGTTGAGCGCGGTCCAGTCGGCCTCGGTGAGGCTCGTCTTCGCCGCGCCCAGCATGGGCTTCACCGCGGCATTGAACAACGTCGCCAGCGCGCCGGCCCAGGCGGGGTTGACACCCTCGAGCAGCGGCAGCGCGCGGCCGGCCTCGATGCGCGCCAGCGGGAAGCCGGCGATCTCATCGGCGGTGATCTTCAGGTCCTTGGCCGCGATGGCGAGGTACTCGTCCTCGCTGCGATTGAGCGCCGCGGCGGCGCGGGCGTCGAACGCCGCGAGCCGGCAACGGCCGAAATAATCCTCCACCTTCGCGCGCACGGCCTTCAGGGCGGCGACGGCGGCATCGGTGCCTTCACCGAGCACTGCAATGTCCTTGGCCGAACTCTGGCTCACCCAGGCGGCGTACGCCGCGAGATCGGCGAAGAAGCCGTCGATCTGCGCCGCCGTGACGCCGATCGAACCGGTGCGGTCGGGCGCGCCGCCGACACAGGCCACGATATCCTTGATCAGCGTCTGCACCGCGGCGTCTTCCGTCGCCTCGGGCGGGATGATGCCGTCGCCGTTGAGCGGGCTGGCGGAGAAAATCTGCGCGGTGTTGCTGCTGTCGGCCACCGTGATGGCCGTGGCGTCCTTCTTGCCGAGGTTGGACAGGATCTGCTTCGCCGAGGCGAGGGCGATTTTTCCCTCGGGCGTGGCGTCGTTGAGGGCGGCGAGCGGCAGTCCGTCCGTGCCCTGCAGCAGCACCCCGACGTCCTTCAGGCGCAACGCCGACCACTTGATTGCCGCAAGAAGTTCCGGCCCCCGGATGCGCCCGTCACCGTCGGCATCGATCAGCTTCAGCGTGGCCTCGTCGAGCTCGAGTCCCTTCACCGGGCAGCTGAGGGCAACCCACAGCTTCTGGTCGAGCTGGTCGAGATTCAGCAGGTCCGCGCCGCTGGTCAGGGCCACCTGATCGAGACCACCCGTCGGGAAAAATTTCCAAGTGTGCATGACCCGACCCCTAGCGGGGAAAACGCCAAATGCCAAAGGCCAAACTCCAAACAATTTTCAAAGCTCTGGTTTTGCCGTTCGGATTTATTTAGCGTCTGGCATCTGGCGTTTGAAATTTCAAACGGTCCCCTGATTCCACTCTTGGCGTAGCTCCGCACTCTCCTAAGGTTTCGCGCATGTTGCACCCGAATGGCCCTACCCCGGCCGGCGTTGACCGGCGTCACTTCGTGAAAACCCTTTCGGCGGCGGGCCTCGCGCTCGGTGCCTCGGGCATCTCCTTCGCCTCGTCCGCCGCGCCGCGCCGCCGCTTCGCCATCGTGGGCGTCGGTTCGCGCCACCAGATGTATCAGGACGCGATCGAGAAGACCTACCCGGAGCACGCCCAGCTCGTGGCCGTGTGCGACCTGAACCTGGGCCGCGTCGAAGTCGCCCGCGCCCGCTCGGTGAAGAACGGCGCCACGCCGCCCCCGGGTTACGCGCACACGGATTTCGAGAAGATGATCAAGGAGACGAAGCCCGACTTTGTCATCGTCACCACGATCGACTCGACCCACGACGACTACATCGTCCGCGCCCTCGAGGCCGGCGTCGATGTCATCACCGAAAAGCCGCTGACCAACACCGCCGCCAAGTGCCAGCGCGTGCTCGACGCCACCAAGCGCACCGGCCGCCACCTGCGCGTCACGTTCAACTACCGCTACTCGCCGCCGCGCACGCAGGTGAAGGATCTGCTGATGTCGGGCGAGATCGGCGACGTCCTCTCCGTCGATTTCCACTGGCTCCTCAACACGATGCATGGCGCGGATTATTTCCGCCGCTGGCACAGCCACATGGAAATCTCGCAGGGCCTGATGATCCACAAGGCCTCGCATCACTTCGATTTGGTGAACTGGTGGCTGGGCGACGTGCCCGAAACGGTCTGGGCTGCGGGCAAGAAGGACTACTACACGCCGGCAATGGCCAAACGCATGGGCCTGAGCGACGCGCACGAGCGCTGCCACACCTGCCCGGAGACGGCGAAGTGCGGTTTCTACATGGACCTCGCCGCGAGCCCGTCGCTCAAGGAGCTCTACCTCGACCAGGAAAAATACGACGGCTACTTCCGCGACCAGTGCGTGTTCCGCCCGTCGATCGACATCAACGACACCATGAACGTCATGGTGAAATACAAGGGCGGCCCGACGCTCAGCTACTCGCTCAACACCTTCAACGCGTGGGAAGGCTACCACATCGCCTTCAACGGCACGAAGGGCCGGCTCGAGCACACGATCGTCGAACAAATTTACGTCAATGACGGCGCCGGCGGCGTGCAGGGCGGCATCGCGGCGGACGGCGTCACAACGCGCACCATCCCCATCCGCGGCGTGCCGAAGCTTCACGAGCCGTGGACGGGCAACGGCGGCCATGGTGGCGGCGACAAGGTGATGCTCGACGAAATCTTCCTGCCCGACGCGCCGGCCGACAAATACCTGCGCGCCTCCAACGAGCACGCCGGCGCCAATTCCATCCTCATCGGCGTCGCGGCGAACAACTGCTTCAAGGACGGCCACCCGGTGAAAATCGCCGACCTCGTCGCCGGCCTCGAGACGCCGAAGTACGCCCCGATGCCCTCGCGCACCGGCGCGATCCCGATGCCGCCCGTGCGCAAGAGCGGCGCGGCGTAACGCAGCCGTTTTCCATACACCCCGCCCTTCGGCTCCCCTCTTCATAGAGGGGACTTCGGCTGCGAATGTTTGGGTCCCCTCTATCAAGAGGGGTGGCGCGCAGCGACGGGGTGTGTTGGCTCGAGTCCGGTGGCCTACACCGTAAACTTGATGCCCTGTGCCAGCGGCAGGTCGTTCGAGTAGTTGATCGTGACCGTCTGCCGGCGCATATAGGCCTTCCAGGAGTCGGACCCGCTCTCGCGGCCGCCGCCGGTTTCCTTCTCACCGCCGAAGGCGCCGCCGATCTCGGCGCCACTGGTGCCGATGTTGACGTTGGCAATGCCGCAGTCGCTGCCGCGCGCGGCGAGGAAGCGTTCGCTCTCACGCACATCGGTCGTGAAAATCGCCGAGCTCAGGCCCTGCGGCACGCCATTCTGCAGCGCGATGGCCTCGTCGAGGGTCTTGTAGCCGATGACGTAGAGGATGGGCGCGAAGGTCTCGTGCTGCACCACCGGCCAGTCGTTCCGCGCCTCGACGATCGCCGGCGTGACGTACAGCCCGAGCTTGCGCTGGCCGCCGTGGAGGATTTTCCCGCCGAGTTTCTTCACTTGCGCGAGCGCCGCCTGCATGTGCTCAACCGCGGTCTCGTCGATCAACGGGCCGACCAGGTTGCCAGACTCGAGCGGACTGCCGATGGGCAGCGACTTGTAGGCGGCGACCAGCGAGGCCGTGAATTTTTTCCGAATGGACTCGTGGACGATCAGGCGGCGCGTCGTGGTGCAACGCTGCCCGGCCGTGCCGACCGCACCGAAGAGGATGGCGCGCTTCGCCAGTTCCAAGTCGGCGGACGGCGTGACAATGATCGCATTGTTGCCGCCCAGCTCGAGCAACGAGCGGCCGAAGCGCTGGGCCACCACCTCACCGACGCGACGCCCCATGCGGGTCGAACCGGTGGCCGAGACGAGCGGCACGCGCTTGTCATGCGAGAGCAGCTCGCCAATCACCGGGCCGTCGCCGATCACGAGCGAGAAGATCGCGGGATTCACCCCGCACTCGCGACAGACCTTTTCCGCCAGCTTGATGCAGGCGATCGCCGTGAGCGGGGTTTTCTCCGACGGCTTCCATAGCGTCGCGTCGCCGCACACGGCGGCAAGCGCGCTGTTCCAGGCCCAAACCGCCACCGGGAAGTTGAAGGCCGAGATGATGCCCACGACGCCAAGCGGCTGCCACTGTTCCATCATCCGATGGCAGGGACGCTCGGAGGCGATCGTGAGACCGTGCAGCTGACGCGACAGGCCGGTGGCGAAATCGCAGATGTCGATCATCTCCTGCACCTCGCCCTGCCCCTCGGCGAGAATCTTGCCCGCCTCGAGCGACACGAGCTGGCCGAGTTCCTTCTTCAACCCGCGCAATGCCTCGCCATACCGGCGGATCACCTCGCCGCGCTTCGGCGCCGGCAGCTCACGCCATTCGAGGAACGCGGCATGCGCGGCGGCGGACGTCTTTTCGTAATCGTCGGCGGAAGCCTGCCGCACCTTGCCGAGCAACGAGCCGTCGATCGGCGAATGCTTTTCCAGCAACGCACCCGAACCGCCCCACGTCCCGGAAAAGACCCCGGCATTCGGCGCGGTCCGGGAAAGCCCGAGCTTGGGGAAAATCGCTTTTGCGACGGCGGAGACAGAAGAGGATTTCATGGAAAGTACTAAGGCAATTTAAACGCGGAGGACGCGAAGGGCGCGGAGTGTAAGCTCGGTTGATTTATTAATGCATTTCTTCGCGTACTCCGCGATCTCCGCGTTTAATGAATTGGAATCAATTTCCGTACACTCGTCCGCCCCACTTGGTGCCGAGGAAATTCTCGAGCGAGACGGACTCCTGTTTCACGAAGCCCGGGCCGAGCTTCTTCTTGGCGAACAGCTCGAGCACGCCGGTGATGCCGGCCGCGGTTGTGAGCTGGATGGCGTTGAGTTTGCGGCCGTGGATGGTGTCGCCGTGCATCTTCTTGATGAAGCTACGCTGCTTGAGGCCGCCGCCGGCTTCGTTGCCGACGACGCTGACGTAGAAAACAACGACGTCGGACTCCGTCAGCGGCACTTCCTGGTCGAAGATCTGCGTCACGAGCTCCTGCCGCGGCGCGAGGTTCAGGTCCTGCAGGAGGAACTTCATCAGGTCGCGGTGGCCGGGATAGCGCATCGTCTTGTAGTTCAGGTCGCCGACCTTGCCGGCAAACGTCTGACACATCGTCGCGACGCCGCCAGAGGTGTTGAACGCCTCGTACTCGGTGCCGTCGATCGTGATCCGCTCCACGCCGTCGAGCGGCATGGTCGTCACCAGCTTGCCGCCATGCAGCGCCTCGCCGACCTGGCAGTATTCGTTGATCAGACCGGCGGTGCTCCAGCTGAGGTAATACTTCATCTGGTTGCTCGCGTTGAGCGGCAGCGCGCCGACGCGCATCTCACAGTTGCGCACATGGTCGAGCGACGATGCCAGCGAGCCGCCGACGATGTTGATCGCTCCGGGTGCGAGTCCGCACTGGGGCATGAACGTCGCCTTGGGGGCTTTCGCCGCGAGTTTCTGGATATAGGCCGTCGTCTCGACGTCCTCGGTGAGATCGAAGTAAGACACGCCCGCCTTCGCGCACGCGCTGGCGATCGTCTTATTGAGGAAATAAGGCGCGGCGCTGACCACGGCGTCCTTGCCCGCGACGAAGGCCGCGAGCTGCTTCGCCTGGTTGACATCGGTCCGGACAAACTTGGATTTCTTCAGACCCTTCAGGTCGATGCCCGCCCGCGAATCCGCGAGCTCGACCGCCTGGCAGAATTTGCACGACTCGAGGAGCGTGGCGATGGTCCCGCCGACTTTGCCGGCGCCGACAATTCCGATTTTCATCTGGGAAAGTGGATTGAACCACGAATCAACACGAATGAACACGAACCTGGCTTGGTAGTAAGCCGGCCTATTCGTGTCCCTTGGTGTCCATTCGTGGTAAGGATCGATTTAGTGCGTATGCGCGACTTCGCGCACGTTGCGGGGGTCGACCGCGGCGATGATGGCGCTGACGGACTTCTGGTTGAAGCCCTTGAAGCCGCCCTTGCGCTCGAGGTTTTCCATGTGGCTGCCGATGGCGCCGTCCTTGAGGAACGCCGCTGCCTGCGCGTCGGTGATCAGGCCGCGCGAACGCAGCGTTTCGACGCGCAACGGGTCGACCTTCCAACGCTCGCCCTCGGTGAAGGCCTGCTTGAGGAAGGGGAAATCCGAGAAAGGCTTCATCGTCACGATGCCCTCGGCCGCGAGCTGCTCGCGAAGCAGCGGGTGGTTGAAGCGCGCCTCCAGGTGATGCATGCCGGCCTGCAGGAAGCTGTCGCCATGCAAGCCGCACCAGAGTCCGACGGTGCCGGCCTTCGCCACTTCGGGCAGGCGCTTGGCGGCGTAGTCCTCATTCATCTCCTCCGGCAGCAGGTCGACGTCGGCAAAGACAACGATGCCGACGCTCGCCGTCTCCATCACCTGCGCGCCCCAGCCCGCCTCGGCGCCGGCGTAGAAGCGCTCGCGCTTCTCGAGGCCGAGCTTCTCCATGAACTTCACGAGGTCCGGGAAATAGCGCCGCGAACAGCGGTACGTGTGATGATCGTGGTTGGCCCAGCCGAGACCGAGCTGGTCCTGCCGGCGCTTCTGCACGCGGCCGGCGCGGTTGCGGAACATCCAGAAATCGCGCTCCTCGGCGAAGAACAGCTCGCACGCCACGTCGCGCCCCACGAGCGCGATGGCCTGGTCGAGGATCGCGAAGGCCTGCTTCGCACCGTCGTCATCGTTGGCGTAATCGCGTTTCCGCGCGCGCCAGAGTTCGCGCACCTTCACGACCGCCGCGGCAAAACCCGGGGCGGGCTCGGTCACGAGAAAGCCGCGATAGCCGAGACGCTCGCACGCGCGCAGCGTGGTGCCGTTTTCGTGGCTGACCGTCACCGCGCGGAAACGGGCGCAGGGCGCGCCCTCGATTTCGCCGGTCAGGCCGTGGCGCGCCATGAAGTCGGCGAGATATTCCGGACGCAGCAACAGCGCGATGGGCGCCGCCGACTCGGGCGAGCGGGTGCAGACGCGCACGCGCGGCAGCATCGCATGCGGATGCGCCAGCACGATGATGTGCTCGGGCGCCTCGATCTTTTCGGTCACGAAGCCCGCGGCGCGGAAGGCGGCCTCGTGGTTTTTCGAGACGACGAAGCTGTCGGTCCATTCGAAGAACTCGGTGCCCGTCTCGTCGTGCATCCGCTGCGCGAGGTTGCGTGCGAACGAATTCAGCTCGAGGAAGGCGTTGATGTAGGTCGAAAGCAACGCCTCGGCCTCGTAGGCCAGCGGCCAGTTGAAGTTGTCGGGAGTCTGGAGTGAAGACATGGGGAATTTTTGGTTATGTTATAAACTCAGACCCCGATTAACCAAGCCTGTTCTGGTCGCATCGCAGGCAAGGCGGAACGGGCAAACGACTCGTCTGGGAGCCCGTCCTGTGACCGTGACTTTCGACACATTCACGGCCAGCCTCCGCCGTGTTATAGTACCGCCCATGACCAACGCCCCAATCTGCCGTACCCCGACCCGCCGCACCGGCGTGTACGGCGCGTTCGCGTTCGGCAGCGTGATCATTTCCTGTTTCCTGCAGCTCGCCTTCGCGGCGCACCTCGAGGCGCCGGCCTGGCGGATTGCGCTGACGTTCCTGCTGGGCGCGCTCTATGGGACTTTGGGCGTGACCCATCACGCGATCGTGGACCGCCGGCCCGAGCTGTTCCTGCCGATGCATTTCCTGATGAGCGCCATCGCCACCGCGCTGGTATTCGTCAGTCCGCTCAAGGGTTTCTTCGGCATCATTCTCCTGCCGATGGTGGCCATGGGCATCTTCGATTTCTCGCGGCCCTGGGCCGTGGTGAACGGCCTCTACTTTTTCGGCATCAGCATCGCCGTGTTCTGGCTCGAATTCGGCGTTCGCGCCGTGCCCGAGGCGATCATGAGCTACATCGCCGCCTTTGCCTTCACCGCGGTGTTCACCAATACCACGCGGCAGGCGCTGGACGCGCGCAACCGCGCGCAAGAGCTGCAGCAGGAACTCGAAAACGCCAACGCGCAGCTGCGACTTCACGCCGCGCAGGCGGAGGAGCTTGCCACCACCCGCGAGCGCAACCGTGTCGCGCGCGAGATCCATGACGGCGTCGGCCATTACCTGACCGTCGTGAAAACCCAGCTCGACGCCGCCGCCGCGTTGATTCCGACGCAGCCGGAGCGCGGGCGCGAAGCCGTGGTCAAGGCGGCCAAACTCGCCGCGGAAGCGCTGGAGGACGTCCGTCGTTCCGTCGGCGCGCTGCGCACCGACACGACGCGCCCGCCCCTGCCCGACGCGCTGCGCGAACTCGCCACGCACGGCGAACCGGTGCCCACGCTCGCGATCGAAGGCGCCCCGCGCCCGCTCGCGCCGGGAATCGAGCACGCTCTCTACCGCGCCGCCCAGGAAGGCCTGACCAACATCCGCAAGCACGCGCGCGCCACGCAGGCGCTGGTGCGACTCGATTTCCGCGCCCCGGCGCGCGTCGTGTTGGAATTATCCGACAACGGCGTCGGCGCCCCCGCTGCGACCGGCGGCGGTTTCGGCCTGCAAGGCCTGCGCGAACGCATCGAGGTGGTCGGCGGCACGGTGAATGCCGCGAACCGGCTCGAGGGCGGGTTTGCGCTGCGGGTCGAGGTGCCGGCGTGAGACAAACCAGCGAGCATTGTTCATCGTTCATTTTTCAATGTTCATTTGTCATTTCGATCCATGCACCTGCCCGAAATTTTCAGTGAACAATGAACTCTGAACGATGAACAATCGCCTTCGCATCATGCTGGTCGACGACCAGTCCCTCTTCCGCGAGGCGCTGCGCACGCTGCTCAGCCTGCAGCCGGATTTCGAAATCGTGGCCGAGGCGGAAAACGGCGAACGCGCCGTCGCGCTGGCGAAGGTCCATCGTCCCGATGTCATCCTCATGGACCTGCGCATGCCGGTGCTCGGCGGCGTCGAGGCGACGCGCCGGCTCACCCAGATCCTGCCCGCGTCGCGCGTCGTCGTGCTCACGACTTTCGAGGAGGACGAGGAAATCTTTGAAGCCCTGCGCGCCGGCGCCGTGGGCTACCTGTTGAAGGCCTGCTCCTCCGACAAGCTTTGCGAATCCGTCCGCGCCGCCGCCAAGGGCGCGTCCGTGCTCGAGCCGTCGGTCGCCGCCAAGATGATGGCCGAGCTCAACCGGCTTTCCGCCAAGCAAGGCCGGAAGGTCGCGCAGACGCTCGCCGATCCGCTGTCGGACCGCGAACTGGGCGTCCTGCGCCTGCTGGCCGAGGGTTGCAGCAACAAGGAAATCGGTTCCCGCCTGCACATCACCGAAGGCACGGTGAAGAACCACATGACGAACATCCTCGAGAAACTCGGCGTGCTCGACCGCACCCAGGCCGCGCTGCGCGCGCGGGAGATGGGATTGCTGTAGTTGTAGCCGGGGGCGTCGACCCCGGAGCGAACATTCTGCCGCCTGCGACCGGGGTCAGCACCCCCGGCTACAACAAAACGCTACGACACCCCAGAGGGACCTCTGTCTTCCTCTGGGGGTTCTGCCCTCTTTCCTTTTCGGCGGTTTTCGTATTTTTTCCGGGCACTTCTCTGCTCCCCCGCCATGTCTTTCGACTATCCGGCCCGACTCACCCGCATCGCGCGCGCCCTGCACTTGAATGATGAAATCCTCGTGGTCGGCGCCGGTACGCCGGTACCGAAGCCCGAGATCAGCGACATGCTGCTGCCGTTCATCGCGCACCAGGAATATTATTACCTCACCGGCAACGCCGAGGCGCCCGGCGCGATCCTGGCGTACGATCCGCGGCATGGCGGCGAGTGGATTTCCTTCGTGCCCGAGGTGACCGAGCTGGACCGGGTGTGGGAAGGCCGCGAGCAGCTGCCCGGCGAACTGCTGGAAAAATTTCCCGCTTGGCTCGCCCGCCGCACCGGCCGCACGGTCATCGCGCTCGGTGCGCCGGTCGCCGGGATCGAGGCCGACCACGCCAAAAGCGCCGAGGCGCGCGAACGCTACAAGCATGCACGCCGGCCGAAGGAATTCGCCGAACTCGCGACGATGAAACGCTGCGCCGACATCACCGCGCGCGGTTACGCCGCGATCCAGCCGCTGCTCAAGCCGGGCGTCAGCGAACGCGCGATCCAGATCGAACTCGAGGCCGAGTTCTTCCGCGGTGGCGCCCAATGCACCGGCTACGACAGCATCGTGGGCGTCGGCATGCAGAGCGCGGTTTTCCACGGCTCGCCCTCGCGCGACCGCATCGCCCGCAGCGGCGACTTCATCCTGATCGACGCCGGCGCGCAGCTGGACCGCTATGTGATCGACGTCACGCGCACGTATGTCGCCGGCCAGCCCGACGCCTTCCAGCGCGATCTGCACCAGGCTGTGCTCCACGCGCAGATGCGCGCGTGCGACAAGTGTCGGCCCGGCGTCGAGTGGAAGGATCTCCATCTCGCCACCGCCGTGGACCTCATGGCCGCGCTCGTCGCGATGGACGTGGTGCGCGGCAATCCGCAATCCCTCGTCGAACAGGAAGTGCACACGCTTTTCTTCCCGCACGGCCTCGGCCACATGCTCGGCCTCGGCGTGCGCGATGCCGGCGGTCTCGAACCCGGCCGGAAAAAGGATCCGCGCCCCAGCCTGCGCTCGCTGCGCATGGATCTGGTCCTGCGCGAGGGCTACATCGTGACGGTCGAGCCGGGGCTCTATTTGATTCCCGCCCTCCTCGGCGACCACGCTCGCCGCGTGCGCTATGGCAACACGGTCAATTGGGAGCTGATCGACCGGCACCGCGGCCTCGGCGGCGTGCGCATCGAGGACAACATCCTCGTGACCGCCGGCGACCCGGTGAATCTCACCGCCGCGATTCCGAAAACGCTCTGAGCCGGCGGCTCAGTTGAGCGGTTTCGGCTTGGCGGGCCCCCGCTTGTTCCAGCCGAACTCCGGCGTGAAGATCGTCACCAGCAGCGTGATGATGAGCAGCGCGAGCACAAACACCGCGATCACTGCGGCGATGACCGGCCAGCCGGCAAAGGCGAGCAGCAGGCCGCCGAAGAAACGCGACTCCTGCGCATAGCGATCGCGCAGATTATTGCCCTGGCTTTCCACGTAATCGGCGGCGGCATCGAGCTTGAGCTGGTAGTTGTCGTAGGCCGGCCGGAGCGTATCGATGTTGTAGTGGTTCGCCTCCGAAAGTTTGCCCGCCTGGACCAGGCGCAGGAAAGCGTCGACCTTGTCGTCATACTCGCGGCTCATCGCCGAGATCGCCGCGGCGTGCGGGGTGGACTTGAAAAGCTCGGCGTTGCTGATTTCCAGCGCATGCACCCGGGTCTTGTTGCTGATGCCGTCCATCTGCGGGGCAAGGTCCTTCCATTTCGGCTCGTTGTCCGGATCGACCACGCGCCGCGCCAGGCGCTGCACCAAGCCGAGTTCGCGCGTCAGGGTGCGCAGGTTGTTCACCACCGGAATGCTACGCTCGAACAGGACCGCATAGCGCTGGTTCACCGACCGGAGGAAGAACAGGCTCAAAATGCCGACCGCCAGGTTGGAAACCAGGAGGCCGACCACGAGCCAGAAGCGAACACGACGGGTAAACATAGGGCTAGCGCCCTAAGTATTTTGTAGGGCGGCATCCTACATACAGGCTTCAGCGTAGTTTGCAGCAAAATATTTCAGTAATGAAATATTTTTTAGGGCCGCGCACCAGTCCCCACGGTGGCCAGGGAAACCAGCGAACTGGCCGGCATCAGGATCGCCGCGACCAACGGGTTTATGTGACCGGTCACCGCGAGCCCGATGGCGAGGGCGTTGTAGGAAACCGAAAATGCCAGGAGCCACGCCTGTGTGCGGCGGCGCACCGCGTTCACCGCGAACAACCGGTCGAGCCCGGCGAGTCCGCGTCCGAGATAATAAAAATCGGCCCGGCTCTCGAGCAGCCCGCGATGCACCACCGGCGTGCCGCGCGCGAAGGCCGCCGCGAACGCGAGGCTGTCGTTCGCCCCGTCGCCGAGCATGAGCGTGTCCCCGCGATCGTGCGCGCGGATCCAGTCCGCCTTTTGCTGCGGCGTCGCGCCACCAACAGCCTGCCCGCTCGGAATCCCAAGCGCCGCCGCCATCGCCGCCACCTTGGAAGGATGATCACCGCTCAGGATGTTCACCGTGAAACCGCGCGCTTGCAGCGCGGCAACCGCCTCGCGCGCCTCCGGCCGGATCTCATCGGCAAACTCAAAACGCGCCAGCACCACACCATCGCACGCCAGTTCCGTCGCGCCGGCTCCTTCCGGTTTGTAACGTAATACGTTACAAACGGGCTGAGAACCGGGAGCCCAACCAGGACGACCGAGTGTCCAGCGTGTCGTGGGAGTAACGAGCGACACGCCGAAACCGGGGGAATCGGTCACCTCACCCTCGGCAGGCGCCGCGGGACCGGTGGCGAGGAGGTTCTCCAGCAAACTCTGGCTGACCGGGTGCAGGCTGTTGCGCACGAGTGCGAGCAGCGCGTCGCGGGCCGGTCCGCCCAATGCGGCCAGCGCCTCGGGATTGCGCAGGCGCGGCGTCTCAAGCGTGAGCGTGCCGGTCTTGTCGAAGACGATGCGCCGGATGCGCGCGAGCCGCGGCCAGAGATCCGCTTCGCGCACGAACACGCCCCGGCGCCGCAAGGCCACGGTGGCCAGTTCATCGGCCAGCGGAAAAGCCAGGCCAATCGCGCAAGGACACGACACCACCAGCACGGCGGTGACCACCGCGCCGGTGCGCAGCGCGTCATGCGTGTGCACCCACCAGCCCACCGCCGACAACGCGGCCACGCCGAGAATCACAATCAGGTAGCCGCCGATCACCCGCTCCAGCGCGCGGTGCCGGTGGGCGTCCCGCGTCGCCGGACGCAGCAATTGCGCGAGCAGCGAATCGGTCCACGGCTGCAGCGCACGCAACCGCACCGGCTCGCGCGCCAGCGAAAGCGCGCCCGCCGGAATGCGCGCGCCCGCCGCGTACTCGCGGGGTTCGGCTTCGCCGGAAATCCACGCGAGTCCGAATGAGGCGGCTAAAGTTTCCAGCCGCGCCTCGACCGGAACCGGATGACCGGGACGCACCGCGAAGATCTCACCCACGCGGAGATTTTCCGCCGGCTGCGATTTCGCCGCGCCCGCGACGTCGAACACGTCGACCACCGGCATGCCCTGGTCCGCGCCGAGCAGCCGCTTCCGGTTGCGCTCCACCGCCGCCACCTGCGCCCAACGACCGACGAGCATCAGGGTGATGAACGCGCCAACGAAATCGAAGTAGATGTATTGCTCGCGTCCGGCCGCCCAACCGAACACCGAACCCGTGTAGGCGCCGGCGATGCCGAGCGTGATCGGCAGGTCGATGTGCAGCGCCGCATGTCGCAGCGCCCGGACCGCCCGGCCGGCGAAATAACTGCCGCCCACCAGCACGCTGAGCGTGGCAAAGGCCAGCGCGAGCGTGTCGAACAAGCCCGCGTAGGCGAAATTCTCCTCCATGCCGAAGTAGCGCGGCAGCGAGAAGAGCATCAGGTTCATCGCGAACGCCGCGCACAGCCCGACACGGCGCACGAGCTGCCGGCTCTCCGCTTCCCCGGTCTCCACGCCCGGCGGGCCAAGCAGGTAATTGAACGACTGCAGCGTGCGCGCGAAGGCGACCGCATCGAACTTTCCCGCCGCCCAGCGCAGTTGCATGCGTCCGCCGCCGGCGTCCGTCTCGATCGCCAGCGCGCCGGGCTGCTCATGGAAAAGTTTCTCGATCAGCCAGACGCAACCCGCGCACGAAATACCCTGCACGGACAAAGCCATTTCCGGCGCGCCTGCCGCCTCGGCCGCGCCCACGCGGGTCGCCAGCCAATCGTAGTCGCGCGGCTGGAAGACCGCCGCATCCACCGGCGCCACGACCGCGTCGCGGATCCGGTAGTAGCCCTCGAGCCCATGCTCGTGCACCAGCCGAAAGACATACGCGCAGCCGGCGCAGCAGAAGCCGGTGTCGTTCACCGCGGCGAGCGTGACGCCACAATGCCGGCAAAGGTGAACGGAGGCGGCTTGCGGGGCGCGCAGTCCACGCACTCGCACCATCGGGCTCGCACCTCCGTTCACCAAGTCGTTTGCCGGGAAGTTCATGTTAGAAGCAGGCAAAGTCGTTCACCCCGGGCCCGCCCAGCCCGAGTGTGCCGCGCAAACGCCACGCGATGACCGCCGCGACCGTGCAGGCCAGGATCGTGCGCGCCCGACCGAGCCACACCGGCCCGAGCCGCGCCCGCAGCCAGTGGAAGTTCAGCTGCGCGAGCCACAGCAGCGGCACCGTACCGAGGCCGAACGCGAGCAACGTCTCCGCGCCCTTCGCTGCCGAGCCCGACAGCAGCGCCAGCGACAGCAGGAAATAAAGCGGACCGCAGGGCAGCAGCGGCGTCGCGAACCCGAGCCAGGCGGCGGCCTTGATCCGTGAACCGCCGCGCAAGCGCGCGGTAATTTGTCCGTAGATTTTCCCCAACACTGACCACCGCGGCAGCCTTTGGTCGAAGCGCAACGCCACCGCGACAAAGAACAGCACCAGCAACCACGGCAGATAGCGCAGCACCGCCGAATCCAGCAGCGTCAGCGGCCACCGTCCGATCGCGCCTGCCAGCGTGCCCAGCAGCGTGTAGCCGGCGAGCCGCGTCGCATGATAAACCGTGCTGACCGTTTGCGGGTCCGTTTCCCCCGCCCGCCCACCCACCGGCATCAGCGCACACGCGAGCGGACCGCACATGCCGGCGCAGTGCAGGCTGGTGATCAAACCTGCGACGAGCGCGGTGCCAGGGCCGGTGATGCCAGCGAGTTCGCCGTTCATGGCCGCCCTCCTTTCGTGGCCAGCGGCACGTCCTTGATTCCCGCCGCGTGTGCTGCGCTAAAGGCAAAATAGTAGGCGACGACAATCGCCAGCACGCTGGCGAAGGCGCAGCCCAGAATCCAGATGCCCGACTTCGCGGGCGGCTTGGTTTCAACGCTTGATGCCGTTTTCATGGTCTTCGTCCTCCAGGAGTTTCGGGTCGGGCCCGAGGAATTCGATGGTGCGGGTCAGGGCAAAGCTGCGGCCGGCGTTGCGCACGGTCACAGTGCAGAAAAACGAACCGGTGTAGTTGCGGCGGTTCATCACGAGCACCAACGGACTCACCTGCTCGCCTAACGCCGGCACGGTCACGGCGGCCGTCACACCCGTCGCCGCCAGGGTCGCGGGGCCGCCGCTGATCTCGATGGCAAAGGTCGCCGGCACCGCCTGCTTGTTCACGAGCCGGACCAGGAACTGGTCGCGGACCTCGTCACGGCTCACGTAATAAGCCGCCCCGCTCATGCGATAAACCAGGAAGCTCGCCGGTTTCACGGTCGAGAAAGCGAAGGCCGCCACCGCCGCGCCCACCAGCAACAGCACGCCATAGAGCAGCGTGCGCGGACGAATCCAGCGCGTCTTCCCGCCCGTCAGCCCCGCGAGCGAATCGTAGCGGATCAGTCCAGTCGGCCGATGCACCTTCGTCATCACCCCGTCGCATGCGTCGATGCACGCCGCGCAGCCGATGCACTCCATCTGCAGACCGTGACGGATATCGATCCCCGTCGGGCAGACTTGGACGCAGCGGGAGCAATCGATGCAGGCACCTGCGGCGCCTGCATCTCCAGAGGACAGAGATCGGAGGACAGAGGATAGGCCGGGCGAAGTGGCTGGTTTGCTGTCCCCTGTTTTCTGTCCTCCGTCCTCCGTCCTCTGAAGCCGTCCGCGGGGCTCCCCGCGGACGGCGTCGTAGCCGATGACGAGCGAGTGATCGTCGGTCAGCGCCGATTGCAGGCGGCCGTAGGGGCAGATGACGATGCAGAGCTGCTCGCGGAACCAGGCGAAGTTGAAATAGAGGATGCCAGCGGCGAGGAACACGAAGACGAAGGCTTCCCAATGTTCGCCCGGCGCCTCCTGCATCATGCGCCACACTTCCGGCAGGCTGACGAAGTAGCTGAGGAAGATGTGCGTCACGCCGAGCGACACGACGGCGAAGAGCGCGTGCTTGGCGATGCGCTTCCCCGCCTTGCGCGCCGTGAGCGGAGCGGCCTGCAACGCCCGCCGCTGCGTGGCGTCACCATCGATCCAGCGCTCGATCACGCGATAGACGTGCTCGAGGTAAACGGTCTGCGGGCAGGCCCAGCCGCACCAGAGGCGCCCGAAGAGGGCGGTCAGGAAGAAAAGCGCGAAGCCGAGTCCGGAGACCCCGAAAAACAGCAGCCACACGTCCTGGGCCGCGAGTGTGTAACCCAGGAAGTGGAAGCGCCGCTCCGCGATGTCGAGGAACACGGCCGGATAGCCGTTCACCCGGATGCACGGCAGGGCGATGAAGAACGCGATCAGCGCCCAGCCGCTCCAACGCCGCGCGCGCATGAAGCGCCCGCGGACATCCGCCGGATGGAGGTTCGTGCGCGAACCGTCGGCGGCGATCGTCGTGACGGTGTCGACGGTCGGGGCGGAGCGGCGGAGCGAGGTGGATTTGTTTTCTTCGGCGCTCATGCGTGGGTGAGCGGGTGGGAGTGATGAACAGTGGACAGGTGACAGGAGTCAGGGGACAGACGAACCACACACCCCGCCCTTCGGGCACCCCTCTTCATAGAGGGGACTTCGGCGGCGTGGATTCCCCTCTATCAAGAGGGGTGGCGCGCAGCGCCGGGGTGTGTTCGCCCGAATTTCATTTAGATTCCTCGACCGTGATGGGCTCTCCCTTCTCGTGGTGCGACAGGATGTAGGCTACGACCTCGGCGGCTTTCTTCTGGCCGAGGACCGGTTCCCAGGAGGGCATGCCCTTGGCGAGGACTCCCGTGGCGACGGTGTGGTAGATTTCCTTCGGCGTGCCGCCGTGCAGCCAGGCCTGGTCGGTCAGGTTGGGACCGATCGCGCCCGGGTTCTCGCTCTTGCCCTTGAGGCTGGCGAGGTGGCAGGGCACGCAGCTCGACGTGTACGTCTGCTTGCCGGCGTCGACGAAGACCGGGTTGCGGCTCATCTGCCAGAAGAGGTCGTCATTGGTGACGTCGATCGACGAGGCCAGCTTGATGGCGTTGAGCTGGCCCATCGCGGCGTCGACCTTCGCGCCGTCGCTCGGCGTGACGTGCGCGATCATCTGAATGAACCAGTAGACGATCCAGAACGCGATCGCGCCGTAGAGCGTGTAGAGCCACCAGTTCGGCAGGCGCTGGTCGTACTCCTGGATGCCGTCGAAGACGTGCTCCCGGATTTTCGGCGTGTTCGGGTCGGCGGGCGGCTTGGGGGTGTCGGGATTGTTCATCGGACGTCGTGGGCTTCGCGTGGACGCGGGCTCAATCTTCGAACGGCAGGCGCGCCTGCTGCTCGAGCTCGGCGGGTTTCATGCGCGCGGCGCGCCAGGCGGCGGCGACGTAGATGCACGAGGCGACCGTGAAGGCCACGACGGGGAAAATCAGCTGCCAGTCTTCGTAGATGATGCGGCGGAACATGGGATTGGGAGTTGGGAGTCAGGAGATCGGAGATGGGAAAAACCTGATACTTGATACCTGTTACTTGCTACTTGCCGTCGCGGAGGCCGCGGCGGCAACCGGCTCCCACTTCTTGCCCAGCGACTGCAGGTACGCGGTGAGCGCGACGATTTCCTTGTCGGGGTCGGTGTAGCGGCCCTGGGCCTTGAGTTCCTTGGCGATGTCCTTCGCCTGCTCGTGTGCGAGGCGGTCGATGTCAGCCGGCGACCAGTTCGGGAACGGCACGCCGAGCGTGCGCTGCGCGCGGATCTTGGCCGAGAGCGAGGCGTAGTCGGTGTTACCCTCGAAGAGCCAGGTGTACGCCGGCATGTTCGAGCCGGTCGAGATGGCGCGCGGGTCGCGCAGGTGATCGTAGTGCCAGGCATCGTTGTACTTGCCGCCGACGCGCGCGAGGTCCGGGCCGGTGCGCTTTGAGCCCCATTGATACGGGTGGTCCCAGATCGATTCACCCAGGCGCGAGTAGTCGCCGTAGCGCATGACGTCCGGCACCAGCGTGCGGATCATCTGCGAGTGGCAGTTGTAGCAACCCTCACGGACGTAGAGGTCGCGGCCGGCGAGCTCGAGCGGCGTGTAGACCTTGGCCACGCGATCCTCGGTCTGGAGCGTCTTGTCGATCGTGACCATCGGGATGATCTGGATCAGGCCGCCGATCGCGACCGCGAGAAAGGTCAGCACGGTGAACGGCAGCGCGTTCACGAGCAGGCGGTCGTACCAATCGGCCCAGGCCTTGCCGCGGCTCTCGAAGTGCGCGACGGCGAGCAGCACGGTGAAGATCATCGCCACCATGCCGACGAGGTTCAGCCAGCCGTCAGTGAACATCCACCAGCAGGCCGTGAAGATCGCGAGCCCGCTGTACACGACCGGCGCGTTCAGCACCGTGCGGCGCACGCCGAGGTTTTCCGCCGGCGGCACCACGAACACCTCGATGGTGCCGTTGACTGCCTGCGCGCCGCGGATGCTGCGCCAGACGTTGTAGCCCATGATAATGAAGCCCGCGAGGTAGAGCGTGCCACCGACCACGCGCAGGAGCATGAGCGGGCGAATCGCGTTCAGAGTTTCGACGAACGCCGGGTACTTGAGGATCGTGCCGCCCTCGGCGGTGGCGTTGAGCATGAGACCCTGCGAGATGCCCGAGGCCCACATCGCCGAGACGTAGAGCAGGATGCCGACGAGCCCGACCCAGAAGTGGACGTTGGCCAGCGTCTGCGAATGGAGCGGCCTGTTCCAGAGGCGCGGCACGAGCCAGTAGAACATGCCAGCGGCCATGAAGCCGTTCCAGCCGAGCGCGCCCGCGTGGACGTGCGCGATGATCCAGTCGGTGTAGTGCGCAAGCGCGTTGACCGACTTGATCGAGAGCAACGGCCCCTCGAAGGTGGCCATGCCGTAGAACGTGACGCCCGCGGCGAAGAACTTGATCACCGGGTCGGTGCGGAGCTTGCCCCACGCGCCGCGCAGCGTGAGCAGGCCGTTGAGCATGCCGCCCCACGACGGCGCCCAGAGCATGAGCGAGAACGTCATGCCGAGCAGCTGCAGCCAGTTCGGCAGCGCGGTGTTGAGCAGGTGGTGCGGGCCGGCCCAGATGTAGAGGAACACGAGCGACCAGAAGTGAATTACCGAGAGCCGGTACGAGTACACCGGCCGTTCCGCCGCCTTCGGCAGGAAGTAATACATGATGCCCAGAATCGGCGTGGTGAGGAAGAACGCCACGGCGTTGTGCCCGTACCACCATTGCACGAGTCCGTCCTGCACGCCGCCGAAGATCGGATAACTGTGCGTGAGCGACGTCGGGATCGAGAGGTGGTTGACGATGTAAAGCATCGCCACGGTGATGATCGTCCCGATGTAGAACCAGATCGCGACGTAGAGCGTGCGCTCGTTGCGGCGGGCGAGCGTCCAGAAGAAGTTCGCGCCGAACACGACCCAGATCACGGCAACCGCGATGTTGATCGGCCAGATGAGCTCGGCGTACTCCTTGCCGCGCGTGAGGCCGAGCGGGAGCGTGATGGCGGCGGCGACGATGATCAGCTGCCAGCCCCAGAAGTGGAGCGACGAGAGGAAATCGCTCGCGAGCCGGGCCTTCACCAGGCGCTGCGTCGAGTAGTAGATGCCCGCGAACATCATGTTGCCGACGAAGGCGAAGATGACGGCGTTGGTGTGCAGCGGGCGCAGGCGGCCGAAGCTCAGCCAGGCCTGGCCGAAGTTGGCCTGCCAGTAGTTGAGCTGGGTGGCGATGAGCACGCCGACGAGCATGCCAACGATGCCCCAGATGATCGCGGCCAGCAGGAACTGGCGCACGATCCCGTCGTTGAACTCGATGGTGGTTTTTTGCGCGGTCATGGGTGAAGCGTGGTGACTCATGAGGAAAGGGAGGCCGGTTCGACGCGGCGGCGCAGGCAGCCGACGCACGGCGGACGACTGCCGTCACGGCAGCCGCAGTTTCCGCCGCCTTCGTGGGCATGATCGTGATCGTGGTGATCATGGTCGTGCTCGTGCGTTGGCCTGAGGTGGTCGCCGATTTCCCCGTTCGACGGGCTCAGGGCCCCGAGCGAGTCGAGGGGCACATCGGCGATCGGCGTCGGTGTGGAAACCGACGCCCACCAGTCGGGCGCCACGGCGCGCGGGTGCTCGTCAGCCAGCGGCAGCAGCGAGTCGCGCTCGGCGCTGGCGAAACGGCGGCGCCGGTGGTCGCGCGCGAAGAGGACGACGAAGGTGCCCGCGAGAAGCAGGCTGCAGAAGAGGGTGATCGGGATGGCGGACATGCGTGGAATGTCGTTTCGCCCATTATCGTCCTTCCCGCCCGAAACCGCTGCGCAGCCCTTGGCATTCGCTACGCAGAACTTGTTCAAGATATGCGCAGCTTCCCGCAACGGATGCCGCGCCGGGCGGCCGTTGGCGCGGCATAGTAGGCTGCGTGCAATCCGACTTTCAGGCCCGCTTCACCGTGCTCTGGCCCGCCATCCGCATCGAGTGGCTGGCGCTGCTGCGCGGCGAGCCCGTGCTGTCGCCCCTCGGCCGGCCGGAGACGCTGGTCTTCCTGATGGATGCGACGCTGATGCAGCTGGCGAGCGGACTGCGCGCGCCGGAGGAGAAAGTCTGGCTGCGGCACTGCACGCCGGTGGGCGGCACCGTGTACCGGCACTGCGCGTGCGGCCTCAATCCGCTGATCAAATATTTCACCACCGGCGAGCTCGCGCTGCGCGCGGCCTGTGCGCCGAGCCTGCCACGCGACATCGAGCGAATCCTGGAATGCTTCCGCACGCTGGCGCGGCACGACATCGATTCGCTGTGCTCGATGTGCCGACATCCGGAGTGGAGCGAGTGCGAGGCGCGAGTAGAACGGAGAATCGCAACGAACTAGGCGCTCGACCTGGCAAGAAGCCCAAGCCAACCCCCACCGTCATCCTGAGCCGTGCGAAGGATCCAAGCGGTGGCGGCGCTACGTCCGTTCTCCTTGGATCCTTCGCATGGCTCAGGATGACCGGTTTTGAAGGTCGGGTGTTTTCACGGGACCCGACACCGATAAATACAAAGGAATCCGCCTACTACCGCGGCAGCTTCGCGCGCCATTTCACCGGGGACTCGCCGGTCACGCGGCGAAACACGCGGTTGAACTGCGAGAGCGACTGGAAACCGGCCTCGTAGGCGGCCTCGCTGATGCGCTTGTGCGGGTTGAGCAGGAGGTTCTTCACCTTCTCGACACGCACGCGCGCGAGGTAGTCGGTGAACGTCAGGCCGGTGGCCTGCTTGAACATCTTGCAGAAATAAAACGCGCTCGTGTTCACTGCCGACGAGACCTGCTTCAACGTGATCTGCTCGTGCTGGTGATCCGTGATATACATCCGCGCCCGCGCCGCGAGCGGCGACTCGACCTTCTCGGCGCCGACCATGAGCTGGTTGCTGAACGACGACAGGTGCTGGGCGAAAATCGTGAGCAGGCGCAGCACGGCTTCGTACTGCCGCTTCTCCAGCACGCGCGTCTGGAAATACGCCTCCTCGAGCCGTTTCAGGTCGGTGTCGACACCCCAGTTGATCAGCTCGCGGGTGAGCTTCCGGAATTCGCGCTTCTCCGGCTGATGGAGCAAAATCTGCCCGGTCTGGAGGAAGGCAACGAGGTTCTCCCCCACCCGCACCGGCACGGCGGAGTCGCACAAGCCCGCAAAGCACTTGAGCGTCTTGGGCTCCATGCGCGCCTCGATCTCCACCTTGCGCTGCAGTTGGAGACAGGCGGCGCACGACTGGTTGGTCTTCGCCATCAGCGCGCAGAACGGATTCTGATTCGGATCCTTGGCGTGCGGCAGGTCGAAGGCCTCGATCGGCCGCAGGTTGATCGGCAGCCCGGTAGTGGCGCGGAACGCCTGCTCATAGTCGCGATACAGCTCCGTGGTCTTGAGCTGCTCAACGACGGCGCGACTGCGCTTGGCGCGGGCTTCGGGCGTGGGCACGATACGGTAAATCTGCAGCGGCCCGCGATCCCGGCAACGCCGAATTCCCGATGGCGGCAGGTTCAAACGGCGCGCGCATGCCGCATTGCACTGGCTTCTAACCGGGCGTCGAAGCAGGCGGCGAGGTTGCGCAGGAAAAGCCGCCCGGCCTCGGTCACACGCAATCCGCCGGGCAGAAACTCGATAAGCCCGTCAGCCGCGTACGGTCGCAGCTGCGCCAACTCGGCACCGTAAACCGCGATGAAATCACAACCCAGCGCACGCGACATCCCTGTGTAGTCGAGTCGCAGCTGACACATGAGCGTCATGATAATTTCCCGGCGCCGCTCATCCTCGGCCGTGAGCTCAAGCCCGCGCGCCACGGGCGCGACGCCGGCATCGATCGCCGCATAGTACGACGCGAGATCCTTGTGATTCTGCCGGTAACTGCGCGGCGTCTGCGAAATGGCGGAGATCCCGAACGCGAGGATCTCCGCGCCGGCGCGCGTGCTGTAGCCCTGGAAGTTGCGCTGCAGCGTGCCGGCGGCCTGGGCCACCGCGAGTTCGTCGCCGGCGCGCGCGAAGTGGTCGAGGCCGATGTAAGTGTAGCCGTGCGCCGTCAGCGATTCCACGCCGAGCTTGAACATCTCCAGCTTCGCCTCCGGCGACGGCAGCTCCGCGCGCTCGAGGATTTTTTGCGCGGGCTTCATCCACGGCACGTGCGCGTAGCTGAAAACCGCCAGCCGGTCCGGCTCGAGCTCGCGCACCTGCGCCAGCGTGTCCGCGAACGTCGCCGCCGTCTGGTTCGGCAGACCGTAGATCAGGTCGAGGTTGATCGACGTGAAGCCCGCCTCGCGCAGCCAGCGGATGGCCTGCTCGGTCAGCGCGCGCGGCTGGATGCGATGGATCGCCTGCTGCACGACCGGATCGAAATCCTGCACACCGAGCGACGCCCGCGTGAAACCCGCGGCTTGCAAGGCCTCCACTTGTTCGCGCACCAGCCGGCGCGGATCGATTTCCACGCTCAGCTCGGCATCCGGTGCAAACCGGAAGCGCCGGCGCAGCGCGGCCATGAGGCGGGTGAGCTGTTCCGCGCGGAAAAAGGTCGGCGTGCCGCCGCCGAAATGCAGCTGCACCACGCGCCGGTCCGGATGGACCCGCGCCGCGAGCAGGTCGATTTCACGCTCAAGGTAAGCCAGATAATCCGCCGAAGTCTGCTGATTGCGCGTGATGATCGTCGTGCAACCGCAGAACCAGCAGAGCGATTCGCAAAACGGCAGGTGCACATAAAGCGACAGCGGCAAACTGCCGTCGCGGTTCGCCGCATCGACGTGGCGCAGCAATTTCCCCGGCTCGCCTTCATCCTGAAAAGCGGTCGCCGGCGGATACGACGTGTAGCGCGGGACGGGCTGGTTGTACTTGCGGACCAGGTTGAGATCGACGGTGAGCATGGCGTGGAATGCCAAGTATAGGGCAAGCGCCGCCCGCCCGCGGCGCATCGCTTGCCCGAGGCTGCGCGGATTTTGGCGGGGCTGGCGTTGGCTTCTGTCATGTAGCCGGGGGCGCTGACCCCGGAACGAGCGCGGCATCATCTCCGACCGGGGTCAGCGCCCCCGGCTACAACTCGGGCCAGAATGGCGCGACAAGTTTCGGTTGGACAAAGCCCGGCCAGCTCCTTGTCTTGCGGGCATGTCCGAGAAGAAGCCCTTTTCCTTCGTTACGCTGATCATCGACCTCGCGCTCACCGCGGTCGCTTTCGTCATCTTCTATTCGCTGGTGCACTCGCACGTGCCCTCGAGCGACCCGAAGATGATCGCGCTCTTCGGCGGACTCACCGCAGGCTGCATGTCCGGCGTGTTCTGGCTGGCCTGGCAGATGTTCAAGGTCGTGTTCGCCTTCCAGCGCGCACAGAAGAAGTAAGGCGTCGCTCGCCTTTCTGATTAATCCAGCCCGCACGATGTGCGGGCTTTTTTATTGGTTAGAAAGGTAGAGCGGGGAGTTGAGCCGTCGCCGAGCCTATGGCCCAAAGGCCCTTCCCCGCCGAAGCCGCGGCGGTGACGGAGTCACCGCCCTACCCTCAGACCTGTTCCCGGCGCTTACCCAGCGCGGCGGACACCCAGATCGCGAGCTCGTAGAGCACGATCAGCGGCAGGGCGAAGAGACACTGGTTGAACGGATCCGGCGTCGGCGTGATGACCGCGGCGATGATGAAGATCACGACGATCGCGTGACGGCGGTACTTGCGCAGCGTGGCGACCTCGATGAGGCCCATGTACACGGCGAGCACGACGAGCAGCGGAAATTCGAAGGCGGCGCCCATGCCGAGCGTCATCCACATGAGCAGGCTGTAGTAACGGTCCGCCGTCCACATCACGGTATAGCCGAGCATCTGGTTCAGCTCGAAAGCCACGCGAATGGTGCTCGGCGTGAGCAGGAAATAACCAAAGCCCGTGCCGATCAGGAACAGAATCAGCGCCGCCAGACCGGTCGGCACGATGATCTTCATTTCCTTTTTCGTCAGCGCCGGGGCCACGAACTGCCCGATGAAGAAAAGCCAGAACGGCAGCGAGAGAATGACGCCGCCCATCAAGCAGATGTCGATGACCGCCGAGAAGACGCTCATCGGGCTGTTCGTCACCAAGTCGTTTTTCAGCTTGGGAAACTCGCCCTGCACCAGGTGGAGCGGCCAGTTCAGGACCTCGGTCGCCCGGTCCAGCTGGTAGGCGATGACGGTCACGAAAATACCGAAAACCACCGCGCATTTGATCAGGGTCCAGCGCAGCTCCTCGAGATGACCGAGAAACCCCATGGTTTTGCTGCCCGGCTTCGGGGCGTTCTCATCGTCTTCTACCAGTGTGGGTTGCTCGCTCAAGGAACGGACCAAAAAACACCTTTGTCCCCGTCCCGCAACTCCGACTTTTGCCCCGGGCGCAGTCTAATCGGACTCTTGACCGCCGAAGGGATTGACACCCTCCGGGGCGTTGGCTCCGCTAGCCGCTCCCCATTTATTTCAAACCATGGCCAAAAAATCCTCCGCTAAGAAGACCGCTAAAAAAGCGGCCCCCGCTAAGAAATCCGCCGCCAAGGCCCTCAAATACGTTTACACGTGGGGCAACGGCAAAGCTGACGGCAACGGCAGCATGAAAGCCCTCCTCGGTGGCAAGGGCGCCAACCTCGCCGAGATGACCCGCATCGGCCTCCCGGTGCCTCCTGGCTTCACGATCACGACCGAGGTCTGCACCTATTTCTACGCGAACAAGAAGACCTACCCGGCTTCGCTGCAGGCCCAGATGGAGGCCGGCGTCGCCAACATGGAGAAGATCATGGGCACGAAGTTCGGCGCCACCGATGGCATGCCGCTCCTCGTCGCCGTCCGTTCCGGCGCCCGCGACTCGATGCCGGGCATGATGGACACCATCCTCAACCTCGGCCTGAACGACCAGTCGGTCATCGCGCTCGAGAAGGCCACCAACAACCCGCGCTTTGCCTGGGATTGCTACCGTCGCTTCATCCAGATGTACGGCGACGTCGTGCTCGGCGTGCAGAAGCGCGAGAACGAGGACCATGAGCCGTTCGAGACGGTCATCCACGAGTTCAAGCACCAGAAGTACCACAAGGACATCGTCGACTCCGAGCTGACCGCCGCCGACCAGGCCGAGCTCGTCGTCCGCTTCAAGGCGCTCGTGAAGGAGCGCACCGGCAAGGTGTTCCCGAACAACCCGTGGGACCAGCTGCGCGGCGCCGCCGGCGCTGTGTTCGGTTCCTGGATGAACGACCGCGCCAAGGTTTACCGCGCGAAGTACAACATTCCCTCCGAGTGGGGCACCGCCGTCAACGTGCAGGCCATGGTGTTCGGCAACACCGGCGAGACCTCCGGCTCCGGCGTCGCGTTCACCCGCAACCCGGCCAACGGCGTCAACGAGTTCTACGGCGAGTTCCTGATCAACGCCCAGGGTGAAGACGTCGTCGCCGGCGTTCGCACTCCGGAACCGGTCCTCGAGCTCAAGAAGCAGATGCCGAAGTCCTACGCCGAGCTCCTGAAGGTCCGCGCGACCCTCGAGAAGCACTTCAAGGACGTCCAGGACATCGAGTTCACGATCCAGGACGGCAAGCTGTTCATGCTCCAGACGCGCAACGGCAAGCGCACCGCCGCCGCCGCACTGAAGTTCGCCGCCGACATGGTGAAGGAAAAGCTCATCACCTGGCAGACGGCCGTCACCCGCAACCCGGCTGACCAGCTCGAGCAGCTCCTCGCCCCGATCTTCGACCTCGCCGAGGTCAAGAAGGCCGCGGTCATCGCCACCGGTCTCCCGGCCGGCCCTGGCGCCGCCACCGGCAAGATCTACTTCAACGCCGAGCGCTCCGTCGCCGCCGCCGAGAAGGGCGAAAAGGTCCTCCTCGTCCGCGTCGAGACCTCGCCGGAAGATCTCCGCGGCATGATCGCCGCCGAAGGCATCCTCACCGCCCGCGGTGGTGTGTCCTCGCACGCCGCGCTCGTCGCCCGCCAGATGGGCAAAGTCTGCGTCTGCGGCGCCTCCGCCGTCCAGATCGACTACGACAAGAAGACCGCGACCATCGCCGGCCAGACCTACTCCGAAGGCGACTACCTCTCGATCGACGGCACGTCCGGCACCGTTTACGCGGGCCAGATCAAGACCGCTCCTTCCGAGATCATCGCCGGTCTCGTCAATGACGACAAGGCCGCCCAGGCGACCGAGAAGTTCAAGAACTACGTGCAGCTGATGAAGTGGTGCGCCCAGGCCACCAAGCTCAGTGTCCGCACCAACGCCGACACCCCCGAGCAGACCCGCATCGCGGTGGCGTTCGGCGCCACCGGCATCGGCCTCACCCGCACGGAACACATGTTCTTCGAGGGCGACCGCATCGACGCCATGCGCGAGATGATCCTCGCCAGCTCGCTCGAAGGCCGCGAGGCCGCCTTGGCGAAGCTCCTCCCCTACCAGCGCGACGACTTCTTCGGAATCTTCAAGGCGCTCAAGGGCTTCCCGGCGACCATCCGCTTCCTCGACCCGCCGCTGCATGAGTTCCTTCCCCACACGAAGGACCAGCAGGCCGACCTCGCCAAGAAGCTCGGCATCGACGTCAGCAAGATCGAGCACCGCGTGCACGAGCTCCATGAGTTCAACCCGATGCTCGGTTTCCGCGGCTGCCGTCTCGGCATCAAGTATCCGGAAATCACCGCCATGCAGGCGCGCGCTGTCCTCGAGGCGGCCGCTGACGCCAACAAGGCCGGCTTCAAGGCCAAGCCCGAGATCATGATCCCGCTGGTCGGCTTCAAGCGCGAGCTCGACCTCCAGGTCGCGATCGTCCACGAGGTCGCCGCCAAGGTCATGGCCGAGAAGAAGACGAAGATCGCCTACTCCGTCGGTACGATGATCGAAGTTCCGCGCGGTGCCCTCACCGCCGACGAGATCGCGCAGACCGCCGAGTTCTTCAGCTTCGGCACGAACGATCTCACGCAGACCTGCCTCGGCATGTCGCGCGACGACTCCGGCTCCTTCCTCGCTCCCTACCAGGAGGCCGAGGTCTTCAAGAAGAACCCGTTCGCCTCGGTCGACCAGACCGGCGTCGGCCAGCTCATGAAGATCGCGATCGAGAAGGGCTCCCAGACCCGCCCGGGCATCAAGCTCGGCATCTGCGGCGAGCACGGCGGCGATCCGGACTCCGTGAAGTTCTGCCATAAGATCGGCCTCACGTACGTGTCCTGCTCGCCTTACCGCGTGCCCGTGGCGCGTCTCGCCGCCGCTCAGGCTGCGATCGCCGACGCCAAGTAAGCTTTCAGCGCTCAGCTGTCAGCCTTCAGCCAATCTCAAGCCCCGGTCGCAAGACCGGGGCTTTTCTTTTGCGACCGTCGCGAAATCCCCTTCTCCTCGGCGCCTCAACCCGCATGAAAAGCCTCCGTCTGCTTGTGACTGGTTTCGCGCTCTCAGCCGCCAGCGCTTTGCCCGCCAAGCTCGTCGAGCCGCACAACGATGCCAACAACGACAAGGGCGATGCGGCGTTTGCCCGCAAGGACTGGGCTACCGCGGTGGCCTGCTACACCGCCGCGCTGAAAAACGTTCACTACGTGACCACGTACATCAACCGCGCCACCGCCTACATCGGATTGGGCAGATACGACGAAGCCATTGCGGACTACGATAAGGCCATCCTGATGAGTAACGATGAGGTCGGCTCGGACCGTCGTCTGCGGTACATCATCTACAATCGGGCGCTGGCGTACATGGGAGCCAAGCAATACGAAAAATCCATCGGCGACTTCAACTACATCATCCCGAAGATCGATCGCGCCTTCGGGCCATTTAAGGATCGCGGCTATTGCCAGCTGCAATTGGGACGGCTGAAGGAAGCGCGGCACGACACCGAGGTCGCGCTCAAGGTCAGTCCGAACCATGTCGAGGCGAACCTCCAGCTCCTCAGCATCCTCCGGAAAGAAGGCGATATCCCCGCCTTTCACCAACAACTGGCCAAACTGACCGCTTTGGCGGATAAATCACCCGACGTCGGCTTGTACGATCAGGTGGCATGGCTCCTGGCTTCTTCCACTAGCGACGAAATCCGCGACGGCCCGCGAGCGGTACTTTACGCGACCAGGGCTTGCGAGCTCTCGAGTTGGGCGGACCCCGATTCCATCGACACCCTGGCCGTCGCCTGCGCCAGCGTCGGCGATTTCCCCAATGCCATCAAATGGGAGCAAGCTTGCCTGAACCGAAGGAACTTGGACGAAGCGAAACGGCACGCCGTCGAAGTTCGTTTGGAGGGCTTCCAGCATTCCGTTCCCTACCGCGAAACCGACTGATCGTTCTCCCGTTTCGCCAAATCGGCGGGAGGATGGCAACACCACCGTCGTCAGATCCGCCGACAAGCGCGAGCGCGACACCACACCGGCTCCATCGGACGCCTAGGCCGCACAGGCTTCAGCCCATCCTTCAGCTCCGGGAAATCCGGAGCTTTTTTAGGCCCGGGCCGGGGAACGCGTCCGCCATAACTGCCAGCCGGTCAGCGCCACCGGCATCACCCAGCCGAGCAGGCCGGCCCACATGAGGCCATCCGCCACCACCGCGGTGAAGTGATAGAACCAGTGCTGCTGGAAAAACGCCTGCGCCGCGGCGGCCCCTCCTTCCCGCGCCATGAAGTGCGCGTTGTGTGAGGCCATGAGCGGCGCGTAAACCGCGACACCTTTCGCCGCGAGCCCGCCGATTGCGACCAAGCCGTTGCTCAGCCATCCGCCGGCCACGATGCCAAGCGCACCCCAGCCGAACGCGAGCACGCCGAAGCCCAGCAACCCGACGCAGCCCACCCCCATGGCGACGGGAGCAAGGGCCATGGGACCGAAGGCAAACAGACCCCCGAGCGCCCAGCCGTCACTGATCGCGATCCAAGCCTTGACCGCTGGGACGCGGTGCGACGGACGCGTCGCCACCCGGATATGATAGAGGGGCAGCCCAAGAAAAGTCCGTGCGCTGCGTTGTTCGAAACCCTTGCGCGGGCCGTCCGGCAATTCGCGGGGCATCAGTTCGTTCATCCGGCATTTGCCGCGCCGGGCCAGCCAGATCGCCCCGAACGCACCGAGGCCGCAAGGCACCAAAACCCATGGCGAGGTGGGGGAAATCAGCGCGGGAAAGCCCACCACACACAAACAAAACAGTCCGATCCCGGCGTTCAGCTTCAGGTAGGCCCAGGCCGCGGCACGCCGATTGGCGTCAGGCGCCTGGGCGGAGTTGCGTTCGTGAAAGCGCACAAAGTCCCCGGCGCCCTGCATCAGCGCCGGAAGAAACGCCACGGCCGAGAGCACTTTCAGCATCACGCTCCCCTTGCCCAGCACACTGCCGACTGTACCGGCGGCGGCGAGGGTTCGGCCGGCCGCGCCGCCGCCGCTCTCGACGGCCTCAAGCAGCATGGGACTGAGCGGTCCGGGCAACAGGAGCAGCACGGACGACGCAAACGCGGACGTTGGCACACTGCGCTCGAGCGTTTCGCCCACCAACGCGGACATTCGGTCCGTCAGCATCGCGCGCCCCCGCGCCAGGCGCTGTTTCGCGGTGTCCTCGGAAATCTCCAGCGTCGCCGCCACGGCAGCGATCGACTGGCCCTCGCGATAAAACAGCACCATCGGTTCACGGTAGGTTTCGGGCATTCCGGCAAGCGCCGTCCACATCAGGTTCGCCTCGTCGGCGCCGATCGCATGTTCGCGCGGGCTGCCGCCGCCGGCCACGATGATCGGCGGCAGTTCCTCGGCGCGGGCCGTCGGCTGGCGGAGCGACTGACGGAGAGCATTGTGCGCGAGGTTGCGCGTGATGCCACCGAGCCAGGCGCGGAGTTTTTCCGGTTCCCGCAACTGCGGCAGCTGCTTCCACGCCGCGACAAACACCTCCTGCGCGATGTCCTCGCTCCGCGCCAGATCGCCGCAGGCGCTGTACGCCAGCGCACAGACTATTCCCTGGTAACGCTCGACGATCAGGCGAAAAGCTTGCGGATCACCGCCGAGGTGACGAATCACCAGGTCACGATCTTCGGGGCACGCGGGCGTCGGCATGGTAGGCATGATAACCAACAAGTGGTCCGCGAGTCGACCCAGGTGACGGAAAATTTGGCGGCGCCCGCGCCGCCGCCGCATTTCAATCCCAATGCCCGGCTGCGAAACCATTTGTGCTTTGTCGCACCCATCTTTGATCTAGCGCGATGCGTCTCCTGCCCCGGGCCATCGGCAGCCTGCTTCTCCTGTCCGCGTCGCTGCACGCCGACAATCCCTACGAATACCGTTACGGCTCCGCCGCCTACGAGCGCGCGGTGGCCAGCCGGCGCTCTGACGAGCGCCTTGGCGCGCCGGTCACCAATTCCGGCGGCTACACGCCCGATTTCTCCTCCACGATCAATGCGATCCGGAACACGCTCGGCACGAAGCTCACGCCGGCCCAGATCATGGCCAACCGTCGCCGCGAACAGGAAGAGGCCCGCCGGAGCCAGGATGACGATTTCCCGTCGCTCCAAGCGCGCAACAACCAGCCCGTCGCTCCCGCGCCGCGCGAACCGTCGTACGCCGAACGGATCCAAACGCAGGCCCGCCAAGGCAACCCCGAGGCCATGCAGATCTACGGACAGATGCTGCTCTATAGCAGCAATCCGGCGACCCAGGATAGCGGCATCCAGATGCTCACCGACGCCTTCAACCGCGGCAACGCGATGGCCGGCAAAAACCTGATTGGATATTATCTCGGCCACCCGGAAAAGAACCAGTTCCCGCGCGTGCTCGAGTTGATGAGCGTGCTCTCCGACCGCGGCGACGAGCACTTCACCCGCGAACTCGCCAAGGCCTACCTCACCGGTATCCCCGAGCGAAAACTCGCCGCCGATCCGGCCAAGGCCCGGCTTTTCCTCGAGCGCAGTTTCACCCAGTTCGGCAATCCCGAGAGCGGGCTCGAACTCGCCCGCCTCTATCGCGACAGCCACGAGCCGGCTCAGGCCATCGCCACCTGCCGCCAGCTGATCGAAAACCAAATCAAGCGTCCGACCAAGGCCTACCATAACTGCGGGCCGGCCGCCTGGGAATGGATCCAACTCGCCAAAGAAACCGATCCCACGTTCGCCCATGTCGACGCGCCGACCGTGGCGCTCTGGGAATATGGCGTGCTGCACTCGGAGCTGCGCAGCCGCGCCGCCAGCCATCGCGTCGCGGCCGAACTCGGCGACTGCTTCCACACCGGCCGTGGCGCCATCGCCCGCGACAATTCCAAGGCGATCCTCTATCTCAGCATCGCGACCTCGGGTGACTATCGCGGCACGAGGAATCACGACGAGGACGAGGTTGTGCTGAGCAACATCGACCAGGCACGGCGCCTCTACGCCGTCGCGCGCCTCCTCCTCGAGGCCTCGCCCGCGTGGCCCACCATCGATCGCGAACACGAACTCGTTCCTTCCCATCCCCGCGATATCGCACGGCTCTACACCAGAGCTTGCCACTACGCCGCGCTGCCCGACGAGAATAACGCCCCCACGTCCTTCCCCAGTCCTTTTATCGAACTCTACCAGCTCTCGTTCGACCCGGGTTACGGTCTGAAGCTCACCGACGAAGACCGCCTCGTGCTCCTCGACCGCGGGCTCGACCTGGGCGAAATCCCCAACGACCCGAAACACCCCGAGCACCGCGCCTATGCCGAAGCCACATACGAGCGCGCGCGCCTGATCCGCGCGCTCGGCGACCAGATGCCCGACACACAGCATCGCGCGGCGCTTGGTTTTCAAAAGGCGTGGGACTATGGCTGGAAACCCGCGGCGCTGCCGCTCGCGGAATTGATCGACGACCTGCGGTTACCCGGCAAGACCCGCGCCGACGCCAAGGCCATCTGCCGCATCGCCGCCGAAAACGGGGATGCGTTCTGCGCCGCCCAGCTCGGCACCTGGCTCACCGGTGAAGTCGTCACCCAAGCGAAACCCGATCCCGCCCTCGTCGCCGACGCGCGCCGATTTCTCCAGCAGGCGATTGCGGCCGATATTCTCCATGCGAGCGAGGACGCCGGTTACCTCAACTCCGTCACGGGCCAGGAGCGTGACGCTGTCGCCAATTTCAACACCGTCATCGCCCGCGAGCCCACCCCGCGCAGCCGCGCCGGGCTCGCCGAGCTGATCGCTATCGGCCGCGGCGGCAGCGCGGCCGACCCGAAACGCGCGCTGCAGCTGTTGGAAAAAGCCGCGGAAGAGGATCCGTTCTACAGCGTGCGCCTCGCCGAGCTGCATCGCCGCGCGCAATGGGGCCTGCCCAAGAATGCGGCGCATGCCATCGAACTGCTCGAAGCCGCGCTCTATCGCGACAACGAGTGGCATGCCGGCTTGGAACTCGCGCGCCTCTATCACACCGGCACCGATGTCGCCAAAGACGAGGAAAAGGCCTCAGAATGTCTCAGTGCGGCCGGCGAACGCGGAAACAACGAAACCGCCCGGCTGATTGCCGAAGCCTACGAAACCGGCTCGTTCATCAATCCCGACCCCGAGTCCGCGGCCCATTGGCGCGATGTGGCCATCCATGGCCAGGCGCTCGACCCCGGCTGACCGAGCCAAAGCCGGCGCGACCAGTACAGTTCCGCCCAATCCGTACCGGACGCCCTCCAGCCCCTCGACAAACGGTCGATGAACAACTTTCTAGCTCCTGTTAACTTCATGAACCTCCTCGGAAACAAAGCTTCGGTCCTCCTGATTGGCTCCTCCAGCCTTTCGTCCGTAGTTATTTCCGTCGCCGTTACCGGCGCGCCACGAGGGTTCTGAACGTCCATCTGACTTTCGCCCTCCTGGTGCCACACCAGGAGGGCTTTTTTTTGGCCCAACTGGTGACCGGCCCGGAGTGGTGAAGGCGAAAATCCTTCCCATGAAAACCAACAAGACCACCCGTCCCACCCGTCAAACCCAAACGGCCCGCCCGCATCCGCCGGCGCCGCGTCCCCAACCGCAGCAGCCGAAACCCAAACGGCCGAACGACTTCTTCACGCTCTGCTTCTACCCGGGCATGACCGCCCTGGAGTTCGACCTGCCGCAGTACCCGACCGCCGTCTGATCGGGCCCGTGCCGCATTTCCGGGCTCACAACCCGCGCGGCGCTGTCTGATCAAATGCGATGGAGCACAGCCTGCACTCTCATCCGTCCGCTCGCGACAAACACTGGAGCGACTACCTGCCGTTGATCGTCCTGATCAGCGCCAGCCTCCTCGTGGCCGCCGCGCTCGCGCGATCTTATGGTCCCGAAGCCAATCCCGCGCACTGGATGCACGGCTTCATGGGGTTCTTCCTAGCCGTGTTCGCGCTGCTGAAACTTTTCGACCTGCCCGCCTTCGCCGACGGTTTCCAGAAGTACGACCTGCTCGCGAGCCGCGTCCGGACCTACGCCATCCTCTACCCTTTCATCGAACTCGCCCTCGGGCTGGGTTACTTTTCCTTTTGGCGTCCGACGACCGTCTATGCCGCCACGATCATCATTCTCGGCTTCGGCGCCCTCGGCGTGATCAACGCGCTGCGCAAGGGCCTCGATCTCGAGTGCGCCTGCATGGGCAACGTCTTGAAAGTGCCGCTCTCAACCGTCGCCTTGGTCGAAGATCTCGGCATGGCCGCGATGGCGGCGTTCATGCTGCTGCGCGTCTGGATTTAACTTTTCGCCGCGGCCTCTCCGCTCCGCGCCAGGATCCGCCACGCGAGCAGGCTGGCAATCGCACAACCCGCAATGCCCGCCGTCATCGGCACCGCCGTGCCGTTGTGCAGCAGGCCGACCAGCGCGCCCGCGAGCGAACCGACGCCGAACTGCAGCGTGCCGAGCAACGCCGACGCACTGCCCGCGATTTCGCCGAACGGCGCCATCACGACCGCCGCGATGTTGGGTGAAATGATTCCCGCACCCGACAGATTGAGAAACAACAGCGCCATCAGCACGTACAGGCCACCCCAGCGTGTCAGGCCCACCGCCAGCAGCGCCAGACCCACGACCACTCCGGCGATGAGCGCACCCGTCAACACGTGCCGCACGGAATAACGGTTCACGAGCCAGCGATTGAGCTGCGACGCGAGAATGAGGCCCATGCCGTTGAAACCGAACGCCAGCGCGTACTGTTGCGGCGTCAGGCCGTAGAGTTCGATCAGCACGAACGCCGATCCCGTGAGATAAGTGAAAATGGTCCCGACCATGAAGCCGGCCACGAGCGCCGGTCCGAGAAAACGCCGGTCGGCGAACAGGCGTCCGTAGGTCCGCAACGCCTGCACGACCCCGCCCGCGCGATGATCCACCGGACGCGACGATTCCGGCAGCGCCCATGCCACCGCTGCGGCACAGCCGACGCCCAGTGCCGCCAGCAGCCAGAAAATCCCGCGCCAGCCGGTCTCGTTTAGCAGCAGCCCGCCGATGGACGGCGCGAAGATCGGCGACACGCCGAGAATGAGCATCAGCAGCGAGTACATCTTCGCCGATTCCTGCTCGTTGAACAAATCGCGCACCACCGCGCGCGGCACCACCATGCTGGCCGACGCGCCCAGCGCCATCACCAGCCGCCACGCCAGCAGCGCCGCCATCGAATGCGCCCGCGCGCAGCCGACGCAAGCGATGACAAAAAACACCAAGCCGACGAGCAACGGCAGCCGCCGGCCCCAGCGATCGACGATCGGTCCGAGAAACGCCTGCCCGCCCGCGAGGCCCAGCAAAAAAACCGACAATGTGAGCTGCACCGCCCCCACATCGACGCCGAGCTCCATGCCGATCCGCGGCAGCGCCGGCAGATACATGTCGATCGCGAACGGCCCGATCACGGTCAGAGCCCCCAGGATGAATACGAGGCTGCCCGTCTTACGGGACGGAGCTTCGCTGCTGGTGGCGGACGCGATTTCGACGTGATCGTGCATGGAAAAACGGTCCACTGAGCAAGACTCCGGCCAAATGGCAACCGCCGGCCTGCAACAATCGTGTTCCTGTAGCGGCGGTCTATGACCGCCGTGCCTTTCGAACCGGCGCTCATAGAGCGCCGCTACAAAAAGGCACGAGCCCGCTCGGTGCGCTTCCCTACTGGACGCTTGGCCGGGAATGGCTACTGGTTGTCTCCTACCCTATGAAAATCTTCCGCAAGCTCCTCGCGGCTGTGGCCGCCGTTTCCCTGCTTTCCCTCTCGGCCTTCGCCGCCGACATCTCCGGTACTTGGAAATGGACCGCCCAGGGCCGCAACGGCCCGCAAGAAGCCCACGCCACGCTCGCGGTGAAGGACGGCGTCCTCTCCGGCACGGTCGCCGGCCGCATGGGCGACGCGCCCATCGGCGATGCCACCCTCAAGGACGGCGTCGTGCACTTCACGGTCACGCGCGAGTTCAACGGCGAGAAGATTGTCATCAAGTACGACGGCAAATTCGAGGGTGACACGATCACCGGCACCATCGAGCGCCCGGGTCGCGACGGCGATGCGCCGGTCACGCTCGAGTGGAAAGCCACCCGCGCCCACTAAGAAACCGCGCGGCCATGCGTAGACGGTTGCCGGGAATTTAACGGCAACCTGTTGCTCTTTCTTTTGTCCGACGTTCCAACCTCCCCCTTCATGAAACTCCGCTCCCTCCTCGCGGCCCTCTTCCTGGGCCTTTCTCTCCTCACCGGCGCCCAGGCGCAACCCGCCCAGAGCCCGTCGAACGGGAATCCGGCACCGGCCCCCGCGGCCGCCGCCCCCGAGGCTGATCCCGCCTCCGCCGACCTCAAGGCGCTCATTGGCCGCGTCAGCGCGAAGGCCCGCGCCGGCGGCGCCACCGCCGAATCGCTCGCACCCGAGATCGCCGAGTTCGACCAGCTGCTCGCCAAATACCCGGGCAAGGGCGAAAGCTCCGCCGCCATCGCGATCATGAAGGCGCTGCTTTACGCGCAGGTGCTGAACGACCTCCCGAAAGCCCGCGAGCTGCTGCTCGAAGTGAAGAAGAACTATCCCGACACCGAGCCCGGCAAGGCTGTGGACCAGATCATCGCGCAGATCGACGGCGCCGCCGCGAAAGCCGCCGCCAAGGCCGCGCTCGTAGGCAAGGCCGCTCCGGAACTGCACTTCAAGTGGTCGTCCAAGGACGGCCTCAAGACGCTTTCCAGCCTGAAGGGCAAGGTGGTCGTCCTCGACTTCTGGGCCACCTGGTGCGGCCCGTGTCTCGCGTCGTTCCCGCAGGTGCGCGCCCACGTCGAGCACTTCAAGAATTCGCCCGTCGCCTTCGTCGGCGTCACCAGCATCCAGGGCTTCGTCGCCAACATGGGCGACCGCATCGACACCGAGGGCCATCCGGAGAAGGAAATCGAACTCATGCCGCAGTTCATGAAGGCCAAGAACATGACCTGGGACGTCGCGATCTCCGAGGAAGAGGTCTTCAATCCCGCCTACGGCATCGAAGGCATCCCGTATCTCGCGATCATCGCGCCGGACGGCACCGTGCGTTTCGCCGGCCTGCACCCGGGCGATCCGTCCGCCGACGTCGGCGGCAAGATCGAGGCGCTGCTCAAGGAGTTCAACCTGCCGGTGCCGGCCAAGAGCTAAACGAAGCTATCAGCATTCAGCTTTCAGCCCCGGCTTTCGCGCTGGGGCTTTTTTATTGTCCGAAATCCCTGCTCTTGTGCTCCGGTCATTTCGGCCCACGTTCACCGGCATGAAGCGACCCCGCCTACCCCTCGCGACGCTCACCTCCGTGCTGCTCGCTTTCCTGGTGAACCCGCTGGCTGCGGAAACCGTCACGCTGACCCCGCTGCCTGATCGGGTCCGCGTCGAAGTGGCGGGAAAACTTTTCACCGAATACGTCTTCGGCGACGGCGCCTCGCGACCGTACTGCTACCCGATCCTCGCCGCCGACGGCACGCCGCTCACGCGCGACTTCCCGATGAAGCAAACGCCGGGCGAAGACACCGACCACCCGTGGCACCGTTCGCTCTGGTTTGCGCACAGCATGATGAACGGCGTCGACTTCTGGAACGAAGGCAAAGGCGACGTCGGCCGCTCGCCCCAAGCCAAGGGCCGGTCCGAACATGAATCGTTCGTCGAAACCTCGAGCGGTCCCGTCGGCGTGATCCGCGCCCGCAACCGCTGGAAGGCACCGGACGGAAAACTGATCTGCACCGACGAACGCACGCTGCGCTTTCAGGCATCGGCCGCCGGCCGTTTCATCGACTACGAGGTCACGCTCCACGCCCTGCCCGACGAACCGCTGCTGCTCGGCGACAACAAGGACGGCACCATGGCCATCCGCGTCGCCCAATGGATGACCCTGCCGCACAAATACGAAGGCAAGCCGCTGCCGGGCGTCGGTCACCTCCTGACCAGCACCGGCTTCAAGGACGGCGAGGCCTGGGGCAAGCGCGCCGACTGGTGCGATTACTCCGCCCCGCACAACGGCAAGACCTACGGCGTCGCGATCTTCGACCATCCGCAAAACCTGCGGCATCCGACGTGGTGGATGGCACGCGACTACGGCCTCTTCGGCGCGAATCCCTTCGGCCAGCACGACTACGAAGGCCTGAAGGACCAGCCACATATCGGCGACTACACCATTCCCGCCGGCGGCACGCTCACGCTGCGCTACCGTTTCTATTTCCACGAGGGCGACATCGCCGCCACGGAAATCGCCGCGCGCTACGCCGACTACACCGCCGGGCGCTGATCACTTCTTCAGCTTCTTTTCGAACGCGCTCCGGCATTCCGGACACGCTCCCGGCAACAAGCGCGGCAGCGGATTCGCTTCCATCAAACCGCCGACCTGGGCCGCATCCTCAATCGGCACCCAAAAATCCACCGGCAAGGCCACGCGATGACACCAGCTGCACATGGGCAGCGTCCGGTCCCGCTCGCGCGGATGGGCCGGGTCCAGCAGCGCCACCACGGGCCGGGCCTCTTCTTTCTGCAGCTTGGAAACGAATTCCACTTCCTGTGAGCCAACCAGTGAAATTCGCAGCTGGTACAGGCGCCGGCGGTCAGGCGTGTCGCAGCGGTAGGTGAACTTCACCGTCCGGCCGTCGCGCACGCGCACAATGAGCGCCGCGTAGATTTCCCGAACCGCCGCATCGCACAGGCATTCCCACAGGGAGCGGCCGATCACCTCACCGGGCGCCAGCCGGGCCGACGGCCACGACTGCGCCTCTTCCATCCACTCCGGGCTCACGTACGTGAGCCGGTCGCCGGCATCGATCCGGTAGACCAGCGGCGACGGCGAAGTGGCGCGGATCAGGACCATGGCTGTTTCAAAGCGTGCGGACAAACCATGCCGTAGTGACCTCGAGCAACCGCGCCGGGTTCCGCGAACCCGGTTCAAACACGCTGAAGGTGTGATCCGCGCCGCCGATGAGCGTCGCTTCCGCCGGACGTCCCGGCGCGATCTTCAAAAACTCCGCATCATGCTGCGCCAGGAAATCGTTCGACCCGCGGATCGTGAGAAAAGCGCCGGGATATTTCGCGAGCGACTTGTCCAAATCGAAACCGCGGAAGCTTTCATAGAATTCGCGCTTGGTCGTGATCTTCTTCCAACCGGGAATTTCTTCGGTGGCCACGCCTTCCTGCAAAGCCCGCTGCGCGGTCGGGTTCGTCATCCACATGGCAAACATGTCACCGCTCGGGCTCGACCACAGCGCCATCGTCTTGAACCAATCCGGGTGCTTGCCGCCAACCTCGATGGCCGTGGAGGCGCCCAAGCTCCAACCCTGCACACCGACATGGCCGGCCTTGACGCCGGGCAGCTTGAGCAGAAACCCCTGCGCCGCCTCGGTGTCGGCGATGCGCGTGGCGAACGTCGATTCGATATTCGTGCGCGCCTTGTCGCCTTCTCCGCGGAAATTGATGCGCAAGCTGGCGATGCCCTGCGCGGCCAGCTCCGCCGTCAGCCGCTTCGTCAGATCGCCCGCCCCATCCATGTCGTCGGCAAACCCGTGCAGCAACAGCACCGCCCGCCCGTCCCACGCGCCATCGGGCGTGACCCAGGCGCCTTTCAGCTCGGGCGTGATCTCAACCGCGCGTTCGGCGGAGAAACCGATCGCAGCGAAGAAACCGAACAGTGCGGAAAACAGCAGGCGACGAGAGAGATTCATGCGGGCAGCTTGCACGCTTCATCCCCAATACTCCAAACCGAATTAACCACGGAGACGCGGAGGCACAGCGAAAGCCCGACGAGCCTGCTTCGCTGGTTTTCTCTGTGTCTCTGTGCCTCTGTGGTTCACTCTTCTCAGCCTGCCTCAGCCGCAGGGAAACGGATTACGTTCCGTGAAGCCGGCTTGGTGCCAGTACGGATAGGTCTTCGTCCGCTCGCTGGCGGCGTCGAGTTTCGCCACCTGCTCTTTCGTCAGATTCCAGCCGACGGCGCCGAGGTTGTCGCGGAGCTGCTGCTCGTTGCGCGCGCCGATGACGAGCGTCGCCACGCTTGGGCGCTGCAGCAGCCAGTTGAGCGCGACCTGCGGCACGGACTTGCCCGTTTCCTTGGCCACGACATCGAGCGCATCCACGACCTTGAAGAGGTACTCGTCCTCCACCGGCGGCCCCTTGTCGATGACGACCTGCGTGTTCAAACGGCTCTCCTTCGGCTTCGGCTGGCCGCGACGGATCTTGCCGGTGAGCCGGCCCCAACCGAGCGGGCTCCACACCACGGCGCCCACGCCCTGGTCGAGCGCCAGCGGCATCAGCTCCCATTCGTATTCGCGGCCGATTAGCGAGTAGTAAGCTTGGTGCGCGACGTAACGCGCCATGCGGTGGCGGTCGGAGTAAGCCAGCGACTTCATCAGATGCCAGCCGGAGAAATTCGAAACGCCGAGGTAGCGGATCTTCCCCGCCTTCACGAAGCCATCGAGGGTCTGCAGCGTTTCCTCGATCGGGGTCATCGCGTCGAAGGCATGCAGCTGGAAAAGATCGATGTAATCCGTGCCGAGCCGCTGGAGCGCGCCATGGATCGCGTCGGTCAGGTGCTGGCGCGACGAACCGACGTCATTCGGGCCATCGCCGAAGCGGAACGTCGCCTTGGTGGAAATGAGCGCCTTGTCCCGCCGGCCCTTGAGCGCCGCACCCAGGATTTCCTCGGCGGCACCACCGGAATAGCCATCGGCCGAGTCGAACATCGTGACGCCCGCCTCGAGGCAGATGTCGACGAGACGCGAAGCCTCCGTCACGTCGCTGGCGCCCCACGCGCCGAAGAATTCGCCTTTGCCGCCGAAGGTGCCCGTACCGAGCGTGAGCGCCGGCACCTTGAAACCTGAACTGCCGAGTTGTCTGTATTCCATAAAGAGTGGGTTTGGTTGGGATTTTTGATGGTAACCAGCTTTGTCTGAAAAACGACAGGAGTTTTGACCACGGATTACCCGGATAGACAGGGACGAGCAAACAGCCTCCCCTTCCGTCATCCTGAGCCGTGCGAAGGATCCACGCTGTCGGCGAACATACGTCCGTTCCCTTGGATCCTTCGCATGGCTCAGGATGACGATATAGGAATTCTGCCTTTATTCGTGATCATCCCTGGAATCCGTGGTCAAATGCTTCATACCCCCATGAAAAAACTCCTCCTCTCCGTCGCCTTCCCCGCCCTTTGCCTGCCTTTGGTCGCCGAGACCGCCGCGGGCGCTGCCCCCGAGCGCCTGGCTTCGAATGTGTTTCATGTCGACCAGCTCACCGCCGTGCCCACGCCGGTGGGGGTGCGCCGCGACGCCTTCGACGCGCCGACCGGCACCGTGGACAAGATCCACTGCCACATCACCACGCTCAACGCCGGCGCCGAGAGCGGTGCGCCGCGCAAACATCTCCAGGAGGAGATCATCATTATCAAGGAAGGCACCGTCGAAGCCAACTGGGACGGCCAGTCCAAGGTCGCCAAGGCCGGCGACGTCATCTTCTTCGCCGCCAACGCCGTGACGCACCTGCGCAACGTCGGCACGACGCCGGCGACGTACTACGTGCTCTATTACCTCACGCCGCTCACAGCGAAAGAGTGAGTTTGTCAGGAGACAGCTGACGGTGGACCGGAGACAGAAAATCACCCGCCCTCGATCGGTAGGGCCGATGCATTCGTCTGTCGCCTGTCTTCTGTCCCCTGTCGCCTGAGACGTCGCGCGTCAGCGCGCGACGTCCTTGAACATCCACCGCAGGATATCCGGCAGCAACTGCCCGCCGTGTTCGTCGGAGTGCCAGCCATCGCCCCAGGCGTGGTCGAACTCGTAGCGCGGGCCCTCCACCTTGCGGAAATCCGCGGAGCGGTTGGCGAACTCCAGCGCGGAGAGCATCTGCAGGTTGGCGAGGTGCCAGTTGCCCTGCGCATTGCTCATCGACCAGGCATCGGGCGTGACGCCGTTCGGCGCGCTGTTGCTGAGATCGTTGGTGCCGTCCTGCAGGAAAATCCGGATCGGCTTGATCGGGCTCTTGCGGATGAGCGTGGGGTAAATGTCGCCGCCAGGCACCATCGGCTGGTTGCCCTTGGCCGGGCGGAAGCCGATCGAAGTATAGCTGCCGATCATGCTGATGACCTTGCGAAACTGCTCGGGGCGCTCCCACGCGACGGTCCACGCGCAGATCGCACCGCTGCTCGTACCGCCGATGACGCGTGAGTTCACGTCGTTCGAAATCTTGTAGGTCTTCTTCAGCTCGGGAATCAGCTCGTCGATCAACATGCTCGCGTACGCATCGCTCAGCACGTCGTACTCCTGCGCGCGGTTGTTCGGGTTGCCGGTGCCGAGATTGTCCGGGTAATGCTCGCTCAGGTTACCCGGCGTGATGAACAGGCCGATCATCACCGGGATGTCCTTCTTCGCGATGAGGTTTTCCATCACCTGATTCACGCGCAGCGGGCCTTTGGGACTCAGCGCGCGCTGGCCGTCCTGAAATACGAGCAGCCCGGCTTCCTTTTCGCCGGTGTATTGGGCGGGCACGAAGATCCAGTACTGCCGCACCGTGCCGCGAATGATTTTGCTGTTCCACTCCAGCGGCCCGATGAGCTTGCCCTTCGGCACGCCGTCCTGCGGCAGCGAATCGGCGGTGAGCGGATACTCGCCGACCTTGCGTGCAGGGGCCGCGACGTCAGCCGCGTGCACAGTGGACAGGAGACCGGCGACAGAGAACAGACAGGCGATAAGGCGGAGTTTCATGGGGGTTCGGGGTACAGGCAAAAAAACACAAAGTAACGAAGCAGCAAATCGGACTTCGGTCTAACGCTACGGCTGCTCTACCCACCGACCTTCGCTGCTTCGCTCCTTCGTGTTCTCAGAGAAATTTCTTCATGAACGCCTGCTGCTTCAACCAGGCCGTGAGCTCGTCCGCCATGATGCGGTCGTCGCTCACGCGCGGGTGCAGCGCGGAGTAGTGCGTGAAGACAAAGTGTGCGATGTGCGGATCGGCCGCCTCCGCCTCCTTCACCGCCGCTTCCCACGCCGTGCGCAGGCGTTCGCTCTTCGCGCCGCCGGTCATGCCACCGCGGAGCAGCACGATCTGCGTGCGCGGATAAGCGGCGCGGATGTCGCGGACCAGCGCCACGTAACCCGACACCCAGTCAGGCGGGAAGGGAAGCTTGTGTCCGTTGGTGAACGAGTCGTCGTTCTCGCCGAAGTTGACGAACGTGACGTCCGGCTGCCACGCGGCCAGATCCGCGCGCGGGCTGTCGGCCCGGGGATAAAGCTTGTTCCAGGTCTGCCCCGCCAGCACCTCAACGTAACCGATCCGAATGCCCATGCCACTGACCGCGACCGCCCGATGGTCGGCGGAGAACGCCTGCGACGTAAGGTTGCCGTAACTCAGCGCGTGGTTGTGCGTGCGAAAATCATCCCACTGGTCCTGCGCGCCGTCCTCATTGCAGGCGCCGGCGGTGATCGAGTCGCCGATGAATTCAAACTTCGCCTTGTACGCCGGCGCCGGCGGCGCCCAAGCCTGCGCGCCCGCCGCCAGCTCGAGCCCGGCAAACGCCACGTGGCCCTTGGCCGCTTCGCTGCGCTTGAAAATTTCCAGGTGATGCCGGCCGGCGCCGATCGGCCGGGGCCAGACGTAACGGGCATTGGCCGAGCGAATGTCCGCGATCTCGGTCACGCCATCCACCGTGACATTGAAAACGCTCTGGTCCGAAGCGGCCCCGAAAACCAGCGCCAGATGCGAGCCCTCGAAATCAACGCTCACGCGCGTACCGGACCAGATGAGAACCGGCTGCTGCGGATTGGCGTGGTCGACGCGGCCCTCATAGCGAAAACGCGCATCGCTGGCGGGCAAAGTCGGGGCGGCCAGGGCCGGCGAAACCGATAACAAGCTGAGCAAGAACGCGGACAGGCGGGGTAGCATTCGTAAACGGCTAGCGACTTCATCCCCTGCCGCAAGCGCAGCGTACCGGGCAAAATCGCGACGATTGGGCTCAAGTCGCAGCGCTTCCTACCGATTAAACTCCGGTTCCCTCATCAGCTTTAATGCCCACGGCCCAACCCATCTCCGATACGCTCGTCCAGGACTCGATCATCCGTGCCGTCAAAAACGTCTGCACCAAAATGATCAAGCGGGACGCTGGTTTCGTGGAGAAGGGCGTCGAGGGCACGCAAAACACCTTCAAGGAAAAGCCACATGTCTTCGGCAGCGTGGGTTTTGTCGGCAAGATCGACGGCATCGTTTATCTCTGCATCCCCGATGACTTCGCGCTGGATGCCGCCGGCCGCGTGCTCGGCATGAGCGCCGCCGAGGTCGAGATGAGCGGCGACAGCACCGTCAAGGATGTCATCGGCGAGATCACCAACATGACCGTCGGCGGCTTCAAGAACGCCCTCGCGGACGTCGGTTTCCCTTGCAAGTTAACCCTCCCGACCATCGTCCGCGGCGACCACCTCGCCGTCTCGAGCATCAAGGGCGCGGAGCGGCACATCTTCCACTTCGACTGCGCCGGACACCGGCTGGTCGCGGATATCCAGCTGAAGCAGGAAGCGTAAGCGGTCAGCTTTCAGCACTCAGCTGTCAGCCAGAGTCCGAACAGCTTGGTAACCTGCCTTTTGCTGAAAGCTGATAGCTGAGCGCTGAAAGCTTGCCGACGGCAGTCGGCTTCATACCGTCCCCGCCATGGCCGCCGCTGCTCCCTCTCCTTTTTCCCAGACCGTCACCTGGCTGTCCGCGCATACGCGGTTCCCGGCGTCGCGCCTGCCGGACAAGGCGGAGCTGCTGGTGCTGATCGCCACGGCCGCCGCCACGAAGGATCTCGCGACCTCGAACCCGTACCATGTCGGCATGCTGAGCAACAACGGCTTCACCGCCCAGATGCGCAATTACACCGCGCAGCGCCGCAAGGTCCATATCGTCTGCGACAACAGCGCGAAAACCTGAAGAAGCGCTCAGCTGTCAGCCATCAGCTTTCAGCCAATACTTCCCGCAGTCTTGTTGGTTTTTGCTGAAAGCTGACCGCTGATCGCTGAAAGCTAGGCGCCACGCGCCGCTTCCAACTCCTCCCACCGCGCGAACGCCGTCGCGTGCTCGCGCTCGACGACTTCGAGCCGGGCTTTCACCTCGGCGAACTTCGCGGCCTGGGTCTTGTAGAAAGAAGGATCGGCCAGCTTCGCGGTCAGCTCGCCCTGCTCTTTCTCGAGCGCTTCGATTTTCGCCGGCAGCGTCTCGAGCTCCTTCTGCTCCTTGCCGGAAAGTTTCTTGGCCTTGGCTGTAGCCGGGGGCGTTGACCCCGGTGCCTTGGATTTCGCCGAACCGGGGTCAACGCCCCCGGCTACATTCCGTGCCGCCAGCGTCACCGCACGCGCGGCTTCCTTCGCCTTCTCCTGCTGCCAGTCCGTGTAGCCGCCGACGTAGTCGCCAATCTGGCCGTCGCCTTCGAACACCAGCGTGCTCGTCACTACTTCGTCAAGGAATTCACGGTCGTGGCTCACCACCAGCAGGGTGCCTTGGAATTCCACGAGCAGATCCTCGAGCAGGTCGAGCGTCTCGGCGTCGAGATCGTTGGTCGGTTCGTCGAGCACCAGCACATTGGCCGGCTTGGTGAACAGGCGCGCCAGCAGCAGGCGGTTGCGCTCGCCGCCGGACAGCACACGGGCCGGCGTGCGGGCGCGGGCGGGCTCGAAGAGAAAATCTTGCAGGTAGCTGATGACGGCGCGGGTGCGGCCGTCGATCGTCACCGTCGCATTGCCGTTGGCGATGTTGTCGGCGACGCTCTTGTCGTCGTCGATCTGCGCGCGGAGCTGGTCGAAGTAAACGACCTCGAGGTTCGTGCCATGCTTCACCGTGCCGCCCGTCGGCTGCAACTGGCCGAGCATGAGTTTGATCAAGGTCGTCTTGCCCGCGCCGTTCGGCCCGAGGATGCCGATCTTCTCGCCGCGGCGGACGACAATGTTGAAATCCCGGATGACCGGCTGGCTGCCGGCCCAGGCGTAGGAAACATCCTCCGCCTCGATCACCTTCACGCCCGTGCGCTCGGCTTCGGAAAGCTTGATCGTCGCCGTCCCGGTGCGGTCGCGACGCGCGCGGGCCTGGGCGCGCATGTCCTTCAGCGCGTTGATGCGCGCGGTGGCGCGGGAGCGCTGCGCCTTCACACCGCGACGGATCCACTCCTCCTCTTGCGCCAGCTTCTTGTCGAAGAGCGCGCGCTGCTTCTCCTCCGCCTCCAGCACCTCCTGCTTGCGCACGAGGTAGGTGTCGTAATCGCACGCCCAGCCGGCAAGCCGGCCGCGGTCGAGCTCCACGATGCGGGTGGAAATTTTGCGCAGGAAGGCGCGATCGTGCGTGATGAACAGCAGCGTCGGCTTCTTCTCCAGCAGGAATTCCTCGAGCCAGAGGATCGACTCGAGATCGAGGTGATTGGTCGGCTCGTCGAGCAGCAGCAGGTCGGGCTGTCCGGCCAGCGCGCGGGCCAGCAGGGCGCGGCGTTTCAGGCCGCCGGAGAGCGCGGAAAATTCCTGGTCGGGCTTCAGCCCGGTGGCGGTGATGAGATCCTCCACGCGCACATCGCGCTCCCAGTCTTCCTCATGGTGGTCGTCGTTGGGCCGCAGGCCGGCATAGACGATGTCGTGCACGGAACCCGTGAGGTCGGTCGGCACCTCCTGCGTGAGGCGGCGATAGACGGCGTTCTGCGGACGAAAGACATCGCCGGTGTCCGGCTTCATTTCGCCGATGATAACCTTCATCAGCGTCGACTTGCCCGCGCCATTGCGGCCGATGAGACAGATGCGCTCGCCCGGATCCACCTGGAAGTTGACCTTGTCCAGGATGGCGGGTCCACCGAAGTGGAGCGTGACGTCGAGCAAAGTGAGCAAAGCGGCCATGAGAACGGGCCAAGGTACGGCGACAATGAGCCAAACCAAGCCATTTCTTGGCCAAGACAGACCCAAAACAAGCCGACCGCACAGGGGCAAACGGAGGAAACCGAGAACAAGCCCTCTGTTGTCTCCGTTCCCTCCTGTAAGGTCGGTCTGAAAAGTATCCGGCACCCAGGATCTACGCCTGACTCGCCAGCCATAGGCTCGGCGAAGACTGACGCTCATCCGCGGTCCTGATTCCTCGAGCGAGGATCAAAGATGTAATTTGTTCGCTGGGAACAGGACCGACGGACGGCGTTTGGGCGAATCGATGTGGTACGCACACCGAGACGGACGTCCTCCTTATCGGCACGATCCAAGAGCTGGTTTAGCCACGAAAAGTCACGAAAACGCACAAAAAAAACGCCCGAACCTCCGGTCATCCTGAACCGTGTATCGGAGTGGCTTCGTTTTTGTGTCTTCTCGTGCCTTTTCGTGGCCAACTCCGCCTTGGTCGAAACTGCCCGGCATTGCGCACGGTCCTGAATTCACCAAACCTCCGTTTCATGAATCAGAAGATCCGCTGGGGCGTGTTGGGCTGGGCCCGCATCGCTCGGCTTCAGGTGCTCCCCTCCCTGCAGGCTTCCCGCAACGGCGTGCTCCATGCGCTCGCCTCTCGCAGCGAGGCCAAACTCGCCGAGGCCAAGGCCCAGTTCAATCCGGCGCGTTTGCATACGACCTACGAAGCCCTCGTGCGCGATCCGGAAGTCGACGCGGTCTACAATCCCCTGCCCAACTCGCTCCACAAAGAATGGACGATCAAGGCGGCCGAGGCCGGCAAGCACGTGCTCTGCGAAAAGCCCGTTGCGCTCAACGCCGCCGAAGCGCGCGAGATGATCGCCGCCTGCCGCGCCAACGGCGTGCAGTTCATGGAAGCGTTCATGTACCGCTACACCGCGCGCACGCAGGCCGTCATCGACGTGCTCCGCAGCGGCGCGCTGGGTGACATCAAGTTCATCCACTCCCAATTCCGCTTCCTGCTTAACCGGCCGGGTGACGTCCGCCGCAATGCCGAACTCGGCGGCGGCTCGCTCTACGATGTCGGCTGCTATCCGGTGAATTTCACCGGCCTCGTCGTCGACACCGTGACCAACAGCGCGCCCGGTTGCGGTCCCAAGCCGACCTCGCTCTCGGCGCACAGCGACGACGTCAACGGCGTCGACGAACTCTTCTCCGCCCTGCTCCATTATCCCGGCGGCATCACCGCCAGCGTGCACAGCGGACTCAACGCCCACGGCCGGATGCTGTCCGAGATCGTCGGCACGAAGGGCGCGCTCGAAATCCCCAACACCTTCCTCGGCACCGCCGGCGCGATGACGCTCATCACCGGCGACGAGCGCCGCGAGATTCCCATCCCCGAAAGCGACCGCTACCGCCTGCAGCTCGAGGACTTCTCCGACGCCATCCTGCAGAAACGCCCGCCGCTGCTCACCACCGAGGAAACGCTGCGCAACATCGAGCTGCTCGACCGGCTGTACGCCGCGGCGCGCAGTTAAGCTTAATACCAAACAAAATATCTCATGACTCGAATCTGCCTTCTTGCCGCAATCGCTGTTTTTCTGACCGCCTGCAGCAGCGCTCCCCGCGTTACCCGTGTCTCGAGACCGGCTGCACTTGTCCTTTCTGAGGAGAAATCGTGGGACACAGGACAAACCTGGGCCAACAAGTGGTGGGGAGCCGTGCTGCCCGCGGGGCGCTACAATTACGCATGGGAGGACGATTCAGCTTGGTATTATGAGCCGGAAGCCGGGCCGATCCTGACGAAATGGGTCGGGGCCAGAAATTACACCGAGCCCGGGGCGGTAGCCTTGGCCAAAAATCACAACGTCATGATCCTTTATCAGTATCAGACCACTGAGCAGCTTTTGGGTCGAGGCGCGGGCGACTTTATCATCCTCATGCTGCCAAAGCATGGTGATCGCCGGGTCAGCCTGGAGGCGCGCATCCCAACTGCTATCCAAGAAAGTTTCAGGGAAGAAGGATCTGTACCGGTCTCTGGAAAATAACGTCTGAAGCCATCTTCATGCACCCCGCAGGCCGGTAGTGGCGAAATTCGAAAAGGCGCATATTTCATCAAGATGCCCAACGCTTCCACTCCCATCGCCGCCGGCACCCGCATCGGCCACGTCCACCTGAAGGTCGCCGACCTGCAGCGCGCCCTCGACTTCTATGTCGGCGTGCTCGGGTTCCAGCTCATGCAGAAATACGGCGCGCAGGCGGCGTTCATTTCGGCCGGCGGTTATCACCACCACATCGGGCTCAATACGTGGGAAAGCCTGGGCGGGCGTCCGCCGCCGCGCGGGAGCACCGGTCTTTTCCACACAGCAATTCTCTACCCGACTCGCGCTGACTTGGGTGATGCGTTGCGCCGGCTGGTCGCGGCGAACATCCCGCTCGATGGCGCCAGCGATCACGGTGTGAGCGAAGCGCTGTACCTGCGTGATCCGGACCAGAATGGCGTCGAGCTCTATTGGGACCGTCCCGAGGCCGAGTGGCCGCGCACGGCGTCGGGCGAGCTCGCGATGGTCACTGAGCCTCTGAATCTGCCAGCTCTGCTGGCTGCGCGGTAGGAAATCCCGCGAGCCACCGGGTGTGGCGCGGTCCCAGCCACCGGGCGTCATCGCGCCGGAAGTACCCGACGAACTTTTCCTTCCCCAACAAATTGATGGCGGCTTGCTGCAGCTCGGCATCCAGGGCCAGCCAGTCGCGGGGAGCCAGGATGCCTTTTTTCGCCCCCGCAATCTCCCGCTGTTTGCGCAGCCACCACAAGTCGACGACCGCGCCGGTGCTCACCGGCGGATTGCCGCCCAACGCTTCCCTCATCTGCGCGAAGTCGGGCGCGGCGCGCTCCAGGTAAGTCGCGAACTTCTCCGTTCCGAGCACTTCGCGCACGGCGCCGTAGTGATCCAACCGGGCGACCGCCCGTTCGCGCCAATCCGAACCGGTGGCGTCAAACGGCGTCGTCCCGTAATCCCGCGCATAGTCGCGCTCGCCGAGATACAGCACGCGCTGCTCGTCCTTGGTCAGCGCGATGCCCTGCAGCAGCCGGCCCGCCTCGCGCGCCGCGCCCATGTTCATCAGCCGGAATTCGGCGATCTCGTCGTAATCGAGCACACGCAGGAGCGCCTGGCGCCATTGCCGGTTCACGGTGCTTTCGTCGGCCGGCGGGAAATCCTTGAGCGTGAGCCCGGCCGTCACCCGCAGCCGCGCGGCCCGGATGCGCGCAATGAACTCGCGATCCACCGCCTTGATCTTCTCCACCGTCTCTTCCTGCAACCACCCGTAATTGCGTTCGACGGTGGTTTCCCAGACCTCCCGCAGGCGCGGCGTGAAAGCGTCCACTTCCGCCTCCGGGTAACCGGCGGCCCTCAGCCGATCGCGGCACGCGGGCAGTTCCTCGTCGACGTGCAGCACACGCCACATGCCGTCCTCGCGCTCCAAGGCCTTGAGCTCGTCAGCCGAGAGAATCCGGTCGTCCGATCCCGACGCGGCGCGGGCAACCGGCGCGCACAAAACCAAGCCCAGCGCCGCGGTGAGAAATCTTCCGCCCAACCTCATGCCCGGAAGCTAACCGGACGCGCGGCGGAGTCACGCCGGATATCAGGCCGCGGGCGGCGCGAGCCGTTTTTCGTCCGGCGGCACACTGACCGGCAGGCCGATCAGCTCGCGCACCAGGCCGAGAAACTCCACGGTGTTGAAGGGCTTCGAAAGCGTGCGCGCGGCGCCGAGGACTCCCGCCATCTTCAGCATGCTGTTGACGCGGAGCGCACCCGAACCGGACATCGCCATCACCAGCGGCTGCGGCGTGATCCGGCGCAGGAAATTCAGCAGCTCGATGCCGTCGCCCTCGGGCATGAAGATGTCGCTGATGATCAGCGCCACCCGCCGGCGCGCGAGGAAATCCATCGCGGCGCGGCCATGATGCACGACATTCACCTCGTAGCCCTGGCGACGCAGCATCTCCGCCAGCGCCTTGCCCAGGGAAACGTCATCCTCCACGAGCAGGATGCTCGCCTGGCTGCGCTCAGTGGTCATGGGAAGCAGCAGCGGCGGTGGCGGAAGAAGCCGGCGGCAGGCCGGCGGGAATCTCCTTGAAGAACTCGTCCGAGGCCGGCTGCGCCGCAGCGGGCTCCGCACGGCGCAGGCGCGGGGAAACCACCGGCTGGGCGGACGTCGCGCGGGCTTCGGCGGCGGCGCGGCCATTGACGATGATGAGCAGCTGGCTGACGCAGTCCTGCAACGTGAGCGCCTGGGAATTCAATTCCTCGGCGGCGGCGGCGCTTTCCTCGGCGCCGGACGCGTTGCTCTGCGTCACCGTGTCCATCTGGCGCACGGCGGTGTTGATCTGCTGCAAGCCGTCGTTCTGTTCGCGCGAGGCGCTGGCGATTTCGCCGACGAGCTCGTCGAGCTGGCGGGTCTTGTCCGCGATGCCCGAGAAGCCGGAGGCGACCTTGCCGCTCAGCGTGGCGCCGAGTTCGCTCATGCGCACGGCCTCGCCGATGGTGGCGGCGGTTTCCTTGGCGGCGCTGGCGCTGCGTTGCGCAAGGGAGCGGACTTCCTCGGCGACGACCGCGAAACCGGCGCCGGCCTCACCGGCACGGGCGGCCTCGACCGCGGCATTGAGCGCGAGGATGTTCGTCTGGAACGCGATCTCGTCGATCGTCTTCACGATCGCGGCGACGCTGGCGCTGGCCTTGCGCAGGTCGGCCATCGCGGTGGCCATCTGCTGCATATCGGTGCGGCCGGCATCGGCGGAGGAACGGGCGTCGGCCGCCAGGGTCTTGGCGGCGGCCGCGTGTTCGGCGTTGCGCTTGGTCATGCTGGCCAGTTCCTCGATCGAGGCGCTGGTCTCCTCAAGAGAGGCGGCCTGCTCGCTCGCGCCGGAAGCCAGGGTCTGGCCGGCGGACGAAACCTGCGTGGAGGCGGACGCGACGTGCTCGGCGCCGGCGTTGAGCTCGGCGGCGATGTCGCGCACCGGGCGGGAGATGCCGCGGGCGATCCACCAGACGATCGCGATCACGAAACCGAGCACGCCCGCGCTGATGACCATGATGGTGTTCCGGATCTGATATGCAGCGGCGAGCACCTCGCTCTCGCGAATGGTCACAACGGTGGACCACGGCGTCTTGGCGTTGCCGATGTCGACCGACGAACCGAAGCGGAAAGTATTGTCATCGAGGGTCTGCGAATAGGCTTCGGCGTCAAAGGACTCGCCGCGCTGGATCTGGCCCAGGTAGGGCTTCACCCACGGGTCGCTCTCGACGACGGGCTTGCCGGCGCGATCCGCCTTCGGATGGGCGACGTAGTAGCCACGGTTGGAAACGAGGGCGGCATAGCCGCTCTCGCCGACTTTCTCCTTGGCGATGTCAGCGGAAAGCCCGTCGAGCGGCAGGTCGACGCCGACCACGCCGACAAAGGTGCCGTCGGCCTTGTGCACCGGCACGACGAGGCTGGTCATCAGCACGTCGCGACCGCCGACCTTGTAGCTGTAAGGCTCGAGGACGGTTTCGGCGTTATTGCGCTTGGTCAGCTGGTAGTAATCGCCCGCGCCGTCGACCGTGTAGTCGGTGAGGGAATCGACCGTGATCTTGCCGGTGCCGCGGTTCCAGTAGGGAATGTAGCGGCCGGTGGCGTCGTGGCCGGGTTTGTTGACGAAATCGGCATCATGCCCGTCGAAGGCGTTCGGTTCCCAGCAGGTCCACACGCCGATGTAGGCCGGCGAACCCTCGAGCGCGCCGCGCAGCATCGCATCGGCATCGGCGCGGGTCGCGCCGCCCTTGCTCACCCACGCTCCGAAGGACTGGCTCAGCGTGCGGGCGGTGCCGAGCGCCACGCCGAGGCGCGTCTCGACCCGCGAGGCCAGCTCGTCCGCCGCCTTGTGACTCAGGGCGAACGCATCCTGACGCGCACTGCGGCTCACGCGCAGGGTGACCAACGTGGCGAGCAGGGCGAGGCCGATGAACACGGCGGCGCCGATGGAAAGGAGCATGCGGCTGTTAAGGCCGCGCTGAGTGATGAATTTCATGAGGGGAAGAATTTGAACTGGGGAAAGCCGCCGCCTCTTCCGGCAGGAACCAACGGGCCAAAAGCAAAAGGCACAGTCACGCGCATCCTCCATGAGGATAGAGCGGGACTGTGCCTTCGACTCACAGGCCCGTGTGTCCTGTTGGAGAAAGCTGCCTGCAACCGGGTTGCGGGCCTTCCGCGGGGTTTATCGGCGCAGGATGGCGGGCACTTGAGGAAAATTTAGGCGAAGCCCTACAGCATGAGACTGGTTTAGCCTAAACACTTGATGTAGCGGCGATCGTCAGATCGCCGGGTTTGGCTTCTGTAGCCGGGGTCGCTGACCCCGGACGTGCGCGGCATGATACTCGCCCGGGGTCAGCGCCCCCGGCTACAGACAAACCTTCCGAGCGGTTCCTACGGCGTCTTCGCCCGGCTCAGCAGCTGCTCGAGCTGCTTGCGCAGGTCGGCGAGCTCCTTGCTCTTGAAATTCTGGCGGGTCTTCTCGAGCACCTCGACGGTGTGCTGCAGCGCGGCCACGTGGTCGAGCTGGTGCGACCGGCTGCCGCTGCGCGAATCCAGGACCTGCGTGGCGCGCTCGAGTTCGGTCAGCGCGAGGATGGCCTGGCGCAACGAGACGCGAACAAAACTTTCCAGCGCGCCGCTGCGGTCGTCTGGCGTCGCGTGGCTCATCAGGCGCTCGATCTCCGCGAGCTCCTGCTCCCAATTGCGCAGGCGCTCGCGCCCGGCGTGGACGAGGCGGTAATCACGGAAATCCACGATCGCCTGGTCGAGCACGCGCGTGAGCTCCGCCAGGTCCGGCGGCTTGGTCAGGTAGGCGGCCACCGGCAGCCGTACCGAGCGCGCGGCGGTTTCCACGGACGGGCGGCCCGTCAGCAGGATCACGGGCAGGCCGGGCACGACCTTGGTCGCGGCCTCCACGATCTCGAGCGCGGTGTTGCCGGGCATGTGGATGTCGGAAATCAAAACCTCGAAGGGCTCGGCGCGCAGCTTCTCCAGCGCCTCGGCCGCCGTCGTGGCGGATTCGCAGGCATAACCCATCTTGCGCAGCATGGCGGTCAGGCCTTCGCGCGCCGCGCGATCGTCATCGGCAAACAGGACCCGGCCGCGGGATTGGGGAGGTTGGGTTTCCATTTCAGGAGGAAGCAGGTGGAGCGAGCGCGGCACGAACCGCACGGGAGAGTTCAACGATATCCAGGGGCTTCGACACAAGCCGATAGCTCACCGCCGGGGGATTGCTGCCCCCCGCATCCCGGCTGCTGAGCCCGCTCATCACGAGCGCCGGCAGCCCCGGCCGGACGGCCTGCAGCAGGCTGATCAGTTGCGGACCGGTGAGACGCGGCATGGTGCGGTCGGTGAGCAGAAGGTCGAAACCCGCCGGCGTTTCCTGGAAGCGCGCCAGCCCTTGCTCCGGGTCGGTGAAGCTTTCGACGCGATAGTTGAGCTTGCGCAGCATGGCGCTGACGGCGTCGCACACCGACGGCTCGTCGTCGATCAGCAGCACGGATTCGCCGTAGCCAAACATGAGGTTTTCCTGCGTCACCACCGGCGCATCATCCGAGCCGGGCGCAGCGGGGAAAAACAGGTCGAACTGCGTGCCTACGTCCGGCGTGCTCTCGACGAAGATGCCGCCGCCGTGGTCCTTCATGATGCCATGGACGACCGCGAGGCCCAGGCCGGTCCCCTCGCCCGGCCCCTTGGTGGTGAAGAACGGTTCGAAGATACGTGCGAGCACCGCCTTCGTCATGCCGTGGCCGGTGTCGGAGATCGTGACCTGGGTGTACGCACCGGGCGCCAGGCCGGACAGCGCGCGGGCCTGCGTCTCGTCGAGCGAACGCGCCGCGAGCCGCACCTTCAGCTTGCCCGGCCGGTCGCGCATGGCATGCGCCGCATTCGTGCAGAGGTTCATCACCACCTGGTGCAGCTGCGTGGCGTCCACCAGCGCGGGCGGCGCCTCGACGGACAGGTCCTGCTCGATCTCGATCGTCGACGGCAGCGAGGCGCGCAGCAGGGCCATCGCCTCCTGGACGATCGAGGCGAGCCGCTGCTTCACGCGCACTGACTCCGACTGCTGGCGGCTGAACGCGAGGATCTGGCGCACGAGGTCCTTCGCGCGGTTGCTCGCGCGGCTGATCTCGCTCAGCCGGTCGCGCAGCTCCACCGGGTTGTCGATGTCCATCACCGCCAGCTCCTGGTTCACGACAATGGCGGTGAGGATGTTGTTGAAATCATGGGCGATGCCGCCGGCGAGCGTGCCGAGCGCCTCGAGCTTCTGGCTTTGCCGCAGCTGCGCCTCAAGCAGCGCCTTCTCCTCCTCGGCGCGGTGCTCCTCGGAAATATCCTCGATCAGGCTGAGGATGCAGCGTTGGCCGCCGAGCTGGATCACTTCGGAGTTGAGCCGGGTGTGGATGTCGCGGCCGTCGCGCGTCCGGAAGACCACGATCAGGTTGCGCACGATCCCTTCGCGGTCGAGCCGCCCGGCGAAGGCTTCGCGCCCCACCCCGTTCGGCCACAGGCCCAGCTCCAGCGTGGTGCGACCGATGGTTTCCTCACGCGTATAGCCGGTAATGCGCTCGAAACTGTGGTTCACCTCGATGAAGCGGCCGGTCGCGAGCTCCACGATGGTGAGCGACACGGGGCTGGCGCGGAACGCGATGGCGAACTTCTCCTCCGACTCGCGCAGCGCCTTCTCCGCCAGCATCTGCTCGCTGATGTCGTGGCCGAGGATGACGAGGCACGTCTGCCGGCCGATCTCCACCGTCTCGACGGAAATCAGGAAGTCGCGAATCAGGCCGCCCTGGCTGCGGATGCGCGTCCGCATGTTGCGCACGAAGCCCGCGCGCTCCAGTTCCTCCAGCATGCGCGTGCGGTCGCCGGGATCGACCCACATCTGGAATTCGTCGGTGCTGTGCCCGATCAGCTGCTCGCGCTTGTAACCGGAGAGGCGCTCAAAGCCCTCGTTCACGTCGACGAACTTGCCGGTGATCAGCTCGGTGATCGAAATCGCATTCGGACTGGCGCGGAACGCCTTGGCGAACTTCTCCTCCGACTGGCGCAACACCTGTTCGGCGCGCTTGCGCTCGGTGATGTCGCGCGACACGCGCAGCACACACTGGCGGCCGCCGAGCTGGATTTTCTCCACGCTGTGCAGCACGGTGCGCGCCTCGCCGCTGCGGGTGCGCACGGCGACCTCGATGTCCCGCACGCGGCCGTTCGCCTCCACCTGGCGCCGCACCTGTTCGCTGACCGCAGGATCGAAGAGGATGTTCAGGTCGAGCGCGCTGCGCCCGATCGCCTCGGCGCGCGGGTAACCGAACATCCTTTCAAAGCCCTCGTTCACCTCAAGGTAGAGCCCGGTCTCGAAATCGGCGATCGACATCGCATCAGGGCTGGCGCGGAAGGCGCCGCTGACGCGCTCCTCGGACTCGCGCAACGCCTGCTCGGCGTGGCGCTGCTCCGTGATATCCTCCACGACGTTGAGCACGCACGACAGGCCGGCGAGGTCGACGGATTCGCACGAGCAGCGCGTGATGCGCACCGAGCCGTCGCGCGCGCGGAAACGGATTTCCATGTCGCGCACCCGGCCGTTCAATCCCAGCTGGCGCATCAGCTCGTCGCGCGCCGCGGGGTTTTCCCAGATGCCCAGCTCGTCCGACGTGCGGCCGATCACCTCCTCGCGCTTGAAGCCCGACAGGCGCTCGAAGCCGAGGTTGACGTCGATGTAGCGGCCGGTCGCCGCCTCGGAAATGGTGAGCGAATGCGGGCTCGAGCGGAAGGCCGTGGCGAACTTCGCCTCGGACTCGCGCAGCGCCTGCTCCGCCTGCGCGGCCACGGTCACGTCGCGCGACACGCGCAGCATGCACTTGCGGCCGCCAACCATGATGATCTCCGCGCTCAGCGAGATGACGATCGTCCGGCCGTCGCGCGAGCGGCCCGTGACCTTCAGGTCGCGCACGTGGCCGTCGCGCGCGAGCAGCGCGTGCACCTGGTCGCGCACCGCATTGTCCTCGATGAATCCGAGTTCCTGCGGCGTCTTGCCCAGCATCTCCTCGCGGGTGTAACCGAAGGAAATCACCTGGGCGTTGTTCACCTCGAGATACTGGCCGGTCTCGTAATCGGTGATGACAATCAGGTCGGGCGACGCGCGGAAGGCGCTGGCGAACCGGTTCTCCGATTCCCGCAGGGCCTCCTCCATGCTCTTTCGCGCCGTGATGTCCGTGATGAAACCCTCGATCGCCTCGGGCGCAGCACCCTCGCCAAACACGCCCTGTCCGCGCTCCCACACCCACATGAGGCTGCCGCCGGCACGGCGGATGCGATAGACAATTTCAAAGGCCCGGCGCTCGGCCAAGGCGGCCTGCACCTCATCCCACACGCCCAGCCGGTCTTCCTCGACGATCAGGTCGCCGTACGCCACGCGCCGGTTGCCAATCAGGTCAGCCGGCGGGTAGCCGGTCAGCGCGCGGCTGCCCTCGCTGACGAATTCCATCGTCCACTGCGGATCGTTGCGACTGCGGTAGGACATGCCCGGCAGGTTGTCCATGAGCGTGGACAGGAGCCGGCGGTTCTCGCGCAGCGCCTCGTCCTTCCGCCGGCTGTCGGTGATGTCGCGCAGCACCGACACGTTGTGCGGCTGGCCGCCGAGATCGATGACGTCGGCGGAAAGTTCGCAAAACCGGATCTCCCCGCGCCGCGTGCGCATGCTGAGCGGGAAATCGCGCACCGAGCCCTCGCGACGCAACCGCGTCACGAAAACGTCGCGTTCCGCCAGGTTCGCCCAGACGCCCAGCTCCGTGGCGGTGCGCCCGATCAACTCCTCGCGCGTGTAGCCGAACATCCGGAGCAAAGCCTCGTTGGCGTCCACGTAGCGGCCGTTTTCCAGGTCATGCACCGACATCGCATCCGGGCTGGAGCGAAAGACCTTGGCAAACTTCGCCTCCGACTCGCGTTGCGCCTGCTGCGCCCAGACCCGATCGGTGACATCCTGTGAGCTGTAGAGGAAGAAGCCGCATTTCCCGTCCTCATCGAGGATCGGCGTGATCGTGGTGCGGCCATAGAACGTGCCCTTCGGCGTCAGCGTGATCTCCTCGAATTCGACCGGCTTCAGGGTGGCAAGCACCTGCTGGTAGCGGGCCTGGTTCTGGGCGGTGGACACGGCGCTCGCCCCGAACATCGATTCCTTCTCGTAGAAAGTGCGGCCCTCGAAATCCCCGGCGACGAAATCGAAGCCCGCCCCGCGCACGGTCTCCAGATAAGTGCGGTTCACCGACACCACCCGGAACACCACGGCCGGATCGACCCGGGCGAGCAGCATCATGTCGCGCGCGCTGTTGAAGACCAGGGCCAGCTGGTGCTCGGCTTCGACGCGGGCCGGGTCGCGCCCGGTCCGTGCAGGACTGCCTGGCTTGCCGCTCATGGGGTAAAGCCCAACCCCGCCCGCCATGTCTGAATGGCGTGATACGTGCAGAAGTACGGGGTGCAGTTCAAGCGAGAGGCGGCTCAGTCCATGGAAGATATCGACCCGCATGGCGAGCAGTTAAGGGGAACCCCCCAGCCTGATTGCGCCGAATTCCCAAAAAGAAGCGCCGGTCCCCCTGAGGACCGGCGCTTGCACTTGCACCCTTGGCGCCGGTCTACCGGCCGGCGTCAAAATTGAATTCCTGGGTGGCGGTGATGAGCACCGGCTGGCCGCGGCTGGTGACCGGTTCGAATTTCCAGTTGCGCAGCGCCTCCACCGCCTGCTCCGCCAGGTAGGGATTGGCGCTGGCACTGACCGCGGGCAGACGCACCGCGCCGTTTTCGTCGATATAGAAACGCACCTCCACCCGGCCGCGCACGCCGTCCTTGGCGGCGGCGGTGGCGTACTTCGGCGCCTCGCCGCTGATGCGGACCGGCGGACGATCGAGCCGCGAAGACTGGCCGGGGCGATAAACGAGCGCGTAGTCCCCGATGTTGTCGAAGGAATCGAAGAAGAAATGATTGAGCATGTTCGTCGTGATCACCGCGCCCTCGAGCGTGTACTCGAAACTCATCTCCGTCTGCACCGGCACCGGCTGGCCGTCGACCTGAGCCGGGGCGAAACGCCACTCGCGCAGCGCCTCCATGCTGGCGCGCGCGAAGCGGATGTTGCTGTAGGCGAGCGGCAGCATTTCCTTCACGCGGCCCGTTTCATCGATGCTGACCGCGATGTAGGCCCGGCCGCGCGTGATGCCGTCCATCACGAGGGCCGGCGGGTACAGCGGCTGGGTGTTGCCCGGCAGCGGCTGGGCGGACTGAAAAGCGGCGAAGGCCGAAATGGCGGACGCGGCGAGCGCGAACGAAAGCAAAACACAAGGGGATGTTTTCATGGCGAATGGGGTTGCCCGCATAACACTGTCGCCGTGCGCATCCCTTCATCGAGGTCGTGATTTTATTTTTTGCCAGAGGAGCCAGGCGTCCCAACGAGGACTGCTAAACGCCAAAGGTCAGACGCCAGATGCCAAACAAACCCCAAGACCCTGAGGTTTTCTCCTTGAAGGTTTTTTGGCGTTTGGAGTCTGGCCTCTGGCGTTTTCCGCCGCCTGACCTCGGACTCAAAACTCCGTCCGCGAACAAGCCGCATCTCCCGCAAAATTCCCGTGGACTACCCTGCGTGAGGCGCGTTTGGTAACGGCACCCCATGAGCGCCGCCCCTGCCCCTGTCCGCGAGGCCACGAGTCTCCGCGAACTCTCCCCGCAACAATGGAAGTCCGGCATCGCCGCGTGGCTCGGCTGGATGTTCGACGGGCTCGAGCTGCATCTCTACACGCTCGTCGCCGGACCGGTCGTGCTGCTGCTCCTGCACAACACCACGGACGCCGGCCTCGTGAACGAGAAAAAGGCCTACATCCAGGCCGCATTCCTGCTCGGCTGGGCGGTCGGCGGCGCGTTCTTCGGCCGGCTCGGCGACAAGCTCGGCCGCAGCCGCGCACTCGCGCTCACCGTGCTGACGTACGCGCTGTGCACCGGCCTGTGCGCGTTCGCGCAGACGTGGTGGCAGTTGATGATTTTCCGTTTCATCGCCGCGGTCGGCATCGGCGGCGAGTGGGCCGTCGGCGCGTCGCTGCTGTCCGAGACCTGGCCCAAGGCCTGGCGTCCGTGGATCGCCGCGGTGCTGCAGAGCGGCGTGAACCTCGGCATCCTTGTCGCCGCGGCGATCGTCGCGCTCATCCCGATTCCGCCGGGCTCGGAGCGCTGGGTGTTCCTGATCGGCGTCGTGCCCGCGCTGCTCGTCTATTGGATCCGCAAGCACGTGCCCGAGCCGGAAAACTGGCAGGCCGCGCAGGCCGGCACCGCCCGGAAGCCGGGCATCGCCGATCTGTTCCGCGGCGCAGTCGCGCGGGTCACCTGGCACACGATGATCGTGTGCGCGCTGAGTTTGTCCGCGTGGTGGCTCTTCATTTTCTGGCAGGCGCAGCACGTGCGCAACCTGCTGGTCGCATCCGGCGCGGCGCCCGCGGCGGTGACGCACGGCGTGTCGGTCGCCTTCTTCGTGATGATCGCGGTGTCGATCGTCGGCAATTATTTCGCCGGCTGGCTCGCCAAGCTCATGGGCAACCGGCGCGCAATCATCCTGATGTTCTTCTTTCTTTTCGGCAGCATGTTCGGCGCGTTCATCGTGCCACGCGGCTTCGGCGAACTCGCGTGGTTCTGGGTGCCGCTGGTCGGTTTCTTTTCCGGCGTCTTCGGCCTGTTCACGATGTACATGCCACCGCTCTTCCCGACTCTGCTGCGCACCACCGGCGCGGGTTTCTGCTACAACATCGGCCGCGCCGCCGCCGCGGTGGCGTCGATCGTCTTCGGCTGGCTCGCCCCGGTCGACGACCTGCGCATCGCGCTGCTCTGGTCGAGCGCCCTCGCCCTCGCAGCCACGGTGTGGGGCTTCTGGCTGCCGGAGGACGCGAAGGACGCCTAACGGCGTCCGGGCCACACACCCCGCCCTTCGGGCACCCCTCTTCATAGAGGGGACTTCGGCTTCGTGGGTTTTGATTCCCCTCTATCAAGAGGGGTGGCGCGAAGCGACGGGGTGTGTTTGTGCACCCAAGGACGAGCTCCCTTCAGGTCTGAGGTTTCCCCGCTTGGTCCAAGTCCTGCTTGGACCAGCCTACCCATGGCCATCCACGTCGCGCTAAACCACAGGACCAGCTATAGTTACGATCGTCCGGTTACGCTTGGACCGCAGGTCATCCGGCTCCGTCCGGCGCCCCATTGCCGCACGCCGATCCTCAGCTACTCGCTGAAACTCACACCGCGGAAGGGTCACTTCATCAACTGGCAGCAGGACGCTTTCGGCAACTACCTGGCGCGCGTGGTCTATCCGGAAAAGGTCACGGAGTTCGACGTCGAAGTGGACTTGGTCGCGGAGATGTCGGTGTACAACCCGTTCGATTTCTTTCTCGAGCCCTACGCGGAGAAGTACCCGTTCACCTACGAGAAGAAACTCGCGACCGAGCTCGCGCCGTTCCTGAAGAAGAAAGCGCGCAAACCGAAGTTCGGCGACTTCGTGGCGTCCATCGACCGCAAGCCACAGCGCACGATCGATTTTCTCGTCGCTCTCAACACGCAGGTCAGCCGGCTGGTGAAGTACACCATCCGCATGGAGCCGGGCGTGCAGACGCCGGAGCAAACGCTGACGCTCGCCAGCGGTTCGTGCCGCGATTCGGCGTGGCTGCTCGTCAACGCCCTGCGCCATGCCGGTCTCGCGGCGCGTTTCGTTTCGGGCTATCTCATCCAGCTCAAGGCCGATCAGAAATCCCTCGACGGCCCGAGCGGCACGGAGACGGATTTCACCGACCTGCACGCGTGGTGCGAAGTCTACCTGCCCGGCGCCGGCTGGATCGGACTCGACCCGACGTCCGGGCTGCTCGCCGGCGAAGGCCACATTCCCCTCGCCTGCTCGCCCGAGCCTTCCAGCGCCGCGGCGATTTCCGGCGGCGTCGACGAGGCCGAGGTGAAGTTCGATTTCGCGATGTCGATCTCGCGCGTGTACGAATCGCCGCGCGTCACGCTGCCCTACACCGACGAGCAGTGGCAGAAAATCGAGGCGCTCGGCCACCAGATCGACGCCGACCTCGTGAAGAACGACGTGCGCCTGACGATGGGCGGCGAGCCGACGTTCGTGTCGCTCGACGATCCCAACGGCCCCGAATGGAATTTCGTCGCCGCCTCGCACCGCAAGCGCGTGCTCTCCGGCGAACTCATCAAGCGCCTGCGCACGAAATTCGCGCCCGGCTCGCTGCTGCATTACGGCCAGGGCAAATGGTATCCGGGCGAACAGCTCCCGCGCTGGGCGCTGGCCGCCTACTGGCGCAAGGATGGCGTGCCGATCTGGCATGACGAGTCGCTCATCGCCGACGAATCGAAAGACTACGGCCACGGCACGAAGGAAGCGCTCGAGCTCACGCAGCGCCTCGCCCGCACGCTCGGCGCGAATCCCGCGCACGCGATCACGGGCTACGAGGACGCTTTCTACTACACGTGGAAGGAGCGCCGCCTGCCGTCGAACGTCACGCCCGAGAAATCCAACCTGAAGGACAAGCTCGAGCGCGACCGCATCGCTCGCATTTTCCAGCAAGGCCTCAATACGCCGATCGGCTACGCGCTCCCGCTCAAGCGCATGATGATCGGCAACCAGCTGGGCTGGGTTTCCGGCAAGTGGTTCCTGCGTGACGACGAAACGCTCTGGCTCATCCCGGGCGACTCGCCGATGGGCCTGCGCCTGCCGCTCGATTCGATCCCGTGGGTTTCCGAAAAGGAACGGCCGTACCACTGGCCGCAGGATCCTTCCGCCAAGCTGCCCGCGCTGCCAAAGGAAACGCCTTACGACGCGCGCCGCCTCGCCGCACTCCGCGCCGGCCAGCGCATCATGCAGGGCGGCAGCTTGCCTCTTCCCGCCGGCTACGGTCCCGGCCAGCGCGCGCAGGAATTGCCTCCGCTGCCCACGCCGCCGCCGGAATCCGATCCGACGCGCCGTCCGCAGCAGGGCGAAAGCGCGCCGTGGATCATCCGTACCGCGCTGTGCGTGCAGCCGCGCGATGGACGTTTGCATCTTTTCATGCCGCCGGTGACGACGACCGAAGATTATCTCGACCTGATCTCCGGCATCGAGACGACCGTCGCCGAGATGGGCGTGCCGGTCATTATCGAGGGCGAGCCGCCACCGAAGGATCCGCGCCTCAACAAACTCGCGGTCACGCCCGACCCGGGCGTCATCGAGGTCAACCTCCACCCGAGCAAGACCTGGGACGAACTCGTCGAGCGCACGACCGTGCTCTACGACGAGGCGCGAAAGACGCGTCTTGGCACCGAGAAATTCATGATCGATGGCCGCCACACCGGCACCGGCGGCGGCAACCACATCCTTATTGGCGGCGAGACGCCCGGCGACTCGCCGATCCTGCGCCGGCCCGACCTGCTGCGCTCGCTCCTCGCCTACTGGCAGAACCACCCGTCGCTCAGCTGGCTGTTCTCCGGCATGTTCATCGGCCCGACATCGCAGGCGCCGCGCATCGACGAGGCACGCAACGATTCGCTCTACGAGCTCGAGGTCGCGTTCCGCGAGATGGATCGCCAGATGGGCACGTTCAAGGACGTCCCGCCGTGGATGGTCGACCGACTCTTCCGCAACCTGCTGATCGACTCCGCCGGCAACACGCACCGCAGCGAGTTCAGCATCGACAAGCTCTTCGCGCCCGAGAGCTCCACCGGCCGCCTCGGCCTCGTGGAAATGCGCGCCTTCGAAATGCCGCCGCACGCGCGCATGAGCCTCGCGCAGCACCTGCTGCTGCGCGGTCTCGTGGCGAAATTCTGGAAGCAGCCGTACACGAACGGACTCGTCCGCTGGGGCACCGACATCCACGACCGTTGGATGCTGCCGCATTTCAACCGCACCGATTTCAACGACGTCCTGCGCGACCTGCGGATGTCGGGCCAGGCTTTCGAGAACAACTGGTTCGACCCGCATTTCGAATTCCGCTTCCCGCGTGTCGGCGAGTTCAACGTCCGCGACGTCCACGTCGAGCTCCGCGCCGCACTCGAGCCTTGGCATGTGCTCGGCGAGGAGCCCGGCCCCGGCGGCAACGTCCGCTACGTGGACAGCTCCGTCGAGCGCCTGCAGGTCAAGGCCAGCGGCCTGACCGGCGACCGCTTCGTGCTCACCGCCAACGGCCACCGCGTGCCGTTGCACCCGACCGGCACCAACGGCGAGGGCGTGGCCGGCGTGCGCTACCGCGCCTGGCAGCCGCCCGAGTGCCTGCACCCGACGATCCCGCCGCACGCGCCGGTGGTGTTCGACCTGATCGACACCTGGAACAAGCGCTCGCTCGGCGGCTGCACCTACTACGTCGCCCACCCGGGCGGCCGCAACTACGAGACCTTCCCGGTAAACTCCTTCGAAGCCGAAAGCCGCCGCCTCGCGCGCTTCGTCGCCCAAGGCCACACCCCCGGCAGCATGCGTGCACACCTCCCGCCCACCGGCAAACCGGAGATGCCGTTCACGCTCGATCTGAGGAGCCCGTGATTCCAGCAGCCGATTGCCGAGCCCATGGGACTTAGAGGACTTATAGGTCCTATAGGTCTTATAAGTCCCATACGTCCTATCCCCTGCACTCCCGTCGCCCCACCGCACACTTGCCTCCCCGCAGCGCTTCCGAAAACTCCCACCCCAATGTCCGCGCCCGCCTCCAGCGCCCGTTCGATTTTGCACGGCTATGCCCCGAAGGGCAGCCGCTTCGACGAATGCGTTGATGCGCACGGCCACGTGCGGCCGGCGTGGGCGCAGTTTTTCAACCTGATGAGCGGTCCGCAGGCCGCCGCGTTGCAGACCGCGACCGATGCCGGCCATCGCGCGATCATCGAGCAGGACGTGAGCATGAACGTCTACCGCGGCGAGCGCGCCGGCAGCCAGCTCTGGCCGCTCGACGTGCTGCCGCTGCTGATCGGCGCGGGCGAGTGGAAGACGCTCACCAGCGGCCTGCGCCAGCGTGCGCACCTCTTCAACGAGCTGCTTCACGATCTCTACGGCGAGCAGAAGCTCCTGCACGGCGGCCTGCTGCCCGCGGCGGTGGCGATGCACAACCCGCACTTCCTGCGTCCGTGCGTCGGCCTCGGCAAGGGTTCGCCGGCTTTCCTCCACACGCTGGCGGTCGACGTGGCGCGCTCGTCCGACGGGCGCTGGTGGGTGATCGAGGACCGTCTCGATGCGCCGTCCGGCCTCGGCTACTCGCTGCAGAACCGCATCATCACGCGCCAGGCGCTGCCGGATGTCTTCCATCGCGCGCCGGTCGAGCGGCTCTACCAGTTTTTCCACAACTACCGCCAGTCGCTGGAAAACCTCGCCCCGCACCGCGAGGAAGCGCGCATCGTCCTGCTCTCACCGGGCGCCGCCAACGAAACCTATTTCGAGCACGCCTACCTTTCCAATTACCTCGGCTACACGCTGGTCGAGGGCGAGGACCTCACCACGCGCAACCGCAAGGTGTTTCTCCGCACGGTCGGCGGCCTGCAGCAGGTGGACGTCGTGCTGCGCCGGCTCGATTCCGATTTCTGCGATCCGCTCGAGTTCGACCCGACCTCGCTGCTTGGCGTGCCCGGCCTGATCCACGCCGCGCACAACGGCAGTGTCGCGCTCGCCAACCTGCCGGGTTCGCGCGCCCTTGAGACGACCGCGTTGCTCGGCTTTCTCCAGCCGCTCTGCCGGCACGTGCTCGGCGAGGAACTGCAGCTGCCCAACGCGGGGACGTGGTGGTGCGGCCAGGAAACCGCGCGCGATTACGTGCTCGATAATCTCGCCGACCTCGTCGTCAAACCGACCTTCCGTTCCGCCAACGCCGCGCCGCCGCGCTATGGCGCGTGGATGGGCAAGGCGGCGCGCGCCGCACTGGCCAACGAGATTCGCGCCAATCCCACCGCCTGGTGCGCGCAGGAACGCGTCTTCCACAGCACAACGCCGGGCTGGCACGAGGGCGCGCTGCGCCCGATGCCGTTCATCACGCGCCTCTACGTTTCGTGGCACGATGGCGACTATCACGTGATGCCCGGCGGCCTTACCCGCTGCAACCCGCGCGGCGAGGACATGATCGTGTCGCTGCAGCAAGGCAGCGTGAGCAAGGACACCTGGGTGCTACACGAGGGCGAATCGACCACGCCACCGGTGCTGATCAGCTCGCGTCCGACCGAGACCCTCCGCCATCCCGCCGCCACGCCCAGTCGCACGGCCAACAATTTCTTCTGGCTCGGCCGCTACCTCGAACGCACCGGCGCCCTGGCCCGCCGGCTTGAGAAGCTGGATGCGCTGCTGCACGACGAGATCGCGCTGCTCGATCCGGACGTGCCGCGCGACACGCTTGCGCTGATTTTCCGGATGCAGGACATGCCGGCCGCAGAAACCCAGGCCATCGACCAGCTCGCGCAGCTGGCGCGCCGCGCGGCCGATGACCCGGCGCAACCGTCGAGCCTCGCCGGCACCACGGCCAACCTCGTCCGCCTGCTCGAATCGCTGAAGGTTCACCTGCCGCACGAGGCGTGGCAGATGATCCGCCACCTGCGCCAGCGTCGCAAAGCCGGCGACACCGTCGCGTGCGCGTGGCTCCGCCAGCATCTCAATGCGCTCGAAAGCCTCACGCTCGAGACGATGACGCACGACACCGGCTGGCATTTCCTCCAGCTCGGCCGCCGCCTCGAGCGCGCCCGCCAGCTGTTGATGTTGATGCAGGCCCTGCTGCCTGTCGCGCCGGACAAGGCCCCGACGGAATTCCGCCTGCAGACGCTGCTGCACCTGGCCGACTCGCTCTTCACCTACCGCCACGCGTACCATGGGGCCGTCGACACGACCGCCGTGCTCGACTGGCTGCTCGTGTCAGCCGACAACCCGCGCAGTCTCCGCTACCAGGCGGACCAGATCAACCATCACCTCGCCACGCTGCCCGGCGAGCTTGCCCCGCGCAGCGTCGGCGCGATGCGCATGCAGTCGGTCCGCGTGCTCGGCGAGACCCGACTGTGCGACCCGGCGCGCCTCGCCCGCCACCCGGAAGAAGCCGCCCAGCTCATCCATGACCAACTGCAGCACCTCGCCGTGCTGAGCGATGAGTTGAACCACATCTATTTCTCGCATGCGGACAGCCGGTGAAATCCTTCCACACACCCCGCCCTGCCGGGCACCCCTCTTCATAGAGGGGACTTCGGCTGCGTGGATTAGAACTCCCCTCTATGAAGAGGGGTGGCGCGCAGCGCCGGGGTGTGTTCGGTGTTTCCTCTTCCCTCTTCCCGCTTACCGCTTCCCCCTCGATGCCTGAATACCGCATCACGCACCAGACGATCTACCAGCACGGCCATCCCGCCGCGGCCGCTTGGCAGATGTTGCAGCTGCAGCCGCGCCAGGAGACGGCGCAGGAGTGCATCGACTTCCAGCTCGAGCTAGACCCGGCGGCGTCCGACCTCTCGGCGCGGCAGGATTTCTTCGGCAACACCCGGCACTTTTTCTCCGTGCGCGAGCCGCACCGCGAACTCGCGATCACGAGCCATGCCGTCGTGCGGCGCGAGGCGCCGGCGATGCCGCTGCCGGGTTTCAGCCCGACGATCGCGGAAACCCGGGAGCGCACCCGCGCCCTGATCCAGTCGGGCGAGAACCCGCTGCTGGAACAGTATCTCTGCGCCACCACGCAAGTCCCGCTCGAGCCCGGCGCCGCGGCGCTGGCGGACGGACTAGATGAAAACGAACCCGCGCTCGCGTGGATCGAAGCGCTCGGCAAGAAGTTCGCCGACACCTTCACGTTCGACCCGACCGCCACGGATGTCAGCACGCCGCTGGCGCAAGTGCTCGAGAAGAAGCGCGGTGTCTGCCAGGACTTCACCCACCTCTTCCTCAGCTGCGCCCGCCAGCTCGGCCTGCCCGCGGCTTACGTCAGTGGTTATCTGCTCACGTCCCCGCCGCCCGGTCAGCCGCGCCTGCGCGGAGCGGATGCGATGCACGCTTGGGCGTCGATCCATGTTCCGGAAGTCGGCTGGGTGGATTACGACCCGACCAATTCCTGTTTCGCCGGCATCGGCCACATCGTCGTCGCCCGCGGCCGCGATTACTCGGACGTTAGTCCGACCCGTGGCGTGTTCACCGGCAGCTACTCACCGATCCTGAAGGTGGCGGTGACAGTGGAGCCGTCCGAGTGATTCCCTACACACCCCGGCGCTGCGCGCCACCCCTCTTCATAGAGGGGAGTTCCAATCAACGCAGCCGAAGTCCCCTCTATCAAGAGGGGTGCCCGATAGGGCGGGGGGCTGTCTCAGGCGGCGACCGCCGCCTGAGGCTGCATTTTCTGCGGCAGCGCACGCAGGCCGTTGATCAGGCCGTCGAAGAGTCGCTCATATTGGTCGTCGGCGAGGCCGGCGACCTGGCGGCAGGAGACATTCACCAGCGACCCGCCTTCGCCGTCGGTGCGCACGCGGAGCGGCAGCACGATCGTCCAGCCGGCAACGTGGCGGAAGCAGAGATCGATCTGACCGGCGATATCGTCGACCTTGGTCTCGACCGCGAGTTCGCCGACGCCGGTGTAGGCCCACCAGCCCTCGCGGTGCAGTTCGATCCATTCACAGAAACCGCCGGTCCAGGCGGGCAGGTTTTCGATGTCGGCCAGGAAATTAAAAGCCGCGGAGCGGGAGGCGGCGAGCGTCAGCGTAAGGATGCGGGCTTGCATGGGAGAAGTGAAAGCGAAAGGGAGAGGGAAAGTGACGACAGATGGGGCCGGCGGTGAAAAGGCGGCCTCAGGCGGCGGGCTTCTTGATTTGATGGAGGCCGACCTGGTTGCCGTCGGGATCGAAGGCGACCGCCAAGTGGCAGGGCGGGAAATCCATCGGATCCATTTTGAATTTCACGCCGGCGGCCTTCAGCTCGGCGGTCGCAGCGTTGATGTCGGTCACTTCGAGGACCATCGCCGGGCCCTGCGCGCCGGGCTTCCAGTTATCGCCGAAACCGTTGGCGATCGCGAGGCAGCCGTCGCCGATCACGTACTCGATCCAGCCGCGGCCACCCTGCTCCATCACGGAGTCGGGCGTCAGGCCGAGCTGCTTTTCATAGAAATTGCGCGCGCGGGCGAGATCGGTGACAGGATAGCAGGTGTAGGCGAAGGCGGTGATTTTCATGGGGAATCGAGGGAAGCGGTAAGGGGTAAGAGGCAAGCGTCGGGACTAGCGGACGGACTTGGGGTCGAAGTGCGGGTTGTGGATGAGGCCGATGATGTTGCCGAAAGGGTCCAACACCGAGGCGACGGTAATCCCGCCGCCGACATCATGCGGTTCCTCGTGCACCGTGGCCCCGAGCGAATGAAAACGGGCGCACTCGGTGGCGACATCGGCCACGCCCCAGTAGGCGACGACACCCGAGGGCGGAACGCCCAGCGGCGCATCGGGCACGAGGCCGAGTTCGAAGCCGCCGATGCTGAAACCGACGTAGAACGGCTCGTCGAAGTAGGGCGCGATGCCGAAAGCCTCGGTGTACCAGGCCTTGGCGCGGGCCAGATCGGGAGCGGGATACAGGGCGGTGCGGAGTCCTTGGATCATCTGCCGCCAGTGTACCACCCCACCCTGACAGCCTTATGTCAGGAGGGAATATTCGCTATCAGCCAGTAGCTAATCGGCATTGGCTATATCGATTCCCAAGGCTTATGAGGGCGGGCCTTGGTCCGCACCTACAGACAAGTCGCGAGCATTCTGCCCGACATAGCCAATGCCGATTAAACAATAACGATTAGCTATTTTCCCAAACTCTGGCGCCAACCGCACCAATGCGCACAGCTCCTCTCCAACTCAGCGCCCCGGCCCGCCCAACGAAACCTCGGCGAAGCCCACGCGGTTGCCGCTCAGCTCGATGCCGGAACTTGCGCCCACTGCCTGCAGGAAATGTCCCGTCGGTTCCCAGAGCTGGCAGTTCGAAACCGCGGCCCCGCGCACATCGTTAAACAGCAGCGTCGGCGCGCTGTCGGGCAGCACCCGCGCCTGCAGGCCGTCGACGACCAGTCGCTCCACGTCATCGCACATCAGCGCGGAACGATAATCCTCGTCGGCGAAGGAAAACTGCACGTTGCGCAGCGTGAGTCCCCGCACGTGACGGACATAGAGGCCGTACGACGGCAAATGCCCGAACATGGTGTACTCCGGATAACCCTTGGGCTCCTCGGGCACGTTACGGAAATCGACGCGGCTCTCCTCGCGCGTGTGGGCGCGCGCGGCGGTGATCCGCACGTCGCTGATCGTGACATTTTCCACGGCATGCCCCGGCAAGCCTGTAATCGAGCTGCTGAGCGGACGCGTGTCGATCGAGCGCTGCTCGGCCACGATGTGACTGATGGTGACATTGCGCAGCCGGCCGATGCCGGGCTTAGGCGCATCGTTCACCCAGCGGCGGCCGCAATCGCCCAACCGGATGAAAATCGCCGCGCCCACCTCGCGCATCGTGAAATTGGTCAGCGTGACCCCGTCGAGCGTGCCGCCGTCGACGATCTCGAGCGCGATGCCGGAGGCCTGGATGCCGTCGAGCGTGAGGTTGGAGATGGCGATGTTCTTGAACCCGGCGCTCGACGCCGTGCCGAACTTCACGCCGTTGGCCAGCGACGAAGCGGTGCAGTTCGTTACCACGATGTTTTCGCAGTCGCGGTATGCGGCCTTCAGGCAGATTGCGTCGTCGCCGACGTTGAAATAACAGTCGCTCACGCGGACGTTCCGCGAGCCGTCGATGTCGATGCCGTCGTTGTTGTAGTCGAGTTTCTTGCTGTCGACCGTCACGCCGCGCACCACCACGTCGTCGCAATCGAGGTAGTGCTGGCACCAAAAGGCGATGTTCTCGAGCTTGATGCCCTCGACGCGCACGCGCTGGCAGCGGATGAAGGACAGGCCGTAGGGCCGCTTGAGATACGCATCGCGATCCGACCAGCCGCGCGCCTTGAGGTCCTTCTTCGTGAAGTTGGGATGACTTCCCTGACCGTAAATCCGGCCTTCGCCCACGATCGCCACGTCAGTCTGTCCGTCCGCCCGGATCAGTGCGTGCCGGGCGTATTCCATCCGGTCCGCGGGGATCGGCGGCGCCACCTCCGGATAATCCGCAATCTCGGTCGAACCCAGGATCGTCGCGCCAGCCTCGAGGCGGAGCGTCACGTGCGACCGCAAATGAATCGTACCGGTCAGGTAAGTGCCCGCCGGGAAACTAAGCGTGCCCCCGCCCGCGGCGGAAAGCTCCGCCACGAGCTGGTTGAACAGCGCGGTGTTCAGCGTGACCCCATCGGCGACGGCGCCTCGGGCCCGGACATCGATCGTGTTCACGGGCGCGGGATGCGCGGTACCGGAAGCGGATTCACCCGCCGCGTAGCCGGCGGAACTCGCGACGAGCAGGCCGAGCGCGACAAACAACGAGGCAAAACGAGAGCGAAGGGAAACGGTCATGCAGGGTGCGGATAAAAATGTCGGTCAGTTCCGGGCCGGGCCGGACGGTGCGGAGTTTTCCCCGGGCCAGTGCCAGGTTTTCAAATCGTCGCTCCACGCGATGCCGATGCTCGCGAAGGTATGGAACATCGTGCGCTCGTCCTCGGGTCCGCTGCCGTGAAACACCATGACATAGCGGCCCACGCCGGGAATGGCGCGGCCGTCGAGGACATAACCCGCCGTGATGCGCCCCTGCGCCCAGGGCCAGTCCTTCTGTCCGAGCGTCAGCACGCCTTCGTCACGCCAGGTCTGGAGATCGGACGAGCGTTTCACGCCGATGCCGTTCCCCGGTGAATGAAACAACACGTACTCGCCATCCTGCACGATCACGCAGGGATTTTCTCCGCCACCGGCGCGGCCTGCCGGATGCCAGACTTCCAAATCGGTGGACCAGGCCAGGCTCACACCGGTCTGTTTGATTTTGCAGAAGCACCACCATTTGCCGGACACATCCTTGTCCGCCATCAGGTACGGATCGATCATGCGCGGCATCGCCGCCTCGGAGACCTCCGGTCCGAGAAAACGAATCAGCTCGGGCTCGCTCCAGTGTTCGAGATCCCGGCTGCGCAACAGCCACAGCCGCGAGGTGTCGTCGCCGTGGGTTGAGTTGCCGGGCGTGGGATAAGTTTGGAGACACAACACCCACTCGTCGCCGTGGCGCACGATGCTGCCGGGCGAGCAATAATTGAACCGCCGGTCCCGCGGCGTGAATGCAACCGGCACGGACCAGTGCACCAGGTCGGTGCTCGTGCTGTACGCCGTCTGCCAGAACGGCCGGCCGTCGGCGTCGTGCGTATTGAGCGTGAAAAACATCCGGAACATGCCGGCGTGATGCAGCAGCAGCGGATCGCGATAAGCCGTGTGGGCGTCGCCGCGGAAAAGCACGGGCGAGGACAGCGCCGCAAAATCCACGGCCCGTCCCGCCGGGCCGAGCAGGCCGGCCGCGAAGATAAAAACCAGAAAAACACGCAGCATGATCATGAAGGCCGGGAAAGCGCCGAGGCGAAGCTGCCCCAAGCAGCCCCGCCCGGCGCTATACCCTAACTGACCCAAAACAATTGAAGTGAAAAGATCCCGCGGACGAACCGCCGCCCGCAGGATCGCATGAATGGTTAGAAGCTAAACCGGTTGGTGATGGTCCAGGACATGCCTTCCTTGATGCGGTAGGTGCAGATGCTGCCGTCCGGGTTCACGCTGATCGGGATGAGTTTGTTTTGGCCGAACGCATTGCGGACGTTCAGCTGGACCCGCCACTTCACGCGCTTGGTGAGCTGGCGCTCGTAACCGGTCCAGAGATCGACGGTCGAATCCGTCGGCCCGTAGATCGGCTTGGTCACGTCGGGCACGTCGGTGTCGACGCCGTTGATCGGCTTGCGCGTCCAGGGATAGCCGATCGCCTGCTTGTCCTGCCAGGTGTAGCCGGCGCCGACGCTCACGCCCTTCAGCAGGGTGTTGGCGAAGTTGTAGTTCGTGATGACGTTGAAGCGCCACGGACGCAGCTCCGGCACGTTGAGGCCGTTGAGGTATTTCTGGTAAACGTACGGACCCCACACGGTGTTGTTCCACTGGTTGCGCATGGTGTCGGTCGAGGTGCCGCCGAAGATGCGCAGATCGCCGGCCGGGCCCTGCCAGATGGCGTTCCGCTCCTCAATCCACGCGGCCATGTTGCCGACGTTGTTGGTCGTGGTGGCGGTGGTGTGCGCGGCGTTCATGATCAGCGTCCACTGCTTCGTGAGGTTCATCGACAGCTCGTACTCATAACCCTTCGACGCGGTGTCGCGGGTCGCGGTGTAGCCGGCGGGCGACTGGCCCCACGGCGCGTTGGCGTCCCACTGCGCGGGATCGTTCCACTTGGCGTCCGTCGTCGGGATCTGCCAGGCGGTGAAGAGCTGGCTCGGGAACGCGGCCAAAGCCGCGGAGACCGCCGCCTGCTGCTGCGCCAGGTCGGCCGCGGACTGCACGAACGTGCCGCCCGCACCGGTGTTGGAGCCGAAGTTGTAATTCGCGCCGCTGTACGCCGCCGCGCCGGTGAGTCCGGCCTGGTAGCGCTTGGCCGCGACCCAGCCGCGCGATTCCTGCGAGCCGACCCAGAAGGCGCCGGTCCAGGAGTAGCTGGCATTGAGCACGGAGGTTTCGAACTTCGTCACCTTGAAGGCAACGCGGTTGTCCAGCATCGTCAGCACCACGCCGTAGTCCTTCGTCATGCCCGAGGACGGCGCGAGACTCTGGCCGAGCATGTCGACGCGGCCCACGTCGGAAGGATTGAAGTTGTTGGATTTGTTGTACGTCAGGCTGATCGTCGAATCCAGCGGGAGGTGCTTGTTGATGAAGTCGGGCGAGTGCGCGACCAGGCTCCAGCTGCGGATCGTCGTCTCCAACACGGAGCGCGGCGCCGAGGGATAGATGTACGTCGGGCTGCCCGTGAGCGCGTTGGCGCTCGGGCCGGTCGGCGCGTTGACCGTGTAGGTCTTGTTCGTGTCGGTGCGGTAGCCGAAGGTCGGCACGAGCAGGCCGTCGAGGAAGAATCCCTGCCAAACGAGCGCCTTGGACTTCAGGTCGAAGCGATTCTTGGTGGCACTGGTGAGCAGCTGGTTCAGGTCGCCGGTGTTCGAGTTGAGCACCGTGGCCTGGTAGGTGGTCCAGCCGACGTAATTGGCCGGGTTCTCCGCCTGCGACTGCACGGTGCCGGTGAAGGGATTCGTCCAGGGCGCGGCCGGGTTCACGTAACCCGCGGTGGCCGGATTCGTCGGCTGCTTCCAATGGGAATCGAAATAGCGCGCCACCGTGCCGGTGGGCTCGATCGATTCCTTGATGTTGGGCAGGTTCAGGCCCGAGGCGTTGGCGATGCCGCGCATGTCGCCGCCGAGGTAGTAGGCGATTTCAACCGCACGCGGGCTGAAAGCCGAACCCTGGCCGGTGATCTGGCTGAAACCGGTGTCGAGGGCGAAGCGCGCCCAGGAAAGATTTTCGCGGTCGTAGCGGTTCTGCGAGTAGAGCCCGGTGAAGACGTGCCGGCCCAGCAGTTTGGTCAGCCAGCTGCGCGCGAGGAAATCCTCCGCCCGCACTTCCGCAAAGGCGGTGGCGCGCGCCTCGGTGCGTTCCGTGTTCATGCCGCCGCCCGAGAGCGTGCCGTACATGACCGGACGTCCCGCGTTCGGATTGGGCGAGCCGTCGGTCAGCGTGGCGTTGACGTCGACGTTGATCATCTGCGTGCGGTCGTTGAAGAGCGCGTTCTGGCCGTCGGAATAGCTCTGGCGGTCGTACGCGAGGTCGAAGCCGACGCGGTTGTTCAGGAACGTCTGGCTGAGATCCAGGTTGAACGAGTTGAACTTGCGGAATTCATTCTTGTTCGGGCCGTCGAAGAGCTGGTGATAGAAATCGAACACCGACGAGTCCGTCAGCGAGGGATCGCGGTACTGGGCGAAATACTGGACGCCCTGGTAGCTCTTCATCTTCACGATTTCCGAGACGCCCATGATGCGGCCGTAGGGAATGCCGCCGACGTTCTTGTCGATCGCACCGCTGTTGCCGATGCCGAAGAGCGTGGTGCCGTTGCTCGTGCCGATGATCGACGGCGAACTGGCGGGCTTGGTCGGATCGTAATAAAGAATCACGCCCGCGGTGTAGACCTCGGAGATGCCGGGCTGGAACGCGGGATTGATCACGTTCGTGCCGCCGACGTTGATCGTCTTCACGGTCTGGCCGGTGACGCGGCCCACGGTGGCGGGATTACCGAGGTAATTGTAGGCGTCGTAGACGTTGTAGACGCCGTGATCGAGCGCCGGGTACGTGACCTGCGGCTGGCCGCTCGCGGGATTCGCGGCGATCGTGTACGTGCCGGTCTGGAACCAGGGCGTGATGCGGTCGATCGGCGGCAGGCTGCGCGGGTTGTTCGACTTCACGTCGCCGTTTTCGAAATTGGCCTTGAAGGTCGTGTGCGCGCTGCCGCGGTTCAGGAACGCCGGATCATAGCGCAGCGCGGCGTAGATGCGCTTGTCCTGCCGGAACGCAGGCTCCTGCTGGTAGAACGTCTTGTCGTAAAGCCCGTCGATGCGCAGCGCGAGCTGGTCCTTGAGCAGAACCTCGTTGAAATCGAAGCTGCCGCGATACGAACCGTACTTGTCGAAGCGGAACTCGACGTCGTGGCTGGTCTTGAAACTCGCGGACTTGAGCCCGGCGTTCACGATGCCCGAGGGATTGCCGAGGCCGAAGAGAATGGAGTTCGGCCCGCGCTGCAGGTCGACGCGGTCGGTGTTGTAGCTGTCCCACGGGATGTCCGTCAGGAAGAAGTCGCGGGTGAGGTCCGCCTGCGAGAGGCCGCGGACGCGCGTGTTGGTGTTCGGACGGACCAGCTTCGGGGTTTCGTTCGAATACGTGCCGGTGGATAGATCGGTGCTGCCGGAGAAATTGCCGCCCTGCCCGCCCACTTCCGTACTCGTGGTGTACTTCAGCAATTCCTCGGTGTTGCGTACGCCGGTGTCCTTGAGGAACTGGTCGGTGATGACCTGGATCGCGGAGCCGACGTCGCGCAGGTCCGTTTTCAGGCGCGTGCCCGCCAGCGTGTTCGTCGCCTGGTAGCCGCGATCCTGGCTGGAATCGACGGTGAACGGCGAGAGCACCAACACGTCATCCGACGCGCGCGGCGCGGCAGGTTCGGTCGGGGTTTTGGTCTGGCCCGTTAACTGGGTGCCGGCCGACAGGAGCAAAGCGAGGGATAGGCTCGCGAGTGAGGAGGTCGTTCTCATGGGGTGGGTTGAGGTGTCTGGGGGATGATGCGGTGGGCCCGGTGACGGAGCTCAGACGCAAAAGGGGACGCGCAGCCGGGCCGTGGCCGGCAGGGCTGAAAAGGGAGGCGGAAAATCCGCCAGCGTCGGAGGGGTGAACATCACGGGGTAAACCAGCCGGTGCCGTCAGGCGCCGAATGGACCGCGACTATAGCCGCGCCGCGCGCGACTTGTTATCCTCAAAACTGAGGAGAAGGCCTCCTCAACGTCCCGGCAGGCGCCGGCCCTCGTTCAGGTTCGCATATTTCGCCACGGCCTGGCCGCGGGACTGGACATGCATCTTGTCGTAGATGCTCCGCACATGCGAATTGACCGTCGTCGCACTGATGCCGAGCGCATCCGCGATCTCCTTGTACAAAAATCCGCGGGCGAGCAGCTCGAGCACGTTCTGTTCGCGCGGCGTCAAACGCACGGTTTCGCTGGCGGGCGGCGTGGGCTCGGCGTGAAAATATTGGACGATGCGACGGGCGATGCTGCCTGTCATCGGCGAGGCGCCACTGTGCACGGCGTGCACTGCGGCCAGCAGTTCGCTGCAGGTCGTGCGCTTGAGCAGGTAGCCCGACGCACCGGCGGCCAGCGCGTTGAAGAGGTGCTCCGAATCCTCGTACACCGTGAGCATCACGAACTGCGTGGCCGGCAGCAGCGGCTTCAACTTCCGCACGCATTCCACACCCGAAAGTCCCGGCAGGTTGATGTCTGCGATCACCACGTCGGGCTTCAACGCCGGCAACGCGGCCACGGCGCTCTCGGTCGAGCCGTGCTCGCTGCAGCATTCCAGGCCCTCGGCCGAGTTGATCCAGCCGGCAAAAATCTGCCGGGCCTCGGCGTCGTCTTCGACCAGTGATACTCGCAGGGCTTTCATTTTCGGGGAGGCAGTCATTTTCCTGAAACGCGCCGTTGTCAATTCGCGCGCGACGCGACCGGACGCAGCGGCAGATGGAAAACAATCTCGGTGCCGCCGCCCGGCGCCGGGTTGATTTCGCAACGGCCGCCGACGTCGGCGAGCCGCTGCCGCATGTTGGTCAGGCCGTTGCCGCCGGTCGCCGCGGGCCCGGCGGACGCTGCCGGCAAACCCACGCCGTCATCGCGCACCCGCAGCACCAGCTCGGTGACGTGCGCCTCGAGCGTGATGGTCACGCAAGTCGCCCGCGCGTGTTTGACGACGTTGTTCAGCGCTTCCTTGAAGGCGAGGAACAGGTGATGCCGCGCCTCGGCGAACACGGGCCACGCCGGAAATTGCAGCGGCATTTCCAACCGGCAGGCCACGCCCGCGGGGCCGAGCAGTTCCTGCGCGAAGCTCGCGAGATAATGCGCCACGCTCTCCAGCGAATCGTGGCGGGGGTTCACCGCCCAGACGATCTCGTCCATCTTGTGCGTGAGCTCGCGCGCCGTGGCGTAGATGTTGTCCATGCGCCGCGCCGACTGCACCGGATCGTCGAGCTCCCGCCGCGCCGACTGGCTGAGCAGGCTGATGCGCGTGAGGCTGGCTCCGAGATCGTCGTGAATGTCGCGCGCGATGCGCGTGCGCTCCCGCTCGAGCGCCTGCTGGCGCTCCAGCAGCTCGGTCTTGCGCCGATGGCTGCGACGCTGCTGCCAGACGGCCACGCCCGCGATCGCCGCGCCCGCGGCGAGGTAACCGAGCCCGCGCACCCACCAGTGCTGCCACCATTGCGGCTGGACCTGGAGCGCGAGGCGGGCCGTCACGCTCGCGCCCGGGCGCTCGGCATCCATCGCCATTACTTCGAAGACAAACCGGCCGGGCGGCAGATGATGATAGCTAGCGCTGCGCTCTTCGCCGGCGTTGATCCAGTCACCGTCCAACCCCGTGAGCCGGTAGCGGAAACGCAGGCGGTCGGCGCTGCTGAACGCCGGCGCGGTGAAGCGAAAATCCACGCGCTCGTGCCCGGGCCCGATGACCACCACCGGGCTCGTGCCCGCCACCGGCGCGCCATCGACCGCCAGTTCCTCGATCAAAACCCGCGGGGGCAGCGGCGAAACGATCTCCTGCCCCGGATCGATGCGCACCAACCGCTGCCGCGCCGGGTACCACAGCTGCCCGTCGGCCGTCATGCATCCCGCCGGCTGCGAGCCGGTGGCGCTTTCGATCTGTTCCTGCCCTTCCCCGCCGCCGAAGCGTTCATAGACCACGGTTTTGGCCAGGCCGTCGGCGCAGGCATCCAGCACCACGGCGGGCACGCGGAAAATGCCGCGATCCGAGGCCAGCCAGAAATTTCCGCGGCCGTCCTCGGTGATGTGGCCGATGGCACCGCCGGGAAAACCGCGGTCGCGCCCGATGCGCACGAACTTCCCGTCCTTGAACCGCGTCACGCCGCCGGCGGTGGAGCCAAACCACAGCGCGCCCGACCGGTCGAAGTACAGGCTGACAATGAAATCGGCCGAAAGCCCCTCGGCCGGGCCGTACAGTTGAAGCTGCCCGTTGCGCAGGACGCCGAGCCCGCCCCCGCCGACACCAAACCAAATTCCCCCGGACGCATCCTCGGCCAGCGTCCGGACTTCCGGATGCGCCAGGCCTTGCTCCACGCCATAGGACGTCACGTGTCCGTCGCGGTAGCATTTGAGTCCGTGAATCCCGCCGATCCACATCGCGCCGTCCCGCGCTTCGAACAGCGCCGCGACCAGATCGCGCGGATCCTCCAGGCCAACCACGCGCTCGAACTGGTCGCCACGGGCATTCATGCGAAAAACACCTCCGCCCCAAGTGCCGGCCCAAACGCGTCCGCTGCGATCTTCCAGCACCGACCAGACATAAGGACTCGAAAGCCCGGCCTCACGGTCGAAGGCAGACCACTGGCCGTCGGCAAAACGATAAATGCCGCCGCCCTCGGTGCCAATCCACACTCCCCCGCCCGTGCGCGCCGCGACGGTTTTCATTGGGTGCGCCGCCAGCGCTTCCGGCGGAACGAGGCGGCTGTAGTTGGTGCGCTGCAGCACGCTGACCCCGGCCATGCGGGTGCCGATCCACAGCGAACCTTCCGCATCGACCGTCAGGCTTTGGATCCAATTGTCGCCCACCCGATCGCCGCGACCGAAATGCTGCACCTGACCGCCCGGCGTGAGCAGGAACAAACCCTCCCGCGCGGTGCCGATCGCGAGCGACCCCTTGCCCCATTCGCAGAAGGCGGTGATGGCCCCGTTGGCCCACGCGCCGCCGGCGACCGTTTCCGTCCACTGGCCGTCGTGCCAGCGCCACAAGGCGCCATCGATGATAACCCACAGCCCGCCACCTTCCGCGACGGTCACCGCCTGCACCAGGTTGGTGTGAGCAGACGACGGAAGATCCAGCGGATGCCACTGCGCGTCCTGCACCCAGCCGAGCAAACCCGAGCGCAGCGCCCAAAGCCGGCCGGAGTTTTTCTCGAGCAGGAGCGCGCTGGTGATTCGCGCGGGATCGCCGGTCACGGGCGGCAGCGGCTCCAGCAGGAGACCATCGCGCAAACGGAACATCACGCCGTTGCGATCCAGGCCCCAGAGATCGCCCGCCACATCGTGGCCGAGACAGGAAATCTTCGTCGCCGTCCAACCCTTCGGCAGCTGCTGGCTGGAAAACGCCCCGTCGGAAAAGCAAAAGACCCCGCCGGTTTCACTGCCGATCCACAGCCGGCCGCGCGCGTCCTCGGCCAGCGCCGTCACGCGATCATGTGGCAATCGCGGCGCGCTTTCCCGTCCGAAAATCCGAAAACTGTGTCCATCGAAACGCGCCAGCCCGGCGTAGGTCGCCACCCAGAGATACCCGTCGCGGGTTTGCAGCACGACGTTCGCCGAGTTCTGTGGCAGGCCGTCCTCCATCTGCCAGCGGCGGGTAACCAGACGCTCCGCCGGTTCCTGCCCTGCGGCGGCCGCGACCCAGGCAAGCGTCAGCAGCCCGCACCAGCGAAGCAGAAAAATCGCGCAAAACTTCCAAAAGGAACGGCCCATGGCGCGACACTGCGAAGCGGCGTCGCGCGATGTCAAGTTGCGGCTCGTCGCGCCGCACCACTTGACCCGGCCGGTTTCAGAGATGCGCCGCCGCCACTTTTTCCGCGGCCTGGCGCACCAGCTTGCGCAGCTCGGGCGGGCTTACCGCCTCGGCCCGGTCGCCGAACGAGAGCAGCCACTGCGCGGTCCATTCCGGGGAAAACGTGTACATCGTGAACTCCGCGCCGCCGTCGCGCTTCTTTTCCTCGATCAGGGTCGCATAGCTCTCGCGCTGCGCGCGCTCCTGGACCCGCGCATGGAACCACACGCGGATCGGCTGGCTGTCGCCATCCCGGCCCTCGGCGAAATCGGTCATGTGCTCGGCAAGCGAAAACTCTTCGCGCGGCGTGAAGGTGACCGGCAGCAGTTCGAGTCGGCGGATGCGATCCACGCGGAAATGCCGGATGCCCGTGCGCAGGCGGCACCACGCGACGACGTACCAGGCGCCGCCGTAGAACACGACGCCCTGCGGCTCGATGTCGCGCTGCGTCTCCTCCTCGCGCTCGATCCCGCGGTAGCTCATGCGCAACACGCGGCGGAGCACGACAGCCTGCTGCACGGTGAGCAGCCATTTCTGCGAATCGGTGTCGCCGGTGTTGCGCAACCGTCCGCGCACGATCGTGCGGCTGGTGAGTTTCTCCACGTGGTCCTGGCGATCGCGCGGCAGCACGGCGCGGAGCTTGTCCAGCGCCGACGCCATCGGGCCGTGCAGCGAGGCATCGGTGAACTGCTTCACGAGGGCACCGCCGACAAAAAGCGCGCTGGCCTCCTCGGCCGTGAACATGACCGGCGGCAGCTGGTAGCCCTTCATCAGGCAATACCCCACGCCCGCCTCGCCCGTGATCGGCACACCGGCCTCGCCGAGCGCCGCGATGTCGCGGTAGATGGTGCGCTCGGTCACCTCGAAGTGCTCGGCCATCTCGGACGCGCGCACCACGCGCCGTCCTTGGAGGAAGAGCACCATCGCCACGAGCCGGTCCGTTCTGTTCATGAACGCACAGCAGAAAGGTCCGGCCCAGGAACGACAACCCGAGAAATAAAGAAATCCCCGATTCCGTCATCCTGAGCCGTGCGAAGGATCCAATCGGATTTGTTGCCACGTCCGCGCTCGGTTGGATCCTTCGCACGGCTCAGGATGACGCTACGCGAGCGTTTGGGAATGGAGGCGGGGTGCCCCACCCCGCTTGGATCCGATAACCGCTCGCGATAGCACCCACACGCGTGACTGATAGTCCCGCCTCCAGCATACCCGGGATTGCGCCACCCCCGAGACCTCCTAGCGTCGGGGGCCGTGAGCCCTCCCTCCTCCGCGCCGGTTTTCCATGTCCGCAACCTGGTGAAAACCTATGGCGAGGGCACCGCGCAGGTCCGCGCCCTGGCGGGCGTCGATCTCGACCTCAACCCCGGCGAACTGGTCGTGCTGCTCGGCCCTTCGGGCTCGGGGAAAACCACCCTGCTCAACCAGCTCGGCGGCCTCGATATCCCGACCAGCGGCGAGCTGCGTTACCGCGACATCGACCTCACGCACGCCAACGAGGAACAGCTGACGCTCTACCGCCGCCGCTCGGTCGGTTTCATTTTCCAGTTCTACAACCTCATCCCGAGCCTGACTGCGCGCGAGAACGTCGGCCTCATCACCGAGATCGCCACCAATCCCCTCGCCCCCGAGGCCGCCCTGCAGATGGTCGGGCTCGGCGCACGCATGGATCATTTCCCCGCGCAGCTCTCCGGCGGCGAGCAACAGCGCGTGGCCATCGCCCGCGCCATCGCCAAGCGGCCCGAGGTGCTGCTCTGCGACGAACCCACCGGCGCGCTCGACGTGAAGACCGGCATCGTCGTGCTCGAAGCGCTCGAACGCGTGAACCGCGAGCTCGGCACGCTCACCGTCATCATCACCCACAACGCCGTGATGGCCGAGATGGCGGACCGCGTCATTCGCTTCTCCGACGGACGCGTGCAATCCGAGCAGCGCAACGCCACACGCGCCACGCCGGCGTCGCTGCGGTGGTGAGCGCGGAAGTACCAAGTATCAGGTAACAAGTACCAAGAAATCCAACCCACTCCGAACCGATATCCGGCTCATCACTTGGTACTTGTTACCTGATACTTGTTACTTACCTCCGCCATGATCTCCCGCCTCGACCGCAAGCTCCTCCGCGACCTGACCCGGCTCAAGGGCCAGGCGGTCGCGGTGGCGGTCGTGATGGCGTGCGGGCTGGCGATGATGATCACCACACGCAGCCTCATCGGCTCGCTGGAGAGTGCGCGCAGCGACTACTACGAGCGCTACCGCTTCGGCGACGTCTTCGGCTCGCTCAAGCGCGCGCCCAATCACCTCGAGGAACGCCTGGCCGCAATTCCCGGCGTCGCCGGGGTGCAGACCGACATCGCCGGCCAGGTCACGCTCGACCTGCCGGGTGTCGACGAACCCGCCAGCGGACTCGTGCGCTCGCTGCCTGATTTCAACGACCCCGAGCTCAATCGCCTTTTTCTGCGCCGCGGTCGCTGGCTGTCGCCGGGCTCGCGCCGCGAGCTGCTGGTCGGCGAGGCCTTCGCCCAAGCGAACCAGCTCAACCCCGGCGACTCGCTCACGCTGATCATGAACGGGCGTCGGCAGGACTTCCGCATCGCGGGCATCGTGCTCTCGCCTGAATACATCTTCGAGTCGCGCCCGGGCACCGCGCTGCCCGACAGCCGCAGCTACGGCATCTTCTGGATGACCTACAAGGAAGTCGCAACCGCGTGGGACCTCTACGGCGCCTTCAACCACTTTTCCCTGAAGCTCGCTCCCGGCACCGATCCCGCACCGGTCATCACCGCCGCCGATCAGCTGCTCAAGCCGTACGGCGGCCTCGGCGCCTACGGTCGCAAGGATCACCCGTCGCACATCCGTGTGTCGGATGAAATCCGCACGCTGACGATTCTCTCAATCGGGTTTCCGACGATCTTCCTGAGCGTGGCCGCGTTCATGACCAACGCCGTGCTCTCGCGCCTGCTCGCCCTGCAGCGCGAGCAGATCGCGATCCTGAAGGCCTTCGGTTTCAGCAACGGCGCGATCGCGGGTCATTACCTAAAGTTCGCCGCCGTGATCGGCCTCGGTGGCATCCTGCTGGGCGGCCTGCTCGGCCAGATCCAGGGTCGCTGGATGCTCGGGCTTTATACCCCGCTTTATCGCTTCCCCGAACTTCCCTTCCGACTCGACCAAGTCGCCGTCGCGACTGCCTTCGGCGTCGGCATCTTCGCGGTGGTGGCGGGCGTGCTCGGCTCCGTGCGCAAGGCCGCACAGCTGCCGCCCGCCGAGGCGATGCGTCCGGAACCACCGGCCAACTACCGGCCGTCGTTCATCGAGCGCCCGCCCTTCGCGCGCTGGTTCTCGCATCCGTTCCGCATCGCCGTGCGCAACCTGGAGCGCCGGCCCACGCAGGCGATCTTCACCATCGCCGGCCTCGCGCTCGCCACCGCTCTGCTCGTGCTGCCCAACACGCTGAAGTCCGGCATCGCCGACATCCTCGACAACCAGTGGGACGTCGTGCAACGGCAGGACCTCAACCTCGGCCTCGCCGAGCCTTCCGCCGCGCGCATCGAGCACGAATTCGAACGCCTGCCCGGCGTCATTCACGTCGAGCCCGCGCGCTCGTTTGCCGCCCGCATTTATTTCCACGGCGTCAACCGCCAGATCGGCGTGCGCAGCCTCGAAGCGGGCGCCAGCCACAGCCGCGCCATCGGTCGCGACGGTTTGGAAATCATGCCGCCGGCCGACGGCATCATCGTGTCGGCCAAGCTGGCCGACGTCCTCGGCGCCAAGGTCGGCGATGAGCTCGTCGTCGAGGCGCTGGAAGGCCGGCGTCCCATCCAGCCCGTTCGCCTCGCCGGTTTGGCCAAGGATTTCAGCGGCATCGCCGCCTACATGGATCTGCACGCCATCAACCGCTTCCTCGGCGAGGGCGATGTGATCAACGGCGCCAGCTTCACGATCGACATGAACCATCGCGCCGAATTTCTCCATGCCCTGAAAGGCGTCCCGCGCGTCAGCTGGACGTCGGTCAAAGGCACGCTCCGCGAGAGTTTCCGCACCACCACGGCCAAGATGATGGGCATGCTCACCACGCTCTACCTGAGCATGGCGGTCGTCGTCGCGTTCGGTGTCATCTACAACAACGCCCGCATCTCCCTCGCGGAACGCGCCCGTGAACTCGCGACGCTGCGCGTCATCGGACTCACGCAGCGCGAAGTCGGCGCAGTCATCGTGGTCGAGCTGGCGCTGCTCGCCCTTGCCGCCGTGCCGTGCGGCCTGCTGCTCGGCACGGGTATCTCGGCGGCGATCATCTCGTCGGTGAACACCGAGACCGTCCGCCTCCCGCTCGTTTTCACCTCCTACACCTACACCTTCGCCATCCTCGTCGTCGGCGCCGCATCGGCCTTGTCGGCGCTGGTCGTCCTGCGCAAGCTGAAGCAGCTCGACCTGATCGGCGCGCTTAAGGCGCCCGAGTAGGACTAAGATTTAAACCACGAATGAACACGAATTCACACGAATCACCGGCTCCGCTCGGGGCTCACCTCATTGGTGTCCATTCGTGTTCATTCGTGGTTGTATTCTTTCATCCATGACCGCTGCCACCAAAACCACCCGCCGCTGGCTCCTGTATGTCGTCTTCGCCGGACTTGCCGCCCTCGCGTTCCTCGGGCTGCGCAAGCCACCGGTGCCGGTCGAGACCGCGCACGTCGCCGCCGGTCCATTGCGCGCCACGGTCAGCGAAGAGGGCAAGACGCGCATCAAGCAGCGGTATGTCGTGTCGTCGCCGGTAAGCGGACAACTCCGCCGCATTCCCTTCAAGCCCGGCGCCGCGGTCGTCGCCGGCGAGACCGTCGTCGCCGTGATCGATCCCCTGCCCGCCTCGCCGCTCGACGAGCGCAACCGCGCGCTGGCGGAGGCCCGCCGCGATTCCTCGCGCGTGCTGCTCGAGAAGAGCCGCACGACCCTCGAGCTGTCGCGCAACGAAGTGCGCCGCATCACCCAGATGTTCGAAGCGAAGACCGTTTCTCCGCAGGATGTCGAAAGCGCGCAAATGCGCGAAACCGCCGCCGCCCGCGAAGTCGCCGCCGCCGAGGGGACGTTGAAACAAGCCGAGGCGGAATTGCTCGCCTCGGGAGGGCCGGTCTCCGCACCGGCCAATGACCGTCAGCCGTCCGCCATCACTCCCATCGAAGTCAAAGCCAACGCCACCGGCCTCATTCTCCACGTCTTCCAGGAAAGCGAACGCGCCGTCATGCAAGGCACGCCGCTGCTGGAGATCGGTGACCCCGCCGATCTCGAGGTCGTCGTCGAAATGCTGTCCCGCGACGGCGCCGCCATCGCGCCGGGTGCGCCCGTGGCGCTCGAGCAATGGGGCGGCCCGATCCCACTCGAGGGCAAGGTGCGCCTCGTCGAGCCGGCGGCCTTCACCAAGATTTCCGCCCTCGGCGTCGAGGAGCAGCGCGTGTACGTCGTCGTCGACATCACCACGCCGCTCGAACAGCGCCGCTCGCTCGGCGACAACTTCCGCGTCGAGGCGCGCGTCATCACCTGGGAAAGCGCCACCGCCCTCAAGCTCCCGAGCTCCGGTCTGTTCCGCCAGGGCCACGACTGGGCCGCGTACGTGGTGCGCGACGGCAAGGCGCAGCTCGTCCCCGTGAAAATCGGCCGCTCCAGCGGCGCCGAGACGCAGGTGACCGACGGCCTCCAATCCGGCGACGAGGTCATCCTCTACCCCGGCGACCGCATCAAGGACGGCCAGCGAGTGAAGCCGACCAAAGTGTAATGGGACACACCAGCTCCTGTCCTTCGGCCGCTAGTTTTTCGGGCGCAGTTCCTGCCCCGGGCTGACTCCGCCAAAATACCCCGAATCGCGCATGCCTTTGTACATGTTATCGCGGTTGTCTGTGGGAAAACCTGCCGGTGCGATTTCCGCGACCTCAAGCTGGATTTCCCGCAGATTTTTCGTGAGCAGGTCATCGATGTAGCGGCGGGTTTTCTCACTGGCGTCAGCGCGCGCCGCCTCGAGCGAAGTGCGGATCAGCGGATGGGCGGGTGCATAAGCCGCCAGGATCAGCATGGCATCCAAGGCGGCGGGATTGCCGAGGACGAGATCGATCTCCTGCAGCTGGTCGATGAACTGGCGCAAATAAGCCGGATTGCCCGAGGCGAGAAATCCACCCCACCGCGCCTCGTTGGCGCTGCCCCAGGAATTTCCCAGGCTGAAAATCGCCGCGGGCCGGAGGATGTAAGGTCCCTTGACCGCGAGCAGCTCGCCCGGTCGGCTGAACTTGGCCGCCGCCCGCAGGCAGTCGCGCGTAATCCAATCCTTGGCCCCAAGCCGCTGCCATTCCTCGATGCGGTCGGGATTGGCCGCAAACAATTCGGCGAAGAATCCGACAAAGCCCCAATAGCTCAACGCGGGCGCCGCCGGCGGATGCCGGCGCCGGCCGGGATCCTGCGGTGCAGACGCGTGCACCCGCGCGCGTCTGCGCGACGCGGCCATGTCCTGCCGGCCCGGATCCAGCAAACCGTGGGTGGCGAGAGTATCGATCAAGATGGAGACCTGTTCCGGGCGGGGACGCTGGTAATAATGCGTGATGAACGCATCGAGCGCTCCGTCCGCGGAAAAATCCACCGACGACGCGATATCCGCCGGCTGGGCCGCAACCCGCACCAGCAGCACGAGACTATAGTTGCCCCCCGAAGGCTTGCGCAGGAGCAAACCCGTCCAGGCGTTCGAGGGCGCGCGGAGGCGAAACTCATCCTCAAACTGCGCGAGCACCGGCCGGCCGACGTCCAACTCGACGCCGGGAATTTTCTCGCGCCCGGTCATGACCGCAAGTTGGAGCTGGCAGGACACCGCCAGCTGGACCTCACCCGCCTCCCGGCGCACCTCCACCGTGAACTGATAATGCGGCACCCCGGGCGCACCGCTCTCGAGTTGGCGCACCTGCAGGTCGCCGCCCGGGCCCTTTTCCATGTATTGCATCGGCATGGCGCTGTAGAAAGAAGCCTTCTGCGCTGCCTGGACCATCACCGTCGGCATCCCGACCTGGCTGAACGACGCAGGCGCTTTTTCGCCCGCCCCGTCCCAGCTGTAATTCGCCTCCTTCAATTCCAAGACATGACCATCGAACGCCACCCGCGTCGGCGCCGCGAAAGATTGCCCCTGTCCTGAGCCCGCGGCGGGCGTGCCGTCGACCGACACTTGGGCGAAGTCGGCATCGCGAAACACGTAGAGCACGGTTTCCAGCTTGAACGTCTCCGCGCCCGCGAGGTGACCGGGCAGAACCAGGAAGAGCAGCGACAACCAGAGCACGGGGGATTTCATGGTGGAAGTTTGTCAGAAGCGCACCGACGAGGTAAGGACCGGCGGCGCCGACGTGCGGGCGGACGGAGCGAGCAACTCGCGCATCAGGCCGCGAGCCTCGACTTGATAGACGACAGGTCCGGGCATGGGCGGGGCCGGCGGCGTGACCTTGGGCCGCGGCGCGAGATAGCCGAGCGCCAGCGCCGCGGCGAGTCCGGCCGCGGACAGGGCGGACACCGCCCACCACCAATCGGCGTGAGCTCGCGGCGGCGGCGCGGCAAACAGCGTGTCCATGCGCCGGTCGAAGTCCGCCGGAGGCGGCGCCACGCGCGCGGCGCGCAGCTTTTGTTCGAACTGGGAATCGTCATTCATGGGCCGGGTCGGTCAGCAAGCCGCGCAGTTTTTCGAGCCCGCGGCGATACCACGAGGCGACCGTGGGCAGCGGCACTTCGCGCAGGTCGGAGATTTCCTGAAAGGTGAAGCCGTCATAAATTTTGAGCACGATGACTTCGCGCTCGTCGGGCGACAACCGGCGAAGCTGCGCATCCAGCTCACGATCCTGGAGCACGGCATCGGGCGGGCGGACTTCCGCCGGCTCCGGTCCGGCCGCGGGTTCGGCGGCACGCACGCGGGCGCGCCGGAACTGGTCGAGCACGGCGTTGCGCACGCAGCGGAAGACATAGGGCCGCAGTTCCGTGGGGAGACGGTCGGATTGCAGCAGCCGGTGAAACGCCTGGTGGATGGCGTCCTCGGCCGCTTCGCGCTGCCCGGCGAGCGCGACGGCGTAGGTGTAGAGTTGCTGGCGGTTTTCGACATAGAAGACCCGGAGCGCTTCGGAAACCGTCGCACTCATGCCATCGGAATGGAGGGGAACCAAGGCATCACCCCACCCACGCGCGACTGCCGGGTTTTTATGCATCACAATTGGCCCGCCCGAAAACTAGCCGCCGAAACGTCCCGGGCAACCGCGGAACCACCGCAGTTTCCGGTGGCCGGAAGCCCGGCTCCCCCTAACCTGCCGCCATGCCCCTCGAGCTCACCCCGGAAGAAGCCGAACAAGTCCTCCCCTCGCTGCAGCGCTATTTCCGCGAGGAGTTCGACCAGGAGCTGAGCGAGATGCGCGCCCGCTTCCTGCTCGAGTATTTCCAGAAAGAGATCGCGCCCCTCGCCTACAACAAGGGCGTGAAGGACGCCGAGCAGTACTTCCGCGCCAAAACCGAAGACCTCACCGGCATCTGCTACGAGGATCCGCTGACGTATTGGACGCGGAAGAAACGGTAGACCCGGTAGGAGATATGGCGCGGACTTGGGCCGTCGCTGAGCCTATGGCCCACGGGCCGTTCCGCGCCGGAGTCGCGGCGGGGAGCGGAGTCCCCGCCTTACCTAAAACCAATCGCCGGGGCTCAGCCTGAAATCAGCTCAAGCAGACGCCGCAGTTCCGGTCCTTGCTGGCGCAGCTCATCTAGATGCACCGTCGATAATTTCCGCAACAGTGTCTCGCCCTTCGCCGTCACACTAATCTCCACGCGCCGGCGGTCCGCCTTGGCCGGGCTGCGGCGCACGAGCTGTCGGTCCGCCAGGCGGTCGACGAGGCCGACCGCACTGTGGTGTTTCAGGTGCAGGCGCTCGGCGAGTTCGCCCACCGATACCTGGTCGCGGCCCGGGAAACCCTTGATCGCCAGCAGCGCCTGATGCTGCTGCGGCGTGAGCCCGACCGCAATGGCCGCCTCCTCGCTGAACTGCAGGAAGCCGCGCAGCTTGTAGCGCAGGAGCGCGAGCAGCTCGTAGTGGCTCTTGGCGATGCGGGCGGACGGTTTCGGCATAAGGCAGCGCCAGCCAAGCGGACGCGACGCGGGCTGACAATCTCATTGCATTATATCGTGCCACGATATTGTTTTGGGATCTCTTTTCCTTCATGAGTTCCACCGCCGCCGCTTCCTCCACCCACTCCGACCGTCTGGCCGACTTTCGCACCGACCGCCGGGTTCTGCTGCTCTGCGCCCTCGCCCTGCCCATCGGCGTGATCGGCGCCCTGGTCGCCAAGGCGCTGCTCTGGCTCATCGCGGTCTTCACCAACGCGGCCTTCTTTCACCGCTTCTCCTCCGAGGCCGTGACGCTGCAAGGCCACCACTTCGGCTGGTGGGGCGTGGTCGTGCCGGTGCTGGGTGGCCTGGTCATCGGCCTGATGGCGCGTTACGGCTCTGAGAAAATCCGCGGTCACGGCATTCCGGAGGCGCTCGAGGCGATCCTGCTCGGCCGGAGCCTGATCCAGCCCAAGGTCGCAATCCTCAAGCCCGTCTCGTCGGCCGTCGCCATCGGCACCGGCGGCCCCTTCGGCGCCGAAGGCCCGATCATCATGACCGGTGGTGCGTGCGGCTCGCTCTTTGCGCAGCTGTTTCACCTGACGCCGGCCGAACGCAAGACGCTGCTCGTCGCCGGTGCGGCCGCGGGCATGTCGGCGGTCTTCGCCACGCCGATCGCGGCGGTGCTGCTCGCGGTCGAGCTGCTGCTCTTTGAATGGAAGCCGCGCAGCTTCATCCCGGTGGCGGTCGCAGCCATCGTCGCCTCGCTCATGCGTGTGCCGCTGCTGGGCGCCGGCCCGATCTTTCCGGTGACGCCGCACGCGGCGCTGACGGTGATGGACATCCCCGTGGCCGTGCTCGTCGGCATCGGCGCCGGGTTTGCGTCGGGCCTGCTGACGCTGCTCGTGTACGCCTGCGAGGATCTTTTCGCGAAGCTGCCGATCCATTGGATGTGGTGGCCCGCGCTGGGCGGCCTGGCCATCGGCCTTGGCGGCCTGGTCGATTCGCGCGTACTCGGCGTCGGCTACGAAACCATCCATGGCCTGATGCGCGGCGATATTCTGGCGACCGCGGCCATCACCTTGCTGGTGGCCAAGGCGGTGGTGTGGTCGGTGGCACTCGGTTCGGGCACCTCGGGCGGCGTGCTGGCGCCGTTGCTGATGATGGGTGGCGCGCTGGGCGCGGTCATCGGACGCTTCACCGGCACCGGTGATCCCGGCCTGTGGGCCATGGTCGGCATGGCCGCGATGATGGGCGGCACGATGCGCTCGCCGCTCACCGGTATGTTTTTCCTTCTCGAGATGACACATGACCTCAACGCCCTGCCCGCCCTCACGGCCGGCACCGTGGCCGCGCTCTGCGTCACCGTGCTGCTGCTGCGCCGTTCGATCCTCACCGAGAAGCTCGCCCGCCGCGGCCAGCACATCGCGCGCGAGTACAGCGTGGACCTGTTCGAGCGCATGCGCGTGACCGACGTGATGGACGCCCATCCGCCGCTGGTCCCCGCCACGATGACCGTCACCGAACTGAATGCGCGCATTGCCGAAGGCGATCCGGCGCTTACCGCGCGGCAGGGCACGCTGCTCGTCGACGAAAATGGCCGCCTCGCCGGTATCCTTACCCGCACCGACCTGCTCCAGGCGCTTCGTCCCGGCATGCTCCCGGGCATGACCGTGCTCGAGGCGGCGACCACGCCCGTCGAAACCATCCATCCCGACGCCACGCTTTACGACGCGATCTCGCTCATGCTGAAGCGCAACATCGGGCGTCTCGCCGTCGTCGACCCTGCCGACCCCGGCATGGTCCTCGGCTATCTCGGCCGCGCCGACATCCTCGCCGCCCGCGCGCACCTCCACGCCGAGGAGGAGGAACGCGAGCGCGGTCCGATGATGCGGGCCTCCAGCTGAGCTGGCCGCATTTCCCGGCGACTGTCCGCCCCGGACCGCCGGCAAACCTTGAGCCGCGAACGCGAGCGCAGTCTTTTTCCGGGATGAAAATTCCCGGACTGCGCAGCGATTACGAAAAGGTCGGCGGACTCGTCTATTTCGGCCGCATGCTCGACAAGATCCGGCTCAAGGCCGCCGGCCGGTTGCCGGCGGATTACTTCACCGGCACGGCGAACCGCACGCATTTCGACGCCCGCTGCACCCGCTTCCTCCGGGTCGATTACGAGGTGCTGGCCGCCCGCGTACGCACCGGCGGCACGGACGAGGAAGCGCTCCGCTGGTGTTTCGAACAGGGACACCAGCCAACGCCGGACGACATCGAAGTCTGGAATGAATTCATGACCAAGCGCGGCTGGCGCGACTCCGGCAGCGCGGAACTGGCCGCCGCCAAAAACACGCGCGGCTTTGGCGAACGCGCCGACATCCAGACTTGGTTTGACCTGCACCTGGCCGAAGAAGCCTGATGCCCGCGAGGTTCAGGGCGAGCCGATCTCGTGTCCGGTCAGGCGCGCGACGAACTTGGTGGCACACATTTGATGCGCAGCCGCACAAATTCCAAGCCCGCCTGGAGAAAAGCGGCTTAGATCGTCATCGCGTGGTAGCCGCCGTCGACGATGAGTTCCTCGCCGGTGATAAAGGAGCCGGCGGCGTCGGAGGCGAGCAGCAGCGTGGCGCCGATCAGTTCGCGGGCCTCGCCGAAGCGCTTCATCGGAGTGTGGCCCATGATGGCGGTGACGCGATCGGGCGAGAGGATCTTCTTGTTTTGCTCGGCCGGAAAGAAGCCCGGGACGAGGACGTTGACGCGAACCTTCGCCGTCGCCCACTCGCGGGCGAGGTTGAGGGAAAGATTGTGCACGGCACCCTTCGAAGCCGAGTACGTGATCACACGCGACAGCGGCACGACACCCGACATGGAGCCGAGGTTGATGATCGAGCCGCCCTGGCCGCGATCGACGAGGTACTTGCCGAACACCTGGCAGCCGAGGAACACGCCCTTCACGTTCACGCGCAGGATGCGGTCGAATTCCTCCTCGGTGATGTCGAAGAACGGCGTCGCGGAATTAATGCCCGCGCCGTTGATCAGGATGTCAATGCGGCCGCTCTTCTTGAGCACCGCGTCGCGCAGGCCTTCGAGTTCGGCCTTGTTGGTCGCCTCGGCGGCATGGAACCACGCCTTGCCGCCCGCAGCGGCGATCTTGTCGAGCCGGGCCTGGGCCTTGTCGAGGTTGCGACCGACGATCACGACCTCGGCGCCCGCGCCCGCGAGGCCCTCGGCCATGGCGCCGCAGAGTTCGCCGGTGCCGCCGATGACGACAGCCACTTTGCCTTCGAGGCCAAAATAGGATTTCAGGTATTCTTCAGATTTCATGCCGGTTTCAGCGCACAACGCGGGCGCCGCCGCCGGCGATGGTCTTCTCGACTTCCTTGCGGGTGGCCATGGAGGTGTCGCCGGGGGTGGTCGAGGCGAGGGCGCCGTGGGCCGCGCCGTAGTCGACGGCCTTCTGGGCGTCGTTGAACTCGAGGAAGCCGAACTGCAGGCCCGAGGCGAAGGAGTCGCCGCCGCCGACGCGGTCGAGGATCTCGAGCTCCGGGTACTTCTTGCTCTCATGGAACTTGCCGTCGTGCCAGAGGATGGCGGACCAGTCGTTCTTGGTCGCGGTGTGGACGTGGCGCAGCGTGGTGGCGGCGACCTTGAAGTTCGGAAACTCCTTCACGGCGGTTTCGATCATCGCCTTGAAGGCGGCGGTCTCGATGTGATCGAGTTTCTCAGCGCCCTTGACGGCGAAGCCGAGCGAGGCGGTGAAGTCCTCCTCGTTGCCGATCATGACGTCGACATTTTTGGCGATCTCGCGGTTGACCTCCTGGGCCTTCTTCAGGCCGCCGATGGTCTTCCAGAGCGAGGGACGGTAGTTGAGGTCGTAGCTGACGATCGTGCCGTGCTTCTTCGCGGCTTTCACGGCTTCGATCGTGAGATCCGCGGTGGAAGCGGAGAGGGCGGCGAAGATGCCACCGGTGTGGAACCAGCGGACGCCGAGCTTGCCGAAGATGTGCTCCCAGTCGAAGTCACCCGGCTTGAGCTGCGAGGCGGCGGTGTTGCCGCGGTCGGGGTTGCCGACGGCGCCGCGGATGCCGAAGCCGCGCTCGGTGAAGTTGAGGCCGTTGCGCACGGTGCGGCCGATGCCGTCGTCCTCGCGCCACTTCAGGAAGTCCGTGGCGACGCCGCCCTGCATGATGAAGTCCTCGATCAGGTGGCCGACCTCGTTGTCGACGAAGGCCGAGCAGACCGCGGTTTTCAGGCCGAAGCATTTGCGCAGGCCGCGCGAGGTATTGTACTCGCCGCCGCCTTCCCACGCGGCGAATTGCCGCGCGGTGCGGATGCGACCCTCGCCCGGATCCAGGCGGAGCATGATCTCGCCGAGCGAGAGTTGATCGAAGGTGCAGGTGTTGGCGGGACGGAGGGTCAGGGACATGGAATTGCGAGGGCGGAAGGAGGATAACCAAGCAGCGAACGCCGCCGGCCTTCGCCGGCGCGGGTGTCCGCCGCTTTGCGCACGATTCAACGGAGCTTCAGCCGGAAGAGTTGAACTGGCAGCTGCATGCGGGATTTCCCGTGGTTGAATGCCGCGGCGCGATCGATCTGCGGAACCGGAAACCAGATGTAGCCGTGCGCATCGATCGCCGGCGCATCGACCCAGTGCAGGCGCGGGTCCTGCACCAGAGTGGAAATCTCGCCCGCGGCCGTCCGTTTCATGACCGCCATGCGCGCGAGGTCCGAATAATAGAAATCGCCGTTGGCATCCATCGCCGAACCGCCGGTGGGTGGCAGGTCCGCCCACGGCACCACGTGCGCCGCGACCTCCGCCGCGGACAACGAGGGATCGTCCAGCCACTTGGTTTCGATCGCCGACCACGGTCCGCCAGCCGGCGCGTAGTAGAGCCATTTACCGTCCGGACTGAGATCGAGCGGATCGGCGTTCACCATGATGGGCTGGTCGTGTGCATCGCTCAGCGGCCGGCCTTCGACGACGATGGGCCGGTGACCCAGGGTGGAGGGATGTTTTTCCAAGGTGCGCCGGGCCTGGCCGGTCTTCAGATCGAGCACGACAATCGCGCCCTCGCCCGCATCGGTCAGGTAGGCGTGGTCGCCGTTGAAACGGATGTCGTTCATGTAACTGCCGGGAAACGCCACGTCGGGATCGAAGGCGTAAACGTGCACGACGCGGTTGGTGGCGAGATCGATCTTCACCGCCTTGGGCGCGCCCGGCAGCGCCTTGCCGCCGAACGCCGGCGTGCCGCTGTCGATGGCCCACAATGCGCCGTGCCCGTCGAGATGGATCGCATTCACATTGACGAAGGCCGTGGCCGGATCCGCGCCCGGCTTCCAGGCATTCCAAGCCGGATCGGGATACGGCGCGGGCTTGCCGTGGGCCGCAAGCACGCCGAGCGCCGGCGCGGTCGAGTCTTCGGGAAGGAAGGCGCGTGGGCCGGAAACGAAGATGCGGTCGCCATCGACCGCCACGGCATTCCAGAAAAGGTCATTGGTCTCGGCCATGACTTCGAGCGTGGCCGGAGGATTGGCACCTTGGACGAACGCAGGCGCGACAAACGCGGCGAGCGCGAGAGCCGCCAGCGCGGCGAAGAATCGGGAAACCGACGGAGTGCGGGTTTTCATGAGGATGATTTTTGACGTTGGAAAAAGAAGGGCTCCGGCGCGTCAGGATCCGCCCGCGTACAGGCGATACAGGGCCTGCGTGCCGGCGTCCGCGCCGCCACCCTGGGCCACGCGTTCGTAGAGCTGCCGGGCGCAATCGAGGCCCGGCAGTTGGAGCTGCATCTGATCGGCCATCTCGAGCGCGATGCGAATGTCCTTCAGGATGTGCTTCACGTAGAAGCCGGGGGCGTAGTTGCCCGCGAGCGCGCGCGGCGCGAGGTTGGTCATCGCCCAGCTGCCGGCGGCACCGCCCGAGATACTCGCAAGCACGGCCGCCGGATCGAGCCCGGCGCGCTTCGCGTAGGCCAGGGCCTCGCACCACGCCACCATGCCAACCGCCACGGCGACCTGGTTTGCAATCTTGCAATGCTGGCCGGCGCCGGAAGGCCCGAGCAAAGCGATGTTTTTTCCCGCCAAGTCCAGCAGCGGCTTGACCCGGGCGAACGCCGCCGCGTCGCCGCCGACCATGATGACCAGCCGCGCCTCCTGCGCCCCGATGTCGCCGCCCGACACGGGCGCGTCGAGGGCAGCGATGCCCCGGGCCGCCGCCGCCGTCGCGATCCGCCGCGCAAGATCGGGGCTGGAAGTCGTGAGGTCGACCAGCACCGCGCCGGGCCGGGCCCGGGCCACGAGGCCGCCGGCGCCGAGGTAAGTGCTCTCCACGTCACTCGGGAATCCGAGCATCGTGAACACGACGTCGGCTTCCGCCGCCGCGCTGCCCGCCGAGTCATGCCACACGGCGCCGCCGTCGAGCAGCGCCTGCGCCTTGGCCTTGGTGCGGTTGTAGACATGCAAGGCATGCCCGGCGGCCAGCAGGTGACGGGCGACGCTGCGGCCCATGACGCCGATGCCGATGAACGCGATAACGGGAAGTTTGGACATAAAGTTGGAAAATTTCCGGCCCGGGATCAGAACGGCAGCTGCGGCCAAAACGTGGAAGCGATCCACACCTCCAGCAGGCCGAGCATCGAAACGGCGGTGGAGGCGGGTGACCACGTGCGCAGCATCTCGCCCTGCGTCAATCCGCCCAACCGGCTGACCACCCAGAAGGCGGCATCGTTCATCCACGGGAGGCACTTGGCGCCAAAGCCGATCGCCAGGAAAATATAGATCGGATGCACGCCGTAACCGGCGGTGCCCGCGACCGAAGCCATGATGCCCACGCCGGTGATTGTCGCCACCGTCGCCGAGCCGAGCGCGCCACGAATGAGCGCCGCGATGCCCCAGGCGAGCAGCACGGGATTGTACACGCGTCCCTCGGCGAGGTCGCGCACCTGGTCCCCCACCCCGGCGGCCTTGATCATGGCGCCGTACGCGCCACCGGCCCCGACAATCAGGATGATCAACCCGGCCGCCTCCAGCGCCGGCACCACGGATTTCCCGGCCTGGCGCCACGGCAGGCGTTTCTGCCGGATGAGCACCGCCAGGGCGATCGCCGCGCCCAGCGAGAGCGCCACGTTCTTGTTGCCGAGAAACTGCACGCCTTCGATCACCGCAGGCGGCAGGTGCGCATGGGCCAGGCCCACGCACGCGGCCGTCGCGATCAGGACCAGCGGCAGCAGGATGGGCAGGATCGACAGCAGGAACGGCGGCAACTGATCCTCAGCGACATCGACCAGGGCCGCGGATTCGCCCGCCACCGGACGGAACGGAACGGTGAAACGGCGGTTGAACCACTGCGCAATGAAGTACGCGCCGATGCCCGGCAGCACGGCAAACGTCACACCGGCCAGGATCGCGTGGCCCAGTTCGATCTTCAGGGCCTCGGCCACCAGCATGGGGCCGGGCGCCGGCGGCACGACGCCGTTGCCGATCGCCGCCCCGAGCCCGATGACCAGCACGTAAAGCAGCAGATTGCGACCCGTGCGCAGGCTCAGCACGCGGGCCAGCGGCAGCAGGAGCATGAAAACCGTGTCGACGAAGACCGGCGCCGCGAGGACGAAGCTGCACACCAGCAGCCCGATGCCCGCGCGCTGCTCGCCCAGGACCGCGATCATGCGCCGCACGATCCGGTCGGCGGCGCCGCTCTCGATCAGCGCCATGCCGATGATCGCCGCGACGGCGATGGCAAAGCCGATGCGCCCGGCGGTGGCGCCGAACTCCGTCATGACTTTTTCCACCGCCCGCGCATACCGCTGCTCCCCGAGCGAACCGCTGGCGGTGAGCAATCCCACAAAAACCGCCGCGCCCATCAGGGCGAGAAACGGATGGAGCCGCAGCACGCCGATCGTAAGGCCGATCAACAGGACGCTGAACGCGACGATCGAAAGCGGACTCAGCGTGGCCAGGAGCAGGGGAAACTCGGGCAGCATGAAAACAAAAAATGGGGTGACGAACCGGAAGCACTTCTCATAGCGCACGTCCCGGGCGAACAAAGCCGGATCGAGTAGCATACCCTTCGCCTGCACGTTTGTGCTACTGCGCCTTCCGGCCGCCTCCGCTTCGCTCCCGGCGCGAATTCCCCGGCCAAGCGAAATTTTTCCCTCTGGCCGGACTGGCGCCTAGCATCAGCGCTCACGATGGCGATGTGCTATCCGTTCGGACTTCAGCGGCCGCCGCTCCGGGCTCATCTTCAGTTCCTGCTACCCCGCCCCAGCTTCCGCCCGTCCGCGAATCGAACATCCCCATGCTGCCCGAAGGAGATCCCGTCCCGCTCCAACGCTATGTCATTCCCACCGTGCGTAACGCCAGCCGCATCATGCAGCTGCTGGCCACCAGCCCCGGCGGCTGTCGCGCCACCGACCTCTCGCGCTCGCTTGGGATCCCCGAGACTACGACGTTGCGGATCATGGCGACGCTCCAACTCGAAGGCCTCGCCTGCAAGGTCCGGCGGCGTTTTCTGCTCGGGCCCAAGTTCGCCCAGCTGGGCGATGCTTCGCGCCAGCACACCGCGCTGCTGGCGGCGCGCCCCGGCAGCTTCCTGAACCAGGGCGCCCACCCGCGTCCCGTGCTGCGCCAAAACCATGCCGGCGTCATCGGATAGGAAGAGGATGGCCGAGCCCGCCTTTCTTTTCGTCCAGCGAATGTCGTTTTTCATCCCTGGTTTTCGCGTGTCGCCGCGTTAAGCAGCGCGAAAGCTGGGCCCGCTCGCCTTCCCCACCCCGCCCCGTGAAACGTCCGGCTCTCCACCTCCCGCTCCGTGTCTCCCTGTGGATCGCCGCCCTGGGCCCGCTCGGCCTCGCCGGCGCCGGAGACAACGTGGACTGGGGCGTGCAACGCGGCGACGCGGGCGGCACCCAATATTCGGGACTGGCCCAGATCCACGCCGCCAATGTCCACCGGCTCCAGCCGGCGTGGGAATACCACACGGGGGACGCGGCGCCGGGCTCCACCATGCAGGTCAACCCGCTGGTCGTCGACGGCGTGATGTATCTCACCACCCCGGGCCTGAAGGCCGTCGCGCTCGACGCGGCGACCGGCCGGGAACGCTGGGTGTTCGACCCGGCCGGACCCGGCGGCAAGCCGACGCGTCTGCGCAACCGCGGCGTCACCTACTGGAAGGCTCCCGACGGTACCGCGCGCATTTTTCATTTCGTGCGCGATCGCGTTTACGCGCTCGATGCCCGGACCGGCGCGCTCATTTCCACCTTCGGCGAACACGGTTCGATCGACCTGCGGCAGCATCTCGGCATCGATCCGGAGAAAGTCGTGCTGGAAATGACGAGCCCGGGCGCGATCTGCCGGGACCTGCTCATCGTCGGGTCGCGTGTCACCGAAAGCTTCGACGCCTCGCCGGGCCACCTCCGGGCGTACGATGCTTGGACCGGCGAATTCCGCTGGATCTTCCACACCATTCCCGAGCCCGGCGAACCCGGAGCCGAAACCTGGCGGCGAGTGGAAGGCGAAACCTACGGAGGCGCCAATGCCTGGAGCGGTCTCACGGTCGATGCGCAACGCGGCTGGGTCTTTGCCGCGACCGGTTCGCCGACCGAGGACTGGTATGGCGCACGGCGTGCCGGCCAAAACCTGTACGGCGACTGCGTCCTCGCACTCGACGCCGCGACCGGCGCGCTCCAGTGGCACTATCAAACCGTCCACCACGACCTGTGGGACTACGACAATCCCGCCCCGCCCGTGCTGGCCACGCTGCGCACGCCGCAGGGTCCGCGCGAGATCGTCGCGCAGGTGACCAAGACCGGTTACGTCTTTGTCCTGGACCGCGCCACCGGCGAACCCGTCTTTCCCGTGCAGGAAATTCCCGTGCCGCGTTCCGACGTGCCGGGTGAGGAAGCCTGGCCAACCCAGCCGGTGCCGACCAAGCCGCGGGCGCTCGTGCGCCAGGGCCTGACGGAAGCCGATCTCACCAACATCACCCCGGAGGCGCACGACTTCGCGCTGCGGGAATTCCGCCGGTATCGGGCCGGCGCGCCTTTCGCTCCACCCAGTTTGCAGGGCACCCTGACGACGCCGGGCATCTACGGCGGAGCGGAGTGGAATGGCGCGTCGTTCAATCCTCTGCTGAACGTCCTGTACGTGAACGTGAACAACGCCACGTCCATCAACCAGGTCTCGCCGCTGTACCAGGCGGACGCGGCGAAGCCGGCCGACCCCGCCGTGCTGGGCCGGCACATCTACGCGCAATCCTGCCAGAATTGTCACGGGCGCGAACGCGAGGGCGCACCGCCGCTCGTGCCGGCGCTGCATTCGCTTCGCACCACGCGCGAGGAACGCGCGACGCTGATCCGCAGCGGCCGCAACAGCATGCCGGCGTTCAGCCAGCTTCGTCCGGCCGAATTGGACGCGCTGCTCGCCTATCTCGAAACGGCGCCCGGCGCGGTGCCGCCCGATCCCGCCGCCGGCGCGCCGGTCCGCTACGCCGCCAGCGGCCTGCGCCTTTTCCTCGACCCGCACGGCGTGCCGGCCAGCGCGCCGCCGTGGGGCACGCTGAACGCCATCGACCTGATCCACGGGGAAATCCTATGGCAGGTGCCGCTCGGGGAATATCCCCAGCTCGCGGCCCAGGGTATCCGCCACACCGGCACGCTCAACTTTGGCGGCGCGGTGTCCACGGCGGGCGGCGTGATCTTCGTCGCCGCCACCGCGGATGAAAAAATCCGCGCGTTCGACGTGCACGCCGGCACCGAGCTCTGGGAGCAAGCGCTGCCCGCCGGCGGTTACGCCACGCCCAGCGTCTACCAGGCCGGCGGCACCGAATACGTCGCGATCGCCGCGGGGGGCGGCGGCAAAAACGCCACCCGGTCCGGCGACACGATCGTCGCCTTCGCGCTGCCGCCGGAAGCCACCTCGCCGCCCACGCCCCCGGACGCGAGCTGGCGCGATCTCTTCGACGGGCGCACGCTCGACGGCTGGGTCTTCCTGAACGGCGCCCATCATTTCTCGGTCGAGGACGGGGTCATTGTCGGCCGCACGACGGAAGGCAGCGTGAATTCGTTCCTGTGCACGAAGGAGGAATTCGGCGACTTCGAGTTCGAGGCGGAGGTCTTCGTCGATCCGGTCACAAACCAGGGCATTCAATTCCGTTCGCGCGTGCGCGCCACGGCCGATCCAACGCAACCGAAGAACTGGAATTTCGCCGCGGGCCGCGTGATGGGCCCGCAGCTGGAAATCCGCCGCTTCATGGGCCGGGGGCAGCCGGTCACCGGCATGCTCTACGCCGAGGCCACCGGCGCCGGCTGGCTGTCGCCGACCGACCTGATGAAGGAAGGCCACCGCTTCTATCAGGACGACGGCTGGAACCTCGTGCGCCTCGTGGCCCGCGGGCCGCACCTGCAGACCTGGGTGAACGGCCATCCGGTCGCCGACATCGTCGACGAGGCGAACTACCGCGCGTTTCCACGGGGCTTCATCGGCTTGCAGATCCACGGCCTCAACGGCACGGAGCCCGGCTTCAAGGAATACGGCATGAGCGTGAGCCGGCCGGCGGTCATGAAATGGCGGAAGCTCCGGATCCGTCCGCTCCCGCCCGCGCCGTGAAACCCGGGTCAACGCAGCGGCTGGATGCGATATTCCGACGGCCGGCAACCGGTCAGCCGGCGGAAGGTGCGGGAGAAGGTATAGCCGCTGTGGAAGCCGACGAGGTGTGCGATGGTCTCGATCTTTTCGCCGCTCTCGGAAAGCAGCCGCGCGGCCTGCTGAATGCGCAGCGAGGCGAGGTGCTCGGCCGGCTTGCGGCCGAGATGCTGCAGGCACAGCCGCCGCAGCTGCTGCGTGCTCAGCCCGATCTCGTTGGCGAGTTTTTCCACGGTCCAGTCCGCCTGCAGGCTGGTCGCGACGATCTCCCAGAGCTGGCGCAGGCGGTCGTCGCCCTTCCAGGGATGGAGAAAGTGACGCACGTAACCCTCGATGAGCTGGACCCACGCATTCATCAGCGTGGGCGTGGCCTCGCCCCCGGCCTCGTGAAACAGGCCGAGCGCGGCCGCGCGCAGCGGCCGGCCGTCGAAGGCGGCCATCACGGGCGAACTGACCGAGGCGATCGGCCGCGAGCCGGGCGGCTCCTGGTAGCGGACCCAGACGATCTCCCACGGCCGGCTTCCGACCGCCTCGTGCGCGTGCACGACGTGCGGCGGGGAAACGCAGGCCTGGCCGGCGCGGATTTTCCGCCAGCGTCCGTCCACCCACACGCGGCCCTCGCCGCCGCAGCATGCCATCACGAACGAACCGCTCAGGTCGCTGCGCACGACGCGATACGGCGCGCGCACCTCGGCCACGCCGACGTGGGCGATGTTCTGCCGGGCCAGCGCGACGCACACCGGCGCCGTCGCAAGCCAGTCCCGCCGGTCGTCGGCTGTGCCGCGCACGACATGCTGGCGGTCGCCCGCGCCCTGCATGTTCGTTTCCGTGCGCCAAATGTCGTTTTTCATGGGCCGATGCCACGTGCGTCACGGGCGGCCAAACCACAACGTTAGGCCCATCGAGATGCAAGCCCCACCCACGCGCACCGCGATCCTGCGGCGCCTCCGTCAAAAAATCGCGCGCGGCCAGCCGGTCCTCGGCGCCGGCGCCGGCACCGGGCTTTCCGCCAAGTGCGAGGAAGCCGGCGGCGTCGACCTGATTGTCATCTACAACTCCGGCCGCTACCGCATGGCGGGCCGCGGCTCGCTCGCCGGCCTGCTCGCCTACGGCAACGCCAACGAGATCGTGCACGACATGGCGCGCGAGGTTCTCACCGCCGTGAAACGCACGCCGGTGCTGGCGGGCGTCAACGGCACCGACCCCTTCCTGCTGCGCGGCCCTTTCCTGCGCGAGCTCAAGGCCCTGGGCTTCGCCGGCATCCAGAATTTTCCCACCGTGGGCCTGATCGACGGCAACTTCCGCGCGAACCTCGAGGAAACCGGCATGGGTTACCAGCTCGAGGTCGACTGCATCGCCGCGGCGCGCGCGCTCGACCTGCTGACCACGCCCTACGTCTTCGACCCGGCGCAGGCCCGGCTGATGACCGCGGCCGGCGCCGACATCGTCGTCGCGCACATGGGCCTCACGACCGGTGGCACGATCGGCGCGGGGACCGCCAAGTCGCTCGCCGCGTGCGTGCACGACGTGCGCGCGATCGCCGCCGCGGCCAAGGCGGTGCGGCGCGACGTGATCGTGCTCTGCCACGGCGGGCCGATCGCCGCGCCCGCCGACGCGCAGCACATGCTCGACCGCTGCCCGCAGCTGGACGGCTTCTACGGCGCCAGCTCGATGGAGCGCCTGCCCGCGGAAACCGCCATCACCGCCGAAGTGCGCCGGTTCGCGGCGCTGAAGCCCGGCCGACCGCGCCGCGCGCGCCGGTAATCCCCTTCACCCCTGCGCCCCATGAAAACCATCGCCGTCCTCGGGACCTTCGACACCAAGGGAGCGGAACATGCCTTCATCGCGGAACATATCCGCGCCCGCGGCCACCAGCCGCTCCTGATCGACGTCGGCGGCCTCGGCCCGCCGCAGTGCGCAGCCGACATCAGCCGGGACGAAGTCGCGCTGGCCGGCGGCCTTGATCTCCCCGGCTTGCGCCGGCGGGAAGACCGCGGCGCGATGGTCGAGGCCATGACCGCTGCCGCGCCCGTGCTGCTCGCGCAGCTGGCCCAGGCCGGACGCATCCATGGCGTCATTTCGCTGGGCGGAACCGGCGGCACCGCGATCGCGACCGCCGCCATGCGCTCGCTGCCCCTCGGGCTGCCGAAGGTGATGGTGTCGACCGTCGCCAGCGGCAACGTCGCGGCCTACGTCGGCGTGAAGGACATCGTGATGTTCCCAAGCATCGTCGACGTCGCCGGCCTCAACCGCTTTTCGCGCGGCGTCTTTGCCCGCGCCGCCGGCGCCGTTTGCGGCATGGCGGAAGCGGACGAAGCCACCGGCGGCGCCGCCGCGACCAAGCCGCTCATCGTCGCCAGCATGTTCGGCAACACGACGACCTGTGTCGACGCCGCCCGCCGCCTGCTCGAGACAGCCGGATACGAAGTGCTCGTCTTCCACGCGACCGGCATGGGCGGACGCACCATGGAATCGCTGATCGAAACCGGCCTGGTCGCCGGCGTGCTGGATGTCACCACCACGGAATGGGCCGACGAACTGGTCGGCGGCGTCCTCAACGCCGGCCCCACGCGCCTCGAGGCGGCCGCGCGCCACGGCGTGCCCGCGGTCATCGCACCGGGCTGCCTCGACATGGTCAACTTCGGCGCTCCCGAAACCATCCCGTCGAAATTTTTCCACCGCACGCTCTATCGCCACAATCCACAGGTCACGCTGATGCGGACCACGCCGGACGAGTGCACCCAGCTTGGCTGCATTGTGGCCGGAAAGGCCAGCCTCTCGACCGGACCGGTCACGATCCTGCTCCCCCGCCGCGGCATCAGCGTCATCAGCGAAGCCGGCAAGCCGTTCCACGACGCGGCCGCCGACCAGGCCCTGTTCGCCGCGCTGCGGCAGAACCTTCGCCCGGACATCCCCGTGCTCGAGCTGGACTGCACGATCAACGACCCGCGCTTCGCCGAGGCGTGCGTCGCGGCGCTGCTCAAGAACATCGCGCGCGCAAAGCCGTGAAGCCCGCCGCCGGGACAGTTTCATCCCCCCATGAACGCCAAACACATATCCGACCAGGAAATCGCCGTTGAACAGGTCAGCTGGGGACAGCTCGCCTGGATCAACCGTCCCGCCAACGGCTCCCGCAACATTACCGAGCTCCTCGTGACCTTGGAGCCGGGCTTCGGCCACAACTTCCACAAGCATCCGCAGCAGGAGGAAGTCATCTACGTGCTGTCCGGTCAGGTCGACCAGTGGCTGCAAACCAAGAAGCAGACGCTGCGTCCCGGCGAAGCCGCCTTCATCGGCAAGGACGTCGTTCACGCGACGTTCAACACGACCAAGGAGCCGGCGAAATTCCTCGTGGTGCTTTCCCCGGCGATCGGCGAAGGCGGTTATGAAATGGTCGACGTCGCCAACGAGGCGCCGTGGCATGATCTTTCCAAGTGATCGCACCCGCCGTTTCTCCGATGTTCCCTTCTTCCCTCGCCCGTGCCCGCCGTCTCCTGCTGCCGCTCGCCGCGCTGGCGCTGGCGGGCGCCGGCCGGGCCTATGAGGGTGCCGACCTGGTGCCCGCGATCAGCGCGCCGATCCGTTTCGGCGGAGTCACACTGACTGCGTCGGGCCGGATCTTCATGCCGTTCAAGCAGCAGATCCAGGTCGGCGAAATCGTCGACGGCAAGGTGGTGCCCTATCCGGATGCGGGCTGGAACGCGTGGCATCCCGGCCAGGATGCGACGCACGCCTTCGTGCGCGTAAACTCGCTCCGCATCGGTCCCGACGGCGATCTGTGGATCCTCGATCGCGGCGTGCCCGATGTCCCTCTCGCCGCGGGCGGACCGAAGCTCGTGCAATTCGACGTGAGCCGCAACGCGGTGCGCCGCATCTACGACCTCGGCACCGTCGCCGGCGGCGCGACGGGCGGCTTCACCAACGACATCCGCTTCCACGGCCGGCGCGCCTACATCACCAACGCGGGCACGCCGTCCGGCATCATCCTGCTCGACCTCGACAGTGGCGCGCTGCGCCAGGTGCTCACCGGACATTCCTCCACCCGCGCCTTGCGCCTGTTGATGGGCGAAGGCCACGTGATGGAAAACAAGGAAGGCGTGCCCGTGCGGGTCAACGCCGACCAGCTCGAGGTGTCGCCCGACGGTCGCTGGCTCTACTACCAGCCCGCCTGCGGGCCGATGGCGCGCATCGCGACGCGCTTCCTGAACGACCCGGCGCTTTCCGCGGAAGCGATCGCCGCCCAAGTCGAACCCTTCGCGGAAACGCCGTCGTGCGGCGGCACCGCCATGGATGGCGACGGCAATCTCTACGTGGCCGATGCGAACCGCTCGCTCATCCTGAAAATCACGCCGGACGGCCGGATGGACACGCTGGTCCAGGATCCGCGCCTGGTTTTCGTGGACGCGATGTGGATCGACGAGGCGGGCGACCTCTGGATGCCGGCGGTGCAAAGCTGCCGCACACCGGGCGCCAACCGCGGCGTCGACGCCGTGCAATATCCGATCGTCACCTACAAGCTGAAGCTCGGCGCCAAGCCGCTGCGCTGAACGCCGCGCCGCGTCACTTCAGCTCGCGCAGCTTGATGTTGCGGTAGGCGCAGACGTGCGGCTGGTACGTGAGCAGGATCGGGCCGGTGATCTTGTCGCCGAAGCCCGGGAAGTTCTTGAATTTGCTGCGCGCCAGCCCGGTCTTCATGGCCTCGCCGCCGATCTCGTAGGCCAGCACCCTGCGGCCGTTGAGCCAGTGCTCCGCGTTTTTTCCCTTCACGACGATGCGCGACTGGTTCCATTCGCCGGCCGGCCGCATCGGCTTGTCGGCGGCGGGTGCGATCAGGTCGTAGAGCGCCGCGTTGCGGTGCACGGCGCCGCGCCAGTCGCGGTGGGCGTCGCCGGTGTCATCGAGCATCTGGTACTCCAGGCCCGGCGCCTCCGGCCGGTCCTCTGTCACGAAATACTTGATGCCATTGTTGCCGCCGGGAGCGATGCGCCATTCCCAGCTCAATTCGAAATCCGTGTACCGCCCCGTGGTGACCAGCTCGACGCCCTGCGTGCGCGGGTCGGGATTCGGCACGTAGGGACCGCACGGCACGGTCTGCAGCGTGCCGTCCTTGATCTGCCACCCGAGCGGCGGCGGGCCCTGCATGCGGTAACCGCGCCAGCCGGCGAAGGAGTGTCCGTCGAAGAGCAGCTGCCAGCCGTCGGCCTTTTCCGCGGCGGTCAGCTGGTTTTCCTGGGCCGACAACGGCAGCGCACCCAGCGCCAGCGCCGCGAGAAGAGAAAAGAGGGCACGAAGTGACATGGAGAAAATTCGCCGACCGGACCGGCCCCGGAATGGAGATTCGCTGCGCCGCCGGACGGACGCAGGGAGGATGCCGGAAGGAGGACGGGGCCCGCCGTCCTTCCGGCTACCCCCTATCTTATTTCAGTTCCAGCACCGACGCGCCTGCCGACCCAACCTGGGCATCTTGCGCCGATGTGGCCCCGGAAACGCCGATCGAACCGACGACTTTGCCGCCGACGACAAGCGGGACTCCCCCCTCGACGGGCGTCATACCCGGCAATTTGAGCAAACGAAGGCCTTCGCCCCCGGCTGCTAGTGTGTCCTGAAAAGCCTTGGAGGGACGGCCGAACGCCACGGCGGTATAGGCCTTGCCCTGCGCGACGTCGACGCTGCCGAGCGGCGCGCCGTCCATGCGCAGGAAAGCCACGAGGTGGCCGCCGGTGTCGAGGATCGCGACGACGACGTTCCACTGGTTTTTCACGGCCTCGGCTTCCGCCGCGGCGAGAACGCGCTTGGCATCCGTGCCGGAGATCGAGGGACCGTACGAGACGGCGGCGGGTGCGCGCACCACCGGAGCGAGGGTGAGCAGGCCCACCGCGAGAAGGGACAGGAATTTTTTCATGGGATTGCCTTCGTTGGGGCGAAAGAAGCCGGCGCGGGAAACCGTGCCGGCGTTTTCCGCTCAGAGCTCCACCAGCTTGATGTTGCGGAAGTAGAGTTTCATCTTGAGGCCGTCGTGAAACTGCAGGCCGATCGGGCCCGGCTCCGCGAAGCGCGCATTCGTGTACTGCGACACCTGGTGGCCGTTGAGCCAGGCGGTGAAGGTGTTGCCCTTGGCCTCGATCCGGAAGGTGTTCCAGTCGCCCTTCTTGAAGTACTGCTCCCAGTCGTGGGCGCGGCCGGATTCGGGATAGCGCGTCGGGTCGCCCTTGCCGTCGGTCAGCCACGAGCAGGTCATGTCGCGCTTGAGGCTGCGCGACACGCCCCACTGCAGCTGGAAGTTGGGCTTGCGGATGTCGACGCCCGAGTCGATCTCGTCGCCCTCGAACTTCGCGTCGATCTCGAAGACGAAATCCTTGTAGGTCTTCTCGGTCCAGAGGTAGCTGCCGTGCAGGCCGGGTTCGCTGACCCCGACGATGATGCCATCGTGGATGCTCCAGTTGAGGTTGTTCTCCGGCACCTTCCAGTTGGTGAAGTCCTTGCCGTTGAAAAGCGGGGCGAGCGCGGGAGTATCCGCAGCGGAGGCGAACAGGGCGCCAGTCGCGGCAGCCAAGGCCACGAGGGCCAGGCGGGAAACAGACAGGATGCGTGATTTCATGGAGTTGATGGGGGCGTTGAAAGGGAGGAAACCAGTCAGGCGGGTGGTTAGAAGAATTTGTAGGTGATGGCGGCGCCGACGTTGATCGGGTAACCCGGCAGGATCACCTGGTTGCTGCGCGCGGCGTGGATGTAGGTGCGGTCATCGAGCAGGTTGTCGATGCGCAGCGTGTACTTGAAGCGCTTGGTCTCGTAGTTGATGTTCGCGTCGACCAGCGTGTAGCCGGGGACGTAGCCGTAGAGGATCTGGTTGGCGTTGTCCGTGATCGCACGCTTGGAGAGGCTGTTGACGCCGACGCCGATCGACATGCCCTTGAGCGGGCCGCGGGTGAACTTGTAGCGCGTCCAGATGGACCAGTTGCGCTCCGAGACGTTGTTGACCGGCAGGGAGGTGTACGTCTTGCCGTCGTACGGCATCGGCGTGAGGCTCCACGGCGAGCGCAGCGCGGCCTCGGCGTTGAAGTCGGCGAAGGAAGCGATGAAGCTCCAATTTTCGTTCAGGTTGAACGAAATGTCGCCGTCGACGCCCTTCGAGGTCACGCCGTTGATGAGCAGGAACGACGGCGGCGTGGTCTGCGGGAACGGCTGGACGTTGTTGTTCAGCTGCTTGATGTCGAAATACGCCATCGAGAAGCTGAGGCGGTCGTTCAGCCAGGTGGACTTGATGCCGTATTCCTTCTGCTGGCCTTCCTGCGGCGGCAGGAACTGGCCGAACTGGATCGGGTTCGCGGCGAAGTTCGAATTGCTGCCGTAGAAGAGCGAGACGTTCGGCAGCGGCTTCACCACGACGCCCCACTGCGTCAGGTTCTTGTAGAGCACGGTGCGCGGCACGCTGGTCGTGGTGCCGAGGACGCCGGTCTTCTGGTTGTACGGCGTGGTGGAGGTCGACTGGGCGAAGCGGCTGCGCGACACGCCGAAGTTCAGGATGAGGCGGTCCTTCATCATGTTCACGGTGTCGAGCACGAAGCCCTTGAAGAAGATCGCATCCTGGTCATCCAGGCTCACCGGCGGCTGGTCGAAGTTCACATAAGCCGTGCCGGGGAAAACCGGGTTGAAGGGATCGATCGAGCTGGTGGTCGCCGTGCTGGTCGAGCCGCCCGAATACGTGCGGGTCGTCTGGATGTCCTCGCGCGCCACGCCGCCGATGAGGAACGTGTGGTTTACCGGACCGGTCGAGAACGTGAACACGTAGTCGTTCTGCACCTCGCGGCCGGGCGAGTCGCGCTTGACCGAGCTGATTGTGCGGGGCAGCAGCTGGCCCGGGACGTAGTTCGGCGGGATCGTGTACTGCGCGTACGGCAGGAAGGCCCACGAGCCGTCGGGCAACTGCGTCGGGTTGGTCGCGCCCGAGGGCGAGACGATGGACTCCACCGTGCCGGCATACGAAGTGTAGGCCAGGCCGGAGAAACGGATGGCGAGGAAATCGGAGGGCCGGGTCGTGAACTGGCCCCAGACGCGGTTGAAGGCATCCTCGCGCCAGTTGTTGGGACTGTCCTCGTTCAGGTTGTTGGTGAACGGCACGTCGGCGATCTTGCCGGTGCGGCCGTCGATCGAGATGCCGTTGTAGGAGGAGTAGTTGTGGTCGAACTTCTCCATTTTGATCCACAGGCGCGTGTTGGCGCTGAAGTCGTAGGCCAGCATCGGCATGATCGACCAGCGGGTGTCGTAGCCGTTGTCGTAGTAGCGGTCGAAGTCCACGTAGCTCATGAGCAGGCGGTACTGGAGCTTCTTGTCCTTCGTGATCGGGCCGCCGATATCGATGTCGGCGCCGCCGCGGTCGAACTCCGCGCCTTCGATCGTGAAGGTGCCGACGTTGTAGGTCGTCGGGGATTTGGACACCTTGTTGACCATGCCGCCGACGGTGTTGGCGGAATTGGTCACGAAGATGGCCGCGGGACCCTTGATGATTTCGACGTGGTCGACGAAATTGAAGTTGGTGTTGCCGCTCGGCATCTTGAAGCCGTCGGTGAAATCGCCCTCGGTGGTGAACCCGCGCATCATGTAGCGGGTGGAGCCCGTCCAGGTCAGCGTGCCGGTCTGGCCACCGCCGATGTATTTCATGATGTCGGCGATGTATTCCGGATGCAGGTCGTTGAGGAATTCCTTGTTCACGACCTGCACGGACTGCGGCAGGTCGACGAGGCCGACGCCGGTGCGCGTGGTGCTCATCGCTTCCTTGCCGATGAAGCTGTCATCCGTGGCGGCTTCGATCGTGAACTTGGGCAGGTTGACGGTTTCCCCCTTGGGGGCGTCGGGTTGTGCTTGGTTCTGATCCTGGGCGCGGACCGAAGACAGCAGGCAGACACAAACCAGGGCCGAAACGGCGGCGAACGAACGCAGGCTCCACTGGGGGAACGGGCGTGCGGCAGATGTCAGGGTAACGTTGTTCATTTTGGGGCGGTTGCTAGGGGTGACCAAAAAGGGGGCGTCAAGGCGCGCGCGGGATGCGGTTGGCCGTGTAGAAGAATTCCGGCTGGTGGACGGCTTCGCCGGCCGCGCTCTTCAGGCTGTCGGCAAGGCGCAGGCGGTACACGCGGCCCGGCGTGAAGGAATCGACCGCGATCTCCACGGTGCGTGAATCGATCGTCGTGACCTTGGTGACGGCGTTATCGAGTTCGTTCTCCGCTTCGCCACCGTAGACCCAACGCGACTGGTAGGTCATCGAGTGCACGGCGTAGGCGGCCGCGGCCCGGGCCGCGTCGTTGACCGGCTCGGTGAAAGTCAGGCGAAAACCCGCCGGGGTGATGTTCATCTTCTCGATGGTGAAGGGCGTGCCGCCGAGCCAGGTGATGCGCTGCATGCCTTCCGTGTCCTTCTCGCGACTCATGCCCCACCCGCGCGCGGTCTGGCCGATGTAGAGCGTCTTTTTGTCCGGCGAAAAACACAGCCGGGTGTTGCTGACGTGCAGGCCCATGCCGGAGAGGAAGAGCGTGGCCGCACCCTGGTACTCGCCGTCGACCTGCTCGAGCATCAGGCGCGCGATGCATCGGCCGCTGTCGTCGGGCAGCAGGATCTGTCCGCCGAAACCGCCGAACTCGCCGGTGCGCGGCAGCTGGATCGGCTCCGAGCCGGAATGGATCATTTCATGCGGGATCTCGATCGCGGCGCGCGTGCGGTCCTTGTTGTACGTGTCGAGATCGTGCCGGTAAAACATGAGCGGGTCCTTCCCGACCGGCCAGCCGTCCTCCCAGATGCGGCTGCTGACGTGGCCGTAGAAATGTCCCTTTTCCAGGTGATAGAACGGCGTCGTCGCCTTCCAGTCGCCCTGGTTGTCGCTGCTCCAGATGACACCCTGGTCGTCGACCATGATGCCGTTGATGACGCGGAAGCCGGAGGCGAACGGTTCCAATGTGCCGTTCGCGAGCAGGTGCATCGTCCAACCGCGGTACTTCACGGAGGAATAATTGCGGCCGCGCCGGCCGATCGCCGAGTACTCGCCGCGGGTGTGGAAGAACGTGGGCGAGCGGTGCGAGGCGGTGCCCAGCCCGATGTACAGGCCGCCGTGGCCGTCGGGGGTCATCGAATTCACCTCGTGATAATTGCCGGACAGGCCCCAGCCATCGGTGAGCTTGCGGTAGCGGTCGGCCAGGCCGTCGCCGTCCGTGTCAGTCGCTTCCGTCGCTTCCGGCATCTGCACCACCAGGATGCGGCCGGGCTCCGGCACGGTGATGCCGAGGGCGTTGTCGAAACCGGTCGCGAACAGCTTCCAGTCGAAGGCCTGCGCGTCGGCGGTCTTCGTCGCAGTGAGGATGTCGCCGCGGCGCAGGGCCACGTACATCTTGCCGTTGGCATCGAAGGCGATGCCGCCGACCTCGGCGGGCACGTTGTCGGGGAACGACACGTCCTCGATCTTGTAGCATTGCGCCACGGGCGTGGCGGCCAGCCGGACGACAAGCGCCAGCGGCAACAGGACGTTTTTCGCGAAGGAAAAAATGCGCATGGGATTCGGGAGAAGGCGCCGGGGCGGTTTACTCGGGTTGGGAGATCGACTTGATGAAGAGGATCAGCGAATCGTATTCGACCTGGGTGAGCTTCGGGTACGGCGGCATGAAATTGGGCGCGAAACCCTTCGTGATCTTCGCATTCGGGTCCTTGATCGACTCGAGCAGGTAGGCCTCGTCGGCCATGACCTTGGTATCGTCGGCGAGCGTGACCTCGTGGCCGTAGAGGCGGGCCCAGGTCGGGCCGTGGCCCATGGAGCCGTCGGTGGAATGGCAGACCGAGCAGGAATAATTCTGGTAGAGGTCGCGGCCGGCGGCGGCGCTGGCCTTCGTGATCTTCACCATCTTCTCGTAGCCGTTGTAGGTGGCGATGGCCGCCCCCGTGAGCGAAACGTCGAGCGTGGCGGGCGTCGCGTTTTTCTGCGCCACCTTCAGGCGCGCGTCTTCGCTGCGGTAGGAAAGATGCGCGGCGGGCTCGACGCTGAACGAAACCTGCAATCCGAGCGATTCAGCGGCCTGCCGCACGTGCGTCTTCACGGTGTACGGGCCGTAGCGCACGATGAAAACCGGTTCCCGCTCGACCAGGTCGTAACCCACGAAGTCGGGCCGGCCGAGTTCGGAAACGCTGCGACCGTCGATCTCGAGCGGATTCGGGCCGGACGCCTTGTAGAAAAGCGTGCCCACCAGCTTCGGCGTGTAGTCGAAGAGCCGGACGCCGAGGCCCTTGTCGCCCCAATAGGGATACATGTCGAGGAACCCGCCCTGCCACGCGTAGAGCACGCGGCCCTCCGTGCTGTCGAAGACGTAGGAAAGCGCCGGGCCGAAGTTGACCGCGATCGCCGCGGGAATGCCCTTGAGCGGCACGACCGTCCCCGGGATGTCCTCGCCCTTTTCGGGACTGTATTCGGGCGTCGCGGAGCCGCGGTCGTGGTGCGCGAAGACCGAGTCGTCGAGATCCGGATCGGGCAGATAAGTGCGGAGGACCAGCGGCTCCGCCGCCGTACCGGCCGGCCGGTTGTTGTAGGTGAGCAGCGGCGGCACGGCCGTGGCCGTGGCCAGGCCGCACACCAGGAGGCAGGGGAGGAGAAGGAATCGGGAAGTCATGAAGAAAAAACCAACCGACCAACCCGGCGGAAACCTGAACGTTTCACCGGAGGGAAAGCAGACCGAAATCGGGGCAGAGATGCGGGGTGACGAGTGACGGGGTAGTAGCGTTATCTAACTCTTCCAGCTTGACCGCCGGTGCACTTCGGCGAAAGCAGTAATGGCTAGCACATGCGCAAACTGAACGTTTATGCTATCCCCATGGAAACCTCATCGCTCCCCCTCTCCAGCTCGTGGACGTGCCCGCCGAAGGATCGTCCGCACTGGCTTCCGGCCCAGGCCTCGGGCCTCGAACTGAATTATCTCTCGTGGGGCTACCGCTGGTACGGCAGCACCCCGATTGCCCCGTCGCGCCACGGCGGCTGGCATTATTTCGTGTCGCTCGAGGGCGGCCACGATCTGCTCATCGAGGGCCGCACGCTGCGCACGCGGCCCGGCCTCGTGTGCATCACCCATCCCGATTGTCCCATCGGCCACTTCGACCGGCCGAACCACCGCTGCCGCATCCTCACGTGGATCTGGCGCACGCCGCCGACGCACTCCGCGCTGCTCGCGCCGAAGGGGAGCTTCCTCCGCTTTCATCTCACGAAGAGCCAGCTCCGCCGCATCGAGAGCATCCACGCCGACTGCCACCAGGCCGTGGCGATCGCCGACGAGCGCAGCAAGCTCGAGCTGCACGGCATGCGCATCCAGCTCGACCTCGCGCTGCTCGAGGCGCGCGAACACAGCAGCGCCGCGGACGGCGACTTCCGCTTCAACCTCGCGGTCGAATACCTGCGCAACCATCTCGACGAACAGCAGCCGGTGAAAAGCCTGCGCGAGTACCTCCAGATTTCGGAAGCCTCGCTCAAGCGGCTCTTCCACGAGCGCGCCGCGAAAAGCCCGCGCGCGTTCGCCCTCGACTGGAAGATGCAGTGGGCGCACGCGCAACTCTCCGCGGGCGAGCAGTCGGTGAAGGCGGTCGCGTACGCACTCGGTTACAAGCACGCGAACGACTTCAGCCGCGCGTTCAAGCGCCACCAGGGCTTCGAGGCGAGCAAGCTCCAGAGCGCCGCCGGCCGCTGACTCACGTCGCGGGCCGGCGCCCGAACCACCGCCACACGCCGTACGACACGGCGGCGGTGGCGAGGAACGCCACGCTTGCGGTCGCGAACGAATCGTCCGCCGCGACGGAGTAGATCAGCGCGATGAGAAAATTCGGCAACAGCGTGACGCGAAAGATCCGGCCCACCGGCACGCCGGCCGCCGCGGCGATGATGACGGAAGTCTCCGCCGCGATCGGCAGGCTGCGCAAGCACGCGAGCGTCAGCCCGAGCCGGTCCTGCAGCGAGGCGCGCAGGCGCGCGAGCTCGGCGTCGGGAAAAAATTTCGGCGCGAGCCGGCCCACCGCGGTGCGGCCGACGTAGGCGGACGCCAGCACGCCCGCGGCCAGACCCACCGTGCCGCCGACCACGCCGGCCAGCCAGCCGGCCTTCGCCGCGAGAAACATGATCACCAGCGTCGCCGGCACCGGCGCGACCGAGTCCGCCGCCAGCAGCACGATCGCAATGAACACGAGCCAGCCCGCCTGGTGCTCGCGCGCGGCCAGCAGCGGCACGGCGAAGTCCTCGCCCCAGATCACGAACGGCAGCGTCACCGCCGTCGCGACCGCGAAGATGGCGCCGGCAAACTTGAACTTGGCGCCGCGCGTCAGGGCGGCCGGGGCGGCGGTTTCGGGTTTCATGGTGCGGTGGTGGACCGGCCGGTGAGGCGGGCGACGAACTTGACCGCGTAGAGGCCGACGCGCTCGCGCACGAGCGCGGAGTCGTTCAGCCGCGCGCCCGGCAGCCCGAGTTCGGTCACGTCGGTGCGCACCGTGCCCTCGTCGGGATGTTGCGCGATCCAAGTGAGGATCTTGAGCAGGTCGATCTGGCGGTGCGTGGCCCGCAGTTCCTCAAGCAACATCGGCGGCAGGTAGCCTTCGACCGGCATCTGCGCGGCGTCCGCGACCGCGGCGATACAGAGGAGGTTGCGCACGCGCTGCACCTCGTCGCCCTCGCGTGCGGGCGGCCACGTCGGCAGCGCCGCCCGGGTCCGCTCCACCTGGCGGCGGAGATAATCCTCCGGCGGATTCTCCGCGATCGGAGCCACCACGCCGTCATCCGGCGGCACATTGTAATTGAGGTTCTCGACATCCAGACCCGTGAGCCGCTTCCACGCGGGCTGCGGGGCCCGCGCCGGGGCAGCCGTCTCGGTTGGCTCGGCCGCGCCGCGCCAGGTCGCGAGCAAGCCGACCGCAACCCACGCCGCCAGGGCCGGAACAATCCACCACCGGGCCGAAGCGCGCGGACCGTGGGCGCCCGCGTCCCACCGGAAAAGTTTCGCGCCGGTGATACAGGCCGCGGCACCGATCACGACCAGCGCCAGCAAATTGAAACGGAGCGCCGCGGAATCCCCGCCGGTCACGCCGGTCTGCAAGGCGTCGACCGCATACCGGCCGGGCAGGAATTCCGAGAAGCGCTGCGCCCAGTCCGGCAGCGCGCTGAGCGGCACGGCCACGCCGCCCACGATCAGCATGGGCAGGAAAAGACACTGCCCGAGCGCCTGCACCGCGGGCACGGTGTCGGCAAACGCCGCGATCACCAGGCCGAGCCCGCTGAAGGCGAACGCCACCGCCGTGAACGCCACCGCCAGCGTGACCGGATGCGCGGGCGGCGTCAGGCCAAGCGCAAGCGCGGCCGCCAGCTGCAGCAGCGCCGCGCTCGCAACGAGAAGGAAACGCGCCAGCACCGCCGTGGCCACGAGCCGCCAGGTCGGCACGGGCAGGAGCCGGTAGCGGCGCCAGACGCCGCGCTCGCGTTCGCTCACCAGCGTCGTGGGCAGGCCGAAGCAGGCGCCGCCCAGCACGCCGATTGTCAACAGCTCGCCCATGTGCCGCAGCAGCGGCACCGGCTCGTGGCGGTAGAGCACCGCGAAGGCGCCGAGAAAAACGAGCGGAAACAAATAGCCATAGACCAGCGCCATCCGGTTGCGGAAGTGCAGCCGCAGCGTGACCATCAGGTGCCGGCCGGCCCCGCGCATCATGGCTGCTCCCTCCCCTGCTCCTCCGCCTGCGTCAGGCGGAGAAAAACTTCCTCGAGCGTCGCGCGGCCGATGTGCAGCTCGCGCACTTCGGCCTGCTGCGCCGCGATCCACGCGTGGAGCAGCGGCAGCAGGCGCGTCGCATCCGCCGTCTGAAAACGCGCCGTGCCGCCCTCGCACGCCAACGCCTCCACGCCCGGCAGGCTGGCCAGCGCCGCGGCGTCCATGGGCCGGTCGAGCGTGAGCGTGACAGTTTGCCGTCCGCCACCCCGGGCAGCCAGTTCGTCCGGCGTGCCGGTAGCGACGATCCGGCCGTGATCGAGAATGGCGAGCCGGTCGCAAAGCTGGCGCGCTTCCTCCAACTGGTGCGTCGACAGCAGCACGGCACAGCCGGCGCGCTTGATGCGCCGGATCTCCTCGTGCAATTCGTGGCGGGCCTGCGGATCGAGTCCCGCGGTCGGCTCGTCGAGCACGACCACCTCCGGCCGGTTCACGAAGGCCAGCGCGAGCGCCACCCGCTGGCGCTGGCCGCCGGAGAGCGTGCCGTAACGCGCGCCGGCGACAGCACCCAGGGCGAAGCGTTCGAGCAAATCCACCGCAGGAACGGCGGCCGCATGGAAGGCGCCGAACATTTCCAGCGCCTCGCGCACCTCAAGCTGGTCCGGCAGTGCGGTGGTTTGCAGCACCACGCCCAGTTTTTCCCGGGCCTGCGGCGCGTGCGTGCGAATGTCGCACCCGGCCACGACCACGCGGCCGCGATCCGGCACGCGCAAGCCGGTGAGGCACTCGAGCGTGGTCGTCTTGCCGGCCCCATTGGGCCCGAGCAGGCCGAAGATCTCGCCCCCGCCGACTTGAAACCCGATGCCGCGCACCGCCTCCACCCGCCCGTAGCGCTTGGACAAATCGGAAACATCGACACGGACGGTCATGATCGCGGCAGGGCGGAAACGAGGCGCTGTTCCGGAATGGAACCGGACCCATTAGGCCGGACGGGCGCGCGATGTCTAGCCGGGAGGTTTCCCGTAATTGATTTTCTGCGCCACCGCCTGGACGCGAAGGCAAAGCTCGGCCGCCTTGAAGGCGTGCGCCTGCGTCATCGCCTTCTCCGTGCGGTTGAGGCAGTCGAGGATGAGTTCGCCGAAGAAGCGGAAGCCCACCTGGCCGGTGACGTTGAGGTGATGCTCGCCCTTGTCGTCGACAAGATAAACATGGTCGCCGGAGACGTCGCGCGCGACGTCGACATACTTGCGCAGCTCGAGGTAGGCGCGGTCGCCGAGGATGATCATGCGGCCGTCGCCCCAGGTGCTCAACCCCGGCGGCGTGAACCAGTCCACGCGGACGAAGTTGGTCGCGCCGTTGTTGCCCAGCAGCGCGGCTTCGCCGAAATCCTCGAACTCGGGATTATCCGGATTGCCGTGGTTGGCCGTCACCGCATGCAGGATCGAGGCATCGGTCGCCCCGGAGAAGGTCAGGAACTGCTCGAACTGGTGGCTGCCGATGTCGCACAGGATGCCGCCAAACTGCTCGCGCTTGAAGAACCAGGACGGGCGGCTGGGCTTGTTCAAGCGGTGGGGTCCAAGCCCGATGACCTGCAGCACGCGGCCGAGCACGCCCTGCTGGATCAGGTCGGTGGCGTACATGGCCGCCTCGACGTGCAGGCGCTCGCTGAAATAAACCATGTACTTGCGGCCGGTCTCCAGCGCGACCCGGCGCGCCTCGTCGAGCTGCGCCATCGCGGTGAACGGCGTCTTGTCGGTGAAGTAGTCCTTGCCCGCCCGCATGACCTTGCAGCCGAGCGGGCCGCGTTCGTTGGGAATCGCCGCCGCCGCGACCAGCATCACCTGCGGGTCGGCGAGGATCTCGTCGAGCGAGCGCGCGACCCGGACCGTGGGATAGGCGACGCAAAATGCGCGCACTTTTTCCGGATCGGCGTCGTACACCCACTTCAACACGCCGCCGGCCTCGATCAGGCCGTTGCACTGGCCGTAGATGTGACCGTGTTCGAGGTGCGACGCGGCGAAGACAAATTCGCCCGCCTGCACCACCGGCGCGGGTTTCCCCTTGGGGGCGTAATTCATTCCATCGGCTTTGTTGCTCATAAGGGATATGGGATGGGACCGCGGACCGGATTATTCCTCGGGCAGCGGCTGGTCCTTGGTTTCGGGGAGGAACGGCAGCACGGCGATGCCGGCCAGCAGCACGAGGCTCACCCACACGCCCGCGGTACGGAAGCCCTCGATGTCCCCGCCGAGGCTGCGGGTCAGGCGGCCCATGGTGAACGGCGCGGTCGCCGCGGCCAGCCGGCCGAAGTTGTAGCAGAAGCTCGTGCCGGTGCTGCGCAGGCTCGTCGGAAAAAGCTCGGGCAGGTAGATGGCGTAGACTCCGAACACCGACAGCTGACCGAAGCCCATCAGCGGGAGCATCCAGTACATCTGGTTGACCTCGCGCAGGCCCTTGAAAACGAGGACGGTGGTGGCGAACGACACCAGCAGCGCCGCCGCAAACGCCGCGCGGCGTCCTTGCACCTGGGCAAACTTGGCCAGCGCCATCATGCCGCAGAAGCCGCCGATATTCTGGAGCAGGAGGCCGACCGCGCGCCAGTAGGCCTTTTCGTTGGCCACGGCCTCGGCGTTGAGGCCGGAGGTCGCGAGATGCTGCTCGATGATCGCCCCGACGATGCGCGGATGAAAATTGCCGATGCCCCACAGCCCGACAATGCCCGCGCTGCACAGCAACAGACCGAACCAGGCGTGGCGCGACCAGCGCGGATGCCGGAGAAGATTGGCGTAGGAACCGAACTTGATCCCCTTCTGCGCGCCCAGCGCGCGCGCCTCCACCCAGCGCGCCGGCTCCTGCAGCCGCCGGATGATCGGCACGCAGAGCAGCGCCGGAATCGCGCCGATGAGGAAGAGCACCTGCCAGGCCGCGAGGCCGAATGGGAGCAGGCGGCGCGCCGCGAGCAGTCCGATGAACATGCCGATGAGTCCCGCCGCGATGTTGCCCCACGTCGAGAGCGACTGCAGCAACCCGAGCGCGGGCGCGCGCGACCGGTCCGGCACCGAGTCGGCCACCAGCGCCACCGCCAGGCCGAACACGCCGCCGACCCCGAGGCCGGTGAGAAAACGATAGGCGCAAAAATCCACGAAGCCGGTCGACAGCGCGCTGAGCCCCGTGAAGACCGAGTAGAGCAGCACCGCCATCGACAGCACGCGCGCGCGGCCATAACGGTCGCCCAGCGAACCGAAGACCAGCCCGCCCACCGCCCAGCCGACGAGGAAGACGGAGGTGGTGTAGGAACCGTACTCGATCGCCTTGCTCTTGTCGGCCATCAGCTGCTCCAGCGCGGCATCCCGCGCGAGGTTGAAGAACTGCTGGTCGAGGCAGTCGAACAGCCAGGCGAGCGAGGCCACCACGAACACAAGCCAGTGCTCGCGATTGAAGGCCCGCCACCAGGGAGATTGGGTCGAGGAGGACATCGGAAATCAGGCCAGCCGGACAGGGGCGCCGCGGGCGGCGGAATCATACAGGGCGCGGATCAAGGCGACAGCCTTGCGCGCCTCGGCACCCTCGAGCGCGAGCGGGCCGCCGCTGCGCAACGCGTCGACCAGGCCCTGCAGCTGCAGCTGGTGGCCGACAAAACTGATCGCGTTCGGCGCGCTTGCGCCGGAGCCCAGCGCGGCCACGTCCGGCGTGCTGCGGATGGCCTCGTCCTCCGGCCGGGCCTCGCGAAATTCCCAGCGCGAAAGGTGGTCGTCCTCCAGCACGGCCGAACCATGTTCGCCGCAGATTTCCAGCCGGCGCCGCCAGCCCGGATACAGGGCGGTGGTGGCCTCGATCGTGCCCAAGGCGCCGCTGGCGAAGCGCAGGGTGGCGCTCGCGGTGTCCTCGGCCTCGATCGCCGTGTGCACGCGCCGCGTGGCAAAGCAAAACACCTCGGACGGCATGCCGGCGAACCACTGCAGCAGGTCCACCGCGTGGATGCCCTGGTTCATCAGCGCACCGCCGCCATCCAACCCCAGCGTGCCCTTCCAGCCGCTGTAGTAGGCGGCACCGCGATGCCATTTCACGTAGGCGCCGGCCAGCACCAGCCGGCCGAAGCGCCCGGCGTCGAGCGCCGCCTTCAGCGTCGCCGCGCCGCGGCCGAAACGCGCCTGGAAAATCGGCGCCACGCGCACCTGCGCCTGGCGCGCCGCCGCCAGCAGTTCGTCAACCCGGGCCGGAGTGATCTCAATGGGTTTTTCGACCACCACGTGCTTGCCGGCGCGAATGGCGGCGAGTGCCGGCTCGAGGTGCGCGCCGCTGGGCGTGGTGATGCAGACCACGTCAACCTCCGGCCGCCGCACCAGCTCTTCGACCGAGGCGGTGACAAACGGAATGCCGTGCTTGTGCGCGAAAGCCGCGGCCTTTTCCCGGTCGCGACTCGCCACCCCGACCAGGCGCGCGCCCTGCACCGCCGCGAGGGCCTGGGCATGGAACTCCGCGATCATGCCGACACCGATAATGGCGAAACCGTAGGTGGAAGTGGCGCTCATGGGCGGAAGCGGAGTGGAGAAACGGGGATCATGCTTAGAAATTCACCTGCATCTGGGAACGAACCCCGTAGGTCCGGGCGGTCGCGGCGATCGCGTTCATTCCCGCGCGGCCCTTCGCGTAGAGCACACCAAGCGACAGCTTCAGGTCGCTGTGCCGGATGTACCAGTTGCCGCCGCAATACCATTCGCCGACCGTGTCCATCACCCCGCTGCTCGGCGCCGAACGCACGGCATCCGCGAGATCGACGCCGCGACCGTCGCTGTCGATCCAGGAATAGCGGAGCACGGCCTCAAGCTTGGGCGTGAGCATGAAGCCGGGCTGCAGGTAAAACCCCGAGGGGGACGCGTCCCGCGCCAGCGATGCGCCGCGCTCGACGTTGGCGGCGAAATATTCCGCCAGAAAACTGTAGCGACCCGCCTCCAAGTCGGCGAACGCCGAGCCCACGGTGAGATCGTAACCCTCGCCGCGGTGATCGTTGCCGGGACCACCCTGCCCCGGCAGAAAACCGGCGGCGACACCGACACTGAGGGAGCCAAATTCCCCGTGTCGCGAATAACCCGCATCGGCCCAGAAGGCCGGGCGGTTGTTCGTCTTGTTGCCCGCGTTCGAAAACATCGAGAGGTCGTCCATGCGCTCGGCGTTGGTGACGGCGCCGCCATAAGTGAAGCTGCCATGGGTGCCGGCCAGGAACACTCCCATGCGATAGCTGGCCGCGCCGAGCCGGAGGCCGTTGTTGCTCTCCACGAAATAACGGGTGACCGGCGCGGTCTCGATCGCCCGCATCTGGTCCGGCGCGGAATACTCCTCGTAGCCGAGGCTCACCTTGCGCAGGCCGACATTGAGCCGCAGTTCGGGATCCACCGTCCACTGGAAGAGCGCCACGGCGGGACTTTGCGTGGCGAAATTGTAGCCGAACACCGCGGACCAGTCGTCGCTGATCCGGCCTTGCAGGACCATCACCGCCCGCCGGACCATGAAATGGCTGATCGTTTCGGAATTGGCCGCGGCGCCGCGTGTCGTGCTGAGACCGGAATACTGGATCATCATCAGCATCCCGAGGGAAAGGCGTTGGGTCTCGCGACCCCACGGAATCACGCGGCCGGCGCGCTCCGCCGCCGCGCGCGTCGCGTCGGCGCGCCCCTGTTCGATGTCGCCGTTCGTAATCAGGCCCTTTTGCACGAGGGCATTCAGCACCGCCTCGTTGTCCTGCTCCTGCGCGCAGGCGCAACCTGACCACAACAGCAGGCAGCACACCATGCGCCGCGTCATCCCACGGATCTTGCCGTGCAGGGGGGAAACGGCGCAGGCCGGAAACAGCGCACGCAGGAAGCGGGGAAAATTGGGGTGCAGACGGAAATTTTTTTCCCACAGAGATCCCGATGATGCCATGCGAGGGGCGGTCCGGGGTTGAGTCTGTGCGAGGTAACGACCGTTGCGCCGTGGGGTCACGAAGCGCATGAGACGAGGCCTGACCTATTGCCGCCAATCCGGCGCGTGAAAAGAGGGAAGGCATAGCAGATCGCAAAGTTGAGCGTTGATGCTATCTCGGTGCGGACACTTTTCCGGCAGAAAACCGGACAAGCTCACTCACCCGCGACAATTCAGCATTGGCGAACCAAGCGGCATTGTTATGACACGGGCATGATTAACTCCCGCCTGCTTCGTGGTGCCGCGCTCGTGGCACTGCTCGCGACCGCGCCGTTGCTCCGCGCGTCCGACGCCAACCCCACCCAGGAGCGCGCCGATCGCTTCCTCGCGTTGGTCAACGCCTCCTACCAGGCGATCTACTACGTCGAGGCCGAAGCGCAGTGGAAGGCATCAACGGATGTCAGCGACGTTCATGACGAGGGCGCGGAAGTCGCCGGCAAGGCGCGCGCCGCGTTCACCGGCAATCCGGCGCTGATCAACGAGACGAAGGCGCTGCTGCTGAAGCGCCATGAGCTGAACGATCTCACCGTGCGCGAACTCGAGCGCCTGCTCCTCATCGCCGCCGAATCGCCGATGACCAATCCCAAGCTCACGCAGGCCCGCATCGAGGCCGAGACCAAGCAGGCCTCCACGCTCAACGGCTTTGAGTTCAAGCTCGACGGAAAGCCAGCCTCGGTGAACGACATCGACAATCTCCTCCAGTCGAACGACACGCCGCTCGACAAGCGCCTCAACGCCTGGCTCGCCTCGAAGGAATCCGGCAAGGCGCTCAAGGACGGCCTGATCAAGCTCCGCGCACTCCGCAACGGCGTCGCCCAGGAAATGGGTTACCACGACTACTTCGCGCTGCAGTCGGCCGGCTACGGCATGACGACCGAGGAGATCATCAAGCTGAACGACGAGTTCATGCGCGTGCTGCGTCCGCTCTACCTGCAACTGCACACGTGGGCGAAGTACAAGCTCGCCGAGCGCTATCACCAGCCGGTGCCGAAGCTCATCCCGGCGCACTGGCTCAACAACCGCTGGGGCCAGGAGTGGCCGGGCCTCGCCGACGGCGCGGACCTCACGCCGTTCTTCAAGGACAAGACGCCCGAGTGGGTCGCGCAGGCCTCCGAGAGATTCTACGTCGGCCTCGGCTTCCCCTCCCTGCCGAAATCGTTCTGGGAAAAATCCGATCTCTACAGCCTGCCCGCCACCAGCGCGCGCAAGAAGAACACGCACGCCTCTGCCTGGCACCTCGACCTCGGCACCGACCTGCGCTCCCTGCAGAGCATCGAAGCGAATCCGTGGTGGTTCAGCACCAACCATCATGAGTTCGGCCACATCTATTACTTCATGTCGTACACGCGCCCGGAAGTGCCACCGCTCCTGCGCAACGGCGCAAACCCGGCTTTCCACGAGGGCTTCGGCGAACTGACGGCGCTCGCCTCCTCGATGGCGCCGTACCTCAAGTCGGTCGGCGTGCTGCCGGCGGACTTCAAGGCCGACCCGAACGCGTTCCTGCTCGCCAACGCGGTCAACTCCGGCGGCGTGCCGTTCATCTACTGGTCGTCCGGCGTGATGGCACACTGGGAAGCCGACATCTACGCGCACAATTTGCCGGAGTCGGAATGGAACAAGCGCTGGTGGCAGTACGTCCGCGATTTCCAAGGCATCGAACCGCCGGCCGAGCGCGGCGAGGAATGGTGCGACGCGGCGACGAAGACGCACATCAACGACAACCCGGCGTACTATTATACCTACGCCATCGCGCAGGTCTTCAAGTACCAGCTCAACGACTACATCGCGAAACACATCCTCCACCAGCCGCCGCAGTCCTGCAATTACGCCGGCAACAAGGAAGTCGGCGAGTTCCTGAAGAAGATCATGGAGAAGGGCCAGACCGAGGACTGGCACAAGGTGCTCATCGAAGCCACCGGCGAGGACCTCAGCACGCGCGCGATGGTCGAGTACTACGCGCCGCTCCAGAAATGGCTCGAGGAACAGAACAAGGGCCGGCCGATTGGATGGGAGTGATTGTCAGAGGACAGGTGACAGGAGTCAGGGGACAGACGATCATACACACCCCGCCCTTTGGGCACCCCTCTTCATAGAGGGGACTTCGGCTGCGTGGGGTCGATTCCCCTCTATCAAGAGGGGTGGCGCGCAGCGACGGGGTGTGTGGCTCGGCTGCATTAGTGTTTCAAATCAAACCCCGGCCTAGGCCGGGGTTTTGCTTATACGGACTGACCGACTGCCGAAGTCGAAAGCGGGCCTTTACCCGAATCGCGGCAACGTGCATGGTGCCCGCGCTCTCTTAAATACCCCAATCATGGTCAGCCCCAATACCCCACCGGAGGCTGGCGATGGCGCTACGGCGTCCGCCCCCTCCGCTATTCCGGATGTTGTCATCCGTCTCGCTGGCAATTCCCAAGACGGCATCCAAGCCATCGGTGGCTTCCTCGCCCGTCTCGCCGGCCGTTCCGATCAAGAGGTCATGACCTACATGACCATCCCGTCCACGATCTCCGGCGGTCCGTCGATCTTCCAGGTCCGCATGGGCTCCGGGGAGATTCTCTCGGCCGGTGACCGCGCTGACGTCCTCGTCGCATTCTACCAACATAGCTACGAGAGCCACCGCGCCTCGCTGCGTCCGGGTGGTGTGCTGATCTACGACACCGACCACGTGACGGTGAATCCCGAGGACAAGGAAGTCACCGCCGTCGGCGTGCCGATCACTTCCGCCACGGTCGAAGCCGTCGGCGGCTCGGCGAAGGACAAGGGCAAGAACATCTACGTGCTCGGCCTGCTCGCGCGCATGTTCGACCTCGATGTCGCGAAACTCACGCAGCTCATCAAGGAACGCTTCGGCGGCAAGAACGAGGACATCGTGCGCAACGCGCTCCTCGGCTTCGACGCCGGCTACGCTTATCCGGCCGAGCACTTGCGTCACTGCCTCTACCGTCTCGAAAAAGCCGAACCGGCAGCAGCCGGCTCGCGGCCGCAGGTCACCGGTGACGGCAACTCCGTCCTCGCTTACGGTCTCCTCGCCGGCGGCGTACGCTACGGTTCCGGTTATCCGATCACGCCGTGGTCTTCGATCATGGAAACCCTCCGCACCGAGCTGCCGAAATACGGCGGCCTCTTCGTGCAGGCCGAGGACGAAATCGCCGCCGTCTCCACCGCGCTCGGTTTTGCTTACGGCGGACATCTCTCGATCACCGGCAGCTCCGGCCCCGGCCTCTCGCTCAAGATGGAAGCGCTCGGCTGGGCCACGATGGCCGAGCTGCCGCTCATCGTCGTCAACGTCCAGCGCGGCGGCCCGTCCACCGGCATGCCGACCAACATCGAGCAGAGCGACCTGCTCCAGGCGATCTACGGTTCGCACGGCGACACGCCGCGTGTCGTGCTCGCGCCGAAGAACGTCGAGGATTGCTTCTACATCGCGATCGAGGCCTGCCACATCGCCCGCGAATTCAGCACGCCGGTGCTGATCCTCACCGACCAAGCCATCGCCACGCGCATCGAGGCCTTCGAGGAGCCCGACCTGCCGAAGCTGATGGGCGATACGAAACCCAACACGCGTCCGCGTCCGCCGGAGTTCAAGCCCTACCCGCTCGACGGCCACACGCGTCACGCTCCTCCCGGCTCGCTCATGATCTCGGGCAAATACCCGACCGTCACCGGCCTCGAGCACGACGAGCACGGCCACCCGACGGCGAATCCCGGCCTGCATATGAAGATGACCGCGAAGCGCCGCGAGAAGATCAAGGCCGTCGCCGCCACGCTCCCCGCGCCCGAACTCGCCGGCGATCCGTCCGGCGACCTGCTGCTCATCGGCTGGGGCTGCACCTACGGCCCGATTCGCGAAGCGATGACCCGCCTGCGCGCCGCCGGCGCCAAGGTCGGCCACCTGCAGATGCGCCACATGCATCCGCTCGCGCCCGGCCTCGAGGCGACCTTCAACCACTACAAGCACATCCTCGTCGTCGAAATCAACGACGAGGGCCTGTACGGCTACGGCCAGCTCGCCACGTTGCTCCGCGCGCGGTTCTGCAACCCCGCGATCGGCAGCATCACCAAGACCGATGGCCTGACCTACAAGGTCAGTGAAATCGTCGAACGCGCCGCCAAGGTCATCGGCCTCGCCGACACCACCGCCGGCATGCGCAAGACCAGTATCCTGTCCGGCACTCGCTGAGCGCCGGAATCTGAAATCTCAAATCTTCAATCCATGTCCGCTCCCGCCGCCCCTTCCGCTCCCGTCCCGGCCCTGAACCCCGACGGCACGCGCGCCCCGCTCACCAAGAAAGTCCTGCTCGCCGATCACCCGACGTGGTGCCCCGGCTGCGGTGACTTCGCCGTGCTGGCTTCCTTCTACAAGGTCCTCGAGAAACTCAACTACCCGCAGGAAAAGATCGTCACGTTCGCCGGCATCGGCTGTTCGTCACGCTTCCCGTATTTCGTGAACACCCACGGCGGCCACTACATCCATGGCCGCGCGCTGCCGTTCGCCGCGGGCATTTCACTCGGGCGCGATGACCTGCATGTCTTCGTGTTCGGCGGCGATGGCGACGGTTTCTCCATCGGCGGCAACCACCTCGTCCACACCGCGCGCAAGAATCCGCGCATGACGTACGTCATCATGGACAACTCGGTGTACGGCCTGACCAAGAAGCAGACCTCACCCACCTCGCCGCTCGGCTTCAAGTCCAAGACCGACCCGTGGGGCGCGATCGACCAGCCGATCAACCCGATGCGCACGCTGCTCAACAGCGGCGCCACGTTCATCGCCCGCTCGCACGCCACGCAGGTCAACCACATGGTGGAGATGATGCACCGCGCCGCGCAGCACGACGGCTTCTCCGTCGTCGAGATCCTGTCCGAGTGCGTCGAGTTCTTCGAAGGCGCCTTCGACGCCGCCGTGCCGCGCAAGGGCGGAACCTGGCCGGTGATCGAGCTCAAGAAAAACGATGGCACGCCCGAGGACGCCCTGCGCCACGACCCGACCGACGAGATCGCCGCCTTCAAGCTCGCCTCCGAAGCGTGGCCCGGAAAGTTCGGCGTCTTCTACGAAAACAAGTCGCGCCCGACCAAGAACGCCCTCGAGCAAAAGCTCATCGCCAACACCCGCGAGAAGACGAAGAACGCGTCTGACTTGGAATTACTCTCCAAGACTTTCGCGAAGATGCGCTGAGCAGTGGCCGAGGACTCGAAAGCCTGAGCGGAGTTCAGCGTTCTCTTAACCACGGATTTAACGGATTAGTACGGATTCTCCGTCTAATCCGTCCCGATCCGTGTCATCCGTGGTCAAAACACGCCCGAACACGGCATAGGCTAGATAAATTCACGCCGCGTGCGGCTCGTGTTGCGGAACCTCCGCGCGCATCGCTTCGACGGACGCCCGCATGGCCGCGCCGACGCGCAGGATCACGCGACAGACGTTCTCCTTCACCACCGGATCTTCCGGTGACACCCAGCACCCGCGGCGCTCGCCTTCGAGCCACGTCTCGTCCGCGATGATCTTTTGGATCAGGGGAAACTGGCGGAAAATGAGGGGATCGAGGGCCATGGGGTTGGCGAACTAAGGGCATCACTAAGGGGCATCCTTAATATCGACACCGGCAGGCCGCCGATAAGCTCGCGGACGATTTTGACTAATTTGTAATTGGGGCCCGCAGGATGCTCGAATTCCAAACCCAACCCCCACGACCGTCATCCTGAGCCGTGCGAAGGATCCACGCGGTCGGCGAACATACGTCCTTTCCCTTGGATCCTTCGCACGGCTCAGGATGACGGTAACGAAAGGAGTGTATTTCTGGCGAATCGATCCTCCCTAGAAACCACGCTCCCTGATTTCCAGGCTCCCGACGCGCCCGCGCCTGTCACCAAGACATGGATTTGCTTTCGTGCTGCCCGTTTTGGCCGCTCAAGGACGGCCTGCCGGCCAGTTATCCGCCGCTGGATCGCCACGTCTCGTGCGAGGTGGCAATCATCGGCGCGGGCATAACCGGCGCATTGATGGCGTGGCACCTCGCGGAGGCCGGCATCGACACCGTCGTGCTCGACCGGCGCGAGGCGGCGCATGGCAGCACGGCCGGCAGCACTGCGCTGCTGCAGTATGAGATCGACCTGCCGTTGCACCAGTTGGCGAAGCGGCTCGGGCCCGACCGCGCCCGCCGCGCGTATCACGACTGCCTCGGCGCGGTGACCCGTCTCGGCCAGCTGGTCGCGAAGCTGAAGATCGACTGTGGGTTCGCCCGCAAAGGGAGCATCCAGCTCGCCCACCAGCGCAGCCACGTCGGCGCGCTCCACCGGGAATACCTCGCGCGTCACGACGCCGGCTTCGCCGTCGAGTGGTGGCCCCGCACGGAACTGGCCTGGCGCAGCAGCCTGCCGCAGGCCGCGGCGATTTATTCGCAGCCGGGCACGGCGGCACAGGTGGACGCTTATGCGCTCGCCTACGGCTTGCTCGAGGCCGCGAAAAAGCGCGGCGCTTCCGTCCACGATCGCACCTCGGTGACGCGCCATCGGCATACAGCTCACGGCGTTGAGCTGCACACCGCCCAGGGTTTTCGCGTGCGCGCGAAGTGGCTGGTCGTCGCGTCGGGCTACGAGGCCGATCAATTCCTGCCGGAGCGCGTCACCACGCTGCACAGCACCTACGCGCTGGCCAGCGAACCAGTGACCGCTTTTCCGGGCTGGCCCGACGGATTACCAGTCATCTGGGAGACGGGCGATCCCTACCTCTATCTGCGCACCACCGCCGACCACCGCATCATCCTGGGCGGCTACGACGATCCCTTCCGCGATCCCCGCGCCCGCGATCGTGCGTTGCCCGCGAAAGTCACGGCCCTGCGCCGGCGTTTCGCGCAACTCTTCCCGAATATCCCGCTCGAAGTTGCCACCGCCTGGGCCGGCACTTTCGGGCGCACGACTGACGGCCTGCCCTTCATCGGCGAACATCGCGCCGCTCCGCGCACCTGGTTCGCGCTTGGGTACGGAGGCAACGGCATCACTTACAGCCTGCTGGCCGCGGAGCTTTTCCGCGACCGGCTGACCGAGGGCATCGGGCGCGATGAGGATTTGTACGGATTCGACCGGCAGCCGGATCCGGTAAGCGACCACTGACCTCGATCCACGTCCCGCTCCGGATCCACCCCATCTCAAGATATTCCCGGCTGTCATCCTGAGCCGTGCGAAGGATCCAACCGAAAACGGACGTAGCATCACCATCGTTTGGATCCTTCGCACGGCTCAGGATGACAAACTGGAAGTTACGCCCGGTGCAGAATACACCGCGAATTCCCAGCAGTAATCAACTCGTGCCCGATGACTGCGCCGCGGTGCGCGCACGGACGAAAGCCGCCGCGAGCTCGCTCGTTTTCATCGGCTTGCCGAGGTAGTCGTCCATGCCGGCGGCGATGCACTTTTCGCGATCGCCCTCCATGGCATTCGCCGTGAGGGCAATGATCCAAGGCGCGGGCTGGCCGGGCACCTGTTCCTTGCGGATGATGCCGGTGGCCTCCATGCCGTCCATTTCCGGCATCTGCACGTCCATGAGAATGATGTCGTAGTGCTGCCGCTTCAGCGCCTCCAGCACCTCGAGGCCGTTGCCCGCAAGGTCGGCGCGGTAGCCCATCTTGGCGAGCATGTGCAGCGCGACCTTCTGGTTCACGGAATTGTCCTCCGCCAGCAGGATGCGCGTCGTGTGCTGCTCCTGCGGCGCGGCGGCAGGCTTTGCTGCCGGGGCCGGGGCGGGCTCGGTGCCGCCGAAAATCTTGGCGATCGCGTCGAAGAGCTGCGACGGCTTCGCCGGTTTGGTGAGGCAGGCAGCGAACAAGCCGGGCTCGTCCTTCGCCGGCGAACCGCCGATCGAGGACAGCAACAGCAACGGCAGCTTGTCGCCCTGCGGCAGGCGGCGGATTTCCTTGGCGAGCATGATGCCGTCCATGTACGGCATGTGGCCGTCAAGAATCGCGAGATCGAAACGCTCGCCGGACTTGAGCATCTCCAGCGCCGCGAGCGGACCGTCGACTTCGCGCGCGGTGAGGCCCCATTTCGCGGCGAGCGCGAGCAGGATGCGGCGGTTGGTGGCGTTGTCGTCCACCACGAGCAGGCGCTGGCCGCGCAAGCGGGCCTGCGAGGCGGACACGAACGGACGCGCCACCGTCGGCAGCGCCTCGACTCGTAGGGTGAAGAAAAACGTCGAACCCTTGCCTTCTTCGCTCTCGAGCCACATGCGGCCGCCCATCATTTCGGCGAGGCGCTTGCTGATCGCCAGGCCGAGGCCGGTGCCGCCGAACTTGCGCGTGGTCGAGGCGTCGACCTGCGTGAAGGAACTGAAAAGCTTGGCCTGCGCCTGGGCCGGGATGCCGATGCCGGTGTCGCGCACCGCGAAGAGCAGCTCGCGCTGGTTCTCGGCCAGCGGCTCGCCGCCCGACGCCGCCAGCCGCACAGTCAGCTCCACTTCACCGCTGGCAGTGAACTTCAACGCGTTGCCGATGAGGTTCACCAGGATCTGGCGGAGCCGCGTGGCGTCGCCGCGCACGTCGGTCGGCACGCCCTCGTTCACCTCGTAAAGCAGGTCGAGGCCCTTCTCCGCCGCCTTGCTCGAAAGCAGGTCGAGCGAACTCTCCATGCACTCGCGAAGATTGAAGCCCTCGTTCTCCAGCTCGAAGCGGCCGGCCTCGATCTTGGAGAAATCCAGGATGTCGTTGATCAGCGTCAGCAGGCTTTCGCCGCTGGTGCGGATGATGTCGGCAAATTCCTTCTGCTGCGTATTCAGCGGCGTATCGAGGAGCAGCGAGGTCATGCCGATGACGCCGTTCATCGGCGTGCGGATCTCGTGGCTCATCGTCGCGAGGAACTGGCTCTTCGCGATGTTGGCCTGCTCGGCCTTGGCCAGCGCGGCCTGCTGGTCGGTGATGTCGGCCAGCATGCCGAACCAGACGGCGGTGCCATCGGGCCGCGGCGCAACCGAGGAGCGCGCGTGCACCCAGCGCACGGTCTCGTCCGGCCGCACGATGCGGAAAGTATCATGCCAGTCCTCGGTCCGGGAAATCGAACGTTCGAGACTCGCGCGCACCTGGGCGCGGTCGTCGGGATGCACCGTCGTGAACAACACGGCCGCGCGCGAGAGCACCGGCGCGGGGTCGCGGCCGAACAGCTCGCGATAGCCGGCGCTCAGGAAGGCAAAGGAACGCTGGCCGGTCCCCGACACCTCGAACTGGAAGAGCACGCCCGGGGCCTGCGTAGTCAACGCCAGCATGCGCTGCTCGTTGGCGCTGGCGACCGCGGCGAGCCGCTGGGCCTCGGCCTCGGTCGCGCGCAGGTCGGCGGTCATTTTCTCCGCCAGCTTGAGCGCGCGCGCCCGGCTCTGGCCGAGGATGAAGACCATGACCGCAAGCAGGAAACTCAGCAGCGCACCGGCGAGGACGATGCGGAACGCGGCGCTGCCCTGGTTCGCCCGCTCGAACTTCGGCGTGGTCGAGAACGCCAGGCTCCACTCGCGGCCGCCGATCTCGATCGGCGTGATCTTGTGAAACATCCGGTGATTGAAGGGCTCGGCAAGACCCGCGTCGGTTGCCGCCACCAGCACATGATCGGCGTCGAACAGCAGGTGCGCGCGGTCGAGCGTCTTGCCCTCGTACACCTCGACGTCGATCAAGTCGTCGACGCCGTCGAGCAGGCGCGCCAGAACCTCGTCGACGATGATCGGTGCGTAGGCGAGGCCGACGATCGCGGCCTCCCGCTCCTCCGGCGTCGTGGGATGGGTGCCGGTGCGATAGATCGGCACCAGGTAATGGAAGCCGGCACGGTGCAGCGTGTCCTGCCGCAGCGTGATCCGCTGCGAAAGGGTCGCCAAGCCGGTGTGCACGGCGCGCTCGATCGCTTCGCGCCGGTTGGCCTCCGAGCCCGCATCGTAGCCGAGCGCCACCCGGTTGGTGGCCGCCGGCTCGAGAAACTTGATGACGTAGAGGTCCGGCGCGTTACCGGTGGTCGTCACCGTGAAATCCGGCTGTTCGTCGGCGCGCTCGGCCGCAACGAACTTTTCCAAGTCGGGACGCATGACCCGCTGCATGAACCCGAAGCCCCGCACGCCCGGGAACTCCACCGGCAGATTGCGCGATTCGACGTAGGCACGAAATTCATGGCGCTCGACCGACTGGCTCGCCGCGTACACGCCGCGGGCGCCGTTGAGGCCGTAAACCACCTGGTTCATGCGCCGCTGCAGGTCGCTGCTCAGCCGGTCGGCCAGGCGGTCGAACTGGTTCCAAGCCGCGGAGTGGTCGTTCTCCCGCGCGTGGTAGGCGGCGACGAAGGTCAGCGCCATCGCCCCCAGGAAAGTCACGACCACCAGCAGGATGTTTCCACCCGGCCGCCGCGTCATTTGCTTCCTCCACAGTGGTTCATTATTGCCCTGATTTTTAAAAGCATGCCGCCCGCCAACGCCACCCAAATGTCGCCGGTGCCAGGCGAGGTTTTGGTTTGGCCTCCGCGCCCCGCGTCGTCTTCATCTTCCGCGCATGTCGAAGGTGTATTTCTATTACTCGGCGATGAACGCCGGCAAGTCGACGGTCCTGCTCCAATCGAGCTACAACTACCACGAGCGCGGCATGCGGACGCTGCTCTTCACCCCCGCGGTCGACACGCGCGCCGGCTCCGGCGTGATCAAGTCGCGCATCGGTCTCGAAGCCGGCGCGATGGCGCTGCCGGCGGACGAAAACATCTTCGCCCACGTCAAGGCCGCCCACGCCGCGCAACCGGTCGCGTGCGTGCTGGTGGACGAGGCGCAATTTCTCACCCGCCCGCAGGTCGAGCAGTGCACCGACATCGCGGACCAGCTGCGCATTCCGGTGCTGTGCTACGGACTGCGGACGGATTTCCAGGCGCAGCTTTTCCCCGGCAGCGCCGCGTTGCTCGCGCTGGCGGACAATCTCATCGAGCTGAAAACCATCTGCCACTGCGGCCGCAAGGCGACGATGAACCTCCGCGTCGGCCCCGACGGCCGCGGCCTGAAGGAAGGCGCGCAGGTCGAGATCGGCGGCAACGAACGCTACGTCGCCATGTGCCGCCGTCACTACAAGGAGGCGCTCGCTTAAGGCGCCGAACCAGTTCGGCCCGCCCGTGTCCCCATGAAGTCCCGCCTCGCCCTTTTCCTCCTCCTGCTCCTGCCCATCTCCATGTCCGCCATCCCCAGCCTCCTGATCTATCTCGGTACCTACACTCCCGCCGGCGGCAACAGCCGCGGCATCTATTCCGTGCGGCTGGACCCCGCCACGGGTGCGTTGAGCGAACCGGTGTTCGCGGCGGCAGCCTCCAATCCCACCTTCCTCGCCCTGCGTCCCGACGGCCAGACGCTCTACGCCCTCACCGAGAGCGGCACCGTCGGCGGCAAGCCGGGCGGCGGCCTCGCGGCGTTTCACTTCAACGCCGACGGCTCGCTGAACCTGCTCAACATCGTGCCGAGCGGCAGCATCAACCTGTCGCACGTCAACATCGACGCCACCGGCAGCACCGCCGCGGTCATCAGCTACAGCGGCAGCCAGCTGGCTTCGTTCCCGATCGCACCCGACGGCAGCCTCGGACCCGCCGCGAGCCTGATCACGCACCAGGGCCAGCTCGGACCCAACGCGAAGCGCCAGGAAAAGGCGCACCCGCACTCGATCACTTTCTCGCCCGACAACCGCTTCCTCTATGTGTGCGATCTCGGGCTCGACCGCATCTTCCAGTACAAGTTCGACCCGGCCACCGCGCAGCTCATGGCGATCGGCGAGACGGCTTCGGCCCCCGGCGCCGGTCCGCGGCACAGCAAATTCTCCGCTGACGGAAAATTCCTTTACGTGATCAACGAGCTCAACAGCACGATCGCGCCCTACGCCGTCGACGCCACGACGGGCGGACTCACCGCGCTGCCTGCGGTCTCCACCCTGCCCGCCGGTTTCAGCGGCGAGAGCATCTGCGCCGAGATCCGGCTCAGTCCGGACGGCCGCTTCGTCTACGGTTCGAATCGCGGCCACGACAGCATCGCGGTCTTCGCCCGCGACGCAGCCCAAGGCACGCTGACGGCCGTTGAGATCGTCTCCTGCGGCGGCAAGCACCCGCGCAATTTCAATCTTTCGCCCGACGGCCACTGGCTCGTGTGCGCGAATCGCGACACCGACAACGTCGTCGTCTTCCGCGTCGACCCGGCCAGCGGGCGCCTCACGGCTACCGGCCACGAGGCCAAGGTGCCGCAGGCGGTTTGCGTGCTGTTCGCGCCGACGTCCTGATTCGCGGTCTTTTCTGTAGCGGCGCTCTATGCGCGCCGGACGGCGGTCGCAGACCGCCGCTACAGAACAATCGCACAGCCCGGCTCACTCGATTCGGCTCAAACGATCCCGCGGTTGGTCGATAAATGGGATTCTCCGATGCCAACGCGCGTTTCCTTCCCTCATCCAATGGCTTGCAGTGGCAAACCGCCGGGCTAGCCTGCCGACACGTTGCCCGTGAGAGCTAGCCCCCGAGGTTTTTCACGCCGGTTCACCGCGAGCCTTGTTACCCTGCTCGTGGCGGCTGCCGCCATGGCCCAAGACCCGGACGTGAAGGCGCTGGTCGAACAAAACAGGCAGCTCGTCGAGCAAGTGCGCGCCCAGCAAAAGCAGATCGACGATCTCCGCTCGCGGCTCGATCGCATGGAGCCGGCCGAAACCGCCCACCCGCTTTCCTACGGCGCGGAGAGCGACCGCCAGGTGCGCGTGAGCGGCGAGGTCGGCATCGGCTTCTTCAAAAGCGGAAAGGACGGCAGCTACCAGAACGCCGAATTCCGGATCGACGACGCCAAGGTCTTCATCGAGGCGTCCGCCTGGAAAAACGTCTATTTCTTCGGCGGCTTGGAGCTCACAACTCGCGAGGCCAACGACGAGTACTTCCACGTGGGCGAGCTCTACGTCGACGTGGAGGATCTCTGGAGCGCCGACCGCAACCACACGCTCTCGCTGCGCGCCGGCCGCATGAACCTGCCGTTCGGCGAGGAATACCAGTACCGCAACGTCATGGACAACCCGCTCATCTCCCACTCGCTGGCCGATGTGTGGGGCATCGACGAGGGCGTGCAGGTGTATGGCACGCTGGGCGCGTTCCGCTACAATCTCGCCGTGCAGAACGGCAGCCACAAGACGCTGTCGGATGGCGACTCGGACAAATCCGTGGTCTTTCGCCTCGGCTACGACGTCACGCCTCGCCTCGCGGTCAGCGCCAGCGCCATGCGCACCGGCGACCTGAGCGTGGCGAACGACGGCTTGTCCGAGGTCTGGCTTGCCAACGGTTTCTTCCGCGCACTCGGGCCGTCGGCCACGACCACTTCCTTTCACGCGGAGCTCGCGGAACTCGACGCCTCCTGGCGCTGGGCAACCGGCGGACTCAAGGCCACGGTCGGCTGGGCCAGCTTCGACGACAACAGCACGTCGGGCGATTACTCGCGTCATTTGACCTATTACAGCGCCGAGGGCACGCAGCATCTGACGGACAAATTCTTCGCCGCCGCGCGCTACAGCGCGATCGACGCCCCCGGCGGCTACCCGCTCGCCGGTCAGGGCAACGCCGGCACTTATTTCTACAATCCCTTCGGACCGCGCACCAAGGATCTGCGCCGCCTAAGCGTCGGCCTCGGCTACCGCTTCGCCGACCCGCTGGTGTGGAAGGTCGAATACAGCTGGGAGCACGGCCACCTCGTCGGCGGCACCAAGCGCAACAGCGAGGACATGCTGTCGAGTCTGCTCGGGGTGCGGTTCTGAGCATGAAACTCCTGTCGTCGATTTTCCTGGCCGGACTCATGGGCGCAAGCATGGCCTTCGCCGGCACCATCACCGGCACCGTCAAGGCCCGCAACGGCGAGGAAACTTCCGGCGGTGGCGGCGGCGCCTACGCGAGCCGGCGCTACAAGTTCGTCGAACGCGTCGACTACGACCAGCTGAAGGACTTCGTCGTCTACATCGACCAGCCTTTCCCCGGCGCCACGTTCACGCCGCCGAAGGAGCCGGCCGTCATCAAGCAGAAGGACGCGGTCTTCGTGCCGCACGTGCTGCCGATCCTCGCCGGCACCACGGTTTCCTGGCCGAACATGGACGACATCTATCACAACGTGTTCTGCATGTCGGAGACCAAGCCGTTTGATCTTGGCCTCTACAGCAGCGACCAGCCGGCGAAGCAGCTGGTCTTCGACAAGCCCGGCCAGGCTGACGTCTTCTGCGCGATTCACACCAAGATGCACTGCATCGTGCTCGTGCTCACGAATCCGTATTTCGCGACCGCCGACGACAAAGGACGCTTCGCGATTCGCAACGTGCCCGCCGGCACCTACCAGGTGCGCGCATGGCAGGAGCGCGTGCCCGGCCAGACGCAGACGATCACCGTGCCCGCCGACGGCGAGGTCGAGGTAAACTTCACGCTCGGCCTGGGCAACCTGCCGAAAGTCAACTGAGCCATGGAAGAACCGCGGCATCGGGTACGGATGAGTTTCCAACTCAAGGTCCTGCTGCCCGTGCTCGCCGCGCTGGTGCTGGTGCCGGCCATCACGCTCTGGATCGTCAACCAGTACATCAGCCGCCAGCTGCAGGACGAGTCGCGACAAACGCTGCATACGGCGGAAAACGTCTTCCAGCAGTTGCTCGAGCTGCGCACTCGCGACCTGGTCTCGCGCTTCCGCAATACGGTCAACGAGTCGAGCTACCGGGTGCTCATGTCCCTCGGCGGCAACTCCGACTCCCCGGCCCGCGTCGCCACGATCCGCAATTTCCTGAACGAACGGCTCGAGGCCTACGGGGACGATTGCGAAGCCCTGCTGCTGGTGGCGCAATCCGGCGCCCCGACCGTCGTGCGCCGCGGCTCGGCGTTCAGTACCGAGGAATTTGCCCGGGCAACGGCAGGCCTCACCCGCCTCGCGCTGCAAGGCGAGGCCGCGCACGGCTCGCTCAACCTGAACGGGCATTCTTACCTCATTGTTTCCGTGCCGGTGGCCACGCAGGAAAACAGCCCGCCGGTCGGTGCGCTGACTGTCGCCACGCGGCTCGGCGAAAACGCGCTGCAGGACCTCAAGGCCATCACCGGTGCGGACATCCTGCTGCTCGATCACCAAGTCATCACCGCCTCGACCCTCCGCCAGCCCGAGCTGCCGCGCGATCTCGTGGCCGCCGCCGAAAGCATCCCCGCCACCCGTCGCGAGCTGCCGGTCGTGCTCATGAACTCCCATTACCTCGCGCTGACCGGCAGCTACGAGGTCAAGGGTCCCGGCCTCGGTTTCAGCTACGTGCTGCTGTCATCCAACGAGCAGCGCCTCAGCGAACTCGCCCGCACCCGCGTCACACTCGTCTCCGTGAGCGTGCTGGGCGTCCTGCTCAGCGGCCTGGTGGTCTGGTATGTGATCCGGCGCGCCACCCAGCCGCTGCTTGTGCTGCGCGACCAGGCGGAGGCGGTCGGCCGCGGCGATTTCACGCGGCGCATCGAGAAGTTCGCCGGGGACGAGACGGGCGCGGTGGCCGTGGCGTTCAACGACATGACGGAAAACCTGCAGGCCTCGCGCGCCGACCTCGAGAAGGCGATCGGCACCCTCAAGACCACGCAGGCCCAGCTGATGCAGAGCGAAAAACTTTCCGCCGTCGGCCAGTTCGTCGCCGGCGTGGCGCACGAGCTCAACAATCCCCTCACCTCCGTCATCGGCTTTTCCGAACTGCTGCAGGCCACCAGCACCGATCCCAAGCAAAAGGACCAGCTCGGCCACATCGCGCGCAGCGCCATCCGCTGCCACAAGATCGTGCACAGCCTGCTCGGGTTCTCCCGGCAGCACGAACCCGAGCGCAAGCTCGTGCGGTTGCACGAGGTCGCGGACGCCGTGGTCGAGATCGTCGCCTACGACATGCGCGTGAACAACGTCGTGCTCGAACGCGATTACGCGTCCGAGCTGCCGCCGCTGCTCGGCGACAGCCACCAGCTCCAGCAGGTCGTGCTCAACATCGTCAGCAACGCCCGCCAGGCGCTCGAAACTTTCCGCCGCGACGGCCACATCACACTGCGCACGGGCGTCACCGACGACCGCGTGTGGCTGCGCATCATCGACAACGGCCCCGGCATCAGCGCCGAGAACCTGAAGAAGATCTTCGATCCGTTCTTCACCACGAAACCGCAGGGCAAGGGCACGGGCCTCGGCCTCAGCCTTTCCTACGGCATCGTCCAGGAACACCGCGGCAGCATCCGCGCCGAGAGCCAGCCGGGCCTGGGCACGGAGTTCATTTTGGAATTTCCCGCGGCCAATCCCACGGTCACGCAGCCAGTGCTGTTCCGGCCCGACTCGCAGCCGCCGGTGCCGGCCAAGACCGCCACCTATCACATCCTCGCAGTCGACGATGAGGAATCCATCCTGACGCTCGTCCACGACATCCTGAGCTCGGAAGGACATCGCGTAGAGACGGTCGGCTCCGGCGAAGCCGCGCTCGAGCTCATCCTGAAAAACGATTACGACATCATTGTCTCCGACTGGAAGATGCCGGGCCTGAATGGCATCAATCTTTACCAAGAGCTGCTGACCCGGAAGCCCGAGGCGGCGCGCCGCATGCTTTTCATGACCGGTGACGTCATCAAGGAGAGCTTCCAGAATTTCCTGAAGCAGCACAACCGCACCTGTCTCCCCAAACCGTTCGCCCTGAGGGAGTTTCACGCTGCGGTAGCCAGCATCGCCCATCCTCCGGCCTGAGCCGGCAGGAGAAACGCGTCAGGCACGACGAGGCATCGCGAGCGCTGCGCGCTCAAGCCCGTCCCGAAAGAGACGATAACGGGTTTGCACCTGCCGGTTTAGCGCCGCCGGGATTATCGCGCCTTTAAATGAAAAATTTCACCATCGCCCAACGCATCATCGCCGGCTTCGCCTCGCTGCTCGTCATCACCGCGGCGCTCGGCGCCTTTGCCTATACCCGACTCGTCCAACTGCGCTCGGTGTCCGTCACCGTCACCCAGGACGCGCTGCCGACCGTCATGGTCATGGGCCAGATCCGTGCCCTCGTGCAGGCGAACGTCATCAACACCTACCAGCATGCCATGACGGGAGACGGCGACACGGCCCGCTTCGACTCGATCGAAAAGGAAATGAAGGCCGGTTCCGCCGCGTTGACCGATCTCTACAAGAAGCTCGACGTGCTGGCGGTCACGCCCGAGGACAAGGCGGCCTGCGAAGCCATCCTCGCCGCCCGCGGCAAGTACACCAGCCTGCGCGGTGATATCCTCAAGCAGAGCCGTTCGCTTTCGCCCGACCAGATGGACGTGCTCATCACGGGCCAGCTCATTCCGCGCTACAAGGACTACATCGGCGCCATCGACAACCTCATGGTCCGCAAGTCGGCCGAGGGCAACACCGCCGCCGCCGTCGTGGACGCCAGCGTGATCTCGGGTACGCGCCTCATCGTCGGCGGCGTGATCGCCGCACTGCTGCTCGGCCTCGGCGTCGCCTGGTGGATCAGCGGCCGCATCACCCGCACTCTTTCCACCATCGCCGGTGAACTCGCCGACGGTTCCTCCGAAGTGGCCGCCGCCGCCAACCAGGTCAGCAAGTCCAGCCAGTCGCTCGCCAACGGCGCCAGCGAACAGGCCGCTTCGCTCGAGGAAACCAGCGCCTCGCTCGAGGAAATCTCCAGCATGACGAAGCGCAACGCCGAGGCCGCCTCGCAGGCCAAGGGCCTCGCCAACCAGACCCGCACGGCCGCCGAGACGGGCGCGGGCGACGTCAACGACATGAACACCGCGATGGACGCGATCAAGGCCTCCTCCGGCAACATCGCGAAGATCATCAAGACCATCGACGAAATCGCCTTCCAGACGAACATCCTCGCCCTCAACGCCGCGGTCGAGGCCGCGCGCGCCGGCGAGGCCGGTGCCGGCTTCGCAGTCGTCGCCGAGGAAGTCCGCGCCCTCGCCCAGCGTTCCGCCACGGCCGCCAAGGAAACGGCCGCGAAGATCGAGGACGCCATCACGAAGAGCGACCACGGCGCCACGATCTCCGTCAAGGTGGCGGCGTCGCTCACCGAAATCGTCGACAAGGCGCGCAAGGTCGACGGCCTCATCGGCGAAATCGCCCAGGCTTCCCAGGAACAGTCGCAAGGCATCAGCCAGGTGTTGATCGCCACCACGCAGATGGACCAGGTCACCCAGACCAACGCCGCCGCCGCCGAGGAAGGCGCGGCCGCCGCCGAGCAGCTCAACGCCCAGGCCGTGATGATGGACGGCGCGGTCGCCAACCTGAAGAAACTCGTGGGCGGTTCGCACACCGGCATCAAGCAGCCGGCGGCTGCCCCGCAACCGGCCGCCACACCGGATATTTTTCAGCCGGCCAAGACCGTGCGGTCACCCGCGCTTGCGACGACGGCCAGCGACAAGGCGGACCAGGACGCTTTCTTCAAGTAAGCGCCCGCCCGCTCAGAACACCGACTTCCCGTCCAGCCGCGGTTTCGGCGGACGCAGCGTTTGCACGATGTAATAAGCGAGCAGGACGAGCACCGCGCACGTGACGACAAACCAGTCGCCGTGTTCGGTGTAGAAGGTCTGGCGCTGATGCCAGTTCATGTCGCGCAGGATCGTGACCGTCTGCGCGCCGCGGAAATAAACCGTGCCCTGATCATTCGTCAGCGTCGCCCGGATCCGGCCGAACTCGTCGATCCAGCCGCTCCAGCCGCCGTTGCCGCAACGCACCACCGGGCGGCGCGTCTCGACCGCGCGCAGGACCGAGTGGGCCGCGTGCTGATACGCCGCCGCCCCTTCGCCGAACCACGCGTTGTTGGTCAGCACAGCGAGCACATCGGCGCCCTCGCGCGCCTCCTCGCGCGCCAGCGCGGGAAAAATGTCCTCGTAGCAAATCAGCATGCCGAAGCGCACCTGGTTGCGTCCGACCGGCACGACGAGCGGCGCAGGCGAGTCACCGGGCGTGAAGTCGCCGCCGATCGGCGCGACTTTTTCCAGCCAGCCCAGCACGGGCCGCAGCGGGATATATTCGCCGAAGGGCACGAGCTTGCGCTTGTAGTAACCTTCCTTCGCGAGACCGGTCGTCGGCTCGACCACGAAGGCCCCGTTGTGCCACGCGTCCGGCTGGTCGGGAAGATTCGCCTGCACCGACCCCAGCAGGAGCGGCTTGCCGGTCTTCTTCGAAATGTGCTCGAGCCAGGACTGGACGTTGGGCTCGCGCTGGAGCGGCCACGGCGTCACGGCTTCCGGCCAGACGATCACGTCGGGCGCGCCGCGATCATTCGCCAGCGTGGTCACCTGCTCGATCGTCTTGATCACGGAGGTGGCGAACTTGGCGTTCCATTTCTCCGTCTGAGGAATGTACGGCTGCACCAGCGCCAAACGCGCCAGCGGCATCCGCTGCGCGTTCACCATGTCGGCCACGAAGGGAAACGAGAAGCCAATGAGCAGGAGCAGCGCGACACCGAACTCGGGGCTGCGCTTGCGCAGACCGGTCGCACCTTCGTTGAAGATGCGGCGCGCATAGGCCGCGGTGCCGAGACCGAAGAAAACCAGCAGGAAGGAAACCGACCACGCCCCCGCGAGCGCGGCGCTTTGCAGCACGAGCGGGCGCTGCCACTGACTCGCGGCCAGCGGCAGCCACGGAAACCCGCCGAACAACAGGCTGCGGATCCACTCGAGCACCACCCACAGCGCCGCGAGGCCGAGCAGCACCAGGATGCGGACAAACGCGGAATGTCCGATCAAACGCGGAATCGCCCACCACGCGGCGAGGAACCACGAACCGACGATCAAGCCGACAAACGGTCCGAGCAGGAAGAGGCCGGCCCACGTGACGTTGTGCAGCCAGCCCAGCAGGATGGTCCACGCCACGACCTGCGAACCCAGCAACGACCACGCGTAATGCTTGAAGCGCGGCCGGCGGTAGGCCCAGAACGCAGCGGGCGCCACGAGCACGTAGGCCGCCTCGCCGGCGTTGACGCCCGGAAACGCGACCACCGTCATCACCAGGGTCAGGGCAAAGATCGCGAGCGACCAGCCGAGTTCGGGATACCGCTGCCAGAGCGTCGGCACCGTCGCGTACGGATCGGGAATTTCGTTTTCGGCGGTCACAGCGAGGAAAGCACCGGCGGCAGCTCGGACAGATTGGCGATGCGGCGGAAACGCTTCTCGGTCGCCGGCACTTCCGCGCGCTCATGTGCCCACGTGATGTGGTAAGGCACATGCACACCGGCGCCGCCGAGCCCGAGGACGGGCAGGATGTCGGACTTGAGCGAGTTGCCCACCATCGCGAACTCCGCGGGTTTCACACCATGGCGGCGCAGCACCTTGTCGTAGGAGGCGGTGTCCTTCTCGCTCACGATTTCGAGCGCGAAGAAATGCGCGGCGAGGCCGGACTCGGAGATTTTCTTTTCCTGGTGATGCAGGTCGCCCTTCGTGATGAGCAGTAGCCGGTAATCGCGCGCGAGCGAAGGCATGATTTCGCTCACGCCCGCGAGCAACTCCACCGGATGCGCGAGCATGCGCTGGCCGGTGGCAAGGATCTCGCGGATCTCCTGCGCGCTGATCCCGCCTTTCGTCAGTTCAATCGCGGCCTCGACGCAGCTGAGCATGAAGCCCTTCACGCCATAACCGTAAAGCGCGAGATTACGCATCTCGGTCGCGTACAGGATGCGGTCCACTTCCGCCGCCGGGTGGTACTTCGCCAGCAGCTGCCGGTACGCGACGTGCGCATGCTCGAAGATGCTCTCGTTGTGCCAGAGCGTGTCGTCGGCGTCGAAACCGAGGATTTTGATCATCGCTGCGCGAGGTTAGACGTTAGGAGTTAAGTGTTAGGAGGAAGAACCAGAGGTTGCCACGAGCGGCATATTTACCACCTAACCCCTAACTTCTAACTCCTAACTGCCACAGCGCTCAAGCGCCGTGACAGTTCTTGAACTTCTTCCCCGAGCCGCAGGGGCACGGGTCGTTGCGGCCGACCTTCGGGGCCTCGCGGCGGATGGTGACCGCGGGGAGCGTCACTTCCTGCTCGGCCGGGGCGGCGGCGGCGGCCTCGGCGGGTGCGCCGGCCTGGGCGGCGGCGGCGAGCGCGGTGGGCGCGGCGGCCGGACCCTGCATGCGGGCGGACTTCGAAAGGATGGCGAAGAGGTTTTCGAACGCGTCGCGATTCGTCGCCGAGCGGAAGAGGCTCGTGCAGATCTGCAGGCGCACGTTGTTCATCAGCTCCTCGAAGAAGCGGAAGGCCTCGCTCTTGTACTCGGACAGCGGGTCCTTCTGGCCGTAGGAACGCAGGCCGATCGAGCGGCGCAGCTCCTCCATCTCGGTGAGATGCTCCTGCCAGTGGTGATCGATGGCGTTGATCACGATGTAGCGCTCGAGGCCGCCCAGCGCCTCGGGATCCTCGACGGATTCCTTGAGGGCGTAGGCCTGTTTGATGCGCTCCATGATGTTCTTGAGCACGGTTTCGGTGTTGCCGGAAACGTCCTCCACCTTGGCGCTGATCGGGAAATGGGAGTTCAGCCAGCCCACGAGGCTCTCGAGGTTGGAGCTGCTGGAGCCGCCCTTGGCGTCGAGCGTGGCGGTCTCGAGACGGGTCGCGACCTCCTCCTCGATCATCTCGAAGATGGTGTCCTTCGGGCGCTCACTGTGGAGCGCGTCGTTGCGGATGCCGTAGATGACCTCGCGCTGCTTGTTCAGCACGTCGTCATACTGCAGCAGGCGCTTGCGCTGGGAGAAATTCTGCTGCTCGACCTTTTTCTGCGCGGACTCGATCGAGTAGTTGAGCATGCTGTGCTCGAGCTCCTCGCCGTCCTTCATCGAACCTTCCATGATGCGCGAGGCCAGGTTGCCCTGGAGGAAAAGGCGCATGAGGTCGTCCTCGAGCGAGAGGAAGAATTTCGTTTCGCCCGGATCACCCTGACGCGAGCAACGGCCGCGCAGCTGGCGGTCGATGCGGCGGGACTCGTGGCGCTCGGTGCCCACGACCAGGAGGCCGCCGAGTTCGCGGACGCCCTCGCCCAGTTTGATGTCGGTGCCGCGGCCCGCCATGTTGGTGGCGATGGTGACGGAACCCCGCTGGCCGGCGCGCGTGACGATCTCGGCCTCCTGCTGGTGGAACTTGGCGTTGAGCACGGTGTGGATGACGCCCGCGCGCTTGAGCATGCGGCTCAGCACCTCGGACTGCTCGACGGTCACGGTGCCCACGAGCACGGGCTGGCCGCGCTGCTGGGCTTCCTGGATCTGCTTCACGACCGCGTTGTACTTGTCGCGGCGGGTCTTGAAGATCGAATCGTTCCGGTCGATGCGGATGCAGGGCTTGTTCGTCGGGATCTGCGTGACGGCGAGCTGGTAGATCTCGTTGAACTCGGTGGCCTCGGTCTCGGCGGTGCCGGTCATGCCCGCGAGCTTCTCGTACATGCGGAAGTAATTCTGGATCGTGACCGTCGCGTAGGTGCGCGTCTCGCGCTCGATGGTGACATTCTCCTTGGCTTCCACCGCCTGGTGCAGGCCGTCGGACCAGCGGCGGCCCGACATGATGCGGCCGGTGTTCTCGTCGACGATGATGACCTTGCCTTCCTGCACGACGTACTCGACGTCGCGCTCGTAGATGGAGTACGCGCGCAGCAGCTGGGAGAGCGCGTGGATGTCTTCGGACACGACCTCGTAGCGGGACTGCGCGTCGCGCTTGGCCTGTTCCTTTTCCTCGGGCGTCTTGGCCGTGTCCTTCTCGATGTCGATGAAGATGGAGGCGAGATCCGGCAGCACGAACGCATCGGCGTCGTCCGGACGCAGCTTGAGGCGGCCCGGCTCGGTGAGGTCAGCCTGGTGGTTCTTCTCGTCGATGGTGAAGAACAGCTCTTCCTTGTAGCGGTAGAGTTCGTCCTTGTTGAAATCCGAGTGCATCTCGACGTCGGTTTTGTCGAGGAGCTTGCGCCACTCCGGGTTTTCCTGGAGGCGGAGCAGCTGCTTGTTCTTCGGCATGCCCAGCTTGACCTGAAGCATCTTCAGCGCGGCGGTGCGCTTCTCGTCGGCGGTGAGTTCCTTCTTCTCAAGGAGGTCCGAGGCTTCCTTGACGAGCTTGTTGATCAGGCGGAGCTGGTCGCCCACGAGGCGCTCGACGCCGGGCTTGAGGCGGGTGAAGGGCTGTTCGCGCTCGATCGGAGCCGGGCCGGAAATGATGAGCGGCGTGCGCGCCTCGTCGACGAGGATAGAGTCGATTTCGTCGACGATGCAGTAGAAGTGGTCGCGCTGCACCTGGTTCTCCTTGCGCGTGGCCATGCCGTTGTCGCGCAGGTAGTCGAAGCCAAATTCAGAAGCCGTGCCGTAGGTGATGTCGCGATTGTACATGTCGCGACGCTCCTCCGAATGCATGTTTTGCTGGATGCAACCGACGGTGAGACCGAGGAAGTTGTAGAGATAACCCATCCACTCGGAGTCGCGGCGCGCGAGGTAGTCGTTGACCGTGACGAGCTGCGAGTTGCGACCGGTGAGCGCGTTGAGGTAAAGCGGGAGCGTCGCAACGAGGGTCTTGCCCTCGCCCGTCGCCATTTCGGCGATGCGGCCCTGGTGCAGCGTGATGCCACCGATGAGCTGCACGTCGAAGTGAACCATGTTCCAAGTCAGTTCCTGTTCGCAAACCACCACCGGGCGACCGGTAAGGCGGCGGGCGCCGTTTTTCACCACGGCAAAGGCCTCGGGCAAAATCTGGTCGAGCGTCTCGCCCTGTTTCAGGCGCGCGCGGAACTCGTCGGTCTTGGCGCGCAGCTGCTCGTCGGTCAGCTGCTGGTACTGCTGCTCAAATTCGTTGATCCGGGCAACGATCGGCCGGGTTTTCTCGATGTACTTCCGGTGGTGCCTGCCGGCGAATTTCTTAAGGATGAAACTGAGCATGGAAAGGGGTGGAATGAAAACTACGCCTGCAGGCTTGGCAAACGACAAAAGTAGGCGCGGCCAGACTTGCCTAACTCACTGCACGCCAAGAGTCGTTTCAAAATCTTTCATGGTTTGCATGCGGCCTGCTATTTGCCGGCCGTCCCCATGAGCCGATCCAAGTCCTCCCCCCGCGCCGACCAGCCCCCCGGCCCTTTCAAAAGCTACGACCCGGCCGAATTTTACGACGAGATGATCGAGCCGTCCGGCGCGGTGCGTCCGCACTACCAGCATTTCCTCAAACATTTTGGCGCCGTCAGTCCCGAGGACTTCGAAGCACGCCGCGCCGCGGTCGACCTGTCGTTCCTCCGCCAGGGCGTGACGTTCAATGTCTACGGCGACTCGAAGGGCACGGAGCGCATCTTCCCGTTCGACCTCGTGCCGCGCATCATCCCCGCCAGCGAGTGGGAGCACCTCGAGGCCGGCCTGATCCAGCGCATCACGGCGCTGAACCTTTTCCTCCACGACATCTACCACGAGCAGAACATCATCAAGGACGGCACCATTCCCGCGCACTACGTCCTGTCGGCGAAACATTTTCGCCGCGAGTTCATGAACATCAAGGTGCCGCGCGACATCTACATTCACATCTGCGGCACGGATATCATCCGCGACGACAAGGGCCAGTACCTCGTGCTCGAGGACAACGCGCGCTGCCCGTCCGGCGTCAGCTATGTACTCGAAAACCGCCGCGCGCTGAAGCGAACCTTCCCGGAAATCTTCGAAGCCGGCGGCGTTCGCCCGGTCGAAAACTACGCGCACGAACTCCTCAAGGTGCTCCAGCACACCGCACCGAAAGGCGTAGCCGAACCCACCGTCGTCGTGCTCACGCCTGGCGCGTACAACTCCGCGTATTTCGAACACACCTACCTTGCCCGCCAGATGGGCATCGAGATCGTCGAAGGCCGCGACCTGCTGGTGAAAGACCAGCACGTCTACATGCGCACGACGAAGGGCCTGAAGCCGGTGCACGTCATCTACCGGCGCATCGACGACGATTTCCTCGACCCGACCGTCTTCCGCAAGGACTCCGCGCTCGGCGTCCCGGGCCTCGTCAACGCCTACCGCGCCGGCAACGTCTCGCTCGCCAACTCGATCGGCACCGGCGTGGCCGACGACAAGGTCATGTATTATTTCGTCCCGCGCATCATCAAGTACTACCTCGACCAGGATCCGATCCTGCCGAACGTGCAGACCTACCTGGCCAGCGAAGACGCCGACAAGAAGTACATGGTCGAGAATCTCGACAAGCTCGTGGTCAAGGCCGCCAACGAGGCCGGCGGCTACGGCATGCTGATCGGTCCGCACGCCACGCAGGCCGAGCGCGATGAATTTCGAAAGAAGATCGAGGCCGATCCGCGCAATTACATCGGACAGCCGATGATCTCGCTCTCGCGTCATCCCACGTTCTGCGAGGGCGAAGGCTTCGCCGGCCGGCACATCGACCTGCGTCCGTTCATCCTCTACGGCGAGAAGACCTCCATCATCCCCGGCGGCCTCACCCGTGTCGCGCTCCGCAAGGGCTCGATCGTCGTCAACTCCTCGCAGGGCGGCGGCAGCAAGGAAACCTGGGTCCTTTACGGTAACAAATAACAGCCGCTGCGCGGCAAACTCCAAACGCCAGTTTTCAAACGCCAAATAAAAATCCAATGCCAGTGACCAAATCCAAATTACGAGAAGGCTTTCCTGAAGCCGCATCCCGTTTGGCGTTTGGCTCCTGGCGTTTGTAATTTTCCCTCCCGATGCTTTCCCGAGTCGCCAACAGCCTGTACTGGATGAGTCGCTACATCGAGCGTGCCGAGAGCATCGCGCGCCTCGTCGACGTGAACCTCCAGCTCCTCCTGGATTTCCGCAACCTCGACGACGCCACGCTCAACGCGCACTGGATGCCCATCGTGCAGAGCTCGGGTGACGAGGAGCTGTTCCGGAAGCTCTACCCGAAGACCACCGGCCAAACCGTGACGGACTTCATGGTGTTTCATCCCGGCAACACCAACTCGATCTATTCCTCGATCGTGCAAGCCCGCGAAAACGCCCGCATGGTCCGCGACCAGATCACGGTCGAGCTGTGGGAAGAGATCAACCGCATCTATCTTTTCCTGAACTCGAACCGCGCGAAGAAGGAGTGGAAGGAAAGCCCCTCGGACTTCTTCCAGACGATCAAGAGCAGCTCGCTGCTGCTGCAAGGTCTCACCGACTCCACCGTTGTGCGCAACGAAGGCTGGTTCTTCAACCAGGCCGGCCGCTACCTCGAGCGCGCGGACAAGACCTCGCGCATCCTCGACGTGCGCCATGCCTCCCTGCCCGCCCGCGGCGTGCCGACCGGTTCGCCCACGCAGACCGATGCGCTCGGCTGGTCCGCCGTGCTGCGTTCGTGCAGCGCGTGGGATGCCTACAAGGCGCTCCACGGCGCGGAAGTGCAGCCCGCACTCGTGGCGGAATTCCTCCTGCTCTCCGACGACTTCCCGCGCTCGGTGCGCTTTTCCGTGCGCCACCTCAACACCGCGCTGCGCCGCATCTCCGGCGTGCACGAAGGCCGCTTCTGCAACGACGCCGAGAAACTCGCCGGCCGCCTGCTGGCGGAACTCCAGTTCAGCACGGCGGAGGACATCTTCGAGGTCGGTCTGCACACCTACATCGACATCACGCAGGCCAAGCTGAACGCGATCGGCGACGCCCTCTTCCAAGCCTACATCTTCCAGCCCTTCCAGACTCCCGACGAATACGCGCTCCAGCAGCAGGAAGAACAGCAGCAACAAACGCTCGACCGCCGCTGAGCCGGCCGGTTATTTCCCGTTCTTGCCGTCCGCATGAAACTGCACGTCCTGCACCGCACCCGCTACAAGTATGCGGCCAACGTCTACGAGAGCTTCAACGAAACCCGCCTCCAGCCGGTCAGCACGGGCGCACAGGTTTGCCACAGCTTCGTCCTGAAGGTGCTGCCGACCTCGCGGTTGTCGCACTACATCGATTTTCACCTCAACTACGTCCACCTCTTCGAGATCAACCAGCCGCACAGCGAGCTGACCGTGGAGGCGAACTCCGTCGTCACCACCGGCGACGCGCTGACTCTACCCGCCGCGGCCGCACCCGCCCCGCTGACGCGGCTGGCCGAATGCGCGCGGCTCGAACGCTGCTACGACTTCCTGCAATCCAGCACCTACGTGGAGGTGAACGCCGACCTCTGGCGTCTGGCCCTCGACGCGACCGAAGGCCAGACCGACGCGTGGCAGGCGGCGCAGTCGATCATGCACTACATCCACCGCGAGTTCCGGTATCAGTCGGCGGTGACCCACGCGCACACGCATATGCGCGACGTGCTGAAGAACCGCACCGGCGTTTGCCAGGATTTCGCCCACGTCATGCTCGGGCTTTGCCGCGCGCTGAAAATTCCCGCCCGCTACGTCAGCGGCTATCTCTACAACGGCCCGGTCGACCAACTGAAAGGCGCCCAGGCCAGCCACGCGTGGGTGGAAGTCTACGTTCTCGGCCACGGTTGGTGCGGCCTCGATCCCACCAACGACAAGCTGGTGAACGGAAACTATGTGAAGGTCGCGGTCGGTCGCGATTTCGCCGACGTATCGCCGGTCAAGGGCACTTACCGCGGCACCGCCAAACGCGAGTTGTTCGTGGAAGTGCTGGTCACCCGGCTCGAGGAATCGGAGTCGACACCCGTTCCCGTCGCCACGGGATCCGAACCGCTCTGACCCGCCAGCTTCAGACCTTCGTCTTGAAGTAGGCGATGGTCTTCTTGAGACCTTCCGCGAGCGGAATGGTCGGCTCCCACTTCAGGTGCTTCTTCGCGAGCGTGATGTCAGGCCGGCGCTGCTTCGGATCGTCGGCGGGCAGCGGCTTGTGAACGATCTTGGATTTGCTCTTGGTCAGCTTGATCACCTGCTCGGCCAGCTCGAGCATCGTGAACTCGCCCGGGTTGCCGATGTTGATCGGGCCGACGACTTCGGTCTGGTTCATCAGGCGGACGAAACCCTCGATCAGGTCGTCGACGTAACAGAAGGAGCGCGTCTGCGTCCCGTCACCGTACATCGTGATCGGATCACCCTTCAGGGCCTGGACGATGAAATTGGAAACCACGCGACCGTCGTTCGGGTGCATGCGCGGGCCGTAGGTGTTGAAGATGCGAACCACGCGGATATCGACCTTGTTCTCGCGGTGATAGTCGAAGAACAACGTCTCGGCACAGCGTTTGCCCTCGTCGTAGCAGGAACGGCGGCCGATCGGATTCACGTTGCCCCAGTAGCTCTCCGGCTGCGGATGCACCGCGGGATCGCCGTAGACTTCCGACGTGCTGGCTTGGAAGACGCGCGCCTTGATGCGCTTGGCAAGACCGAGGCAGTTGATCGCCCCGAGCACCGACGTCTTCATCGTCTTGATCGGGTTGTACTGGTAGTGCGGCGGCGACGCCGGGCAGGCGAGATTGTAGATCTGATCCACCTCGTACTTGAACGGGTCGATGATGTCGTGCCGGACGAATTCGAAATTCGGATTCGCCTTGAGGTGGGCGATGTTGCCCTTCGAGCCGGTAAAGAGGTTGTCGATGCAGACGACTTCGTTGCCGTCCGCCAGCAGGCGATCGCAGAGATGGGAACCGAGGAAGCCGGCGCCGCCGGTGACGAGAATTCTCATGGGAAGTGGGTGGCGGAAAATTGAAAAAGACCGACCGTCATGGCGAGCCTCCAATTAAACTTGGTTCTCCCGGCTAATTTCACGTCAAAGACACCTTCTGACTCCCCGCCGGACATAAATCGATTTGCCCACCCACCGGACGGATTTCAAAGATTCCGCCCATGCGAGCAAAATTCATTGCTCTCCTGATCCTGTCGTGCGCGGTCCCGGCCACCCGCGTCACCGCTCAAGACGAAGGAGCCTCGGAAGATGTGGGCACGTTGCCGGCCACCGGTGGCGACGGCCATGGCTGGGTTGCCCCCAACAGCCAGGACCAGCAACTGCTGCGAACGCATGGCAGCCGCCTGAGCCGGATATTCCTCAACCTGCGCGGGCTGGGCCGACTGGTGTTCAGCTATCGCGACAAAATGCCGGGCGCGAGCGCTCCGCCGAATGGCAAGCTGGTGCGCGCGCCGGGGCTCGGCATCCAGGCGAGTCGTTACGTCGAGCCGCGCGCGGATGTCTCGCGCGATGATGAGGTCGTCAACTTTCCCCGTGCAGTCGACAACAGCGAGCTGCCCTGCTTCCCGCCGATCTTCTACCAGGGCGAACTCAATTCCCGCACCTCCGTCGCCGTCACCTATTACCAGCTCACGCACATGACCGGCCTCGCCCGTGGCTGGGATCAGAAGCGTCCGGGCGCGACGCGGTTCTCGCCGCTCTGGACCTTCAACCTCATCAACGGCGGCAACAATCTCGGCGCCTTCCAATCGAAAGCCTACACCGCGCTGCTGGCCCACGGGGCGGCGACGCTGAAGGAGGTGCCTTACCGCTCCTCGCTCAACCCAGCGACCAACTACCGCCGCTGGCCCGACGATCCAGAGCTCTGGCAGCGCGCTCTTGAATACCGCATCGAGCGCTTCGGTGTGATCCAGGACAACAACGTCGTCAGCCTGCTGCGGCGCATCAAGCTCCTGCTCGTCAACGGCCACGTCCTCACCACCGCCACCGCCATCGACGGCTGGAACAAGGAGACGATCGTCGACAATCCCTACTCCCGCCTGGACAACCCCTACGTCGGCGAATTCATCGCCACCACCGTGGCCAAGGTCCCGGGCAATCACTGCATCACCATCGTCGGCTACAACGACGACATCTGGGTGGACCTGAACGGCAACGGCCAGGTCGATCCCGGTGAGAAGGGCGCGCTCAAGATCGCCAACTCCTGGGGCACGGCCGATTGGAATCGCGGCTTCCGCTGGCTGCACTACTCCGCGCTCTACGCGCCCCGGGACGAGGACGACGCGGCTGTCCGTGCGCCGGCGCTCTACGCCAACCAGGTTTTCTGGATGACGGCGGCCCGCGACTACAATCCCGAGCTGGTCATGCAGGTCGACCTGCCACCGATGTATCGCAACGAGTACAGCCTGTCAGCCGGCGTCGGCAACCGGCCCGAAGCGACCGATGCGACGGCTCCGAACTTCGCCTACGATTTCAACGGCGGACGCTACGGCATCGACGGTCGCGGCAACCCACAAAGCATCCGCGCCGTGCTCGACGTGACCAAACCGGCCCAGCGCCTCCTGAGCCAGGATCCCGAATTCTTTATCAAGCTCGTCAAGCCGGCGCGCGCCGGCCCGATGCTGCCGCGCGCCTACCTCACCGAAACCAACACCGGCGTGATCCACGAACTCGCCCTTTCAAGCACGGGCCAGCCCGGCGTCTACTCCGCCCGCGCCCCCGTCCTCAGTACGCCCGATGACCGCGAGCTCCGCTTGGCCGTGCCCACCCAGCTCGATGTCCCGGAAAGCGGATCCATCACGGTTCCCATTGAAATCGACGGCTCGCCCATCAACAGCGGCAACGTCGACGTGAAAGTCTTCAGCTGCAATGCCTCGGTCCTCGCCACCAACGATCTCGCGATCGAGCGCGACGCCAGCGGCCGCACCCAGCTGCGCATCAACCGGCCCGTGCGCAACGGTGGCAGCTGCCTGCTTTCGCTCCATGCCTCCGACGGCAAGCGCAGCGCCAACTCCTCCATCCGCATCAATCTCGTCGGCGCCCACGAAGCCTCGCCCGTCCTGACGAACGGCGCCGTCCATCGCGACGGCCTGAGCGTCACCATTCCCTTCAACATCAAGGCCACCGCCGCAGCCAGCAACGACGACGTGCTTTTCTTTTTCGACACCTCGAATGTCGACGTCATCAGCTCCTACGACGTGACCGGCACCGGTTCGGATCGGGTGCTGACGCTCAAGCTGCGCTACTGGCAGCCGTTCTACATCGATGCCTCGGTGTACGACGGCCACTACGTCGGCACCAGCCGGGTGAAGATCGGCAGCTAAGGCCGATCAACGTGCCGCCGCGCGCTCGCCCGCCTCGTAGCGCTCGATCCACGCGCGACTCCAGCTGGCGAAATCGCCCGCCTCGATGTGGGCGCGCGCCTGCGCCATCAGGTCGAGGTAGAAATGCAGGTTGTGGATCGTGACCAGCGTGCTCGCCAGGATCTCGCCCGACATGACGAGGTGACGGAGATAGGCGCGGGAGAATTTCGCGGTGTAATTGTCCAGCCCGGCCACGAGCGGCGCCGGATCATTGCGGTACTTCTCGTTGCGCAAGTTGATCAGGCCGTCGGGCGTGAAGGCGGCGCCGTTGCGTGCCACGCGCGTCGGGTGCACGCAGTCGAACATGTCCACGCCGAGCGCGATCATCTTCAAAATCTGCGGCGGGGTGCCGAGGCCCATCGTGTAGCGCGGCTTGTCCTTCGGCATGAACGGCGTCGTCGCCGCAACCTGCTTGAGCATCTCGGGCTCCGGTTCGCCCACACTCACGCCACCGACCGCATAGCCGGGGAAGTCGAGCGCCGCGAGCGACTCCGCCGCCTCGCGGCGCAGGTCGTCGAAAGTTGAACCCTGTGCGATCGCGAAGACATGATGACCCGAGGCGAGAAACCCATTGTCGGTCGCGATCTGCTTGCACTGCTTCGCCCAGCGATAGCTGCGATCGACCGCGAGTCGGCATTCTTCCTTCGTACATGGCCACGGCGGGCATTCGTCGATCACCATCGCGATGTCCGAACCGAGATTGGCCTGAATCGTCATCACTTCCTTCGGGCCGAGGAAAAGTTTCGCACCGTCGAGGTGCGACTGGAACGCGATGCCGTCGTCCTTGATGTCGCGCAGCTTCGCCAAACTGAAAACTTGGAAGCCGCCGCTGTCGGTGAGAATCGGCCCGTCCCAGCCCATGAACTTGTGCAACCCGCCCAATTCACGCACCAGCTCCGAGGTCGGCCGCAGGTTCAGGTGGTAGGTGTTGCCCAAAATAATCTGCGCGCCGATCTCATGCAGGTGCGCCGGCGTGATCGACTTCACGGTGCCCTGCGTGCCGACCGGCATGAAGATCGGGGTCTCGATGGTGCCATGCAGGGTCTTCAACCGGCCGCGGCGGGCGGCGGTGGCTGTGTCGGTCTTTATGAGCTGGAAGTGGTCGGCCATCGAAGAGCCCACGGTGCCCGCAGACTTGACCCTGTGTCAATGGCTGGGTATGTTCACCAAAAGTGCTGCTAGTCATAGACAACTACGATTCCTTCACCTTCAACCTGGTCCAATATTTCGGCCAGCTGGGCGTGAGCATGCGGGTTTTTCGCAACGACGAGCTTTCCCCGGCCGAAGCCGAGAAGCTCAATCCCGACCGCGTGTTGATCTCGCCCGGTCCCTGCACGCCGTCCGACGCCGGTGTAAGTCTCGACATAATCAAGACTTTCGCGGGCAAGAAGCCGGTGCTCGGCGTGTGCCTTGGCCACCAGGCGATCGGCCAGCTTTTCGGCGGCAACGTCATCCGCGCCCCGCGGCAGATGCATGGCAAGCTCTCGCCCATCACGCACACCGGCAAGGGCGTCTTCGCCGGTCTGCCCGTCCCTTTCACGGCCACCCGCTACCATTCGCTGATCGTCGAGCGTTCCAGCCTGCCCGACTGCCTCGAAATCACCGCCGAGTCCTCCGATGGCGAAATAATGGGCCTGCAGCACAAACAATTCGCGGTTCATGGTGTCCAGTTCCATCCTGAATCCATCGCCACCGAAGGTGGCATGAGGATTCTGCAAAACTTCCTCGCCCTTAACTGACCTCCTTTCATGCGCTGCCCCAAGTGCACTTCCATTGAAGACAAGGTGATCGATTCGCGCATCGCCCGCGACGGCAACTCCATCCGCCGCCGCCGCGAGTGCATGGAGTGCAACCACCGCTTCACCACCAACGAGGAGTTCGTGCGCGATACGCTCGTCGTCGTGAAACGCGACGGCCGCCAGGAGCCCTTCCTCCGCGAGAAGCTCATCGGCGCCATCCGCGCCGCGTGCCACAAGCGCCCGATCGACAACGAGCAGATTTCCATGCTGGTCGAGGACGTCATCGACGCGGTCGAGGCCCGCTACGACAGCCAGGTGCCGACCCAGGCCATCGGCGAACACGTGATGCAACGCCTGCGCGGGATGGATCAGGTCGCGTACGTGCGCTTCGCGTCCGTCTACAAGGAATTCCGCGACGTGTCCGAATTTGTGAACGAAATCAGCACGCTTGCGCCCGACGCGCGCGGTGGTACACCGAAAGCCAAGAAATGACGCGCTCCCCGCAACTGCGCCGGCTGCACTTCCTCAACGCCCTTTTCGCCCCGCTCACCGGGCAGGATCTCTATCTGGCGCAACAGATCGACGACGCCATCACCACCAGTCTCGGCGAGGCCGAGGCCCGTGGCCCGAATGATCCTGCGTTCATCGCCGCCGCCGCCGAACTTTTCCAGCGCCTCTGCGCACAACAATCCGCGTTCGGCTTCTTCCACTGGGATGCAGGCACCGACGATGCGGGCGCCTCGCCGCTCTTCGCGCGCGCCGGGCTGATGCAGGGCCTCAAGCACCTCGCGCCTTTCGAGCAGTCGACCTTGCTGGTGACGAATCTCCGCACGGCGCACTGCCCGCCCGACCGGCGCTGGACGGCACGCCGTCAGCGCCACTATGACGAGTCGCTCGGCCTGATCCGCGACCTCGCCGCCGCCCGCTCGCGCCGCAGTGCGAATTTGAATCTCCTGTTCCTGTAAGCCGGCCATGACGCTCTTCGAAAAAATCATCGCCCGGCAAATCCCGGCGAAGATCGCGCACGAGGACGACCTCTGCATCGCGATCCACGACATCAGTCCGCAGGCCCCCGTACACGTGCTGGTGATTCCCAAGAAGCCAATCCCGCGCGTCGGCGCAGCCACGGCCACCGACCAAGCACTCCTTGGTCACTTGCTCCTGACCGCGGGAACCCTGGCGAAACAGCTTGGCGTCTCTGAATCTGGCTACCGCGTTGTCATCAACAGCGGACCGGACGGTGGTGAGACCGTGCCGCATATGCATGTGCATCTTCTTGGCCAGCGCCGATTAACGTGGCCACCCGGTTGACTTCGGAAAGGAACAAAGCACTTGTTCTCCAGTCTACAGCTCACCTACAAACCATGAAATCGTATCGTCACTTTATCTCGTTGGGCGCCGGCGCTGCCTTGGTGCTTTCGAGCTTCCTGAATTCCGGCTGCCAGTCCGACGGCTCCAACACTGAAAACGGCGCCGTCGCCGGCGCCGTTGCGGGCGCCATTCTCGGCACCATCATCGGCCACCAGTCCGGTGAAGACGGCAAGGGCGCCGCTGCCGGTGCCGCCGCGGGCGCCATCATCGGCGGCATCGCCGGCAACCGGAAGGATCGCCAGCTGCAGGAGATCCAATACGAGCGCAAGGTCGCCGAGGAAACCGCCGCGCGCGAACGCGCCGAGGCCGACGCCAAGCGCCAGCGCCTGATTTCCCAGGGCAAGTCCGTGGAGGACCAGGAACTCCTCGCCGCCCGCCAGAAAGCCGAAGCCGCCGAAGCCGAGGTCGCGCGCCTGCGCGCCGAGGAAGAGACCGCCCTGCGCAAGGCCCGCCAGCTCGAGGAGTACAAGGCGCGCGAAGCCGCCGCCAAGGCCGAGGCCGATCGCATCAAAAACGGCGGCCAGTAATCGCCCTCCTTTTCTTTTCAGCCCCGGCGCTCACGCACCGGGGCTTTTTTTTCGCCCGGAAATCATCCCCTTCTCTCCTTGTAGGGTCGCTGCTGGCGGCGACCTCATACGCGAGGTCGGCGCAAGCGCCGACCCTACATCAAGCAAGCGATCACGATCGCGCTTCGAAATTTCCGTCCGCACGTTTCGTCACAAGCTTCTTGAGCTCGAGCATCATCAGTGCCGCCGAGATCGCAGATGCGCCCAGGCTGGTCGCATCCACCAGCGCATCAATGCCCAGAATCGATCCGCCCCTGAAACATTCGTAGACGCGACGCGCCTCTTCACCGAGCTGCGGCAGCAGTTGCTCGAGCACGCTCCCCTCGCCTGGCGTGGCGATCGCCTGCGGACGCAACCCGTCGAGGTAACTCAATTCATTCAGGATATCGTCCACGCTGGTGAGCAGCGTGGCGCCATCGCGAATCAGCTGATGACAGCCCGCGCTCGTCGGTTGGTCGATGCGCCCGGGCACGGCGAAGATCAACCGCCCTTGTTCACCGGCGAAACGCGCGGTGATCATGGCGCCGCCCGATACGTCACTCTCCACGACGACAACGGCCTCGCAGATCCCGGTCACCACCCGGTTGCGCATCGGGAAAGTCTGCTTGTCCGCTTTGCGGCCGAAGGGAAATTCCGAGAGCACGGCGCCGGTCTCCGCAATGCGGCGGTATAGATCGAGATTCTCCGGCGGATAAACGATATCGAGCCCGCAACCGAGCACCGCCGCGGTCTTGCCGCCCGCCGCCAGCGCGCCCTCGTGCGCGGCCGTGTCGATGCCGCGGGCGAGTCCGCTCACGACGCAAAAACCGAGTCGCGCCAGCTCGCCGGCGAGCTTCTTGGCGGTCGCCTGCCCGTAGAGCGTGGTGCGCCGGCTGCCGACCACGGCGACGCAGGGCTGCTCGAAAAGATAGCCGCCCTTCCGATAAAGCCCGATCGGCGGATCATTGATCTCCTTCAACAGGCGCGGATAGCCTTCATCGCGCGCCGTGATGAAAACGGCGTTCGCCTGCGCGAGACGCATCTCCTCGCGTGCGAGGTCGAAGTGCGTGCGCCAGTTGACCAGCGCGTCACTTGTTTCCGGCCCGATGCCGCGCACCGCCTCCAAGCTGCGCTTGGGTGCATTCAGGATCTCGCGCGGGTCGGCGCTGATTTCCTGGAGAAGACGATTGAGGGAGATCGGACCAATATTGGGCAGGTCGTTCATGATCATGAACGCCTGTCGCTCGGTCAAGGAGTCTGGCATTTGTCAGGTATGGAGGCCCGGCCCGAGCTGCTCTAAAATCTGGGAAATCTCTACGGCCACCTGCCCGTGAGCGCGAGCCAACAAATCGGCCGCCCGTCCGTGCCACACCACGCCGCGCGCCGCCGCCAGCAGCGGGTCGCCCGGCTGCTGCGCCAGCAATCCGCCGATCAGGCCCGCCAGAATGTCGCCACTACCCCCGCGCGCCAGCACGGGGCCACCGAATGGACTGTAATAAGTCGTCTTGCCATCCGTCACGCGCGTCAGCGGCCCCTTGAGCACCAGCACGCCGTACGGCGCCGTGAATTTCCCACGCGTGAAAAGTTTCGGCGCAATGCGCTCGAACTCGCCGGCGTGCGGGGTGCAAACAAACGCCCGATCGTTCAGCTCCGCGACAATCTCCGGCCGCAGCGCATCTGCATCGAGGACGAGCGGAATGTTCGTATTACGAACAATCGCCCGGATGGTCTTGAGCACCGCCGGTTCGGCGCTGGCGCCGGGGCCAATGACAAGTGCGGTGGCGCGCTTGAGGCGCTCCTTGATCAGCTTAAGGGCGCCAAGGGCGAGTCCCCCTTTGGCGGTTTCGGGACAACCCACCCACATAGCCTCGGGATGCGCGGCGGCATATTCCGGCGCCAGCGCCTTGGGCACGAAAGCAGTCACCAGACCCGCGCCACTCCGCAACGCCGCGCGCACAGCCAGCATCACGGCGCCCGGATAACGGCGGGAGCCGCCAACGATCAAGATATGGCCGAAAGTGCGCTTGTCAGTTTGCGAGGAGCGCAGTCCCGTGAGCGGTGCAAGAATCGATGAGGTAAGAACTCGTTCTTTTGTAGCCGGGGGCGTTGACCCCGGTCGGGCGCGATTGCCGCTTGCGACAGTCCTTCCGGGGTCAGCGCCCCCGGCTACAGGGAAGAAACCGAGATCGAGATAGCGTAAACGGCCGACAAATTTCGCAACGCTACTCGCGAGCACCGGGCGCTTCACGATGCCCGTCGCATAAGTGAAGTCGGCCCGGAAAGCGATCGACGCATTCGTCTCGCCCACCCCGCTCGGCAGGTCCACGGCCGCGCGGAAGGCGATGCCTGGATGCGCATTGACCACTTTGAGCAAAGCGCCCGTCGCCGCGTCCATCGGCGCGTGAAACTGAAACCCAAAAATGCCATCCAAGCAGAGTGCGTAGCTAGCATCCGGCGCGAGTGCCCGCTCCATCGCAACGACCTGAACACGTTGCTCCGCGACGGACTTCAGTCGAGCCAGCGCGCGTTTGGCCAGCGGCCGCAACGTGCGCGCACCAAAAACCAGTCCAATCACGACCCGGCTCCTGGGTCGAAGGGAGAGAATTCTATGCGCCGCCAGCAAAGCGTCGCCACCGTTATGCCCTTTGCCTGCCAACACGAGAAGGCGGGCGTCATCTGGCAAACCGCCGATCTCCTTAAAATCCTCGAGGATCGCGTGGGCAATCGCCACACCCGCTTTTTCCATCGCCGCCCATTCAGCCGCTTCGGTTTTGAGCAAACCTGCTTCCCATGCCTTTGCCTCGGCGCAGGAAAGCACCGGATGCGCTGAATCTCCATCCAAGACAAAAGAGCGGGCAGGCATGGGTTAGTGAACGGTGGTCGTAGGCGGTGGCGGAGGCGGTGGCGCGATTTTTTCCACGAGTAAATCGATCTTAACCGTCGGTGGAGGCGGCCCGCTTATCACGCCTTTGTCGGGCCTGCTTTGGGAGACAGGTTCCACGAGGTCAGGATTCTTAAAAAATACAAACGGATGCGTTGCTACCGTCCCCGGACCTTGTTCGGACAATTCGTGCGCAAACTGGCGGTTGTCCGCATCGACATAATAAAACTGAGCTTGGGTCATTTCGCGCCTCGTGAGTGGACGAAAGCGATAGTTCCCTTGGTGGCGCACCGCCTCGAAATAATAGGAATAGGATTGTGAACCCGGATTCCAATAGGCGAAGCGCGTGCGATCGTCCTTCCAATCCAGTTGGTCCGCCCAGATGGCGAAATAGCCCGGCAATCCAGCCCAGTCCGGGTTGCGGTCTACTCCGGGAATCATTTCGTACCATGGCTCGGCATCGATCACACGCCGCGTGGTCGATTTGACGGGCTCAACTTTGTGCGGCACGGGGACCAAAAGAAACACCAGCCATCCGCCGAAGACCGCCAGCGCGATCCACCCTGCCTGAGCCGTCGTGAAGCGCGATTTGTCCCGCGCCCTCATGGTCACACCTGCTTGACGAGGGCCGCGACCGCCATCGCGTGGCTGTCGATGTGCGAGAGCGTCAGCCACACATGCGTGGCGCCGACTTCCGCGAGCAACGCTGCGCCCTTGGCGTCGAGGCGCACCAGCGGTTCCTTGCGGGAGCCGTGATACACGGAAACGGACGTCCACTCGAGATGCTCGCCGATACCGGTCGTGAATGCCTTCGACACCGCCTCCTTGGCGGCCCAGCGCGCGGCGTAGTGCTTGTGCGGGTACTTCAGCGTGTCGCAGTAGGCGCGCTCCTCATCGGTGAACACGCGCTTGAGGAAGCGGTCACCGTGCTTCTTGAGCACGCCATGGATGCGCTCGGTCTCGATGATGTCGCAACCGAGTCCGATCAGAATACCGCCAGGGGGAAGAACGATGCTCATGGGTTCATCAATTGTTTCATCGTGCGCACCGCTTCGCTCAGGCCATAAGTGAGCGCGCGGCTGACGATGCTGTGGCCGATGTTCAGCTCGTGGAGGTGCGGGATCGTGCGGATCTCCGCGATGTTGGTGTAATTGATGCCGTGGCCGGCGTTGACCACCAGCCCGAGACCGTGGGCCTGCTTCGCACCGGTCACCAAGCGCGCGAACTCCTTGGCGCGATCGGGACCATGGTAGGCATTGGCGTATGCTCCCGTGTGGAGCTCGATCCACGGCGCTTTCAACTCGGCGGCCATCGCGATCTGGTCCGCCTCGGGATCGATGAACAAACTCGTCTTGATGCCGGCGGCATTCATCGCGTCGGTCACGGCGGCAACCTTCGCGCGGTGCTTCACGATATCCAAGCCGCCCTCGGTCGTGACCTCCTCGCGGCTTTCCGGCACGAGGCAAACCGAGTGCGGCTTCAACTCGAGCGCGATGGCCGTCATTTCCGGCGTGCAGCCCATCTCGAGGTTCAAGCGCGTGCCCTTGTGGGCCGCAAGGCGGCGAACGTCCTCGTCCTGGATATGACGGCGATCCTCGCGCAGGTGCACCGTGATGCCATCCGCGCCCGCCTTTTCCGCCAACAAGGCCAGTTCCACCGGATCCGGCTCCACGTTGCCGCCGTGCGTCGCCCCGGCTTGACGGTAGCGGGCCTGACGGAGGGTGGCGGCATGGTCGATGTTGAGTCCGAGCAGGATCATGACGGGAAGGTTGACCATTAATGAACCCGCACTTCTCCTTTGCAAAAGCGAAATGACCGAGCCCACCCCCTCAGCGCCCCAGACAAAACACGAGAACCTGATTCTCAACCTCGTCTTCAATGTCGGCCTGCCGACCGCGATCATGAGCTGGGCCAGCGGCCCGAAGCTGCTGGGTCCGAAATGGGGCCTGCTGATCGCCCTCGTCTTCCCGCTCGGCTACGGAATCTACGACTACGCCAAACGGCGGCGCCTGAATTTCATCTCGGCCATCGGTTTTGTCAGCGTGCTCATCACCGGCGGTTTCGGCCTGCTCAAGCTCGACGGCTTCTGGTTCGCCGTGAAGGACGGCGTCATGCCGGCGTTGATCGGCCTGGCGGTGCTGGCCTCGCTTCGCGCCAAGGAACCGCTGGTGCACGAGATTCTCTACAACCCGCAGGTGATCGACGTCGAGCGGGTGGACGCGGCATTGACCGCCCGCAACGCGCACGACGGCTTCACCCAGCTGATGCGCCGCTCCAGCTACCTGATCGCCGCAGCGATGCTGATCAGCGCCGTGCTCAACTATGGCTTCGCCCGCTGGATCATCGTGAGCCCGCCCGACACCGAGGCGTTCAACAAGGAATTGGCGAAGATGCACTGGGTGAGCATGCTCGGCCTGTCGATTCCGGTCATCGCGATGATGATGTACTCTCTCTGGCAGCTGATGAAAAGCCTGGGGAAACTCACCGGCCTGACACTCGACGAGATCCTGCGACAGCCGCCCGAACAGAAAAAAGCCGCCCCGGAAACCGGAGCGGCGGATGATCAACCGAAGAGCGGCGCCTAACCGCGCTTCTCGACCGGCACGTAGTCGCGGGTCTTCGGGCCGACGTAAACCTGCCGCGGACGGTAGATGCGGCCCTTCGGGTTCGAGGCCACTTCGCGCCAGTTGGCGATCCAGCCCGGGGCGCGGCCGATGGCGAACATCACAGTGAACATGTTCGTCGGGATGCCGAGCGCGCGGAAGATGATGCCCGAGTAGAAATCGACGTTCGGGTACAGCTTGCGCGAAACGAAGTAGTCGTCCTTCAGCGCGGCCTGCTCGAGATTCTTGGCTATGTTCAGGAGCGGGTCCGACTTGCCGAGCTTCTTGAGCACAACGTCGCAGGCGGCGCCGATCACCTTGGCGCGCGGATCGAAATTGCGATACACCGCGTGACCAAAGCCCATCAGGCGATTGCTCTTCGAGCCACCCTTGGCGGCCTCGATGAAGCGCGTGCCGTCGTCATGCTCGTCGTGGATCGACTGGAGCATGTTCATCACCGCAACGTTGGCACCGCCATGGAGCGGGCCGGAGAGCGCGCCGATGCCGGCCGCAATGGACGTGAAGAGATTGGCACCGCTGGAACCGACCATGCGCACCGTCGAGGTGCTGCAGTTCTGCTCGTGATCGGCGTGCATCAGGAGAATCAGGTTCAGCGCCTTGGTGACCTCCGGGATCTCGACGTAATCGTGGTACGGCTCCGAGAACATCAGGTGCAGCAGGTTCTCGCAGAACGGCAGGTCCTTCGGGTGCACGAACGGCAGGCCGAGGCTGTGGCGGTAGATCATCGCGCCGAGCGTGCGGATCTTCGAGATCGCCATGGCCGCGGCCAGGTCGAACTGCTGGAGATCCTTTTCGAAATTATTCGTGGCGAGGTCCGGGTAGTAGCCGGCGAGCGACGCGACGAGCGAGGCCAGCATGACCATCGGCGGCGTGTTCTTCGGGTAACCCTCGAACAGGCGCTGCATCTGCGGCTCGACGTGGGCGTTCTTGCGCAGCAGGTCGCCGAACTTCTGGCGCTGGGCGGCGGTCGGCAGCTCGCCATAGATGACGAGGTAGGCGGTCTCGACGTACTCCGAATTGGCGGCCAGCTGCTCGATCGGGTAACCGCGGTGGCGCAGGATACCGTTGTCGCCATCGAGGAACGTCACCTGGCTCTCGCAGGAGCCCGTGTTGCCGTAACCCTGGTCGTAGAAAATGTAACCGCTGTCCTTGCGGAGGTTGCGGACGTCGACGGCCTTCTCGCCCTCACTGCCAACCATCACCGGGTAGCTGAACTCTTTGCCGTCGATCTTGATGGAAGCGTTGTTGGACATAGGCGCGAGGGGTGCTGCTAAAAGAGCAGAAAGTGGGCCCGTTGCAAAGCAAAGCCTCCGCGGTTTCCGGGCTGCCCAGCAAGCATTAGCCCTTCGCCTGCAAGCTGGTAGAAAATGTAAAGCCCCTCGGACCGCAGCCCGGTCGGGTCTTATTTGGACTGGAAGGCCGGGACCGCGAAGGTCTCGGGTGTGAACACCTCGTTCACCGTCACCTGGTCGAAGGTGATCGTGGTTATGCGGCCATTTTGCGCCTTGTTCAGCACCTTGCGGGGAAAGCGCACGCCTTTGACGATGATCTCGCCCTCCTCGCGAATCTCGCCGCCGCCATTGATCTCGGTCTTCACCAGGCGACCGGTCGCCTTTTCAAAGTAACGGTTGAAAACCATGGTGTCGGAATGGGCAAACGAGAGCTTCACGCATTCGACGCCATCCACCGTCGCGTCGCCCTCCAGCTTCACCTGCCGCGTGTCGCCACTGCGGTTGGAATAAAAACTGAGGTTCTCGAGCGTCGTGGCCCGCAGCCGTTTGATGGCGGGAGCATCGAGCAAGGTCAGCCGCGCCGCACCCTTGCCGCCCGCCTCCGCCACGCGCTCCCAGGCATCGTAATCGTCAAGCGCGGTGATGCGCTCGATCTTGTCCGAACGCAGGATCTGGCGCTGCTGCATCGGCGCCTGGAAAACGATGTCGATGCCCACCTTGACCGGCTGCTCGATGGTCTTCTTCGCATCGGCGGGATCCGGCACCTGCTCGGTGCCCGCAAACGAGCCTTGGAAATGCAGGCTGCGCACGGCGTTCAACGCCTGCTCCGTGCCCAGGTAGGACCGGGCCTTGGCCACCCAGACGCGAGCCTCGCCGTCATCCGCAACGGCGGGCAGGACACCAAGCACTACCATGGCAATCAGGGCGGAAAAACGACGGACGATCATACGGGGTGATATGACCGGGGAATCTGCCCGCAGTGCCATGGTTCGCAACGGGATTTTACTCCCACTCGATCGTCGCCGGCGGCTTGGAGCTGATGTCCAGCACGACGCGACTGACGCCACGCACCTCGTTGGTGATACGGCTGGAAATCCGTTGCAGCACGTCGTGGGGCAGCTTCGCCCAGTCGGCCGTCATGGCATCGATGCTTTCCACGATGCGGAGCGCGATCACGTAGTCGTAAGTGCGCTCGTCGCCGAAAACGCCGACGGTCTTGACCGGCAGAAACACGGCGAACGACTGCCAGACCTTCCAGTAATAGCCGGTCTTCATCATCTCGTCCTGCAGCACCGCGTCGGCGTTGCGCAGGATCTCGAGTTTGTCGGCGGTGATATCGCCCATGACGCGGACACCGAGACCCGGACCCGGGAACGGCTGGCGCCAGACCACTTCCTTCGGCAGGCCGAGCGCGGAGCCAACCTGGCGGACCTCGTCCTTGAAAAGTTCACGCAGCGGCTCGATGAGCTTGAGCTTCATGCGCTCCGGCAGGCCGCCGACGTTGTGGTGCGTCTTGATGAGCGAGGCCGGGTTGCCCTGGATCGAAACAGACTCGATCACGTCGGGATAAAGCGTCCCCTGCCCCAGGAACTCGGCGCCGCCGATCGAGCGCAGCGATTTTTCGAAGACCTCGACGAAAGTGCGGCCGATGATCTTGCGCTTGGTCTCGGGCTCCGTGACGCCCTTCAGGCGCTTGAGGAAAAGCGCCGACGCGTCGACGACGCGCAGGTCGATTTTGAAGTTACGCTTGTAGAGCGCCTCAACGTATTCGCGCTCGTCCTTGCGAAGCAGCCCGTTGTCGACGAACACGCAGGTGAGCTGCTTGCCGATGGCCTTGTGCAGCAGCGCCGCGGCCACCGACGAATCGACGCCGCCGGAGAGACCGAGCAGCACGCGGGACTTGCCGACCTTGTCGCGAATGTCCGCGACGGCATGGGCGATGAAATCCTTGGTCGTCCAGTCCTGCTTCGAGCCGCAGACCTTCACGAGGAAGTTGCGGATCATGTCCACGCCGCGCTCAGTGTGGAAAACTTCCGGGTGAAACTGGATGCCGTAAAAGCGGCGCTTCGGATCCTCGATGCCCGAGAACGGTGAGTTGTCGGAAACCGCCGTGGCCGAGAAACCCGGGGGGAGTTTCGTGAGCTTGTCGCCGTGCGAATTCCAGATGCGGAGTTTCTTCGGCAGGCCGGCGAAAAGCTTGCCCGGCTTTTTGATCGTCAGGTGACCGTGACCGTACTCGCGCGCCTTGCTCAGCGCGACCTTGCCGCCGAGGAAATAGCCCATGAGCTGCACGCCGTAGCAGATGCCGAGCATCGGCACGCCGAGCTTGAAGATCTCGGGATCCGGATGCGGCGCGGTCTTCGCGTACACGCTTTGCGGGCCGCCGGACAGGATGATGCCGATGACGCCATCCTCCCGTAATTTCGCGGCCGGCGTGCTGTAGTGGTAGATCTTCGAGTAGACCTGACACTCACGAATGCGACGCGCGATGACCTGCGTCAGTTGCGAACCAAAATCCAGGACGGCGATTGTCTGTGCCATGCGAAGTTATGGGGCACTCGCCGCGGGCGAATCAACACCAATCCCGGTCAGTAATGCAGGTTGTCCTGCGCCTTCCAGCGTCCACCCGCGCCAGCCGGAATCCAATCGCCCGGCCCGAGGTGTTCCGCCACGAGGTCTTCCATGCGCACTCCATAGACCTCGAGCATCGCCGCGTAGCCGGCGTCCTCCCGTCTGACCATTTTCACGAATTCGCGAAAACGGTTCATGTCCTTGGTGAGGCGGCGGGTCAGCAGCACCGCAAGGTAGTAGCAATGCCGCGGTCCGGGATTTTTCGGATCGAACCAAGCCCCACGCCAAAACCCCTGAATCGTACGGCTGTTCCAATAGTGGATAAACGCGTCCTCCATGACATGGCCTTGCTGCGTCATGCCCATCTCGGCGACCTGGGCAATGCCTTCGTTCAGCCACAAAGGGATCTTCAAACCCAGCAGGAAGGCATGAATGAGCTCATGGGCAATGACGCGCTCGGCATAGTTCAAACCCTGAAAACAGAAGGCGAAATGGCCGTAGCCTTGGTAAAGGTAGACTCCCGCGGAATGCGCATGTTCTCCGTCTGGATAATACTCACTGATGTACTCGTAGTAATAATCCAGATCCTTGAGCACGACCATCGGAATGCGGCCGACCTTGGGCGGGGCGATACCCGCGAGATTCCTGGCGTATTGCGCATAACATTTCTCCGCCCAACGCAGGAGCTTCTCCGCCGTCGGCAGATCCTGGCTGCACAGCAGCCAGAAGTGCGTCGACTCGTGCGCCTGATATTCGCTCCCGAGTGATTCGCGGAGCAAACGAACCCACTCCCGGCAGCGCACATCCCAAAATTGCTCCAACTCCACTCGCTCCAGTTTTTTCTCCTTCAGCTGCTCGTACTCCACCGCCCAGTTGGGCATGGGATATTTCCGGCTCTTCAGCAGGGTCAGCATGGCGGAACGAATCAGGCCGCCACTGATTTTTCCCGGCGCCAACCGCCGAGCACCAGCAGCAGCACGCCCGCCGCCAGAAGCCATCGCCATTGGTGCGTGAGATCCAGAGCCACCCGCGACAACCACCCCGCCCGCCCGTCAGGCTGGAGACTGGGCGGCAGCGCGGGACGCATCAGGGGATCGCGCAGCAGATCGATTGTGTAAGGCTGGTGCGGGAACCGGGAATCCAGCCAGTCGTAACGTTTGAAGACGGCCGGATCGTTCGCCTTGAGGAAATCCCGCGCGACATCATCGCGCAGACGGGCGACCAACCCGACGCTCTCGATGGTGGAGCGAATGCCTGCCGGGCGATTCCAGTACCCCAACCAGCTCCACGCCGGCAAAAGGCACAGGGCCAAAGCGACCGCCAATCCGGCGGCCCGGACCCCGCCCACTCTTTCACGCCAGAGCCAGAGCACGGCACCGACGTTCAGCCAGCAGCCGAGGACCAGCATGTCGAAGTACCGTACGGCGATGCCCATCGTTTCGCCGCCACGGCCGTAAGCCAGCGCCGCCAACAGAAGCCAGAACCACGCGCCCAACCCGAGGAAGCACGCTGCCGGGCCGGGACCCGCCGGTCGCCGCAGCGCATATGTCGCAGCCACAACAAAAGGCAGATGGCTCAGCAAGCCCCAGCCCGCCGGAGCCGGCCACGTCAGCAAGGCACCGAAGGCCCGGAGAAAATCGCTCGCGGAATGCGCATGATTCGCGGCGTCGGTCATCTTCACCGCAAACCACGCGCCGAAAGCCAGCAAAGCGCCGTTCGCCAGCAAAGTGGCCCAGACCCACACGCCGCGGCGTCCACGCAGCGCTTGAACTCCGGCGAGACCCACAAGCGCCACCGCGGACAGCAGGCCGCTCGCGAGCGAAAGAATCCCCACCAAGCCGGCCAGCTGCGCCAGCACCCAACGGGCATTGGTCTTCTCGGCGCGCGCCGTGCCAAGCACGTGCACCAAGCCGCATAGAATGCACAGCAGGAACTGCGACTGAAATCCCCACGTGAAGTTCTCGTGATTCGCCGGCAGCGAACACAGCACCACCGTCACCACGCGCAGCACGGCCAGCCAGCCTCCCGCGGCAAAGTTGCCCGCGGCAAACCAGAGCACGAGCACGATCCCGGCTTGAAACACCAGGTTGGCCACGGCCTGCACCCGGCAATCCCACTGGTTGCCGTCAGCACGAAACAGCGCGTAGGCCCAGTAGCGGGTCATGACCGGACGGTGCTCGCCGTTTGGGAAAAAGAAATGCTCCGTCGGGATGTGTCCGCGGTGCAGCTTGACCTGGAAGAGCGTCGAGCCCTCGACCGTCCACTGCTCGCCCACCGGCAGGTCCGACCCCATCGCATCGATCAGCGCCAGCTTGGCTCCGAGCACGAACAGGACAGCCCCCAGCGGCAGCAGAAACCCGGCGGAGAACAGGCGGCGCATCATCGTTTCTGTCTGACAACCCAGTCCTGCACATGCGCCTCCAACACCGAAAGGGGCAGCGCGCCATCCATCAGGACCACGTCATGAAAGCCACGGATATCGAACTTCGCGCCCAGCTCCTTTTCGGCTTCGGCGCGAATGGCGAGGATCTTCAATTGGCCGATCTTGTAGCTCAGCGCCTGGCCGGGAGCCGCCATGTAACGCTCGATCTTGGCGACGTGGGCTTCGGGCTTTCCGCCTTCATTTTCAGCCGCGAAGGCGAGTGCCTTCTCCCGGCTCCAGCCCTTGGCATGCATGCCGGTGTCGACCACCAGCCGCACGGCGCGCTGCATGTCGCCGACCAGCATGCCGAAGTACTGGTAGGGATCGGCATAGAGCCCGAGCTCCGAGCCCAATCTTTCCGTATAGAGCCCCCAGCCTTCGGCATAGGCATTGTTGGCATCATAGCGCCGGAATTTCGGCAGCGCGGTGTTCTCGAGCGCCAGCGAAAGCTGGAAGTGATGGCCGGGAATCGCCTCGTGCAGGAAAAGATTCTCCATGCGCGGCGACGGATAGCTCTGCGGATTCACGATCGGCACGTAAAAGACGCCGGGACGCGAGCCGTCCGCCGCGCCGGGTTGGTATTCGTGGGAAGCCGTCGCCACGCGAAATTTCTCGGTGGCGCGGATTTCGAATTTCGTCTGCGGCACATGCCCGAAGAACTTCGGCACCTGCGCCATGATCCGGCCCTCGATGGCGCGATAGGCCGCGAGGATTTCCTCATCCGTTTTGAAGGGCTTGAATTTCGGATCCGTGGCCACGTAAGCGAGAAACTCCGGGAGCGTGCCCTGAAATCCGACCCGCACCCGCACCTGCTCCATCTCGCGACGGATGCGAGCGACTTCGCGCAGGCCGGTTTCATGGATTTCGTCCGGAGTCAGATCCGTGGTCGTATGCCAGCGCACCTGCGCGGCGTAAGCCTCCGCGCCGCCCGGCAACGCACCAATCCCGGCGGTCTCGCGGCAATGCGACAGATACTCCTGCTGGATGTAGGCATGCAGGCGGGTATAGGCCGGGATCATGACCTCGCGAATCGCCGCGCGGTAATCCTTTTCGAGAGCAGCCTTCGGAGCCGGCGCCAGATCGGCGGGCAACATGCCCAGCGGTCCGAAAAGGATGTTCGTCGCCGGGTCGTCCACCATCAGCGGCTCCAGTTGGACCTGCACGCGCTCCATCAGGACGCGAGGCTGCACGATGCCTTGCGCGACGCCCTGCTTCATGTTCGCGATGGCTACATCCACCCACGCGCTGAAACCCCTGGCGCGGCTGATGAAGTTGCGAAAGTTCTGCTCGGTCTTGAACGGATGCAGGCTCTTGCCCGAAGCCATCTGCGCAAAGGTCAGCTGGGCCGAGCCGAACTGGTCGACGGGAAGCAGATAAAAGAACTGCCGCCCCTTCTCCGCGCGGGCGACAAGGCTCCACTTCAGCGTGTCGTAGCTGAGCTGTTCGGAAGGTGTCAGCGCCGCCCGGTCAAAGCGAGCAAGCTCCGCGAGATACTTCCGGCACATGGCCGCGACCTTCGCCCGGTGCTCCGCCCCGATCTCGATCGGCCACACCGCCTCGTAGCGAGTGTCGCTGTCGCCATAACCCACGGCATCGATCGGGTAGAGCGCGAGGTAGTCCTCGTAATAGGCATCGAGCACGGCGGAAAATCCGGTTTCCGCCCGGACGCCGAGCGTGGTGAGGAACAGCAGGACGAGGGCGAGGAGGCGTTTGCTCATGGGGGAAAATCAGAACTTCAACCGCGTGTTCACGTGACCACACTTCGGGCAGGGCGCCGTTTCGGTGCCGCGCTTTTCCATGTAGAGGTGGTCGCAACGAATGCAGTGGAAGGTGATCTTGCGGCGCTCCGCATCGTAGAACTCGCGATCGCGCCGGTCATAGTAGACCCAGAAAAATCCGATCACACCTAGCACCGACAGACCGTAAAGAATGACATCGAAGGTGAAACTGGGGGCCATGAAGGAAGGCGGAAGCGTCGAGGAAAAGACTCAGGGCTGCAAGATGACCTTCATGAACTGTGCGCCGTCCGGGGCACTGAGGCGCTTGAACCAGTCGATCCCCTCGGCCAGCGAAGCGGTGGCGCTGATCATCGGCTCTACGCGGATGACGCCGCGCGAGATGAGATCGAGACAAAGCGGGTATTCTCCCGCCGAAGAGCAGGAGCCGAAGAGGCTGATCTCGCGCGTGACCACCGCCTGCAGGGGAAAATCGGTCTTCGACGCGAGGTTGCCCACGAGCACGGCGGAGCCGCCCTTGCGCAGGCAGGCAATCGCCAGTTGCAGCGTCGGTGAAATACCGACGACCTCGAACGCCAAGTCCGCCCCTGCTCCATCGGTCAATCGTGCGACTTCGCCCGGCACGTCGCCCTGGCTCGACAGAATCGTGTCGGTCGCTCCCAGTTCCTTCGCCAACGCGAGGCGCTTGGGCTCGAGATCGATAGCGATGATTCGTTTCGCGCCTGCCCAGCGCAGCGCCTGGATCACGAACAAGCCGATCATGCCACTGCCGACCACGACGGCGGTGTCCGTTGGCGAAACCTTCACGCGCTGAATCGCATGGATCGCAATGGAAACCGGTTCCACCATCGCCGCGTGCGGAAAGCTGAGCGTGTCCGGCAGGCGGTAAAGAATTCGTTCGGGCAAGGCGACGTACTCGGCGAAGGCGCCGTCCTGGCGATACTCGGCCGGGGCGACGCCCACCACCCGGCGGTTCTCGCAGAGATTCACGTGGCCGGCACGGCAGGGTCCGCAGGCGCCGCAATAGATGGTGGAGTCGAAGGTGACGCGATCGCCCTTGCGCCAGTTCGTGACTCTCGGGCCGACCGCGGCGATCTCTCCGGAAGCCTCGTGTCCCATGATCAGCGGCGTCTGCCGTCGCCCCGTCGATCCATCCCAACCGTGGATATCGCTGCCGCAGATCCCGCAGGCGCGCACGCGCACCAGCACTTCATCGCCGCCGATCGCCGGCGTGGGCGCTTCGGTCAGTTCAAGCCGCGACGGAGCCGTGAGCAGAAGCGCTTTCATGGGGTGAGGCCTCAATCTCGGTCATTCCCCTTCCCTCGCCAAGGGCAAAGAAAACGCGCCAGGCGGAGTGCCCGGCGCGTGGAAATCCTTTGCGGCAAACTCAGTGGGCTGCCTTGGCCGGCATCTCGATGATCTTCACCTCGTCCGGACGCTCGGATTCGCCAGGTTCTTGTCGAAGAAAGTCTCGAGCTTCCGATAAAACGCGAGCCGGTTGGCTTCGTTGTAGAAACCATGGCCCTCGTTGTCCTCCACGACGATTTCGTACGGCTTGTGGTACTCCTTGAGCTTCGCCTCGAGCTTGTTCCAATGCCGGATGTCAACGCGCGGGTCGTTGTATCCATAGGCGTTGAACAGCGGCACGCGGATGCGATCGACGTAGTTCAGCGGGGAATGGGTGCGCAGGTATTCTTTGTCGTCGCCCATCCAGTCGCCGTAGAAATTCGCGGAAGAGCTGTCTCCATCGTTCCCCCTTTCTGCCAGGAGGCCAAGGTCGCTGGGACCAACGTAATTGGCGCCGCAGCAGTATAGCTCCGGAGTGAAGGTCAGGCCTGCCAGCGTCGCGTAACCGCCGTAACTCGCACCGTAAATGGCAACCCGGGCCGGGTCGGCAATCCCCTCGGCAACGGCCCACTTCACGGCATCGGTAAGATCGTCCTGCATCTTGCCACCCCACTCGTGCCAGCCGGCGCGCAGAAACTCGTCCCCATAGCCACCGGAGCCGCGATAGTTAACTTGGAAAACAGCATAACCGCGATTCGCAAGAAATTGAACCTCCGGATCGAAGCCCCAGTCGTCGCGAATCCCGTACGGACCGCCGTGCGGATGGATGATCAGAGGCACCTTCTGCCCTGCCGGGACTGCAGGTCGGGTCAGGTAACCATGGATAGTCAACCCGTCACGCGCGTTGAACTTCACGGGCTCCATCGGTCGCATCTTCGCTGGATCGATTCCTCTTCTCGCCTTGCCGATCGAACCCATCTTGCCGCGATTCCGATCGAACACGTAGTAGGTGCCCGGCTCACGATCGCTCCAAGCGTGGATGAGGATGATTTTTTCGTCCTGGGACATTCCGGTGACGTCATTGATCGTGTCGGGGAGCGCGGCATCGATGGTCTGCTGCAACCGCTCGCGCGCCTGGTCGAAGAACTTTCGATGCGGCTTGTCGGACAAATAGGTGACGCCCAACAGGCGGGTGTGATCCCAGGACAGGATCACATCGGTGATTGCACCTTCGGGGGGATTATAGATCGGGTCGCTCAGCTTCTGCGTACGGATGTTGAAAGTGCGCAAGGCACCACGTGGTTCCTGATCGTTGCTGATCAGGTAAAATGTCTCGTTATCCGGCGCGAATAGGAGGGGCTCCCAGGTGCGCAGCTCCGACGGAAATTCCTTCACGGTTTTGTCGACCGCCACGCCATCGACGCGAGCCCGGAAGGTCACACGCTTGCCCGCCACCTGGCGAAACAAGCGCATCTCACCTTGGTTATCCGCCCAGATATTGAGATCTCCACCGTAGTAGCCTTCCGGCAGCTCGGAATTCCGATTCGGAACGCGTCGGCCGTTGCGTACATCGAGCATATAAACGCCGGCACTCCATGTGCCCCGGCCCGACCGTCCGTAGATCAAAAGGTGTTGGGGATCGAACTTCAGGGTATCGATGATGCCCATGAACTCAGCCTCTCCCTGAGCGCGGCGGGTGGCTTCGGACAATGCCACCACATCCCGCTTTTTCCCCGGCTTCGGTTCGGCAATGGACAGGGAACGCCAAGTGTAGGATTCATCGCCGCCCATATCGCCGGCGTAAACGATGTAGTCGCTGCCCTTCCAAAGGAAGATTTTGATATTTTCGTCGTGGGCGGAAACCAGCGGCTCGACCTTGCCGGTCGTCAGATCCATCAGGGCCACGCCCACCTTGCCCCAGCCGAGCGTGGTCAGGAAGGCGAGGTGCTTGCCGTCCGGAGCCAGCTGCATGGAACGGATGTCGGCTTCGGCAAAGAACGTTTCAAGCGGGAGACGGGTCGCAGGAATTTCAGCGCGCAGGGAGGAAAACAAAAAAAGCCCGAGGCTCGCAATCAGCCCGAGGCGACGAAGGAGGTGTGAAGACGACGGCATGAAAACAGAGGGTCAGTTGTGTGTGGCGGAATTCGTAGCGCGACTGCCGGATGACCGAAAGCCGAAAGGTGCCGGCGCTTCTGGCGAACCGCGGCCAGCGTCGGGAAAAGCTCCCGCCTGAGTCTGGGCAAAGAAAAACGCGCCGACCTTGCGGTGCGGCGCGTTGAAAGGAAACGGGAAGAACGGTACTTAAGCCTTGGAGCCTTCCGCGGCCTCCGCCTTCGCAGAGCCTTCGGCGGACACGTCGGCGGCCGGCTTGGCCTTCTTGGCGCCCTTCTTCTTGCCCTTGGACTTGGAGTAACCCTTGTCCTCGGCACCGACGAACTCGATCAGCGCCATTTCGGCGGCGTCGCCGACGCGCTGCGGTCCGAGCTTGTAGATGCGGGTGTAGCCGCCGTTGCGCTTCTCGAACTGCTTCACCTTGTCGTTGAAGAGGAGCGTGATCGCGCCCTCGTCACGGATGTCGGTGAGCGCGATGCGGCGCAGGTGGAGGGCATCGGCCTTCTCGGTCGCGGCCGCGGCCTTCTTCGCCTTGGTGATGACCTTCTCGATGAAGGGACGGAGGGCCTTGGCCTTGGTCAGCGTGGTCTCGATGCGACCGTGCTTGATCAGGCTGGCGCCCATGTTGGAAAGCATCGCCTTGCGGTGCTCGCGGGTGACGCCGAGGGAGGCGTGGTGTTTATTGTGACGCATGGTGGTTTTGTTTTAGGCGGTTCCCGATCGGCAATCCGGTCGCAGCGTTGGGCGGCAGCGGACGGCGCGAGAACCAGGTTGATGGCTAAAGGGTGATGGCGGGGGGACAAAAATGCGGAGTGGGATTTGAATCCGCACTCCGCATTCGAAAATCCGCGGGAGGCTTAGGCTTCCTTCTTCGTGTCGAGGAGGCGCTCGTCGAACTTCATGCCCAGCGACAGGCCGAGGGCTTCGAGCTTTTCCTTGATCTCGTTGAGGGACTTCTTGCCGAAGTTGCGGTACTTGAGCATCTCCTGCTCGGTCTTCATGGCGAGCTCGCCGACCGTGGTGATGTTCGCGTTGTTCAAGCAGTTCGCGGCGCGCACCGACAGTTCGATCTCGTTGACCGACATGTTGAGGAGCTTGCGGAGCTTGTTCTGCTCTTCGGAGACCTCGGCGGCCTGCGACTCGAATTCGTACGTTTCCTGGGAAACGCGATCGAAGACGTCGAGGTGGTGCTTGAGGATGGAAGCGGACTGCTTGAGGGCGTCGTCCGGCGTGATGCGGCCGTCGGTCCAGACTTCGAGCACGAGCTTGTCGTAGTCGGTGATCTGGCCTACGCGGGTGTTCTCGACGGCGTAGCGGACGAGGCGAACCGGGGAGAAGAGGGAATCGATCGGAATGACGCCGATGGCCTGCTCTTCCTTCTTGTTGTTCTCGCCCGGGCAGTAGCCGCGGCCGGTCTTGATCTCGATCTCGGCCTCGAAGGTCTGCTTCTTGTCGAGCGTGCAGATCAGCTGGTCCGGGTTGACGATCTTGATGTTGGCGTCGGCCTGGATGTCGGCGGCGGTGACGGCGCCTTCCTTGTTGACCTTGAGGTGCAGCTTCACCGGCTCGCGCTTCTCGGAGACGATGAGGATTTTCTTCAGGTTGAGGACGATGTCGGTGACGTCTTCGACGACGCCGTCGACGGACTGGAACTCGTGGTTAACGCCCTCGATCTTGATCGAGCTGATGGCGCTGCCCTCGATGGAGCTCAGCAGCACGCGGCGGAGGGAGTTGCCGATCGTGTGGCCGTAACCGGCCTCGAAAGGCTCGGCGATGAACTTGGCGTAAGTGGACGTGGAACCCTCTTCGACTTTCGTGAGCTTGGAGGGAATTTCGAACTTTCCGAGACGCTTGGGCATGGGATGGGCGATATGGATTGTTGCGGGAAGGAGGTTTGCGAACCGGCGAAGGAAGCCAGTTTGCTTAGAAGCGCGAGTAGTACTCGACGATGAGCTGCTCGTTGATGGAAGGCTCCATCTCGTCGCGCGTCGGCAGGCGGTTGACGGTGCCCTTGAGGGCCTCGTCGTTGCGCACGAGCCAACCCGGAACCACGCGGGCGCGGTTCTCTTCGATGGCGCGGGTGGCCAGCTGGCGGGAGGAGTTGACGGCCTTGATCTCAACCTCGTCACCCTGGACGACGTTGTAGGAGGCGATGTCGACCTTGTGGCCGTTCACGCGCACGTGGCCGTGATTGACCAGCTGGCGGGCGGCGGCGCGGCTCTTGGCGAAACCCAGGAGATAGACGACGCTGTCGAGACGGGTCTCGAGGAGCTGCAGGAAGCGCTCACCGGTGACGCCGCGCTCTTTCTTGGCGATGGCGAACACGCGGCGGAACTGACGCTCGAGCAGGCCGTAGATGAAACGGAGCTTCTGCTTTTCGTTCAGGCCGACGGCGTACTCGGAGAGCTTGCGGCGGGACTTCGGGCCGTGCTGACCCGGGGGAAAATTGCGGCGCTCGAGCACCTTCGGGGAGCCAACGATGTATTGGCCGAAGCGACGGCTGACGCGGGTGGAAGGACCAGTATAACGAGCCATGGTAGTATCCTAGTTTTAAAAGTGGTGGAGGAGGCGTTAGACGCGACGGCGCTTGCGCGGGCGGCAGCCGTTGTGCGGCACCGGGGTGACGTCGATGATCGACGAGATCTCGAGGCCGATGGCCTGGAGACCGCGGATGGCGGAGTCACGACCGAGGCCAGGACCGCTGACGCGGATCTGAACTTCCTTGAGGCCGTGGGCCATGGCGTTGCGGGCGGCGTCTTGAGCGACGACCTGCGCAGCGTAGGCGGTGGACTTGCGCGAGCCGCGGAAGTTGCACTTGCCGGCCGAGGACCAGGAAATGACGTTACCCTTGGCGTCGGTGATCGAGACGATCGTGTTGTTGAAGGTGGCGGCGATGTTCGCGATGCCGGACGAAATGTTCTTGGAACCCTTCGCCTTGCGGACCTTCACGGAAGCCAACTCTTCCTTCAGGAGATCTTCAGCGGTGAGGGCCTTCGGCACGCCACCGACGAGTTCAACCGGCTTGGCATCAGCCGCGGGAGCGGCGGCCTCGCCTTCAGCGGGCTTGGCGGCTTTCGGAGCCTTGGGGGCCTTGGCCGGCTTGGCCTCAGCGGCCGGAGCAGCGCCTTCAGCGGCGGGGGCGGCCGTCTTCGGCAGCTTTTCCTTCTTAGGAGCGGATTTCTCTTCGGACATGTAAGTGTGGTTTTAAGATTAGACTTCCTTGGCCTTGGTGACGCCAACGGTCTTGCGCGGGCCCTTGCGGGTGCGGGCGTTGGTGCTGGTGCGCTGACCGCGGACGGGCAGGCTGCGGCGGTGACGGATGCCGCGGTAGCAATTGATGGCCTGAAGGCGCTTCAAGTTGCCGGCGATTTCACGGCGGAGATCGCCCTCCACCACCCACTTGTTGTCGGTGATGATGTGGAGAATCTTGTTCAGCTGCTCTTCGGAGAGATCCGAAGCGCGCATGTTGGCATCAAGACCGGCGGTCTCGATGATGTGGTCGGCCCGCGTGGGACCAATACCGTAGATGTACCGGAGGGAGTATCCGATCTTCTTTTTGGCGGGAAGTTCAACGCCGAGGAGACGAGGCATAGGTGGATGTAGTTGAAGTTAGATGTTGAAAGTGGAGAGAGGGAAATTTTCAGGAGGTCTTCGGGATCGTGAGGATCTCGGGACCCGAATCAGTCGTGAGCACGGTGTGTTCGAAGTGCGCGGAGGGCTTGCCGTCGGAGGTGACGATCGTCCAGCCGTCGCTGAGCGTCTTCACCTGGTAAACGCCCGTGTTAACCATGGGCTCGATGGCGAGCGTCATCCCGGCCTTGATCTTCTCGCCGGAGTTCTTCCGACCGAAGTTCGGGATCTGCGGCTCCTCGTGCATTTCGCGGCCGACCCCGTGGCCGACCATTTCGCGGACGACACTGAAGCCGTGGCTTTCGACGTAGGTCTGCACCGCATGGGAAATGTCGCCGATGCGATTGCCGACCTGCGCCTGTTTGATGCCAAGGGCGAGAGCCTCTTCGGTGACCTTCAACAACTCGGCGGTACGGGGGGCGATGGCGCCGACCGGAACCGTCAGGGCGTTGTCGCCGATGTAGCCGTTGTATTCGACAACGACGTCGAGCGAGATGATGTCACCGTCGCGGAGGATCCGCTTCAGGGAACCGATGCCGTGGACCACCTCTTCATTGACCGAGAGGCAGGTGTAGGCGGGATAGCGGCGCGAGTGCAACTGGTAGCCGTAGCAGGCGCTGCGGGCGCCGAACGAGGCGATGAGATCGCGACCGATCTGATCCAAGTCGTACGTAGTGATACCGGGACGAACCTGCTCCTTCAGCTTCGACAGGACAGTCGCAGCGATGGCGCAGGATTCGCGCATCCGTTTGATGGCTTCCGGGTTTTTGATCGGGATCATCAGGCGGCGGCGGGAAGGCTCACGGGGGTGAGCCCTTGAGTGCGGTAATGGGTGACGACGTCCGCGAGAGCGGAAACTGAAACGAAGCAGCCGGTGAGATTTTCACCGCGGGCTTCGAGCCATTCATCGAACACCAACGCTTGGAGCATCGTAGCCGGGAAGCCTTCGAGAAGGAATCCCGCATCGGGTTTGCGCGCCCAGAACCATTTGCGCAGGAGCGCGAGTTGGAACTGGTTTAAGTCCCGCGGCAAAGCGGAACGGGTGCGACGCGAAATCTCCTGTTGCACAAGTAACGCAGGAGAGACGTGCTCAAGATGCAAAGAACGACCTTGGTTAATTAAATCCGCGAATTGCGGACCGGACTGACCAAGGAGAAGGAACTTGGCTTTCGCCGAGGCGAAAGCGGAAAAGGGGCTGGAGTGTTCAGGCCCTTTCACCGAAGTAAAGGGTTAAAGAGCGAAGTGCCGGATGGTCCAGGCGGTCAGACCAATGAGCAGGATAACTACCATTACGATAGTGAGTTGCATCACCGACTTGTCGCTCGCCGCCTCGCCCAAAGCCACATTGGCGGAGGTGCTGCGACCACGAATACGGCCCTTCTTGAGGAAACCGTCGTAGTGGCGCTGCAAGAGGAAGGTCTCGATCTGGCGCATCGTGTCGAGGATGACGCCGACGGTGATCAGCATGCCGGTGCCGCCGAAGAAATAGGCGACACGCGGCGGGACATTCAACTCAAAGAGCAGCACGTCCGGGATGATCGCGATGATCGTGAGGAAGATCGCGCCGGCCAGGGTGAGGCGGGTCATGATGAAATCGAGGAAGCTCGCGGTCGGCTCGCCCGGACGGACGCCCGGGATGTAACCGCCGTACTTCTTGAGGTCATCGGCGATCTGGATCGGCTTGAACATGACCGACACCCAGAAATAGCTGAAGAACAGGATGAGGAGCGTCATGCCGATGTAGTACACCGGATGGCCGCGCAGCAGGTTGTTCGAGAACTCGACGAGGTAGCGGAAATTAAACGCCGCACCGACCTGCGACATGATCGTCTGCGGGAAGAGCAGGATCGCGCTGGCGAAGATGACGGGCATGACGCCGGAGTAATTGACCTTGAGGGGGAGGAACGAGCTCTGGCCGCCATAGACTTTCTGGCCGACGACGCGCTTGGCGTACTGGACCGGGATCTTGCGCTGACCCTGCGTGACAGCGATGATACCCATCGTCACGGCCACGAAGAGCGCCGCCATCATGACACCCTGGATCGGGCCGAGCTTGGCCACGCCGACCGGGGCGAAGAAGAGCTGGTAGGTGGACATCGCCGCGCCCGGGATGTCCTGCAGGATGCCGATCGTGATGATCAACGAGACACCGTTGCCGATGCCGCGCTGCGTGATCTGTTCGCCGAGCCACATGAGGAGCATGGTGCCCGCGGTGAGGAAGATCACCGACTGGACCATGAACACCGTTTTGCTGACGAGAACGATCTGGCCGTAGTGGTTGACGTCGTAACCGGAGAACAGCTTGCCCGGGTTCTCCATGTTGAGGACGAGCAGCACCGCCTGGATCACGCAGATGACAACCGTCAGGTAACGGGTGTACTGCGTGAGCTTCTGGCGGCCGACATCGCCCTCCTGCTGGAGGCGGCTGAGGGACGGCAGCACGGCCGTCATCAGCTGGAAGATAATGGACGCGCTGATGTAGGGCATGATGCCCAGCGCGCACATGGCGCCCTTCAGGAGCGCACCACCCGTGAACATATTCCACAGACCGACAACGCCACCGGCGCCGTTCGCCGTCTGGTCGGCGAAGAACTGCGTCAGGGGTTTCGGGTCAACGCCGGGCAGCGGGATGTGCGCGCCGACGCGGGCCACGAAGAGGAGGCCCAGGGTGTAGAGGATTCGCGAGCGGAGCTCGGGAATCTTCATGGAGTTCGTGAAGGCGGAGAACATTAGGGATGAATCTGAAGGGGGTTGAGCATGGCGGGCGGGGCGCCCGCCCTACCCTGCTTAGGCGACGATCGCCGAACCGCCGGCCTTCTCGAGCTTGGCCTTGGCGGAACCGGTGAACTTCTGAGCGGTGACCTTGAGCGCGCGGCTGATTTCGCCGTCGCCCAGCACCTTCAGGGAAGTCACGTCGGCGCGGATGAGACCGGCCTTCGCGAGCACCTCGGCATTCACCTCGGTGATCTTGGCATCGAGGGACGCGAGATCGCCGACGTTGATGACGGCGTAGCTCGTGCGGAATTCGTAGTTGTTGAAGCCGCGGTGCGGGAGCTTGCGGTAAAGGGGCATCTGGCCGCCTTCGAAGCCCGGGCGGATGGAGCCGCCGGAGCGGCCCTTCTGGCCCTTGCCACCGACGCCGGAGGTCTTGCCGTGGCCGCTGCCTTCGCCGCAACCAACGCGCTTCTTACGGTGCACAGCACCCTTGACGTTAACGAGAGTATGGAGACGCATTTTCTTGATTCCTAATTTTTAGCGCCGCCCCTCGACATGCTCGGGGCGACTCGGATTGTTGTTACTGAATTAAGCGCGGAGCGACTTGAAGTCTTCCTCGAGGCGCAGCTTGCGCAGGCCGTTGAGAGTCGCGTGCACGACGGCGATGTGGTTCTTGGAACCCATCGACTTCGTGAGGACGTTGTGGACGCCCGCCGCTTCGAGGACCGCGCGCACGCCGCCGCCGGCGATGAGGCCGGTACCGGTGGACGCCGGGCGGAGGAACACCTTGCCACCATCGTATTCGCCGAGGATCTCGTGCGGGATGGTGCTGCCCTTGAGCTTCACGGAAACCATGCGCTTCTTGGCGTGCTCGGTGGACTTGCGGATGGCATCGGGGACCTCGTTGGCCTTGCCGTAGCCGATGCCGACATTGCCCTTGCCGTCACCGACGACGGAGAGAGCGGAGAAGCTGAAGCGACGGCCGCCCTTCACGACCTTGGCGCAACGATTGATGAAAACGACCTTCTCGATGAGACCGGATTCGTTTTCGGCACCCTGCTGGGCGCCACCGAAATTGGAACGATTATTGGAAGCCATGGGCGGAGATTAGAACTGGAGACCGCCTTCGCGCGCGGCGTCGGCAAAGGTTTTGACGCGACCGTGGAAAAGACGGCCGTTGCGGTCGAACACGACAGCGGTGATGCCGGCGGCCTTGGCCTTGGCGGCAAAGGCGGCGCCGAGCGTCTTGGCACCGGACACGTTGCCCTTGGCCTTGCCCTTGCGCTGCTCGGGATCGAGCGTCGAAAGGAAGACGAGGGTCGAGCCGGCGTCGTCGTTGACGGCCTGCGCATAGATGTGCTTGCCGGAGAACTTGACGCTGAGGCGCGGGCGAGCGGCGGTGCCGGTCACCTTCTTGCGGATGCGCCATTTGCGCTTCTGGAGGAGCTGGGCTTTGTAAACAGTCTTCATGGTTGTGTTCTCGGTTAGGCGACGGTCTTGCCTTCCTTGCGACGGACGCGCTCGGCATGTTCGCCGACCAGGCGGACGCCCTTGCCCTTGTACGGCTCAGGCGGGTAGTAGGCGCGGATTTCGGAAGTGACCTGACCGACGAGCTGCTTGTCGACGCCTTCGATCTTCAGCTTGGTGCCGTCATTGATGGTGATCTTGATGCCCTCCGGGATGTCGTGGAGGATCGGGTGCGAGTAGCCGAGCGACAGGTCGACCTGCTTGCCCTTGAGCGCGGCCTTAAAGCCGACGCCCTGGATCTCGAGCTCCTTCGCGTAACCGACGCTGGCGCCCTTGACCATGCCGGCGATCACGGAGCGAGCCGTGCCGTACATGGCGCGCGAGAAGCGGGTCTCTTCCGTCTTCGAAACGACGACGGAGTTGTCCTTCTTCTCGATCTTCACGACGTCCGCGAAGGTCTTGGAAACTTTGCCCTTGGGGCCTTCGACGGACACGGTGGTGCCCTTGATGTCGACTTTGACCTTGTCGGGAATTTGAACGGGTTGTTTGCCGATTCTGCTCATGGTGGTGGTGTCCTTGTTACCAGACGGTGCAGACGAGCTCGCCGCCGAGCTTCTGGCGACGGGCGTCCTGGTCCTTCATGAGACCCTTGGAGGTGGAAATGATGGAAATGCCGAGGCCGTTGAGGACGCGCGGGATTTCGGAGTAGCCGGAATAGATGCGGCGGCCGGGCGTGGACGAGCGCTTGAGGCCGGTGAGCACCGGGGCGCCGTCGACATACTTCATGGTGACGACCACGGTCTTGTGGCCGCGCTCATCGGCAGCGGTCGAGACGTCGCGCACGAAGCCTTCGTTTTTCAAGATGCCCGCCAGGCTCTCTTTGAGCTTGGAGTGCGGGGAAACGCACTGGGCGAGACCGGCCTTCGACGCGTTGCGAAGGTGGGTCAGGAAATCACTGATTGGATCTGTCATGGATGGATGTTTTTGATGTTGGCCCGTCGGATCATATCCGACTTCCGGCGGGAAAGTGGTTTACCAGGAGGACTTGGTGACGCCCGGGATCTTGCCGGCGAGCGCGAGCTCGCGGAGGGTGAGACGGGACACACCGAAACGGCGGTGGAAGCCGCGCGGACGGCCGCTCAGGGAGCAGCGGTTGCGGATGCGCACCTTGGAGGAATTGCGCGGCAGCTTGGCCAGCTTCTTCTGGGCGGTGAAGAATTCGTCGTCGGTCGTCGCCGGGTTGGCGAGGATGGCCTTCAGCTCGGCGCGCTTGGCGGCGTGCTTCTCGACAAGGCGGATGCGCTTCTTGTTACGTTCGATGGCGGAAGTTTTCGGCATGGTCGGAAGGGAGTTTAGGCGGCGGAAGTCTTGGCGGCGGGAGCGTTCTCCGAGCGGCGGAAGGGCATGCCGAGGAGCTTGAGCATCTCGCGCGCTTCGTCGTCGGTCTCGGCGGACGTCACGAACGTGATGTCGAGGCCCATCGAGCGCTTGTTGTTTTCCACGACGATCTCGGGGAAGATGGTGAAGTCGGTGACGCCGATGGTGTAGTTGCCCTGGCCGTCGAGCTTGTTCGGCACGCCGCGGAAGTCGCGGATGGTCGGGAGCGCGACCGCGAGGAGGCGCATCAGGAAGTGCCACATGTTTTCACCGCGGAGGGTGACGTGGCAGCCCGTGACCTGGTTGGGCTTCAGCTTGAAATTCGCGATGGCGCGCTTGGTGCGGTTCAGCACCGGCTTCTGGCCGGCGATGAGGCCGATGTCGCGCGCGGTGTCGGCGATCGTGTTCTTGTCAGCCTCGGAACCGATGCCCGAGTTGATGACGATCTTCGTCAGCTTCGGCACCTGGTGCTTGTTCTTGTAGCCGCGCGAGGAGACGAGCGCCGGGGCGACGGTCTCGTTGTAGTGTTTCTGGAGAGGAGTGAGAGTTTTGCTCATGGTGCTAACCGGATTTCCGACCCGGATGCTTTAGGTTTCGTATAAGTGGTGGTGCCCTCGCCTGCTCAGGCCTTGGCCGGGGCCGCGGCCTTCTTGGCGCGACCGGACTGCTCGTAGCGGGACAGGAGCATGAGGTTCGAGACGTGGACGGTGCCCTCGCGCTCGGCGATCTTGCCCTGCGGGTTTTCCTGGGACTTCTTGAGGTGGCGCTTGATCATCGCGACGCCTTCAACGACGGCGCGGTTCTGGCTGGCGCGGATCTCGAGGACCTTGCCCTGTTTGCCCTTGTGGGAGCCGGAGATGACAACGACCTGGTCGTTGCGCTTGATGTGGAATTTCTGGGACATGTTACAGGACCTCCGGAGCGAGGGAGATGATCTTGGAATAGTTCTTGGCGCGGAGCTCGCGGGCGACCGGTCCGAAGATGCGGGTGCCCTTCGGGTTGCCGTCCTCGCCGATGATGACAACGGCGTTGGAGTCGAAGCGCAGGTAGCTGCCGTCGGTGCGACGGAGCGGGGCCTTCGTGCGGACGATGACGGCCTTGACGACCTCACCCTTCTTCACGGTGGCGTCGGTGCTGCTCTCCTTGATGTTGATGGTGATGATATCACCAACGTGGGCATAGCGGGAGGGATGGCCGATCTTGCCGATCATCGACGCGCGGCGCGCGCCGGTGTTGTCGGCAATGTCGAGAATGGAACGCATCTGGATCATGGTGGTATCTCCGGCGGAGGGTTAGGCCTTGGCGGCCGGGGCGGCGGTCTTCTTCGTGGTCTTGGTCGGGACAGCCTCGGCGACATCCTTCTCGGAGATCGCGGTGGCGGCGCCCACGGCGGCTTCAACGACGCGGATCACGCGCCAGCGCTTCAGGCGGCTGATCGGACGGGTCTCCATGACCTCGATCTTGTCGCCAACCTTGGTCTCGTTCTTCTCGTCGTGGACGTGAAGGACGGTCTTGCGGTTGATGACCTTGTGGTAAAGCGGGTGCGGCGTCTTGTAAGGGACGGTGACCTTGACGGACTTGTCGCCCATCTTGGAACTGACGAAACCGATGAGGGTCTTGCGGGCGTTGTGGCGGACGTGAGTGGACATGGATGTGAGCGGTTAGCGCCGGCGGCCTCAGGCAGCCTTCGTGGTTTTCTTCTGCTTCAGGATGGTCTCAAGGCGCGCGATGTCCTTGCGGTACGTACGCAGGAGATGCGGCTTTTCAACCTGGCCGGAATTCTTGCGCAGGCGGAGCTGGAGCAGCTGCTCGCGGGTCTCGCGGAGCTTCGTGGTGATCTCGCTCGGGGCGAGGTCGCGGATTTCTTTGGAAGTCATGGCGGTCTTATCTCCTGGGATTAGGCGACGATGTTCTCGCGCGCGATGAAGCGGCAGCGGAACGGGAGTTTGGCGTCGGCGAGGCGGAAGGCCTCCTTGGCGATGGTGAGCGGAACGCCGGCGAGTTCGAAGAGGACGGCGCCGGGTTTGATGACGGCGACGTAGAACTCGACCGGGCCCTTGCCCTGGCCCATGCGCACCTCGGCGGGCTTCTTGGTGACCGGCTTGTGCGGGAACACGCGGATCCAGAGCTTGCCCTTGCGCTTCAAGTGGCGGGCGATGGTGACGCGGGCAGCTTCAATCTGCTGGCCGGTCATGGGGCCGCGAGAGAGGGACTGCAGGCCGAATTCGCCGAAGGCGATCGTGTTGCCGCGCTTGGCATTGCCAGCGCGGGAGCCTTTCATCGTCTTGCGGTATTTGGTGCGGGCGGGAGCGAGAGCCATGGTATCAGGGGGCGTTAAGCGTTAAGCTTGGTGCCGGTAAGAGTGTTAGTTGGATTCGTCTTTTTTGCAGATCCAGCATTTGACGCCGATCTTGCCCCAGACGGTCTGGGCCTCGGCAAAGCCGTAGTCGATGTTCTCGCGCAGCGTGTGCAGCGGGATGCGACCCTGGCGCTGCCATTCGCGGCGGGCGATGTCGGCGCCACCGAGGCGGCCCGAGCACTGGATCTTGATGCCGTCGATGCCGAGGGACATCGCGATCTGGATGGACTTCTTGATGGCGCGGCGGAACGCGATGCGGCGCTCGAGCTGGAGCGCGACGTTCTCGGCCACGAGCTGGGCTTCGACCTCGGGCTTCTTCACTTCCTGGATGTCGAGGAGGACTTCCTTGCCGGTGAGCTTGCCGAGGGCGACCTTCATGTTCTCCACTTCCTGGCCCTTCTTGCCGATGACAATGCCGGGGCGGGCGGTGAAGATCTTGACGCGGACGCGGTTGCCGGCGCGCTCGATGAAGATGCGCGGCACGGAGGCCTGCTTGAGCTTCTCCATCAGCGTGGAGCGGATGACCTGGTCCTCATGGAGGAGCTTGGCGAAATCCTTCTTACGCGCGAACCAGCGAGACTGCCAGTTGCGGCGGACGGCGAGGCGGAAGCCTGTAGGGTTGGTCTTTTGTCCCATGGTAAGTGTTAGTTGGATTTGCCGTCGGTGAGGACGATGCGGAGGTGCGACATGCGCTTGACGCGGGGCTTGGCCGAACCGCGGGCGCCGGCTTTGAAGCGCTTCAGCACCGGGCCGGGCTCGACGAGCGCGCGGTGGACGGTGAGGGAGCTGGCGGCGAGGCTGTTGTTGTTCTCGGCGTTGGCCACGGCGCTCTTGAGCGTCTTGGCGAGCAGGCGGGCCGACTTGCGCGGGATGAGCGTAAGGAAGTCGATGGCCTCCTGAGCCGGGCGGCCCTGGATCTGGTTCGCGATTTCGCGGACCTTGCGCGGGGACATGCGCGCGTTGCGGGTGAGAGCTTGAATTTCCATTGTAGTATTCTCGGTGAGCCGAGGGCTTACATTTCCTTACGGGTCATGCCGCCGTGCGCCTTGAAGATGCGGGTCGGGGCGAATTCGCCGAGCTTGTGGCCGACCATGTTCTCCGTGATGTACACGGCGATGTGCGCCTTGCCATTGTGGACGCTGATGGTGTGGCCGACGAATTCGGGCGTGATGGTCGAACGACGGGACCAAGTCTGGATCGGCTTGCGGGCGCCGCCGGACTTGGCCGCCTTCTGGATCTTCTCCAGGAGGTGGTAGTCGACAAAGAAACCTTTCTTGATGGAACGTGCCATGGTGCGGGATCGTTAAGATTACTTCTGGCCGCGCGGCTTGCGGCCGTTGGCACGAACGAGGATGAAGTTGCTGGACAGCTTGGTGCGCTTGCGCGTCGGGAAGCCCTTGGCGAGCTGGCCCCACGGCGAGACGAGGTGCTGGCGACCGCCACCACCCTTGGACTTACCCTGACCGCCACCGTTCGGGTGGTCGACCGGGTTCATGGCGACACCGCGCACGCGCGGGCGCTTGCCGAGCCAGCGGTTGCGGCCGGCCTTGCCGAGCGAACGCTTGCCGTGGTCGGCGTTGGAAACCTCGCCGATGGTGGCGCGGCACTTGGCGTTGACCAGGCGGGTCTCACCGGAACCGAGGCGGATCTGCGCGTAACCGTTTTCGACGGCGACGAGCTCGGCCGAGGTACCGGCGGAACGGGCCAGCTGGGCGCCACGACCGGGGAGCAGCTCGACGGCGTGCACCTTCGTGGCCGGCGGGATGACGCTCAGCGGGAAGGAATTGCCCGGACGGAAATCGTTCGTGTCCGTCTTCATCAGGTTGAACACCGTGTCACCGGCCTTCAGACCCTGGGGAGCGAGGACGTACGCCTTCGTGCCGTCGGCGTAAGCCAGCAGCGCGAGGAGCGCGGTACGATTCGGATCGTACTCGATCGACTGGACCTTGGCGGCCATGTCGAGCTTGTCGCGACGGAAATCGATGATGCGATAGAGCTTCTTGTGGCCACCACCGCGACGACGCGAGGTGATGCGGCCATAGGTGTTGCGACCACCGGACTTGTTCTTGCTCTCGACGAGCGAACGCTCCGGGCGGTTCTTGGAAAGACCTTCGGGGCGATTCAGCGTGGTGAAGCGCAGCGAGGCGGTCAGCGGACGGAAGGATTTAAGAGCCATGGTGGGTTATCTCCGGGCTTAGGCAGTCAGCTCGATCTTGTCGCCCGCCTTGAGGGTGACGATCGCACGCTTGCTGTCGGACTTGGTGATCGGGCGGCCCTGGCGCGAACGCTTCGGCTTGCCCTTGCGGTTCTGGATGTTCACGCGGGTGACGGTGACCTTGAAGGTCTGCTCGACGGCGGCGCGCACCGTGAACTTCGTCGCATCCGGGAACACCTCGAAGGTGTACTGGCCGAAGTTCGACGAGAGCTTGTTGGACTTCTCCGTCAGGCGGATGGTTTTGAGAATTTTATCGGCGTTGATCATGACTGACCTCCGTTGGCGCGGGCGATGATGGTCTCGAGGGCCTTGGTCGACACGACGATCTTGGAGTATTGCACCAGATCGAGGGTGTTGAGCTTGGCGGCCTCCTGCAGGGTGACGCGGGCGAGGTTGCGCGCGGCGCGGTTGGCCTCGGTGGAGAACGGGGCGTCGACGATGAGCACCTTGCCCTTGGGGGCGATGCGTTCGATGACGGCGCCGATCGCCTTCGTCTTGGCGTCCTTGGCCACGAACGTGTCGATGACGCTGATGTCACCGGCCGTGGCGCGATCGAAGAGGGCGCGGTTGAAAGCGAGGGCCTTCACCTTCCCGTTGATCTTCTTGGAATAGTCACGCGGCTTCGGGCCGAACACGACACCACCACCGACCCACAGGGGCGAGCGGTTGGAGCCGGCGCGGGCGCGACCGGTGCCCTTCTGGGCCCACGGCTTTTTGCCACCGCCGCGAACTTCGCCGCGGGTCTTGGTGGAGTGCGTGCCGAGGCGGGCGTTGGCCTTGTGGGCGACGACGACTTCCTTCACGGCCTGGAGGCCCTTGGAGCCTTCAAAGGTCGGAAGATTGAACTCCTTCTCGGAGCTCTTCGCGGCGTCGGATGTGAAAACGGTAAGTTTCATGATTCAGTCTCCGGTAGGTTAGGCTTTCTTGGCTTTCTTGCCGGAGCGGATGATGACCTGATCACCGTTGGCGCCCGGGATGGCACCCTTGACGAGGATGAGGTTCTTGTCGGCGAGGACCTTCACGACGCGCAGGTTCTGCACGGTGCGGTTGTTGCTGCCCATGTGACCGGGCATCGCCTGATTCTTCCAGGAACGGCCAGGAGTCTGGCGCATACCGATGGAACCGATGCGGCGGTGGAACATGGAGCCGTGAGCGGCAGGACCGCCGGACGCGCCATGCTTCTTCATGACGCCCTGGAAGCCTTTGCCCTTCGACACGCCGAGCACGTCGATGACCTGGCCTTCGGTGAAGGCGGCCACCGTGACGACGTCGCCGGCCTTGCCGGTGAACGCCTCGGTGAGGCGGACCTCATTCAGCACGCGGGGCGTGGAATCGAGACCGGCCTTCTTGGCATGGCTGGCTTCGGCCTTGGAGGCGTTCTTCGCCTTCTGGGCACCGAAACCGAGCTGCACGGCGTTGTAGCCGTCGTTCTCGATGGTTTTGACTTGGACGACCGGGCACGGGCCGGCTTCCACAACGGTGACCGGGACCAAGACGTTTTGCGCGTCGTAGACCTGGGTCATGCCGATTTTTTTGCCTAATATGGTAGCGATCATGGGCTAAGTGGTAGGTGGCGGGTGAGCGCCGTTTCTGTTAGACCTACTTTAGCAAGGGCCGGGGTGAGCCGGCTGGCTGCTAAGCTGGACTGTGGGTTGAAAAATTTTAGACGTTGATGGTGATGTCCACGCCGGACGGGAGGTTGAGCTTCTTCAGCTCGTCGACCGTCTGGGCGGTGGGCTCGAGAATATCGATGAGACGCTTGTGCGTGCGCGATTCGAACTGCTCCATGGACTTCTTGTCCACGTGCGGGGAGCGGTTGACCGAAAGCTTCACGATGTGGGTCGGGAGCGGGATGGGACCCGAGACGCGAGCGCCGGAGCGCTTGGCGGTTTCCACGATTTCCGAGGCCGACTGGTCGATGACACGATAGTCGAAGCCCTGGAGTTTGATGCGAATGCGTTGGCCTTTCATGGCGTATAAAGAACGAGGGTTGGAGAAGAGTTAGGTACGAGCCGGGCCCTTGGCGTTGGCCTCGACGATCTTGGTGAGCTGGGAATTCGGAACCTGCGCGAAGTGCGACGGCGTGATGGAGGCGCTGGCGCGGCCCTTCGAGAGGGAACGGATGTCCGTGACGTAGCCGAAGAGGAGCTCAAGCGGAACGTGCGCCGAGATGATGCACGCGCCCGACTTGTTATCCATGCCCTGGATCTGACCACGACGACGGTTGATGTCGCCCATGAGGTCGCCCTGGTACTCTTCCGGCGTGGTGACTTCGACGCCCATAATGGGCTCGAGGAGGATCGGACCAGCCTGCTTCATCGCTTCCTTGAAAGCGAAGATGCCGGCCATCTTGAACGCCATTTCGGACGAGTCGACTTCGTGGAAGGAACCATCGACGATGCGGATGATCGCGTCGACGACCGGGAAGCCCGCGATGACGCCGTTGTTGGCGCCTTCGAGGAGACCGTCCGTGGCCGGCTTGATGAATTCCTTCGGGATCGAACCACCAACGGTCTCGTTGATGACCTCGACGCCCTTGCCCTTCTCGTTCGGCTCCATCTTGACGACGACGTGGCCGTACTGGCCCTTACCACCCGACTGGCGGATGAATTTGCCTTCGCCGTCAGCGGCCTTGGTGATGGTTTCGCGATACGCGATCTGCGGCTTGCCCGAGGTCGCCTCGACCTTGAACTCGCGCTTCATGCGATCGATGATGATTTCGAGGTGAAGCTCGCCCATGCCCGCCAGAATGGTCTGGCCGGTGTCCTGGTCGGTCTTGACGCGGAGCGTCGGATCCTCGGCCACGAGGCGCTGAAGCGCCACGCCGAGCTTTTCTTGGTCGCCCTTGGAATTCGGCTCGATGGACATCGAGATAACCGGCTCCGGAAAGGACGGCGGCTCGAGACGGATATCGAAATCTTCGTCACACAGCGTGTCGCCGGTGATGACGTCCTTGACGCCGACCACGGCGCAGATGTCGCCCGAGTAAGCCTTCTCGATTTCTTCGCGCTCGATGGCGCGCATGAGCACGAGGCGGGAGACGCGCTCCGAGCGACGGGTACGCGGATTGTAGAGGGACATGCCGCGCGTGAGCACACCGGTGTAGACGCGGTAGAACACGAGGCGACCGACGAACGGGTCGTTCCAGAGCTTGAAAGCGAGACCGGCCAGCTTGGCGGAGTCGCTGACGACGGCCTCGACTTCCTTACCATCGCTGTCCTGACCCTTCATCGGCGGAACGTCGATCGGGCTCGGGAGATAGTTGACGACGCAGTCGAGGAGACGCTGCACGCCCTTCTTCTTGAAGGCGGAGCCCGGGAAAACGCCGGTGAACTGGAGCGAGATCGTGGCCTTGCGGACCGCGAGCATGAGTTCCGGAACCGAGATCTCTTCGCCACCGAGGTATTTCTCGGCGATGACGTCATCGAAATCGGAAACCGCCTCGATGAGCTTGTCGCGATATTCCTTGGCCTTCGCGGCCATGTCGGCCGGGATCGCCACCGACTTCGGATTCATGCCGAGCGGATCCTTCGGGTCATCCTCGAAGGTGTAGGCGACGTTCTGCACGAGATCGATCAAGCCGGTGAAGTTTTCCTCGGCGCCGATCGGAAGATAGAGCGCGTGGGCATTCGCCTTGAGCTTGTTGCGGATGTCGTCGATGCAGCGATAGAAGTCGGCGCCGATGCGATCCATCTTGTTGATGAAAGCGATGCGCGGGACGCGATACTTGTTGGCCTGGCGCCAGACGGTCTCGGACTGCGGCTGCACGCCGGCGACGGCGTCGAACACGGCAACGGCACCGTCGAGCACGCGGAGCGAGCGCTCCACCTCAGCCGTGAAGTCCACGTGGCCGGGGGTGTCGATGATGTTAATGCGCTGCTTAATGCCCTTCCAAGGACCCCAGGAAGCGTTCCAGGCACAGGAAATGGCGGCGGCGGTAATCGTGATACCGCGCTCGCGCTCCTGCTCCATCCAGTCGGTCACCGTGGTGCCTTCATGGACTTCGCCCATCTTGTGGACGGCGCCGGAGTAGAAAAGAATACGCTCGGTCGTCGTCGTCTTGCCCGCATCGATGTGCGCGGCAATGCCGATGTTGCGCGTCCATTCCAGCGGGAAGGGACGTTCCTTGGAGTTGACCGGCGAGACCTTGGCCTTGTCGGTGACGACCGTAATCTTGATGGGAGAGGCGACAGACATTCGAAAAATTCCTTACCAGCGGAGGTGGGCGAAGGCACGGTTGGCCTGGGCCATCTTGTGCATTTCTTCCTTCTTCTTCACGACCGAGCCCGTGTTGTTGTAGGCATCGACGATTTCGGAAGCGATGGCTTCGCGCATCGGCACGCCCTTGCGGCCGTTGGCGGCATCGACGATCCAGCGGAGGGCCAGGGATTCCTGGCGCTCGAAAGAGATTTCAACCGGAACCTGGTAGGTGGCACCACCGACGCGGCGGCTCTTCACTTCAAGCTTCGGGCGGGCGTTTTCCATGGCGCCCATGAGCAGGTCGACCGGGTCGCCCTTCTGCAGCTTCTCGCTCACCTTCTCGAAGGCACCGTAGACGATGCGCTCGGCGAGCGTGCGCTTGCCGCTCTTCATGATGACGTTGATGAGGTGCGTTACCAGGGCGCTGTTATAGCGGACATCCGGAACGGTGGGGCGGTGCGTTGCTCTGCGACGACGAGACATGGTGGCTAAAAAGAACGAGGTTTACTTGGCAGCTTTCGGGCGCTTGACGCCGTACTTGGAACGGGAACGACGACGCTTCTCAACGCCGGTGGCGTCGAGCGTGCCGCGGACAATGTGGTAACGCACGCCGGGGAGATCCTTAACGCGGCCGCCGCGCACGAGCACAATCGAGTGCTCCTGCAGGTTGTGGCCCTCGTCCGGGATGTACGAAATGACTTCCGTACCGTTCGTGAGGCGAACCTTGGCGACCTTGCGGATGGCCGAGTTCGGCTTCTTCGGCGTGCGGGTCATGACCTGCACACAGACGCCGCGGCGGAAGGGATTACCCTGCAGCGCCGGAGCCTTGGACTTCGCGGTGACTTTGCGACGTCCTTTTCTCACGAGTTGGTTGATGGTTGGCATGTGTTTGGATGGAAGGTTGTGAAAAGTGGAAAAGGCGCGGAACCTACCGGAGCACTAGGCCCCGGCAAGAACTATTTCGCGCTTTATGGATTTCCCGACGTCGGAAGGAGTTTTCCCTCTGAAATCGAGCGTCTCAGGTGCCTCTACAGTTTGGCTGCAGCGGCTGTAAGTGACGATAGGGATGGTTAGAAAAGCAGGGCGGCGGAGCCTACTTCAAGAGTTAAATCGAAAAAACTGGGGAAAAGTTATTCACATCCACCTGCTGATTCGCGAGAAGCCCCTACCCCTCTTGCAACCCAAGCTGCCGCCTCCAGCCCCTGTCAGATGGGCCTCAATTCCATGCTGTCCTGCAAGCCGCTAAAAAAGCCCCGTGAATCGGCGCTTTCAGAAGCAATTTCTCCTGTTTGGTCTCCAAAATCCTAAGAATCGCGTCACTTTCTTGCGTAAACCCTTGGAAATACATGCGTCGGGCGTGACATCGGCCCGCAACCCTGTCTAGTTGCCTCCACATGAGTTCGAGCAAGTCGAAGGGTCTTTCCGATGAGAAATTTGCCCCCTGGCTCCGCAAGGAATCGCTCCGGGCACTCAAGTTAAGCTTGGGCCTCCTCGTTGGCGGCCTGATTTTGGCGTGGGCCCTGGCCTCACTCTCTCCGGCGGTGGCCGAGAGCTGGAGCGGCTTTAATTACCAGCTCTCCAAGGTAGCACTCGACAAACACCCGCTCGCGCTGGCCCGCGGTTTTTCGTCGCGCCTGATCGACAGCGAATACGGTTGGAAGCCGATTCGCTTCTCCGCACCGTTCAACGTCACGGCGGCACGACAGGAATTGCGCCGCGATTATCCCGAGGTCGCCAGCGTGATCAACGGCGTGCCGCAAGTGCCGCGCGAGGCCGCGCTCAAAAAGGCCGACCCGGCGAAATACGAGCAGCGCCTGAACGCCTACGTGGCGCGCTTCCAGGAAATCGAATCGGGCCGCTTCACCAAGCTCTACGATCGCGATGACATGTTCTCGCCGCCGAACGCGAACGTGAAGCTCGGTCTCTTCGCGACGAAATTTTTCGGACTGCTCGACGCAATTTTCTATACGAACGGAATCATTTTCTCGGGCGGCCTGCCGGGCATCGTTCTTTTCGTGACCGTGCTTGCGCTCTCCGCCGCGCCGCTGTGGCGCTCGCGCCGTCCGGCCCGCACCTGGCTGAAGGTTATCGCCTGGCCCGTGCTGGCGAGTGCCCTGATCTGGGGCGCGATTGTTTTCATGGCGCTCGCGGCCGCGATTTTCGGCGGGCTGACTCCCGACACGTCAGCCGTCGCGCTCCTCGTTTCCCTTCCCTTCCTCTCCTTGCTTGCGAAGTTGCCGCTGCATCTTGCGGAGACCCTAGTGAACCGATCCCCCACCCGCGTGCCATGGGACGGCATCGATCGCCGCAAGCCGCGTCCGCCCGCCGGTACGATTCCGCCAATGGGCGGTGCGTAATTTTAAGGGCCAATAAAAAAGCCGCGGAATAGATCCGCGGCTTTGAATTTTTCAGAGGGCTGAACCTTAGCTGGCCTCGGCCGTGGCCTTCGGAGCCTCGTCCATCGGGATCTCGCCGCCGAGCGGCAGCGTGACCTTGAGCTTCTTGTAAGCCGGGAGGCCCGTGCCCGCCGGGATCAAGTGACCCATGATGACGTTCTCCTTGAAGCCGCGCAGCGTGTCGACCTTGCCGAGCGTCGAGGCGTCGGTGAGGACGCGCGTCGTCTCTTGGAAGGAAGCGGCCGAGATGAAGCTCTCGGTCTCGAGCGAGGCCTTGGTGATGCCCAGCAGGATCGGCTCGGCTTCCGCCGGCTTGCCGCCCGCGGCTTCCATGCGCTTGTTCTCGCGCAGGAACGCGGTGCGATCGATCTGCTCGCCCCAGAACCACTCGGTGTCACCCGGATCGCTGATGCGGACCTTGCGGAGCATCTGGCGGATGATGACCTCGATGTGCTTGTCGTTAATCGACACGCCCTGGAGACGGTAGACTTCCTGCACCTGGCCGATGAGGAACTCATACAGCGCGGTGGGCCCGAGGATCTCGAGGATCTCGTGCGGATCGGCGGAGCCTTCCGTGAGGTGCTGGCCCTTGTGGACCACGTCGCCGGCCTGCACGATGATGTGCTTGCCGTGCGGGATCAGGTGTTCCTCCTCGCCACCGGTTTCCTCGTGACGGACGACGAGCTTGCGCTTGCCGCGGATGGAGCCTTCGAACGAGACGACACCCTCGATACGGGCCATCTCGGCGGCTTCCTTCGGACGGCGGGCTTCGAAGAGCTCGGCGACGCGCGGGAGACCACCGGTGATGTCCTTGGTCACGGACGCCTGACGCGGCGTCTTGGCGAGCAGGGCGCCCGGCTGGATGATGTCACCCTCGGCGACCGCGACCTGCGCGCCCGTCGGGATGGAGTAAGCGGCGACCGGCTTGCCGTGATCGTCGCGAACTTCGATCTGCGGATTGAGGTCTTCTTTGTGCTCGATGACCACGGTCGCGATGCGGCCGGTGGATTCGTCGAGCTCGCGCTTCACGGTCACACCCGGGATCATGTCCTTGAAGTGGAGCGTGCCCGCCTTCTCGGAGAGAACCGGAATGTTGTACGGATCCCACTGGGCGATCGTCTGGCCCTTGGTGACCTTGTCGCCGTCGGAGACGGAGAGGAAGGTACCGACCACGATCGGGTAGGACTCGAGCTCGCGATCGTTGTCGTCGAGGATCTGGAGCGAACCGGTCTTGTTGAGGACGATGTTGAAGCCTTCGGCGGTCTGCACGAGGCGGAGGCCGCGGTACTTCACGATACCGGCATTGCGCACCTTGATCTCGGGGTTCTTGGAACCCGCGGAGGCGACGCCACCGATATGGAACGTACGCATGGTGAGCTGCGTACCCGGCTCGCCGATTGACTGGGCGGCGATGATGCCGACGGAGTCACCGATCTTCGCGACCTTGTTGGTGGCGGGATTGATGCCGTACGACTTCGCGTCGATACCCTGCTCGCTCGTGGAGGTGAGCGGCGAGAGCACCTTGACGCGCTCGATGCCGGAGTCGTCGATGCGCTTGGAGAGTTCCTCGGTGATGAGCTCGCCGGCCTTGACGATGGTCTTGGTCGGGTTGAGCGGGTCGAAGACGTCGTCGGCCGAGAAGCGGCCCACGATGCGCTCCGCCAGCGAGACGAGCATCGTCTCACCTTCGAAGATCGCCTTCTTCCAGATACCGTCGCGCGTACCGCAATCTTCCTCGGTGACAACGGCGTCCATGGCCACGTCGCAAAGCTTGCGGGTCATGTAACCGGCGTCGGCCGTCTTGAGGGCGGTGTCGGCGAGACCCTTGCGGGCGCCGTGCGTAGAGATGAAGTACTCGAGCACCGTGAGGCCCTCGCGGAACGAGGACAGAATCGGGCGCTCGATGATTTCGCCGGACGGCTTGGCCATGAGGCCGCGGAGACCGCACAGCTGGCGAACCTGCTGTTTGTTACCGCGGGCGCCGGAGTCCATCATGATGTACACCGGGTTGACGTCGGGCTTGCCGTCGTTGTTCTCGAGCTTGCCGAACACCGCTTTCGCGATGCGGTCGGTGGCGCCGGTCCAGATGTCGATGATCTTGTTGTAGCGCTCGCCGGAGGTGATGATGCCCTTCTTGTACTGGGACTCGACCTCGTCGACCTTCTTGCGCGCATCGGCCACGATTTCCTTCTTGTTCTCAGGAATGATCATGTCGTCGATACCGATCGAGATGCCGGCCTGCATGGCGGTCTGGAAGCCGAGCTCCTTGAGCTTGTCGAGCGTCTCAACCGTCACGCGATCACCCGCCACCTTGTAGGTGTTGAGAATCAGGTCACCCAGCTTGCCCTTCGGCACCGGGAAGTTGATGAAGCCGAGGCCGGCGGGCCAGATCTGGTTGAAGATGACGCGACCTACGGTGGTCAGCAGGTGCTTGCGCTCCTTGTTGCCGTAGACGGTGTCCTTGCCGAAGTCCGGGTTCGGAACCTGGATCCAATCATGCACCTTGAGGGCGCCGTCGGCCTTGACGTACTGCACTTCCTGCAGACCGGAAAGCAGCGGCACGCGGGTGCCCTTGGCGGGCTTGGTGCGCGGCTCGACGGAGAGGTAGTAGGCGCCGAGGACGATGTCCTGCGACGGCGTGAGGATCGGCTTGCCGGAGGACGGCGAGAAGATGTTGTTCGTCGACATCATCAGGAGTTTGCACTCCAGGATGGCTTCGAGGGACAGCGGCACGTGGACGGCCATCTGGTCACCGTCGAAGTCGGCGTTGTAAGCCGTACAGACGAGCGGGTGAACGCGGATGGACGAACCCTCGATGAGCACGGGCTCGAAAGCCTGGATCGAGAGACGGTGCAGCGTCGGCGCGCGGTTGAGCAGCACCGGGTGACCCTTCGTGACTTCCTCGAGGATGTCCCAGACTTCCGGGGACTTCTTCTCGATCATCTTGCGGGCACCGCGGACGGTGTGCACGAAGCCGAGTTCCTTGAGGCGGCGGATGATGAACGGCTCGAACAGAACGAGCGCCATCTTCTTCGGGAGACCGCACTGGTTGAGCTTGAGTTCAGGACCGATGACGATGACCGAGCGGCCGGAGTAATCGACGCGTTTGCCGAGCAAGTTCTGACGGAAGCGGCCCTGCTTGCCCTTGAGCATGTCGGAGAGCGACTTCAGGGCGCGGTTGCCGGCGCCCGTGACCGGGCGGCCATGGCGGCCGTTGTCGAACAGAGCGTCGACGGCCTCCTGGAGCATGCGCTTTTCGTTGTGAATGATGACGTCGGGCGTCTTCAGCTGCATCAGGTTCCGCAGGCGATTATTGCGGTTGATGACGCGGCGATAGAGATCGTTGAGATCGGAGGTCGCGAAGCGGCCACCCTCAAGCGGAACGAGCGGGCGCAGATCCGGCGGGATGACCGGCAGCACTTCCATGACCATCCATTCCGGACGGGACTTGGAGCTGATGAAGCCGCCGATGACCTTGAGGCGCTTGGAGAGCTTCTTCTTGATCTGCTTCGAGCGCGTGGCGCGCATCGTCTCGTGGAGCTCGGCCACAACCGCTTCCATGTCGACCTGCGTGAGCACGTCGCGCACGGCCTCAGCGCCCATCTTGGCGGTGAAGGCATCGGCGCCGTATTCATCGACGGCCTGCTGGAACTCGGTTTCGGTGAGGAGCTGCTTGAGCTCGAGCGGGGTTTTGCCCGCGTTGGTCACCATGTAGTTCTCGTAGTAGATGACGCGCTCGAGCGAACGGGCGGTCATGTCGAGCAGGAGGCCGAGACGGCTCGGCATGCTCTTGAGGAACCAGATGTGGGCAACCGGTACGGCGAGTTCGATATGGCCCATGCGCTCGCGACGGACGCGGGCGATGGTCACTTCGACGCCGCAGCGATCGCAGACGACATCCTTATACTTGATGCGCTTGTACTTTCCGCAGGCGCACTCGTAGTCACGCACCGGGCCGAAGATCTTTTGGCAGAAAAGACCACCCGGCTCGGGCTTGAAGGTACGATAGTTGATCGTCTCGGGATTCTTGACCTCACCCTTCGACCACGCGCGGATGGTTTCCGGCGCGGCGACGGTGATGGATACGCTGTCGAACTGATTCTCATCCGATCCGAGGACGGACCGGACTTCTTCACGGGCTTGTTCAGTGCTCATTGCGATGATGCTCCCAGTATTGTGTTTGTTATTAAATCTTAGCGGGCGCCGCCGAGGGCTTCGCCGAGCGCGGTGCGCTTGTTCAGCTTAATGTCGAGGCCGAGGGCCTGCATTTCCTTGACCAACACGTTGAACGATTCCGGCGTGCCGGCGCTCAGCGTGTTGTCGCCCTTGACGAGCGACTCGTAGATCTTGGTGCGGCCGTTGACGTCGTCGGACTTGACCGTGAGGAGCTCCTGGAGGGTGTGCGCCGCGCCGTAGGCTTCGAGTGCCCACACTTCCATTTCGCCGAAGCGCTGGCCGCCGTACTGGGCTTTGCCGCCCAGGGGCTGCTGCGTGACGAGGGAGTACGGACCGACCGCGCGCGCATGGATCTTATGCGACACGAGATGGTTCAGCTTCATCATGTAGATGTAGCCAACGACGACCTCCTGATCGAGCTTCTCGCCGGTGCGACCGTCGTAGAGCATGGACTTGCCGGTCGACGGGAGCTTGGCCTCCTTGAGATAGCCGCGCACCTTGGTCTCCGGAATACCGTCGAACACGGGGGTGGCCACCTTGATGCCGAGCTTTTTGCACGCCCAGCCGAGGTGCGTTTCGAGCACCTGGCCGACGTTCATGCGCGACGGCACGCCGAGGGGGTTAAGGCAGATTTCGATCGGGGTACCGTCCGGCAGGAACGGCATGTCTTCCTCGGGAACAATCTTGGCGACGACGCCCTTGTTACCGTGGCGACCGGCCATCTTGTCACCGACCTCGAGCTTCTGCTTCGTGGCGATGTAGACCTTGACCTGCTTGATCACGCCCGGGCCGTTTTCGTCACCGGTCTCGATGGAGGCGATCTTGCGTTCGCGATCACCCTCGAGCTCGTCGAACTTCGACTGGAACGAGGCGATGATCTCCATGATCTTGATGCGGACCGGCGAAGGATCGATTTCGATGTGCTTCGCGACGGCAGCCAGCTTGCGCAGGAGCGTCTTGGTGATCTTGCGGTTGGCCGGGATGATGATTTCGCCGGTCTGGCCGTTGATCACGTCGAGCGGGATCTTTTCGCCGAGAAGGATGTTCGACAAGGCCTCGGTCAGCTGCTCGCGCAGCTTGTCCATCTGGGTCTTGTAGTCTTCCTGGATCTGCTTCACCTGGCGGCGGCGATCGGACGGGGACAGGCGGTCGCGCTCCGCATCGAGGCGGCTCGTCGAAACCTTCACGTCCATGATGATGCCGTTCACACCGGAGGGAACGATCAGCGAGGTGTCCTTCACGTCCGCGGCCTTTTCGCCGAAGATCGCGCGAAGCAGCTTCTCTTCCGGAGCGAGTTCGGTTTCGGACTTCGGGGTGATTTTGCCGACGAGGATGTCGCCGGGCTTCACCTCGGCACCGACGCGGATGACGCCGTTGTGGTCGAGATTCTTGAGCGCTTCCTCGCCGATGTTCGGGATGTCGCGCGTGATTTCTTCCGGCCCAAGCTTCGTATCACGGGCGGTGACTTCGAATTCCTGGACGTGGATGGAAGTGAAGATGTCTTCCTTCAGCACCTTTTCGGAGATGAGGATGGCGTCTTCGAAGTTGTAGCCGTTCCACGGCATGAAGCCGACGAGCACGTTGCGGCCGAGCGCGAGCTCGCCGTGGTCGGTCGAGGGACCGTCCGCGATGCACTCGCCCTTCTTGACCTTCTGGCCCTTCTTGACGATCGGGCGCTGGGAGAAGCAGGTACCGGCGTTCGAGCGCATGAACTTGCGGAGTTCATACACGAACACGTGGTCCTTCGGGTTGTGCTTCGGGTGACGCGGCAACTCGCCGTCCTTGGTGACGATGATCTGCTTCGCGTCGACGGAAGCGACGACGCCCGCTTCTTCAGCGATGACAACGGTCTTGGAGTCGCTCGCGAGGCGGGACTCGAGGCCGGTGCCGACGAGCGGCGCTTCGGTCTGAAGCAGCGGCACGCCCTGGCGTTGCATGTTGGAACCCATGAGCGCGCGATTCGCGTCGTCGTGCTCGAGGAACGGGATGAGACCGGCGGCGACCGAGACAACCTGCTTGGGCGAAACGTCCATCAGGTCGACTTCCTCGGCGGCGACTTCGATGAAGTTGCCGGAGTTACGGGCGGTAACCTTGCCGATGAAGAAGCCCTTCTCGTCGACCTCGGCGTTGGCCTGGGCGACGGTCTTGCCTTCTTCCTGGTCGGCGGTGAGGTAGACGACCTTGTCGGTCACGCGGCCCTTCTCCTTCTCGACCACGCGGTACGGGGCTTCGATGAAGCCGAACTCGTTCACGCGGGCGTAGGTGGACAGGGAGTTGATGAGGCCGATGTTCGGACCTTCCGGGGTCTCGATCGGGCAGATGCGGCCGTAGTGCGACGGATGCACGTCGCGGACTTCGAAGCCGGCGCGTTCACGATTGAGACCACCGGGCCCGAGCGCGGACAAGCGGCGCTTGTGCGTCAGCTCGGCGAGCGGGTTGATCTGGTCCATGAACTGCGACAGCTGCGAGCGCGCGAAGAAATCGCGGATCACGGTCGTGAGGGCCTTCGGGTTGATCAGCTTCTGCGGCGTGATCGAGTCCACGCTCTGGTCATAGAGCGTCATGCGCTCGCGCACCAAACGCTCGGTGCGGGAGAGACCGACGCGACACTGGTTGGCGAGGAGCTCACCGACGGTGCGCACGCGGCGGGAACCGAGGTGATCGATGTCGTCAACGATGCCGTCGGCCTTCTTGAGGCGGACGAGATACTTGGTGGCCGCGACGATGTCCTCGCTCACGAGGATGCGGTTCTCCAGGTCGATCTTCAGATCGAGCTTCTGGTTGATCTTGTAGCGGCCGACGCGACCGAGGTCATAGCGCTTCGGGTCGAAGAACAGGCGCTTGAGCAGGGCCTTGGCGTTCGCCGTGGTCGGCGGCTCGCCCGGACGCAGCTTCTTGTAGATTTCCTTGAGGGCCTCTTCCTCGTTGCGGGTCGGATCCTTCTTGAGGGCGCGAATGATCGCACCTTCGTCGGCGGTCGTGTCGATGACGCGCATCGACTTGATGTCGTGCTTCTCGAACGTGCGGACGATGGCCTTGGTCAGCGGCTCGAAGGCGCGCGCGAGCACGACGCCCTTCTGGGCATCGATCACGTCTTCAACCAGGACGAGCGTGGAAACGTTCTCGAGGTCGAGCGCCTTGGTGACCTTCAGGTCCTGGATCGTGTAGAACAGATTCAGGATATCGAGGTCGTTGCTGAAGCCGATGGAACGGAGCAGCGTCGTGATGAGGAATTTGCGGCGACGACGGCGGCGGTCGAGATAGACGTAGAGCAGGTCGTTGTTGTCGAACTGGACTTCGAGCCAGGTGCCGCGATCCGGGATGATGCGGAACGAGTGCAGCAGCTTGCCGTTCGGGTGCGTGGCAACTTCAAAGCAGATGCCAGGCGAACGGTGGAGCTGGGAGACGACGACGCGCTCGGCGCCGTTGATGATGAACGAGCCGCGCTCGGTGACCATCGGGATGTCGCCCATGAAGATTTCCTCGTCCTTGATGAAGTCTTCCTCACGGAGGCGGAGCTTCACGTAAAGCGGGACGGCGTAGGTGGTGCCTTCGCGCAGGCACTCGATCTCGGAGCTCTTCGGCTCGCCGATCGTGTAGGACACGTACTCGAGCGTCAGGCGCTCGTCGTAGGAATTGATCGGGAAGACCTCGCGGAAGACGGCCTCGAGGCCGTACGGCTTGCGCTGCTTCTCGGGCGTATCCTTCTGGAGATACTCGAGGTACGAGCTGATCTGGAGCTCGATGAGGTTCGGCGGCTGAATGACTTCGCGGAGTTTGCCGAAGTTAATGCGTTCGGAATGAGTGCGGTCGGCCATGGAATTTCCCGTTTAAGTGTGAACTAAATGAAAAAAGACAAACGCGCCTGGCCCCGGAGAGGGGTCAGACGGCAGTGGTGCGCCCGGACGCGAGGCCGCGGGACGCGAAAGAACAAAAGAACGAAAGCCGAAAGGACAGGTCGCGAATGGACGCGACCTGTCCCGTAGATTGAGAGGAAATGAAGCGGGTAAACGCCAAGCGCTTACTTGAGCTCCACCTTGGCGCCGGCGGCCTCGAGCTTCTTCTTGATCTCTTCGGCTTCGGCCTTGTTCGCGCCTTCCTTGACCGGTTTCGGAGCGCCTTCGACGAGGTCCTTCGCTTCCTTGAGGCCGAGGCCCGTGATAGCGCGGACTTCCTTGATGACGCCGATCTTGTTCGCGCCAGCGTCCGTGAGGACGACGTTGAACTCGGTCTTCTCCTCGGCGGCGGCAGCGCCGGCGGCGGGAGCGCCACCCGCAGGAGCGGCGGCGACGGCAGCGGCGGCGGAAACGCCCCACTTGCCTTCGAGGTCCTTGACGAGGGCGGCGAGATCGATGATCGACTGGCCGGACAGCCACTCGATGACTTGGTCTTTGGTGATGTTGCTCATGGTATTGTTCTCCTGAAGCGGATAGCGGTTTCGGATGAAACGCGTTTAAGGGACGTATCCCCTAGCCTCTTCGTTGGATATTTTTGGCTTCCCCGGCTTGCGCCGGGAAAAATTGTTTTTGTTGAAGTGGATTAGGCGGCCGGAGCAGCGGGCTGCTCCTTCTTGACCTTGGCGTCGACGACGCGGACGAACGAAGCGGCGGTCTGCATGAACAGGCCGAGCAGCTGCGAACGGAGGGCTTCCAGCGACGGAAGTTCAGCGAGCTTGGAGAGATCGGCGGCGCTCATCGCTTTCTTGTCGAGCACGCCCACCTTCACCTCGAGCTTCTGCTTCTCTTCCATGAATTTCTTCAGGACCTTGGCGACGCCAGGGGCATTCTTGCCACCGACGACGATCGCGGTCTGGCCGGCAAGGGACTTCTCCATGTCGGGCAGGCCGAGGGCCTTGGCCGCAACGCGGAAGGAGCTGTTCTTGACGACGTGGAACTCGGCCTTCTCCACCGCGAGGCGCTTGCGCAGCTCGGCGGTGTCGGCGACGGTCATCTTCGTGAAGTTCGCGAGGATGACGTAGTCGGACTTCTTCAGGTGCCCGTTGACCTCATCGATCAGGTATTGTTTTTCGGCTCTCATGGTACGGGCTCCTCTTAGAATTTGTTGAACTCGGCGGAGGCGAGCTTGACGCCCGGGCTCATCGACGAGGAGAGCGTGACGCTCTTGATATAGTGGCCCTTGAACGTGGCCGGCTTGGCCTTGCCCACGGCCTCGAGGACCGCGGCGACGTTCTCGGAGATCTGGGCCGGGGTGAAGGAACGCTTGCCCACGCCGACGCCGATGTTGGCGGTCTTGTCGACCTTGAACTCCACGCGGCCGGCCTTGACGGCCTTGATGCCCGCGGGGATGTCGTCGGTGACGGTACCGGACTTCGGGTTCGGCATGAGGCCCTTCGGACCGAGCACGCGAGCCAGGGTACGGACCTGCTTCATCGCCTCGGTCGTCGCGATCGCGACGTCGAACTCGAGCCAGCCGTTGTTGATCTTCGCCATCAGCTCCGCGAGACCGGCTTCGTCCGCACCCGCGGCCTTGGCCTTCTCCGGATCGTCGGTGAAGACGATCACGCGGACCTTCTTGCCGGAACCGTTGGGCAGCGGCGTGGTGCCGCGGACCATCTGGTCGCCCTGCGCCGGATCGACGCCGAGGCGGAAGGAAAGCTCGATGGTCTCATCGAACTTGGTTTTCGGGAACTTCGCGAGGATCTCCACCGCTTCCGCGAGGGGATACTCCTTGGTGAGATCAGCGACCTTCGCGGCGCTGTTGTATCTTTTGCTGTGTTTGACGGGCATTTTGGACTCCTTGCGGTGCAAACGTCGTTTTGAGGCGACTCCCGCGGTGAGTGGTTGGATTACTGGCTAAACTTAGTCGATAACCTCGATGCCCATGTTCTTCGCGGTGCCGGCGATCATGCGGATCGCGGCCTCGTCGGAGTTGGCATTGAGGTCGGCCTTCTTGATTTTGATGATCTCGAGGATCTGCTTCTTGGTCACCTTGCCGACCTTGTCCTGATTCGGCTTGGCCGAACCGGTGGCGATGCCGGCCGCCTTCTTGAGGAGCACGGACGCCGGCGGCGACTTGAGGATGAACGTGAAGGACTTGTCGCTGAAGACGGTGATGACGACCGGGATGATCATGCCGGCCTGGTCCTTGGTCTTCGCATTGAATTCTTTGCAGAAGCCCATGATGTTGACGCCTTGGGCGCCAAGCGCGGGACCGACCGGGGGCGCCGGATTGGCGGCACCGGCGGGAAGCTGGAGACGGACGTAACCTTGAATTTTCTTAGCCATGGTGGTGGATCGTTAAGTGAGGACTGGTTGGTGGAGGGCGGCGGATCGATCAGCTTTCAGAGGCGCGCTGGACCTGCCAGTATTCGAGTTCGACGGGCGTAAACCGACCGAAAATGGAGACGGAGATCTTGAGCTTGCCGCGGGTCGGGTCGACCTCGTCGACGCGACCGGTGAGGTTCGCAAAAGCACCGTCGGTGATCTTGAGCTCTTCGCCGACTTCGAACGTGACCTTCGGGATTTCCTTGCCCGTGGCGGCTTCGATGCGCGCCTTGATCTCGTCGATCTCAGCCTGGCGCAGCGGCGCCGGATGATCGCCACCGACGAAGCCGATGACGCCCGCCGTGTCTTTCACGAAGTAGAAGGGCTTGATCATGACCTTCTTTTCCTCGTCGTAGAGCGACATGTTGATGAACACGTAGCCCGGGTAGAGCTTGCGCGTCTTGACGGACTTCTTGCCGTTCTTCACCTCGGAAACGACCTCGGTGGGCAGCAGGATCTCGGTGATCTGGTCATCGAGTTCCTCGGCCTTTTTGAACTTCTCGAGGTAGTTCTTCACCTTGTTCTCCTGGCCGGAGAGCGTGTGCAGGGCGAACCACTGGTGGCTGGAAGTCTGGGTCGACATCGGGCGAAACGATTAGCGGCTGATGAATTCGGTGACGGCGTCCACGACGTTGTAGAGCGCGAAGTCACTGATACTGGTGAACAGGCCGAGCAGGAGGCACGCGACGATCACGACGATCGTGGAGTCCTTGAGTTCGGTCTTGGTCGGCCAGCTGGCTTTCTGCAGTTCACCCACGAGTTCACTGAAGAAGAGGCGGGCGGAGCGGAAGGGATTTGCCATGGGATTTGTCGGGCGAAGTTGGCAGGCGCGGAGGGAATCGAACCCCCAACCAACGGTTTTGGAGACCGCTACTCTACCAATTGAGCTACGCGCCTGTGATTATTTCTTTTAGACGACACAGCCGGGACCCCAAAAAGGAGCCCCGGCAGTGGAGTTCGGAAGAGGTTAAGGACGCGTTATTCGACGATCTCGGTGACACGACCGGCACCGATGGTGCGGCCGCCTTCACGGATAGCGAACTTCTGGGTCTTCTCCATGGCGATCGGCACGATGAGCTCGATGTCGACCGCGATGTTGTCGCCCGGCATGATCATCTCAACGCCCTTCGGCAGGTTGACGACGCCCGTCACGTCCGTCGTGCGGAAGTAGAACTGGGGACGGTAACCGTTGAAGAACGGCGTGTGGCGGCCACCCTCGTCCTTCGAGAGGACGTAGATTTCGGCCTTCGCCTTCTTGTGCGGGAGAATGGACTTCGGAGCGGCGATAACCTGACCGCGCTCGATGCCGTCCTTGTCGATACCGCGGAGGAGAATACCGACGTTGTCGCCAGCCTGGCCCTGATCGAGCAGCTTGCGGAACATTTCGATACCCGTCACGACGGTGGCCGTGGTGTCCTTGAGGCCGACGATCTCAACGTTTTCGTTGATCTTGACGATGCCACGCTCGATACGGCCCGTCGCGACGGTGCCGCGGCCGGTGATCGAGAAGACGTCTTCAACGGACATCAGGAACGGCTTGTCGAGTTCGCGAGCCGGCTCAGCGATCTCGCTGTCGAGAGCTTCCATGAGCGCCTGGATGGCGGCTTCACCTTCCGGCTTGCCCTCGAGAGCGGCCGTGGCGGAACCACGGATGATCTTCGCGGCCTTGCCGTCGAACTGGTACTTGGTGAGGAGATCGCGGATTTCCTCTTCAACGAGCTCAAGGAGGTCCTTGTCGTCGATGAGGTCGACCTTGTTCAGGAAAACAACGAGCTTCGGCACGCCGACCTGGCGGGCGAGAAGGATGTGCTCGCGCGTCTGCGGCATCGGGCCGTCAGCGGCGGAAACCACGAGGATACCGCCGTCCATCTGGGCGGCGCCGGTGATCATGTTCTTGACGAAGTCAGCGTGGCCGGGGCAGTCGACGTGCGCGTAGTGGCGCTTGTCGGACTCATACTCCACGTGCGCGACCGAGATCGTGACGATCTTGGAAGCGTCGCGGACGGTGCCGCCCTTGGCGATATCGGCATAGGTCTTTACCTCGGCCAAACCCTTGCGAGCCTGACATGCCAGGATCGAGGTGGTGAGGGTGGTCTTGCCGTGGTCGACGTGACCGATCGTGCCGACGTTAACGTGCGGCTTCTTGCGTTCGAATGTACCTTTAGCCATTGTGAGCTTGGAGTATGTGGTTGCGGTTGAAGTTGTTGATCTTTGATTAACGTCGGTGATCGCCGACGGTTGGTAAACTGGAGCCCAGAACCGGATTCGAACCGGCGACCTCGTCCTTACCAAGAACGTGCTCTGCCAACTGAGCTATCTGGGCAGACCAAATCACTGGCAAAAAACAAAGAGAACGACGAGGGAATGGTTCCTAAAAAGGCCCGTCAACCAGAATCTTTGGGAAAGTGCCCAAAAATCCTACGCGCCCACCAATACACGATACCGTCCCGGACGCAAACGCTCGCCCAGCCGGTAGGACTTCACCAAGTAGGTCCGGAAGAAATTATCGGTCTCGTCCCCGCCCGAGCTGCTGGTGAGGAAAGGATCACCGACCACCCCAGCAGTGCCCACGATCACTAAAAATTCCATTGGGGCATAGTCTGAGCGAGGAGGATTCACCCCGCTAAGTGTCTGGGAAATAATTATATCCCCATTTTTCAGATCGCTCACTTGCACATAGCCCGAGCGAATCGGTAGGGTTTGCTTCTGTATGTCAACCTGACCCAGCCCCGCAAAAGGGGCTTCGTTACCTTGGCTGAGCACATCCGAAAGCTTCTCCGGCGTGGGAGCCGCTTCGTTACCATACAAGCCCACCGCCCGATCACTCAAGGGAAGCTTCGCCTCAAAGCTGCCGAAAACCTGACCCGGCTGTTTCAGCAATCCCGGCGGCAAGGGACGTTGACCATAATTATGCTCGGTGGGGAAAAACAGCGGCGTCGGATCGAGCAGGTCGGCTCTCTCGCGCAGCACCTGGTCGCTCGCCGCCAGCTGCACGAAAGGCTTGGTCTCCGCCGGCGCGGCGCCAGCCGGCGGAATTTTCAAATCGTTGCGCGTTCGAAAAACCCACCCACCCACCGCCACGCAGGCGATGAGCGAACCGATCCAGACGCGTCTTTTGATCTGCATGGCTGCGCCCCGTTTTATTTTGTCGCGCCACCCGCGGCCGGTTGCTCGGCGGCTGCGACCACATTGGCAAAGCCCACCTGTCGCGCCATCTCGCACAAATCCAGGAACGCCTGCATCGAAACCTGGCGATCCGCACGCACGAGCATGACCGCACCGGGATGCGCCTTCGCGTAAGTCTCCATGTGCTTCCGCAGCTCGGGCAGCGTGTACATGCCGCCTTCGAACAAGATCACGTTGTCGCGCCGGTAACTCACCACGACCGAGGCCGCCGGCGCCACGCCACCGGAAATAGTGCCGCCATTCGGGAGCACGACCGGCGGCTCCGCGTTACCGCCGGTATCAACGACCGTGCCCGGCGGCAGGATGAAGCGCGAACCGAGCAATCCGAAAAAAAGCGCGATCACGCCCACGCTCACCCACGCAAAAAAATCCAGGTCGCGCGGCGGCGTGCTCAACCGCGACTGCAGTTCGAGCGGGCGCGTGATCATTTTCCAACCTCTCCCTTGTTGCGATATTCGCGCAGCAGGTAGCGCATCAATTCATTGCCCACCCACTCCATGTCCTGCACCAGCGAGCGCACGCGGCCGGCGAGAAAATGCCGGGCGAGGTGCGCGGGGATCGCCACCATCAGGCCGGCCGCCGCCGTGAGCAGCGCCTCCCACATGCCGCCGGCCAGCACCGCGGGCGTCGCGTAATTGCCGCCTTGGTTGAAGAGGTAGAAAGTCTTGATCATGCCGAGCAGCGTGCCGAGCAAACCGAACAATGGTGCAATCTGCGCGACGGCCGCGAGCGCGCTGATGCGTCGCTCCAGCACCGGCAATTCCGCGAGCGCCGCCTCCTGCACGGCGAAACGCATCGCCTGCTCGTCGTCGTTGGCGTGACGCAATCCCGCCTTCACCAGCTTCGCCACCGGACCCGGCGTCTCTTCGCACAAAGTTAGCGCCTCCATCAGGCGGTCCTTCTGCAGCAGGTTCTTGATGCCGTTGAGAAATTCCGTCGAACGGATCTGCGCGCGGTGCAGGAACAGCGTGCGCTCGATGAAAATCACCACGGCCACGAGGCCGAGGATCAGCAGCAGCCACATCACGGGGCCGCCCTTGGCGAAAGCACTGTAACTAAAAACGGTCATGGACGAGCGCGCATCATGCGGGGGTGAATCGGGTGGTAAATGCCAAAGCTCATGGCGCGGTGGCGCCGGCCGGTCGGTAACGCGCGAGCTTCGCCTGCGCCTGCGCCATGCCGCTGAGCTTGTTGTCGATGATCAACTGGTACGCGCGCTGCGCTTCATCCAGCCGCCCGGCATCCTCGTGGATCTGCGCCAGGTCGAGCAACGACTTGGAGATCCACCAGCGACCTTGCGGGCCGAGCTTCACGGCCTGGTTCGGATCGAGCAGGAAATTCTCCACCACCGACCAGTAAACCGCCGTCGCTTTCGGCGACTGCGCGCGCTTGAGCGCGTAGGCCCACATGTAGCCGGCTTCCGCGCGCAGATCCACCGGCGCCGACGGCAGATCGCGCAGGCGCTCGAAAATCGCCGAGGCGCTTTCCGCGGTGGCTGCCCCCTGCGCGAACAGGCTGTTCGCCAGTCCGAGTTGCGCGATCAGCTCATCCGGGTGCCCGGGATAGTTGTTGATGAGATACTCGTAGACCTGCCGCGCCGCCGCAAAATCGTTCAGCTTCCGCAACAAATCGCCCTGCTCGAGGCGCGCGGTGAACACGAGGTCGTCGTGCGGATAATCGTGCACCAGCTGTTCCAGCAGCTTGTGGGCTTCCAACAACTGCCGGTCCAGGCCTTGGCGCTCGAGGATCCGCGCCGCCTTGTAGAGCGCGAGGGGCGCATATTCGCTCTGCCGGTATTCCACGGTGTTCACGAAATTGATCAGCACGCGCTGCGCTCCCACCAAGTCGCCCTTCTGGGTCAGGTAATCCGCTTGCACGAGGTAGGAAGACTGCGCCGCCTGGCTGGAATGAAAGTCCGCGCGAAGTTTTTCCATCACGGCGAAACCTTCGGGATCGCGGCCGAGCGCCAGCAGCGCCTGCGCCTTCAGCAGCTGCGCATTGCTGGTCACATCCGAGCGCAACTCGGCCTCCAACTGGCCCGGCTGGGCCAGGGACGCCAGCAGTTCGTCCGCCTGCTTCAGGGCCGCCTCGGACTGGCCGTTGTCGAACGAAAGCTTGGCGCGCAACCAGAGGAAACGGATGCGCAGCTCCTCGGGCACGCCCGCCGATCCGCCCGCGAGCAGTTTCTCGACGCGGCCCGAGGCCGCCTGGGTCGATCCTTTCTCCTGCATTTTCCTCATCAGGTTCCACTCGGCCTGCCAGCGGTTCACCGGGTCGAAGCCGGCATCGGACGCCGCGTCGTCCAGCTGCTTCGCCGCCGCCTCGAGCCGTTCCGCGCGAATGTCCGAAAGCACGCGCTGGAAAAGCAGGATGCCCGCCGGGGCGGCCAGCGGCGCCTCGTGGAGCGAGGCCTCGTAGGCATCGGCCGCGTTGCGATAATCGTCCGCCCGGAAAAACGCCTCGGCCAGCAACACTCCCAGCTCGGCGTGCTCGCGACCCGGCGGAATCACGCCGCGCAACTGTGCGATCACATCCGCCGCCATGCGATAGCGCTTGAGATCCCATGCCACTGCCAGGCGCACGCCCAGCGCCGCGGCTTTCAGCGGGGAATTCGGATAACGCTCGAGCAGCACGCGCGCATCCTCTTCTGCCGGGGCATACACCTTGTCGGCCAGCGCCGCCTGCGCGCGCACGAGCAGCAGGTCCTCGATGATCGGGTTCTGTGTCGGCGCCCCGATAAGTTCGCTCAGGTCGCGCCGCAGCTGCTCGCGCTCCGCCGGGGTCTTCGCCCCGCGCACGAGCAATTGGAGCGCCACGCGCTGGGTCTCGGGCCGCTGCGCGCCACGCAGCAGCTGGCGGAAGGCCTGGCGGCCGGCGACCGTACCCTCGCCCGCGATCAAACCGAGCATCAGGCCAAGTTGGTCTGCCGCATCGCGCTCGGTGACGGGCAACACGGACAGCTGGCGCCGCAACACGTCCTGCGCCTCACCGGAGCGTCCGAGCGCGTTCAGCGCGGCCGCGTAAGTCCGCACCGCCGTGTAGCCCGTGCGCGTGCCTTGGAACCTCTCCATGTTGCCGCGCAACGTCGCGAGCTGCGTCTCACTCACCTGCCCCGAACGCAAACGGGATTGCTCCTGCCCGAGGATGAAACGCGCGCGTTGCAAATCGGAAACTGCGGCGCGGATCGCCTGCTCATAAAAACCGTTGGCCTGGACAATCACGCCTTCGGCCTCGGTCACGCTGGCTTGCAGGAAATACCACCAGCCCTTGTCCGCGTCGGACAGCTCCTCGACCTTGCCCGCGGCCAGCGCGGCCCGGGCCGCGCCGAGGCGGCGGTTGTTGACGGCGAGCAAACCGACGCGCAGCTGGTAGGCGCTGTTGCGCGGGCCGTCGTACGCCTGCAAGGCCTGCTCCGCGGCCGCGAGTTCACCCGCGTCGAGCAAGGCCGTGACGAGCGACAGCCCCACCCGCTGCCGGATATCGGCGGGCACGTTGCGATCGACGATGATGTCGTGATAAATACCCGCCGCCGTCGCGGGAAAACCATTCTCCAGCGCGGAATTGGCATTCTGCTCCTGCATGATCCAGCCGCCCGGCACAGTCAGTTTCGCCGCGCCATCCGTCGCGAGCGGACTGGGGCTCGCAACCTGCGCGCTCAAGTGCGCTGCGGTCAGGCCGAGGAGAAGCAGGAGGGAACGCACTGTCATCTTCATTGACCGGCGCATGGTGCAGTTCGCTTCCATGCGTGGCAAGCGCCGCCTCTTCGAAAGTATGCCTCGTGGTATAACATGATATTTCTCGCGCCGCTTTGTTCGTTCCGACACATCTCTGCCCGTTCAGTTCAACTCTTCCCCTATGAAAATTGCCCTGGTTCTTCTTGTTCTCCTCGCCGGCCTCGCCCTCGTCGTCGGTCTTTGGTTGATGGGCGCCTACAACGGCCTCGTCACGCTGCGCAACCGCTTCAAGAACGCCTTCGCCCAGATCGACGTGCAGCTGAAGCGCCGCTACGATCTCATTCCCAATCTCGTCGAGACCGCCAAAGGCTACATGAAGCATGAGCGCGAGACGCTCGAAGCCGTCATCGCCGCGCGCAACACCGCCTACGCCGCCTCGAAGACCGCCGCCGCCAATCCGGCGGACGCCGCCGCCATGAAGGGCCTGCTCAGCGCCGAGTCCGGTCTCGGCGGCGCGCTCTCGCGCCTGATGGTCGTTTCCGAGCAATACCCGGACCTGAAGGCCAACCAGAACATGATGCAGCTCACCGAAGAGCTCACCTCGACCGAGAACAAAATCTCCTTCGCTCGCCAGGCCTACAACGACGCCGTCACCAGCTACAACACGACGCGCGAGAAATTCCCGACCAACACGATCGCCGGCATGTTCAATTTCGGCGAAGCCCAGCTCTTCCAGGTCGACAACGCCGCCGAGCGCGAGGCGCCGAAGGTGAAGTTCAGCTGAGCTGTAGGGCCGCCGCTCGCCGGCGTGCCTTGATCCGGCCCGGCGACCAGCGCCGGCCCTACAACTGACTCATGGATTTCTTCGAAGCCCAGGACCGCGCCCGCCGCCGCACCAAGTGGCTCGTGGTGTTGTTCGTGTTCGCCGTCACCGGCACCATCGCCGCCGGCTATTTCGCGGCCCTGTTCATCACGAACTACGCGGCCAGCTCCCGCTCGCGCCGCCATTCCTACTATGTGGAATCCGTGGCCGCGCGCAGCTGGTGGGATCCGAAGCTGTTCGCCGGCGTGACGGTCGGCACGCTCGCCGTCGTCGGCCTGGCCTCCTTCTTCAAGTGGTCGCAGATGCGTGACGGTGGCAGCGCCATCGCCGAATTGGCGGGCGGTCGCGCCGTGGATCTCAAGACCACCGACCTGCGCGAGCGCAAGCTGCTCAACGTCGTCGAGGAAATGTCGATCGCCTCCGGCATCCCGATGCCCACCGTCTACGTGCTCGAGGAGGAGCCCGGCATCAATGCCTTCGCCGCCGGCCTCACCACGAGCGATGCCGCGATCGCCGTGTCGCGCGGTGCGCTCGATAAACTCACCCGCGACGAACTCCAGGGCGTCATCGGCCACGAGTTCAGCCACATTCTCAACGGCGACATGCGGCTCAACGTCCGCATCACCGCCATCGTGTTCGGCATCCTCGTCATCGGCCTGCTCGGCCGCGGCCTGCTCAACAGCCTGCGCTACACCCGCGTCCGCTCCGACGACCGCAAGGGCGGCGGCATGGCTCTGGTGATCGCCGCGGGACTCGCGCTGCTGATCATCGGATACGTCGGCTATTTCTTCGGTCGCATGATCCAGGCCGCGGTCTCGCGCCAGCGGGAGTTCCTCGCCGACGCCTCGGCGGTGCAGTTCACGCGCAACCCCGGCGGCATCACCGGCGCACTCAAGAAAATCGGCGGCTACGCGCTGGGCGGCACCATGATTGGCAGCCACACGGCCGAGCTCGGGCATTTCTTCTTCGCCCAGTCCTTCATTTCCAACTTCGGCGGACTCTGGGCCACGCACCCGCCGCTCGACGAACGCATCCGCGCCGTCGAACCGAACTGGGACGGCAAGCTCTTCGATCCGCCCGAGGTCGTCGACATCGGGCGCGAGTCCTTCGCCACCGCCGGCTTCGGCGGCGGACAACGCTACACGCCCGACGAAACCCTCCAGCGCGTCCACGAGGCGCAACCCGACCTGCCGCCGCCGCGCCCCGTGGTCGCCGTACCCTTCAAGCCGGTCCAGGTCGTCGCCGACATCGGTGCGCTCACCGACTCGCATTTCCGTCACGCCCAGCTGCTGCTCGATTCCATCCCGGCGCGCCTGCGCGAGGCCGCGCGCGATCCGCTTTCCGCCCAGGTGCTGGTTTACGGGCTGCTGCTCGACGGCAACCGCGCGATGCGCGACCAGCAACAGGCCTTGGTTGAGAAACACGCCGGCATCGTGGCCGCCACCGAGATGGCTTCGCTGCGCCCGGCCCTGAGCGTGATCGATCCGGCCGCACGCCTGCCGCTGCTCCAGCTCGCCTTGCCGGCGCTGCGCTCGCTCTCAGATCCGGACATCGACCGCTTCGCCACCACGCTCGACGAGCTGGTCCACGCCGACGGCCGCGTCACGCCTTTCGAATACGCGCTGCAAAAGATGCTGCTCGGCCAGCTGCGTCTCGCCCAAAGCCCGAACCGCCCTGCAGTGCAGTACGACTCCTTCGACGGCGTGGCGCCGGAAATTTCCGTGATGCTCTCCGCCATGGCCGCCCTGAGCGCCAAGGATACCGCCGCCGCTTTCGCCGCCGGTGCCGCGCAACTGCCGTTGCTCGCCGGCAAACTCAATTTGCTCCCGCCCGCCGCCAGCGGACTGGAGCAAATGGACGCGGCGCTCGACAAACTCGCGGTCAGTTCGCTGCCGATCAAGAAGCGCCTGCTCGTGGCCGCGGCACATGTCATCGCCAGCGACGGCGTGGTTTCCACCGCGGAAGGCGAACTCTACCGCGCGCTCGCCGCCACGCTGGACGTACCGATGCCGCAGCTGGGAAACGCCGCCTAGATACGAACAACGATCGCCGGCCGGACAAATCTCCGCCCTCGGCATCTCGCCGGGCCGAAGGCTTGGCGAAGGCCGGTGCCGCAGCTGGGTAACGCGGCCTAGCTCAGTGGCGCCAGCGCGCGGCGTCCCACCGCCAGCCCCAGCGATAGTCGCCGACTTGCGGTACGGCTTTAATCCCAGTTTCGGGCGCGGCAGCGAGCACGGCGCCTTTTGCGTGCGCGCCGAGCAGCAGTTTCAAATCGCTCGGTACATACGGTATCTGGTAATCGGCGGCCTCGGTCATCGTCCGACCGTCGAGCCTTAGCTGGGTGACTTGCTCAAGGGACTCACCGGGAAATCTCACCCACAACGGCCGCTGCACCGGCAGGGCTGAAACCGCGCCTGGCGTCGCGGATGCCGGCAGCGCGCGTTCTTCCAGCTGCAGCCCACACGTCAGCACGAATACGCCGAGTGCGACTCCGGCCCCGACCCGCACCGCGCGTAGCTTCGCGCCGACCCAGCATGCGCCCGCCGCCGCCGCGACCAGCGGCAGGAAACTCCACGACACGTAATGGATCAGGCTGAAACGGTAGAACGATGACGGAAAGAAATCGTTGTAGCCGAGATACAGCAGCCAGTTCAGCAGCAGCGTCGCGACCGCCGCCGCGCCCGCGGCGCCCTCGCGCTTCATCCAGAAGAAAATTCCCGGAATCGCGAGGAAGAGCCACGGATAGCGGCCCAGCAGCGCCGCGTCGGTCTCGCCAAAAAAAGGCCGCGCATCCACGAACGTCCAAAAGAGTTTTTGCACCACCGGATAATCGAAGAAGCCCACCATGATGAAGGCCGCTTGTTCGTACGGGGAGCGCCACGTATCGAAGATCATCAGGTTGACGCCGCCGACCGCGACCAGCGCCATGCCGATCACGCCCACGCCAACTGCACCCCATCCGATCCGCTGGCCCCACGTCGGCAAACGCAGCACCGACCAAACCAGCATCGGCGCGAAGCTCACTGCATCGATCGGCCGCACCGTCCACGCGGCCGCCGCGAGGAGTGCGAGCCAAACCACGGCACGCGGCCCGGTGATCGCAACCATCACCCACAATCCGGCCAGCAACGCCAACTGCGTCGCGAGCGTATTCCATGGCACGATCATGGTCAGACCGATCAGCTCGCCGTGCGTCAGGATGAAAACCACTGCCACGGCCAGTGCGACCGTTGCGGGCAGCCAGCGTCGCGCCAGCCGCCACCAGAAAAATCCCGCCGCGAGGACGAGCGCGAGGTCGGGCAAGAAATACGCGTGCGCCGGCCACCAGCGCACAAACGGAACGCCCAACACCGGATAGCCCAGCGGATATTGATAACTCTCCCGCGTGAGCTTGCCCGCCGCGAGGGCTTCGGTCGCCTGCAAGTACTTGTACTGGTCGGACCAACTCCACCAACCCACGCGCTGCGCCACCGGCGCCCGGCCTGGATTGAGCGGGTGGTGCACGTACGCCCACACATACCAGGCGCCCAGCAGCCCGAGCAAAAGCGCGGCCGCGAGGCGCGTGTTCAGCCAGCGTTCCAGTCGCGCGCGGTGCTCTGCGAATCCGCTCATTTCTTCAGCCACGAAATCAGCAGCGCCAGCAGGATGGAACCGACGATCAGGCTCCGGGCCCAGATTTTGCGCAGCCGATCATCCGGCATCCACTGCGGCTCCTTGCTGCTCAGCCACGAGAAAAGAAAAATCGGAATCAGGATGACGTACAGCCAGTGCACCCCGAGCGCCGAGAGCAGCCGGTGAAAACCGCCGGCGATGGACGCACCCAGCAGGACCGAGGCGAAAAGCGCGGCAAACGTCACGCTGTTGCCTTTCAGGCCGCGCCAGAACCACAGGGGATTGAACATGCGCCGAGTTGAGCGGAGCCGCCGCATGCTTGCAAGCTGGCGGCTCGCACCGCACGTTGCCCGCGTGAGCCTGGCCGCCAAGCAGCAACAAATGATCGAGGACCTCGCCGTGATCGACGATCCGCAGGAGCGGCTGGCCCTGGTCGTGGACCGCGCGCGCAAACGCCCGCCGCTGCCCGAATCGGAACGCAGCGAGTCCCATCGCGTCAAGGGCTGCATCTCGCTCGCGTGGGTCGTCGGCGAAATGCGCGACGGCCGCTGCTTCTTCCGCTGTGACGCCGACTCGCCGCTCGTGCGCGGGTTGATCGTGTTGCTCTGCGATTTCTACAGCGACGCCTCGCCGGCCGACGTCGTCGCCACCGAGCCCGAGCTGTTCGAGCAACTCGGTCTAGCCCGCAATCTCTCCCCCACCCGGCTTAACGGCCTCAAGAGCGTCCGGGCCGCAATCCGGGCCTTCGCCACCGAGCATTTGCCGCAAAACGCACGTTCGTAAAATTAGCGGCAAACCCATCGGAACGCAGCCGCGCCGAAACCTGTCTCCCACCCGGTCGTCTTTATCCCCATGCCGCACGAGGACCACGGACATCATCATCACGGGCATCACCCCTGCCTCGGCGTTTCCACGGATCTCGAAGATTATTTCCTGACGCGCCGGCAATTTCTCGGCCGCATGGGCATGGGTATCGGCGCGCTGGGATTGGCGACGCTGTTTCCGTACGATCTCTCCGCCGGAACGAATCCCACCGCCCCACTGCTGACCGGTTCGCTGGCCCCCAAGGCCCCGCCATTCCCGGGCAAGGCCAGGGCTGTCATCCACATTTTCGCGCAGGGCGCGCCGTCGCACATCGACACGTGGGATCCGAAGCCCGCGCTCACGCGCATGGACAACCGCGCCATCGGCAACGACGGCGGTGTGGCAATGGCTTCGCCCTTCAAATTTCAGAAATACGGCAAGTCGGGCCTCGAGGTCAGCGACCTCTTCGCGAAGACCGCCGTGCATGCCGACGACCTCGCGGTCATTCGCTCGATGTACACGGACATTCCCGCGCATGAGGTCGCGACGAATTTCATGAACACCGGCTCGATCCGCGTCACCAAGCCCAGCCTGGGTTCATGGGTCGTGTATGGCCTCGGTTCGGAGAACCAGAATTTGCCCGGCTTCATTTCGCTCCGCGGCAACCGTCTGCCCGTCGGCGGCTCCGCCGGCTACGGTTCCGCATTTCTGCCCGGCGTCTACCAAGGCACGAGTGTCAACACGTCGGCGGCGAATGTGCAGCAGATGATCCAGAACATCCGCAATTCGTACCTCTCGTCGACAGAACAGCGTCGCCAGCTCGACTTCGTGCAGAAGCTCAACTCGCTCCACGCGCAAAATCTCCAGCACGACGCCGCACTCGAGTCGCGGGTCGAGAACGCCGAGATCGCGTTCCGCATGCAGACCGAGGCCACGGACGCCTTCGACATCAACAAGGAATCCGCTGACACTCGCGCCGCCTACGGCAACACCGCACAGGGCAAGCAGCTCCTGATCGCGCGCCGCCTCGTCGAGCGCGGCGTCCGCTTCGTCCAGGTCTGGCACGATGGCTGGGATCACCATCAGGACCTCGAGGAGCGCATCACCGAAAAGGCCGGCGAGATCGACCAGCCGCTCGCAGCGCTGTTCACCGACTTGAAACAGCGCGGTTTACTCGACTCCACGCTCGTGATCTGGGGCGGCGAGTTCGGCCGCAAGCCAACCAAGGATCGCAACGGCGGCGACAATCCCGGCCGCGACCACAACGCCAAGGCCTTCTCCATCGTCATGGCCGGCGGCGGCATCAAGGGCGGACAGGTTTACGGCGCGACCGACGAATTCGGCGCCGCCGCGGTGAAGGACAAGGTCCACGTCCACGACCTCCACGCCACGATCCTGCAGACGCTCGGTTTCGACCACACCAAGCTCACCTACCGCTACAACGGCCGCGACTTCCGCCTGACCGACGTCGCCGGCAACGTGGTGAAGCCGCTGCTGGCATGAGGCCATCCGGACAATTTGCCTTCAAACGCTCTCAGCAGCCGGATGACTCGCCGAATCACACTCTCACCCCGATTCCTATACCGTCATCCTGAGCCGTGCGAAGGATCCAAGGTAACGGATGCATCACCGCTGCGGCTTGGATCCTTCGCTGCGCTCAGGATGACGGTAGCGGGGTTGGGAATGTTTGCAGTAGGAACGTTCGCTTCCGCAGCCCCCACCACGCTCAAAGCCGAAGACCTCCAATTCTTCGAGACCAACATCCGCCCGCTGCTAAGCGAGAATTGCTACGAGTGCCACAGCCACACGGCGAAGAAGATCAAGGCCGGTCTCGTGCTCGACTCGCGCGACGGCCTCCTGCACGGCGGCAGTTCGGGTCCCGCCATCGTGCCAGGCAAACCGGACGACAGCATTCTGATCCAGGCGATTCGCTACACCGATGCCGACTTGAAGATGCCGCCCGAGGAGCACGGCGGCAAACTGAGCCAGCAGCAGATCGATGCTCTCGTCGAATGGGTCCGTCGCGGTGCGCCCGACCCGCGCGTCCCGACTGCCGTCGCCGAAGGCAGTGCCTATGGCAGCGCGAGCAAGGACTACTGGTCATTCAAGCCGGTGAAGAAACCGGAAGTGCCCGCCGTCACCGCCCATGCCGACTGGGTGCAGTCGCCCGTCGACCAGTTCATCCTCAAGGATCTCAACGCCGCCGGACTCGCCCCCAGTCCGCAGGCCGACAAACGCACGCTGATCCGGCGCGTCACGTTCGACCTTACCGGCCTGCCGCCAACCGAAGCGGAGGTGCAGCGCTTTGTGGCCGACGATTCGCCGCAGGCCTTCGCCAAGGTCGTCGACCGCCTGCTCGACTCGCCGCACTACGGCGAACGCTGGGCGCGCTACTGGATGGATGTGGCCCGCTACTCCGACACGAAAGGCGATGCGCCGCGGCGCGACGACCCGCGCTTCCCGGACGCGTGGACCTACCGCGACTACCTCATCGAGTCCTTCAACACCGACAAGCCGTACAACCAGTTCATCGTCGAACAGCTCGCGGCCGACCGGCTCGTCGATGCCGCCACGACCAAGGCCCATGCCGCCGGCCAGCCGACGCCGAACGACCAGCACATTCTCGCTGCCCTCGGCTTCCTGCGACTCGGCAACCAGCACGACGGACGGCGCAACGACATCATCGACGACCGCATCGACGTGACCTCGAAGGCATTTCTCGGCCTCACGGTGTCGTGCGCGCGCTGCCATGACCACAAGTTCGATCCGATCCCGACCAAGGACTACTACTCGCTGTACGGCGTCTTCGCTAACACCGCGGAGCCGAAGAACATCTTTGCCGAACCGACGCTGCAGACGAAACTGCCCGAGACGCCTGACTTGAAGGACTACCTCGCGAAGGCCAAGGAGCTGCAGACGAAGAATGTGGCGCTCCAGGAACAAGCCCTCGAGCTGCGCCGCACCAAGGTCAAGGATCCCGCCAAGCGCCGCGAACTCGCCAAGGCCGAGGCCATCCTGCAGCGCGAGATTGGCGGCTTGGAAATGAACCACCCGGGCGCACCGGCGCGCGCGCACGTCGTCGTCGACGTCCCGAATCCGCACGATTATCCCGTGCTCCTGCGCGGCGAGGTCCAGAACACGGGCGACATCGTGCCGCGCCGCTTCCTCGAAGTGCTTTCCCCCGATCCCAAGAAACGCCCGGAATGGAAGAAGGGCTCTGGCCGCCTCGAGCTCGCGCAGGCCATCGCCGATCCGAAAAACCCGCTGACCGCCCGCGTCCTCGTAAACCGGCTCTGGCAGCAGCATTTCGGCACGGGCTTCGTCAGCTCGCCCGACGATCTCGGCCACATGGGCGGCACGCCGGTGCATCCGGAGCTGCTCGACTGGCTCGCGACGAAGTTCGTCGAGGAAGGCTGGTCGATCAAGAAGCTGCAGCGCACGATCCTGCTCAGCAGCACCTACCAGCAGGACAGCCAGCCGAATGCCGCCGGCCTCGCCGCCGATCCCGACAACAAGCTGCTCTGGCACTACGGCATCCGGCGCATGGATTTTGAGGAGATCTACGATTCGCTGCTCGCAATCGCCGGCACGCTCGATCCCACGATGGGCGGACGCCCGGTCACGCCGACCAGCGAAGGTTTCGGCAAGCGGCGCGCGCTCTACTTCCTCATCGACCGGCGCAACCCGCCCGAACTGCTCACGCAGTTCGATTTCCCAAATCCCGACACGCCTTCGGGCAAACGCTACACCACGACGGTCCCGCAACAGGCGCTGTTCCTGATGAACAGCCCCCTGGTGATCGAAACCTCGCGCAAGCTCACGCATCGCCCCGACTTCACGCGCTTCGAGCGCGACGAGGACCGCGTGACGCTGCTGTACATGGCGATCTTCCAGCGCCCGCCGACGGACACAGAAACCCAGCTCGGGCTCGATTACGTACACGCCAACCCGGCCGGCACCTCGCTCGACGCACCGCCTGACAATCCCGCCCGCAAGGCCGCCATCGAAAAGCGCCGCGAGGAACGCCGCGCCCAATTGGCCGCACTCGCCAAGAAAGCCGGTGCCCCCGACAACCGGCCCATCGGCGCCGGCGTTGAATACGGCGGCCAGCTCGACGCGTGGACGAAGCTCGCGCAAGCGCTCTTCCAGACGAGCGAGGCGATGTTCATCAACTAGCGTACTCCTGCCACACACCCCGCCCTTCGGGCACCCCTCTTCATAGAGGGGACTTCGGCCGCGCGGATTGCCACCCCTCTATCAAGAGGGGTGGCGCGAAGCGCCGGGGTGTGTTCACGCGACTGCGGGGAGATCAATCGTCCTCTCCCACCGCCCACTCCGGCCATGTGGCCTGCGCATAACCGCGCACCTCGTCGATCGCAGCCTGCACCAGCGGCGTAGGTTCGCCGCGCCAGCGCGCGCCCATGGTCACCGGCGTGAAACCTTCCAACGCCAGCAGCTTCACGCCGCGCGGCTTGGCCTTGGGCTGCGTCAGGACATTCAGCCCGATCCCGTCGCCATTGGCCACGTAACGCGTGATCAAGTCGAGCGAGGAGGCTTCGATGAGGTTGCGCCAGGTGACACCGCGCTTCTTGAGCGTGGCGAGAAACGCCTGGGTGATGCTCGTGTCGGCCGGAAGGCAGATCAGCGGCTCCGTGATTTCCTTCTTCGCCCAAAGTTCGTCCGCCGACTTCACGCCGGATTTCGGGTGCACCTGCAACACGACCGGCAGGCTGGCGAAACGCGTCTGCTTCAATCCGGCTGGTGCCCGTTCGGACACCGGCGCCAGGATCACGTCGGCATAGCCGTCGCGCAGCCAGTTCTCGACTTCCGATTGGTAGCCCAGCGTGCGCAGGCTGAATTTCAGTTTCGGAAACTTCGTGCGCAGGCGCTGCATGACGCCGGGCAGGTGATCGCGCAGCACCAGCTCGGCTCCGCCAATCCGCAGCTCCGGCCCACCGGCCTCCTTTAATTCCGCCGCAACGGCATCAAGGCCCTCAAAGAAAGGCTGGATGTGATCGAAGAGCCGCGCACCCGCTGCGGTCAGGCGAAACGGACTGCGTTCGAACAACCGCACGCCCAGTTCCTTTTCCAGCCGGCCCATCTGGCCGCTCACGGCCGGTTGCTGGATGCCGTAGGGAATCTTGCGCACCGCGGCGCTGATGCCGCCATGTTTCGCCACATAATAGAACAGCTCGAGGTGGTGGACGTTCATGCCGCGCCCGAGGGAGCCCGTTTGCCGGAGTGCAGGCAACGCCGTTTTCGCAAGCGTTCTGGAGGCGGGACTATCAGTCCCGCGAGGCATTCGCTTCGCAGCTGGCAACCCGCGGGACTGACAGTCCCGCCTCCACGAGGGCCCGCCCCGAGCCTGTCGAGGGACCTGCCCTGAGCGAAGTCGAAGGGCATCACCAAAACCGATACCCCGCATCAGACTTATCAACTCACGGCCTTTCCGCGGTTCGGATATTCTCAGGGTGCACCGGCTAGACCGGTTCAACTCAACCCTCCACTCCCATGAGCCTGTTCCTCCACCTCCTCCTGATCGCCGTGCAAGTCGTCGTGATCGTCGGCCTGGCCGATTTCGTGGCCGGCATCGTCCACTGGGCGGAAGACGCCTATTTCACCGAGGACACCCCGATCATCGGGCCGAATGTCATCGTGCCCAATATCGTCCACCACCACCTGCCGCGCTACTTCACGCGCCTGTCGTGGTGGCAGAGCTCGTCGGAGCTCGTGCTCGCCGGCCTCCTGATGATCGCCGTCGCCTGGCCGCTCGGCCTGCTCTCGTGGCAGCTCTTCCTCTTCATCGGCGTGAGCATCAACGCCAACGAAATCCACAAGATGGCGCATCGCACGCGCGCCGAGAACGGCTGGCTCGTTTCCAAGCTGCAGGACTGGAAAATCCTCCAGACCCCGCACCACCACGGCCTGCACCACAAGGACCCGAAGAACACCTTCTACTGCCCGATCACAAATTACGTGAACCCGCTGCTTGAGCACATGCAGTTCTGGCCGCGCCTTGAAGCGCTCATCGAGCTGCGCACCGGCGCCACGCATCGCCACGACACCGCCGTGCGCGGCCAGGGTCCCGGGCCGGAATGGCTGGCCGATTTCCGCCGCGAGCCCAAGGCCGGCCCCGCCACTTCCACCCAACGCCTCGCAGCCTGAGCTTGGTTGTAGCCGGGGGCGCTGACCCCGGTCGAACACAACATCACATCCGGCCGGGGTCAGCGCCCCCGGCTACAACAAAACCATAAACGAGCATGGGGCGGCCTGAGTTTCCTCAAGTCGCCCCATAAACTCTACAATCACGAGCCTGCTTACGGCTCCAAAAGTCTCGGCCCGCGTTCGTCCGCGTCCTCGTCATCGAGCATATCCACGGAAATCCCGCGCGGCGACGTCGGTTCGCTCGCTTCCAAAAATCTCCGCCCATGCGCATAATCCCACAGCCAGCACGAGCCGTCATGACTGTCGTTCACGAGCATGAACTCGGGTTCGCCGCCCTGGTCCTGGCTGGCGATGTTGAAACGGTTGTCCGTGATCTTCTCCACGGTGGTGCGCAGCCGGCGCAGCAGCACGGCATCGTCCACCAGCACGGTCCAGAGTCCGGCCACGACGACGGCGTGCGGCCCGGTGAAATAGTAACCGAAGAACCGCGGCACCTGGAAGCGTCCCGTGATGCCAAGCCGGCGCGCATGCTGCTCGACGGCTTCGATGAATTTGACCCGCCACGCCATATCGCGCGGCAGTCGGAGTTCGGGAATATCGATGATCAAGTTGTCCATCATGGACGTGGTTCCTTCCGTGGTTTCCCTATTAACGGCCACTTTCGACTCCGACTTGAGCCCGAACCTGGCGTTGTTAAGGTTCCGCCGTGCCCCCGCTCTACGACGCCCACCAGCACTTCCATTTCGACCCGCTGGTGCCATACCGGACCTTGATTGTGAAGGACTTGCAGGCGATCGGGCTGCGCAAAGCGGTCGTCAACGCCACGAACGAGGAGGAATGGCCGGTCGTCGCCGCCCTCGCCCGCGAATATGGTTGGATCATTCCCAGCCACGGCATCCACCCGTGGGACGCGGGCGACCGCAAACCAGGCTGGCTCGAAAAACTGCGGACGGCGCTGCTCGCCGACCCCTCCGCCGGTGTCGGCGAAATCGGGCTCGATCGCTGGATCATCGACGGCGTGCGTCCCGATGACCCGCGCATCGCCGGCATCCGCGTCGCGCCGCTGGCCGAGCAGATCGAGGTCTTCTCCGCGCAGCTCGCACTCGCCGCCGGGTTGAACCGCGCCGCCTCGATCCACTGCGTGCAGGCTTTCGGCGCGCTGCTGGAGACGTTGCAGAAATCCCCGCGCTCGCCGCGTGGCTTCCTGCTGCACGGCTACGGCGGTCCGGCCGAGATGGTGAAGACCTTCGCCAATCTTGGCGCTTATTTCTCGTTCAACATCCAGCTCGAGGGCGAACGCTACGCCGCCCACCGTGAAAATTTCCGCACGATTCCGCTCGAGCGCCTGCTGGTCGAAACCGACGCGCCGACCAAACCGCCGACACCCGACTGCAACCGCTTCCCGTTGCGGCCGCTCGCCGATGGCACGGCCGTCAACCATCCGGCCAATATCGCGGTGGCGTACGATTCGCTCGCGAAACTGCGTGGAATGTCCGTCGACACGCTCGCCGCGCAAGTGGAGCAAAATTTTTTCCGCCTGTTTCTCTGAAACCACCCCGCATGAAAACCCCCGCCTGCCTGCTTCTCGCGCTTACCGCGCTTTCGCTCCGCGCCCAGCAACCCGTCGCCTACTCGCTTACCGACGCCCTCGCCCGCATCCCGCTGCCGCCTGCCACGGTCGAAGAAGCCGCCGCGCTCACAAACCACGAAAGCAATCTTCAGTTCGGGCCAACCCTCAACGGCTTGGTCGAGGAACTCGGCCGGGAAACCCTGGCGATCAGCACACCCGCCGGCGTGGACGACCTGCAGAACCCCGCCACGATCGCGAAGCTCGAAAAAATGAACGACGCCGAGAAGGTGCAGTTCGCCATGGCGCTGCAGGCCAAAGCCGCCTCGGCCCAGGCGGCGCGCATGCGTCCGGGCGTGGTCACCGCTGCGGACACCGTCCTGATCAAGCGCACCCAGGCCGCCCAACAGGCTCACATCCAGCGAATGCAAAATCTCCCGCGCCTGCGCGCCGCGCACGATGCCGAGCTGCTCCAAAAACTTCAGGAGGAACACCAGCGCATCGACCAGGAAGCCGAGGCCGGCCTCGCCAAACTAGGCCACGACGGCGACAACATCGATCCTGCCAAACTCCGCGCCCACGAGGCCGAGACCTGGAAGAAACACCTCGCCGCGGAAAACGCCTACCTCGCCGGACGCCGTGCCGAGTGGACCGCCTACCGCGATTCGCTGCTGCCGGAATTGAAGGCCGTCGACGCCGACCTCAAGGCCGGCAACTACGGCGGCGATTCCAGCGCGTTCATCGTTACCCTGCTGACCCAATACCAGCTCCTCGGCATGGGAGACCTCCGCAGCCTGCTCGAAACCGCCAGCCAGGACGTGATTCACGCCGCCGAGTGGCAGGAGCGGTTCACCGCCTGGCAGAAGAGCGGGTAGTCCACTACGCCCCTTCGGCAACCGCCTGTCTTGTGTAGGGTCGTCGCTTGTCGACGGACCTTGCGTGCGAAGTCGGCACTGCCGCCGCTTTTCCCTGCTGCGCCGGCCGGTCAGGAGACCGGCCCTCCAGTCTCTTTCAGCGCCACCTGCCGCACCACTTCACCCGCGGCGGCAAAACCAAACGCGGCCGTGATAAACACCGCGGTGCCGAAACCGGTCGCGCAATCGAGGCGCAGATTGGATCCTTCCTCCGGCTCCGTCCCGCACGTGCCATCGGCCCACGGGTAAACCGGCGGTTCCTGCGTCGACACGCAGGGAATGTTGTACTGGTTGCCCTCGCCCTTCGCAAAACCGTAGTCGCGGCGCAGCTTCTTGCGCACCTGACGCAGCAACTCGTCACCGTGGCCGTCGCCGAAATCCGTCACCACGATCTTCGAGGCGTCGCGCCGCCCGCCGGCGCTACCGACCGTCGCCACGCGGATGCCGCGCTTCGTACACTCGGCAATGACGAGCGCCTTGTTCGACATCAGGTCGATGCAATCCACGACCCAGTCGTATTTCGGCTCGAGCAGCCGGGCTGCGGTTTCCTTCGTGAAAAATTCGCTGATCGCCGTCACGCGGCACGCAGGGTTGATCAGCTTGATCCGCTCCGTCAGCGCCGCGACCTTCGGCCGGCCGATGTTGCCATCGAGCGCGGGCAGCTGACGGTTGACGTTCGTCACACAGACATCGTCGAGGTCGATCATCGTGATCGCGCCGATACCAGAACGAGCAAGACCCTCCACCACCCACGAGCCGACGCCACCCACGCCCACGACCGCGACATGCGCCGCCTGCAGACGCGGCAGCGCCGCCGAGCCGTAAAGCCGGCCAAGTCCGCCGAAACGCTGCAGGTAGTCTTCCGTTAGTGTCATCTGTAGCGGCGGTCTATGACCGCAGAGTTTGCTGTCAATCCCGGCGGTCATAGACCGCCGCTACAGAGTTTTTCAATGGCAGCGATCGCCGCAGCTTCACGCTCCACCCAATTTCCTTGAATCAATTCGTACGGGAGATGCCGCCGGTCGAGCGCCCCGCGCCACACGCGCATGGCTTTCTCGCGGTCCTCGGGATTCGGAAAACACCGCTGCGGGTCCGGCGCAAAGGGCACGTCGATGTCGAGGAGCAGGTAAAGTGCGTACTGCTTGCACCGCTTCTCCGCCCCGCGCCGCAACTCATCCGGCGTCGTGCCGTAAAGCAGGTCGCTCCACAGCATCGTCGTGAGCGCATCGGTATCACAGATCACCAATCCCGGTTTGTAACGTAATACGTTACCAACCGAATTGGCCGCGGCGTCCTCGCGCCGCCATTGCTCGTGCGCGATGGGCAGCATGTCCTCGAGGCCGAGCGCGCCCTGCGCGTCCCAGCGTTCGCGCGCGTACTCGGGCACGAGCGGCGCGTGGAAATGCGCGGCCAGTTTGGCAGCGAGCTCGGTTTTGCCCGTGGACTCAGGCCCGTAAACGGCGATGCGCAGCGGAGATTCCATCACGCTTGGCTCCGTGCTCCCTGCCCTTCGCTCTTCGCTTCACCAGCCCGGGCCCATGCGAACCAGCCGGCCAGGCCCATGATGAGATAAATCGCATAGAGCAGCGCCGTGAACGCTAGAGCGGCACTCCAATACGAAGCCATCGCCACGCCGTTCACGAGGGTCCACAGCGCCCAGTTCTCCACTTTCTTCCGCGCCTGCAGCACCTGCGCCGCGACACTGAACATCGCAATGAAGGCATCGCGCCAAGGCATCACGGCATGAAGCAGCGGCGCAATCACCAGCGCCCACGCCACGGTGGCCGCGCCGGCGGCGAGGATCGTGAGCGCGCGGCCGCGCGGCGACAATTTCGTGACCGGCAGCTCCGGCGCGGCGCCCTTGTCCTTGATCCAATGCCACCATCCCCAAGCCAGCGTGACGAAGAAGAACACCTGCACCAGCGCATCGGCCGGAAAGTGCGCGCGATAAAACAGCACGCCTTGGACGGTCACCGACGCGAGCCCCACGGGAAACGCCCACAGGGTGCGCCGGACCATCAGGCCCACGCCGAGCAGGCCGAGCACGAGGTTCAGCTGGTCGAGCCATGAGGCCGTCGTCAGGCCCGTCCAGATGTTCTGCCCGATCTCGCTCATCAAGGCGCCTTGGCCGCGGCCGCCAGCCAGGCTTCCATCGCTTCGCGCCGGATGTTGTAGTTGGCGGCGCAGCGCGGGCACTGCACGTGGATGACCTCGCTGTCGCCGAACAGGTCGCCGAGGCCGTTCTGCGCAGCCGGCGCCAGGGCGGAGAGGATCTTGCGCTCCTCACAGCCACAGTGCCACCGGTAGAGCCGGCGCTCGATGCGCGCGAGGGTCTGCGTCTTGGTGATCGTCTTCACGTCCTCGACCGTGACCCCGGCCAGCCAGGCTTCGTCGCAATCCGGGTGCGAGATGAGCATGGCGTACTTTTCGTCACCGAGGTCAAAGAAGCGCGCGGTGCGCTGCTCGCTCGTGCTGTAGAAGCTCTCGGTGGCGCGGAACAGGTCGGCGCCCTCGAAATTCACCACGCTGCGGCGCTTCTCCGCGCCACGGCCGGGCATGATCTCGCTGTAGAAAACGCTCTTCGCCGCCTCGCGGATGTTCTCCGTGAACAACCGGCCGGCGACGGTGCAGTCCTCGTTGTCGCCGGTCATGAAGAGATTCAGCGCCGGGTTCTGGAGCCCGATCGTCCACGCCAGGTGCTCGTTCTTCGGACGCGACGCGGCGTGCAGCGTAAAGGCGGTGAGCGCCTGCTTCATCAGCGCGTCGTGCTCCGGCGTGTAGCGCAGGGAGTTGTCGGCCAGGTGCAGGTAATAGTCCACGAAGAGCGGACCCATATCCACCTGCAGGAGCATGACGTTGCGATGACGGACGAAGTCCGCCGTCACCACGGCTCCACTCGGCTCGATTGCATGTTCGTTATTCATGCCGGCCAATGTATCCATAAATCCAGGAAGTCGAGCGACCTAAAAAACCCGCGAGACCGTGAGCCATCCTTGTAGGGTCGGACCTTGGTCCGACCTCGCGCGCAAGGTCGGCGCAAGCGCCGACCCTACATAAAAAGGCCCGACATCCGCCTCGGAATGCAAATTGCAACAAGGGCGAAACGACCCGTGAAAATGCGTTTTCGGCGATTGCCAACGCCCGGTATTTTTTTTGACTCAGCCCGCACATGTCCGAACGCATATCCCACAAACCGGTCGTCGAGGAGGAGTTCTCCCTTTGGCTTTTTCTCCTGGTCGTGTCCGTCTCTTTCGCGGCCTACATCGGACTCACCTGGTGGCTCGCCCCGCACGCCATCTGGGCCGCCCAAGTCGGCAGCGCCTGGTGGAAGTTCGCCGTCACCTTCCTCGCGATCTCGCTGGTTAACTGTTTCATGGAGTACTTCTTCCACCGCTATGTGCTGCACAAGCCGGTGCTCCCGTTCCTCAGCTATTTCTATCGCCAGCACACGCACCACCACAGCCTGACGCGCATCACGCGCCGCCGCACGCCAGGTGGACTCGAGATCAACTTCGTCGAGAACTTCTACCCGATCGTGAAGGACGAGCAGAAGGAAGCCTCCTTCTTCCCGTGGTACACGTTTGCGATCTTCGCCGGCCTCATGACCCCGATCCTGATCGGCCTGCAGTGGGCGATGCCGTCCTTCCCCTGGATGCTCGGCGGCTACAGCGCTCTCGCCGCTTCGCTGATGCTCTACGAAATCTTCCACGCCATCGAGCACTGGTCCTTCGAGAAGTGGGCCCCGCTCATCGAGCACAAGACGTTCGGCGGTTTCTGGCGCAAGGTCTACAGCTTCCATCTCCGCCATCACGCCGTCATTGATTGCAACGAAGCCATCTCCGGCTTCTTCACCATGCCCGTCGCCGACTGGGTCTTCGGCACCTGCGTGATCCCCGGCGTCCTCTACAAGCACGGCCAGTCCGTCGCCGAGGAAAAGGAATTCCTCAGCCCGCACCCGATCGCCCCGATCCGCTGGCTCGACCGCATCACCGACCAGATGGTGAAGCAGCGCCGCCTCCGCGCCCAAGGCGCCTGAGGTCGACGAACCCTTTAAAAGCGAAACGCCACTCGGATGAGTGGCGTTTTTTTGTTTTCTGTAGCCGGGGGCGCTGACCCCGGACGATTTCCATAAAGCTGTCGTCAGCCAACCGGGGTCAACGCCCCCGGCTACATTGCGACCGCCCTTACTTCGAAATCACACCCTTGTTCTGGAGCTTCGTGACCTTCGGCTTGATGACGAAGGTGCAGTAGCCCTGACCCGGGTGCTGGTTGAAGTAATCCTGGTGATAATCCTCCGCGCGCCAGAATTTCTTGAGCGGCGAGATCTCCGTCACGATCGGATCATCGTAATCCTTCTGTGCCGCAGCCTTCGCCTTCAGGGCCTCCTGGTGCTGCTGCTCGTTGTGGTAGAAAATCACCGAGCGGTACTGATCGCCCTCGTCCGCGCCCTGGCGGTTCATCGTGGTGGGATCATGCGACTCGAAGAAGATCTCGAGCACCTTGGCGTAGGTGATGACGGCCGGGTCGTACTCCACCTGGATGACCTCGGCGTGGCCCGTGCCATGACTGCAGATCTGCTCGTAGGTCGGGTTCTCGGTGTGGCCGCCGGAGTACCCGCTGACGCTCTTGATGACACCCGGCACGCGCTGGAACACTGCCTCCGTGCACCAGAAGCAGCCGCCCCCGAAGGTGGCGAACTCGTGTTTGGACGCGGGATTGGATTGGGCCGTGGCGGTCATAATGAGAGAGAGGAAAAACAGGAGAAATGTCGGACGCACGTTCATAAACGTAAGAGCACCGTAGCCCGATTTTATTCCAGAGCAACTACCCGCCGGAGGCGGGTAAACGCCAAATGCCAGTGCTCAAACGCCAAACAAACTGAACCCAAAAGAAAACCGGACAAATCCTCGCCCTATTTACCGTCATCCTGAGCGAAGCGAAGGATCCAAGCGGTTGGCGAACGCCCGTCCTTTCCCTTGGATCCTTCGCTCCGCTCAGGATGACGGTGAGTAATTCCGGAGTTGAGATTTGCTGCCCGGATTTATTTGGCGTTTGGCCTCTGGCGTCTGGCGTTTAACGTCGTCTGCGACGTTATGAATGACCCTCGCCTCGACAAATGGCTCTGGAGCGTGCGCGTGTTCAAGACGCGGCCGCTCGCCACCGACGCCTGCCGCGCCGGTAAGGTGCTGATCGGCGAACTCGAGGCCAAACCCGGCCGCGATGTTCACGCCGGCGAGATCGTCACGGTGCGCGTCGGCGCCCTGACCCGCACGCTCAAGGTCGTCGCCATGCCCAAGTCCCGCGTCGCGGCGAAACAGCTCCCGGAATTCCTGGAAGACCTCACGCCCGCCGCCGAATACGAGCGCGCCAAACAAGCCGGCATCGAGCACCTCCTCGCCCGCGAACGTGGCCGCGGCCGGCCGACGAAGAAAGACCGCCGTGAGATGGGGCGGCTGTTTGGGTTCGAGTGAGCCGAGTCGCGCATACCGATCCAATCAAACCAACCTTACAGGAGTGAACGGAGATAACAGAGTCTTCATTCCTCCAGTAACGTTCAGTTGTGGGAGGGGCTTTATGCCCCGACGCTCGCGCTTCGTCGGGGCATAAAGCCCCTCCCACTTTCAAGCCGAGCCAGCGAAAGATCAGCGGCTCAGCTTCCGGTACTTGATCCGGTGCGGCTGGTCCGCGTCTTTGCCCTTCCGCTTCTTGTAGTCCTCGAGATACGATGAGTAATTGCCGGCGAACCAGTGGACGTAGCTGTCGCCTTCGAACGCCATGATGTGCGTCGCGGTGCGGTCCAGGAACCAGCGGTCGTGTGAGATGATCACGGCGCAACCGGCAAAGGTCTCGAGCGCCTCTTCCAGCGCGCGGATGGAATTCACGTCGAGGTCGTTGGTCGGCTCGTCGAGCAGCAGCAGGTTGGCCTCGCTCTTCAACACGCGCGCCAGCAGCACGCGGTTGCGTTCACCGCCGGAGAGCACGCCGACTTTCTTCGACTGGTCAGCGCCGGTGAAACCGAACTGTGCACAGTAGGCGCGGCTGTTTACGGAACGCTTGCCGAGCTGCATGATCTCCTGGCCGCCGCTGATGACCTCCCAGATCGTCTTGTCGCCCTCAAGCGAGTCGCGCGACTGCTCGACGTACGCGGTCTTCACGGTGTCGCCGATCTTGAAGCTGCCCGCGTCGGGCTTTTCCAAATTAGTGATGAGCTTGAAGAGCGTGGTCTTGCCCGCGCCGTTCGGCCCGATGATGCCGACGATGCCGCCGGGCGGCAGCGAGAACTCGAGGTTTTCGTAGAGCAGCTTGTCACCGTAAGCCTTCGCCACGCCTTGTGCCTGCACGACGAGATTACCGAGACGCGGGCCAGGCGGGATGATGATTTCGAATTTCTTCTCCTGCTCGGCGACATCCTGCTTGAGCATCGCCTCGTAGGCGTTGATGCGCGCCTGGCCTTTCGACTGGCGGGCCTTGGCGGAGGAACGAATCCACTCGAGTTCGCGCGCCATCGCCTTCTGACGCTTGCTCTCCGTGCGCTCGGCGACAGACGCCATCGCCTGTTTCTGCTCGAGCCACGAGGAATAGTTGCCCTTGAACGGCAGGCCGTGGCCATGATCCAGCTCGAGAATCCACCCGGCGACGTTGTCGAGGAAGTAGCGATCGTGCGTCACGGCGATGACCGTGCCTTCGTAACGCGAGAGATGTTGCTCGAGCCAGTGGACGGAGTCGGCGTCGAGGTGGTTGGTCGGTTCGTCGAGAAGCAGGATCGACGGCTTCTGCAACAGCAGCCGCGCGAGCGCGACACGGCGGCGTTCGCCGCCCGAGAGATTGTCGACGATCGCATCGCCCGGCGGGCAGCGCAGCGCGTCCATCGCCTGCTCGACCAGCGGGCCGACGTCCCACGCGCCAAGGCGCTCGATCTCTTCCTGCAGTTTCGCCTGCTTGTCGGAAATGGCGTCCTTGGCCTTGTCGTCCGCCGCCTCGGCGAGTTCGTCCCAGCTGGCGTCGTAGGCCGCCGTGAGGTCGGTCAGGTGCTTCACGCCTTCCTCAACACACGAGCGCACCGTGGCGCCGGGCGTCAGCGCCGGTTCCTGCGGCAGGAAGCCCACCGGATAACCCGGCTCGAAATGCACGCGGCCGTCGATCTCCTTGTCGATGCCCGCGAGGATGCGCATGAGCGACGACTTGCCGGAGCCGTTGAGGCCGAGCACGCCGATCTTCGCGCCGTAATAAAACGACAGCGAGATGTCGCGGAGGATTTCCTTGCGCTCGATCTTCTTCGAGACGCCGAGCATCGAGAAGATGATCTTGGGGGCTTCGGGCTGGGCCATGACGAGAAGCAGGGAGCGAGGAGCAGGGAGCGGCGAGCAAGAAATCGCCGTGCGGACTTGGCATTTTGAACCACGGAGGCACCGAGCCACCTGGAAATCCCAAACCCGGTATTCTCTGTGTCTCTGTGCCTCTGTGGTTAACCCGCCCCGGATCCATTTCCCGCTCCAAGCTCCCTGCTCCAGGCCCTGCACTCCCACCCTTTCCCTCTCGACCGGACCACGCGTCCGGATTGAATGCGCAGGCACACCCCACCCCATGAAAAAGTATCTCGTCGAGTTCATCGGTACGTTCTTTCTCGTTTTCACGGTCGGCATGGCCGTCCGCAGCGGCACCCCGCTCGCGCCGCTCGCCATCGGCGCTTCGCTCATGGTCATGATCTTCGCCGGCGGCCACGTGTCCGGCGCGCACTTCAACCCGGCGGTCACCCTCGCCGTCCTCATCCGCGGCAAGATCGACGGGAAGGACTTCATCCCCTATTGGATCGCCCAGCTCCTCGCCGGCGTCGTCGCGGCGCTCATCGTCACGTTCCTCTTCGCGGGCAAGCCCGGCACCCCGGTCCTGCACGGCACCGTGCCCTCGGTGGTGGTGGAGTTCCTCTTCACGTTCGCGCTGGCCTGGGTGGTGCTCAACACCGCCACACACAAGGGCACGGCCGGCAATTCCTTCTATGGCGCCGCGATCGGCATGACGGTCATGACCGGCGCGGTGGCCGTCGGCGGCGTCTCGGGTGGCGCGTTCAACCCGGCGGTCGGCCTCGGAGTCTTCACCATGGGCCTCGAGTCGGCCCGGCAGCTCGGGGTCTATGTCGTGTCCGACCTGGCCGGCGCCGCCGTCGCGGCCCTGACCTTCAAGGCGGTCCACGGCGCGGACTAAGGGTTCGCCGCGTTCAATTCTTGCAAAAATGCGCGCTGCGCAAAGCATCGCGCCCACTATTCCGGCATGAAGAACGAGATTCTCTGGTTTATCCGCCTCGGCCGTGACCAAAACCTGTTCACTCGTGATCAAGCGCTCGCCGTGATGCGGGCCGTCGGCCGCGACGCCGAGCTGATGGACTTCGCGCAGAAGCTCATCGACGAGGAGATCGTCAGCGACGTCGACAAGCTCGAAGCCCTCGCCGGCAATGCCATGGCCCGCGCCCAGGTCGGCCCGCCGGAAGGCAATCCCCTGCTCGATGAGACCTTGCCGCCGATGCCGGTGGCCGCCCCGGCCGCCAGCGCCGCGTCCCCTTCCGCTGCCTCCGGCGGCAACCCCGTCGCCCCGGCGGAGAGCAACAAGCCGAAGCCCTCGATGGCCGTTGCGACCGGCGCCGTGCCGGTCTTTCCGTTCGAGCAGATCGAAGCGCTCGACGACAAGTCCCTCGCCGCCGCCGTGCGCAAGCTCCTGATCGACGCCGGCAAATACGGCGCGAGCGACCTCCACCTCTCCGCTGGCTCCAAGCCTTTCGTGCGCAAGCTGCGCGCGCTCACCGCCATCACCGAGCACGTCCTCACCGCCGAGGAGTCGCTGCGCCTCAACACCGTGCTGCTCGCCGAGCACCAAAAGAAGATCTACCTCGAGCGCCGCGACTACGACCTCGCCCTGGCGCTGGACGCGAACAACCGCTACCGCGTCAACCTCATGTTCCACAAGTGGGGCGCCTCGGGTTCCTACCGCATGGTGCCGGCCACCATCCCGAAGCTCGACGATCTCGGTCTGCGCAATCTCGACGCCATCCGGAAACTTCTCTCCTACCACAACGGCTTGATCCTCATCACCGGCCCGGTCGGCGCCGGCAAGACCACCACCCTCGCCGCCATGGTCGCCGAGCTCAACGAGCAGCGCGAGGACCACATCATCACGGTCGAGGATCCGATCGAGGTCGTGCAGGCGCCCAAGGGCTGCAACGTCACGCAGCGCGAGGTCGGCCCGCACACGAAATCATTCTTCACCGCGCTCAAGGGCGCTCTGCGCGAAGACCCCGACGTCATCGTCATCGGCGAGCTCCGCGACTTGGAAACCATCGAGATGGCGATCAGCGCCTCCGAGACGGGTCACTTGGTCATCGGCACGATGCACACGAGCGACGCCGCCACGACGCTCAACCGCCTGCTCGACGTCTTCCCGCCCGCGCAGCAGACGCAGATCCGCGCCTCCGTGGCCGAGTCGCTCCGCGGCGTCGTGTGTCAGCGCCTTCTCCCCGGCACCGACGGCAACCTCGTCACCGCCTGCGAGATCATGGTCTCCAACCTCGCCATCCAGGCGCTCATCCGCGACGGAAAGACCTCCGGTCTGCGCAACACGATGGAGACCGGCGTGAAGGAGGGCATGTGCATCATGGAGAACGTGGTGCTCGAGCTCTTCCAGCAGAAGAAAATCTCGAAGGAAACGGCGCTGATCAACGTCATCACCAAGAACGTCCGCAACCGCATCGACCCGCCGCCCGCCCCGCCGCCACCGCCGCCGGTTGCTGCCAAGAAATAATCCGCCGGCTCGATCGCACCGCTTAACACTTACCTCCTTCCGCTTCCCGCCCATGGCCGCCATCGACGCTCTCCTCCGCACCATGCTCGACAAGGGCGGGTCCGACTTGCACCTCACCGTCGGCCTGCCAGCGAAGTCCCGCATCTCCGGCTCGCTCCAGCCGATCGGCGAAAAGCCGCTGACCGCGCAGGAAATGGAAGCGCTGCTCAAGGAGATCACGCCCGAGAAGCGCTGGAAGGAATTCCTCGAGAAGAAGGACCTCGACCTCGCGCACGAAGTGCCGGGTCTCGCCCGCTTCCGCGCCAACTTCCTCTACAACCACTGGGGCCAGGCCGCGGTGCTGCGCCAGATCCCCGCGAAAATCCTTTCGTTCAGCACGCTCAACCTGCCCGAGGCGCTGAAGAAGCTTTGCCATCTCGATCAGGGCCTGGTCGTCGTCACCGGCCCGACCGGCTCCGGCAAGTCGACCACGCTCGCGGCGATGATCGACTACATCAACGACAACCTCGCGCGCCACATCATCACGATCGAGGACCCGATCGAGTTCGTGCACACCTGCAAGAAGTCGACCATCGTTCACCGCGAGGTCGGCGAGCACACCGAGACCTTCGGCGCCGCGCTCAAGGGCGCCATGCGTCACGACCCGGATATCCTCCTGCTCGGCGAAATGCGCGAAATGGAAACCATCAAGCTCGCGCTCTCCTGCGCCTCGATGGGCATGCTCGTGTTCGGCACGCTGCACACCAACAACGCGCCCAAGACCGTCGACCGTATCATCAACACCTTCCCCGCCGAGGAACAGAACCAGGTGCGCGTCATGCTCGCCGGCTGTCTCGCCGGCGTCGTCGCCCAGCTGCTCTGCAAAAAGATCCCGAAGGGCCGCGTCGCGGTCCACGAGATCCTGCTCCAACACGAGGCCCTGCCCAACACCATCCGCACCGGCATGATCGCGAACATCCGCGGCATCATCGAAAGCGGCAAGGACGAGGGCATGATCACGATGGACAACAGTCTCATGGCGCGCGTGAAGGACGGCACCGTCGAGCCGAAGGAAGCCTACATGAAGGGCTCCAACAAGGCGCTCTTCGCCCCGCTGCTGAAGCCGGGCGATCTTGATCCGGGCGCGGGACACTGAGCCGTCCGGCCGCAGCGGCCGGACGGAACATCGAACGTCCAACGTTGAACGCTCAACGTCCAAGGACCGAACCATCCCTGTAGCGGCGGTTTACGACCGCCGTGCTCGGCGAGATCGAACCATCGACGTTCGAAGTTCAATGTTCGACGTTCGATGTTGAAGGCCGGCGGGAACCCGCCGGCCTTGGCAGCGTACTCTATAGGTTTGCCCGCATGGATTCCCGGCGCACACCTGCACCCGTCTGCCTGCCTCCCACCTCCGGCCCGATGGCCTGCCCGTGGTGCGGGCAACTGCATGCGCGGGTGGAGCTGCGGCCGCGGGCCGTCAGCTACTGCGTGCGGTGCAACGCCCAGCTGGCGCGGGGTTACGCTTCCAACTGGATCGTGACGCTTGCCTGGGTAGCAACCGGCCTGGCCCTGTGGTTTCCGGCCAACGTTCTGCCCATCGCGCAGCTGTCGCGTTTCGGCACCGGACACGAGAGCCAGCTCATCACCGGCGCCATCAGCCTGTGGCACGAGGGCCAGCCGTGGGTCGCGGTGCTCGTCGTGCTCTGCGGTATCGCGGCGCCGCTTTTGCTGCTGCTGGCGTTCACCATCCTGCTCGTGCCGATCACGCTCGGCCGGCCCAATGCGCGGCTGGGCATCGTCGTGCGCTGGCTGCGCGCGCTTGAGCTCTGGTCGATTCCCGAGGTCTACCTGCTCGCCGTGCTGGTCGCGTTCCTCAAGCTCGGCGCGCTCGCCACGGCGGCGCCGGCGCCCGGACTCTGGTGCTACGCCGGCATGGCCACCGCGCTCATCGTCGCCTGGCGGCGCTTCGACATCGACGCCGCGGCCGACGCGCTCTTCCGGGAACGCGTCAAGGGAGCGATCACCTGATGGACCGGACGCTCCAGTGCTCCGCCTGCGAACTGACGCTGCCCAACGCCGCGCCTGACTTCGAGGCGCACGCCTGCCCGCGCTGCGGCACCACCCTGCACCGCCGCCAGCCGCACGCCTTGCAACGCAGCGCCGCGTTCGCCGCCGCCGGGTTCATCATGCTGGTGCCAGCCAACGTCCTGCCGGTGCTCAGCAGCAACCTGCTGGGCGATTCGCGCACCGACACCATTTTCTCCGGCGTGATGTCGCTCTACCGCGACGGGCTCTGGGGCATCGCGCTCATCGTGTTCACCGCGAGTATCGTCGTTCCCGTCATCAAGCTCGTAAGTCTCGGTTTCCTGATCTACGCGGCGCGCGGCGGCCCGAGTCCGCACCGGCGCGGGCTAACGCGGCTCTACGCCTTCGTGAAGTTCATCGGTCGCTGGTCGATGCTCGATGTCTTCCTCGTCGCCTTCCTCAGCGGCGCCGTGCAGTTCGGGCGAATCGCCAGCGTGACGCCCGAGCCCGGGGTCATCGCCTTCGCCGCCGCGGTCGTGCTCACCATTTTCGCTACCGAAACCTTCGACTCGCGCCTCCTCTGGGAGCACGAGCCCACCGATCCCTCCGTAACATGAGCACGCCTCCCACTCCCCACGTCGTCCGCCACCGCCGCTCGCTGCCCCTCATCTGGGTCGTGCCCGTCGTCGCCTTTCTCGTCGGCGGCTGGCTTATCGCCCGCAACTCACGCGAACACGGGCCGGAGATCGTCATTCGTTTCGAAAACGGTTCGGGCATCGAGGCGGGCAAGACCATCCTCGAGTACAAGGGCGTCGCCGTCGGCGCGGTGCAGGACGTCCAGCTCGACGACAAACTCGACAGCGTCCTGGTCCACGTCCAGCTGGCCAAGAACGCCGCCGAGCTGGCGCGCAGCGATTCCGAGTTCTGGCTCGTGCGGCCCGAGATCGGCTTCGGCGGCATCAAGGGTCTCGACACCCTGCTCACCGGTGCGCGGCTCAAGGTCCGCCCCGGCAGCGGCGGCCAGCCGGCAAAGGAATTCACCGCCTTGAAGCGCGCCCCGCTGCTCGAGAGCAGCAGCGATCGCGGCCGGTCCTTCATTCTCCGCGCTGACAAGCTCGGTGCACTCACGCCGGGCGCGCCGGTGTTCTTCCGCGAGATGAAGGTCGGCTTCGTCGAGACACACAAGCTGACCCCCGACGCCGACGGCGTGCTGGTGCGCATCCGCGTGCGCCGGCCCTACGACCAGCTCGTGCGCGCCGACACCAAGTTTTGGAACGCCGGCGGCATCGCCGTGAAAGTGAATCTCTTCGGCGCCCAGATCCGCAGCAACTCGCTCGAGTCGCTCGTCAGCGGCGGCGTGGCCTTCGCCACGCCCGAGAATGCCGACGCCAATGTCACGCCCGCAGCGGACGGCGCCGAATTTCCCCTCGCCGACGACGTCGACAAAGACTGGCTGAAGTGGAAGCCGAAGATCCCGATCACCGAATCCGCCGAAGGCTGGGAAACACCAGGTCAGGGCGACCCGGCGCAAGCGGACCCGTCCACTTGATTCTCTTCGCCCGCTTTTCGACCACGGATTGCACGGATTAGTACGGATCGAACCGAATTTCTTTCACAGGAGGGAACGGAGAGAACAGAGAGTCGTTTGGCTCCGTTAACTCCGTCCCCTCCTGTAAGGTCGATTCCGTGCCTTGATCCGTCCCCATCCGTGAAATCCGTGGTTAACATCACGCCCGAAGTCGGCACGTTGTCCGCATGACGGAAAAAGACTGGGACCGGCTGGCAGCGGTCTACGCCAAGGAAGTCTGCGATATCTTTGCCCGCGACCGGCGCGGCGTCATTCAGCGCTGGCTGCGGCGTCACCGTCTGCTGAATCGTCGCACCACCGCGCTCGACCTCGGCTGCGGCATCGGCTCGTTTTTCCGGAAGTACGGCCGGCACCTCGGCGCCAAGACCGGCACCGATCACTCGAGTCGCATGCTGCAGATCGCGAAACGCGTCCGTCGCAACCAGCCGGAAATCGAATGGCACCAGGCGGACGTGAAGAATCTGCCGGCCATCCTCCACGACCGTGGCGACCTCGTTGTCTGCTCCAACGTGATCACCTTCGTCTCCCTGCCCCAGTGCCGCCGCGCGCTGGCGGAAGTTGTCCGCTGCGCCAAACCGGGCGGGTGGGTCATGCTCGTGCAGCCCGCGCTCGAAAGTCACGACGCCGTCGTCGCCATCGAGACCGGACCCAGACAACCCGCCCGCCGCGAGACGGCCGTGGTGCGTCGTGACGACCGCCGCCAGCGCTTCTTCACCCGCGCCGGCGCGCTGCGCTTCGCACAGACCTCCGGCCTGAAATCCGTCCGCGTCGACAAGGTCTGGTACCCTTGGAGCGACGAGGGCATCACCCGCCCACCCCGCGGCCACGAGCCCCCGTGGGACTGGCTGGTGACGGGACGCCGTTAGCTCCCAGCCACACTCGCCGTCTTTTCATTTCTGGCGTGAGACCAAGCCAGAAGAAAGGGCACGGTTCCCGCCACTCCGCCCGCCAACCCAAGGAAAAGCGCCTTCGCGTAGTGGTAGCGATCTGCCCGAGGCGACACTTCGGGCAGAAACGGCAGATACTTCACCGCCTCGCCGCCCTCGCGGGGCAAATATTCCCAGGCAACGTAGGTCACATGCCTTCCGGCCGAATCCCTGATTTCGACCACGTAATTCGGTTCGGACACTCGCCGGGGAAAACCGCCCACACCACGCCCACGTCGGCCAACCTCGATTCTTTCGCCCTGAAACGATTCCACGACATTGGCCATCCCGTCTCGCAAGAAGAGCGGCAAAAACAGGCAGGCCAGCATGAACAACAGGGAAGCCGCCGCACCCGCCACAGAGACTCCGAGTATGATTTTGGTTGAGGCCCGCATGCTTTGTCGGACGTTCAAGATGAGCCATCTCGCGACTGCGGAACTGGCTCGGACGGCGGAGCAGTCTCTTCTCGCTTCGCTTCAATCGCCAGCACCGCCGGATTGATCCAGAAGCGGATTCCAAGCGCCAGCGTGATGAAACTCAGCACCCACACGTAGAAGCCAGCGCCCAACCCGACAACCGGCGTGCCGTAGGCTTCGTTGAAATACCATTCCCGACAGAAGTACGAAGTGAGAGCCAGCAAGATGGCCACCACACACCTATTGCGAGCCCGGTAATATTCCCGGCGCCAAAACAGAATCAGGGCATGGAAAAACACCGGGTTGGCCAGCCAGGCTGGCTGCAGCATCACGACCCCGACCCAGCCGGCCACCAAAGTACCCCAGCCGGCAACGGCAGGGTCCGCCTTGAATTCCAACGCCGGCAGCCCAAGCGAAGCCACGTACAGCACGATCGCCGCACTCGAGACCGCGATCCTGGCCCGGGATTCCCGAACGCGAACCTTGTCCAATTCAGCGACAGTTTCGACGTCGGCAGGCATCAGCTCTTCTTTTCGATCTGTTCCTTTCGGCTCTGCCGGGCTTGGGCCGCATCCTTCCAGTAAAACACCAACTCGATTCGGGCGATGGATTCGGCGGCGATAGCCGCTTCGAGATACTTGAATATCTGATCCTGCCGTTCCTTCGAACTTACATTCGAAATCCGGAAGGCGGCGACAGGCTTCGCGTCAATGTCCGCCACATCCCACGAAACGGACGGCCGATCCGACCCCTCGCCCCTATTCTTCAACTCGGGAAATGCCTCCGCCAGCTTGGTGGCCAGCGGATGGGCGCGCTGGTCAACCTGCGGAGCGGGTAACGGCATGTTCAGCAGGTAGACTGCGATCAGGACCAACGGCAGCGAAATGCCCAACCCGAGAAAGGTTCTCTTGTTCATTTCTTACGCCGATCGCTGCCGATGCTCAGGCGTCAGCGGCGGACAAATCCACCTTGCTGGCGCGCGGACGGAGAATCATGGAAAGCCCGCCGGTAATCTTGTGCAGGCCAAAGGCGCCGATCACCAGAAACCCGGCCATGAGGGTGGGATGGATCCGCCCTCGCGATATGTTCCAGTAATAGAACACCACGGGAGCGGCGGCGCACGGGACGCCGATCAAGAGCTTCTTAAGGCCGATCCCACGGATGGCCCCGTTCCTTTCCTGCAGCAGCTCTCTCAGCAAGGCGAGGGCATCGTCTTCACTGACCCTCTTCAGCTGGAGAAAGTCCATGACTTTGACGGGGTCCTCGCCCCAGGTGATCTTGGCCCGGGCATCGACCACGACGGACTCTGGCAGGTGGGATAGGTTTGGCATAGTTGAACTGGTTTTCAGCGGTGAGGACATCCGGGCCAGCAGCATGGCCGGCGCGTGACGCCATGTGCCCCCAACTGATCCGCAAGCGAAGTGATCTGCTGGAGATGATCGCGGCCGTTCATTTCTCTTAGCGTGCAGATGAGCCGTCCCGCGGACGCGGGGTTGGCCCGTTCGCTTTCGGTCGAGCGAGCAGGTAAATCCCGAGTCCCACCCCGACAATGCCGCCATAGAGAGTATGGCGCCGCTGGCTGCTTCGGTACTCCTCTTTCGTCACCGGTCTCCACATGGAATCGTTTCGGATGCCGCTCCTGCCCGTGTTGAACAGGGCGAAGAAGCCGCTGCCCCAGAGAAATCCAAAGACGGCGCCACAGATGCCGCAAAGGAGAATGCTTTTGAATTTCGAAATCATTGCTTGGGCCAAAATTTGAACTCAGAGATGCAAGGAAACACGGTTCGGCGCAGGCACGGGCTTCAACGGCTTCTCGCTGCCGCGCTCAGTAACCTCGGGCACCCCATCGGCGCCGAATCCCACCTCGCCGCTCAGCGATACGAACCCCGTCAGCACGGGCCCTTCTGGGTTTTGCGACTCGAGTGTGCAGGTAATGGTGAAATGCCCCTCGCTATCCAGGGATGTCGTCTGCGGAATTCGCTTCAGCTTCTCCTTGATGACGCGGGCAACGTGGATCGATTGCGGGCGGCCCGACTTCACCTTCACCACATAGGCATAGCCCGGGGTGAAATCGAAACGATAGGTCGCGGCATCGCAGCCGAGCGCGGTGAGCAGCAGTATGGCGAGTAAACGCATCGGGTTCCGTTCAAGATGAGCCACGCCGCGTCAGCGGGATTGGCCCTGGCGCCTGGTTAGGTTTGCTTTCGGAGCCCCTCTTCATGGACCAGGTCAATGAATTGCTGCACGCACGACCGCTGGTCCGGCGACAGCGCCGCCAGCTTAGATTCCGGATTGCAGAGCGCCGTGTAGACAGCATCCCAACCGTAATCCGGGAAATTCCGGAGATAATACGTCATGTGCGCGGGAAGGTAGAACCTCCATCCTTCGGCGTCGGAAAAGAAAAAGTACTCCTGGTACAATCTTATGCCGTCTTCGTCTATCTCCTGCCATCGCTTTTCCGGATCCAGGGCTTGCAGCTCTGCGATCCGCTCGTCCGAAAGATTCCACTCGTCGTCGTAGCCCCGGGCGACGCTTTTCGTGATGCGCGGCCGGGGAACCCCCTCGAATGCGGCACCAATCCGCAAAAGCAAATTCTCCACTCGGTTTTCCATCGTTTCTTTCACCCAACGCCTCAGCCGTTTGCGACGGTTGGGACCGCCTTGCTCACAGGCATAAAATCTCTCTCGTGCATGACCTGAACTCGTCACGGTTCTTATCAGAACCCGGAAACAAGACATAGATCTGTTCTCCGGGCGCACAGCCACCGTCGAAAACATCGAACCAATCGTCTCTCGCGCCTCTGGGCACAATGTCACTCCGCAGGAACGATTCGAACTCAGTCAGCTCCGGCACGAACCCCAGCCCTTCCTTGAAAGAAGCCACCAGGGCAGCCGGATTCTCCCCCTCGGTGTGAAAAACATACGCAACGCGGGCCACCTCGTTCTTTTCTTCACCCAGAATATCAAGCTCAACGCCCGCCGAACTCTCCACGACAGTCCAGCCGACGACTTCCACCTTTCTGCCGTCACCCAACAGGGAGCGACTAGCTCGATGGTAGAACCGCCAGATGGTAACTCGATCCGCCATTGTCTTTGGCCAACGCTCAAGATGAGCCATCCCGCGGCTGCGAGATTGGGCCTGACGATTGGTTCAGCTTCTTTCTTTGCTTCAACTCGTAAACGCACAGAGCGATAAAGCCCGCGGTTATGACGACACTGACGAGACTCCAAACGGCGACTCCAGACCAAAACACACCAGGTCGGTCTCACGAAAACTCCGGGCGATCTTCTTCCCGTCGATACCAACTTGGCCAGAGTATACCCGGCACGTCTGTACTACGGAGAGAATCATCAATGCCGCGAGAGCATAGAAGACCGTCGCCTTGGAGCCAGGCTTCGGAGAATTGACCAAAGAACTCATATTTTTGCTGAACGCTTCAGATCAGCCACGCCCGGCGGGCGGGCGGGCCGACACTTTTGAAATACGGGGCCATGTTGAGCGGAGATGACATGGGCGATTCAGGTGGGAGCAAGGGCGTTGTGCTGTGGCTGCTGGATCGGCTCAGGAAAAACGTGTGCTATGAACTACGTGCAACGATCACATCTACACTCTCGTCAGACCAAGGACGTAAGTCCTTTTCGTCGCGAAGATGGTTGTGCCCAAATTTCTCGCCGTGCTTATCGATCTCATCTGCACTCTTCTTCAGGAAATCCGCGATCCTCCTCAATTTCGCAGGAGAGCCCATGAAGGGACTTCCTTCATCGCGAGTAGCCCTCCTTTCGAAACCCGCTTCTTGGCGTAACCGAAGGCCTTTGCTTTCATTGGGTGTTTCTTCCGCCGATCGTTTGAGCTCAGCCACGTCGCGTTAGCGACGTTGGCTGTGATGACTGGATCGGCGCTTTAGCGAGCGAGTTCAAAGGCAAGAAGAGCAAGTGGAACAGCGAGGAGCAGGACAATCGGAACCGCGATGGCTGCCATGACAAGATTTCGAAGCAGATGGGCGAAATGAATGCGGCCATCTTTTCTTCGGACTGGAAACCCGCGCGTTTCTCCCCAGATGAAGACCGACTTGAGCACAGCCAAGGCGGCGAGAGCATAGAACACACGCAGCAGAAAAAGTCCGACCTCTTCGCTCGCCAGCTTCGTGCCGAAGTAAACACCGAGCGAGACTGTGACTGCGGCGAGGGCGAATCCGGCCGCGCTTTGCTTGGGAATCGAAGATGTAGTCATGGGAGTCTTTCTTCCGCCGACGTTCAAGATGACCCACGCGCGGAGCGCGTTGGGTCTGAGGACTGGTTGGCCTCCTTGGATTCAAGAAGTAAGTGCGACATTTCGGAGAGGTGTCCTATTCACAACTTCACTCTGAGGAAAGGTATTCCATCGCGCTGATGCGAGCCCGGAGATGCTCGGTCAGTGAGATCGCGCGGCAACTCGGCCGGCATCGCAGCACGATCTATCGGGAGGTTAAGCGCAACGCGGCCAAGTTCGATGGCGCTTACCGGCCGTACTTCGCGACGGAGAAGGCCAACGGCCGCCGGCGACGATCGCGACGCAACCGTCGCTACACCCCGGAGCATTTTGCCGTCGTCGAGCGACTGCTGCGGGAGGACTACAGCCCGCAGCAGATCGTGGGGCGGCTCCGCCTGGAAGGTGTTCAAGTGATGAGCCACGAGACCATCTACTTGCATGTCTGGGCGGATCGGGCGCACGGCGGAACGCTGTGGCGGCACTTGCGGCACCTGACCAAGGTCAACCGCAAGCGTTACGCCCGGCACGACAGTCGTGGCCGCCTGACCGGCAAGCGCATGATCACCGAACGTCCAGCCATCGTGGAACGGCGGGAGCGGCTCGGCGACTGGGAGATCGACACCGTGCACGGTCTGGGCAAACCCGCCGTCGTCACGGCGGTCGAGCGCAAGAGCGGTCTGCTGCGCCTCGGACCGATCCCGCGGGTCGGCGCCGAAGAGACGTTGCATCGCGCCTCGGCCATCTTGCGCCACGAACCGCACTCCATCCACACCATCACCGCTGACAACGGCTGCGAGTTCCACAGCTACAAGCGACTCGAGCAACGGCTGGGCGCCACCGTCTATTTTGCCACCCCGCACCACGCCTGGGAGCGGGCGACCAACGAGAACACCAACGGCTTGCTGCGCCAGTACCTGCCGAAGCGCACCTGCCTGCGCGACCTCACCCAGCACCAGTGCAACGCCATCGCCGCGCGCCTCAATCACCGCCCCCGCCTGCGTCTGGGTTTCCGCACTCCGCATGAGGTGTATCACAACCTGCCCGTTGCTCCCCGGCCTTGGGTTGCTCCCTGCGGCAAGCTCTTCGGCTCCTGTCCTCGGGAGCAACCCAAGGCCTACCGCTCACAAACTCGCAGCTACTTCCAACGTCGTGACCGCTTCACTTCTGTCGCACTTCAATCCTGAAACTATTTGCTTTCTGTATCTCGAAGCCGCCTTTGCGAGCGCAGTCGGGGCAAAGCGCGGTGAGAACCAGGGAGCCTTCCTTCGTGAGCGGTGGAACGTACCAGCCTCTCCGCATGCCGAGAAGGCCTTGCCGGACCGGCCAAGATCCATACGGCATCTTCTCTTCTTCTTCGGGAAGCACGTCGCCGGTGACTTCCAGATGCTCGGCGCACGAGGCGCAATGCCAGTGGAGCGCCGTCTCGATATAGAACTCGTAGGCGTCGAAATCCCCGGAGATTTTAAGAAGCGCGCTCATCTTCACCTAACGTTCAAGATGAGCCATGCCGCTTTAGCGGCATTGGCTCTGGCGATTGGTTCGGCTCTTTCCTTTGAGTAATCATGCGAGCAGCCATTCCGAATACTGCTGTCTGTCTTCTTTCTGAATGGCCGAGAGCTCCGCGGGACCAAGCTTCTTCGCAAAGGTTTTCAGCTCCTTTGGAAACTCAGCCCAACCGAGAATATCTCGATAATCGGTGCACGCATCCTTCGTGTAGAAACGAACCTGATCTAGATCGGCACCGGCCAGCTTCAATATCGCGAGGCGGACTCTTTCTGGCTCTCGCTGCCAATCCTTACGGCCGTAGTCGCTCAAAATCTCCGCAGCAGCTGCACGCTGTGCTTTTTCAGGGAAAAGCAGTCGAAGCTTCCGATCCAGGTGTTCCTGAGACGTCATTGCTTTCGCCGAACGTTTCAGCTCAGACACGATCGGGAGCGGAGCTCCCGGTCGTTGTCTGTGGTGGCTGGATCGGCTCTTTCTGGGGCTTCATTTTTTGTGGGCTGTCAGTGTGATAACTGAAACCAGAACGATCCAAGCTGCGCCTATCACACGTATGGCTGACAGCTGAGGCATCTTCATCTTCCCTTTGTGGAACCAAGTATAGAAGCGCACGACGCTTTGTGGGAAGGCGGCCCACCAAAGGCCAAAGCCGGCAAATAGGGCGAATCCGATAATATCGCTAGTGCTCATTTCTTTCTGCCGATCGTTTCAGCTCAGACACGCCGCGTTAGCGGCGTTGTCTGTGGCGTTTGGTTAGGGTCTGGGATCGTGCCACCAGGTGCGATAGCCTTGCTCATCGTCATCATGTTGCTGGGCTCGTCAGCGGCCTGAACGAAAATCTCAATGTCACCAACGCCACCCGGGCCTTTGCCGTCGCTTGAGATATGGAAATGCTGGTCGGGTTCTTTCTTCAGCATTTGTAGCCGCGAAATCACCTGATCGATCTCTTCTTTCTTCAAGGAGAGCTCGATGCCGTACCAACCATTCTTCCAGTCGTTGAGCTTGGTGTGCATGGGCTTTCTTTCCCTAACGTTCAGGTCAGCCACGCCCGTCGAGCGGGCGAGCCGTCTCTTTGGAATGACAAGGCCATGTTGAGCGGAAATATCATGTGCGACTTAGGTGACATCAAGGACGTTGCGCTGTGACGGTTGGATCGGCTTTTCAGGGCTCACTGAGATCCCAAGTCTGCCAAGTGTTCGTGGCTTTTGTGTGACGAATGACGGCTAGGCCGGAAGCCACAGAATGCGTAATGATAACGTCATACCGGCCATCAGAGTAGGTCGTGCTGTACCCGTCCGGTCCATCTGTCTTCTTGGCGCGCATATCTTGGAGAACCAGCTTCATCGCGCGCAAAATCTCCCGGTCGGTCATTTCGGAATGAAGGCCTCCCTTGTTAATAATCTTCTTTGTTTCCTCTTTGTGGCAGCCGATAGCGACGAAGCTGACCATGACGAGAATCAACAGGCTTCGAGTGCTCATTTTTCTGCCGCCGATCGTTTGAGCTCAGATACGATCAGGAGCATCGCTCACGGTCGTTGTCTGTGGTGGCTCGATCGGCTCTTTCTTTGAAGGAGGTCGCGGATCATTGAAACCGCCGGGAGCGTCATCTTCTTTCTGAGCTATGACGCCATTGATGATCATCGCACCGGCAACGAACAAGAAGGCACCCCAAAACGGAAGCCTCGTCCAATGGCTGAGCCCCCAGGCGACAAGCGACGCAATCGACAAACCAATTGCCGCTGGAACCGGATGGAAGTCGGGCTTCTTGAATTTCATCTTCTCCTGCCGATCGTTGTATATGCCAACGGCCGGTTGGCATATTGAAAGCTACATCTTGGCCTCCCACAGAGGGAAGCGGATTTTCAACTCCGTCCTGCGGACCGATGGGAATATCTTGCCGGGTGGCATCAGGGCGAAAGCTTCGCCGCGTCGCTTCCGGCCGACTGAAGAGAGCGGCACGGGCAACCGGAAAGAAAGCGATGACTGCTGGTTCGACATTGCCCGACGGAAACGCGCCCACGGCACGCCAGAGTAAGCAAGGGTTCCGAGCAGGCCCGTTTGCCCGGAACAACGGCCAGAGGTTCGGAGGCAGGATTACTGCTGGCAATCCGTTTCCATCCCTCATGAAAACCCGCCACGAAATCATTGCCATGGTGCGCGCTAAAATCCGCCTGCGCCATTTTGCCTACAGCACGGAACAGAGCTACTGCGGCTGGATCGCCCGCTACTACGATTGCTGCCTGCGGCTTCCCTCCACCCTCGCTCCCGAGAAAAAAGCGGAGACATTCCTAAGCCAACTCGCGTTGCGGCACCGGGTCTCAGCCCGAACCCAAAACCAGGCGCTGTCCGCCCTCCTGTTTCTCTATTCCAACGTACTGGAACGGCCGCTGGGTGATATCGATGCCCTGCGGGCCAAGCAGCGGGTCCACGAACGGACGGCTCCCTCCCGGGAGCAGGTTCGGACTCTGCGCGCCGCCGTGGTCGACCGCCCAGGCGTTCCTGCGCGATTGCTCGTCGATTTGCTCTATGGCTGCGGATTAAGGGTCTCCGAACCGCTCGAACTGCGCATCAAGGATATCCTATGGGAGGAAAAACAACTGGTCGTGCGTTCGGCCAAGGGAGCAAAAGACCGGCGCGTGCCGATCCCAGACAGCTGCATCGAACCACTGCGTGTTCAGGTGGAGATGGCACGCTTTACCTGGGAGGACGATCACAAGCTCACCCCCAAGGTCGGCGTGCCCCTGCCCCATCTCCTCGCAAAAAAATATCCGACGGCTCCCTATGCGTGGGCCTGGTTCTGGGTGTTCCCCGCGAAAAGCCACTGTCGACACCCGCGAACGGGTGAAACCGTCCGCTACCATCTCCTGCATGATCGCTTGCAACAGGCCGTGCGGGAAGCCGCGCGCAAAACCGGCCTCGAAGGCTTTATCACGCCTCATGTCCTACGCCATGGCTATGCCACCCACTCGAGGGAAAGCATCGAAGCGCTGCGCGAGATCATGGGACACAACTCCATCGAAACCACAGCCGGCTACCGACACCCAATCGTCGAACAGGCAAGCAATCCACTGGACGATCTTTTGCGGTAAGTTCGCCCAAAATTCAGCCCATCACCCCTCAACTGGACTTGGGCAGCGAGAAGGAAAACACCGCGCCCTCCCCCGGGATGCCTTCGGCCCAGGTGCGGCCGCCGTGGCGCGCCACGATGCGACGCACGTTGGCGAGGCCGATGCCCGTGCCTTCGAACTCGTCGGCACGGTGCAGGCGCTGGAAGACGCCGAACAATTTGTCGGCATACTGCATGTCGAAGCCCGCGCCGTTGTCGTGCACGGACACGACGACTTCGTCGTCGGTCTCATGCCAGTTCATCGCAATGCGCGCGGGCGTTCGACCGCGCGTGTATTTGACCGCGTTGCTCAGCAGGTTGACCAGGACCTGGCGCAACAGGGCCGGGTCGGCCTGCACCGTGGGCAGCACCGGAAGCTCCCAGACAATCTGGCGCTCCCGGGTCTCCGGCTCCAACCCGCGCACAGTTTCCTGCACCAGAATGTTCAAATCCACCGCGGTATGGCGCATTTCCGCGCGGCCCATCCGCGAGAAATCCAGCAGGTCGTCGATGAGCTGACCCATCTGGTGCGCGGACTGCACGATGTTCGCGAGATAACCCTGCTCCGCTTCCCCGATTTTGCCGCGCAACTTCTTGTCGAGCAGGCTGGCGTAACCGTCGATGTGGCGCAGCGGGGCGCGCAAGTCGTGCGAGACGGAATACGAGAACGCCTCCAGCTCCTGGTTCGTCATCTCCAACCGGCTGTTGAGGCGCTGCAACTCCTCCTGCGCGCTGTTCAGCTGCTTGTTGCGCTGGATCGCGGCATCGTAGGTCGAGAGCAGCAGGTTGAGGATCTGCAGGCGGTCGGCGGTGATGAAATGACGCAGGCCGTTGAAGATGATTTCCACGCCCATCGACGCCTGGTCGCCGCGGTGCATCTGGCGGTTGAGCAGCATGAACTCCACGCGGTCCACGAGGTGGCGTTCATCGTAGGGCTTGAGGATGAAATTGTCCGCCCGGCACTCCAGCCCGCGGATGACATCACCCGGATCCGACAGCGTAGTGACCAGGATCACCGGAATATCAGCCAGGCCCGCCTCCGTCTTGAGACTGCGGCAGAGTTCGTAGCCGTCCATCTCCGGCATGATCACGTCGCTGATGACGAGGGTCGGCTTGCTCTGCCGCGCCGCCTCGAGGGCGAGCCGGCCGTTGGCGGCGTGGGTGACATGATAACCCTGCTGCTCGAGGATGTAACGCAGGCGCTGGGCCTGGGTCGGACTGTCTTCCGCAATGAGGATGTTGACCGGCGGTTTGCTCGGCAGATTCGTAGTACTCATGAATGATTCCTTCCGTTGTGGTGATTGTTCGTGAGGGTCAGCAGCAGGCCCGCGATCTTGTCGGCGGGCATGACGTGGGTGGCGCCACCGAGGGCGATCGCCTCGCCGGGCATGCCGTGCACGACGGAGCTTTCGCGGTCCTGCGCGACGGTAACGGCACCCTTGTCCTTCATCAGCCGGAGTTCCGCCGCGCCGTCCTTGCCCATGCCGGTGAGCAACACGCCCACGACATCCGCGCCGCAGTTCTCGGCGAGGGAACGGAACAAATACGAGACCGCCGGCCGCAGGCCGTTTTCCGGTTCTTCCTTCGTCAGCAGGATGCGTCCGCTCGCACTGAGCCCCATATGAAAACCGTCGGGCGCGAGATAGACGTGTCCGGGCAACGGGACGACCCCGTACGCGGCGATCTGCACTTGAAAGCCGGTGGTCTGGCCGAGCCATTCGACGAGCCCGGGCAGGAAACCCGGCGCGATGTGCTGCACGATCAGCACGGGAACGGAAAAATTCTTCGGCAGGCCGGCGAGGATCGTCTGCAACACCGGCGGTCCGCCGGTGGAAGCGCCGATGCCGATGAGCTTGATCCCGGGAGAAACCGGCTTGGATTCAGGCGGACGCGACCCGGGAAACGGGGCCGCGCTGCCCCGCGAGCGCGGCCAACGGCGCACGACCTTGACCTCGGACATCAACCGGACGGTCTCGCGCAGGTGCTCTGCCATCGGTTCGTAGTCGGGATGCCCGTAGCTCACCGGTTTTTCCACGCAGCCGATGGCGCCGGCTTCCAAGGCGCGGAAGGTGGTCGCCACCGCGCCCGGCGTGGTGTGGATGGAGCAGACGATGATCGGCACCGGCTGGGTCTCCATGATGCGCCGCGTGGTCTCGAAGCCGTCGAGGCCGGGCATGTTGATGTCCATGATGATCACATCCGGCACCTGACTCTTGATGAAATCCAGCGCCGCCTGGCCGTCGTTGACCGCGGCCAACACCCGGATCAGCGGGTCCGCCTTGAGGAGATGCTCCAGGTGCATCCGGCTCACCGCGGAATCGTCCACCACCAGCACGTTAATCGGTCGTTTGTTCATGCCGGGGAACTCACACCAGCCTCCGGATCGCCTCGAGCAGGTCGCTCTGGTCGAAGCGACCCTTGACGATGTAGGCATTCGCGCCGGCATCGATGCCGCGCTCGCGGTCCTCGCGCGTTTCCAACGCCGTCACCAACACCACCGGCAGCTCGGCGAGCCGCCGGTCGGCGCGGATCCGTGCTGTGAGATCAAAGCCGTTCAGGCGCGGCATCTCCACGTCCGACACCACCAGGTCGAATTTCTCCGTCCGCAAAAGCATGATCGCCTCCATCCCGTCCACGGCGGTGCTGACCTTGTAGCCGGCGGACTCAAGCACGCTCTTCAACAGCATGCGCGAAGTGATGGAATCCTCGGCGATGAGCACCCGCCGCGACTCGGTCGTCGACGCCGCCGGAGCGACGCGGGAAACAGCAGCGCCGGGCTTGCGCGCGGACTTGAGCAAATCCGCCACATTGAGCACGGGCGTCACTTCACCGGACGCGAGCACCGTGGCGCCGGCAATGTTGCGCACGCGCACGAGCGGTTTGCGCAGCGGCTTCACCAGCACTTCCTGTTCGTCCAGCACCGCGTCGATGGCGAAGGCGATGCGCTGGTCGCCCAAGCCCAGCACGAGCACCGGCCGGGCCGCGGACGTTGCGCCGGTTTCCGACGGCGGCAGCTCCAGCACATCGGCCAGCCGCACCAAGGCGAGGGTGCGTCCGTCCCATGCGATCGTCTCCTTCCCTTCCACCGTCCGCACATCCTCGGCCTTCACGCGCGTCACGCGCTCCACTTGGAACGTCGGTACGACAAACCGGCGGCCGGCCGCCTCGACGAGCACGCCGCGGAAAGTCGCGAGCAGCGACGGGAGCAGGATACGGAAGCGCGTGCCCTGGCCGGGCTGGCTTTCCACCGAGACGGTGCCACCGAGCTTCTCGGCCTTCTCACGCACGATCGCGAGCCCGAGCCCGCGGCCCGACAAGCGCGTGACCTGCGTCCGGGTGGACAACTCGTCCTGAAAAATCAAATCCCGCACCGCGGCGTCATCGAGCCTCCGCGCCTCGTCAGCGGAAATGCGGCCCAGCTTGACCGCCGATTCGCGGACTTTCGCGAGGTCAATGCCGGCCCCGTCGTCGGACACCACCAGCTCGACCTTGCTGCCGTTCACCGGCAGCGCCTCGAGCGTGATCGTCGCGCGTGCGGGCTTGCCGGCGCGCAGCCGCTGCTCGGGCGTTTCGATGCCATGGTCGACGCTGTTGCGGAGCAGGTGCAGCAGCGGGTCCTTCATTTCCTCGAGAATGCGCTTGTCGATTTCGACTTCCTCGCCGCGCACCACCAGGTCGGCTTCCTTGCCCTGGTCGCGGGAAAGATCGCGCACCGACTTCGGAAACGGCGCCGCGAGCGAGGCGAACGGCAGCAGGAGCAACCGCTTCGAATCGGTCAGCAAATCGTCCACGAGCCGCCCGATCACGTGGGTGTCCTGCTCCGCAGTACGCGTGAGGCCATTCACCTTGCTCTCGAGCGCCTTGGTCTGGTCGCGGGACCAATCGAGGAAATCGAGCAGTCGAACCAAGCCCGGACTGGAAGCGGCCGCGCCTCCGGGCGCCGTCGGGGCACTTGCCTGCCGCAGCAGGCGCGCCTCCGGTTCGATGCGCGTCCATTCGTTTTTCAAAATCTCGAAGCTCTGCCCCAGCTCGCGCAGGTCGGCCGCGCGCTGGCCGGTGGTCAACTTTGCCGTGAGCATCTCCTCTGCTTCCACGAGCCGCGCGTCCAATTTGCTCACCGCGATGCGCACCGTTTCCTCCGCCGCCGGCGCTTTCGACTCGGGTGGTGGGGGCGGCGGAATTTTCGCAGCAGCCACCGGCAGCACCGTTTCGCGGGAAAAACCGGCAGAAGCGGAGGCCGGCGCCGCGACGGGCGCAGGCTTCGGCGCGGGCGCCTCCGGGCGCGTCAGCACGGCGGTAATGGCGTTGAGTGCGCGATGCGCCTTGTCGAGCGCTGCGGCACCGGGCGCGTTTTTGTCGCGCTTCCAGATGGCAAACGTGTCCTCGAGTGACTGGCAGAGCGACTCGATCTCGGTGAAGTCCGTGGCGCGGGCCGCACCCTTCAGGCTGTGCGCCGCGCGAAACACATTGGCGATGAGCTTGGCGCGGTCCTCGGCGCCGGGTGTTTTCTCGAGCTCGAGCAAGCCGGTGGCGATCGCCTGCAGATGCTCCGCCGCCTCGACCTGGAAGGTCGCGCGCAGTGCCTTGAGAAATTCTTCGTCCTTGGCGCCCATGGCTGGCGGCGGGGTTACACCTGGTATTTGGCCACGATCTGTTTGAGCCGCTGGCCGAGTTCACTGAGATTGCGCGCGGCGGTTTCGAGCTGCTTGGCGCTCGCCACGTTCTGCGTGCTCGCCTGCTTGATGCTCTCCATCGCGGTGGCGACCTGGTCCACGCCCACCAGCTGCTGCTGGCTCGACGCGGCGATCTGGGTCGCGGATTGGGCCGCCTCCTTGACGCTGTCGGAGAGCGCCTGGATCGACTCGCCCGCCTGCTCCGTCTGCCGCGCCCCGCCCTCCACCGCCTTGGCGCCCTGTTCGGTGGCGAGCACGGCGGTGGCCGTGGCTTTCTGGACATCGCCCAGGATGGTGCGCACCTGGTTGGTCGCCTGCCGGGATTGCTCCGCGAGGCTCTTCACTTCCTGCGCGACAACACCGAAACCCTTGCCGTGCTCGCCCGCCTTGGCCGCCTCGATGGCGGCGTTCACCGCGAGGAGGTTCGATTGCGCCGCGAGGTCTTCCACGGTCGCGATGATCTGGCCGATGGTCTGGCTCTGCTCGTTCAGCCGCGCCATGCTGGCCGCGATAGCCTCCATCTGCTGGCGGATGCGACCCATGCCGGCGTCGACATCCTGGATCGACTTGCGCCCGCCGAGGGAAATCTGCGCCGCCTTCTGCGCGCTTTCGGAAACGTCGCGCGCCTTCTGGCTGGCAATCTGGGCGGTCTGCTTGACCTCCTCCACGGTGGTCGTCGTCTCGCTCACCGCCGCCGCTGATTCGGTGGCGCTTGCGGCGAGCTGGGTCGTCGAGACGGAGATCTCGCTGGCCGAGGAACCGAGGACGCTGACGCCTTCCGTCAGCTCGCTCGTCAGGCGCTGGAGATTTTCCACCATCGAGGCAAAGGAGTTGCCCAACATGTCCTGCTCGGACTGCGGTTTCACTTTCACCCGCAAGTCACCCGCCGCGATTTTTTCGGCCACGCCAGCCATGCCTTTCAACGAGGCCGCCATCCGGGAAAAGGTCTGCGCCAGGACGCCCACCTCGTCCGTGCGGTCGGAGATCGCCACGACGGTGGCGAGATCACCCGCGGCAATCCTTTCCGCCGTCGTCGTGATCTCCCGCAGCGGATGGGCGATATTGCGCGTGATGAGAAAGCCGGCGAGCGCGAGGACTACAAAGGCGGCCAGCGTGCCACCCACGATGGTGCGCCGGGCGTTGTCCGAGCTGATCTGCGCCTCGTCGGTGCGGACATCCAGCAGCCGGGTTTCCTCGTCCTTCATCTCGCTGACCAGTTTGCGAATGTCATCCATGAGGGTCCGGCCCCGGTCGGTGCGCACGTTTTCCAGCGCGGCCTCGAATCCCTTGTCCCGACGGAGGTCGGCTGTTTGCTGCAGCACGGCGAATTTCCCATCTTTGGAAGTGATCAACGGCTCCAGGATATCCAACCGGCGTTGCTGGGCGGAATTGTCCTTCGTCAGCTCGCGGAGCGATTTGAGTTCTCCCCCGATCGTGCTTTGCGCCGTGCGGAAGGGCTCCAGGTATCTTTCATCGCCGGTGATGACGTAGCCGCGCTGCCCGGTTTCCGCGTCCTTCATGGTGGAGAGCACGCCTTCGAGCGTGGCGATCACCTGCTGGGTGTGGGCGACCCACCCGGCGGTCTCGGTCAGCTTGGCGATGCTGCGATAAGCGACGGCGCCGATGATCACGAGGATCGCCAGCGCGAGCGTGAAGCCCGTCCCAATTTTCATTCCGACAGTCCATTTCATAGCAGTAGTCTCCGGTTTTGGCGGTTAAGTGAATTGTGGGTCGGCCGCTAGGCCTCCACCTCGTCGTGCACGATGATTTTCGGATCCGAAAGAATGCGGTCGAGGTTGAGCACCACGAGGGACTCGGGCGTCACACCCTTGAGGTAGTCGGCGTGGATGCCCGAGAGGGTCGGCAGCGATGGCTGCAACGTGGCGAGCGGAATGGACCGCACGCTCCCGATCACGTCGGCCAGCAGGCCAAACTCGAGGTCCTCGTTGCCGACCAGGATGATCCGGTGCAGGTCGGTGATACCCTGATCCGGCAGGCCGAACAATCTCCGCAGGTCGAACACCGGCAGGATGCGACCGCGCACGTTGACGACGCCGAGGACGAAATTCGGAACACAGGGCAGCGGCGTGAGCTCCATGAGCGGATACACCTCGCGCACGTGGCGGATCTCCACGGCGTAGCGCTCGGCCGCGAGGCGGAATTCCAGCACGTCGAGCTGCGTCTCCGCCGCCGGCTTGCTCTCCGGCGGGCGCGCCAGGGCCACCGCGCGGGCGCGCAGGATCTGGGCGGCGGTCGGAAGCCGAGGAACATTGCCGTCGGTTTTCATCGGGTGGCTTTCAATTCCGTCAACGTCGTGATGATTTCCGCGAGCCGGGCGACGGTAAGCCCGTCGGATTCCGGCAGCACATCGTCCGCCTTGAGCCGCGCCAGTTGCTGCTGCGCGTTGCTGAAATGGCGCGCCGCTTCCTCCGCCTTCCCGTCGGCGCGGGCGAGGTTGCCCAGCGCGAAATGGGCCAGCACAAAGACCGGAGCGAGGTAGATGGCGCGCTGCAGCGAGGTCCGCGCGTCGGCGGTATGCCCCTGCTCCAACCGGACGGTCGCCCGCAGGTAATGTCCCGCCGGATCCATTTTATCGGCAACGATCGCGCGGTCGCACCAGGCGAGCGCGTCCGCCAGCTTGCCTTGGTTGGCCGTGGCGCGGGCGAGCAAGTGGAGTTCGCGCGGGCCGGGCGTCGCCGCGGCGCCAGCCGCCAGCAGCGTCTCCACCGTTTCCGCATAGCGTCCCTGCTCATAGAGCGAGCGCGCGGGTTCATAGACGGAAGGCGGTTCCAGCATCGGCGCCGGCTTCGCGGCCGACCGGCGGGTGACAGATTGGATCGGCGGCGGAGCGGACTCGAAGCGCGCGGGATCGATCCGGGACTTCGCGCGCGGGGAAGGCTGGACTGAAGCCGCCGCGCTTTCCTTTTGGTGCAGGATCACGCCGGGAAAATTGCGGCTGGCGAAACCGGGGACCAGCGCCTGCGGCACCTCGCTCGGGCCGACCGCCAGCCAGCCGCCATCGACCAGGGCATGGTGCAGGTTGCCGAGCACGCGCATGGCGCGGGCCGGCGCGAAGTACATCAGGACATTGCGGCAGAAGATCAGGTCCATCGCGTTGGTGTCGGTCGCCAGCGACGGATAGCCGTCCTCCACGAGGTTCAGCGCCGCGAAGGTCACCATCCGCCTGATCTCCGGTACCACCTGGTAGCGACCGTCCTCGGTGCGGGTGAAGTAACGCTCCTTGAAACCGGCCGGCGCATCGCGGAACGACCACTCGCCGTAGATGCCGGCGGTCCCCTTGCGCAGGAAACGCGCATTGATGTCGGTCGCCAGGATCGACACCCGCCAGTCCGCCAAATCCGGGATCATCTGCTGCAGCAGGATCGCGAGCGAATACGCCTCCTCGCCCGTGCAACACGCGGCGCTCCAGAGACGCAACCGCCGCTCGCCGCGCCGCCGCGCCTCGAGCAATGGCGGCAGCACCTGCGTGGTGAGCACTTCAAAGGTGCGCTTCTCGCGGAAGAAATAAGTTTCGCCGATCGTCAGGTGGTGCGCGAGCACCTGCATCTGCGCCTTGGTCAGCGGCGCCGCCAGCAGCGACTCCGCGCATGCCGCCACGTCGGCGAAGCCGAGTTCCTCCGCCACGCCTGTCAGGCCGCGCTGCAGGTCGGACCAGCGGTCGCGCGGAAAGTGCAGCCCCATCGCATCCGCGATGACCTGGCTGACCCGCGCCCAATTGACCGCCAGCGCGCTAGGTTCCATGGCTCACCTCCTCGCGCATCGCGCTGTCCAGGGTTTGCGCCTCGGCCGCCGAGAGAAAATTTTCCAAGTCGTGGATCAGCACCAGCCCGTCGGGCAGTTTGATCACGCCCTGGATTTGCCAGCTTTCGGTCACGAGCCGGGCCGCGGCGATGACCTCGGCCGGCGCGTGGTTCATCACCGACTGCGCCTCGTCGATCACCAAAGCCACGGTGCGCCGCGCGGTGCGCGCGATCAGGAACTGGTCGGCGGGCGTGATCTCCCGTTCCGGCAGCCGGAAGCGCCGCCGCAGGTTGAAGACCGGCACCACCTCGCCCGCGACATTGATCACCCCGAGCACGATGCCCGGTGCGCCCGGCAGGGAAGTCACTTCCACCGCGGCCACGACCCGCTGAACGATGGGCAGCGCGACCGCATAACGCTGGCCGCCGAGACCGAAAACCATCAGCTGGGTTGAGGCATTCATCCCAGGGGCGGCGAAAGGTCCCGATTACTCACACAACCACCCCGAGCGCCGACGGGAGTAAAACCGGCGCGAGGCTGCTGGGGGATGAGCTTATGGCTTAACACGTGCAGAGGAGGTTATCCTGCTGCCCGGCTTATTTGGCCCCATAAACCGAACACTACCAATACCGTTAGCGTTCCGACGATGAATGCGGAAGAAATCTACCGCAAGGCGTTATCTTTAACCCGCCGCAAAATTTCCGGCCGCAACGACCGGAGAAAAAAGCACGACCGCCCGCTCACATTCCGGGATGGGCACCGCGAACTGAGGATTGAGGTAGGGCGCGGACTTCAGCCGTCGCCGAGCCTATGGCCGACAAGCCGTTCCGCGCCGCGGCGGCGAGCGGAGTCGCCGCCCTACCCTTCGAGCCTACGGCTGCCAGCATCTCGACTCGGTTCGGTGGCGCGCTCGAGGTTACCCAGATAATCGAGCGCTTCTTCGCGGCTTGAGAGACACATACTCTCCGTCGGCCGCAGGCTCGCACAAAACGCCGGGCGCTCGGGGCGACCGAAAATCGCGCAGCGAAAATCCGGCAGCAGCTGCACGCATGGAATCCCCGCCGGTTTTCCGTGCGGCATGCCGGGAATCGGCGAGGTGATCGACGGAGCTATACAACACGCTCCGCAATGTGATCTGCACTCCATTCGAGATTCCTAAGCGATACATCCTCCTTCGCCAAGTCAGTTGAACCATAGAGACACAGAGGCACAGAGAAACCCATTAAAACCTAGTTGATCACAGATCGCACGAATCGAACCTCCAAACGGAGAATCGTTATTCGTGCGCTTCGTAATTAGTCTAGGTTTGGTGTTTTTCTCTGTGCCTCTGTGTCTCTGTGGTTAATTCCTCTTCTCCGCGGTAATCCTAGCGTAAAGCATGATGACGCGCGGTTTTTGCGCGGGGAGATTCATGGTGACGATCACCGGGGCGTAGAGTTCCTCGGCCGTCGTGGTCGGGGTGATTGTGATCTCATACACGCCGCTTCCCTGCGCTGATGATTCTGCGAAACTGGCCTGCAGCCGCGGGTCGCGTGGCTCGACTTTGATCGGGTGGACATCGGCGCGGGCGAATTTCAGCGTGAGCGTTTTCGGCTGCGGCGCATCGCCGACGTGCCATTCGGCCGGTTCGGGTTTGAGTTCGAAGGTCTCTGGCACGCGCGCTTCGAGGACGAGCGTGTAGGTGCGGATGTCCGCCGGCTCATCGGTCGTAACGGTGATCTCGCGCGTCTTGTCTCCAATCACCTGGCCGATGGTGAAGACCGCGACCACTTCCCCGCTCTCGCCCGGCGCGAGGTCGGTCTTCGACACATGCGGCACGGTGCAGCCACAGGACGAGAACGCGCTCGTGATGTGCACGGGCTTCACCCCGGTATTGCGGAACTTGTACGTGACCTGAGTCGTCTCGGTGAACGGATCGGGCGCGATCGTGGCATGCTTCGATTCCCATTCGAGCGCGTGCGCGAGTACAGCACTGGCGAATGCCAGTCCTGCGCAAATGAGACGGTGAAATGTCATGACGGTCTTCCAGGAAAAACAAAAGGCGCCCGGGGGTGACCCGGGCGCCTTGGAGCGTCAGTTGACGGTGATCGTGCCGAGGTCTAGCCAGCCGTCCGCGTTTTGCGTGGTGTTGGCGAAGCTCACCGGCCACGGTGTGAGGTACGGCAGCCAGTTGTTCTGCACGTACGGCAGCAGCGTCGCCTGCGTGTAGTTCAGGAGCGGGTTGCGGATCCGCATCACGAGGTGGTACGAGCCGGCGGTGACGCCGGTCGCGCTGACCGACGCCTGGAAGTACGTCGGCGAGCCGAGCGTGGTGTACGTCGGGTTGCCGGGCAGACCCCAATCAGGCAGCGCGCGGATCTGGAGCGGCAGGACCGTGCGCAGGTCCCAGCCGGTGCCCCAGGTCTTCACGACGTTGCCCGAGCTGTCCTTCAACCCGAGCTCCGTGCGCCAGAGCGACGGGTTGCCCGGGAAGGGCGCGACACCGGTGTTCTGCACGCGGACGCCGACGTTGAAGGTGCCGGTGACCGTGTTGTTGAAGTACGCGGTGTCGACGTGGAGGATGTAGCCCATCTTCGACCAGAACGCGACCTCGTCGGGATCGTTCGGGTTGTACGGCCCCTGGTCGCTAGTGAGGAAGCTCGTGTGCGAGACCTCGAGCGCATCGATCGCCTTGTCATGGCTCGACGCGGCCTGATGGAAGACATCGGCGCCGACTTCCTCCGGACGGAACTCACCGCCGTGCGGCGCGGTGATCCACTTGTTTTCCGCGCCGTAGTTGAGCGAGACCTGAACGAAACCGTCGGTCTTGCCACCCAGCGACTGCGGCATGGTCATGCTCAGAACCTGATTGGCCAGCTCGGGATCCGCCTCGCGGTGGGCGAAGGAATCGTCGTGGTAGCCGATGGTCGAGAGCGACGTGAGGTTCGAGGTCTTGCGCGCCGCGCCGGTGAGGCCGAGGCCGCCGGAACGGGCGTAGCGGTTCAGGACCGGCGTGATGACGAACGCATTGTCGTACGCGTTGATGATGGCATTGGCGTTGGCATCCGTCGGCATGTACTGGTTCGTGCCGCCGTCTTCCATCCAGGTGTGCCACTCGCCCCAGTCGCCGATCAGGCCCATCTCGATGTAGGAGATGCGCGGGTCGCCGTCATAGCGGGCGCCGAGCGCCGCGATGAAGTTCAGCAACTGCTGCATCACATACGGATCGTTGTACTTCAGGATGCTCCCCACCGCGATGTACGAGGAGAGGAAGTCGGGCGTATCCTTGTGGCCGGAGTTGGCGCTGGCGACACGGAGGGTCAGCTGCTGGCCGCCCCACGCGTTTTCGTTCAGCACGGTTTCGACGATGCTCCAGTCGTAGGTGTTCGGCCCGGTCATGATTTCGCCGAGGCCGAAGTAGCGCCAGCGCATCGAAGTCGGGATGCCCGGCCGCTGCGCCGGCGTGCCGCTGTAGTACCAGTGCTGGCCGCCTTTGAGCGGATTCGTCAGCGGATCCGCCGCGCGGGTCAGCGCGTGCGCGGTGAGCGACCCGCTCGGCGTGCCGACCGGGAACGGATTCACCGGGGCAACGCCGCCCGGGACGGTGGTAAAGCCGCCGCCGGAGGACGCGGACTGCGTCGTGATGGCGAAGGCCGAGCTCGCGGCGGAGATGTTTCCGGCCGCGTCACGCGCCTTCACCGTGTACGAATACGCCGTGGCGGGATTCAGGCCGATATCTTGGTAACTCGTAGCCGTCGACGTGCCGATCTGCGTGCCGCCGCGGAAGACAATGTAGCCGGTCACGGCCACGTTGTCGGTCGCCGCGGTCCAGGTCAGGAACACGTTGCTCGAACCCGCGGACCCGTTGAGCCCGGTGGGCGCGCTCGGGGCCGTCGTGTCAGGAGCCGTCAGCGTGGTGGCGGAGGCGGTCGCAGTCTGGTCGGAGAAGTTTCCGGCCGCATCGCGCGCCGCGACGGTGTAGTTGTAGGTCGTGCCGGAGGCCAGGCCGGTGTCCGAGTACGACGTCGCCGTCGGGGTGCCGACGATCGCGCCGTTGCGGCGGACGGTGTAGCCGGTCACGCCGATGTTGTCGGTCGCGGCCGTCCAACTGAGCGCGATCGACGAGGTCGTGATCGTGCCGAAGACGACGTTGGTCGGAACCGTCGGTGCCTGGAGGTCGACGCCGCCCGAGGTCGACACGACGATGCGGTCGATGTCCGGCGCCCAGCCGCTGGGGTTGGCGAGCTTCACGGTGTTGTTGCCGGACGCGAGCGCGACGGTGAGGTCGTAGGTCTTGAGCACATCCCAGCCGCCGCTCGACGGCAGCGCGACCGTGACGGGCGAGCCGGCGTTGACGGTGACCTGGACGCTGCGCGCTTCCGCCGAGAGGTAAACCAGCGTGAGCACGTAGTTGCCGGCGCTGGCGGCGGTGACGCCGTTGAAGGTCAGCGTGCCGCCGTTGCCGACGTAGCCGACCTTGGCACCGCCCGAGGCGTTGGCCGAGGAGCTGACAACCGCACCGCCGGCGAGCGTGTTGCCACTCGACTCGGCTTCATACGAAGCGCTGCCGGAGGAAGCCGCCGAGGTCGTGACGGACAGCGGCGAGCTCGCGGCCGAGACATTGCCGGCCGCGTCACGCGCTACAACGGTGTAGGAATACGCCGTGCTCGCGGTCAGGCCGGTGTCAGTGAACGACGTCATCGCCGCCGTGCCGACGGTCGCGCCCGCGCGCTTGATGTCGTAGGCGGTGACACCGACATTGTCAGTCGAAGCCGTCCAGCTGAGGCTGACCGTGGTCGCGGTCTTGCTCGGCGACGTGAGTCCGGTCGGCGCGGTCGGCGCCTGCGTGTCGGACGAGCCGCTGGTCGTGACCGCGAGCGCCGAGCTGGCGGCCGAGGTGTTGCCGGCGGCATCGCGCGCCACGACCGTGTAAGAATACGCGGTGTTCGGCGTGAGACCGCTGTCGACGAAGCTCGTGGATGTCGCGGTGCCGACGGCATTGCCGCCGCGGCGGATTTCGTAGCTGGTGACGCCGACGTTGTCGGTCGAGGCCGTCCAGCTGAGGTTCACCGTCGTCGCCGTCTTGCTCGGCGAGGTCAGGCCGGTCGGCGCGGTGGGCGCCTGCGTGTCGGTGGCCGCGTTGGTCGTGACCGCGAGCGAGGAACTCGCCGCCGAGGCGTTGCCGGCAGCGTCACGCGCCACCACCGTGTAGGTGTAGGCGGTGCTCGCAGCCAGGCCGGTGTCGGTGAACGACGTCGTGGTCGGGCTGCCGACGGTGACGCCGTTGCGCTTCACGTCGTACGCGGTGACCGCGACGTTGTCCGTGGAAGCGGTCCACGAGAGGCTGACGGTGTTGGCCGTCTTGCTGGGGGAAGTCAGCCCGGTCGGAGTCGTGGGGGCCTGCGTATCGCCGCCACCACCGCCGCCGCCGGACCCACCGCCGTCGAAAGCGATCGAATCGATCATGAGCACGCTGTAGGTCGCGTCGCGGTGGACGATCTTGAGGGACTGCGCGTTGGCGAGGTTGGCGCCGAACGCCGACATCGGGATGTTGATCGCGGTGTAGCTGCCGGTGACGTTGCCGTACGTGCCGATCGGGCCGACGACGTGGTCGGAGCCGTCGTTGAGCACGACGTTCCAGTGCGCCTCGGTGTCGGTGTCGGACCAGTCGCGCAACCGCAGCGTCAGCGTGGTCGCGCCGGCGAGGCTGCGGCCGATGCCTTCCTGCAGGTACTGGCCGGTCTGGCCGGAGTTCATGATCAGGTTGCCCGCGGTGTCGGAGCCGTAGTAGAGGCTGTCCATCGACCAGCTGACGGCCTGGCCGATGTCGTTCACGTGGTTGGTCAGCTGCGTCTGCGTCGGGAAGGAATCGAGCGTCAGCGGCGACGGCGCGTTGGGCGTGCCGCTGGCCTGCGTCGAGTTCCCGCTGGCGCCAGCGGAGTTCACGGCGCGGACGACATAGTAATACGCCGTGCCGTTCGTGAGGCCGGTGTCGGTGTAAGTCGTGCCGGTGATGCCGGCGGAAACCTGCGCGTAACCCGAGCCGCTCGTCGTCGAGCGCAGCACGGTGTAGCTTGTGGCGCCCGAGGAGGCGGACCAGCTGAGCGCCACCTGCGCGTTGCCGGCGGTGGCGGTGAAGCTCGCGGGCGCGGACGGCAGCGCGACGGTGTTGTTCGGCGTGACGCTGGCCTGGTTTGAGTTGGCGCTGGTGCCCACCGTGTTCACGGCGCGCAGGACGTAGTAGTATGTCGTGTTGTTCGTCAGGCCGGTGTTGGTGTAGCTCGTGCCGGTGAGGCTGGCGGCGACCTGCGCGTACCCGGATCCATTCGTGGTCGAGCGCAGCAGCGTGTAGCTGTCGGCGTTCGCCACCGCGGTCCACGTCAGCGCGGCCTGGGTGTTGCCGGCGGTGGCAGCGAGATTGGTCGGCACGCCCGGCGCGGTCGGCGCGCCGATGGTGATACTGTTGGCGAGGACGTTGTAGCCCTTGGTCGCGTCCCAGATGCCGGTGTTGGCGAGACGGATGGAATATTCCGGGCGCGACTGCAGCGCGGTCGCCGGATCGGGCAGCCAGAGCGCGAGCTTGTAGGTGCCCGAGACCATGTTCGGGAGCGTGACGGTCTGCGACACGGAGATTGCGCCGCTCTTCCAGGCGCGCACCTCCGTGTTCGGGACGGCGACGTTGTAGCGGTTGGTGCCGTTGTCGAAGACGAGGTAGAGCGAGCGCGGCTTGAGCGGGCTGGCGTAACCGTCGTTGGCGAGATCGGCCGCGAAGGCGAAGGAACCGCCGGGGTTCGCGCTGGTCGGGAACGTCGCGGTGGCGAGGCGGAAGCGGTAGCCGAGCTTGCGCTTGATGCGCGTATACGCGGTCTCCGCCGGATCGTTGCCCGTGGCGGCGAGGTTCGCGGCCTTCCAGATGTTCACGTTCACCGCGGCAAAGTCCTCGTTGATTTCGGTCCAGTGCTGCGAGCTCATCTGCTGCTGTACCTGCACGCCGGCGGCGTCATCGTTGCCGGCGGAATCGCAGGTCTCGCCGCCGATGACCTTGTTGCCGCCGTAGGAGGTGATGTAGTCGATCACCCACTGGCGCTTGTCCTCGACGTAGAACCAGCCCATCCAGGAATTCTGGTCGTACGTGCCCATGTCGGCGCTGTCGGAGAGGAAACAGTCGTTGTGGAAACCGAGGCGGTCGCGGTCGGTCGTCGTCAGCGCCGTCGTGCCGCTCGGCACCGGCAGTTCGAGGACTTCCTTCACGAAGATCGGGTAGCGGATCGCGACCGGGATCGAGGCCGGCGTCGTATCGAGGATCTTCTTCACCACGCGGTAGCGCGTGTCGGCCTGGGCGCGGTTGAAGGCGTCGGTGAACTGCGAGTCATGCCACTCGCCCCACGCGCCGAGCCAGCCGGCCTCGAGGTGCTCGACGACGTCGGCGTTGGCGGAGATCACGGCGTTGAGCTGCGCGATGTGGCCGAGCGTGCGCGCCTCGGGCACGCTGGTGGAATTGGCCCACGAGTAGGCCGGGCGCAGGACGATCTTCAGGCCCGCAGTGCGGATCGCGGCGAGGCCGGAGGCGAGATTATCGAGCAGCGGCTGCGGCAGCTGGTCGACGTCGGTGTATTTGTCGAGGTGAACGTAACTGTGGATGAGCGTGTTGCCCGCCGCCTTGGCGCGCGCGAAGGTACGGTCGAGCGCGTCGGGGTTGAAACCCGCGATGCTCGTCGCCGCGCTCGCGTAGTCGTTCACCGCCGGGTCGTTGATGATCTCATACCGGTTGTGGTAACCGCGCTCCGGGTTGGACAACACCGTGGTGTTGTCAGCCGTGTAGGTGGCGGCCCGAAGGGACGCGGCGACGGCCAGCAGCAGGCTCACAAGGAGCAGCCGGGGCATCGCGAAGGGAGTCGTGACGACGGATTTCATGATGGGGGAACGTTGAAGCTCGCAAGCCACGACGAACGGCAGCCGGATCACAGCATCGCTCGCATGGCGAAGAGGTGAGGGTTCTTTGGGCGTTTTTTTGGGGGTTGGGGTAACGGCCCGTTCGAATCCGCAGAAAGATTCGAAGAGCTTCACGTTAGAACCACCCCGGAGAAATTCGTGGCGCACCAATGCGTGACCTCATGCGGCAATATGTGACCTGCACGCACCGCAGGTTTAAACGCGGCGTAAATTCGCGCGCATCACGAACGCGACGGCAGAGTCCGGCGCTCCGAACGTTCCAAATGTTCAAAGCTCGCCGCGGGCTGAGAGACCCATGCTCTCGCTCAGCCGCAGTCTTGCGCAAAACGCAACCGCTCGAGTCGGCACGAAGATCGTGCCGCAAAAAATCCGACGGCAGCTGCACGCACGGAAACGCACCGTGCGCCAACCGCCCTCCTCTCCTCTCAGACTATACCCGCGCGGACGGCGCGTTACTTGCCGCCCGCGCCGTAGCCGGGGAGCGGTTTGCCGTCGTCGCCGAGCTTGTTGACGCTCCACAGGATGCCGCGGGCCACGAGGTCGAGATAGACGTCGGTCTTCATCGTCTCATCGAGATGACCGAGCGTCGTCGCGAACACCCGGGTTTTGCCGAACTGATTCAGCCAGATCACGGTGTGCTCCTGCTTGGTCTCCACGCCGTAAGCCTTCGCGAGCGGGGTCACGGTATCCCAGGTTTTCTCGATCTTGTAGAGTTCGTCCTTGGGATCCGCCCATTCCGCCGGGAAACCGCGCATCACCGGATGATCGGCGCGGAGCGTCTTCACCAACAGGTCGTGGGCGGTCTCGTGGCTCATCGACTTCACGCCGAGGATTTCGCGCCACGCATCGCCTTCGACAAAACGGTAGCTGTGCACCGTCGCGTGCAGCACGACGGCCGGCACGCCCGCCTTGTGGGGCGCGGCGACGCGGGCCACGAACGCCGGATCCTTCACCATGCCAAAGCACTCGTTGTGCACCACCACGTCGTAGCCCTTCGCCCAGTCCGGATTGTTGTAAGCACTGTGCTCGTGCTCGCGCGTCGTGCCTTCGTCGAGAATGGTCCACTCGATGTTGATGCGCGCGGAAATGCCGGCCGCGAGCGTTTGCTTCTGTGCGGCGTAATCGTGGTAACCGCCGCCGGTGATCATCAATGCCTTGATGGGCTTGGGGGTATCGGCGGCCGCCAGCACGGCGGCGGTAGACAGAGCCAGGAAGAACGTGAGAATTCGTTTCATGGGGAGGTGGGGTTAGGGGTTAGAAGTTAAGAGTTAGGAGGAAGAAAACAAATGGGATGAATCGGGGTACCCGAAGGTGAAGGAGAAGAAGTGTTGCGGTGGATTTTGGGTCGGTGGATCGGCCTCTTAACTCCTAACTCGTAACCCATAACTCAATGCTCGGTGTCCGCGCCTTTCTTGTCACCCTTCAGACTCGCGAGGTAGGAAACCACATCGCGAATCTCGCGGGGCTGCAGGATTTCGCCCATCGGGGGCATGATGGACGCCGGCGTGGTCATGCTTGCGACTTGCGCGCGGGGGATCTGGCGCTGGCTGCCGTCGAAGAGATGAATACTCACGCCCTCCGGCGTCTCGGACGCGAGGGCGCCGGCGACTTCCGATTTGTCGGTGAGCGTGACGTTCACGATGCCATAGCCCGGCGCGATCCGGGCCGAAGGCGTGAGCAGCGCTTCCAACAGGTAGGCGCGATCCCGCTTGGCGCCAATCGCGCGCAGCGACGGGCCGACCTCACTGCCCGTGGCCTCCACCGCATGGCAGGCGATGCAATTGGCGTTCAGGTTATTCTGCACGATCTCGCGTCCGGCGGCGATGCTGCCACCGTCGAGCAGTTCGCCACGCGCCGCCGCCGCAGGCGAGGCGGTGAACTGTCGCAGCTTGGCCGCCAGCGCCGGAGTGGCCGCCGCGCGCAGCTGGAGCGACTCGATTACATCCAGCTGCAGCGTGGGAGAACACGTGCCGGCCAGCAGCGCATCCGCCTGCGTGGCCAGCACCTGGTCGGCGGCCGGAGTGCCGGCGCGCGCGAGCAGTGAGAGCGCATGCTGCTTTTCGGACACGCTGCGCTGGGCGAGCGTGGTGACCGCTTCAGCGACCAAACGATCCGATTTATTGGACAGCAGTGCTTCGAGACCGGAACGGTGCAACGCCGGCGGCGCACCAGCCGCGAGCGCGGCGTCAAGGGCACCAGCGAACACCGGAGCACCGCGATCGGCGGCCAGTAGGGTCAGCGCCTGGGCGCGCAACGCATCCGCGGCCTGGGCATCGGTCACGATGCCGGCCAGTTGCGTGGGCGAAGCCTTCAGCGAGTGTGCGGTCATGATCTCGATGGCGAGCGTCTTGAGCTTCGCGTCACGGAGTTCCAGGAGCGCTTCGAGTTTGGCGGTGAGCACGTCGTCGATGGCCGCGGGTTGGAATTTGCGCGCGTAGCCGTCCACGCGATCCAGCGGCGGCGGAGTCTTCCACAACCGGAGCAAGGTCAGAGCTTCCTCGCGCAGGAACGCGGGAGCGTCTTCCTGCAGCGCCAGCGCGAGCAGACGGGACGCGGATTCCTTCGTGCCGAGACGGAAGTTGGCATTCACGACCCGGCGCGACACAGGCTCGGGTTGCCCCGTGATCTTGATCGCCGCCAACGCCGGCAGCGCAGCGGGAATGGCCGTGTTGTCGTGGATGCCCCGCGCGGCCTCGGCCACTACGAGCGGATCGGCATCGTTGAGGAAAGCCACGATCTCCGGCGCCAGCTGGCGCCGCAGCGCGACCACCGCCACCAACCGCACGGTCAGCACAGGATCAGCCTGCTTGGCCGCGAGCTGCGCGGGCGTGGCGCAACCGGTCAGACCGGCAGCCGCCGCATGGCGCAGCGCGGGATCGCTGCCATCGCGTGCCGCGAAGGCGAAGAGGGCGTCGACCGCGGCTGGTTCACGCAGTTTGCCGAGCGCGATGCCCGCTTGCAGGCGCGCCCGCGGCTCCGCGTCGGCCAGCAAGGGGATCAAGTCACGCGCAACGGCTTTCGCGGCCACGGGCGCATCGCCGAGAATCTTCGCCACCTGGGCGCGGACTTCCGGATCGGAGTCCTTGAGCAGTGGCACCACCGCCGCCGCGTCGGCCGCGCCGTGACGCAGCAGCTGGCCGTATCCCCAGATCGCATGGAGGCGCGCGAGCTGCGCGGGACGGCCTTGCTGGGTTTCCCCTTCGGGCAACAGGTCGGTGGCCGGCGTAGCGACGCGCGCGGCGGCCAGCAGCGCTTCGCGGGCATTGCGTTTCACGAGCTCAAATTGGGCGTTCTGCCGCACGCGCTGGTCGCGGTGGGCGAGCAGCGTGACGAGTTTGTCGACGGACGCGGACGCGAGTCCGTCGCGGAGAATCTGGTGCACGGCGACGCGTTCCGGAGAGCGGGCGCCGTCCTTGGTATCGACGCGCCACAGCGCACCGAGGTTGTCCAGCGGGTAGCCGCCCATCCAGTCGGCCATCATGAACGATCCGTCCGGGTGCCAGCTCAGGCCGATGCCCATCACGCCCTCGTGCAGGATGCGCGCGTCCACCATCTTGTAGGTCGCCCCGTCGCGCGCGGCACGGAAGGCGCGCATTTTGCCGGACGGAAATTCGTTGAGGATCGCCATGCCGCGCTGGGCGGAGCTGAGCGCGGTGCCCGGCTCGATCTTGAAGCCGGCGGGGCCGTCGGAATAGCTGAGCAACGGCGGCAGCAAATACGCGGCCTGACCCGGGAAATGCGGCTGCCAAAGTCCTTCCCGCATCCACGGACCCGCCATGCCCATATACTGGTAGTTGCAGCGCCAGCCGCTGTCGCTGCCTTCGATGATATGGACGAAGCGCTCGCGTTCGCCCTCCATGTCGGCGTCGTTGTCCACTCCGAGCAAGTCGCCGAAATCGTTGAACGCCGGCTCCTGGTCGTTGCGCAGGCCGTGGGCATAGACCTCGAAGTTGGAACCATCGGGCTCGATGCGCATCACGCAGCCTTCGTTGGGAAAATAAAACTTCCGGCCTTCGCGCGAGAGGACGTTCACGCCCTTGTCGCCGATGCTCCAGTAGATCCGGCCGTCGAGACCGACGCTCAGGCCGTGCATGTCATGGCCGGCGTAGGCGATGTGGTGACCGAAGCCGCTGACCACCTTCTCGCGAATATCCGCCACGCCGTCGTCGTCGGTGTCCTTGAGCCGCCAGAGATCGGGCGCGATCGTCGCGTAAACCCACCCATCATAATAGAGCACGCCCGCGGCGATGCCCGTCACCTCGGTATTAAAGCCCTCGGCGAAGACCGTGATCTTGTCCGCCGTGCCGTCGCCATCCGTGTCGCGGACCTGGTAGATACGCTCGGTGTGAACCGTGAGATCCTTCCAATCGATGGAGCCGTCGTGGTTGTGATCGGCGAGTCCGCCGCGCGGCGCCCGCATTTTTCCCGGCGCCAGCACATCATGATAAAACGCCCGCTTGGCCTCGGTGCTGTCCAGCGCGACGTCGTTCGGAATCCACATGGGATGCTCTCGGATGTCGAGATCACCGACTTTGCGGCGCGTGGTGGTGGTCACATACACCCGCCCTTGGGGATCGACGGTGCAGGACACCGGATCAGGGATGTTCAGCGCGCCCGACCATTTGTGCAGGATCAATTCCTGGGAGGACGCGGCTTCCGCCGGCCCGCTGGCTGATTGCGCACGGGCGAGCAAAGCCGGGAAGAAAACCAAGGCAACCAGGAGAAAGTTGCGGCACGACATTTTCATGAAACTCATTCGGGTAAATGGGACGCCAACGCGAACACAGCCAGAGCATGGCGGCCAGGGCGTCGGAGAGGGGGTAGCAACAGCAGATTCATGCGGCTGCGGATGTCGAGAGCCATGCGAAAGCATCGAAGACGGACCGTCCGGCGGAAGGCGCGATAGTTAGCCCGAAACCGGCGGGTTTTTTCGTGCCTTTTTTTAGCCGCTGCGAAGCCTAGGGACGATGCACCCCACCCCGCTTTCCTGGCTGTCACGCACCGCCCTGGCCTTGGCCGGCGTCGTGCTGGTCACAGGTTGCGGGAAGACCGAGACCCCGGCCGCAACGGCGCCGGCGGCGAAGGCTCCGGCCGTGATGTTCAGCTTCAAACCGCAGCCGATTGGCGAGCCGGCTTCCCCCACCCAGCCGCCGTGGATTGCCAACCTCACCGCCGTCGACCTCGACCAGGATGGCAAAATGGACCTGCTGTTCACCGAGGCGAAGGACAACAAGGTCTGCTGGCTGCGCCAGACCGCACCGGGCGTGTTCGAGGAGAAGGTCATCGCCACGGACCTGAAGGCGCCGGTGCACGTCGAAGCGGCCGACATGGATGGCGACGGCGACCTCGACATCATCGTGTCGAGCATGTCGGTCATCTTCCCCAACAACGACCGCATCGGCTCGGTGTTCATCCTCGAGAACGACGGCCACCAAAATTTCACGAAGCACATCGCGATCGAGAACACGTCGCGCGTCACCGACGCCCGCGCCGCCGACCTGAACGGCGACGGCAAGATGGATCTCGCGCTCGCGCAGTTCGGCTACGACCAAGGCGAAGTCAGCTGGCTCGAGCGCACCGGCCCGTGGGAATTCAAGCGCCACGTGCTGCTCGAGCTTTCGGGCGCGATCAATGTCGGCATCGCGGACTTCAACGGCGACCACAAGCCGGACATCGTCGCGATCGTCTCCCAGCAATGGGAGGAAGTTTACTATTTCGAAAACCAGGGTGGCGGGAATTTCTCCACCAAGCGCCTGTGGGGCTCGACCAACGAGGACTACGGCTGCAGCGGTCTCGTCGTGGCCGACCTCAACAAGGACGGCCAACCCGACATCGTGTTCTCCAACGGCGACGGCTTCGGCCCGTCGGCCACCCCGGGTCCGCGCCCGTGGCACGGCGTGCAGTGGCTGGAAAACACCGGCGGCGGCAATTTCCTCTATCACCGCATCGGCAGCCTGCCCGGCGCGTACAGCCCGCGCGTGGTCGACCTCGACGGGGACGGCGCGCTGGATGTCGTCGCGGTCGCCGCCTACGCCGACTGGAACAACCAGAACCGGAACGTCGTTTCGCTGCTGTGCTTCCGCAACGACGGCCGCCAGAACTTCGAGCCCATCCCGCTGGCCCGCGCGCCGAAGGACCTGATCACGCTCGCGGTCGGCGACTTCGAGGGCACGGGCAAGCCGTCGCTCGCGACCGGCGGCTTCTACATTTACCCGCCCTTCGACGCCCTGAGCCGCGTCACGCTTTGGCGGCGCGACAAGTGACGATGAAGAAACTTCTCGTCATCGCCGCCAGCCTGCTCGCCGTCGCCGCCCTCGCGGCGGGCGCGTGGTGGTGGCACGCCGGCCAGGTGCAGGCTCGCGTCACCGCCCTGCTGCCCGCCCGGCCCGATCTTAGCGCTGCACCGGAAATGTTGCGCGAGCAAATCACCCAAGCCGACGCCATGGCGCGCAGCCGGACGAAGGCGCAGCGCGGATTCGCCACACTCGCCCGCGCGTACCACGCCAACGGTTTTCTCGACGAAGCCAGCCGCAGCTATGCCGGCCTGCAGCAACTCGAGCCCGCCGAGCCGCGCTGGCTGCACCTGCAGGCGGCGATCCTCGCCGGCTACGGCGACTTCGCCGCCGCCCTGCCGCTCGAGCGCAAGGCGGTCGAGCTCGCGCCCGACTACGTGCCGGCCCGCCTGCGTCTCGGCGACGCGCTCCTCAAGACCAACTCGCCCGCCGAAGCCGCCGCCGCTTACGAGCAGGTGCTGCAACGTGACGCGGACAATCCCTACGCCTTGCTCGGCCTCGCGCGCCTCGACCTCGAAGCCGCCCGCTGGGACAAGGCCCGCACCCGGCTCGAACAGGTGGTGGCGAAGACCAACTACCAGCTCGGCTACGATTTGATCGTCAGTCTCTACGAACGTCTCGGCCTCGCGCAGCGCGCCGTCGCCGTGCGCGCGATGGCCAAGGCTTCCGGCGCCTATCGCGATCCCGCCGACCCGTGGCTCGACGGCCTGATCGAGGAATGCTTCGAACCCTACCGGCTGGCGCTCGCCGCCGGCGCCCTCAATCGCAACGGCGATGGCGCGACCGCGCGCCGCCTGCTCGAACGCGCGGTGGAAGTGGCGCCCGACGATTCCTCCGTCCGTTTCCAACTCGGCACGCTGCTCGTCAGCCAGCGGCAGCTCGACGCCGCGCAGGCCCAGCTCGAGCGCTGCACCGTGCTCGCGCCGGATTTCGCCGACGGCTGGGCCAACCTGTGCGCGCTGCAGATGCAGCAGGGACGCGTGACCGAGGCCGAGCACACGCTCACCGAGGGATTGAAAAACTGCCCGACCTCACCCGGCCTGCACCTGATGCTCGCGCGCAAGTACCAGGCGGCCGGCCGCAACGCCGAGGCCGTCGCGGAATTCCAGGAATCGATCCGCCTGCGCCCCAACGAAGCCGACGCTTACCTCGAACTCGGCCAGCTCTACATCCGCGCCGGCCGCGACGCGGACGCCATTCGCGAAATGCGGCGCGCCCTCGCCGCCGAACCCGGCAATCCCACCGCGATCAGCATCCTCGCCTTTAACGCCATCGCCACCGGCAGCGAAGCCGAGGCCCGCGAGTGGATCGCCCGCGTGCGCAACCAACCCCGCGTCGAAGCCGACCAGGCCAGCCGCCTCGGCGCCGCATTCCAGCAACGGTTCGGGCGGGTGCCTTGAAGTTTCTCAAGTCTTCCGGATCAACCACGAAGGATTGACCACGGATGCATCGCCTAACGGCGCTGCTTGAAAATCCCTTCCGCCTAATCGGCTCCAGTTTGGGTTTCGAGGCGCGGCTAATCGCCGCGGAGGTTTGGGCGAAACAACAATCGGAGAGAACCGGCAACTTGATCCCTACGAACCATCAGTCGGCGATTAGCCGACCCCCGAAACCCACCGTGGAGCCGATTAGGCGGAGCGCACTTTGTAGCAGCGCCGTTAGGCGATGCATCCGTGGTTAAAAGACGGCTCGTTGATTTTCACCGCCGCTCGCGCAGCGCGATGAAGGCAACCGACAGCGGCTTCTTCGTGGTCCAGTCGCCCTGCAGGTGCCAGGCTTGGATCTTGGTCCAGTCCATCAGCGAGTCCGAGCCGCGCTGGGTGTTGTTCAGTTTGAAATCATCGCGCCTCGCGCGCAGCCACACCGGCGCGCCGGGGACAATCTGCTCGATGTTGATCGCCGCGCTGAATTGCGTGCCGTCGATGTCATCGAGCGCGATCGTCACCCGCGGCGCCTCGTTGCCGGGAAGGACGCCGATCGCCACCTCGATGTAGGTGGCCTGGTTCAGGTCGAGCCGCTCCGACAGTTTCTGGCCAAAGCCGCCCTCGCCCTGCGCGCCTTTCGCGCCCTGCACCACGAGCCCGCTCTTCGAGACCGCGAGTTTTCCGCTCCACGTGCCGTACTGGAAAATATCCGGCGGGTTGTTCCGCAGGTCGACGATCATGGTGGTGTCATCCGGCGCCTTCGGCGCGGCGGGCTTTGCGGCGTCATCGGCCCGCAGGCCGGTGGTGACCAACAAAGCTGCGCAACAAATCAAACTGACGAGTGGGGTTTTCATGGAGGTACGAGGGGTGAAAAACAAACTGCCGCAGAGCGGGCCGGAATTGAACCTCCCGGCCATTCTCACTGTGGAGCAAAGGTCACGGTCGCACCCGGCGGCGTCGTAAAATCACGGCTCGTCGTCGTACCGTCCGGCCAGCGAATGCTGACGCTCCGCGGCGCGTTGCCGTCCGGGTAGCCGAAGAAAACCCCGGCGGACGACTGGCTGTAATAACCTCCGCCGGCCGTAACCTCCGCCGTCTGGCTGGTGCCGTCCGCCAGCTTGACCGTGACGGCGGCGCCGATCGCGGTGGGATTTCCCGCTGAACCCTGCAAGCGCACGCGGAAGCTGTGCCGGCCCGGCACGCCGCCATTGCGCCAGGCCAGTGCGGTGGAATTGTTGCGGCTCACGACAAAATCCGGCCAGCCGTCTCCATCGAGGTCGAGCGTCACCAGCGCCTTCGCGTCGCCGGGGACAAGCAGGCCGCTTTGCACGGGCTCAACCGGCGTGAAGTTGCCGCGGCCGTCGCCGCGCAGCAGCTGGCTCACACCGCCATCGAAGCGCCCGATCCACGCGATCGGCGCGTAGGAATTCTGGACGGCATAGAGGTCGGCATGACCGTCGCCATCGAAGTCACCGGCGACCAAGCCCTGCACCGGTGCCGTCTGCGTGATGCGCGGCAGCAGCGTGAAACGGTACGTGCCGTCGGGCTGGCTGAGGAAAACGCCGCTCTGCAATTCCGTCGCGGCGAAACGCTGCGCCGCCGCCAGTTTGTCCGCGCCGAGGATCTGGTCCAGCGTCAGCTTCGCGTACTCGTCGTTCTTCGTGAGCTTCCGCCGCAGCGCGGGAATCACCCGGCCCAGCGCGCGCAGCGTGGCGCGGGAATAAAGCCGGTCGCCCTCGTAATAGGCCTCAACGAGCTGCGACTGGCCGCTGGAGGCGAATTTCCCGAGGAAGATCAGCGTCGGATGCGCCGCATCGGCGCGGTACATGGTGTTCAGGCCGACATTGCCGGCGGCGAAATCCGGGCGGCCGTCGCCGTTGAAGTCCGCGCTCGCGAGCGACGTCCACCAACCCGTGCCCGCCGCGGCGAAACCGGCGCGCTCGGAATAATCCGTGAAGCCGTGGCCGGCGTCGTTGTGGAAATATTTCACCCCGCCCCACTCCAGCGCGAGCACGAGGTCGACCCAGCCGTCGCCGTCGACATCGGACCAGAGCGCGGACGTCACCATCCCGACCTCGCGCAACGCGGGCGCCAGCGTATCGGTGACATCCTCAAAGCGCCCGCCGACATTGTGCAGCAGCGCGCTCCGCGGCGCGGTCGGGTATTTGCCCGGCACGACGCGCGCGCCGAGAAACACATCGAGCCGGCCGTCGTGGTCGAAGTCTGCCGCGGCCGCCGCGCCGATGCTCGCGGGCACCGGCGGCAAAGCCGAAGGCACAGGGACCAGCCCGCCGCCGTTGGCCTCATTGTGATAAAGGACCGGTTGAAAATCCGGCGAACCCACCGGACGGTTGATGCCCGCCTTGGTCTGCAACAGATCGGCGCGGCCATCGCCATCGGCGTCGAAAAGCAGCACCGGGCCGTCGTCGACCGGCGAGGGCGAGAGAGTTGCCGCGGGCATAAACCCCGTGAGCGAACCAAACTGGATTTGCGCGCCCTGCTTGCCGGTGCCACCGAGGATGAGGTCGTCCTGCCGGTCGCCGTTCAGGTCCCCAACCGCCAGCGCCGGGCCGCGTCGGTCGAAGCGGAACGGTAGCAACGCCTGTTGCTCGGGCTCGAAGCTTTCCTCCGACGCAAGTTTCAGCGGCGCGGCCGTAAACTGCCCGGCCGGCGGTGGCGGTGGCGCGACTTTTGTCGCCGGCCCGCTCGGTTCGGTGACGGTGAACCGGCTGTCGACCGGCAGGTCGGTGAAGGTTTGCACGTGTCCACTCGGCCACGTGACCGTGACGCGGTTGATCTTCGTGGCGTCGCCGAGGCCGAAGTGCACGATCGGTTCGCTGCAGGAAAGATAACCGCGGCCCACGACGAGCGTGCGCACCTGCACGCCGGTGGCGGTTTCGATCTTCACCGTGGCGCCAATGCCGAAACGATTGGAGGTCGTGCCGCGCAGCGCGAAGATCGCGCGGTGGCCGGTCTGGCTGTCGTTGCGCAGCACGGTCGGCGCCGCATCGTAATTGGCGTAGATGATGTCGAGGTCGCCATCGCCGTCGAAGTCGGCGAACGCCGCGCCGAAGCTTACGCCCATCTGGTCGAGACCCCACTTCGCCCCGATGGACTCGAAGTTGAGGTCACCGAGGTTGCGGAACGCGAGGTTGTGCTCGGCGAGCACCGGGCTGTCCTTCATCACGCGCAACTGCTCGGCGGGATTCTCGTTGAGGATGATCCGCTGGCGAAGGTCGTCGTTGTTGTACTCGCGGATCATGCCGTTGGTGACGTGCAAGTCGACGCGGCCGTCGTTGTCGAGGTCTTCGAAGCGCAGCGACCAGGTCCAGTCCGTCGCCGCCAGCCCCGCCAGTGCGCCGGCCTCGATGAGGCGATCGGTGCCGGTGTTGACGAAAAGCGTGTTGCGCAGGATCTGCGGCGAGGTCGTGGTGCTGTCGGTGTCCTCGCGCGTCAGCTCGCGCGACATCGACATGCCACGCTGGTCCTTCTCGTGCGACGTGGCGGCCATGTCGCCCACCAGCAGGTCGATGCGGCCGTCGTTGTTCACGTCGCCGAGGTCCGCGCCCATCGAAGAATACGACATCTGCGGCACGGTCGAGTGGATGACGTTGGTGAACGTGCCGTCGCGATTGTTGCGGTAGAGTTTGTCGGTGGCGGCAAAATCCTCGGCCACGTAGAGGTCGGGCCAGCCGTCCTGGTTGTAGTCCCACCACGTCGCGGAATGCGTCAGTCCCTCGCCCGCAATGCCGGCCTTCTCGGTGACGTTCTCGAACGTGCCGTCGCCGCGGTTGTGGAAGAGGAAATCGCGCTGGCCGCCACCCGCCTTGACGGAGTCGAGCAGGTTGGTGTGGATATAAACATCGAGCCAGCCGTCGCGGTCGTAATCGCAGAAGTTGCCCATGCCGCTCGAGTCGACCACCGCCAGCCCGCGCGCCGCGGCCTCCTCCTTGAAGGTGCCGTCGTGCTGGTTGATATAGAGGAGATTCGGCGCGTTGAAGCGGCAGACGTAGAGGTCGAGCCAGCCGTCGTTGTTCACGTCGGCCCACGCCGCGCCCTGCGTCCACGGACCGGGCGGCAGCTTGCCGTCGCCGCCGACCAATCCCTTCATCCAGTCGGAGCCGCCGCCATCGCGCAACAACCCGGCCTTGGCAGTGACGTCCTCGAACTTCCAGTTGCCGAGATTGCGAAACAGCCGGCTCTGACCGGTCTTGCTGACGACGAAAACATCCGGCCGACCGTCGTTGTCGAAGTCCCCCGCCGCCACGCCGGTGCCGATCGCGCCGAGGGCAAATTCCTGGTTGAGCTCCGCCCACATCTTGGGATCGGCGTAATCGTTCTCCGCCACGATGCCCGTTTGCTGCGGCGACAAGGACGTGAACATCGTCGCACCCGGCGGACCCGAGCGCGGGGCCAGCGGCGCGGTTTGCAACCCTTCCGGCGCGGCCGCGAGCAGCGCTCCCGCGCACCCGAACAAGGCCAGCCAGCCGCTCATTCTGCGCGCCAGACGAGGGGGCTGCACGTCAGCAAACATCGGGTAGGATGGTGAGTTTCAGAAAATCGAGTCAAGGGTGGTCGGGCCGGCCTCGCGCTCCCATTTCCGCTCTCATTTAAGACGGAAGAAAGGGAGACTGAAGAAAGAATCGCGCTTTCCCGGACCGGCTTCCACTTTGGGGTCGTCCGGCCTTACCCACCGCACCCGGAACCGAGCACTCCCCTTCATGCCCCTGCCCCGCCGTCTGCTGCCCCAAGCCTGGATTGTCACGCTGCTGTTCGCTTTGGGATTTCTCGTCTGGATCAACCAGCGCCGGATCGAACGCCTCGAGCAGCTCGGCGCCGTCAGCGGCATCGCGCCGACACTCGATCCAAAATCGCCGACCGGCTACGCGGGCGGCGTCCGCACGCTGATCGCGCCCGGCCACAACAACGAGAGCTACCAGTGGATTATGCAGACGCAGCAGATGCTCGCGACCGGCGAGTGGCGGCTGCGGCATGTCGCGTATGATAACGCTCCGACCGGCCGTGCGGTAGTTTCCCCTTCCCTGTATCGCTGGTGGCTCGCCGCGGTCGCCGCAGCCGATCATGCCGTCACCGGCCGTTCGCTGGGCCTGGCGGTGGAGCATGGCGCGCTCTGGGCGGATCCGCTGCTGCTCATGATCCTCGTGCTGGGCGGCACCTTGCTCGCGCGCGCGCGCTTCGGCCCGCTGACCGCCGCGCTCTGGCCGCTCGCCGCGGCCACACTCTTCCCGCTGGGCGGCGCATTCCTGCCCGGCTGTCCGGACATCGTCGGCCTCAACCTGCTGCTGGCGCTCGCCAGCGTGCTGGCCCTGCTCGGCGGCATCCTGCCCGCGACCACCGGCGCGGTGCGGTCGCCGCGCTGGTTTGTCGCCGCTGGTATTTTCGGCGGACTCGGACTCTGGCTGAACGTCCGCACCGGCGTGCCGCTGCTGCTCGGACTCGCCGCGGGCGCGCTCGCGGCCAGCTGGCTCACTCGCCGCACCGCCATCATCTTACCGTGGCGCGCGTGGGGCGTGGCCGGAGCCGTGACCACCTTGCTCGCCTGGCTGATCGAATATGCACCCGCGCACCTCGACTTGTCGGCGTGGCGCCTGGGGGAAGTTCATCCACTTTACGCGCTCGCCTGGCTCGGCGGCGCCGAACTCCTCGCCCGCGCGAGTGCGGCCTTCCGCGGCGAGAAACCGATTTCGAAACCCGCCGGCTATGCGTGGCTCGTCCTCGCCCTGCTCGCCGTCGCCGCCCTGCCCGCGGCCATGTTTTTCAAGAACCAGCCGGGATTCCTGCAGGAAAACACCTTCGCCTTCCGCCTGACCGCGCTCGGGGAAGCCGGCGAACCGGGCAACCTCGCGAAAACCCTCGTGCGCGAAGGTGTCTCCTTGCGCCTGCTCGCGATCGGCTTGCCGCTATTCCTGCTCGGGCCCGCCATCCTGTTGCTCACGCGGCGTGACGCTCAGGCGGCGCAACGGCTCGCACTCCTGCTGCTCCTCGGGCCCCTGATGGTGACGCTGGGTTTGGCCTGCCGCCAGCCCAGTTGGTGGAACCTGCTCGACGCGTTGCTGCTCGCAGCCCTCGTCATCACGACCGTCCACCCCGCCGCCGGCGCGCCCGCGACGCAGGCGCTGCGCTGGGGCGGACTCGGCACCGCGCTCGTGCTGCTGCCGGGCCTGTTCGTCCTCACGCCCGCTCGCGCGCCGGGCGCCCTCGCGGAAAATTTCACCCGGCCGGAACTGCTCGGACTCGCCGAGCGCGACTTTTCCCAGTGGCTCGCGCGCCGCATGGGCCCGGATGGCGCCACGGTGCTCGCACCGCCGGACCTCACGGCCTCGCTGATGTACCACGGCGGCCTGCGCGGCATTGGCTCGGCCTCCCGGGAAAACGAGGAGGGCTTCCGCGGTTCCGTGCGTTTGGTGTCCGCCATCCATGCGGACGAAGCCCAGGCCCTCGCCCGCCAGCGCAACCTCACGCACATCGTCATCCCGTCGTGGGAAAACTTCCTCGACGAATACGCGCGGCTCGGCGGCACGGATCCCGACCACAACCTGATGGCGATGCTCCACCAGTGGCTGCCGCCGCGCTGGTTGCGCCCGGTGCCGTACTACCTGCCGGCCGGCGCCACCTTCGAGGACGAGCGCCTGGTGGTTTTTGAAATGACCGAGGTGCAGGACCACGCCGGCTCGCTCAGTCGGCTCACGGAATATTTCCTCGATATGAACCAGTTCGAGCTGGCCGGCCTGGCGGGCCAGACGCTCGCGGCGGATTATGGCGCCGACCTCGGCGCGCAGATCACGCAGGCCCGCCTCGCCATCGCCCGCCGCGACCGGGCGACCTTCGAGCATTCGCTGGGCGTGATCACCACCGCGATCCAGCAGGGCTCCGACGATGCACTCGCGTGGGACCGCCGCGTGACGCTCGCCATCGTGCTCGCCGAGGCGCGCCGCCTGCCCCTCGCCCGCACGCAAGCGCAACGCTGCCTCGACGAAATGGGCGAGCTCGACCTGCGCGGCTTGTCCGAAGCGACGCTCTACCGGTTCCTCAGCCTCTGCAAGACGCTCAACCTGCAGATCGCGGACGAACACCTGCGCAGCCTGGCGAAGGAACTGTTACCGCCGGCGTACCGCGAGAAGGTCTGAGCGGTTCAGCGTCCGCTGTTCTGCTCGAGCAGGCGCAGGTTCCGTTGGGCCGGCGCGAAGTCGGGTCGTATCGCGAGCGCCTGCTGCCAGGCCGCCCGCGCTTCGTCCATGCGCCCCGCCCGCACCTGCAGCACGCCGAGCAGGTTGTACGCCTCGACGAATCCCGGATCGAGCCGCACGGCTTCCGTCGTGTGCGCGAGCGCCGCGGCGAGCTGGTCGGGCGAGCCCGCCAAGCGCCGCGCCAGGTCGTAATGCACCACGGCCACCCCGGGATCGAGCTCCAGCGCGCGTTCATAGTGTGAAATGGCCTCGGCTTGGCGCCCGGGGAGCGAAGCCAGCAGGTTCGCCAGCCGGTAATGCGCCGGCGCGGAGTCGGGCATGTCGCGCAGCACTTCCTCCAAAGCGGCCAGCGCCTCTTCCTGCCGGCCCGGAATGGCGGCCAGCGCCGTCGCCAGGTTCAAGCGCGCGAGAGCGAAGCGCGGCCGGAGCTGCAGCGCGGTTTGGTAATGGGCGATGGCCTCGAGCTCGCGGCCGGACACCGCGACGAGCTCATTGGCGAGGCCGTTGTGTGCCTCGGCAAACGAGGGACGCAGCCGCACGGCAGCTTCGAAAAGTTGGATCGCCTCCTCGCGATGTCCCGGCTGCTGCACGAGCAGCGCCGCCAGCGCCGCCGGCACATCCGCGTTATCCGGCTGCAAGCGCCACGCCGTGCGGTAGAGCGCGATGGCTTCGTCCCGCCGCGCCGGATTCTGTCCGGCTTCATAGGCCAGGATGCGATGACCCATCCAGCTGGACGGATTCCGCGCGAGGTTGGCGCGGAAAAGCGTTTCGTTGTCCGTGTAGAGCCGGCTGTAACCCCGCGCCACTCCCGCCAACCCGAGCACCACGATCCCGGCCAGGACCGGAGCGAGCAGCCGCGGCCCTTTCGGCCAGCGCGCCAGGGCGGTGAAAAACCCGGCGGCCACGGCGGCCATCACCACCGGGATCGCAAGGTACTGGAAGTGATCGGCCACATAGGAAAACGAAAAGGCGAAGACCTTGAAGAAGCCCAGCACCGGGAAAAGCGTGCCACCAAACAGCAGCCACGCCGCCAGCGGACCGCGCGTGCGTCCCCGCAGCAGCCAGAGACCGACGGTGGCCGCCACGCCGGCGACCAGCGCGAGGATCCAGCCGGCGGAATCGGCCGCCACATTCCACAGCGGATAGAAAAACGTGAGCTCCGCCGGCCAGAGCAATTTGCCGAGGTAGAACCAGAAGATCCGCGCCGCGAGCAGCACGCGCTGGAGCAGCGGCAGATCCGGCACCACGAGATTGGCCCCGACCCAGTTGCCCTCCACGGATTTGGTGAGCAGGCCGGCGACGAGCGCCAGCGCGAACCACGGCAGCAGCGGCCGCACGTCGTGCCCCCAGTCCAGCCGGCCTTGCTGCCACCAGCGCACGACCAGGAGCGCCGCCGGCAGCGTGACCGTCGCCGTCTTGGCCCCGAGCGCTAGGGCGAAGAGCCCGAGCGCCGCAACGTAGGCGACCCGGCCGCGCCGCGCGGAAAAATTCAGGTAGACCAGCGCCGCGAGCAGGTAGAGGCAGGTTGACAGCGTGTTCTTCTGCTCGGTGATCCACGCCACCGATTCCACGCACACCGGATGCACGACGAAAAGCGCCGCGGCGAACCACTCGGCTCCGGCCGGCACCAAGCGCATGCCCGGCCCCGGCGACCAGAGCCGGCGCAGGATCAACGCCAGCAACCAGCCGCTCGTGGCATGCAGGAAGACATTGAGCAGGTGATATGGCAGCGGCGCCTCGCCCCAGAGCCGGTGCTCGAGCCAGAACGCGCCGTGCAACACCGGATAATATTCCTGCGTCGCCCCGACTTCGAACAAGATGCGTCGGAGCCCGTCCACCGATTGCAAACCCAGCCGGGTGATATGCGCGGGATCGTCCCAGAGGAAAGCGCCGTGCAGCGCCGGGCCGTAAACCAGCAGCGCGAGGAGCCCGAGCGCCGCGAGCCAAAGCAGGTCGGCCAAGCGGCGACGCGGCGGCGGCATTTCCCGCGATGAAGGCGACGGCATGGAGAGATGAAATTTCCAGCGCGGAACGAGGGCAAGCTTCGCAGTACGAAGGTCGGAAAATCAGTCCTGAAACGCGGTCTTGTTTTTTTGCCCTGGAGGGCCGGTCTCCCGACCGGCCGGTCGCGTGCGTTGCGGTCATTATTGGCCGGTCGGGAGACCGGCCCTCCATTTTCGAAAAAACATCGTCATCCGCGTGCGCCACATAGCAAAAAAAAGCGCCTTCCCCCAGGAAGGCGCTTTTGAACCCTAACTAAAACCTAGAGCTTAGAACTTAAACGTATTGCTCAGTGTGATGTACTGGTGCGGCGCGATGCGATAGGTCGCAGGCGTGCCGTCCGGTTCCACCGTCACTGGGATCAACTTGTTGCCTTCGCCCAAGTTGGTGACGTTGAGCTGGACGTTCCAGTCGACGTTTCGACTGAATATCTTTCGCGGCAGGCGCTTGCTGTAGCCCACCCATACGTCGACGTTCACTTCCGACGGACCGTAGTACGGATTGTCGAGATCGAACGCGATGGCGTTGCCGTTCGGATCGCCCACCGGGCGGTTGCCGATGGCATTCTTACCCTGGTAGCGGAGACCGCCACCAGCGTTGAAGCCCTTGAGGAAGCCTTCGCTGAACGTGTAGTTGGAGATGGCGTTGAAGCGCCACTGACGGAGTTCGGAAACCCGCGTGCCTTCCGACAGGGCCTTCTGGGCCCACTCGGAACCGATGCCGTTGAACCACTGGCGGAACGTGGTGTCGTTGCCCGCGCCACCCCACCAGATGCGAATGTCGCCGGCGGCGGTCGTACGGAGGGCCTTCTCGTAGCTCGTGATGAACTCGCGAAGGTTGGTACCACCGACGTTGGAGCGCTCGGCATTGACCTTGGTGGCGTTGAACGTGAGGCGCCAGTTCTTGGTCGGGTTGGCATTGAACTCGATTTCATAGCCCCACGACGTGCTGTCCTCGGGGATGGTGAAACCGGCCGGAGTGGCGGACGTGATCGCGCGACCCTGGGTGATGGCATTCAGGTCGATGCCCCACGCCTTGTAGAAGCGCGGATCAACCGACTTCTGCCAGACGCGCCAGGCGTCGATCGCACGCTTCTCACGAGCCTGGGCGTCAGCGAGGGTTTCGCCGACGTCCGTGCCGTAGTTATACAGCGCATTGGTCGGATCGAAGTCGGGGTTGCCGACTTGATTGACCGAGGTGTAACCCGGGGGATTCGCCGCACCAGCCGGACGATTGTTGGCCTGACCGGCGAGTGTGTAGGTCTGATTGTCCTTCGCCAGATCGTACTCGAACTGGTTGGCCCAGTTGCCGCCGTACTGCTGCGACTGGCCGATGAAGTAGCCGTTCTGGAACGCGGAGCTCGAGGCGTTCTTCAGGGCCGTGATGAACTTGTTGATCTTGAGCGAGTACTTGCCGTCCTTCGTCTCGATCAAGATACCGCGGTCGATGGTCTTGCCGGACGGCGGAGCGAGCGCGACGCCGTACACGTCAACACGGTTGGCCAGCGGCTGGAAGTTCGACGACTTGTTGTAGAAGAACGTCAGTTCCACCGGCAGGCGGTCCATGAACTTGCCGACGAACGGCAGCTGGTTGGCGTGGGTAACGAGGCTGTAGCTGCGCGAGATCACCTTCACGGTCGGGAACATGTTCGCCGGGAGGCTATAATCGTTCAGCGACGCCAGGTTCAGGTAACCGGGGACGTTGGTGTTGCCGACGTCCAGGGTCTTGGACCAAGCCTTGGCGATATCCGTGCGATAACCCACGGTGCCGATGATCGACTTGTCCCACAGGTAGCTCTGCCAGACGAACGCCTTGGAGCTCACCTGCGTCTTGTTACGCTGCGCCGAGGTGGTGAGCAGGTTGCGGTATTTCGGGTCCGACTCCGAATCGATGACATTGATCGGAATGGTCACGAAGCCGCGGTAGTTCGCCGGGTTTTCCGACTGCGTGCTGTTACGCGACGTGGAGGTCGTCGGGTAGTAGTTGTTGATCCAAGGAGCCGCCGGATCGACACCCGTGGCGACCCAGGTGGAGTCGAAGGTGCGGACCTGCAGGGTCGAGGGAACGGACACGGTGGTTTTGAGGCCCTGGATGTTCGCGCCGGACGCCGTCGTCTTGTTCGACAGGGAATCGCCGAGGTAGATGACGCGGTTGACCGAAACGTCGTTGGCGTTGAACTTCCACGACGCCGGCGTGGAGCCGCCGATGAAGCTCAGGTAGTTGTTATCGTACGCGGAATAACGGGCCCAGTTCCGATTGTCGGTGTTCTGGGTGTCGTCCGAGTACAGGCCGGTGAACGTGTGCTTGCCGAGGATGCGGGTGAGCAGGTTCTTCACGCCATTACGATTGAAGTCCTGGGTGAAGAAAGCCGTCAGGCGCACGGAATCGCGCGTGCTGATGTACTGGTTGTTGCCGCCCTGGCCGGAGTCCGAGATGAACGGACGGCCGGCGTTCGGGTTGACCGTACCGTCGGCGAAGGGCTCCTGCACGCCATTGACGAGCTTACCATCGGGCGTGCCATCGTTATAGACACTGTTCGTGTCGATGTAGATGGCCTGCTGGGTGGCCGTCAGGAGGGCGAGCTGGCCGCGCTTGAAGTCTTCGCGCTGGAGATTGGCTTCGAAGCCGAACTTGTCGTCCATGAACGTCTGCGCGAGGCTGACGTTGAAGGCGTTCCAGTCGTTCCACTCGTTCTTGTTCGGACCGTCGATGAGCTGATTGTAGAAATCGAACACCGAGGGATCGGTCAGGCTCTTGCCCTTGTAGAGACCGTACTGGTAGTACGGGAGGCCGGCGTTGACCGCGAACTGGTCGTAGGTCGTGACACCGCTCGGACGCTGGAAGGAGCGGCCGAGGCTGCCGTCGATCGCACCGTTCGGGCCGATGCCGCGCGTCTTGTAGTCTTCCCAGACAATCGTGCTACCCGGAGTGGCGGCCGTGTTGTTGCCGTAGAAGGCCATGAGGCCGGAGAACTGGTTGGCGAAGTTGCCGACCCACGGATCGAAGCCCGGGTTGAAGCGGCCGGAGTCCGGACCGCCGTTGATGACGGGGCGCACCTGACCATGGCCGGGCCGGCCGGTGTTGTCATCCTGCAGCTGGAACGGGTTGAAGAGCGCGCGATTCAGGTTGTTGTACACGCGCGGGTCGCCGAGCGTCACATTCTTGATCACGTTGGTGCCGAGCGGATCGGTGTTGATCTGGCCGGTGCCCTTGAACGTGCCCACGTAGGTGCCGGTGTAGAACCACGGCGTGATGCGATCGAGCGGCGGCAGCGAGCGGGGACGGTTGCTGTCGATGTTACCGTTCTCGAAGCTGGCCTTCAGGATCGTGCGGGCGGAACCCTTCTTGAGGAAGCCGGGTTCCCAGCGGATCGCACCGTAGATGCGGTCGTTGTCCTCATAGGCGCCGTCCTGCTGGAACTTGGACTTCTCGTGCACGGTGTCGACGCGCACGGCGAGTTCGTTCGGGATGAGCACCTGGTTGAAGTTGCCCTGGAGGCGGACGCTGCCCCAGTTGTCGACGCGGACGCCGACTTCATAGGCATTCTTGAAACCGGCCTGCTTCGTACCGACGTTGAGCAGACCGGCCGGACTGCCGAGGCCGAACAGGATGGAGTTCGGTCCGCGCTGCAGGTCGACGCGATCGACGTTGTAGGCATCCCACGGAATTTCCGAGAGGAAGTAATCGCGGGTGTTGTCCGCCGCGGCCAGACCGCGCACGCGGGTGTTCTGGTTCGGACGGGTGAAGCGGTCGGCTTCACTGAGGTTGGTACCGTCGCCGAGACCCGCAAAGTTACCGCGGATGCTGCCGACTTCCGTGCCGGCGGTATACTGGAGCAGGGTCTCGTTGCTGGTCGCACCGATGTCTTTCATGAACTGCGCCGTGATGACGGTAACAGCGTTACCGATATCGCGCACTTCAGTACTGAGACGGTTGCCCGCGAGCGTGGTCGCCGCCGTGTAGGTGTTGGCGTCGCCCGCCGTCACTTCGAACGGCGAGAGCTCGACTACTTCGTCATCCTTTTTGGGAGGCGTCGCGGCCGAGGCGGTGGTTTGCTGAGCCCAGCTGGGGGCAGCGGCGAGTAGGATCGCCGCGAGAGCCAACGGCAGTTTGTGCCTTGGCGTCAGGTTGGTTTTGGTGGTTTGCATTGGGGGTTTGCTGTGCGAGGATAGCCAGCACGCCCGTGCCTCAGGAGAGGACGGGAAGGGTCGAACGGGGGTTGGGTAACGTTGGGGTTAAACGCACAAGACGTGGGGTGAAACGCTCGTGGGAAATCGATCTCTGACTGCGCGAACCCATGATCTCCGGGTTCACGCGCAGCGCCCCAATTCGTATTCTTACAGTAGACCACAGGCCGGACTTTTGCTCTCTCTATTGACTAAACGGGATGGAATTTGCGCTGCGGCGCGGCGCTTCCCTAATTCGATTTCACTTTTTCCGGCGCAATTCCCCTCCCTTTTCGCGCTGAAAATTCCCCCATGCTCACCCGAATTCTCGCCGCCGTTTGCGCGCTGTCGCTCGCCCTTTCCCTCTCCGCCGGAGCGCCCGCGCCGGAAAATTGGATCAGCACCTGGGCCTCGAGCCAGCAGCTGACCGAGCCGAAAAACCTTCCGCCCGCCCCGGGGCTCGCCCAGCGCACGCTGCGCCAGGTGGTGCGCGTTTCCCTCGGGGGCAGCGCCGTGCGCGTGACTTTCTCGAATGCCTTCGGCGACGCGCCGCTCGTGCTCACCGCCGCCACCGTCGCGCACTCGGCGGGCGGTTCGGCCGTGCAACCCGACTCGGTGCGCGCGCTGCGCTTCCACGGCGCGGCGTCGGCCACCGTGCAACCGGGCGCCGTGCTGGTCTCCGATCCGGTCGAACTCGCCGTCGCCAGCGACGCGCAGCTCGCGATCACGACGTATTTCGGCGCCGTGCCGGCCAACGTCACGGGCCACCCGGGCTCGCGCACGACCTCGTATCTCCAGGACGGCAATGCCGTGACGGAGACCGCGCTGGCCACCAACCAACCCGCCGAGCACTGGTACTGCCTCACCAGCGTCGAAGTGGCGGCCACGCCCGCCGCGGCGGCGGTGGTCGTGCTCGGCGACTCCATCACCGACGGCCGCGGCTCCACCACCAACCAGCAGAACCGCTGGCCCGACGTGCTCTCACGCCGCCTGCTGGCCAACCCGGCCACGGCGGAAATCGCCGTGCTCAACCAGGGCATCGGCGGCAACCGCGTGCTGCGCGGCGGCATCGGCCCGCAGGCGCTCGCGCGCTTCGAGCGCGACGTGCTCGCCTACGCGAAGGTCCGCTGGCTCGTCATTCTCGAGGGCGTGAACGACCTCGGCACCGCCGTCGGCGCGCGCGCCAAGGGCGAACCGGCCGCGTCCGCGGCGGATTTGATCGCCGCCTACGCGCAGATGATCACCCGCGCCCACGCCCACGGCATCAAGGTGTACGGCGCGACGATCATGCCGTTCAACGGCTTCACCGCCTACTACACACCCGAGAGCGAGGCCGACCGCCAGGAGGTCAACCGGTGGATCCGCACGAGCGGCACGTTCGATGGCGTGATCGATTTCGACGCGCTCGCGCGCGACCCGGCCGATCCCACGAAGCTCTCCGCCGCGACCGACGGCGGCGATCACCTGCATCTCTCCGCCGCGGGCTACAAGCTGATCGCCGACCGCATCGACCTCGCGCTTTTCACGCGCTGATGCGCGCAGTTCCCGGCGGCGTGATCGCGGCATTCTGCTGCACGCAGTCTCATATAAGAGCGCAGCAAAAGTTGTCGGCGCGGAAAATTTTTCCGAGAACCACCGCGTTCGACCGTCGCGGATGACTCGCCTCACGGTGGTTTGCCCCCGCGACGGGCGCTTTAGGGAGCTTGCGAACTGCTAGTCGTCGGGCGAGGCGCAGGGGAGAAAACCTTTGGGTTAGGGCCTCCGCGTCTCGCTCGACCCGGGCCACCCGCCGCCACTACTGCAGGCTGAGAAAAACGCGCGGCCCCTGGTTTTGTTTTGCCGCCGCCTCGCCTTGCGCGAGGAAAAGCCGGTCCGCCGCAATTTTTCCCTCGATGAGAAAATAATCCCGCACGCGTTGCGCGCGTGCCGCGGCCAGCGCTCGCAGGTCGTTGTCCGTGACCTCCATCGTTTCCGCGAGGCGGCCGCTCATTTCCTCGAGCGAGGGACCGGTCGCCGGCGTCGCCACGGACGCCGCCACTGGCGCCTCCGCGGCAGCGGCCGGCTTCGTTTCCCCGCCGCGCAGGCTTTTCAACGTGACCACATCCACCACGCGGCCGAAAAAGCCCTTCTTCGCCGCGGGCGGCGGCGCGGCCGTCACCGGGGCCTTGGCCAGCGGCGCGCCGAACTCGGTGCCAGGCGGGAATTTTTCCGCGAACAACTTCTGCACCATGGCCAGCGAAGCCTCGGGCGTGATTTCGAGTTCGGCGGGCGCGGCAATGTTCGGATCAAGCGCGTGGCGCTCCTCCCAGATTTTCGCGCGTACCAGCGCCGCCAGCTTCTGCTGCTTGAGCGCGTAGGTGTCGGCCGGACCGTCGTAGCCACCCTCGAGCGCGAGGCTGAGTCCGGGTCGGTTCGCCAGCGCCTTCACCATCGTCTCCAATTTCTTCTGTTCCGGTGGCTGCAGTTCGCTGTGGCCGGGCGCGAACTCCTGGTAGGCGAGCTCGTCGCCGCCACCACCGAACATCGAGCCAAGCAGCGCGAAGGGCGACACCGCCGCCTTCGTCAGCAGATTCACGATGACGCGCAACACCACCTTGCCGATGCGCAGGTTCGGGTCGTTGACGTCGCCTGACATCGGCACGTCGACGACGATCTGGCCGTTGATGTCCTTGAGCAGCGCGACGCCCAGCCGAACGGGCAGCGAGGTCGCGTCCGGGCTCTGCACCGGTGAGCCAAAGGTGAACTGGTTCAGCGTGATGACATTCGTCGCGTCGAGCCGGTTGCCCTCGAGGCGCGCCTTGATGTCGAGCGCCAGCTTGCCGCGCGCGAGCTCGTAGCCGGTGTACTTTCCGCTGTAGGGCGAGAGCGGCAGCAGGTCCACGTTCTTGAAATCGACCTTAAGGTCCACGAAGCGCGTGGCGCCGAACGGATCGAGCTTCCCCGTGATCGCGATCGGCCCCGCGCCGTCGACCGTCGCCTTCAGATCGACATCGGCGCGCGTGGGGTTAGCCGAGGAAAGTCCCGAGATCGTCCCGCCAAATTGATTGATCGCCATGCGCACGTCGGGCTGCACGGAGTGATCCGCGAGGCTGAATTCACCACCGTCGATCACAATGCGACCGATCTCGATTTTCGGAGCCGGGCTCGCCGACGCCGGCGGAGCTTCAACCGGGGCAGCCTTGGCCACCGTCGCCAGGTTGAGCGTTTTGTCGGCGTTCATGATTACGCGCGCGTACGGCGCGGTAACGTTCACTTCTGCCAGCGAAACCGCCAGCTGCGGCGCGGTGGAAGCTTGGATTCCCTTCAGGTTCAGCGCGGCGAATCCCGCCAGCTCCTCGCTGTGCGCACCGTCGACCAGGCCAAATTTTTCCGCCGACACGTCGCCAGCAAAAGTGATCGCCGGCGCGTCATCGGTCATGACCAGCTGCAGCGCACCCCTGGACGAGACCGCGCCCTGCGTGATGCGTGCATTGATGAACTGCTCGAGATACGGACTGAGCGGCAGGATCTCCAAGCCTGCCACCTCGGTCTTCAGCTCGGCCTTGAGCGACGGCTTGATCGCCACTTTCCCGTCCACCTTCACCGTGCCGTGCGGTTTCCAATCCACGGCCAGCTGCAGCGGCATCACGGTTCCGTCGGCCAGCGTGACATTCTTCAACGACAGCTGGATGCCGCTGAGCCCGAGTTGCGCCGGACGCGGCGCGGCGCGATCGGAAACATCGGCCGAAAAATCCTTCACCGCCACTTCACCAATCGTGAACTCCGGCGATTTTTCCACCGCCACCGGTGCGGCCGAAGCGCCATGCACCGACTCCCCGGCCACCGGCTGCAGCATCGCGAGCAGGTTGATCACGCCATCCTCTTCGCGGCGCACTGCCACGTGGCCGCCACTCACATTGACGTGTTCGATCGTGGCCTTCAGCGCGATGGCGTCGGCGTCGATGCCCAGGATATCGAGTGCCGGCAGCTCCACCGCCGCCGGCTGCGTGGCACGCTCGATCAGCTTCAGGGCGCGCAGATGCACTTCGCCTGCGCTGAGTTTCAGCGTTCTCTGCGCGCCACTCAAAACCGCCTCATAATGCCCGCTGATGCCGAGCTGGCCGTCCGTGAGGTCGGCTCGGATTTTCTGTTCAAGGTAGGGTGTGTATTTCTTGAGAATGAGGTTTGTGATCTGGAAGTCTCCGCGCGATTCCAACGGATCGGCCGCCAGCGTGCCCGACCAGGCGAGCCGCTCGCCCGCCTCGGTTACCGCCTCGAAGTGATACGGCGCGTCCCGCTTCCCGGCGGTGACGAACTCCGTCAGCGAAAAACTCACCGGGCCAAACGTGGTCGCGAAATGATGCTTCGGCTGCTCGTCGAGAAAATCGAGCCGCGCCCCCTGTACCTTCAGGCTGCCGACGCGCAGCGGGTGCGACGACTTCGCCGGCTCGGCCTTCACCGCGCTCTGTTCGTTCAGGCGCGCGATGATGTCGGAGAAGTTGAACGTGCCGTCGGCCTTCTGCTGCGCCATCGCGTGAAACCCATCCAGCTCGATGGCGCCGACCGTCAGCGTGCCCCCGAGCGACGCCAGCGGGTCAAGGTTCACATAGAGCCGGTCCCAGCCGAGAAACGAACCGGAGCCATCCTTCGTGCGCACGTCGAGTCCCTCGAGCGTCACCGCCACGGTGTAGGGATTCACCCGCACCTGCTTTACTGTCACGGTGCGGCCGAGCGCCGCGCTCGCACGTTTTTCCAGCTGCGCCTTGATGATGGGCGGCGCGACGAAGAATCCGCCGATCGTGAACACGGCAAACGCCGTCACTGCGATCCAGAGGCTGCGCCGGGTCCGGGCCGTCATGGGCTGCTTCGACATGCCCGGAGCGTGATTGATCCACGGACGGCGGCAAACGCGTTCGGTTCGCGCTTGGCGCGAACCGGAGCGGCCATTACCAACACGCCCGCATGAGCAAACCCGTCCCTTCCAGCCTGGCGCCGCAAGCCCTCGAGGCGTATCTCCACGAGAAAATCCCGCTGACCAAGGCGATGGGCATCCGCGTGATCGAGACCGGCCCGCGCCAGCTCGTGCTGGAGGCGCCGCTCGCGCCCAACATCAATCACCTCGGCTCCGTTTTCGGCGGCGCGCTGCACACCCTCCCTACCCTCGCCTGCTACGCCGCACTCTGGTCCATGCTGGTCGAGGCCGGCGTCGACGGACACGTCGTCGTGAAGAAAAGTTACGCCCACTATGTCCAGCCCGTGAAAGGCACTTTCCGCGCCACCTGCCAGCGTCCGCCGCCGGGCATCGCCGCGGAATTCATGGATGACCTGCACCGCCACAAGAAGGCGCGCATGGACCTCGAATCCATCGTCCCCGGCGCCAACGGCAAGGCCGCCGTCGAATTCCACGGCAGCTTCGTCGCGGTGCTTTAAAAAGGCACAAACGCCAGATGCCAGACGCCAAAAAAGTCTGAAACCGCAAAGGCCGGGAGCCGGCCGGAATTCAGACCTTAAACCTTTTGTTCGCTGCGCCGGTTTCCGTCCGGGTTATTTGGCGTCTGGCATCTGGCGTTTGGACTTTGTCGGCGTCCGGGTCTCATCCGTCCCCATCCGAGCAATCCGTGGTCAACCTGCCCCCGATCCTTTTGCCACGCGCGCCAACCTCGACGCCCGCGCGAATCGAACAGTAAAGTGGAATGACCTTTTGCGCCGGCCCGCGCCCGACGCTTGGCTGGGCGGACCCCGCCCCATGAAACTCGTCACTTCGCTGGTTCTGGTCCTTGCGTCGTCCCTTGCCCTCGCCGCCGCGGATACGCCGCCGGCGTTTCCCGTCACCATCACTGTCGACGCCGCACAATCCGCGGGCGAGCTGAAGCCCATCTGGCGCTACTTCGGCGCGGACGAGCCGAACTACGCCACGATGAAGGACGGCCAGCGCCTGCTCGACGCGCTCGGCCAGCTCGCACCCAAGCAGATTTATTTCCGCGCGCACAACCTGCTCACGACCGGTGACGGCACGCCGGCCTTCAAGTGGGGCTCGACCAATGCCTACACCGAGGACGCGCAGGGCAATCCCGTCTACGACTGGCGCGGCGTGGATCGCATCTTCGACAGCTACCTCGCGCGCGGCGTGCGGCCCTACGCCCAGATCGGCTTCATGCCCGAGGCGATGTCAATCAAGCCCGAGCCATACCGCCACGAATGGCGCCCGGGAATTTCCTACGGAAAAATCTTCACCGGCTGGACCCAGCCGCCCAAGGACTACGCCAAGTGGGGCGAGCTCTCCTACCAGTGGGCGAAGCATGAAGTCGAAAAGCGCGGGGCCGCCGAGGTGAACACGTGGTGGTGGGAAGTCTGGAACGAGGCCAACATCGGCTACTGGAGCGGCACGCCCGAGGAATTCCGCAAGCTGCACGACTACGCGGTCGCCGGCGTGCGCCGCGCGCTGCCGACCGCGCGCGTGGGCGGACCCGATTGCGCCGGCGACGGCGGCCAGTTCATGCGCGACTTCCTCGACCACTGCCTGCACGGCACCAACTTCGCCACCGGCGAAAAGGGCACGCCGCTCGATTTCGTTTCCTTCCACGCGAAAGGCGCGCCGACCTTCGTCGACGGCCACGTGCGCATGGGCATCAGCGCGCAGTTGAAGACGATCGAGAAAGCCTTCGCCACCATCGGCTCGTATCCGGAGTTGAAGAACATCCCGGTGATCATCGGCGAGTCCGATCCCGAGGGTTGCGCCGCCTGCCAGGGACCGCAGATGGCGTACCGCAACGGCACGATGTATTCGAGCTACACGGCGGCCGTCTTCGCGCGCAAACACGACCTCGCCGCGCTGCACCACATCAACCTCGAGGGCGCGATCACGTGGGCGTTCACCTTCGAGGACCAGCCGTGGTTCGCCGGCTTCCGCCAGATCGCCACCAACGGCGTGCCGATGGCGGTCTTCAATGTCTTCCGCATGTACGCGCTGATGGCCGCCGAGCGCCTGCCCGCCACGAGCAGCGGCGAGATCGCGCTGACCGACATGATCGACCACGGCGTCCGCGGCGCCCCCGATGTCGGCGTACTCGCCACGCGCGCGCCGCACAAAATCGCGGTCATGGTCTGGCATTATCACGACGACGATGTCGCCGGCCCCGATGCCGCCGTCAGCTTCGCCGCCGGCGGACTGCCCGCCGGCATCACGAACGCCAGGCTCACGCACTACCGCATCGACCAGCAGCACAGCAACCCGTACGCCGAATGGCTGCGCCAGGGTTCACCCGTCGCGCTGAACGAAAAGCAGTACGCCGCGCTCCAGCAGTCGAGCGAACTCGCAACGCTCACCGCTTCGCCCACGACCGTCGCCGTGACGAACGGCACCGCGCAGCTGCAGTTTGCGCTCCCGCGACAGGCGGTGTCGCTGCTGGTGTTGGAATGGTGAATGCCGCTGCCGCGGCGAAGTATCAAGTAGCAGGTATCAAGTACCAAGTGCTCCAATCTCAAGTCCGGATCGGCACCTTGTTACTTGTTACCTGATACTTCCTCCCTTGATCGAAGCGCTTGGCGCTTCGATCAGATGTGCTTCGAGTCCGCCTCGTCCTTCTTCACATAGCCGCTGTCCTGACGCTGGTGGTTCACCGCGTTCTTCTTCAAGTACGCCTGGTAAACATCGTCCGGCGTCATGCCGAGGGTCTGCGCCAGCGACACCAGGAAGTGGAAAAGGTCGACGACTTCGACCTTGGCGTTCTGCTCGTCGAACTTCTGGTACTTGGCCCACCACTTCCACGGCACGCTGTCGATCAGCTCGGCCGTCTCCTGCTGCATGGCCCGGGTATAATTGAGGATCCACTTGGCCTTTTCCTCGTCGGAAGCGGGCGGCAAAGATACCCCAATGCGCTTATTCAGCGCATCTTGCATACGAAAGATCTCCTCGAGTTTGTCCATGATTTCGGAGCTTGGGCGGGGCTTTTACCTCTGGCAAGCCCCGCGCCGGGAAAAATAGCGTTGTCTTAGAGAGGGGCTCGGGCACGTTGCCGCTTTCCTTGCCGCCGTCCGCCCCGAGCGAAATCGAAGGGCACCGAGCACGAAATTCGAGCTCCGGCTGGCATCCCAACCCGCGCCGCCCTTATGGCAGGCGCTTTCAACCAACAACATAGACATGTCCTCCAATGAATCGTCCGGTGCTTCTGCCGAAGCTTCCGCGACCAGCACGGCGCCCAGCGCCGAGTTCCCTACCTTCGGCAGCACGCGTGGCTCCGGCCTGGCCCGCGGTAAGCGTCCCGCCGCCGGTCCCGCCGCTACCACGGCCGCCACCAGCAACTACACGCCCACGGCCATCGAAGTCGTCAACGCTCCCCGCGAATACACGAATCCGTTCGCTCCCGTCGAAGCTGCTCCCGCGGCTGAGGCTGCCCCCGTTGTCGAAACGCTCCCGGTCATCACTCCGGCCGCCGCTCCCGCTCCTGTCGCCGTCTCCGCGCCCGTCGCGGAAGAACCCGCCGAATTGAACATCCTGCCGCCGGCCGAGCAGAAAGCCACCACCGCCCAGACCTGGGAAAGCGATGGCTTCTCGCCCAGCCGCAGCGAATCGCGCGGCGATCGCCCGCGTCGCGAGCCGCGTGAACCGCGCCGCGAGGAAGCCCGTGCCGACGAACCCGTCGACATCGCTTCCATCCCGGAGAAATTCCTCTACGTCCGCCCGGGCGTGACCTACGTCCCGACGCCCCGCAACTGGGGTGGCGCTCCCCGCGAGCGCAGCAACCGTTCTGAAGGCGCTCCGGCGCGCGAAGAGTCCTCCTCGCGTTCCTCCGAGAGCAGCAGCCACAGCAGCAGCACCGAAACGGCTCCGGCCAAGTCGGGCGGCTTCTTCGGCTGGCTCAAGTCGCTCTTCGGCGGCTCGTCCTCCGCTGAACCGGTCTCGGCCGGTACCGGCAGCAGCAGCTCGCGTCGCGAAGGCGGCGAGCGCTCCCACCGTGGCGGCCGCAATCGCGGTGGTCGCGGCGGCGAAGGCGGCGGTCATCGCCGCTCGCGCGGCGGTCGTGGTCGCGGTCGTTCCGGTGGCGGTTACCCGCCGGCGGAAGGCAGCAGCCAGGGCGGCATCTAAGCCCACTTAAAACTTGTCCGCACCTCCGGTGCGAATCACGTTCCAAGGCGTCCCTCACCGGACGCCTTTTTTTGTCGCGCAGCGACAACCTCGCCGTAGCTCCCCGAGCGAAGGCCGGGGTCGCCCGACAGCAGGATCTCTCAGCTCTCAACTCCCAGCTCTTACCTTCTCTTAGATGGCCGATCTCATCATCCACGGCGGCAAACCCCTCAGCGGCACGATCACGCCGTCGGGCAACAAGAACTCCGTGCTGCCGATCCTGTGCGCGACGCTGCTGACCGACGCCCCGGTCACGCTCAAGAACGTCCCGAACATCACCGACGTCGACAAGCTCGTCACCTTCTTCTCCGAGCAGGGCTCGAAGGTCGCGTGGGACCGCGCCACGAGCACGATCAAGCTCGATCACTCCTCCTTCGACGCCGCCAAGCTCGACGGCGAACTGCCGTCCGGCATGCGCTCGTCGGTGTTGCTCTTCGCCCCGCTGCTGCAGCGCATGAAGAAGCTCTCGCTGCCAGCGGATGCCAAGGGCTGCTCGCTCGGCATCCGCGAACTCGACCCGCACCTCGAGATTCTCGAGAAGCTCGGTGCCAAGGTCGGCCGCTCGGGCGACGACCTGAAGCTCTCGCTCAAAGGCCGCTTTACCGGCGCGCGCCACTGGCCCGACTACATGTCGGTCACGGCCACGGAAAATTTCGTCATGGCCGCCGTCCTCGCCGAGGGCGAGTCCGTCCTGCTCAACGCCGCCAGCGAACCACACGTGCAGGATGTCTGCGAGGTGCTCGCGAAGATGGGCGCGAAGATCGAGGGCCTCGGCACCAGCCAGCTCACGGTCACCGGCGTGAAGGCGCTCAAGGGCGGCACGTTCACGATCAACACCGACCACCACGAGGTCGTCACCTTCCTCGCGCTCGGCGCCATCACCGGCGGCGAGGTGCGCGTGAAACACTCGCTCCCGCACCATTTCGACCTGATCAACCGCTCCTTCGCCAAGTTGGGCGTGAAGGTCGAGTACGACGGCGACACCGCCTTTGTCCGCAAAAACCAGAAGCTCGTCATCAGCGAACCGTTCACCTCGAACCTGCTCCCGAAGATCGAGGCCGCGCCGTGGCCGTATTTCCCGGTCGACCTCCTGCCCTGCATGATCGCGCTCGCGGTCCGCGCCGAGGGCACGGTGATGTTCTGGAACAAGGTCTACGAGGGCGGCTTCACCTGGATGTCCGAGCTCTCGAAGTTCGGCGCGCACGTGGTCGTCAGCGACCCGCACCGCATCACCGTCTTCGGCGCCAAGCCGCTCCGCCCAACCAACGTCGAGGCGCCCTACATCATCCGCGCCGCCGTCGCGCTCTACATGGTCGCCGCCAGCATCGAGGGAAAGTCGGTCGTGAAGAACGCCGACACCATCAAGCGCGCCCACCCCGCCTTCGTCGAAAACCTCCGCTCCCTCGGCGCAGATGTGGAGTGGAAGTGAGCCGGACTTGGGGCACCACTAATCCACACTCATACCACACTAATCATTAGTGATCCCTTAGTGAACATTAGTGGTTAACCTGCCTTGATGCCCTCCTCAGAAAAATCGCCCAAGAAGGGCACCGACTTCCTTGCGAACTCGCTCTCCGCGCCCGTCTCGCAAACCGAGGCCGCGCTGCGGCCGCTGTCGTTTGCGGACTTCGCCGGCCAGGCCAAGACGGTCGAGCGCCTCAAGGTCATGGTCGGCGCCGCCAAGCGCCGCGGCGAGGCGCTGAACCATATTCTGCTCTCCGGTCCCCCGGGCCTGGGCAAGACGACGCTGGCGTTCATTCTCGGACACGAACTCGGCCGTAATGTGCGCGTCACTTCCGGCCCGGTGATCGAGAAGGCCGGCGACCTCGCCGGCCTGCTCACGAGCATGGAGGAAGGCGACATCCTCTTCATCGACGAGATCCACCGCATCCCAAAGACCGTTGAAGAGTATCTCTACTCCGCAATGGAGGACTTCCGCCTCGACATCATGATCGACCAAGGCCCCAACGCGCGCAGCGTGCGGCTCACGATCCCGAAGTTCACGCTCATCGGCGCCACCACGCGCTCCGGCCTGCTCACCGCTCCGCTGCGCTCGCGCTTCACGCTCAACACGCGCCTCGACTACTACGAACGCGCCACGCTCGAAGGCATCGTCTCGCGCAGCTGCGGCCTGCTCAAGGTCGACATCGACGCCGGCGGCGCGAGCGAGATCGCCAAGCGCGCCCGCGGCACGCCGCGCATTGCGAACAATCTGGTCAACTTCGTCCGCGACTACGCCTCCGAGAAAGCGAAGGGCAAGATCACCCAACCCGTCGCCGCCGCCGCGCTCGAACTCCTCGAGATCGACGCCGCGGGCCTCGACGAAATGGACAAGCGCGTGCTGCGCCTGATGGCCGAAAACTACGCCGGCGGCCCCGTCGGCCTCGGCACCATCGCCATCGCCGTCGGCGAGGAAGCCGACACGCTCGAGGAAGTCCACGAGCCGTTCCTCATCCAGGAAGGCTACCTCGCGCGCACCGCGCAGGGCCGCATCCTCACCGCCAAAGGCTACGGCGCCATCGGCCTCAAGGCCGCCGCCGGCAGCAGCGACCAGCCGACGCTGCTCTAAAAAAATGAACCGGCGTCGCTTTCTCGGCACCCTTGCCGGCGCGGCCGCAGTCACCGGTTTCTATACCTGGCGCATCGAGCCGGAATGGCTGGAGATCACGCATCGCTCGCTGCCCATCGCCCATCTGCCGCCGTCGTTGGTGGGCAAGACGCTGGTGCAGCTCAGCGACATCCATATCGGGCCGCAGGTGGACGACGCCTACGTAGTCCGTTCCTTCGCCGCCGTGCAGGCGCTGCAGCCGGACTTCGTCGTGCACACCGGGGACCTCGTGACCTACAAGAGCCCGGACGTCTTCGCCCAAGCCCGGCCCGTCATGGCGCATTTTCCGCGCGGCCGGATCGGCACGGTCGCGATCCTCGGCAACCACGACTACGGTTTCGACTGGGCCGACTCCAAGGTCGCCGACCAGATCGAATCGCTGCTGACCGAAGGCGGCTGCACCGTGCTCCGCAATGCCACGGCGCGGATCGGCGGCCTGGCTTTCGTCGGCTGCGACGACTTGTGGACGCATCGCTTCGCGCCCCAAGCCGCGTTGGCCGCGCTGAAACCGGGCGAACCCGCGCTCGTGCTCTGCCACAATCCCGATGCCTGCGACCTGCCGGTCTGGGGCGGTTACCAAGGCTGGATCCTCGCCGGCCACACGCACGGCGGTCAGTGCAAGCCTCCCTTCCTCCCCGCCCCGCTGCTGCCGGTGGAAAACCGCCGCTACACCCAGGGCGCCTTTGACCTCGCCGGCCACCGCCAGCTCTACATCAGCCGCGGCCTCGGCCACCTGCTGCGCGTGCGTTTCAACGTGCGTCCGGAGATCACCGTCTTCACGCTGACTGCCGCGTGAAGCCTTCGCGCCTCTCGCACGCAATCATTCCTTTGCTTGAATCCAACGCCCGGCTTGGGCCAGCCGGGCGCTCTTCCACCCCACGATCAAACTCATGGAAACTCCCGCCCCCTCCACGCCAACCGCAGTCGCCTACCACGACCGCAGCACCGGTCTGCTCGTATTCGGCATCTTTGAAATTATCCTGGGTGGTTTCGCCGCCCTGATGATCCCGCTGGTGATCCTCGGGCAGGCCATGGCTGCCAAACAGCACGAAGCTTCGCTCGACACTTCGCTGCAGGGATCCACTTTTCTGACTTTCGCCCTGCTCGCGGTCGGCCTGATCTGGCTCGGCATCGGATCCATCCAAGCCCGGCGGTGGGCGCGAGCGCTGCTCCTGTGCCTGGGCGCGGTCGGTCTTTGCATCGGAATGTTCTCGCTGGTTTCCGTGATCATCTCCCTGGGCTCCATGGAGGCGATTATGCGCCAGTCGGGACAGGAATTGCCGCCGGCCGCACTGCTCATCGGCAAGATCGTCGCCGTGGGCATGGTCCTGGTCATGTACGTGATCATTCCCGGCGCGCTGGTGCTTTTTTATCGCAGCCGCCACGTCAAGCTCACCTGCGAGCATCGCGATCCGGTCGAGCGCTGGACCGATCGCTGCCCGCTGCCGGTTCTCGCCTGGTGCCTGGTCCAGGCTTACGGCGCCGTCTCGATGCTCCTCATGTGGAAGTTCAGCAGCGCCGTGCCCTTGTTCGGTTTTGTCGTCACGGGTGGCATCGCCCGCGTGCTCTGGGTGGGCTTTGCCGGATTCACCCTTTGGAGCGCTTGGGGACTCTACCGGCTCAATGCGCGAGTCCGGCTGATCTACCTCGTGGTATCCGTCCTGGCCGGAATTTCCTCCCTGATCACTTTCTCCCGCGTGAACCTGTTCGACTACTATCGCACGATCGGCCTGCCCGAATGGCAGCTCAAGCAGATCGCGCTGAGTCCTCTGGCTCAGGGCCACAATTTCCTGTGGTTCTTCGCCGCCAGCATGGTCATTTTCGTGGGCTACCAGTTTTTCCTGCAGCGCTATTTTGTGCAGCCGCGCGCGCTCTAAGCACACCGTCTTCACCCGACATTTCGTTCCGCCCATGAAAGGAAAAATCATCACCCTGGCGCTCCTGCTCGCGCTGACCTTGGGCGCCGGGCCCGTCTCCGCCGAGTCCGCGCCGATCAATGCCCGGGAAATCCTCGCCACCGCCGGCAGCCGCAGCGTGCCGCTGACCCTCGCCATTTTTTCATCCCGCGACTACGCGTTGCGGGTGATCGACAATGCCGCCGCGCGCGACACGGGGAAATTCCCGCGCCTGCGCATGGCGATGAAGGCGACCGGCGCGACCGCCGGCTGCAACGGCAGTTTCTTCAACCAGCATCCGTTCGACCCGGTCGGCCTGATGATCGCCGATAGCGTCCACGCCGGCACCTTCGATCCGAAAAGCTGGATGCAAGGCTTGGTGGTGGTGCGCCACGGGGAACTGCGCTTCGAGCCGGCGGAAACTTTCCAGGACGCGCCTGACGTCACGCAGCTGATCCAAACCGGACCCTGGCTGGTGCAAAACGCCACCGCCGTGATTTCCACCGACGCGCGGCGGGCGCACCGCACGTTCATCTGCCGCGACGCCACGGGAAACTGGGCGCTCGGGGCCACGCGCGAACCCTGCACTCTGGGCCAGCTCGGCGCGGCTTTGCGCAGCGCGGAAGTCGTGGCCGCCCTCGACGTGCAAACCGCGCTGAATTTCGACGGCGGCCCGTCCACCGGCTTGTGGGTCCGCGGCGACGACGGCGACTATTCCATTCCCGACCAGTGGACCGTGCGCAACTACGTGGGCATTTTTCCGCGCACTAATCCCCGTTCACGATGAAGCCCGACCTGCTGTCCCGGTACCGTCTTTCCCTGGGCTGTTTCATCGTGGGCCTGGTCCTCAGCGGGCTCACCGCCTTTCCCCTGCTGACCGAAGTCCGGCTGCTCGCCAACTTGCTCGGCATCGACAATGCCGCTGACTACCTGCACCTCACTGGACTACAGCATTGGATCGCGCGCGTGCTCTTCGCGCTCGAGCAGAACCAGCAGTCCTTTCCCTTCCTCGCCTACGGCACCGACTGGCTGGCCTTCGGCCACCTCTGCATTGCGGTTTTTTTCGTTCGTCCGTGGTTCAAGCCGCTTGAATCGGACTGGGTGCTAAAGTGCGGACTCGTCTGCTGCGCCGCCGTGATCCCGACCGCGCTCATCGCCGGCCAGGTCCGCGGCATCCCGCTCTACTGGCGCCTGATCGACTCGTCCTTCGGCGTGATCGGCGCCGTGCCGCTGCTTTATTGCCTTTCGCTGACCCGCCGGATGCGAGCGGGCGCTTAGAAAGCGATGACGCGGCCGGTTCGGAGGTGGCTGCGCAATACCGCGGAGAAAAATCCGAACCATATTGCTCGCGATGCAATGACCAGAAAATCACCGGTGATGATGGCGGAGGCCAAAACGAAGGCCGCGAAGAGCGCTTCGAAAACCAGCCAGCCCTTGATCAACCGAAAGCCCGGTCCTCGTGATCGGCCGCCGTCTCTTTCGGTTAAGAAAGCATGTCCGGACACCCACGCCAGCATGACCAGGAAGGTGGCCGCCACTTCCACCAGAGGGATGATGATCGAATCGGCCCACCAAGGAAATTCGCCCCGACTTTGCGCGAAAATCACTTCGGCCGCTCCCGACAGCGTTGAAGCTAGCGCAGCGAGCATTCCATGAAGAAGCACTTTGCCGCGCGTGGGAAACCGCCTGTGCCGACGGGCATACCACACGAAAGCCACCGGCAGCAGTATCCCACAGATCACCAAAGTGGCGCCGTAGTCTTCCTCCTGGGTCTTGCAGGTGAGAAATTCGCGACGCAATTGGTGAAATTTCTCCGTGTCGCTCTCTTGCAATCCGAGCTGATCGTAACGCGCTAAATAGGCGTCAACATTTCTAAGCCGCGGCAGCCGGAAGGCATCGAACAAAAGTCCGGCGCCGAGAATGACAAACAAGGCTGCGATCCATCTGACCGGCACCGGAACCAGGACGGACTTCACCGATGACAAAGGGTCAAGCGGTGTTGGCCGGCGCGCCTGCCAATCCTTCCGGGCCACCCAGCCGAAAAACAACCCGAGGCAGCCAAACGTGATTGCCGTGACGGGTCCTCCCGTGTCGCTCAGGATCGGCCCAGCGAGCATGAACAATGCAACCGGCAGCCCTATCCCGCCCCCGAACAGACCCCAGAACGGGCCGTACTTTCGCCAATCATTGAGCTGGCTTCGGTGCACAGCAAAATCGGTGAACCAAAATTAAACCGCCCGGGACCGCGCTTTTAGAGAGCGCAATCCCGGGAGGCGCACAACCTCCTAGCCCGAGGAACGGGCCGGAGAAAATTTTCGGATGGGCTGAGTCGGGGTAATGGCGTGTATCGCCAGCGCAATGACCCCAAGGGCCGCAACGATCAGGGCGCCTTGAATTAGGGAAACCAGCGCGGTCCAGCCAAAGGAATGAGATCCAAACAAGGCTCCTGCCTGCACCAAATCTTTGAGATTGCCGGCCAGGATGATCGCCCCTGCGCCCAGCCCGCCATCCATGAGAAAGACTACGGAAATGAAAGAGAGCCCGTCTCCCTTGTCGTGGAAGAAACCGGCCAACCATTTCAAACCCAAGCCGACGACGACCAACCCGCACTTGATGAGCACTGCGGTCTTCAGGGCTTTGACGAGATCCGAAGTCTCAAACTTCTGCCGAGCCCACCAGGTGCAAAACCACGCCATTATCCCAATCCAAAAGGCCACGCCGGTCAACATGCCCGCAATTTCGGCCGGGCGGCGATGCCCCAGGCTGTACGCCCAAACCAAACTAGGGATGGCGCAGACCGGAGCACGCAGACTCCAACTGACCAACTCGTCCGGGAACACTTCGGAAAAGCGAAGTCTTTTCACGCCCGCGCCTCCTTCGCGCCATCCTGGGCCGACCAGTCGACGTTGCGGGTGAAGTACATCACCGCCGCGAGCACCACGAAGAGCGCGGTCGTGCCGGCGAGCAGCGCGAAGTTTTCCATGCGCAGCACGAGGTAGAGCACGCCGTACTCGGCGGTGAGCAGCGCCGCAATCGACGTCGCCCGCGCCCAGCTGCGCAGGATCGACGCGCTGTAGCCCACGATCAAAAGCGACGACGCCAGCGCCGCCGCAACGTAGGCGCCGCCGGGCGGCATCACTTCGCCGAGCGCAAGCAGGGCGAGGTAGAACAGGCACATCGCCGCGCCGACCAACCCGTAGTGCACCGCGTGCAGCCGCAGGCCGGCCAGGGTTTCAAACAGGAAGAACGCCGCAAAAGTGAGCGTGAGCACCAGCACGCTGTGCTTCAGCGCGCGCTCGACCATCCGGTAGCCTTCCGACGCGGCGACCGCGGGATCGTAGGCCCGCGCCGGCGCGGACGGCGTGTCGCCCCGCGCCGCAATCCGGGTGTTGGCCTCGGCGCGGTTGCCGCTGCGCTCCTGGCGGAGCTCGTTGATCAGGGCCAGCGGCAGCTGCAACAGCAGCACGAGCGCGGCGATGAAGAGCAGCTTGAGTGTAACGCTATGGCGGCGGGAAGCCGCGGCGGGTGCCACCGGGTTGACCGGGGCCGTGAGGACAGGAGGTTGTGCGTTTTCCATGCCGTCATCCTGCCCGGCCTGCATGAAACCTTGATGAAGGGACCATGAAATCGGCGGGAAACCCGCCGATTTCCAACGTCCAACGTCCAACATTGAACGCTCAACGTCCAAGCTTCGAACCAATGGACGTTGGACGTTCGATGTTGAACGTTGGATGTTCAGCCTGCCACCGGCAGGCTGAGTGTCGCCCGCGCCCCGCCTTCGGCGCGATTCGACAGCGTGGCTTCGCCGCCGTGCAGCAGCGCGATCTCCCGCACCAGCGCGAGGCCGAGGCCCGTGCTCTTGCGCTCCGTGCCGGGGCGCGGCAGCGAATAAAAACGGTCGAAGACTTTCGGCAGCGCGTAATCCGGGACTCCGGGACCCTGGTCGTCGACAGTGAACGTGACCCGGCCAGTCGCGACCTGCACCGTCAGCACCACCTCGCCGCCGACCGGGGAAAATTCCAGCGCGTTCTGCAGGAGATTGACCAGCGCCTCGCGGAGCAACACGCCCTCGCCGCGCAGCGTGGCTTCGCCATCCTGCCGGATCGTGAACGTGACGCTGCGACCGGCGCCGGCGGGACGCACCACGTCCACCGCCCCGGCGGCGAGCTGGCTGGCGGCGAGCGTTTCGGTCTGGCGCAGCTGCTTGCGGGCCTCGAGCGAAGACAGCTCGAGCAGGCGTTCGATGATGCGCTGGATGCGAGCGGACTCCGTGCGGATGTTGCCGAGGAACTTGCGCCGCTGCTCAAGCGGCATCTCCTCGTCGAGCAGCTCCGCCGCGCCGCGGATCGCGGCCAGCGGCGCCTTCACCTCGTGGGCCAGCGTCTGGGTGTAACGCTCCACGTGCTGCCGGCCTTCGAGCGCGTCTCGCATCTCCTCAAACGCCCCGCTAAGCTCGGCGATTTCCTTCGCGCGCGATTTCGGCGGCACCGCCAGGCGATCGTCGCGCACGTTGCGCGCATAAGCCGTCAACCGCTCGAGCGAGCGCGTCAACCGGGCTGCGATCCACCAACCGGCCACGACCATGCCGAGCGCGATGAGCCCGGTGTAGATCACCAGCCGCACGCGCGCCACGCGCACGCCGTCGGTCACCGTCGTCAGCGGCCGGCCCACGCCCACCCAGCCCACGAGCTCGCCCTGGTGTCGCACCGGAGCCACCACGCGCAGCTCGTTTCCGACCTCGGCCACGTTCGCGACCGTGTAATTCTGCGAGGCAAAGCGCCCGCCGCCGGTCAGCGACCAGCTGTAGACCTGGCCGACATCGTGCCCGGCCGCGTCGAACAGCACGCGGCCGTCGCGATCGCACGCAAACACGCGGAGCAAATCCGCCTGCGGCGGGAGCGTCTTCAGCGGCTTCGCCCAATCCGCCTGCGTCGGATCGGTGAACGTCGCCAGCAGCACCGCCGTGTCCCCCAACGTGCGGCGCATCGACTCGACGTAGCGCAGCCGCACATCGCGCAACACCAGCGCCATCACCGCGGCCAGCCCGATCGCGGAGGCCACCACGTACACGCCGAAGATCGCCGTGCGGATCCTCATGCGAAAAAATCGCTCCCAAGACTGGGTAGCTTGGCTCTCAGCTCTTCGCTCTTAACTCTGCGCTGCATCTCATTCCTCCCGCAGCGAATATCCCAGCCCGCGATGCGTCACGATGGGGTCGAGTTCGGGCCAGGCGGCGTGCAGCTTGGCCCGGAGCAGCTTGATGTGCGCATCCACCGTGCGGTCGAGCGCGGCGCCGGGATCGTCCCACGCCGCGGTCATCAGCTGTTCGCGGCTGAACACCCGGCCGGGTGCCGCCAGCAGCGCGGCGAGCAGGCGGTATTCGTTGCGCGTCAGGTCCAGCCCCACGCCGCGATAACTGATCCGGCAGCGGGCCTCGTCGTGATGCCAGATCCCGGCCATGTTCCCGGCCGGCGCCGGCGCAGCCGCCTTGCCGTTCGCTCGGCGCAGGATGGCGCGCACGCGCGCGGTGAGTTCGCGGGGACTGAAGGGTTTCGCAAGGTAATCATCCGCGCCGAGCTCCAGTCCCACGATGCGATCCACCTCGCCGTTGCGGGCCGTAAGAAAAATCACCGGCGGCGCGCCCAGCTTCTGCATCTCTCGGCAAACATCGAAGCCGCTCATGTCGGGCAAACCGACGTCGAGCACGACGAGCGTCACGACTTGGTCCGCAAGCACGGCGAGCGCTTCGCGCCCGGTACTTTTCCAGACCGGGGCGAATCCCTCGGTCTGCAACGCGTAGGTGATCGTCTCGGCGATCGCTTGCTCGTCCTCGACAACGAGAATGGTCTGGCGCGGGGGCATGGGAAAGTTCTGCCCGCGCGACCGAACGGTGGCAAGTGTGGCGCAGCCACCCCGCTTTGCTGTAGCCGGGGGCGCTGACCCCGAACCGAACGCGCTATCACACCCAACCGGGGTCGGCGCCCCCGGCTACAAATCTGGCGCAACCCTCAGGCCGCGGTGCGGACCTCGACCTGGCGGCGATCTTCGGTCGCGACGGCCAGCTCAAGTTCATAGAGCGACGCAGGCATCGTCCATTGCACCTCGGAGAGGTCGAACATGCGGCCGCGGTGCAGGCCCATTTCCTCGAAGGCCATGTACAGGCGGGTGAGTTCGTTGCGCAGGCCGATGATCGAACCGATCAGGAAATTCGTGGTGCCCATCACTTCGAGCCACAGCGCGCTCGTGCAACTTCCGTCCATCGCATTGGGCAAAAAGGATTCGGGGTAATAGGCCGGGGCGAACACCATTCCCACCCCCAGGAAAACAAAACCGAACGCGTGCGAAGTCGTCATGCCGGTAAAGACCGAACGACCCTTGGCGGGTTCCATGGGGTCAAAATTCCACCGGAAATTTTGACGCTCGTGGGAACTTTCCTGCCAACGCCAAACAATCGGCGGACTTTTTTAGCGTTTCGACCGACGCCAGCGCCCCCAACCCAGCAGACCCAACCCGCTCGCAAGCAGGGCATAGGTCGACGGCTCCGGCACCGCCTGGATCGTGAAATACGTCCGCGAGGCCATGAAGGAGAAACCCATTTCATCGCCGTTCGTGGGAACCGTCTCCCCGTCCTGAAAGACCACGCTATAAAAAGTGATGCTGGCCTGATAGGTGTCGCCCACCGTGAAATACGGCACGCCGCTGGTCGGCCCGAGATAGAAATTGGTGCCGTTGTTGTTGGTCCCGGAAGTCGAAGCGTGGAAATCGCTGGTCGACCAGACGTCGAGCACGATGCGATCCGTGCCGGTGTTCATGCCGGTGAATGTATTCACCGTGATCAGATTGTTCGCATCGGTGACATCCACGAGGAACACGCCGTTCGACCACGTGCCGCCGCCGGTGATCTCGGGCGTCACTGAGGGAAACTGGCCGCCGGCGAGAGTCAGGGAGGTTGCCGTGTAACCCGGCGAATAACCCGCCGTGGCAAAATCCATCGTGTAGCCGCCCGTCCGGGGAAACACGCTGTCGAGCAGCGTGGAGCTGCTCGTGCCGCTGTACTGGTAGGACTTGCCGAATTTAAAATCGGGATCGACGCCAATGGTGTATGACGTCGCATTCGGGCCGGGCACCGCGAGCGTGGCATTGACGATGCTCGAACCGTTGCCACCGATGAAAACCTGGAAGGAATACGGATTCGTATTGAGCGTGACCGTGCCGGCATCCGTCTGCGTGTGCTTCAGCACCTGACCAAAACCATAGTCATTCACATCCGGTTCAGGATCGGGATCGGCGACCGCGCCCAGCGTGCTCGCGCCAGCGAGAATCAGCATGGCAAAACAGGCCCGTTTCATGGGGAAAACCCTCCCCGAGCCCATCCAACCTGTCGAACCAGAATTTTTCCGAATTTCCGTCTCCATCCCCTCTAAAAACGGAACAAAAACGCCGATCCTTAACGTGAATCTGCCACCTGCTTAAAGGTCACCCGGCTGCGGCCGGAGGATGATTTCCTCCACCACGGTGCGGCGACCCAGGCGATAGACGTCGAGAAAAGCCCGCGCGATGTCGTCGGCCGGCATGATGCGCTCGGGCTTCACGCCGGAATTTTCCCACGACGGCGACCAAGTCGCGCCGGGATGCACGCAGCACACGCGCACGCCGTGGTCCTTCGTCTCGGCGCGCAGCACCTTGGCCAGGCCGGTCACGCCGAACTTCGCCGCGCAATACGCCGTCGAGTTCGGATAGGCGCCGAGTCCGGCGATCGAGCTCATGAAGAAAATGTCGCCGGACTTCTTCGCCAGCATCGCGGGAAGAAACGCCTGCGTGACCAGAAACGCGCTGCGCAGGTTGACCGCGATCATCCGGTCGAACTCATCGACCTTCGTGTCGACGAACGGCGCCATCGCAAACGCGCCCGCATTGTTGATGAGCACGTCGACCGCGCCGAACTGCTCCCGCACCGCATCGGCCATCAACGAGACCGACGCTTCGTTGCTCACATCACATTCGAAGCACCCCGCCTTCGCGCCAAGCTTGGCGCAAGCCTTCGCCGTCGCCTGCAGCCCGCGGACATTCCGCGCGACAAGCGCGAGGCGCACGCCTTTCACTTCCTGGGCGAATACTTTGGCGATCGCAGCGCCAATGCCCTGCGAAGCGCCGGTGATAAGAATAACGGGAGAGCGCATGTTCAGGAAAGCCTCACGCCAAGTCTGCCAAAGGCGCAACGCATGAATTGGTCTTCCTTCGCGCCCTTCGCGTGAGGCAATCCGCTCAGCACAGCAGCGAGCCGAAGTCCATGAAATCGGCGCTGAAGCCGCCCTTCACGCCCTTGCAGATCACGCTGACGGCGTCGTGCGAATGCAGCGACTCGAGGTGCGAGCAGGCGATGCGGAAATCCGCGATGCGCTTGTCCTTGTCGAAGACCTGGTAGAGCAGGCGCGCGGCGTCCTCGACGAACTTCAGGTACGCGCCGTTGAGCTCGGCGAACGCCTGCTCGTCCTCGCGCTTCACCATCACCTGCGTCTCGGTCTGCAGCGCCTGGAGGCAGAGCGCGTGCACGTCCTCGATCCAGATTTTTTTGCCTTCCTTCTCCTCGAGCGTGATGCGCGCCTTGCTGCGCTGCGAATGCGGCACGCCGTACACGCCGCGCGTCGCGCGGGCATGCTCGGTCAGCTCAGCGGAGCACGGGCAGGCCGACGAGTAGACGAAGTCGAAATGGATAAAGCGGCGGTAGCGGCCGTCGCACGTCATCACGCCCTCGAACGCCACGTCGTAGAACTGCCAGCCCTTCAGGTCGGTGCGCAGGCTGTTCTTGAGCATCGGGTACGAGAACGACGTCTTCAGGCGCGCGTCCTTCGTCTTCACGTTGCGCAGGTAACCCTTGAGGATCTTGCCCATCCACTCGCCGGTCGTGACCTCGTCCTGGTGCTCGTAGAAGGTCCGCATGATGCGGCTCATGTTGATGCCCTTGAGGTCGGCCTCGAGCGAGACGGTGCCGGTGACGCTGGTCTCGAGCGTCACGATCTTGCCGGCCTTGGTGCGGTACTTCAGCGGCAGTTTGAAATTATGGATGCCGACCTGCTGGATCGGCACATGCGCACCCTGGATCGCCTCGTGGTCGACCTCCATCATGTCGGGCAGCGAGGCGCGGTAGGCGGGGCTCGACTTGAACTTCTTGTCGTAGCTGCGCGCAATCAGCGGCGGAAGGCCGCTGTTCGAGCGGTGCAGGTACATCTGTTTCTTGGGCATGGCGTTCGTTTTTGGTTGGGGCGGGTGACGTAACCGCCGGAAGTCAGGTCAATTTAACCACGGATTACACGGATCGCACGGATTCAAGGCGGCAATCCACCGGCTCCCTCCGTGTAATCTGTGTAATCCGTGGTTCAAAAAATCTCCTCGGCTTAATGGTGTGCGGGTCCGAGGAATTCGGCGAAGTTGCGCGGCGTCTCGTAGAGGCGCACCGCGTGCAGGCGGGCCGGCAGGTGAATCAGCGGCGCGATCTCGTGCCAGAAGGCGATGACGAGGTTCTCGGTCGAGGGAATGATGTCGCGCAAGAAATCGACCTCGGTGTTGAGGTTGCGGTGGTCGCACTTGTCCACCACAGCGCGGTTCAAAATTTTCTTCAGCTGGCCGAGGTCGATGATGTAGCCGGTGACCGGGTCGGGCTGGCCCTTGACCGTCACCTCGAGCACGTAGTTGTGTCCGTGGCTGCCGTGGTTCGCACACAGGCCGTACTGCTTCTGGTTCCAGGCCTCGCTCTTGGTCGGGTTGTAGAGCCGGTGCGCGGAACTGAAATGCACCTGGCGCGTGATGAACACCGTGCCGGCCAGCGCCCGCACGTGACGCACCCGGCTTTTGGAACTGGAGGCCTTTTTCGGCATGGAGGGTTTAGGGAAGCGGGTTTGGGCGCGGCGTCAACCCCGGGGCGGAACCGGAGGGATTGTTCATCGTTCAAAGTTCAATGTTCATTTGTCGTTTCGAAACAACCTCTTGGGTTGAAGCCCGCTTGCGTCGGAGATGACCGGATGAACAATGAACTCTGAACGATGAACGATGCCTCTGCCTTCCGCGCCCGCCTCGCCGCCCTCTGGCCGCTGAAGTTCATCGGGTTGACCGTCGGCATGACGGCTTTCTTCGCCGCCTATTTCTGGCTGCTCGGCCATCCGGCGCGGCCACCGGTCATCATGCCGCTGACCGCACTCGACCGGGCGATCCCGTTCCAACCCGCCGCCCTGCCCCTCTATCTTTCCTTGTGGGTGTACGTGTCGCTGGCGCCGTCACTCATGCTCACCCGAGGCGAGCTGGTCTGCTACGGCCGCGCGGCGCTGCTGCTCAGCCTGGTCGGGCTCGGCATTTTCTACTTCTGGCCCACGGCGGTGCCGGCTCCCGCCGTCACGTGGGCGGATGATTCCCTTTTCGCGTTTCTCAAGAACACCGACGCCGCCGGCAACGCGTGTCCGTCCCTGCACGTCGCATTCGCCGTCTTCACCGCCTTCGAAATCGGCCGGCTGTTGCGCCAGATGTCCGCCGGCCGCCTCGCCCACGCGCTCAACTGGCTGTGGTGCGCCGGCATCGTCTACTCCACCCTCGCCACGCGCCAGCACGTGGCGCTCGACGTCCTCGCAGGCGGTGTCCTCGGATTGGCCGTGGGCTTTTTCCGCCGGCGCTAGCCGTTCGCTTCGGCGAGCTGCGCCGCCATCGGAATGACGCACCGGTAACCGCGCTCCCGCAGTTGCTCGAGCACGCGCTTGATCGCCACCACCCGGATCGCCGCGGGCACGCGCGCGCCTTCGTGCATCAGCAGGATCGCGCCGGGGGCGAGTCCCGCCAGCACGCGGTCAGCCACCACCTCCGGATCGCGCGCGCCGATTTCCAAACCGCGCGCACTCCAGCCGATCGGCGCCAAATGCCGTTCCCGCAAGGCGCGCGCCAGCCACGGATTCTTGATGCTGGCCGGCGGACGAAACCGGGTCGGCCGCACACCGAGCGGACGCAGCGCCGCCAGTCCTTCCTCGAGTTCCTGCGCCACGCGGGCGGGTGATGCACACCAGAACGTCGCCAGCGGATGCGTGTGCGTGTGATGCGCGAGCTCGTGGCCATCGGCGCTGATCGCGCGGATGAGATCCGGATAACGCGCCGCCCGCTCGCCGATCACGAAGAAGGTCGCGCTCGCCTTGTGCTCGGCCAGCAGCGCCAGGATCTTGGGTGTGTCCTCCGGGTCCGGGCCATCGTCGATCGTCAGCCAGACTTCCTGCCGGGTCGTCTGAAACCGCCGCGGCATCTTCAGCAACCCGCGCGCGTGCGGCGCAAAGATGTGATACGCCAGCACGAAGTCGGGCGCGAACCACAACGCCAGCGCCAGGCCGGGGTGCCGCCAGCCGACGGCGACGGCGGCCACCTTGCCTACGATCAGGAGAATCAGCAGCCACATGGCGGGACTCAGAAGGACCGGGAATAGCCGAGTGTGAAACCCAGTGCATCGATGCCGGGATTGGGGTCGGTCTGCCCGCCATTCGACATGTGCTGGTACATCAGGCCGGCGCTGAACCGGGCGTTTTTGCCCGCGACGTGCTCCACGCCGCTCCGGATAAACCAGTTGAAGGTGAAGTCTTGTCCCATCCCGCCCGGCACGCCGCGCGAGTCGATCAGGCCAAGCCCGCCGCCCGAGCCACCGAACAGCGACCACGTGCCCGCGGCATTCCACCACTCCAGCGAGGGCGAAGCAGACGCCCCGGTGTAGAACGACTCCGGCCCGCGCTCGATCCACGTACCGATGAGCGCCAACCGCGTGCGCACGACGAGACGCGAACCGTCGGCGAAACCGCGACCGAAAACCTCCCGCGATCGCCAAGTCAGCTGCGTCGACACCAGCCGGTAGGAAATCGGTGTCAGGCTGCCGACCTCCCACTGCATGCCGGACTCGAAGCCCCAGGCGGTCGCCTGCCAGGGCTTCAGCGGCACCTCGTCCGCGGCCCGTCCGGCCACAACCAAGCCGCAACCGAGCAGGAAAATAAGGGTCAGTATACGCATGATTTTAGCCGGACCAGGCTGTCAGCCCGCAGCGCACACTGGATACCCTCCCCGGCGCGTCAACAGGAGTCGCGCCCTGCCTTATGTAGGGCCGGCGTTCATCGCCGGGCCGGGCTATCACACGCGCCTGCTCCCCTCCCCGCGGTCTGCCTTTGACGTCCGCACGAACCGGACCGCATACTCCGCGTGAACCTACTCATGCCTCTGACCGCCGCGGAATTTCCTCCTTTGAAGATCGCCTTGGGCGCAGACGCCGACGGCCTCGTGGAATCCGGCCTGCCCGTGCTGGGCGGCGAGGCCATCGAAACGCTCTTCGCGGCCACCGAGCCGGCCGGACGCGCCGGCGCGCTGCGTCTTTTCCGCCAGGGCGACTGGCTCCTCGGCGGTGCGACCGTTTATCTGGGCGGCCTCAGCCTGGAGGAAACGGCGCAGGAGCTTTACGCCGACATTTTCCAAGCCACGCACGGGCTGCACCTCGCTCGCATCTGGCAGTACGTGCCGGCGATCAACGCGCCCGGTCCGGGCGGACTGGAGAACTACCGTATCTTCTGCCGCGCGCGCTCGCTGGCTTTCGAGCGGCACTACGGCACCGGCTTCAAGCAACTGCTGCCCTCCGCTTCCGCCGTCGGTGCTCCCGCCGGCGTGCTGACTGTGGTCTTCGCCGCCAGCCCCGCCGCTCCGCGCCACGTGGAAAACCCGCTGCAGGTCGCCGCCTACGATTATCCGCCGGACTACGGCCCGCGCGCTCCGAGCTTCGCCCGTGCCACCGTTGTCGACGCGCCCGCCGGCAAAACGGTTTTCATCTCCGGCACCGCCGCCATCCGCGGCCACGCCACGATCGCCCCGCACGAACTCGCGCCGCAACTCGACTGCACGCTGGAAAACCTCGCCGAGATTTCCCAAGCCTGCGGCCTCGGCGCCCAGCTCGATCGCGGCGGCAAGTCAGCGCGCCATTTCAAAGTCTACCTGCGCCACGCCGCCGACCAGCCCGCCGTCGCCCGCGTGCTTGAGCAGAAACTCGTCACGCCCGTCGACCGCGTCTCCTACCTGCAAGCCGACATCTGCCGCGAGCCGCTGCTGGTGGAGATCGAGGCGACGTTGCTCGGGGTCTGACACACCCCGCCCTGCGGGCACCCCTCTTCATAGAGGGGATTTCAAACCGCCGAGACCGGAAGTCCCCTCTATCACGAGGGGTGGCGCAAAGCGCCGGGGTGTGTTCGTTCGATCACCCCACCATCGCCTGCAACGCCCGCGTATCGACCTTGCCCCGCGCCGTCACCGGCAACGCCGCCACCGTCACCAGCTTCTTCGGAATCGTCCAGCTCGCCGCCAGCGGCAGCAGTGCGGCGCGCAACTCGACCGGCGTGCGCTCCGTCGCCACGACGGCCGCGAGCACCGGATCCGCTGCCCCGCTTACGCCCACCCACGCCTCGCGCACGCCGGGCAGCTTGCGCAGGCGTTCGCCCACTTCCGCCAGGTTCACGCGCCGGCCGGCGATCTTCACCGTGGTACCGCGCCGGCCGAGCAAAGTCACTTCGCCGCGCGCGCCCAGCGTGGCGCGGTCGAGCATGATCCACGCGCCATGTTTCCCCACGCGCTTGGCGTGGCCGTGCGTCATCACCGCTGCGCTGCTCACGCGCAGCCGCTGACCGCTGAGCGCCGTCAGCTTCACGCCGCGCAGCGCCGGGCCGACGCTGCCCGCGAGCGTGGCGCGCCCGGTGCGGTCATAGGCGATGCCGCCGGTCTCGCTCGAGCCATAGAAACCGTGCAGCGATTTCCCGAAACGCGCGGCGAAATCCCGCGCGACTTCCGGGGACAACGGTGCGCCCGCCGAAATGCCGAGCCGCAAACTGGCGAGCTTCACGTCCGAACCCGCCAGCGCGCGCCACATCGTCGGCACGCCGGGAAACACCGTCGGCGACCAGCGCGCAAAATCATCCGCGATCGCCTGCGGCAGCGCCGCCGTGCCGCATACCAACGGCACACCCTGCGCCAGCAGCGGGATCGTCAGGTTGCCCAGCCCATAGGAATGCCCGAGCGGGATCAGTGCGTAGTTCAGGTCGTGTGCGGTGATGCCCATCGTCGCCGTCACCTGCCGGCCGTCGGCCAGCATCTGCGCCGCGGTGAAAACCAGCGGACGCGGCTGACCGGTCGAACCGGACGTCAGCTTGATCAAACACTGCTCCGGATCGCGGTAACGCTTCGCATCGGAAAAAGGCACAAGCGCCCGGCCATCCCACCACGCCCCGGCGCGCAACGCGCCCGCAAGGCGCTGCTGCGCCACCACGGGTTCGCCCGGATCCAGCGGCACGGCGACCGCGCCGACCTTCAACAAGCCGAGGAAAATCTCCAGCCACGCCACGCCGTTCGGCATCGCGAACACCACGGCGCGGCCGGCCAGCGAAGCCGGATCCGGCACTTGTGCCGCCACCCACGCGTCGGCTACAGCGTCCAGTTCGCGAAAAGTCTGCGCGCGTCCGCTCGCCGCTTCCACGACGGCACGGTCGTCGCCGTGCCGTCGCAGCGTTTTCTGCCAGGCTTTCAGCAACGCGTGACTCATGATTTTTTGCCCAGCGACGACAGGTGCTCGAACTCGATGACGAGCAGCGCCGTCAGTACCATCAGCGAAACCGTCAGCCCGAGCGCGCGCACCACCGGGATGCCGCTGAGCGCCAGCACGCCGAACGAGGCCGCCGTGGTCAGAGCTGACATCCGCACCGACACCGGCGGCGGTTCGTGCCGGTACGCGGACGTCGCCGAGAAGATCGAGTAGTTGTGCGTAAGGCACACGCCGAGGAAGGCGCCGAGCAGGTGAAACAAATTGAGCGGCTGGCCCAGCCAGCCGAGCAGGCCGAACAGGCCGAGACACGCCCCCGCCGGAATCGCAAAGATGCGCAGGCCGTCGCGCCAGCCGTACGTGAGCAGCACGCCGATGCCGACGATCGCCAACCCGATCGCGCTGAGCCAGAGCGCCGAGCGCCGGTATTGGGCGAACACCTGGTTCAACGACTCCAGCTGGCTCGTGGCCACCGTGTGGGCGTCGGCTGGAGGCATTTCCGTCGGGGCGTCGTTCGCCAACGTGACAAACCAGCTCAGGGGTTTTCCAGCATGAACCAGCAGGCCGAGCGGGCCGCTCAGTTTCGCCTGCAGAGCCGCCACCGCGACCGTCGTGTCCCCCTCCCGGGCATATTGCTCGAAGAACGGCGCAAAACCCGCGGGATCGAAACCCGCCTTATCCAGCGCCGCGCGCAGCTGGTCGGGAAAATCGGGATGATCGCGAACAAAATCCGCAGCCGCCTTGGCTTCCTCTGCCGTCGGAATCACGGCGCCCAGACTCACCGCCCGGGTGCGGCCGTGTCCGGCCGCAGCCAGCCACGCGTCGAGCCGGGCCAGCGCGGAACGCGCCTCGGCCAGATTGGCGCCATACGTCACGTACACGGTGCTGTCGGACGCGCCGCCGAACTGGGCGCGAATCCGCGCGTCCTCCTGCTTCAGCGCCGGCGACGGAATCTCGAGCATGCGGATGTCATCCTTCCACTTCAGCAATGCGAGTCCGGGCAAAGCGGCCACCGCCAGCACAACCAATCCGCGCCGCAGCTGCCGGCGCAGTCCGGGCGACGGCCCGGCGCCGCGGAAGTTGCGGGTCTCGAGGAAGGGATTCCGCACCGTGGAGAAATAAACCACCGCCGCACCGAGGGCGCAGAGCAGACCGGAACCGACGAACACGCCGAGCTGGCGGATGAACGGCAGGCCGGAAGCCAACAGCAACGCGAAGCCCGCCACCGTCGTCAGGCAGCTTGCGAGCAGCGGCTTGGTCAGCCGGCGGACTTTGTGCCAGTAGTCCTCATCCGGCGTCACCGGTGGCTGCATGAACAAGTAGAAGCCGTAATCGATCGCCACGCCGGTCAACAACGAGCCGAACACAAAGACCATGATATGCACGCGCTCGAAGGTCGCCGTCGTACACACCCAAGCTCCGAGCGTCGACAGCAGCACGACCGGCACGAGATGCAGCCCGCGCCACAACTGCCGGATGAAAAGCAGCGCGATGGCCAGCACGGCCACGAGCGAAGCCGTGTTGAGCCACTTCACTTCGTGTTCGATCCGCGCCCGGCTCGCCGCGGCGAAGCGATTCACGCCGGTGTAAGCGACCGCGACCCCGGCAAAATCCTGCCGTGTCTCCGCGGCGGCTTCATCGATGGCGGCAAACGCCGGCCCCTGCCCCGCTTCGCTCAGCGGCGAAGCGGACAAGCGCGCCCACACCAGCGCGGGCGGCGCGGCGCCGGCGGGCGGCTGCACCAACGCGAGTCCGTCCTTCAATCGAGCCACGGCTCCGGGCATCAGCAGCAGCGGATCGGACGGCACCAAGTCCTGGAAAGCCAGCGCCTCGGGCGTCTCGAGAAATTTGCCCAGTTCGGCCGCGCTATCGCGCGCCAGCCACACCGCTGGGTCGCCCATCGAGCCGTCCTTGGCATGCGCCGCCATGTGCTCGGCCAGCCAGCGCGGAAACAGCAGGGCAAAGCGCTGGTCGAACAGTTCCTTGCCCAGCGCATCGCGCGCCGCGGTGTCGGCGAGGGTCACCGCTTGATCGAAGGCTGGCTTGGCGCGCAACGCCGCCGCGAAGCGCGCGGCAGCGGCGGCCGGCGCGGGTTTTCCGTCGACCGTCAGTTCGATCAGCACCGTCCGCGCCTCGGCTTCGCCGGCGAGCTGGCGCACGAGCGCGAGCTCCGGCGCCACGTTGCGCGACGGCACGAGGTCGAGCACATCGGTCGAAATCTTTTGTGCGTAGTCCAGGCGGAGCAGCCACAGCCCGCCGAGCAGCGCCACCGCCGCAAGCACGCCCCAGCCCAAAATCTGGCGACGATGAAATTCCATATCAGCCCGTATTGCCCATCAAACCGACCCTCGCGCCATCGTCATCCTGAGCCGTGCGAAGGATCCAAGGGGTCGGCGATCTTACGTCCTTTCCCTTGGATCCTTCGCACGGCTCAGGATGACGGCAGGGGGTGACTTGGCTTTGATTCTGAATTCGCAGGTCACCTTGCATGCGAGAAAGCTTCCCGCCGGATAACAAAGACGTGTTCATCACCATCACCGGAAAAACGTCTTCAGTTGCTCCGCCGTGAACGGCGCGGCCGGGCGCGGCGGCTCGATCGCGATCTCGATCGCCACCTTTTCGGACCGCCGGATCTCGATGCGCCGGATCGTGGCGCTCTCGCCGGCCGCGGTGATGCGGCCGACGCTGCGCTTCAACTCCTCGCTGCGCGGCACGAGCGCGATTTCCCATTCGCCCGACTCACGGCGGCCGTAGAGTTCGAAGTCCTGCTGCAGTCCGGCAAAGTCGAAGCGCAGCAGGTGCAGCAACGCCTGGTTCGCCGCTGCCGCGCGCGGATCGGCCGGCGCCGCCTGCTGTCCGGCCGGGGCGCGCATCAGCACGCCCTGTTCATCGAGGATGACCGTCCGGTCCTCCGGCTTGAGGTAATGCAGGCTGAGCCCGCGCGTCGGTGACACACGCACCTCGCCGGACAACACGACCGGGTCGCGCTTGAAGGGAAAGTGCCGGCTCTCGGTAAAGTCCGCCGTGACGTCGCCATTTTTGGCGAACGCCGTGCTCAAGTCGCTCCACGTGGTCGCCGCCGGCGGGAGGAGATTCGTCGGGTCGACCAGCGGGTCGGCGCCGTGCACCGTGCCCAGCAGCAGCAACAGCGCCACCGCCGCGGCCGGCCATTGGCGCCGGTGGCGCAGCAGCGCGGGCCAGCGCAGGAAGAGCAACTCCGTGATCAACCGGGTGTGCATCCACACGAGCGTGACGTTGTCGCGCAGGTAGTGAAAATGCGAAACCCCGCCTTCCTCGCGCGAAAAATAGCGCACCGGCGCCGCGCGATTGAGCGGCGGCACGCCCGCCCACACGAGCCGCACCGCGGCCTCGGTGTCGAAATCATAGCGGCGGCCGCCACGGCGCGGCCCGAGCACGTCGAGCAACGGCGCGAGCGGGTAGAGACGGAAACCGAAGAGCGGATCGTCCACGCCCTTCCCCAGCAGCTCGAAGTGCACCAGGCCGACGCTGAGCTTCCGGCCGTGCAGGCGCTCGGCGGGAATGTTCGCGGGAAAAACCGGCCGGCCGCACACGAGTGCCGCGGGCTGACGTTGCGACGCCGCCATGAACTCACTGATGCTCGCGGCCGGATGCTGGCCGTCGGCATCCATCACCAGCGCGTGCGTGAAGCCGTGCTCGCGGCCCCATTGCGCGCCCGCCAGCACGGCCGCGCCTTTGCCGGAGTTTTTCGGGAGCACGAGCAGGTGCAAGTCGGGCACGCGCGCGGCCAGCTCGCGCAGCGGCTGTTCGCTGCCGTCGGTGCTGCCGTCCACCACAACGAGCACCGGACGCCAGTGCTCCAGCACCTCCGCCACCACGTCGCGCAGCCGCGGACCCGTGTTGTAGGTCGGAAGCAAAACGAAATGCGTGGAGTCGGCCATGGCGGGGTTCGGCTCAGGAAAGCGCAGCCCCCGGCAGCACGCAAGCGGGCGCGCGGCCGGAGCGAAACCACTCCTCCACCCCGGCCGTGAGTTCCGCCGTGCCGGCCGGCGTATCGGTGGCGACCAACGGTCCGAGGCTCACCACCACGTGCGCGGGAAACCGTGGCATGCGCCAGGGCTGGCAGTGCTTGGTCAGGACATCCGAATCGGTCGTGATGCGCACAAGCTGAACCGGCGCGTGCGCGCGGCGGGCGATGAGCGCGAAGCCCGGCTTGAATGGCAGCAGCGCTCCATCCGGGGCGCGCGTGCCCTCGGGAAAAATCACCAGTTTCGCACCGGCCGCGACCTTCTCCGCCGCCTGCCGCACGAGATCATGTCCACCATCGCCGCCGAGATAACCGGCGCGGCGCGCCGCGGCGCCGAGGATGGGATTGCGCCGGATCGCCGGCTTGAAGATGCAGATCGCCTCCGGGATGCGCGCGAGCAGGCAGGTGATGTCGATCAACGAAAGATGATTCGCCACCAGCACCACGCCGCCGCGCGGCATGCGCTCGAAGCCTTCGTAGCGCACGTACACCTGCTGGAATTCCTCGCACCACCAGTGAAAGACCCGGAAGTGCCAGTGCACGAGCCGCTGGAAGAAACGTTCCGTGTGGTCGGTCGCAGGCAGCCAGCCGCAGAGGAAACTCAGCGCACTCAGCTCGAGCCCACCCGCGGCGAACAGCGCCAGGGTGAAGTAATAGGCCGGCAGCTGGTGCAGGGCGCGCGAGTTCATGCGACCGGAGCCGAGGCCGCGGCGGGTGCCACGGGATTCAACGGCAGGAAATTAAACCAAAGGAAAGGATTCCGCCGCAGCTCGGCTTCCAGCTGGCGCAGCACACCTTGGAAATGCGCGTGTGCCACGACGAGGTTGGCCTTGCGACTGGCGGCGGGATCCGGCCGAAACACCGGCGACGCGATCACGCGCATCGCATCGCGTTCCGCGCCGGGCAGTCCGAGGCAGAACACCACCGGCCGGTCGAAGAGCACCGCGAGAAAATAGATCGTGAACGGAAACACGCGCCGCGCGCCGAGGAACTCGAACACCTCCGTGCGCGCACTGAAGTCCAACCGGTCGCACTTCAGCGCCAGCGACTCGCCGGCCTGCAGCGCGTCCTTCAGCTCGAACAGGAAGTTTGCGGGATCATTCACCCAGAGGAACGACACGCCCTTGCCGGCGAAACGCTCGCCGAGCAGGCGGGTGTCATCGGAGTTGCCCACGCGGGTGCGCAGCACCGACACCTTGCGGTCCCAGTCGCTCAACACGTAACCCAGCATGTCGGACCAGCCGAAGTGAAACGTGCCGAACAGCGCCGGCTGCGCCGAGCCCGCCAGCGCCTCGAACTCCGCGCGATTCTCCGGCGCCATCGTGCAGTGCAGCGGCACGCCGCGCCCGGTGCGCAGCTTGAGGATCAGAAAATCGGAGAATGCATAGAACTGCTCCCACACTTCGAGCAGCCGCGGCGGGCGGCCGAGCACCAGCGTCAGGTACTCGCGCGACGCCGCGCGCTGCGCCGGCATGAACGCGAGGCCGACCCACGTGCCGGCCATCAGCACCGGCCGGAAAAACCAGTCCGGCCACCAGCGCTCCGCCCAGAGGAGGAAACGATAGCCCCAGGAGGGACCGGGATTGCGGCGCGCGACGGGCGGCGGGGTCATGACCAATCAATCGACCCCTTTCCGCCCGCTCCGTGCCAGGATAACGGCTGGCGCGACGCCAGCGCCTGCGTCCAAGCCGCCAAAGTCGGGACCGGTCCGTCCACGCCCGACGGCGCGGCGTCGAAAGAAACGCGACCCAATGCTCCGGCCTTTTCGCGGGTCAGCACCACGGCGAAGGCAAACGCCTGCTCCGAGGCAAACCCCTGCTCGAGCAGCCACGAGCCGCGTTCTTCTCCGCCGAGGAGCACCACGCGCGGCGCCGGTTCGAGCAAAGCCGTGAGCAACGCCTGCTCGACGAGCCGCGCGCGTCCGGCCAGCGGCCAGAGGCGCGCCACCGGCTGCTGCCGGCCGATCAACACCTGCTGCACGCCACCGGGATGGATGGAAGTCTGGAACAACAGCGGACTCGCCTGCGGGAAACTCTTCAGGAAATCCTCCAGCGCGCGCGTCTCGGCGTAGCTCGACGCGTACACCACCGCATCCTCCGGCGTGAGCGCGACACCCTCGAGCGTCGAGCCGAGCAACATGCCGAGATGCGTCATGCGCCGCAGCGCATTGCGCGGAAATTTTTCCGCCAGCCGCGCGCGCGCCTCGGTGGCCGCCTCCGTCGCCGGAGGCAGCTCGACGCGCACATGATGGATGAAGCGCTCAATCATGGGTCAGCAACATCGCCGCATGCGCTCCGCCGAACGCATTCGCCATTAACAACACGCCGTCGAAGCCCGCCGCCGCAAACGGGTCCACTGCCACTTCGGAACTGAAACTCGGCGCCTGTCCTCCGACGGTGCCGGGAATCTTCCCGCTGCGCACCGCGGCCAGCGCAACCGCGAGTTCGACCAACCCGCAGCTGCCGAGCGTGTGGCCGAGGCTGCCTTTCCAGGACACCACCGGCGCGCCGGGAAATTGCTTCGCATAGCCTTCCGCCTCGAGCCGGCCGGCTTCGAGCGTGCCGGTGCCGTGGCCCTTGATCCAAACGCGGCGTCCGCCGGTCGCGCTGGCGATCGATGCGAGACACGCCCCGAAGCCCGCACCGTCCGGCTGGTTGCCCGTGAAATGAAACATCTCGTTGTGCAGCGCATGCGCCGCGAGCCGGAACGGACCCGCGTCCCGGCTGAGCACCGCGAACGCCGCGCCATCGCCCAATCCGATCGAACCCGTTTCGCGGACCGCATACGGCACCGGCATGCCGCCATTGAGGATCTTCAGGCTGTGGAAACCGCCGGCGACAAACGGGCTGACGAAATCAAACGTGAACACCAGCACGCGATCCGCGAGGCCCGCGTGCAACAGGCGCGCCGCATGGGCGAGCCCGAGGTGCGCGGTCACGCACGCATGCGAGAAAACAGTCACGTGCTCACCCCAAGCGAGTTCGCGCCGCAGCAGCTCAACCGTGGCGAACGGCGTGCCGTGCCGCAGGTGGCCTGCGTTCTGGTCACGCGTGAAGGCGTAAAGGCTGCCGACGCCGAAATTGCTGCTCGTGACGATCACCGGCTCGCGCGCGGAGCCCCAGTTGCCCGCCGGAATTTCCCGCGCCAGCTGACGCACCGCCGGCAACCAGCGCGGCGGCAGGGTTTCGTCCATCGGCCCCATCAGGGCGAGCGGCACCGCATCGCCCCCATCCTTGCCCAGCACCGGCGTGAGTTGCAGCGCACGCTGTCCGGCCAGCAGCGCCGCCGCCGTGGCCGCCGCATCGCCGAGCGGCGTGACGCACGAGCAGGCTTCGAGGCCGGCGGGCAGTTGATCGGCGGGGACGGGCATGCGGGAAACAGCAGTCAGCTTTCAGCGATCAGCGGTCAGCGTCGAGGCGGTTTCGAGCGACGGACTGCCGGAATTTGTCATGGCTGAAAGCTGATCGCTGACAGCTGACCGCTCGCCCTCAGGCCTTGGCCTGATGGGAGCGAATGAACGCCGCGAGCGAGTTGACCGTCGCCAGCGCCTGGCGCGATTCCTCGCTGCTGCCGATTTTCACGCCGAACTCCTTCTCCAGCGCCAGCACCAGCTCGAGCGCATCGACGGAATCGAGCCCGAAGCGGGGCGAACCGACGAGCACCTCGTCGTCCGGAATGTCGTCCGGGTGGACGCCATCCAGCTTGAGCGTGGATACGATCAGGGCTTTGAGTCGGGGAACGAGAGGGTCGGACATGGACAGGAAGGGAAAATCAAAAGGGTGCGGATAAATGACCATCCCTAAATGATCGCGTTCCGGAGTATCGGGCGGGATCCACACACCCCGTCGCTTCGCGCCACCCCTCTTCATAGAGGGGAGTCCAAACCATCGGGATCGAAGTCCCCTCTATGAAGAGGGGTGCCCGCAGGGCGGGGTGTGTAGCGTTGCCGGCGTGACGCGCGAAAATCACTCCGCCCGCCGCAGCACGTGGCACACATTGCTGCCGCCGAAACCGCTGCTGTTGTTCAGCACATAGCGCGGCGCCTCGGCCAAGGATGTCGTGGGCAGGTCCAGTCCCGCGCACGCGGGGTCAGGCTCCGTCAGATGCGCGGCGCCGGGCACGAAGCCCTCGGCGACGGCCAGCGTGCAGAAACCAGCCTCCATCGCCCCGGCAAGCGAGAGGCCGTGGCCGGTCAGCGCCTTGGTGCTGCTGATGCGCGGCTTGGCGCCGGTCTTGGTGAAAACTTCCTGCAAGGCCAGTGCCTCCGAGCGATCGCCCGCGGGCGTCGAGGTGGCATGGGCGTTCACATAGTGGATGTCGCTGGCCTGAACGCGGGCATCGGTGAGAGCACGCGACATCGCACTGCGCAAGCCCGCGCCTTCGGGATGCGAGGCCACGATGTTGTAGCCATCGCCGGCCTGCCCCCACCCGATCAATTCGGCCTGGATGCGCGCGCCGCGGGACTTGGCGAGCTCGGCGGCCTCGACGATCAGCGCGACCGCGCCGCCGGTGCCGACAAAGCCGTCGCGTTTTTTGTCGAACGGCCGCGAGGCCGTCGCCGGGTCGGGGTTGTTGGATAACGCGCGCAGGGTCGAAAACGGCAGGATGCTCTCGGCGGTCATGTCCTCGGCGCCGACGACGACCATGCGCTTCTGCCGGCCGAGGCGGATTTCATCCATGGCGTAGCCGAGCGCGTGGCTCGAGGACGCGCAGGCCGACACGAAACCGCAGACCGCGCCGGAGATCTTGTAGTGCGCCGCGAGGTTGAAGTTCAGCGTGCCGGCGATCGACGACACGATGCCCATCGGGTTGCCGCGCTCTCCGCGCGCCGCCTTCATCTGTTCGAGGAAGCTGCCGAGCAGGAACGGCGAGCCCGCCGACGCGCAGAACAGGCCGGTGTCACCGCCGCCGAGGTCCGCCGGCGTCAGGCCGGTTTCCGCCAGCGCCTGTTGCACGGCGCACAACGCGTACACGCCGTGTGGCGCGAGTCCGCGCACGAGCTCGCGGTCGACCGCGAAACGATCCGGCCAGCGCCAGTCGCGCCAGTTGGGTGTCGGGAAGGAAAACTCCTTCACCGTACCCGCCACCTTCACCGGGAGGTTCGGGTTGCCGAGAAATTCGACGCGCTCGAAGCCGTGGCGCAGTTCGCGCAGGCTGCGCAGCACCGTGGCGCGGTCGTTGCCGATGCTCGTGATGAAGCCCAGGCCGGTGACGACGGGAAGCATGCCGGAAACGGGCGCTCAGCGCGCCGGCAGCTCCGCGGCCTTGCGGCGGATGAAGCCGCGCAGGTCGTCGAGCGTCAGCACCTGCAGGATCTCCTCGTTCGCGATGCGGATGCCGAGCAGGTCCTCGGTGGCGAAAACCACTTCCGTGATCGCCAGCGAATCGAAACCGAGGTCCGCCATGAGATGCGTGCTGCCGGGCAGTTCCGCCAGCGAACGGGACTTCGCCTTGGGAATATAGCTCTCGAGAATGCCCACGATCACCGCATCGAGCTCCGCGATTTCCCCGCCCGCATGGAAGCGGCGGTAGGCCGCCTGGGCGGCGTCCGGAAGGTGGCGGATTTTTTCCTCCAGCTCGGCCGGGAGCGGAGAGGAAGGGGTGGCGGGCTGCATAAGGGTTGAAGCGCGCATAGTGAAAATCAGCGGCGGAGCCGGAGCAAAGGCAAAAGCGCGGCGGTTCAGGCCTTCACCGCGGTGTACTCGCTGAACAGGCCGAGCGCGGTGTTGCGCTTCACCTCAGCCAGGCCGACGCCGCGCAGGGCGCCGAGCACGACCGCCGGCGGCACGCAGGCGTCCATCGTGATCCAGTAGTAGCGCATCATGTCGCGCGCATCCCGGCTGCGGGTGAAAAGGCCGCTGAGGAACGGATAGATGCGGCCGAAATAAACCCGGAAGAAGAACTCGGATATGCGGCCGGACGGCTTCGTCACCTCGAGGATGAGCAGCTTGCCGCCGGGTTTGAGCACGCGCTGGTATTCGCGAAACGTCGTCTCGAGGTCGGTGACGTGCCGCAGCGCGTAGCCCATGGTGAGAAAATCGAAGGAATTGTCCGGAAACGGCAGCGCCTCCGCGCGGCCCTGCACGAAGGTCGCGTTCAGTTTCTTGCGCGCGACGGAGAGCATGCCTTCGCTCGGGTCGAGGCAGGTGATGTTTTCCGCCGTGCCGAGCACCTGGGCGGCGCCGACCGCCACGAGTCCGGTGCCGCACGCGACGTCGAGCACGCGGTCGCCCTTTTTCAGGCCGTGGTGCTTTTGCACCCAGCGGCGATAGCCGGCGCCCGTGCGCAGGAAACCCCAGTCGACGATGCCGTCGTAGTGCTTCGCGCCCTTGTCGAACAACCGGTTCACATACTCCGGTTTCGCCGCCTCGGTGCCGTACTGTTCAGCCAGGGTCGGATGCGGGAGCATGCGGGTGATTTTCCGGCCCGCGGGGACAAACGCCAGAAGTAAAGATGCAGGGGAGCGAACTCTTCCCGGGAACCAAATCCCCGCGCATCAAATTGTGACGAGATTGCAGCTTGCTTCGCCCCGGCCCGGACCGGTCAAATCCGGACATGGCTTTGCGTTTCCGCATCCTCGGCAGTGGCAGCTCCGGCAACGCCGCGCTGCTGCAGTCCGACGACACGCGGGTGCTCGTCGATGCGGGGTTTTCGGCCAAGCGCCTCGGCGAACTGCTGGCGGCGGCGGGCGAATCCTGGGAACGCATCGACGCGATCTTCCTCACGCACGAGCACAGCGACCATGCGGCCGCGCTGAGCGGGCTGGCGCGCCACGCACACATCAAGGTTTTCGCCAACCGCCTGACCGCCGAGACGCTCCAGGCCGGGCTCAAGCACCGGCTGAACTGGCAGCTGTTCGAAAGCGGCTCATCCTTCCGCTTCCGTGATTTCGAGGTGCGCAGTTTTTCCGTGCCGCATGACGCCCAGGACCCGGTGGGCTTCCTCATCGCGCACGGCCACGGCGACCTGCTCTCGCCGCGCCACACCCTCGCCTTCCTGACCGACCTCGGTCACGCGCCGCTGCCGGTGCGCGAGTACATCCGCGAAGCCGACGTGCTGGTCGTCGAAGCCAACCATTGTTCGCAAATGTTGCAGGCTGACACCAAGCGCCCGTGGAGCACGAAGCAACGGATCTCAGGACGCCATGGCCACCTCTCAAACGCCGCGGCACGGGAACTGCTCGAAAGCGTCGCCAGCCCGCGCTGGCGCCACGTGTTTTTCACGCATCTCAGCCGCGACTGCAACTCGCCCGCCGCCGTCGAGGCCGCGTGTGGCGCCGTGCTGGCCGCGCGCGCCTGCGGTTTTTCCGTCGTCGCTCCGGGCGGCGGTACCGACCTCTTCGAATTCTAGACCGACCATGAACACCCCTTCCTTCCGCCGCACCAAGATCATCGCCACCCTCGGACCCGCCACGGAGAGCGAGAAGATGCTCGCCCGCCTCATCGAGTCCGGCGTCGACGTCATCCGCCTTAACATGGCGCACGCCAAGCACGACTGGACGCGCGAAGTCATCCGCCGCATCCGTGCCGTCTCCCTCAAGGTCGGCCGCGAGGTCGCGATCATGATGGACATCAAGGGACCCGAGATCCGCACCGGCGACGTCGCCGCGCCGATCGAGCTGCGCCCCGGGGAAATCTTCGACTTCACCGTCAAACCCGGAGCCACCCGCGACGACGGCGAGGAAATCCGCTCGGTCGACGTCAACTACCGCGACCTCGTCAACGACATCAAGGTCGGCGACATCGTCCTCGTCGACAGCGGCCTCATCCGCCTCGAAGTGCGCGCGAAAACCGACGCCCACATCCGCTGCTGCGTGCTCACGCCCGGCACACTCACCTCGCGCCGCCACATCAATCTGCCCGGCGTGCGCGTCAACCTGCCGTCCTTTACCGAGAAGGACCGCGCCGACTCCACCGTCGGCCTCGAGGAAGGCATCGATTTCCTCGCGCTGTCGTTCGTGCGCGAGGCGGCGGACATCCACCAGCTCCGCTCCTTCCTCACCGAGCGCGGCTCGAAGGTCCGCATCGTCGCCAAGATCGAAGACCAGCAGGCGATCAGCAATCTCGACGAGATCATCAAGGCCACCGACGTGCTCATGGTCGCCCGCGGCGACCTCGGCATCGAGGTGCCGCTCGAGGACCTGCCGATCATCCAGCACCGCGCCGTGCGCACCTGCCTCGCGGTCGGCCGCCCGGTGATCATCGCCACGCACATGCTCGAGTCGATGATCAGCCAGCCGGTGCCGACCCGCGCCGAGATCACCGACGTCGCCAACGCCGCCTACGAGCAGGCCGACTGCGTGATGCTCTCCGGCGAAACCACCGTCGGCAAATACCCGCTCGAGTGCGTGCGCGTGCTCGACACCATCACCCGCCGCGTCGAGGACGAGCTCGCCGAGGACATGCCGCAGCCGACCGTCTTCCTCGACGAACGCATGAAGTTCATGCACTCGGCCGTCGTCATGGCCAACGAGTTCCCCGGCTCGGTCATCGTCACCTTCACCCGCCGCGGCCTCAACGCCGCCGCCCTCTCCGCCCAGCGTCCCGGCCGCGCGCCGATCCTCGCGCTGACCGACTCGATGCAGATCCTCCGCCAGCTGCGCATCGTGCGCTCGGTCGAACCGTACTTCATCGGCCCCTTCGGCGATCCGGAGAAGACGCTCAGCCGCGCCATCGACATGCTGCGCGACGCCGGCCGCATCAAGGTCCGCGACAAGCTCGTGATCATCTCCGACGTCCTCGCCGAAAACGACGAGCGCGTGGACAGCATCCAGCTGCGCACGGTGCGGGACGAGACGGGGGCGTGAGCACCGGGTCGCCTGTAGCCGGGGGCGCTGACCCCGGTTCGCAGGCGGCATCATGTTCGACCGGGGTCAACGACCCCGGCTACAAATTCCCGATACTTCGACGACTCAAACGTGGGAGGGGCTTTACGCCCCGACTGCTCGCGGCTAGACAAGGTCGGGGCGTAAAGCCCCTCCTACCCTAGTCATGCGCCGCCCGAAATTTTTCCTTCTGTTCTTCGCGCTGATTCATTCCGCCTCCGCCGGACACTTCATCGCCGACAATGCGCTCGATTACGGTGCGCTGATCACACCGCCACCCGCGGCCGACTCGCTCGTCACGCGCAGCGAACTCGACGTCGTGCTGCAGTTCCAGGATCTCCGCACGCCCGCGCTGGCCAAGCGCGCACAGGAAATCGAAAACGAAACGCTCTTCGGTTTCGCCGCTGATGTTGTCGGCCCATGGTTCACCGCCAAGGCCCTGCCCAAGACCGCCGCGCTCTTCGCCGCGGTGCGCGAGGATTTCATTCCGGTCAACCGCGCGAGCAAGGCCGTGTGGCCGCGCAAGCGCCCGCCCTTCGCCGATCCGCGCGTGAAACCCTGCGTGGAATTCTCCGACAGCGGCTCCTATCCGAGCGGTCACGGCATCCAATCCGCGCTGTGGGCCGCGTTGCTCGGAGAACTGCTCCCCGACCACGCCGCCGGTTTCCAAGCCCGCGCGCTCGAGACGCGCCGCATGAAGCTCTTCACCGGCGTCCACTACCCCAGCGACCTCGAAGCCGGCCGGATCGTCGGCGAGGCCCTCGCCCGCGAGATGCTCAAAAGCCCCGCGCTGCAGTCCGCCCTTGCGGAATGCCGCGCCGAACTCGCCGCCACGTCCCACTGAACATGTCACGTAATACGTGACATTCCTCTCTGACGACCCGGCCCACATGTCATCTATTAGATGACATGTGCCGGGAGGGCGTTTTCTTCACACACGCATATCTCTCTGTAGCGGCGCTCTATGAGCGCCGTCGCCCGGACCGGCGGTCATAGACCGCCGCTACAGAAATCCGCCCCTGCTGCGCAATTGACGCCTGAGGTGGCTTTCATTCAGTGGTGGCCTCATGTCCCAGCCGCAGCCCTATCAGCGCCAAGTCCTCACGCCTCCGAACGGCGCGAAGAAGGTGCTGCTGCATTCGTGCTGCGCGCCGTGCTCGGGCGAGGTGATGGAGGCGATGGCCGCCTCGGGCATCGAGTACACGATCTATTTCTACAACCCGAACATCCATCCGAAGGAGGAGTACGAGTTGCGCAAGCAGGAGAACATCCGCTTCGCGGAGAAGACCGGCATCCCATTTGTCGACGCCGACTACGACACCGACAACTGGTTCGCCCGCGCCAAGGGCCTCGAGCACGAGCCGGAGCGCGGCGCGCGCTGCACGATGTGCTTCGACATGCGCTTCGACCGCACCGCGCTCTATGCCCACGAGCACGGCTTCCCGGTGATCACGAGCTGCCTTGGTCTTTCGCGCTGGAAGGACATGGACCAGATCAACGCCAGCGGCGAGCGCGTCGCGGCGAAATACCCGGGCATCACCTACTGGACCTACAACTGGCGCAAGCTCGGCGGCGCGAACCGCATGGTCGAGATCGCGAAGCGCGAGGAATTCTACCAGCAGGAATACTGCGGTTGCGTCTATTCGCTGCGCGACACCAACAAGTGGCGCGTCGAGCAGGGCCGCGAGAAGATCGTGCGCGGGGAAAAGTTCTACCACTTCGACGGCGAGGGTCGGGACACGGCCGCACAAGAGCCGACTCAGCCGTAACCAGAGCGGGTTTGTCAGGTGTTTTCCGAATTGAGTAGGGGCGCAGTCTTGCTGCGCCCCTACGGCTTGGCCACTTCGTGTTGACTTCATTTCTTCCACACGCCCTCTTGCGGCTGTGATTCGTTTCGGACGCTTTCTGCTCTTCGCCCTGCTGGCCGTGTGGCTGCCGGCGACGCTGCACTGCCGGTTGGAAGCGGCCGGAATCTTCGAAGCGCACTGCGCCGAGGAGCAATCGGCGGCCGACGGCACCGAGTGCAAGGACGACGCCTGCCCCACTGTCGAGCAGGCGCTCTTCAAGGATTCGTCTGCCACACTGACCGTCACCGCGCCCGCCGAGTGCCATGTGCCCGACTGCTGCGCGCTGCTCCTTTCGCCCGAATTGCTCGTGGGCGAACCTGCCCTTTCCCCCGTCCGCCACGCGCCTCCGTCCGAGTTGACGGTGCGGTGGCAGTTTATCGCCCGTGCGGCTCCGCCCGCGCGCGCGCCCAATCGCGCCTAAGCGCGATTGCCCCGCGAAGTCCCGCTCAGCGGGACGAAGCGCGGGCTCTCGTTAACGTCCCGTGCCCGCACGCGCCCGCGTGCGTTCCTGCGCCGCCCTATGGCCGCGCGTTCTCATCCGTTAACTCTCTGTTCAGCCATGAAATCATTTCCTCTTTTCCTGTTCCTTTCCGCCACCGCGCTGGCCCAGCCGCTCGCGCCCGACGCGCTCGTGACCGACCTCACGGGCAAGAACCCCGAACTGCAATTCTACCGCGACGAACTCGCCGCGGCCGAGGCCAACGCCCGCATTGCCGCCACCCGTGCGCCCGCCGAACTCGCGGTCCAGGGCGGCCGCAAGCGCGTGCGCGACGCGTCCGGCCTTTCGGTCGAAGGCACGGCGTGGTCCGTGTCCGTCTCCCAAACTTTCGAGTGGTCCGGCCGGCTCGCCCTGCGCAAGTCGATCGCCAACGCCGACGTCGCCCTCGCGCAACTCGGCCTCGCCCGCTTCGAAGCCGCGCTCGCCAGCCGCGCCCGCGCACTCGTCTTCGGCCTGCAGGCCGCCCAGGCCCGCGCCGACGCCGCGCGTGAGGTGGCCGACCGCTACGCTGCGCTGAAGGAAGTCTTCCTCGCCCGTGATCCCGCCGGGCTCACGCCGCAGCTCGAGACCCGCGTCATCGAGGCGCAGGAACTCGCCCTGCAACGCCGCGCCACCGAAGCCGCGCTCGCCGTGCAGGCGGCGCGCGTCGAACTCAACCAGCTTCGCGGCGTACCCGCGGACGCCGTCCTCGAGCTCGCTCCCGCCAGGCTGGCTTTCCATGCCGCGCCCGACGCGACCGCGCTCCTCGCCGCCGCCCGCGAGAACAACTTCGAGTTCCGCGCGAAGAAGCTCGAACTCGAGCAGCAGGGTTACGCCGTGCGGCTCGCCCGCACCGAAGGCCGGCCGTCGTTCACGGTCAGCCCGTACGTCTCGCAGGAAAAGGCCAGCGACCGCGAAACCGTCGCCGGCGTCGGACTCTCGCTCCCGCTTCCGCTCGGCGATCGTCCTCGAGCCACGAAGGACGCCGCCGAAGCCCGCCAGCGCCAGGCCCAGACCGCGGTGCTCGTCGCCGAGCGCGAACTCGAGCGCGAGGTCCTTGTCGCCAACGCCGAGTTCTCCGCCAAGCAGGCCGAGGTGGCCCGCTGGACGCCGGATGCCGCGGAGAAATTCCGCGAAGCCGCCGCGCTCGCCGACCGTCACTACCGCCTCGGCGCGGTGCCGCTGGCGACCTACGTCGAACTCCAAAACAGCTACCTCGACGCCGTCGAGTCGTTGCTCGCGACCGAGCGCGAGGCGCTCGAGGCCGGGCTCAAGCTCCAGCTGCTGACCGGCCTTAACTTCAACGCCGTCGAGGTGCTGCCATGATCGACCGCATCCTGGAGTTCGCGCTGCGCCAGCGCGGACTCGTCCTGCTCGGCGCCACCGCCTTGCTCGCCATCGGTCTGTGGTCCGCCTGGAACCTGCCGATCGACGCCGTGCCCGACATCACCGGCGTCCAGGTGCAGGTGAACACCGAGGTGCCCGCGCTCGCGCCCGAGGAAGTCGAGAAGCTGGTCACGCTCCCGCTCGAAACCGAACTCGCCGGCACGCCGGGCGTGCAGGAGATGCGCTCGCTGTCGAAGTTCGGCCTCTCGCAAGTGACGCTGCAGTTCAGCGACGGCACCGACATCTACCGGGTGCGCCAATTGATCAGCGAGCGTCTCGCAGGCGCCGTCGAACGCCTGCCGCGCGGACTCACCCCGCGCCTCGCGCCAATCAGCACCGGCCTGGGCGAAGTTTACTACTACACGCTCGACTACGCTCCCGACGCCCCGAACAAGCCGGCGACTCGCCGCGAGCAACTGATGGAGTTGCAATTGCTGCACGACTATCGCGTGAAGCCGCTGCTCCGCACGGTGCCGGGCGTAGCCGACGTCAACAGCATCGGCGGCTACGAGAAGCAGGTCGTCGTGGCGCTGAAGCTCGATGCTTTGCGTGCCGCGGGCGTCACGCCCGAGGAACTCGCCGCCGTCGTCGCCGCCAATGTCGAGAACGCCGGTGGCGGCATCGTCAGCCGCGCCGGTGAACAGCTCATCGTCCGCGCCGTCAGCCGCGTCCGCACCGCCGCCGAGATCGCCGCCCTGCCGGTCAAGTTCGCCGGCGGCGTGCGCGCGCTCACGGTCGGCGACCTCGCGGACGTCGGCATCGGCAGCAACGTCCGCACCGGCGCCGCCAGCGCCAATGGCGAAGAAGCACTCATCGGCACCGCCATGATGACCGCCGGCGGCAACAGCCGCGCCATCGCGCACGCCGTCGCCGAGAAACTCGCCACCCTGCCCGCCCACCTGCCGCCGGGCGTCGTGGTGACGCCACAATACAACCGTGCCGAACTGGTGGACGCCACCATCCGCACGGTGGAGAAGAACCTCTTCGAAGGCGCGGTGTTGGTCATCGCCGTCCTGTTCGCGCTGCTCGGCAACTGGCGGGCAGCGCTCATCGTATCGCTGGCCATCCCGCTGTCGTTTCTCTTCGCGATCACAGGCATGGCGCGCTTCGGCATCTCGGGCAACCTGATGAGCCTGGGCGCGATCGACTTCGGCCTGATCATCGACGGCGCGGTCGTTATCGTGGAAAATGTCGTCCGCCGCCTCGGCGCGCGACAGCACGAACTCGGCCGCCTGCTCACGCGCGAGGAGCGCCACGCTGAGGTCCTTGCGGCCTGCCGGCAGGTGGGCCGCCCGATGTTCTTCGGCGTGCTGATCATCACGCTGGTCTACGTGCCGATCCTCGCCCTCGGCGGCATCGAGGGGAAGATGTTCCATCCGATGGCACTGGCGGTGATGCTCGCGCTCGGCGGCGCGCTGGTGCTGGCGCTCACGCTCATGCCGGCGCTCTGCTCGTTCGTCCTGCGTGGCCGCGTGGCCGAGACGGAAAACCCCGTGATGCGCCTCGCGCTCCGGGTCTACCGTCCGGTGCTGGCCGCCGCACTGCGCTTCCGCCTCGCCCTGGCCGCGGGTGCCCTCGCGCTGGCCGCGCTCGCCGGAGTGACCTTCAGCCGGCTCGGGGCGGAGTTCATTCCCGCGCTCGACGAAGGTTCGTTCACACTGATGGTCTTCCGCGACCCGGCGATCAGCCTCGACGAGGCTGTCGCCCAGCAGAAGCACACCGAACAGCTGGTACGCCAGCGTGTGCCTGAGGTCACGCGGGTGTTCTCCCGCATTGGCACGAGCGAGATCGCCACAGACCCGATGCCACAGAGCGACGGCGACTTCTACGTTTTCTACCGTCCGCGCGCCGAGTGGCGCCGCGAGAACGGCGCGCTCATCACCAAGCAGCGGCTCGGCGAAATCCTTCGCACCGAAGTCGAGACGATTAATCCGGGCGCCGCGGTGTTGGTGGCGCAACCGATCGAGATGCGCTTCAACGAACTGCTGGAGGGCATCCGCGCCGACCTCGCGGTGAAAGTCTATGGCGACGACTACGACGCGACGGAGAAAGTCGCAGCAGAGCTGAAAGAACTCCTCGAAGCCATCCCCGGCGCGGGCGAAATCGAATTCGAGTCGCTCGGCCGCACGCCGTTGCTGGAAGTCGTGGCCAAGCGCGACGCCCTCGCCCGTTACGGCGTGCAGGCGGCCGAGTTGAACCACGCTGTCGCTTCCGCCCTCGCAGGCGAGGAAGCCGGCGTGCTCGTCGACGGAGACCGGCGTCATCCCGTGGTGGTGCGCTTGCCGGAGACCAGCCGGGCCGATCCCGAGGCGCTGCGTGCCCTCCCCGTGCGCGTGGGCGAGAACGGACTGCTGCCGCTCGGCGACCTCGCTGATCTCCGCGAGGTTAAAACCGTGTCGCCTGTCCTGCGCGACGCAGGCCGTCGTCGCAGCGCGCTGCTCGTCAACCTGGACACCAGCGACATCGAGGGTTGGGTCCGTGCCGCCCAGGAGAAGGTCCGGACCGAAATCAAACTGCCGCCCGGCGTCACCGTCGAGTTCGGCGGGCAGTTCGAGAACCTGCTCGCGGCCAAGGCGCGCCTCGCGCTCGTCGTCCCCGCCACGCTGCTGCTGATCTTCGGCCTGATCGTGCTCGCTTTCGGACGCCTGCGGCAGGCCTTGATTGTTTACACCGGCATCCCGCTCGCGCTGACCGGCGGCGTGTTCGCGCTGTGGGCGCGCGATCTGCCGTTCAGCATCACCGCCGCAGTGGGGTTCATCGCGCTCTCCGGCGTGGCGGTGCTCAACGGCGTGGTGCTGGTCAGCTGCTTCAACGAGCTCCGGGCGACCGGGCGGTCCATCCGCGACGCCGTTATCGAAGGCTCGCTCACGCGCCTGCGCCCGGTGCTCATGACCGCACTCGTCGCCGCGCTGGGCTTTGTCCCGATGGCACTCGCCACCGGCCCCGGCGCCGAGGTGCAGCGTCCGCTGGCGACGGTCGTCATCGGCGGCATCTTCACCGCCACGCTGCTCACGCTGGTGCTGCTGCCGGCGCTCTACGCGTGGGTCGAACGGGAGGAGAAACACTAAGGAGCAAAGAAACGAAGTGATTGATAGGTGGGAGGGGCTTTATGCCCCGACTTTTCCGGCTGCGAAAATCCAAGTCGGGGCATAAAGCCCCTCCCACTTCCAAACACCAACCCTTAGCTTCTTCGCTGCTTTGTGTTCAATCCTCTGTCCGGACAAATCGCGGCACGCGCTTCCCGCCCACCTCGATCGTTTCCAGGAACATCGGGGCCGGGCGGACCCAGAGGCCGCGTTCGCCGTAGAGCGCCTGGTAAACGACCATCGGCTCGCAGGTCTCGCTGTGGCGCGAAAGGCCGATCACCAGGTAGTCGTTGCCCTTGTAGTGGCGGTAGATTCCGGGCTTCGGTTCGGCGGGCAGCGGCGGCAGGTCGTCGTTCATCCGCGCAGTGCAGCAAATCGCACGCTTTACGGCAATCCGCCACACACCCCACCCTGCGGGCACCCCTCTTCATAGAGGGGACTTCGGCTGCGTGGGCTTGAGTCCCCTCTATGAAGAGGGGTGGCGCAACGCGCCGGGGTGTGTGGATGCGATGCGCACTCGAACAACCGCCTTCAGTTACAATTCACCACGAAGAAACCAAACGCGCAGTGCAGCCTTGCCCGGGTGCGCACCGCCATTTCCCTAACGCTCTCTTTTCCGCATGAATCCGTCCGATCTCCCGAAACCTTCCTCCCAACGCGCCCTCGGCAGTTTCATTTTCCTCAGCCGCTGGCTGCAAGCGCCGCTCTACCTCGGCCTGATTGTCGCGCAGGGCGTGTACGTGTACCATTTCTTTCTCGAGCTGTGGCACCTGCTGACGAGCGTGCCGAACCTCGATGAGAAAACGATCATGCTGACGGTGCTGGGCCTGATCGACGTGGTGATGATCGCCAACCTGCTGATCATGGTGATCGTCGGCGGATACGAGACCTTCGTCTCGCGCCTCAACCTCGAGGGTCATCCCGACCAGCCGGAGTGGCTGTCCCACGTCAACGCCGGCGTGCTGAAGGTGAAACTTGCCACCGCGCTCATCGGCATCTCGTCGATCCACCTCCTGAAGACCTTCATCGAGCTCGGCTCCAAGCCCGTGGGCGACAACTCGGTCATGTGGCAGGTGATCCTGCACATGACCTTTGTGTTCTCCGCCCTGCTGCTGGCCGTCACCGACCGCATCTCGACCAAGACGGCGGCGGAAGCGCGCACGGCGCACTGAGCGCATCTTAAATGAGCAGGAGGGGCTTTATGCCCCGACGAAGCACTAACGTCGGGGCATAAAGCCCCTCCCACCGTTCAATTCAACATCAGCGAATTGGCGAACGGCCGCAGGTCGAGCTTGCCCTCGGTGATCACCGGCACGCCGTCGATCGCGTCGGTGGTGAACATCCGCGTGTTCATGCGGTAGGAAATCTCCTCCGGGATGCGACCGTGACCGAACTGGCGCAGCAGCTCGAGATTGTCGAGGCGCACGGTCAGCGGAATCGTCACGGACCCGAGCGCGGGAACCTCCAGCGCGCCATTGTTCACGCCGTGACCGACCATCTCGCCGTTGAGCGTCAGCTTGTGCGAGGTGCCCGTGACATGCAGCGGCACATTGGTCTCGTTGGTCAGGCGCAACGTCATCACGAGCGTGGTTTCCAGGATCGTGGATTCGGCGGACTCGATGCCGACGAGGCTGATGCTCGCGCGATCGGTCGGGGTATAGGTGGCACAACCGGCCAGGAACAGGAACGCGGCCAGCAGCGCAGGGAAGGCGAAAGATTTCTTCATAGTCCTTATGACCCCGGCCCGGGCCACTTGCTCCACGGAGTATTCACCCCTCTTGCAAACCTCCGCCCGGCAGCTTTCCTGTCCTTCCCTGTCACCTGTCTACTGTCCCCTGTACTCTGTCTTCCGTCCTCTGATGTCCTCCTCCATTCCCGTCACCGTCCTCACCGGCTTCCTTGGCTCCGGCAAAACCACCCTGCTCAACCGCATCCTCACCGAGCAGCACGGCAAGAAGATCGCCGTCATCGAGAACGAGTTCGGCGAGGTCGGCGTGGACAACCAGCTCGTGATCCAGAGCGACGAAGAAATCTTCGAGATGAACAACGGCTGCATCTGCTGCACCGTGCGCGGCGACCTCCTCCGCATCCTCGGCCGGCTGATGAAGCGCAAGGACCGCCTCGACGCCATCCTCATCGAAACCACCGGCCTGGCCAATCCCGCGCCGGTCGCGCAGACCTTCTTCACCGATCCGGAGATGAAGGAGCAGTTCCGCCTCGATGCGATCGTGACGGTCGTCGACGCGAAGCACATTTCCCTCCACCTGCACGACTCGCCCGAGGCGCAGAAGCAGGTCGCCTTCGCGGATGTCATTCTCCTCAACAAGACCGACCTCGTCACCCCGGCCGAACTCGACGCGCTTGAGAAGCGCATCCGCTCGATCAACGCCGTGGCCAAGATCCACCGCACGAAGAACAGCGAGCTCCCGCTCGACCGCGTGCTGAACGTCGGCGGCTTCAACCTCGACCGCGCGGTCGAAGTCGACCCGCAGTTCCTCGAAATGGAATATCCCTTCGAATGGGCCGGCGCCTACGACCTGCCGGCGGGCAATTACGAACTCGAGATTGGTCACGGTGACGAAGACGGCCACGGACACGAGGGCCACGACCACCACCATCACGGCGAGCACGACCACGAGTGCGGCGAGGCCTGCGGCCACGATCACAACGAGCTCGATGTCGTTGTGATGCCGCTGAAGAGCGTCGACGACAAGGATCTCGCCACCTCGATCAACGCCGCGGTCCTGACCTTCTCCGATTGGGAGAAGGTTGTGCAGCCGGGCGAGACGATCAACGCCGGCGCCAACCTGCACCGGCTCAAGCTCAAGAACGAGCACGGCAAGTTCAAGGTGACGGTTCCCGCGGCCGGCAAGTATCTGCTCTTCACCGGTCACGATGTCCCGACGCATCTCTACGGCGGTGACGGGAAAATGCTGAAATACTCCTGGGACAAAACCTTCCGCCACGAGCACTCGCACGACGAGGCGGTGTCCTCGGTCGGCATCAGCCTGCCCGGCGACCTCGACGGCAAGAAGCTCAACGAGTGGATCTCGAAGCTGCTCCAGGAAAAGGGCGGCGACATCTTCCGCATGAAGGGCGTGCTCTGCGTGAAGGGCACGAACAAGCGGCTCGTCTTCCAAGGCGTGCACATGCTCTTCGACGCCAAGTTCGACCGCGAGTGGAAGCGCGACGAGAATCGCACCAACACGCTCGTCTTCATCGGCAAGAATCTCGACCGCGCGGCGCTGACGGAGGGATTCAAGGCGTGCATGGCCGGCTGAGGCCGCCGGCCACAACGTCGAACGTTCAACATCGAACTTTGAACGTCCAACTACCGGGCCTTCTGGTATCGCTTACGTAAAGCAGCCCTGCGTTCCGGTTCCGTTTTTCGACGTTGGAAGTTCAACGTTCGATGTTCGACGTTCAGTTCGCCGGTCTCAGGCGAACTTGCCCGCCGTCTCCACCAGCGCCTGCACCAACTCCTGCACGCCTTTGAGCGCGCGCGCATCCGTCAGCTTGCCGTCGGGCCCGAAGGCTTTGTGTGCCGCTGGCAACGAAGCCATCGCGGGCACGATGTGACAGCCGAGATGCAGCAGGATTTGCTGCGTGGTCTTGAGCGAGCGGTTGCCACCGTAGGCGCCGGGGGACGCGGAGATCACCGCCACCACTTTGCCGGAGAACGGGTCGTCGTCCGAGCGCGAGCACCAATCGATGGTGTTCTTCAGCAAGGCCGTGATCGATGAATTGTATTCCGGCGACGCGATGAGCAGACCGGTGTGGGCCTTAATCAGGTCGACCAGCTTGCGGGCATTCGCCGGCAAACCGTCCTTGTCCTCGAGATCGCCGTTGAAAAGCGGCAGCTCGTAGTCGGCCAGGTCGATGAGCGTCACGTCCGCGCCGGCGTGCTTCGCCTCCTGCACGGCGACCGCCAGGAATTTTTTGTTAAGCGACTCGCGGCGAATGCTGCCGCTGAACGCGAGGATCTTCGGGGACGAGGCCATGCCGGTAAGACAGCAGCAGCGCGACAGCGTCGCAAGCTTCCTGCTGGATCGGCTCAATCTGCAGCGGCGGTCTATGACCGCCGACTCAGCCCCGACGGCGGTCATAGACCGCCGCTACAGGATTAGGAATTACGCCCTCGTTGAAATTGACGATCCGACGTTGCGGGCTTGGCCCGGCGCGGACGGTCCGTCACGCTGCCGCCACCCCTACTCCCCCATGAATCGCCGCACCTTCGTCTCCTCCGCCCTCGCCACCGGCGCCGCCGTCCTCGGCGGTGTCGCCACCCTGAAAGGCCAGTCCGCCGCCGCGCCGGCGGCCAACCCGAAGTTCAAACTCGGCTACGGCCCGCACCCGGGCATATTCAAGCACAGCGCGGGCGACAATGTGATCGACCAGATCAAGTTCGCCGCTGACCAGGGTTTCACCGCGTGGGAGGATAACGGCGTCATGGGCCGCACGCCCGCCGAACAGGAAGCCATCGGCCGCACGCTCGCGGAAAACAAGATGCAGATGGGCGTGTTCGTCGCCTACGCGAATTTCGACGAACCGACCTTTGTGCGGCCCGACGAAGCCTCCACGAAGGAAATCCTCCAGCGCATGGAAGACTCCGTCGCCGTCGCCAAACGCTGCGGCGCGAAGTGGTTCACCGTCGTACCGGGTTCGGTCGACCAACAGGCGAAGAGCAACGCGAACTGGAACAAGTACGGCGGTCCGCGCCTCGCCGAAGGCTATCAGACCGCCAACGCCATCGAATTGCTGCGACGCTGCGCGGCGGTGCTCGAGCCGCACGGCCTCGTCATGGTGCTCGAGGCGCTGAACTGGTACCGCGACCACGGCGGCACGTTTCTGGAGAAAGCCGACCAAGCCTACGCGCTCTGCAAGGCGGTCAACAGCCCGTCCTGCAAAATGCTCTTCGACATCTACCACATGCAGATCGCGGGCGGGAACCTGATCCCGAACATCGACCGCAGCTGGAGCGAGATCGCGTATCTCCAGATCGGCGACAATCCCGGCCGCAATGAGCCCGGCACCGGCGAGGTCAACTACCACAACATCTTCAAGCACCTCCACGCCCGCGGTTACACCGGCGTGCTCGGCATGGAGCACGGCAACTCGATCAAGGGCAAGGAAGGCGAGCAGGCGGTAATCAAGGCGTATCGCGACGCGGATAATTTCTGACACGCCGCAACACACCCCGTCGCTTCGCGCCACCCCTCTTGATAGAGGGGACCTCAATCATCCCGAGTCCCCTCTATGAAGAGGGGTGCCCGTCAGGGCGGGGTGTGTCGGAGCGATGCTCTTACAGGCTGCGCAGATACGCCACGACGTCCGCGATCTCCTGCGCGCCGAGGCCGAGTTGTTCGCCGCTCAGCATGAGCGAGCGGTTCAAGCGCTGCTTCGATTTAATTTTGTCGGCGGGGATGAGCTGCGTGACGCCGCCCATGCTGAGCATCACGACCGGGTCGCCCTCGGAAAGCATGCGGCCGTGGATGACCTTGCCGTCGTTGAGGGTCACGATCGTGCCCTCGTAGCCGTGGGAAATGTCGTTCGACGGATTGACGATCGCATCGATCACCACCTCGGGCGTCTGCATCTTGGCGAATGACGTCAGGTTCGGACCGTAGTCCGTGCCGTTGTCGCCGATGTGGTGACAGAGGTAGCACGCCGTGACGAGTGCGGCACCCTTCTTCGCGTCGCCGGTGAGCGCGGCGATTTCCGCCACCGGCGGCAGCTTGGTTGCGGGTTGTTGCGGCACGACGCTCTCGCTGATGACGACGGTCGCCGGATCGTAGAGCTTGCGGGTCTTGAGCTCTTCATTGACGCCCATGTCCTTCCAGCGGGAATCCTTGTAGTTGAGCAGCCACCAGAACGCCTGCTGCTGCACGAGGCCCTTCGCGTTCTGCGCGAGGTCGAGCAACGCGGTCGCCGCTTCCTTCGTCGCGATGAAACCGAGCGCCGTCGTGGCCGCGAGACGGTCCTTTTCAGAGAGAGTGTCCGCCTTGGCCCGCGCCGCGAAATCCGGCACGGCACTTGCCGGGGTCAGCCGCCAGACCAAGCCGGCGTACGCATCGGACCACTTCAGCGGTTCGTTCCAAGTGGGCGCCCACTTGGCGGCGAGGAGGTTCTTCCCGATCGTCGCGTACATTTCCCCTTCCTTGCCGGTGCAGCCGATGCCCCAAGCCTCGAGGTACATGCGATCCTTGCCGTCGTAACCCTTGGCCAGTTCGAGCAGAATTTTGCCCGAGTTCGCGTAAGGCACATCGCGCAGCGACACGGCGACCTCGCGGCGCACGGCGGCGGACGGATCGGTGGCCAGCTTCGCCGCCTGGGCGAGCGTGGACTGGCCATGCCGGCCCAGCGCGCGGAACGCGGTCACGCGGAGATCGGCATCGGGCGAGTCGAGGAGCTGCACCACGCGAGCCGTGCCGGCGGCGCCGAGATCGGCGAGCAGCCAGATGGCGCGGGCGCGGATGTAGGGATTCTCGTCCGCGAGCAACGCCGCCACTGGCTCGACGGCCGCGGCGCCCTGCTCGTGCAATTTCACATAGCCGAGCGAGCGCACGTTCACCGCCGGGCTGCGCAGCGCGGCGATCTGGCCGGCGGTCGTGTTCAGGTCGAACTGCGGCACCACTGATTTGAAACCCTTCGGGGCGATGCGATAGATCGCGCCGGCGGTCTTGTCATCGAGATCCTGGTGACCGCCCACGCGCGGGTCGAACCAGTCGGCAATGTAGAGCGCACCATCGGGGCCAACCACGACATCGGACGGACGGAAGAACGTGCCGATGTCCTCGCCCTGCTTGCCCTTCTTCGAATCGACACCCGCGAGCACCTGCGACGGATTGCTCGTGAGGAAATTGGAGCGCTCGAGCTTGTAACCCGCGCCGTCGGGCGTCGGGTGATAGCTGAGGATCGTGTTGCGCGCCGCCTCGGCGCTGAAGAGCGTGCCGCGCCAGGCCGGGCCGAAGGCGTCACCTTCATAGAACGCGATGCCCGTGGGCGCGCCGGCGCCGTAAACGTCGCCCGCCGGCATCACACCCGGATCTTCCTGACGCCACTCGGCCGTCGCGATCGACTGGCCGGGACGGCGGTCGGCCTGCCAGCTGCGCTTGCCGTCGCGTGAGAAGAAACCCGCGTTGCCGTGCTCGAGCACGAAGGCCGTGCGGCACGCCGGCGGATCGTCGTTGTCGTTCTGAAAGACATCACCGAACGACGTGACGGTCTGCTCGTAGCTGTTGCGGTAGTTGAAGCCGATCATCTCCGTGCCGGTGGCGTCGGGCTTCATGCGCACATTGAATCCACCCACGTAGACATGGCCGTCGTCGCTCTTCGCGCCGGCCAGTTCGCTCGGCTTCCAGCTGTAGATTTGCGGCGCCTGGTTGTTCCAAGTCGGGTTGTAGCTGCTGCCGACGCGGAACGTCCGGCCGCTGCGGTCGGTGAAATGCGCGCTGGCGTTGCCCTGGCTGAAATAGAGATAGCCGTCGGGACCGAACGTCACCGAGTGGAGCGCGTGGTCGTGGTTGACGCCGTTGAAACCGGTCAGAAGCACCTCGCGCTTGTCGATTGCGGGATCGAAGTGTCCGTTGCGGTCGACGTCGGTATAGACGATGATGTCCGGCGCGTTCGAGACGATGATCTTGTTGTCGATGACCGCGATGCCGAGCGGCGCGCCGAGCAGCGGTTCCTGCACGAAGACCGTGGACTTGTCCGCCTTGCCGTCGCCGTCGGTGTCCTCGAGCACCACGATGCGGTCGCCGTCCTTGTCGCGCTTGTCGTGGAGGCGGTAGTTGACGCCCTCGGCAACCCAGATGCGGCCCTTGGAGTCGACGTCCATGTTGGTCGGGTTGCGCAGCTGCGGCGCGTGTGCCCAAACAGTCAGCTCGAAGCCCTCGGGCACCGTGAAGTGATCGGTCGGGACGACGTCGGGCATCGGCAGCGGCACGGGAGCGGCCGGGGCCGGCTTGGCCTCCTGGGCCGAGACGACGGAAAAGGACAGGAGCGACAGGGCCAGCAAGCCCGGCAAGCGGGAAGAAGGGATCATGAGCGGAGGGGATGGTTGAGCCGCTGGGGCGGCCGAGGGGAAACCGGAACCGAATAAAGGAAAGTCGCCCACCTCGCGCAAGGGCTACCGGCTTTGGACAGTCCAGACTCGCGCCTTGCGCCGCGCCGGGACCGCGCGCACCTTGCGCACGAATGCAATTTGCCAAGCACTGGGCCGCTTCCCTCGACGACTATGCCATCGACCTCGCCTGGTCGCCCGACGGCACGCTGCTGGCCGCCGCGTCGGCGGCGGGCGGCATCACGCTCTACGATGCCGCGACCGGCGCGGTGAAACACCAGCTGGCCGGACATGAGAACGGGGCGAATGCGCTGGCGTGGATGCCGGGGGCTCAGAGGACAGAGGACGGAGGACAGAGGACGGATCTTCTGGCAACAGGCGGGCAGGATGGGTGCGTGCGTTTTTGGGACGCGGCGACGGGACAGCAGACGGCGGAGGTGAAGCTGGGCAATGCCTGGGTCGAGCATCTGGCGTGGCAGACCGTTCAGAGGGCGGAGGACGGAGGACAGAAGACGGAACATCTTCTCTTTGCGGCCGCGGGCCGAAAGCTCGTCGTGCTCAAGGCTGACGGCACCCTCGCTCACACTTTCCCCGACGCGCCGAAAACCATTTCCGCGCTCGCTCCGAGTCCGTCTTCTGTCCTCCGTCCTCCGTCATCTGCAGCCGCGGTCGCCGCGGCATGTTTCGGCCATGTGGTGATCTGGGACGCGGCGAATTTCACCGCGATCAAGGAGTTCGCCTATGGCAACGCCATCTACGCACTGACGTGGTCGCCGGACAACCGCTGGCTGGTCGCCGGATGCCATGACAACGCCGTGCACCTGTGGGTGCCGGCGGAACAGGACATGGAGCTGCACATGAGCGGCTACGAGACGCGCCTGAAGGAACTCTCGTTCAGCCAGGATTCGAAATGGCTCGCGACCGGCGGCGGACGCGACGCCTGCGTGTGGGATTGCGCCGGCGCGGGCCCCGAGGGCCGCGAGCCGCTGCTCTTGCCGCACAACGCCCGCGTGTGCGCCGTGGCGTTCCAGAATTCCCACGGCCTGCTGGCTGCGGGCGCGGCGAACGGCGAGTTCACGCTCTGGTCGCCAAGCCGCAAGAACCCGATGGTCGCGGAGGTCAAGATGCCGTCCGCCGCCACCAAGTTCGCGTGGCGCGGCGACGACAGCCTGCTCGCCGTCGGCACGGAGAAGGGCCAGGTCTTCGTTTTCAAGACCGCCTGAGCGGGCCACCGCGTTTTTCGGCGCAACGATTCCAGCCATTGCAGGCTTGCAGGGTCCGGCGTTTCGGCCTGCTCTGGAGTCGGGCCACACCACCGGATGTCCATCCGGCCGTCTGTTTATTTCCCGCATGCCTGGCCAAAAAGTTTTTCGCTCCGCCCCGCCGTCACTCCTCCGTGACCTGCCGGCGCCGTTCCCTAAATGAGCGACCATTCCCCCGCCCCGGGCCAAAGTCGGGCTCCGACCAAGTCCGAAGCCGCCGAACTCACCGAACGGCTGAACAAGATTTACCAGCTGGTGCCCGGCATGGTGTACCAGTTCATGCGCCGCGCCGACGGCACCTACTGCCTGCCGTTTTCGAGCGACGCCATCCGCCAGATCTTCGAAGTCGGCCCCGAGGAAGTGCGCGAGGATGCCAGCGTGGTCTTCGCCAAGATCCTGCCCGAGGACATGGCGGGACTCGTCGCCTCGATCGAGAACTCGGCCAGCACGCTGAAACCCTGGCACTATGAATTCCGCGTGCGCCACAGCACGGGCGCGGTCGTCTGGTTGCGCGGCGATTCCACGCCCGAGCGCCTCGCGAACGGCAACATTCTCTGGCACGGTTTCATCACTGACGTCACCGAGCGCCACCGCATCGAGACCAAGCTCGTCGAAAGCGCCAAGCTCGAGAGCCTCGGCGTCCTCGCCGGCGGCATCGCGCACGATTTCAACAACCTGCTGACCGGCATCCTCGGCAACGCCTCGCTCGCGCGCCTCGAGTTGCCGCCGACGTCGCTCGGCCAGCCGATGATCGACCAGATCGAGGTCGCCGCGCGCCGCGCCGCCGACCTCTGCAAGCAGATGCTCGCGTATTCCGGCAAGGGCCGGTTCGTCATCCAGCGCCTCGACCTCAACAAGCTCATCGAGGACACCACGCACCTGCTCCAGATCTCGATCGCGAAGAACTGCGTGCTGCGCTTCAACCTCGCGCCCGGCCTGCCGGTGGTGAACGCCGACGCCACGCAGCTGCGCCAGGTTATCATGAACCTCGTGATCAACGCCTCCGAGGCCATCGCCAGCCGCAGCGGCGTGCTCGCGCTGTCCACCGGCATCGCGCGCGTCGACGAGGAATACCTGCGCGGCTTCCGCCCCGACGCCTCGCCCGCGCCCGGCGACTACGTCTTCATCGAGGTGAGCGACAACGGCTGCGGCATGGATGCCGACACGCTCACGAAGATCTTCGATCCGTTCTTCACCACGAAGTTCACCGGCCGCGGCCTCGGCCTCGCCGCCGTGCTCGGCATCGTGCGCGGCCACAAGGGCGGCCTGAAGGTTTACTCGGAGGTCGGCAAGGGCACGACCTTCAAGCTCTTCTTCCCCGTCGCCGTGGGCAAGGCGCAGGACAGCGCCAGCCCGTTCGTGCCCGCCAGCCCCGGCTACCGCGGCTCGGGCACGGTGCTGGTCGTCGACGACGAGGAGACCGTCCGCACCGTCGCCGCCCGCATGCTCGAACGCCTCGGCTTCAGCGTCGTTCTCGCCAACGACGGCCGCGAGGGCATGGAAAAATTCCGCGCCGAGCCGAACCGCTTCACGTTCGTCCTGCTCGACCTGACCATGCCGCACCTCGACGGCGAGGAGACCTTCCGCCAGATGCGCCAGGTCAGCCCCAACGTGCGCGTCATCCTCACCAGCGGCTTCAACCGCCAGGAAGCCGTCACGCGCTTCACGGGCAAGGGCCTCGCCGGCTTCATCCAGAAGCCTTTCGAGCTGACTAATCTCACACAGACGATTCGCAGCGTGGTCGACGGCGTCTGATTTTTCGACACCGGGTCGAAGCGCGCAGGCCATACGGCGGGCCGGCGTAATACCAAGGTCTGATGGGGTGCACCGTGCGCGAGGTGCTAAAGTCGCGGCGCATGTCCCGTTCCGCCCGCTTTTCCGCCAGCTTTCTCCTGCTCGCCGGCGCCCTGTGCGCCGACTCCGCTTCCGAAACCACGCAGCTCGACGCCATGACGGTCGTGGGCCGCAGTGCCGATCTGCTCGGCAGCGCGACGGCGGCGTCCGACGGCCAGGTCGGAGCCACCGATCTCGAGCTGCGGCCGCTGCTGCGCCGCGGCGAACTGCTCGAGGCCGTGCCGGGCGTCGTCATCACGCAGCACTCGGGCAGCGGCAAGGCCAATCAGTATTTTCTGCGCGGCTTCAATCTCGATCACGGCACCGATTTCGCCACGACCGTCGACGGTGTCCCCGTAAACATGCGCACGCATGCGCATGGCCAGGGTTACTCGGATCTCAACTTCATCATCCCCGAACTCGTCGCCGGCATCTCCTATCAAAAAGGTGTCTTCACCGCCGCCAACGGCGATTTCTCCGCGGCCGGCGCCGCGCAATTCCACCTGACCGATGCGCTGCCGCAACCGCTCGCGCGCGTCGAGGTGGGCGAAAACGACTTCACCCGCGTCGTCCTCGCGGGCACGACGCACGCTCCGCGCGGAGCCGCGACCACCCTCGGCCTTGAGGCCGCCTACGACAACGGCCCGTGGGTCTCGCCTGAGCACAGCCAGCGCCTCAACCTCTACGCCCGCCACACGTGGGGCACCGGCGCCGATGAGTTCGCCGTCACCGCCCTCGGCTACCGCGGCGAATGGGATTCCACCGACCAGATCCCGCTGCGCGCGGTGCAGTCCGGCCAGCTCGATCGCTTCGGCACCGTCGATCCCACCGACGGCGGCCATAGCGACCGCATCAGCCTCGCCTTCGATTGGAAACGCACCGCGGCGGACGGCGGATTCGCGCTGAACCTGTACGCGCTGCGGTACCGTTTGGACCTGTTCTCCAACTTCACCTACTTTCTCGACGACCCGGTCAACGGCGACCAGATCCGCCAGCACGACGACCGCACGATCATCGGCGGCGCCTTCAGCTGGAAGCGCAGCACGGAAGCTACCGGGCGAAAGCTCGAATGGGAAACCGGCCTCCAGACACGCACAGACTTCATCGACGTCGGCCTGTTTCACACCGCGGCGCGCGCTCCCGTCTCCACCCTGCGGAATGACGACGTGACCGAGGCCAGCGCCGCGCTTTATGCCCAGGGCACGCTGCACTTCAGCGAACGCCTGCGGCTCACCGTGGGCGCGCGGGCGGACGCCTATCATTTCGACGTCGACAGCGACAACCCGCTCAACACCGGCCGGCGCGATGCGGCGATTGCCAGCCCGAAGCTCGCGCTGGTTTTCACTCCGGCGCCAAAAACGGAGCTCTACGCCAACGCCGGGCTGGGCTTTCACAGCAACGATGCGCGCGGCACGACGATCCGCGTCGACCCCGCCAGCGGCGATCCCGTGGACCGCGTCAATCCGCTCGTCCGCGCGCGCGGCGCCGAACTCGGCCTGCGCACCGCGGTCGCGCGCGGACTCGTCAGCACCGTCTCGCTCTGGGCCCTCGATTTGGATTCCGAGCTCGTGTTCGATGGCAATGGCGGCGGAACCGACGCGACCGGAGCGACGCGGCGCTACGGAGTTGAGCTGGCCAATTTCTACCGGCCGTGGGCGTGGCTGAGCCTGGACCTCGACCTGGCTTTCACCCGCGCCCGCTATCGCGACGAACCCGGCGACGCCGACCGGATCGCCAACTCGATCGACACCGTGGTGACCGGCGGCGTGTGCCTCGACCTACCAGGCGGATTTTTCGGCAACCTGCGCGGCCGCTATTTCGGGCCGCAGCCACTGCTCGAAGACAATTCCGTACGCGCGCCGGGTTCCACCACGTTCAACCTGCGCGCCGGCTGGCACAACCGTCGCTGGGAATTCGCGATCGAGGCGCTCAATCTCCTCGACCGGAATAATGCCGACATCGCCTACTTCTATCCCTCGCGCCTGCCCGGCGAACCGGCGGACGGCGTGGACGACATTCATTTCCATCCGGCCGAGCCGCGGACCATCCGGTTCAGCGTCACCCGGCGATTCTGATCTGGCCCTTCGGCGCCGCTTCCGCGCTGATGCACGACAACATGCATCCGCGCCGCTTTCTCCTGTTGCTGGCCTGCGTCGTCGCGCCGCTGGGCGCCCACGAGTGCTGGTTGCAACCGTCGACGTTTTCACCGGCCGTGGGCGAGAACGTCCGGCTCGCCATTCAGGTGGGCATGGAATTCCGGGGAGAGACTCGGCCGTTCAACCCCGTGCGCGTCGCGGCGCTAAAGCACTTCTCCGCCAGCGGGGCGGAGGATTGGACGCCGCAGGTCGCAGCCACGCTGGATTTTCCGGCAACCTTCACCACGCCCGGCACGCACGTCGTGGCCTACGACAGCAAGCCGAGCTTCATCGAACTCGAGGGCGGAGAATTCACCGAGTACCTCAAGGAGGAAGGCCTCGATTCTGTCATCGCCGAGCGCGCGCGGGCCGGTGAGTCGGCGAAACCCGGACGCGAGCGCTACCAGCGTTGCATCAAATCCATTCTGCAAGTGGGAGGAAAATCCGACGGCAGCTACGCCGTCGCCACCGGCCAGCGCCTCGAACTCATTCCGCAAAGTAATCCCGCCGCGCTGCGTCCGGGCGACACGCTGCGAGTGCGCGTGCTCTTCGCCGGACAGCCGTTGGCCGGCGCCAAGGTCCGCGCCTGGCATCGCCAAGGCGACAAGCTGACGACGCTCGACGCCCACACTGCGGCGGACGGAGAAGTGTCCTTCGCCTTGCCGCTCGCCGGCGAATGGATGCTCAGCACGATCCGCATGGCGCGCGTCAGCGGTGAGGCCAAAGCGGACTGGGAGAGTCACTGGGGTAACCTGACTTTTGCCATCGGAACCGGCCACTGAGGCGAAGCGTTTGTGGTTAGCCGAAGCCGGTTTACATAAACATATCATCGATTACGTATATATTAATACGTATATTGACAACGACTCTCCCGCCGCCATCGTGCGCTTTCTCGTTGTTTGAAAAACGCCCGGGTCATTCCGATCCGGGCTAGGTGCTCAGCGGACGGGGAATGCCGTTGGAATCGGCAACAGTCGCGCTGCGGTATCGAGTCACAAGTCCACATCCGACGGCGCAACGAGCACCGGGGAGCAAAGCACAGCTGCGCGTCACGCGGCCAAGGCGAGGGACAAGGCCGCGGGTCATGCCCGCCGCAAACTCGGAGTCCGAATACCCGGCTGGGCGCTTCGTCAGGACAACCCTCATCGCAAAAATGAAAGGACTCCACCATGAGCACTCCCCTGCTCACCCATAACCTCGGGTTTCCCCGCATCGGCGAGAAACGCGAGTTGAAGAAAGCCGTCGAGGCCTACTGGCACGACCAGGTCAGCCTCGAAAGTCTCAAGCAAACCGGTCGCGACCTGCGGCTGCGCCACTGGCGCGCGCAACAGGCCGCGGGCATCGACCTGATTCCCGTGAACGATTTTTCGTTCTACGACCACGTGCTCGACACCTCGTGCCTCGTCGGCAACGTGCCGCCGCGTTTCGCGTGGGATGGCGAGATCATCGACCTCGACCTGCGCTTCCTCATGGCGCGCGGGTCGCGCGACCACACGGCGCAAACCTGCGGCTGCGGAAACCATGACTCCGCCACGACCGCGGGCGAGATGACCAAGTGGTTCGACACGAACTACCATTACATCGTCCCCGAGTTTCACTCGGGCACGGAGTTCAAGCTCTCCGCGACCAAACCGTTTCACGAGCTGGCCGAGGCCCAGGCTGCGGGCGTCAAAAAAACCAAACCGGTGCTGCTGGGGCCGGTAACTTACCTGACCCTGGGCAAGGTGCAGGATGCGCACCGGCCGGACTTCAACCGCTTCGACCTGCTCGAGCGGTTGCTGCCGGTCTATGCGGAGGTGCTGCAAAAATTGCAGGACCTCGGCGCCGAATGGGTGCAGCTCGACGAACCGGTCTTCGCCCTCGACCTCACCCCACAGCAACGCGCGGCACTGGCCACCACGTATGCAACGCTCACCGAGGCCGCCCCACGGCTGAAACTGATCGTCGCCACCTACTTTGGCGGCCTGCGCGACAATCTCCGCGATTTCCTGCGGCTGCCCGTGGACACGCTGCACGTCGACCTCGTGCGCGCGCCGCGCGAGCTCGATACGCTGCTGCGGGAAATCGACGGGAAAAAACGCCTGTCCCTCGGCCTGGTCGACGGCCGCAACATTTGGCGCACCGACCTCGCCGCCGTGCGTCCGCTGCTCGAGAAGGCCGTGGACTTGCTCGGACCCGAGCGGCTGCTCCTCGCGCCGTCGTGCTCGCTGCTGCACTCGCCGGTTACGCTCCGCCACGAGACCAAGCTCGATCCGGAAATCCGGAACTGGCTGGCTTTCGCCGAGGAAAAACTCGGCGAGGTCAACGCACTCCGGAATATCGCCCGCGGGCAAGCCGACGACGTGCTGCTGGCCGCCAACGCCGATGCCCTGGCCTCGCGCCGCGCCAGCCCGCTCATCCACCGGCCGGAGGTAAAGGCGCGGCTCAACGCCACGACTGCCGCCGATCTGCGCCGCAACATCGTCTTCCCTGCTCGCCAGGTGAAACAACGCGCGCGCTTCCAGCTCCCGCCGCTGCCCACCACCACGATCGGCTCCTTTCCGCAGACCGACGCAGTGCGTGCGGCCCGCGCCCAATGGAAAAAGGGCACGCTCAGCGCGGCTGACTATGACGCCTTCCTCAAACGGGAAACGGCCGACTGCGTCCGCTTCCAGGAAGAGGCCGGCCTCGACGTGCTCGTGCACGGCGAGTTCGAGCGCAACGACATGGTGGAATACTTCGGCGAGCAGCTCGACGGCTTCGCCTTCACCGAGAACGGCTGGGTGCAGAGCTACGGTTCGCGCTGCGTGAAGCCGCCGTTCATCTACGGCGACGTTTCCCGGCCGCGCGCCATGACGGTGGACTGGTCCACCTACGCGCAGTCGCTGACCGCCCGCCCGATGAAAGGCATGCTGACCGGGCCGATCACGGTGCTGCAGTGGAGCTTCGTGCGTGACGACCAATCGCGCCGAGACACCGCCTGGCAGATCGCGCTGGCGCTGCGCGACGAAGTAACCGACCTCGAGCGCGCCGGCATCGGCATCATCCAAATCGACGAGCCCGCGCTGCGCGAGGGCCTGCCGCTGCGCCGCGAGGATTGGAAGCACTACCTCGAGTGGTCGGTCGACGCCTTCAGGCTCACGGCCGCCGGGGTGCGCGACGACACGCAGATCCACACCCACATGTGCTACGCGGAGTTCAACGACATCATCGAGGCCATCGCGCGCCTCGATGCCGATGTCATCACGATCGAAACTTCGCGCTCGAACATGGAACTGCTCACCGCCTTCGAGGCGTTTCGTTATCCCAATGAAATCGGCCCCGGCGTGTGGGACATCCATTCGCCGCGCGTGCCGCCGGTCGAGGAAATGACGCAGCTCATGGAAAAAGCCGCCCGGGTGCTCCCGCCGGACAACCTCTGGGTAAATCCCGACTGCGGTCTCAAGACCCGCGGCTGGCCCGAGGTGAAGGCGGCCCTGGCCAACATGGTCGCCGCCGCGCGCAGCCTGCGCAGCCACCGCGTAGCTCAAACCACCTAAACAGACCGAACGACGAAAAACCCGTTGGCGAATCGGCGGGCGGTGGCTTGGGTGAACCCATGGCTGCCGCCCGCCTTTTTGTTGCGCTCGTTCCTCCGGCCGTCGTCCGCGAGGAGATCGCCGCGCTCGCCACGCCGCTCGCTGGCGTGAACTGGACGCCGGCGGACAACGTGCATCTCACGTTGCGGTTCATCGGGGAGACCGATGAGGCGCAGCAAGCACGCTTCGAGGAAGCGCTGGCGCACGTGCGGGTCGAGCCGTTCATCCTCCCCGTCGGCGAGGTGGGCATGTTTCCCACGCGCGGTCCGGCCAAAGTGCTCTGGGCCGGCGTCGGCAACGGCCACACGCGGCTGCACCAGCTGCGCAAGCAGGTCGACGAGGCGCTGCTCAGCGTGGACTCGCGCATCCTGATGCCGGGCTTTCATCCGCACTTCACCGTCGGGCGTGTCGGCTACGAGTACGAGTTGAAGCAGCTCACGCGTTTTCTCGAGGAGAACGCCGGCTTCGAAGCGCCGCCGTTCCGGGTGGCGGAGTTCGCGCTGTTGCGCAGCGAGTTGGCACCGGGACGGCCACCAGTGTATAGGAGCATGCGGAGTTTCTCCCTGGAGGGCTGAGCTCCCGGCAATGTTCGTATTACGAACATTGGCCAGGTTTGGGATGCCAGAGGAAATCGTCACAAAGATAGGCGTGCCCAAAGGGGGCGAAGACGCTTCGCTCGCCTCGCATGTCACCCCGGCCTTCTCTCTTGGAAATCTTCCTCGTGGCGTTGCGGCTGGGCTGCACGTCGTTTGGCGGACCGGTCGCGCACCTGGCTTACTTCCGGAAAGAGTACGTGGAAAAACGGCGCTGGCTCGATGACGCGCAGTACGCGGATCTCGTGGCGCTGTGCCAGTTCCTGCCCGGTCCCGCCAGCAGCCAGACCGGCTTCGGGGTGGGCTATCTGCAGCGCGGCCTCGCGGGCGGGCTGGCGGCGTGGCTGGGCTTCACCCTGCCCTCGACGATCCTGATGATCGGCTTCGCGTACGGAGTGGCGTCACTGGGCGATCTCGGTGCCGCTGGCTGGCTGAAGGGCCTGAAGGCGGCAGCCGTCGCGATCGTGGCGCAGGCGGTCTGGCAAATGTGGCGCAACCTGTGTCCGGACTGGCCGCGCTCCGTGCTCGCGGGGCTGAGCGCGGGCTTGCTGATATTTCTGCCGCAGACCGGCGCGCAGATTGCGGTGATCGCGGGTGGAGCGCTAATCGGATGGTGGTGGTTTCGTGTAGGGCCGGCGCTCGCCGCCGGGCCGCGAGTTACGTTGCAGCCCGGCCCGGCGGCGAGCGCCGGCCCTACACAAGCAGTGATCTGCCTGGGGCTGTTCTTGATCCTGCTCGCGGGCCTGCCCGCGATTGTTCGTATTACGAGCAACCCGACGTTGGCGGTGGCGGACAAATTCTACCGGTCGGGCGCGCTGGTGTTTGGCGGCGGACATGTCGTGCTGCCGTTGTTGGAACGCGAGGTCGTGGCGCCGGGTTGGGTAACGCACGATCAGTTCCTCGCGGGCTACGGTGCGGCGCAGGCGGTTCCGGGACCGCTGTTCACTTTTAGCGCCTACCTGGGCGTCGTGATGAACCCTGGCTCCGTCCATTCGACAGGCTCATGGCCGGGCGGCTGGACCGGAGGGCTGTGGGCGCTGGTCTGGATTTTCCTGCCGGCGCTGCTGCTCGTCGCTGGCGCGCTGCCGTTCTGGCAAACCTTGCGCCACCGACCCGCCACGCAGGCGGCATTGCGCGGTGCCAATGCGTCGGTCGTCGGCGTGCTGCTGGCGGCGCTTTATCATCCGGTCGGCACCGCCGGGCTGGTCGATGGACGCAGCACCGGGCTCGCCGTCGCGGCGTTCATCGCGCTTCAGGTCGCGCGCCTGCCCGCGTGGGCCGTCGTGGGCGCGGCGGCGGGCGCCGGCGCGCTCCTGTGGGCCTAGGCCGGAGCGCGAATCACTTCCAATTCAGCAGCAGGCTGGTGAAGTAGGTCGTGTCGAGGCGGTTCACGCCCGCGGGCGGGACGCTCTGGTAGTCGTTCACGAGGCCGAGCTTCAATTTCCAGAGCGAGACGCTCAGCGGCAGCTCGAGGCCTGACTCGTGCCGGATGCGATAGTTGGAGAAATCGCGGAAAGTGGGCGCGTAGGACAGCGTGCTGCTGAGCTTGGAGCCCTTGAAGGTGTAGGTGTTCAGCAGTGTGAAGTCCAAGCCGGGCGAGTTGAACTTGGTGCCGGTGGAATAATCTTCGTAGAGATAGCTGGCACCCGAGCGAAATTCCAGGTCCTGCGTGCTCTTGCGGATCAGCTTGCGAGTAAAACCGACCGCGCTCGTGGAACGCAGGTCGAGCGCCTTGATCGCATCGCGCTCCAGCGAAGTGCGCACATACCAGCCGTGATCGGGCGAATAGAAGGAGGAGTAGTCGGCGCCGCCGAAGTTCCGGTCGGAAGTCATGACGCCGCTGTCCTGCGCCCGATCGGCCGCCACGCTCAGGATCAGCCGGTCGCGATTGCTGGCCAGCGTGGCCTTGAAGCCCGCGTTGGCGTTGAGCTTGTCGCTCGTGCCGGTGCGGCCGGTGATGGCGACGGTCGCCTCGTAGGCCCACTTGCGCTTCGCCTTGTCGAGAAGTTCGCGCGCCACTTTCTCCGCGGGATTTTCCGCTCCCTGGCGCCAGAGCGCGACCACCTGGGTCGGCGCGGTTTCCGTCTGCACGCCGTCACCGGCGACGCGGACGCCATGGCCGGCCGGCTCGATGCGGCTGAGGACCGCGGGGGCGCCGCCGACACTGACGTGGACCGCCTCATCCGTGGCGAAGTGCGTCACGCTCTCGAGGGCGATGCTCACCGTGCCGACAAACGTCGTCTCCAGCTTAATCTTGCCACCCTCGATCGTCAGGATGCGTCCCTTGATCAGGGAACCATCCGCCAGCTCAACCTGGTCGGCCACGGCGGTGAGAACCAATCCCGCGACAAACAGAAATCCAATGGAGAGGAACTTCATGGCTCCGAAGTGGGGCCATGATTTCTTCCGCATCAACCGCTTTTTTCACTCTGGCGAAAAAAATCCGCCGTGAGGGAACACGGCGGATGAATTTTCATTCCGGTCCGGTGCGGCCGCGGGCCGCGCCGGTTCACTGCCAGTTCAGGATCAGGCTCGTGAAGTAGAGCGTGTCGAGGCGATCCACGCCCGCGGGCGGGATGCTCTGGTAGTCGTTCGTGAGGCCGACCTTCAGCTTCCACAGCGCGGCGGTGAGCGGGAGCTCGAGCGACGACTCGTGGTGGATGCGGTAGTTGGCGAACTGCTTGAACGCCGGCGTGTAGTTCAGGATGGTCGAGAGCTTGGCGTTGCCGAAGGTGTAGGTGTTGATGAAACCCACATCGAGGCCGGGCGAACTGAACTTCGTGTTGTCCGCGTAGTTCTCGTAGAGATAGCTCACACCGAGGCGGAACTCGAGGTCCTCGCGATCCTTGTGGACGAGCTTGCGGGTGAGACCGGCGGCGCTGTTGGAGCGGAGGTCGAGGGCCTTGATGGCGTCCTTCTCGACGGAGGTGCGGGCATACCAGCCCATCTTGGGCGTGAAGAAGGCGGAGTAGTCGACGCCGCCGAACTGGCGGTCGGCGGTGGTGACGCCGTTGTCCTCGGCGCGCTCGGCGTTGAAGGCGAAGATGAGCTTGTCCTGCGCGCTGGCCAGCGTGGCCTTGAGGCCGAACGTCGCGCCAACCTTCTCGCTCGTGCCGGTGCGGCCGCTGATGGCGACCGACGCCTCGTAGGCCCACTTGCGGGCCGTCTTCTCGGCGAACTCGCGCGCGATGCGGGCCTCGGGGCTCTCGGCATCCTTCTGCCAGACCGCCTTCACTTCCTTCGTCTCGCCCGTGATCGTGCCATTGGTGGCGGCGACTTTGATACCGGCCTCGGTCGGCGTCACCTGGCCCAGCACCTCGGAACCCGCGAGCGCCACATGCACGGCCTCGTCGGTGGTGAAGGACTTGATCTTGTCCTGCTTGATCTCGACCGTGCCGGCGAAATCGGTCTCCACCTTGAACTTGCCGTTCTCGGCCGAGACGATCTTGCCCAGCACGACGGAACCGTTGGTCAGTTCAACGCGGTCGGCGCGGGCGATCGAGGTCAGGGCCAGGCCAAAGGCACAAGCGATGAGGATTTTTTTGAGCGGGTTTTTCATGGGAGGTTGGGTCTTCAAGCAGACGGTTTTAGTCTTACAACCGCAAAGGCGCGCGCAGGTTCCCTTCCGAAGGTTACAAGGTTGCGCTTTTATCGCCGCGACAATTACTTGCCGTCATGTCGATGCGCGCCTGGTTCCCCACTTATATCTACCACGAGGCCCTGCAAAAGGCGGGTTTGGACAAGTTCAACGCCTCGCTGGCGGACGAGTGCCGCAACCTGCGCGATTACGATGAGGCCGGGCGCCGCTGGTCGGCGAAAAATTATCCGGGCGGCTACACGTCCTACGCCTCGCTCAACCAGCTGCACAAGTTCTCCTCCACGTTCGGCGGTCTCGAAAAAAAGCTGACCGCGCACGTGAAGAAATTCGCGGCCGAACTCGACATGGACCTGCGCGGGCGGCAGGTGCACATGACGGATTTCTGGGTGAACATCATGCCGGAAAACGCCGCGCACAGCCTGCATCTACACCCGTTGTCGTTCATCAGCGGCACCTACTACGTCGTCACACCGCGGGGCTGCCCCGGGTTGAAGTTCGAGGATCCGCGCCTGAGCAAGTTTATGGCCGCCCCGCCGAAGACCGCGGCCGTGCGCCCGGCCAACCGGCCGCACATCACCTACCCCGCCAAAGCCGGCACCGTCATCCTCTTCGAGAGCTGGTTGCGCCATGAAGTGGCCGCCAACCGCATAGCAGCGGAGCGGATCAGCGTGAGTTTCAACTACAACTGGGCCTGAAATCGGGCCGGACACGCAACCTTTGGCCGGACCCGGCGTCACAAGCGGCGATGACTCCCACCCCCTTGTTCGCCCGGGTCGCTCCCAACCTGTTGTTTTTCGCCGCGCTGCTGCTGGCTGCCGGCTGTGCCAGTGATGACGGCCGCCCGCCGCGTGGCGCCGGCAAGCATCGTGAGCATTTTCCGACCATGGCCGGCCAGGAAACCTTTTTCAAAGGCAGCATCACGGCCGAGGTTCTCGTCGGCGCGATGACCGGCTTCGACCAGGAAAGCGGTCCCGGTGGCGGTGGTCCCGGAGGCGGCGGTGGTGGCGGCGGACATCATCGGGGTGGCGGTGGCGGCATGCGCATGAAGATGACCGGCGGCATGCACGATGGCGCGCCGGTGGGCCTGGGCGGCGCTCCGGGCGGTGGCGGTGGTGACGGCGACGATCCCGGCCGCGCGACCGCGATGGCCACGCAGCGTGCCGAGCGCAACGGCTCGCCTCCGGTCATGATCCACCTGCGCTTCGTCAACAACGGCGCGGCCAAGGCCGACCTCGTAATCGCGGACTTTCTTTCCCCGCTCGGCAACTTCGTGGTGCAGCCGGAAAAATTCTCGCTCGAGCCCGGCGCTTCGCTGGAAGTCGAGCCGATGACCTCACGCCTTGCCGGCGATCCCAGCGGCGGTGAAATTTCACTCAGTCTCAAGGTCGGCGGCGAGACGGAGACCAAGACGATCCCGCTCGCGCTGAAACCGGACGCGGCTCCGCCGGTTCCATCCGATCCGGCAAAGTAATGGAGGCGGGGTGCCCTCACCCCGCGGGTTATCACCTTCTGTCATCCTGAGCCGTGCGAAGGATGACGGTGGCGCAGATTGCGATAACTCCCGAAGGCGTGTCCGGCTTGAGCGGTGGGTTCGGCTATCCGCCGAACCCGCCGAGATCCTCGATCTCGTCCGAGGGATAAACCAACAACCCGCGCGCGCCTTCGCCGTAGGAACTGCGCAGCATCGCCCGCGCGACCACCTCGGCCCGGATCGCGCGGTATTTGCGGAGCGGGCCGAACATCATCGGCTCGGCGATCCACAGCACCGCAGCCATGATGCGCTCGCCCAGGCGCCGGTTGTTTTTGCGCCCCAGTAGGAAACTCGGCTGGAAGATCGCGAGCGTCTTGAAGTCGAGCACCTGCAGTGCCTCCTCGGTCTCGCCCTTCACCCGGCTGTAGAAGATGCGTGACTGGCTGTTGGCGCCGAGCGCGGTGACCACGAAGAAACGCTTCGCGCCGTTGCGCCGCGCCGCCCAGGCGAAGGCCAGCACCGCGGCATGATCGACGGCACGGAATTTTTCCTGCGAGCCGGCCTGCTTGATGGTCGTGCCGAGGCAACAAAAAGCGTCGTCACACCGCAGGTCCGTCCCGTTCTTCTCCAGCGCCGCGAAGTCCGCGAGCTCCTGCTGCAGCTTCGGGTGCTCGAGCGGCAGCTGGCGCCGGCCGACGGAAACCACGCGGTCGTACTCGGGCGCGGCGAGCAGCATTTCCAGCAGGTGGCTGCCGATGAATCCACTGGCACCGGCGATGAGCGCGATGGGCATCGGGGCAAATTGGCCGGCAATTTCCCCACGGCAATGCCGCATTGCGCGCGTCCCGATCCCGGGAAATCCGGTCAGACGTTATAAATTTTTCGTCGCACGGGCGTTGTCTGCGTCCGGGAACGCGCCCACGTTGGCCGCATGAAAAAGGTCGAGCTGAGCGATGAGGATTTCGCCGCGCTGGAACGCCTCGCGGCCGCCAAGAACCTGACGCCGGCCGATCTCATCGCCGCGCTCGTCGGCGCGAAGCGCCCACCGCTCGCCGGCGACAACCTCCTGTTCTTCCTCACGAGCGATGATTTCACCCGGCTCGGCGACCCGGTCGACCGCTACCTCGCGCTGCTCGGCTGGTGCGCGCGACACTACGCGACGGATTTCGCCGACTTCATCGCGCACCAGGAAAGCGGCCGGCACTATCTCGCGTGGAATCGCGACGAGATCAACGAGGCCCGCGCCCGCAACCACGCCCGCCAGATCGCGGGCACGCAATTCTGGGCCGTGATGACGATCGACGAGTCCGCGCGGCGGCGCTTCGTCTGCCGGATGCTCGAGTTCATCGGCTGCCACGACGAAACGGTGGCGCAGGCCGTACAAGCCCTCGGGTTCGGCGCATCGGGCTGGATTGGGCGCGCGAGCGCGTAACACACCCCGCCCTGCCGGGCATCAGCCGTCGCCAAGGCTATGGCCGACAGGCCCCTCTTGATAGAGGGGACTTCGGCTGCGATGGTTTGATTCCCCTCTATCAAGAGGGGTGGCGCGCAGCGCCGGGGTGTGTTTAGGGTTGTCGGCTGGGCGCACCCGCACACGCTCCACGCCGTGAGCGAACCCATTCCCCCGCCGGAATCGAAGCACCGCGACTTCAAGAATTTCTTCCAGTCGGTCGGCTACGCCCTCGAGGGCTTCAGCGCCGCGCTCAAGCACGAGCCGTCGTTCCGCGAGGACCTGATCTTCGTCGTCATTCTCACGCCGTTCGCCGTGATCCTGCCGGTGAACGCCGTGTCGACCGCGGTGATGATTGCCTCGCTGCTGCTGATCGTGATCGCGGAGCTGCTGAACTCGGCCATCGAGTGGACGGTCGACGACATCTCGCTCGAGAAACGCCCCTTCGCCAAGCGCGCGAAGGACATGGGCAGCGCGGCGGTGTTCATCGCCTACATCAACTGCATCATCGTCTGGGCGCTGATCCTCTACTCCAACTGGCACCGCATCTCGACCCTGGAGTTCCTGCGCTGGCCGCCGAAGTTTCTGCCGTGAGCGCCGAGGTAATCTCAAATTTCAAATCTGAGATCTGAAATGCGCCGGTCGCCGGCGCCTAGCGCATCCGCCCAAAGAAATACGCCGCCAGGCCGGTCATCGCGAGGTTGGGCATGACGGCCGCCCACATCGGTTCGAGGTAGCCGCGGCTGCCGAGGACGGTCGCCATCGTGGTAAGGAAATAATACAGCACGAACAAGCCGATGGATTTGGAGACGCCGACCGCCGGGCTCACCCGTACGCCGGACATGGAGAACGGAATTGCGATCGCGATGACGATAAGCGGCCCGATGGTGTCGAAGAGCACGCCGTAATAGCGCACCTCGTAGCGCACGACCTTCGGGTTGTTTTCCGCGGAGAAATAGTCGGTGATGCGCTCAAGCTCGTTCAGGGAGAGATCGCCGGGCTTGCGATCGATGAGCAGCATGAGCGAGGGATCCTCGTTGAAATGAGGGACCACCTTCTCGGTGAAGGCGAGCGTGCGCATGACCTCGCCCTGCTCGGGATCGAACCAGATCTCGCGGCCGTCGTGGAAAACCCAGGCGTGGTGCGCGGGATCGTATTCGCCCTGACGGGCCATGAGGCGGGTTTTTTCCCGGCGCTTCGGGTCGAGCTCGGACACGGTGACGCCGTACGCCTTTTGCGCGTAGCGGCTGTAGCGGTTGATGAACCACATCCGGTTCTGGCGCTGGTTGTCGAAGGCGACGCTCGAAACCAGGCCGAGCATGTTGCTGTCGCCGCCGGTCTTGCCGACCTGGTCCGCCTCGGCACGGAACTCGAAGCTCTCGCGCAGGCCGCGCGAGGCCTCGACCGACCACGGCACGACCTTGGCGTTGAGCAGGAAGGAAACGCCGCAGAAAAAGGTACCGGCGAGCCAGAGCGCGCGGGTCGTGGCGAAAATATTGAGGCCGGCGGCGCGGACGGCCGTGAGCTCGTTGTTGCGGTGCAGCTTGCTCAGCACGAACAGCAGCGACAGCAGCATGGAGAGCGGCAACACCACCGACAGATAGCTCGGCATCAGCGTCGCGTAGTACTGAACGATGTCCTTGATCCCGACGCCCAGCTGGATCAGGTCGCGCAGGTCATCATAGAACGCCGCCATCAGCAGGATGCCCATGGTCGCCCCGAGGAGCAGGGCCAGCATCTTGAGCCATTCGGACAGGAGGTAGCGGTCGAGGATGTTCAACGTCGGAGTGAGACAAGCAACCGGGCGGTTGGTGGCAAAGCCCAATCGCGCGGCAGGTCGGGGCCGGAAACGACGGCGGACCGTTTTCCACCACGGATTACACGGATTCCGACGGATGGCATCGGATAAGCTCATCCCTCAATCCGTATCCATCCGTGAAATCCGTGGTCAGAAAATCGTCCGCCCGCGCTATCGGTCCCTTAACGGGAACAAGCGGCGTAGTTGCGGGTTGAAAGCCCTACCGGGCTCCGTTTAGTCGCAGCTTCGTCTTTCTATCTATGTTTGCCCGCTCCCTGACCCGACTGGCCAGCCTGACTCTCGCTCTTGGCCTCTGCACCGCGAGTCTCACCGCCCAGGAAACCATCAAGCTCGGCGAATTCGCCTCGCTCACCGGCAAGGAGGCCACCTACGGCCAGACCGCCCATCAGGGCACGCTGCTCGCCGTCGAGGAAGCCAACGCCGCCGGCGGCGTGCTCGGTCGCAAGCTCGAGCTGCTCACGGAGGACGACCAGTCCAAACCCGGCGAGTCCGCCACCGTAGTCAAGAAGCTCATCGCCCGCGAAAAGGTCGTCGTGATCCTCGGCGAGATTACCTCCGGCCGCACCATGGAGGCCGCGCCGATCTGCCAGGCGGCGAAGATCCCGCTGATTTCCCCGGGCGCCACCAACGTGGCGGTCACGACCAAGGGTAACTATATCTTCCGCGTCTGTTTCATCGACGACTTCCAAGGCACCGTCATGGCGAAGTTCTCGCGCGAGACCCTGGGACTTAAGCGCGTCGCGATTCTTTCGTCCGTCTCCTCCGCTCAGAGCGTCGGCCTCGCCAAGTATTTCCGCGAGGGTTTCACCGCCCGCGGCGGCGTGATCGCCGCCGAGCCGAAATACGGCGAGGGCGACAAGGATTTCCGCGCGCAACTCACCGCCATCAAGGCCGCCAACGTCGACGGCATCTACGTGCCGGGCTACTACGCCGAGGCCGCGCTGATCTGCAAACAGGCGCGCGATCTCGGCCTCACGGTGCCGCTCTTCGGCATCGACGGCTGGGAATCGCCGGAACTCATCGCCATCGCGGGCACCGCCGTCGAAGGCTGCTACTTCAGCACGCACTACTCGCCGGAGAACAAGGCGGCGCAGGTCGTCGCCTTCAACCAGCGCTACAAGCAGCGCTGGGGTTCCCTGCCCGACGCCCAGGCCGCGCTCGGCTACGACTCGGCCATGCTCGCGGTCGACGCCATCCGCCGCGCGGGCACCACCGACGGCCCGAAACTGCGCGACACGCTCGCCGCGACCAAGGATTACCCGGCGGTCACCGGCAGCATCACCTTCGACGCCCAGCGCAATCCCACCAAATCCGCCGTCGTCCTGACCGTGAAGGACGGACGCTTTGCCTTTGTGCAATCCGTGAATCCCTGACTTTATCACCGCCATGAAAATTGCCTCCCTGCTTCTCACCTCATTTGCCCTCGCCACGGCCCTCGTGGCCGCCGAACCCATCAAGGTCGGCGAATTCGCCTGCCTTACCGGCAAGGACGCCACGTTCGGCCAGTCGCAGCACAAGGGCATCGTCCTCGCGCTCGAGGAAATCAACGCCGCCGGCGGCGTGCTCGGCTCGCAGGTCGAGGTGATCACCGAGGACAACCAGTCCAAGCCCGGTGACTCCGCCACCGTGGCGAAGAAGCTCCTCTCCCGCGACAAGGTCATCGCCCTCCTCGGCGAAGTCACCTCCGGTCGTTCGCTGGAGGTCGCTCCGCTCGCGCAGATGGCGAAGGTCCCGATGATCGGCACCGGCGCCACCAATCCCAAGGTCACGCAAACCGGCACCTACATTTTCCGCGTGTGCTTCATCGACGACTTCCAGGGCACCGTAATGGCGAAGTTCGCCAAGAGCGACCTGAAGGCGCAGAAGGTCGCCATCCTCACCAGCGTCTCGAGCGCCTACAGCGTCGGCCTCACCAAGTATTTCAAGGAGACCTTCCTCGCCGCCGGCGGCGAGATCGTCGCCGAGCAGAAGTTCAACGAAGGCGACAAGGATTTCCGCGCCCAGCTCACGGCGGTGAAGGCGTCCGGCGCCGACGCGGTGTTCGTCCCCGGTTACTACACCGAGGCTGCCCTCATCGCCCGCCAGGCTCGCGCCCTCGGCCTGACGCTCCCGCTCTTCGGCGGTGACGGCTGGGAATCCGAGAAGCTCCTCGAGATCGGCGGCGACGCGCTCAACGGCTGCTACTACTCCACGCACTTCACGCCCGAGAACAAGGATCCGGCCACCGTCACTTTCGTGAAGAAGTACAAGGCCCGCTGGAACAACGAGACCCCCGATGCCTACGCCGCCCTCGGCTACGATGCGCTGTACGTGCTGGTCGACGCGATCAAGCGCGCCGGCGGCACCGAAGAGCCGAAGCTGCGCGACGCCCTCGCCGCCACGAAGAATTTCTCCGGCGCCAGCGGCGTCACCACCATCGACAAGGACCGCAACGCCTCGAAGCCCGCCACGATCATCGCAATCCAGGGCGGCAAGACGGTGTTCCACAAGACTGTGGCGCCCTGATCGGGCGCAAACGCCAGAGGCCAGTCGCCAAACGCCAAACAAATTCCAATCCGCCGTCTGACCGCGACCACGCGGAAGCACGGAAACAAAACCAGTTCCGTTTCCACCGCTTCAACCCGCATTCTCGCGATCATTTATGTTTAAAGTTTCTTCTCTCCGTTTGTTTGGCCTTTTGGCCTTTGGCGTTTGGAGTTTTGCCGCACCTGTGGCCCGTGCCGATGAGTCCCCCATCCGCATCGGCGAATACGGCGCCTTCACCGGCAAGGAGGCCGCGTTCGGCGTCTCGGCTCGCAAGGGCGCCATCCTCGCCTTTGAGGAAGCCAACGCCGCCGGTGGCGTGCTCGGTCGCAAGGTGGAGCTGATCACCGAGGACAACCAATCCCGCCCGGGCGAATCGGCCACGATCGCCAAGAAGTTCGTTTCCCGGGACAAGGTCGTCGCCGTGATCGGCGGCAACCCGTCGTCCAACTCCCTCGAAGCCGCGCCCGTCTACCAGATGGCGAAGATCCCGATGGTCGCGATCTCCTCGACCAACCCAAAGGTCACGGAAGTCGGCAACTACATCTTTCGCGTCTGCTTCATCGATCCCTTCCAAGGGGCAGTGCTCGCAAAGTTTGCGCACGACACGCTGCACGCGCAAAAGGCCGGCATCCTCACTTCCGTCAACAACGCCTACAGCGTCGGCCTCTCCAAGGTCTTCCGCGAAAAGTTCACCGGCCTCGGCGGCGCGGTCGTCGCCGAGCAGAAGCACAGCGAAGGCGACAAGGATTTCCGCGCACAGCTCACCGCCCTCAAGGCCGCGGGCGTCGACTCCATTCTCCACTCCGGCAACTACACGGAAGGCGCGCTGATCTGCATCCAGGCCCGGCAGCTCGGACTCAACGTCCCGGTCTTCGGCGGCGACGCCTGGGAAGCCCCGCAGCTGATCGAGATCGGCGGCAAGGCCGTTGAAGGCACCTACTACTCGACGCACGGCTCGCCTGAGTCGACCGCGCCCGAAGTCGTCAACTTCGTGAAGAAGTTCAAGGCCCGCTGGGAAGGCGAAACCCCGGACAGCATCGCCGCCCTCGGCTACGATGCCGCTCAGCTCGTCTTCGACGCACTGAAACGCGCCGGCACGACGGAAAGCGCCAAGCTCCGCGACGCCCTCGCCGAGACCAAGGACCTCCCCGGTGTGACCGGCCACATTACGATCGACGCCCAGCGGAATGCTTCAAAGTCAGCAGTGATCTTGACGGTTAAGGATGGAAAGTTCGCGTACGTAGAGACGGTTGCGCCTTAAGGCTGCGAGGGCCGAGGCCCGTCAGTTGTAAGGAAATTCCTCTCCCTGCTGCCATCCTGGGCCGTGCGAAGGACCCAAGGGAAACGCGCGCAACATCCCACACTTGGGTCCTTCGCACGGCTCAGGATGACGAACGGATTAGACCGTGACGCCGATGAAATTTCACGCATTCTGGGCGGTTTAAGAAAAACTTTGGAATAGAGATTGCTGGATTTCCGTCTCTTAGCTCTCAACTCTCAGCTCTCACCTTGTCAGAGTTCCTCCAACAACTTCTCAACGGCCTGTCCCTCGGGGCCATCTATGCGCTCATCGCGCTGGGTTACACGATGGTTTACGGCGTCCTGCGCTTCATTAATTTCGCGCACTCGGACGTCTTCATGGTCGGTTCGTTCATCGGCTACTATATTGGACAGCACGTGCCGGAAAACACGATCGGCGGCGGGTTGCTTGTCCTGTTCGGGGCCATGATCGGTTGCGCCGTGCTGGGCATGCTGATCGAGCGCCTCGCCTACCGGCCGCTGCGCGGGGCCGCGACGCTCAACGTCCTGATCACCGCGATCGGCGTCTCCTTGCTGCTCGAATATTCCGGCCAGGTTTTCTTCGGCGCCACGCCGCGCACGTTCCCGGCGGTGTTTCCATCGACCAACTTCAATTTCGGCAGCCTCGTCATTTCCTCCAACCAGGTGATCGTCATCGTCGTCACGGTCCTGCTGATCGTCGGCCTGCAGCTGATCGTCTACCGCACCAAGATCGGCACCGCGATGCGCGCCGTCTCGCTCAACCCGAAGGCCGCGCAGCTGGTCGGCGTGAACAACAACGTCGTCATCTCCTTCACTTTCGGCCTCGGCTCGGCCCTCGCCGGCGCCGGCGGCACCCTCTACGCGCTCAACTACCCGTCGATCGACCCGCTGATGGGCGTGATGCCCGGCCTCAAGGCCTTCGTCGCCGCCGTGCTCGGCGGCATCGGCAACATCCCCGGCGCCGCGCTCGGCGGCCTGCTGCTGGGCACCGTGGAAACCTTCGTGAACGGCAGCCAGTGGTCCACGTACAAGGACGCCATCGCGTTCGCGATCCTCATCATCATCCTGCTCTTCCGCCCCGCCGGCCTGCTGGGCAAGTTCCGCGCGGAGAAGGTATGATACACTCACAGCAAAGAGCCGGGAGCATGGAGCCAGGAGCCGAACCCGCGGTACTGGCCATCGATTATTTTGCTCCCCGATCCCTGCTCCTGGCTCTTCGCTTCTGACACCATGCCGCGCCCGCATCTCTATCTCCTCGTCGCGCTGGCCGCCGCTTTCGGCATCTCGCATTTCTCGGACCGGATCGATCCCTACTACCTCGACGTCCTCATCGGCATCGGGATCAACATCGTCCTCGCCGTTTCCCTCAACCTGGTGAACGGCTACACCGGCCAGTTCTCCCTCGGCCACGCGGGTTTCATGTCGGTCGGCGCCTACGCCGCCGCGGCGGTTTCGCTTTTCCTCGGACCCAAGCTCCTCGGTGAGGAAGGCGGCACCGCGCTGCAACAGGGCCTGCTCTTTCTCGCCGCGCTCATGGCGGGCGGCATCGGCGCCGCGCTCGCCGGCTTGCTGGTCGGCGTGCCCTCGCTGCGGTTGAAGGGCGACTACCTCGCCCTCGTGACGCTTGGCTTCGGTGAGATCATCCGCGTGATCTTCCAGAACGTGGAATTCCTCGGCGGCGCGCTCGGCCTCAACGGCATTCCGGCCTACACCTCCATTTTCTGGGTGCTGGCCTTCGTCGCCCTCGCCGTCTTCACCGTCACCTGCCTCGTCAACTCCACCTACGGCCGCGGTTTCATCGCGACCAAGGACGACGAGATCGCTTCCGAGGCCGTGGGCCTTAACACCACGCGCTACAAGATCGTGGCCTTCGTGGTCGGCGCCTTCTTCGCCGGCGCGGCGGGCGGGCTCTACGGCCACTTCAAGATGACGATCACGCCGACGGGCTTCGACTTCACCAAGAGCATCGAGATCGTGGTCATGGTCATCCTCGGCGGCATGGGCAACACCCTCGGCGTGATTCTCGCCGCCATCCTGCTCACTCTGCTGCCCGAGGTGCTGCGCCCGATCGCGGAGTACCGCATGATCATCTACTCGCTGCTGCTGATCATCCTCATGATCCTGCGCCCGCAGGGCCTGTTTAATTTTAAGCTCGGGAAGGCGAAATCCTGATGGCCGCCGTCCTCCAGCTCAACCAGGCCACGATCAAGTTCGGCGGCCTCACCGCGGTGAACGCCGTCGACTTCTCCGTCGGCGAGGGCGAACTCTGCGGCCTCATCGGCCCCAACGGTGCGGGCAAGACGACCGTCTTCAATCTGATGACCGGCGTGTACCAACCGACGTCCGGGTCGATCCTCTTCAACGGCCAGCCGATCGCCGGCCTGAAGGTGAACGAGATCGTCGAACTCGGCATCGCGCGCACTTTCCAGAACATCCGCCTCTTCGGCTCGCTGTCGGTTTTCGACAACGTCCGCGTCGCCTGCAACCTCCACCGCGAAACGTCCGCCTTCCAGTCGCTCGTGCGCCTCGGCGGTTTCAAGCAGGACGAAGCCGCGATCACGAAACGCGCGGAAGAGCTTCTCGACATCTTCAACCTGCGCCGCTTCCGCGACGCCCCGGCCAAGGACCTTCCGTACGGCGAACAGCGCCGCTTGGAAATCGTCCGCTGCCTCGCGACTAAGCCGAAGCTGCTGCTGCTGGACGAACCTGCCGCCGGCATGAACCCGACGGAGAAGGTCGACCTCGTCCGCCTGATTCAGAAGGTGCAGAAGGAATTCGGCCTTTCCGTCCTGCTCGTCGAGCACTCGATGAAGGTCGTCATGGGCGTCTGCCAGCGCATCGCCGTTCTTGATTATGGCGTGAAGATCGCCGAAGGGAGCCCGGCGCAGATCCAATCCGACCCGAAGGTCATCGAGGCCTACCTCGGCGAAGACCACGGCACGTCCTTGGCTCACCACTAATGGCCACTAAGACCTCACTCATGAAATCCCTCCGGCTGGCTTGGATTAGTGTCCAATCAGTGTGGATTAGTGGTTAACCCCGCATGCTCTCCGTCAAAAACCTCGAAGTCTGCTACGGCGCGATCAGCGCGCTGCGCGACGTGTCGTTCGACATCCCGGCAGGCCGCATCGTGACGCTCATCGGCGGCAACGGCGCGGGCAAGACCACCACCCTGCGCACCATCTCCGGACTCCTGCGCGCCAAGCGCGGCAACATCACTTTCAACGGCGAGGACATTTCCCAGCTCCCGCCGCACAAGATCGTCGCCCGCGGCCTCAGCCACGTGCCGGAAGGCCGCATGGTTTTCTCCAACCTCACGGTGGACGAAAATCTCTCGATGGGCGCCTACCTGCGGAACGACAAGGCGAAGATCGCCGCCAGCCGCGACTACGTGTTCAGCATTTTCCCGCGCTTGAAGGAACGCATCACGCAGGCCGCCGGCACCTTGTCCGGCGGCGAACAGCAGATGCTCGCGATCGGCCGCGCGCTCATGGGCGAGCCGAAGCTCCTGATGCTCGACGAGCCCTCGCTCGGCATCGCGCCCAAGCTGATCAGCACCATTTTCGAGAAGATCGTGGAGATTAATAAAAACCACGGCATCACGATCCTGCTCGTCGAGCAGAACGCCAACCTCGCGCTGGAAGTTTCCCACGACGCCTACGTCCTCGAAACCGGCGTCGTCGTGATGCAGGGCGAATCGAAGCAACTCCGCGCCAACCCGGAGCTGAAGGCGGCGTATCTGGGCGGCTAAAGCCGCCCCTCATTTGGAGGGCCGGTCTCCTGACCGGCCGAAACGGTCGCGAAGCGGGCACTGGCCCCCGACCATGAAGTAAACTCGGAGCTACAGGTCTTGGGCCTTGGACTTTTTGATCGAACGTCCTTCCGTCTGCCCTGCTCCCCGGCCGGTCGGGAGACCGGCCCTCCAGCATGCGAATTCCCCCGCTTGATTTTTCCGGTATCCCGCTAAACTTACCGACCCCGCCCTTACGGGCCTCAAATACCAACTTTCCGCCCACCATGTCCACCGCCGCTCCGCAAAAATTCGAATTCCAGGCCGAGATCAAGCAGCTGCTCGATATCGTCATCCACTCGCTCTACACGGAGAAGGAAATCTTCGTCCGCGAGCTGGTCTCCAACGCCTCGGACGCCCTCGAGAAGCTTCGCCACACCCAGCTGACCGAGAAGGACATCTTCGGCGATCAGCCGCTCGAGATCAACGTCACCACCGACGAGGCGGCCAAGACGCTCACGATCCAGGACTACGGCATCGGCATGACGCGCGACGAGCTGGTGAAGAACCTCGGCACCATCGCCCACTCCGGTTCGAAGCAGTTCCTCAAGGCCCTCGGCGAGGGCGGCGCGAAGAATTCCAACCTCATCGGCCAGTTCGGCGTCGGTTTCTACTCGGCGTTCATGGTCGCGAAGTCGGTGAAGGTCTACTCGCACTCGTGGAAGGCCGGCGAACCCGGCCACGTCTGGACCAGCGACGGCTCGGGCAGCTACGAGGTAGAGAAAGTCGCCGACGCCAACCGCGGCACGAAGATCGTCGTCGAGCTGAAGGACGACTGCGGCGAATACGCCACCGAGGGCCGCATCAAGGAGATCCTCGAGCGCTACAGCGCGTTCGTGTCATTCCCGATCAATCTTAACGGCAAACACATCAACACCGTCCAGGCGCTCTGGCTGCGCTCGAAAAACGAGATCAAGGACGAGGAATACACCGAGTTCTACAAGTTCCAGGCCCACGCCTACGACGAGCCGCTGCTCCGCCTGCACTTCAGCGCCGACGCCCCGCTCTCGATCAACGCGCTGCTCTTCGTCCCCAAGGAAAACACCGAGCGCTTCGGCTTCGCCCGCTTCGAGCCGGCCGTGTCGCTTTACTGCCGCAAGGTGCTGATCGACGCCGCGCCGAAGGACCTGCTCCCCGAGTGGCTGCGCTTCCTCAAGGGCGTCGTCGACAGCGAAGATCTCCCGCTGAACATCTCGCGCGAGACGATGCAGGACAAGGCCCTGCTCGACAAACTCGGCAAGGTCATCACCAAGCGCTTCCTGAAGTTCCTCGACGAGGAAGCCACGCAGCGTCCCGAGAGCTACACCAAGTTCTACTCCGAGTTCGGCCTGTTCCTGAAGGAGGGCGCCGCGCTCGACCAGACGCACAAGGACCAGCTCGTGAAGCTGCTCCGCTTCGAGTCGTCGCTGACCGAGAAGAACAAGTCCACGAGCTTCGCCGACTACGTCTCGCGCATGGGCAGCGAGCAGAAGGAAATCTATTTCCTCATCGGCAAGGACCGCGCCGCCATCGAGAGCGGCCCATACCTCGAGGGCTTCAAGGCCCGCAACCTCGAGGTGCTCTTCTGCTACGAGCCGGTCGACGAATACGTGATGAACAACGTGCGCGAGTTCGACGGCAAGAAGTTGATCGCCGCCGACCATGGCGACGTGAAGCTCAGCGACATTCCGAAGGCCGAAGGCGCGCTGAGCGAGGACGACACCAAGAAGCTGACCGAATGGCTCAAGACGACGCTCGGTGAGCGCGTCGCCGCCGTGAAGGCCAGCGACCGCCTCGTCGACTCCCCCGCCCTCGCGATCAACGCCGACAAGTTCATGTCCGCCCACATGCGCCGCATGATGAAGGCGATGAACAAGGACGGCGGCGACACGCCGGTGCGCGTCGAGCTCGAGATCAATCCCCGCTCCGCCGTGATGAAGCGCCTCTTCGAGACGCACACCGCCGCGCCGGAGAAGGCGAAGCTCGTCGCCGAGCAGATCCTCGACAACGCGCTCATCAGCGCCGGCCTATTGGAAGATGCCAGCCCCATGGTCGCCCGCCTGTACAAGCTTCTGGAAACGGTCTGATCGCGATCACCGCGCCCATTCAAGAGAAGGCCCGCCTCACGGCGGGCCTTCGTTTTTTGGTGGACCGGGATGCCGGCCATTCGAGTCGGCCGGCATCGCTCACCAATTCATCGTGACGCTGACATGACCCCGGCCATGGGTTTCGCGCGTCGGAAAGCCGAGATCCTTCTGCTGCCAGCCGTAGTCGAATTGCGCGGAGAGGCGGCTCGCCAGCTGGTAACGCACGCCCACGCCCACGCTGGCCAGGATCACGCTGGGATCCTCGTTCGGCAGCAACTTCCGACTCTTGGCGACTCCGTAGTCCCAAAAGGCCAGCAGGCCCACCGAATCGCGCAGTTTAATCCGACCCAAGCGCCCGAGCAGTCCGAAGGACGGCGCATAGATCTCGTTGCGCAGGATGATGCCTTGGTCGCCGAACACGACCCCTTCGTCATATCCACGCACGCTGCGCGCGCCGCCGAAGCCAAGCTGCTCGCTGCCGATCAAATTGCCGGTCGAGAGCTGGGCGGTGACCCCGAGCACATGGCTGAATCCCTGCGGCAGCGCGGTCGTGCGCTGCAGATCAAGGTTTCCGTAGGCGTAATTTGCCCCCGCGCCGCCCCGGCTCGCGGCAAACGAGGCGTCATCGTTGTGCGCTCCCATTCCACCCGGACTGAATACGCCGGTTACGCTCAGTGACGTGCTACCCAGACGATCCTCCAGCCGGCCGTTCCAGTTCGCACGCAGCTGGATGATGCGCGTGGTGGTGTCCGTCACCGGCGTGGCCGAGAACTCGATGTTGTTGTTCGTCTGCTTCACGTCGGCCCCGAGGGTGAAGGACTGCTTCACCTTTCCGACGTGACCGAGATCCCAGTCGCGCAGCGGAATCTCGTAATCCAGCATCAGCTGCCAGGCGTACCCTTTGGAATCGAACGGGTCCGGCACGTCCGCGCGGATGGTCGACCAGGCCGCGGACGCCCGCAGGATATGCCGCCAGCGGTCGATCGGCAGCGCATAACTGCCGGAATTCGTGACGGAGGTGCGCAGGTCCGGGCTGGTGGTCAACTGGTACGACAACTCGCAGTCGCGTCCGCCAACGTCACCCCATGACGCACCGGCGAAAAGGCGCTCGTCGTCGGTGGAAACCGTGCCGGTATCCGCGTAGCCGGTGAAGAATTTCCACCGCCGGGCTTCGCGCACACGCAGGGTCAGGTCGGTGGTGCCGGCGGCGGTGCCGGGCTGGGCCTCAGCCGAGACCTGACGATAGCCGGCGCGACCAAGCCAGGCGAGATCGCGATCAAGTCGCGCGGTGTCGACGACCTGCCCCGGGTGCAAGTCGAAGTTGCGCAGGTAGTCGTCAGCGCCGACGCGCTGCGCGCCCTCGACCTTCACCGCACCGAGTCGCGCTTCGATAACGACAAAGGTAAGCACGCCGGCCGTGAGATCCTGCGGCGGCACCAGCACGTTCACGAAGCGCTTGCCCGCGCGTTCGTAGAATCCGCGAATCTCGGCCATGATGTCGCGCAGATCGCTGAACCGCAGCGGCTGGCCGATGCGGCGGCCCAGGTCGGCGGCCAGGGAGGAATTCGCCAACCCCGGCACGGCGGAAACGTCCACGCCTGGTGCGGCGGGCGCGGCAACCTGCGTGGAGTCGGGCAGCAACCGGATGCCCGCGAGCTTGGTGGCGATCGTCCGGTCCGGTGCCGGGGTCGGAGCCGGACCGGGCAGCGTGTTGAGGTTTTGGGCCGCCACCATGACGGCGGCAACCACCGCGAAAAGAAGGATGAAGAACTTTTTCATGGGAGAGAGAGGTCAGAATTTGATGACGCCGGTGCCAATCAGGTAGTCCACGGCGGCGAGAATTTCGTCCCGCCCGTCGGCTCCCACCGCGTCGAAGGTCCCCGAGGCAAAGGTCGCGACATCGCTCGTGCCGAGTTTGGCCGTGATTGCGTCGCGCTGTTTCAGCAGTGCGTCGTATTGCTCCGCAGCCGCCACCTCCTCCGGCGAAACGGGCAAGAAGAGGGCCGTGGCGTCGAGATGCGGATTATCGGGGGTTTTGAGCGCCGCCGCCGCCAGGGCTTTTTGCTCCAACGCTGCGATCTTCTGGTTCACCTCCGTCAGCTGCGGCGCATAGGTCGCGGCGGTCTGCGTCATCGAATACACCGCCATGAACGCGGCCTTCTCCTGCGGGCTGCGAACCTGGTTGCCGGCAGCGCGGGCGGCGTGAAACAACAGTCCCTCGGCTTCCGGCTGCTTGAGAAACGCCTGCATGGCGGCATCACCGGGATAGAGGCTGCTGACCAAATCGAACCAAGCCGGGATCAGGGATGATACAAAATCGCCGTACTCCGGCGATCCCACCGTGATGCCATAGTTGTCGGCAAAATATTGCCTCAGTCGGTCGATGGCGTCCTTGGCCCGTCCCACATCGGCCGCGCCATTCAGGGCGTAAGCGGTCAGAATAACCGACGACTGGCTGCCCTCCCACTGATCCCGCACGGCGTTGGCAAGATCGATCACCTGCTGGGCATTCGGCCGGGCCCGGGCCAGCGCACCGTGCGTATCGATGAAGACCTGTTCGGGAGTGCGGGTCTCGATCAAGAGCCCCGTGCCACTGGTCGGGGCGGCCACCACCTGCAGCTTGCCGGTCTTGTAGGTAATGTCGTAGTTGAGGGCGACCGCACCTTGGGGCCGCAGGGTGTAGACACCCGGGCCGGCACTCGGGCCGGCGTCCGTGGTGAACTGCAGATTTCCAACTACGAACGGCTTGTCCCCGGCCACGAGGCCCGCATAAGTGGCCGTGAAGGTGGGATTGGGCTGTCCCTGGACGCGCAGCGTGCTGTCAGCCGTGATCGTAAGCGGGGCAGGCGTGACAGTGAGTCTCCCGTCGAAGAACTTGATGGTGTAGTCACTCGCAAACGCGGTCACCCGGTATGGATAATCACCAACCGGGGTGGACGGGGTGAGCACAAAGTTCGGGGCAATATCGATCCCACTGACCACCGCGCTCGTATCGCCGTTGCGGAACCCCGTGTAACTCGCGGAATAGTCGAGGGCATTGCCGCCATACTGACGCGTGACATTCAACAGCGTCCCGATCAACGGCGCGGGCGTGACGGTGAGCGTGCCCGGCACATAGTTGAGCAGGTAGTAATTCGGGGCGGAGGCGCCGAAGGGAGTGATGGTGTAAGTGTCGACGTGCGAGGCCTTGGTCGCGGTGGTGGCAAACTGGAGGCCGGTTACCACCGACGAAGTGTCCCCATTGACGAGGCCGGTGAAGTTCGCCGTGAACTCCGGATTGGCATCGCCGTAGACCTTCGTGGCATCTTTGGCGGTGATGGTGAGCCGCGTGATGGCCGGCCCAAAGTTACCGCTGGAACCCGACTTGTACCACAGCCCGCTGCCCACGTGCTCAATGTCGATGGACTCCTCCCACTGGTCGTAGGTCGGCACCGCAAAGCTCACCGCGCTGTTGTTCACGAATTGGGACGGCGACACCGCGAAGGCCTGGATCTTCGTGGCGTTGAGGTACGCAGTGGAATCGAGCGTGATCTTGCCGTCGCCGTGCGCCGGGCGCGTCGAACTGTTGGTGTCGGCGCTGAGCAGCACCCAGCCGCCGCTGCCGAAGGAAATGGTGGAGCTCGCCCCCATCGTGAGGTCGCGGCCGGCGCGGATCAGGGCGTGGCCGTCGCCCGAGAACGCGATGCTCGTGGCGGCGTTCATAATGAAATCGCGACCGGCGTAGACTTGGAAATCGACGTTGTTGCCCGCGCCCATCGAACCGAAGTAGGAAGTCGGCGCGAGGATCACGTCGCGGTCGGCGATCCACAGGAGCGGGTAGTTGCTCTGGATCGGATTCGACGTGTTATAGGTGATGTCGTTGGTCGCGCTAAGCACGACCGCGCCCGTGAGCAGCGGGTTGCCGATGAGCGTGGCGAAATTCGAGTTGTCGATCGTGATGTCCGTCGGATCGAGCAGCAGCCGGCCGCCGCGCGTGTTCACCGTCCCCGTGAAGTCGAGCGTGCCCTTGCCGCTGACCTCCACCTCGCCGCCATGGCCCGTGGCCAAGGCGCCGGCGTAGTTCGTGTGGTCGTTGGCCCACACCACGATCTTGCCGCCCTGGTCGGTTTCGCCACCGGCGCTGAGCCGCGACGTGGAAGTCACGGTGGTGTTCGCCGCGTTGGCGATGCCGGCATCCTTGCCCTGGTAACCGCCACCCACGTAGATCTCGCCACCCTTCCCGTTGGCGCCCTTCGCCTCCAGCGCGCCGGAAACTTCGACGTTGCCGCCCTCACTGGTGAGATAAATGCGCCCGTCGCGCTCGGCCACACCCGTGGCGGAAACCACGCCGCCGGAGTTGACGGCCAGCGAGTAGACATCGCCACCCGCGGCCTTCAACTCAGCCTGCACGGCGCTCACCGTGCCGCTTTGGTCGACGCCGGTGCCGCCCGCACCGCTCACGCCGGACTTCACCCAGATGCGGCTGGTGCCTTCCTTCGCGAGGAGCACGTCGGTGCCGGCCGCCAGGGCCACGGTGCCATTGCTCGCAGCAATGTCGCCGGCGTTGCGCACGCGGTGCGCGATCAGGATGGCATCGCCCTGGCCGGCGTCGATGCGGCCGAGATTTTCCACGACGGCGGTGGAACTGCCCGTGAAGCGCAGGTCGCCGCCGGACATGAAATCGGAATTCGCGACATTCAGCGTGGAGCCGATGAAGCCCTGGGTCTGCACCGTGCCGCTGGCGCCGACGAGCACGCCGTTGGGGTTGAGCACGAAGACGCGGCCGTTGCCCTCGAGGCGGCCGAAGATCTGCGTGGGATTGCCGCCGGTGACGCGGTTCAGCACCGCGCTCTGCGCGCCCGGCTGGACAAAGCGCGTGAGTTCGCCCGCGCCGACATTGAAGTCGTTCCAGTTGATGACCGCGCGGTCCGTGCCCTGCGTGATGGTCGTGGTGGCGCCCTGGTGGTTGATGGTCGCGGCGCCCGCAGCGACCGTGCCGCCGGAGGGATTCGCCACGGCCGCGAGCGGGACGCCGAGGAACAGCGCGGCGCAGCGGAGAAGGAAAGTGGAAGAGAGTGCGTGCATGACATCCCCGTTATATCAATGCGCTCGCGCCGAGCCCATACCTCCACCGGGGTATGCGGACACCGGAGGGATCGAACGAAGTCCCCGCCGGCCTCGGCCAACTCCGCCGCCTTTGCATCGTAAAAGCTGCGCACGTTGCCGGACAAATCATCGCGGCGATCCGAGCTGGGGCCGCTGCCCCGACGGCAAACCAAGGAGAGCCCGCAGCGCGGCGGGCCCTCCGCACCAAGTCACCAAGTGACGGTCGCGTTCACGTGCCCGCGGCCGTGTTCCTCGCGCGTCGAGAAACCGACGTCCTTCTGCTGCCAGCCATAATCGAAACGCAGGTTGAAATGCTCCCCGAACTGGTAGCGCAATCCCACGCCCAAGCTGCTGAGGATCAGGTGGGGATCCTCGTCCGCGAGCAGGTGTCTGCTCCCCACCGCGCCGTAATCCCAAAAGCCGAGCAGTCGCACGGAATCGACCCAGTGCGCCTTGCCGGTTCGTCCGAGCAGCTTGAAGGCCGGGAGCATGATTTCATTCCGCAGCAGGATGCCCTGGTCGCCGTAAACGAGGCCTTCATCATAGCCGCGCACGCTGTTCGCGCCGCCCAGCCCCAACTGCTCGCTGCCGAGCAGGTTCTCCGTGGTGAGCTGGCCGGTGAGCGACACCGTGTGGCTGAAGCCCTGCGGAAGCTTGGTCTGCCGCTGCACCCCCACGTTCACATAGGCGTAACTGGCCTTCGCCCCCGACCGACTGCCGGCAAAGGCGGCGTCATCGTTGTTGCCCGCCAGACCGCCGAGACTGAAAACCCCGGTGAGCTGGAAGCCGGTTGCCCCGTGGGCATCCTGCAGCGAGGCGTCATACCCGATCCGAAACTGCACCACCTGCGTGGTGTTGTCGGTGATCGGCATGCTGGAGAACTCGATGTTGTTGTTCGTTTCCTTGAAATCGAAGCCCGCGGTCACGGAGTGCGTGAGCGCTCCGGCCGCGCCCAGCTTCCGCGGGCGCAGTGGAATTTCGTAGTTGAGCCCGACCTGCCACGAATAGCCCTTCGAGTCGAAAGGCGCCGCCATGTCGGCATGGATCGTCGACCACGCGCCATCGACCCGGAAGAGCTGGCGCCATCGATCGATGGGCACCGTGTAACTGCCGGAATGCGACACGGAGGTTTTCAAGTCCGGACTGGTGGTCAGCTGATAGGAAAGCTCCTGCGCGCGATCGAAGGCGTTGCCCCAGGTGAAGCCTGCGAACACCCGCTCGTCGTCGGTGGTGGCGGTGCCGGAGTCGGTATAGCCGAGGTTGAAGCTCCAGGGCCGGCGCTCCTCGACGTGAAGGGTGACATCCGTCAGGCCGAGTTGCGCCCCCGGCGCGAATTGCGCCGTGGCCTGGCGATAACCGCTGCGTCCGATCCAGTCGATGTCCGCATCGAGCTGCGTCTTGTCGATCAGCTGGCCGGGCGCGAGGTGCAATGCCCCGCGATAACTGGCTTCACTGAATGCCCGGGCACCCACGACCTTCGTTTCTCCCAGGCGGGCCTCGACGACCACCAGCGTGAGCACCCCGTTGGTGATATCCTGCGGCGGCACGTTGACCTGCACGAAGTGCCGGCCGGCGGCCGCGCACGCCGCGCGGATTTCGTCCGCGATCCGGCGGATGTCCGTGAAATCCAGGGGCCGGCCCAGCCGGCCCTCCAGCTTGGCGCGCAAGGACGAGTCCCCCGGCAGCGCCAGCCCCGCCAAGTCGACGCCCGCGGACGCCGGCGCGGTGGGATCACCGTTGACCGCCAGCACGCGGATGCCCCGTAGAGCCGGTGTGACCACCTTGCGCCCGGCATCCGGTGCGGTTTCAGGCTGCGCCGGTGGCGCCGGCAGCGGCGGCAGGGAACGCAGGTTTTGGGCCGAAACGGTGGTCAGGCCGAGCGTGGCCAGGAAAAGAAGGAGACTTGGTTTCATGGCGTTTAAAGGGAGATGATCTTGTTTCTCACCAAGTAATCGAGGGCGACCACCATGTAGTCCCGCTCCCCGGGCTTGGGTGGATTCCGGTAGTTCAAAATGGAACCCTTGAACGCATCGAGCGTGGGGTCCTGGCGTTGGATTACCAATTGCGCCCTCTCGCTCAGCAGGCGGTCGTGTTCGGCGCTGTTCTGATACGTTGTGTCGGCGATGCCGGTGAAGAGCACGGTGATGTCGCCGGCCCCCGACGCTCCCCCGGAAAAAGTCGCGTCCAGGACCTTGAGCCGCGCATCAATCGTCGCAATCTGTTGCTCAAGCTTTTCCGCCTTGTCGAGCAAGGGCTTCAGCTTGTCCTTCAAGGCCACTTCCTGCGCATTTCGATACGAGAAGGCGATATCGCTGCATCCCTCCACCAACAGTTTCTGGGCATCGGGAAGCTTGAAAAAATCGGCGTAGTTGGGGTCGTTCTTGTATTTGTCCCGGATCGTCTCAAACCACGCGGGCATCAGTTGATGGACGGAATCCGCGAAACCCACCGTGTCCGGCGTGAAGCCATAGTCCGCCAAAGACTTCACAAAGGCATAAATGATCGACGACGCCTTCCCGAGTCGATCCCTGTAATCATCGTCCCTTTCATTCGCCACGTGATAGGCGGCGAAACTTTCGTCGAGGAGCATGCGCGCCGTGTCGGCCAAGTCGGCGTAGGCCCCGTAATCCTGACGCGCCTTCATGGCGGCCAGCCGCTCATCGACATATTTCTCCACCGGCGTGCGTACATCCGCCACCGTCGTACTCCCGCCCGACGTGGTCGTGGTGAGGGTGGTCGTGGTGAAGGTGGAATCGATCACTTGGATCGGATTCACGGTCAGGACGCCGGCCTGGTAGGTGAGCGTGTAATTCAAGGCGCTGGCACCGAACGGTGTGATAGCGTACGCCCCCGCGCCGCTCGAAGGCGTCGCGGGAGTCGTGAAGCCCAGGTTCGAGACCATCGCCGCGGTGTCGCCGTTTTTGAAGCCGGTGAACGTCGCGCTGAACGCCGGATTCGAGGCGTTCTGACTGCGCGAGGTGTCATTGGCTTTGATTACAAGCGGCGCCTTCAGCACCGTGAGCGCGCCGGTTTCGTAACGCAGCGAATATTCGGTCGAGTCGCCGCCAGACACGGTGATCGGATAGGTGCCGATGTACGACGCCGTCGTGGCGGTGGTGGTGGCCCGGGGTTGCGTGGTCAGCACGCTGGCGGTCTGGCCGAGTTTGAAACCGCTGTAGGTGAGCGCGAGCGTGCCGTTCGGGTCGCCATAAAACCGGGAGAACGACACCGGCGTAACCGTCACGATCGCGGGCACGATGGTCAGCGTGCCCGGCACATAGCTGAGCGTGTAGTAGGCGGGTGCGGTCGCGCCAAAGGGCGTGATGGCATAGGTGTGGCTCGTGGGCGAGGTCTGGGTCGCGGTCGTCGAAAACTGCAGGCCGGTGACCAGGGCCGACGTATCGCCGTTGACGAAACCGGAGTAGTTCGCCGTGAACGTCGGATTCGGGTCGCCATAGCTGCGGGTGAAATTGTTGGCGGCAATCGTGAGGATTGAAGTCGGCGGGGCAAAGATGCCACCGGAGCCCGATTTGAACCACAGCCCGCTGCCCACGTGCTCGATGTCGATGTCCTCCTCCCACTTGTCGTAGGTCGGCGCGGCGAAGGTGACCGCGCTGTTGTTCACGAACTGCGCCGGCGCCGGGGCGAACGCCTGGATTTTCGTGGCGTTCAGGTACGCGGTGGTGTCGAGCGTGATCTTGCCGGTGCCGTACGCCGGGCGCGTCGAATTGGCGGTGTCGGCGCTGAGCAACACCCAGCCGCCGCTGCCGAAGGAAATCGTCGCGCTCGCGCCCATGGTGAGGTCGCGGCCGGCGCGGATCAGGGCGTGGCCATCGCCCGAGAACGCGATGCTCGTGGCGGCGTTCATAATGAAATCGCGACCGGCGTAGACTTGGAAATCGACGTTGTTGCCTGCGCCCATCGAACCGAAGGAGGAAGTCGGCGCGAGGATCACGTCGCGATCGGCGATCCACAGGAGCGGGTAGTTGCTCTGGATCGGATTCGACGTGTTATAGGTGATGTCGTTGGTCGCGCTGAGCACGACCGCGCCCGTGAGCAGCGGATTTCCGATGAGCGTGGCGAAGTTCGAGTTGTCGATCGTGATGTCCGTCGGATCGAGCAGCAGCCGGCCGCCACGCGTGTTCACCGTCCCCGTGAAGTCGAGCGTGCCCTTGCCGCTGACCTCCACCTCGCCGCCATGGCCCGTGGTCAAGGCGCCGGCGTAGTTCGTGTGGTCGTTGGCCCACACCACGATCTTGCCGCCCTGGTGGGTTTCGCCGCCGGCATTGAGCCGCGACGCAGCGGTCACCGTGGTGTTCGCCGCGTTGGCGATGCCCGCATCCTTGCCTTGGTAACCGCCACCCACGTAGATCTCGCCGCCCTTCCCTTCTGCGCCGCGCGCCTGCAAGGTGCCGGAAACCTCAACGTTGCCACCCTCGCTGGTGAGATAAATGCGCCCGTTGCGCTCGGCCAGGCCCGTGGCGGAAACCAGGCCGCTGGAATTGACCGCGAGCGAATACACATTGCCACCCGCAGCTTTCAGCTCGGCCTGCACGGCGCTCACCGTGCCGCTCTGGTCGACACCGGTGCCGCCCGCACCGTTCACGCCGGACTTCACCCAGACGCGGGTATCGCCTTCCGCCGCGAGGACCACGTCCGTGCCCGCCGCCAGCGCCACGGTGCCGTGGGTCGCGGCGATTTCGCCGGCGTTGCGCACGCGGTGCGCGATGAGGACCGCATCGCCCTGGCCGGCGTCGATCCGGCCGAGATTTTCCACGGCGGCGGTGGAACTGCCGGTGAAACGCAGGTCGCCGCCGGACATGAAGTCGGTGTTCGCCACGTTCAGCGTGCTGGCGATGAAGCTCTGCGTCTGCACCACGCCGCCGGCGCCGACGAGCACGCCGTTGGGGTTGAGCACGAAGACGCGGCCGTTGCCCTCGAGGCGGCCGAAGATCTGCGTGGGATTGCCACCGGTGACGCGGTTCAGCACCGCGCTCTGCGCACCCGGCTGGACAAAGCGCGTGAGTTCGCCCGCGCCGACATTGAAGTCGTTCCAGTTGATGACCGCGCGGTCCGTGCCCTGCGTGATGGTCGTGGTGGCGCCCTGGTGGTTGATGGTCGCGGAACCCGCGACGACCTGGCCGCCAGTCGGGTTGGCCAGGGCCGCCAGCGGCGCGCAGAGGAGCAGCGCGGCGCAGCGGCGAAGAATAACGGTGGAGATCGCGTGCATGACATCGCTGTTATATCAATGCAATCGCGCCGAGCCCATACCCCCACCGGGGTATGCGGACGCTGAAGGATTGCCGCCCGCAGAGTGAATTCCCCACTATGCGCCTGTGTTTCTCCGTCTTGCCTGCGTCATAACCCTGCTCCTCGCGGTCGCCGTCCCCACGCGCGCCAGCGAAATGGGCCGGCCGCTGGCAAAACATTTTCCGCCGAGCCTCTTCGAGCGCGCCGACCAGTTGTGTTCCGTCGTGCAGGACGCGCGCGGCGTGATGTATTTCGGCTCCTTCAGCGTCACGATCACCTACGACGGCTCGAGCTGGGGCGAGATCGAGATGCCCTTCGCGCGCTTCGTGCGCGGTCTCGCGATTGCGCCGGACGGCACGATCTACGCCGGCGGCAACAACCAGCTCGGGTATTTCAAGGCCGCGCCACACGGCAAGGAACAGTTCGTCTCGCTGGTCGACCAGTTGCCCGAGAGCGAACGCGATTTCCGCGAAATCCAAGTCATCGTGGCCGCAGGCGATACCATCGCCTTCGCGACGGCCCGCAAGGTGTTCCTGTGGCGCGGCGGAAAATTCGCCTCCGTCATCGACCACGAAGGCGCCACGGCTTTCGCCGCCGGCTCCACGCTTTACCTGCACAAGGCCGGCGGCCCCCTGCAGCGGCTCGACGGCGACAAACTGACAGTCGTATGCGACGACGCGCTCCTGAAGGAAGCCGCCGTGAAATTCGTTTCCGATGGCCCAGGCGGCGCCCTGCTGATCGGCACCACCGACCGCGGCCTGTTCTGGCTGCGCGAGGGCCGGCTGTCGGCCTGGGCCACGCCGGTCGACCCATTGTTGAAGGAAAAGAAAATCAACAAGGGCCTCCGCCTGGCCGACGGTTCGTGCGTGATCGCGTTGCAGTCCAACGCCGTGCTCTTCCTCGATGCGGAAGGCCGGCTGCTGACCGCGCTCGCCGAGAAAGGCAGCCTCGCCGACGTCAATGCGCTGGTGCCCGACCGCGAAGGCGGCCTCTGGCTCGGCACCGCGGAAGGCGCAACCCGCGTGGAGTGGCCGGCCCACGTCAGCGCCTTCGACACCCTAAACGGCGTCGGCCACGGCGTGGTCCTGCACACCGCCCGCTACCACGGAGTTTTTTATCTCTCAGGCCACATGGGCGTGCAGCGGCTGGTGCCCTCCACCGACGTGACCCCGGCACGCTTCGAAACCGTGCCAGGCCTGACCGGCAGCGTGCGCAACCTGCTGCCGCTGCCCGACGGGCTTTACGCCGGCGACGCCACCGGTGTCAGTCGGCTGGGCGCGGAGGGATTCGAACGGATCGTGACCTTCTCCAGCAAGTCATCCGCCGGGCCGCGGCTCGCCGTCAGCGCCATCGATCCGGATCGCGTGTGGGTGATGCAAACGGAAGGCCTGCGCTCCGTGCACCGCACGACCTCGGGCTGGGTGGACGAGGGTCCGGTCGCGGGCGTCGACCACTCCACCAACCTGGCCGTCGAGGAAAACGACGGGACGCTCTGGCTGGCCAAGACGTTCGACGGCTTCATGCGCGTGCGCTTCACTGGCCGTTCGCCCGGCCAGCGCGGCACGGCCACGGTCACGGATTTTCCCGGCGGCCACGGCCTCCCGGCCAAGCTGGCGGGCAACAATACCGTCGTGTCGTGGCGCGACCGGCCGCTTTTTCACATCGATTACGGTCTCTATCGCTTCGATGCCGCGACCGAACGCTTCGTGCCCACCGACGAAGCCGGCGCGCGGCTCAACCAACCGCCGTTGAGCATCCTCGGCGTGAGCCCGCAGCGACCCGACGGCTTGTGGGTCGTCGGCACCATCGCGCCACCCGGCAAGGGTGCGGACCGCGCGCGGCGTTCCTTCTTCACCGGTCCCGACCAAACCTGGCACGCGCTTCCTCATTTCCTCGAGGACGCGCGCGGCGTGCCGGCCCGCGCCACGCTGCTCGAGGAAGTCGATCCCGACGGCAAGACCGTGCTCTGGAACGGCGGCACCAGCGGCTTGTTCCGCTCGGAGCTGCCGGCGGCCTTCGTGTCGGCCCCCGCCTTCCCCGTTTTCATCCGCGCGGAAGCGATCCGCGACGGCCAGCCGTGGCCGGCGATCGGACCCTCGCGCGACATCACCGATCCGCGCCTGCCGCCGGAAGTCCCGCCGGCCCCGGCCACCCAGCCGGACGATTTCATTTCAGGGGACCGGCTGGCCGCGGACCACAACACCGTGCGTTTTCACTTTGTCGCTCCCCGCCAGAAATTGGGCGCGGAGCCCCATTACCGGACCAAGCTCGAAGGATATGACCGCGAATGGTCCGCCTGGTCGCCGGAGCGCACCCGCGCCTTCACCAACCTGCCGCCCGGCGCCTATCGCTTCGTCGTGCAGGCCAACGACAGCGATGGCTTCATCAGCGATCTCGCCGCCTGCGCCTTCATTGTCGCCACGCCGGCTTGGCTGACCTGGTGGGCGTTCGGCGGCTACGCCCTGGCCGCCCTGCTCATCGTCCTCGGCATCGTGCGCTGGCGCGGCCGCGCACTCCGGCAGCGCAACGTCGAGCTCGAGCAAACCGTGCAGGCCCGCACCGCCACGCTCGTGCAGCGCGAGCAGCAGCTCAGCGAGGCCCGCGACGCCGCCGAGGCGGCCAATCGCGCGAAGAGCACCTTCCTCGCCAGCATGAGCCACGAGCTGCGCACGCCGCTCAACGCCATCCTCGGCTACACCCAGTTGCTGCGCGGTTCGCCCGAACTGCCGGCCGACATCCGCCGGCAGTTGGAGATCATCCATCAAAGCGGCGACCATCTCGCGGGCATGATCAACGAGGTGCTCGACCTCGCCAAGGTGGAAGCCGGCCGCATCGAACTGTCGGCGCAACCTTTCTCGCTCAACCGCCTGCTCGCCCTGCTGACGGAAATCTTCTCCCTGCGCGCCGCGCAAAAGGGCCTCACTTTCGCGCTGCATGCGGCGCCTGATGTGCCCGAGTTTGCCACCGGCGACGAAGCCCGGCTCCGCCAGGTGCTGCTGAATCTGCTGGGCAACGCGCTGAAATTCACGGCCCAAGGCCGGGTGGAGCTGCACGTGGCGCTGGCGGGCGAACGCGTGCGGTTCACGGTGACCGACACCGGCATCGGCATCCCGCCGGCCGAGCAGTCGCGCATCTTCGAACGCTTCTACCAGGCGGCCGGTCCGGCTTTCGCCGCGCAGGGCGCCGGGCTGGGCCTGGCGATCAGCCAGCGCCTCATCCGGCTCATGGGTGGCGTGATCCAGGTGGAGAGCGTGCCGAATCACGGCAGCACGTTCCGGTTCGACATCAACCTGCCCGCCACCGCCGCGGCCCCGCAGGCCTTGCCTGAGCGGCTGCCCACCGGCTACCGGGGAGCGCGTCTCCGCGTGCTCATCGTCGACGACGAGCCCATCAATCGCGACCTGCTCCGAAGTCTGCTGCAACCGATGGGATTCCTGATCGAGGAAACCGACGACGGCGCGGCCGCGATCGAGCGCGTGACCGCGCAGCCCCCCGCGCTTATTCTGATGGATATCCGCTTGAAGTCGTTGAACGGACTGGAGGCCACCCGGCGCATCCGCACGCTGCCGGCCGGCCGCGACATCCGGATCGTCGCCGTGACCGCCAGCGTGTTTCCCGACGATCGCACGCAGGCCATCGCGGCTGGGTGCGACGAATTCGCCGAGAAGCCGATCCAAACCGCGCGGCTGATCGAACTCATCGGCCACCTGCTCCAGCTCGACTGGATCCGTCCGGTTGAATCCGCCGGAACACGCGCCCCGCTGCTGCCCGAACAGCTGCCCGCCAGCTGGGCGCTGCCCGCCGCCGCCGTGTTGGACGATCTCGAGTCCCTCGCGGAAATCGGCGACCTCGTGGCGTTCCGCGCCCGCCTCGCCGCCGCGCGCAACGATCCCGCCGCCGCGCACGACCTGATCGATGCCTTGCACAGCCTCGCCGCCCAGGCCCGCCTCGCCGATCTGCGGCGGTGGCTGGAAGCCGCGCGGCGCCGCCTTTCGCCGTCATGAAAACCCTGCTCGTCGTCGACGATGTTCCCGCGAATCTCTCCATGCTGGTCGACGCCGCCAGCGCGGCCGGCTACCGCGTGCTGCTGGCGGAAAGCGGCGAGCGCGCGCTCAAGCTCGCGGCCAAAACCGCACCCGATCTCATCCTGCTCGACGTGATGATGCCCGGCCTCGACGGCTACGCCACGTGCCGGCGGCTGAAGGCCGAGCCGGCGTTGCGGGAGGTCCCGGTGATTTTCCTGTCCGCGCTCGGCGACGCCACCGACAAGATCGCCGGCCTCGAGGCGGGCGGACTCGACTACGTCGCCAAGCCGCTGGATCCGGCCGAGGTGCTGGCGCGCGTCGAGGTTCACTTGGAACTCCGCCGGCTGCGGCAGGAGCTGCAGGAGGAAGTCCGCCGCCGCGAGGAAGCCGAGCGCGCGCTGCGCCACTCGCTCGACCGCGCGCTGCTCGTGGCCACGCTCGACGGCCAGCTGCTCTTCGCCACGCAGCGCGCGAGCCGCCTGATCGAAGCGCATTTCGGGCCCGGCCACGAGGCGGCGCTGCCCGCCGCGCTGCCGCTCGGGGCCGCCGCCTCGCAGGAAATCGCGACGCCGACCGGCCGGTTGCGCGTGCGGCGCTTCGCCGAAGTCGGCGAGGCGGAATGCGTCACGCTGCTGCTCGAAGAAATCGGAGCTTCGGCGGCGCCCCGCCTGGAACAGCTGGGCCTGACCCCGCGCGAAGCCGAGGTCCTGTTCTGGATCGCCGAGGGAAAAAGCAATCCCGAGATCGCGCTGATCCTCGCCAACACCGCCGGCACGGTGAAGAAGCAGGTTCAGAGCATCCTCGACAAACTCGGTCTCGAAAACCGCCTCGTCGCCGCCCGCCGCGCGCGCGAGATTCTCGACGCGCCGTAAGCGCAACGGCATTTCGCGCCTTGGCCCGCAGGGCTGCGCGAGCGGGCCGCTTTCACGCACCGCGGGATTTTTTGTGTCCTTTGGCGCGCCAGGGAAACCCTTGCGCTTTGCCACGCCCCCAAGGGGCAATCCTGCATTTCGCAACGAAATCGTAACTGCAAAGCAGCTACAGCACATGAACTGAATATTTCAGTTCATTGGATTCCAATAACTTGAGCGTGCGGACGCGCGCCGTGCCAACAGCTGGCACCGGCCAAGCAAAGAGGAAGGCGGAAACTCAACCATCCCATCCAACCCTCAATCCCCACACTCCTATGAATAAGTCACGCATCCTCACGGCCGCTCTTCTCGCTGCGGCCATCGTTCCGTTCGCGGCCGCCCAGACCGCTGTGAATGCCAATACCGCCACCAACGTGGCCGCCACGGCCGCCGCCAACGCCAGCAACGCGGCGAACGCTGCAGCCAACGCTGCCAACCGCACGCAAGCGGCTGCCAATACCGCGGCCACGGCCGCCGCCAACGCGGCCAACTCGGCCGCGGCGCAAGCCCAGGCGGCCGGCCAGAACGCAGCCAACACGGCGGCGAACACGGCTGCCAACCTCAACGCGGCCGGCCAGGCCGCCACGCATGCCGGTGTCAACTCGGCGAACAGCACCCTCAATGCTTCCGGCGCCATCAACGGTTCCGCCAGCGCCAACGCCAGCCGTTCCGGCGCGGCGATCAACGGTGCGAGCAACGTGAACTCCGCGGTCAGCGGCTCCAACCCGAACGGCAGCTTCAATGGCTCCGTCTCGTCGGCCAACTCGGTGTCGCTCTCGCTCAACGCGCAGCAGACCGCCCAGCAGATCCGCGCCAGCGCCTACGGCACCCGCGACGCCGTCTCCTCGCAGGTTGAATCCCGCGTTGATACCGCCAACCAGGCCGTCGCCGGCCTCCGCAGCCGCGCCAGCGAGCTGCGCGGTGAAGCCCGCGAGCGCTTCGACGCCGCCCTGACCGCGGCCCGCCAGCGCGAAGCGCAGGTCCGCTCGAGCCTCCGCGCGGCCCGTTCCGCGGCCAGCGATCGCTTCGACTCGGCCCGCGACCAGCTCGCCGACGACTATGAGGCTTATGCCCAAGCCGTCGCCCAGGTTGAAGCGGCCGGCAGCGTCAGCGCCTCCGGCAACTAAAACCGTTACGATTAACTCCTGAAACAACGGCCCCGTCGCATTCGTGCGGCGGGGCCGCTTGCGAACACCGAACGAACCAGAACTACCCTCCCATGCGCTCCCTTTCCTCCCTCTCCCTCGCCGCGGTCCTGACCCTCGCCGCCGCCGTCACCAGCTCCGCCCAGACCGTCGTCACTCCGTCCAGCGTGATGAAGATCGAGGCGGGCGTCGTTTACAGCCGCGGCGATTACGGCCTCACGCAGGACACCACCGTCCTCGCGGTGCCCGTCAGCTACGTTTATGAAACCAACGAGTGGGCCTGGCGCATCACGGTGCCGTGGATTTCGATCGATGGTCCCGCCAGCATCATCGGCGACGGTGGCGCGGCGGGTCCGCTGCGCCCGACCGACGGCAGCGAGTCGGGCCTCGGTGACTCCAGCATCGGCCTCACCTACAAGGCGGTGACCGGCGCGGACAAGGTGAACGTCTCGTTCACCGGTCGCGTCAAGTTCCCGACCGGCGATGAGGACAAGGGCCTCGGCACCGGCGAAATCGATTACTACGCGCAGATGGATCTCTTCCGTACCTACGGTTCGGTCACGCCCTTCGGCACGATCGGCTATCGCTGGCTCGGCGACGGTCTCTATCAGCTCGAAAACGGCTGGTACGCTTCCGCCGGCCTCCTCTTCACCGTGGCGCCCGGCACTTCGCTCGGCGTGTCCTATGAATGGCGCGATGCCATCATCGTGGGCGGCGAAGATGCGCAGGAAGCCTCGCTGTCGGTGTTCCACCGCTTCAGCGACCGCCTGAACGGCAATCTCGCCTTCACGAAGGGCTTCAGCGACGCCAGCGCCGACCTCGGCATCTCGGCGCAGCTCTCGTATTCGTTCTGAGTTTTTCCACGCTACCCGACTGACACAGACCGGCCCGCGCCGAAAGCGCGGGCCGGTTTTATTTTGGGCGGTGATGTTTAGTGAACGCGCGGAAACACACCCCGCCCTGCGGGCACCCCTCTTGATAGAGGGGATTCCAAACCGCCGCAGCCGCAGTCCCCTCTATGAAGAGGGCCGGGGTGTGTGGCTGGGATGCAACTCACACTCGCCGACAAAAAATAACGCCCCCGGTTTTCACCGGAGGCGTTGAGCTGACCAAAGGTCGTGCTGCCCGTTCAGGCCAGCAAATGCTGCCACTGGTCCTCGCGGGCTGAGCGGGCGGCCTTGAGGGCGCCGACAGCGACGAAGCGCTTGTACTCCGGGCCGGCGAGCTTGACCTTGGGCGATTCGAAGCCGTCCTCGGCCAGCTTCTGCTGCAGCACGGTGTCGAGCCCGCGGATGCGGCTGCCGCCGCCGGTGATCACGATGTTCTGCAGCAACTGGGCCACGGAATCGGAAGACGCGCGGCTGATGAGCGTCGTGATGGCCGGATAGATTTTCTCGAGCAGGCGGTTGCAGGCGTTGCCGATGGTCTCGCCGAGCTCGAGCGTGTGGCTCTTGCCGCCGATGAGAACCTTGACGTCGATCGGCTTGCGGATCGGCCCGACGTAGGAGTGCTCCTCCTTGATCTGGCGGATCGTGGCGCGCGACAGGCCGTTGTTCGGATACGTGCGCTGCAGGTCGTCCTCGATCAGCTTGTCCACCGCGTCGCCCGCGAAGGCCAGGCTGATCTGGTCGTCGGCCGTCGGAAAATAACCCTGGATGAGGCAGAGATCGCTCGTGCCGCCACCGATGTCGATGAAGAGCGAATTGGTCACGGGATCGACGTAATTCGGCTGGCCGAGCCGCGAGTCGTCGCGGAACCCGAGCGCGGCCAGAAACGGTTCCGGAATCAGCAGCACGCGATCAAAGACGCCCGCGGCGCAGTTGCGGATGTCCTCGCGCGCCTGCTGGCCGGCGTTGGCCGGAACGCCGATGACGGCGCGGATTTCCGCCGCGCCGGTGGGATCGACCACCGCGCGCACGCGGCGGATGTAATCCTTGGCCGGTTCGACGTGGGCGATAATGCCGTCCTCCAGCGGCGCGATCATGCGCAGCTGCAGGCGGTGATTGAGCGCCTCCTCACCGATCAGCGTCGTGGCGTTGTTGGCGATGATGCCATCGACGAGGCCCTCCCGGGCGTAGCCGATGATGGTGGGAATGATTTTGCTGACGGTGGCGTCCTTGCCCTCGGCCGGGCCGGCCAGGATGCAGGAGGCGTTGGTACCGAGGTCGAAGCCGACGAGAATGCGTTTGCGGTCGATGCGGCGGACGGAAGGAGCCGGGTCGGAAGGACGGTCGAGCGTGACGGTGGCGGGAGCAGCGGGCTTTTTGTCGAGTGTGGTCGAGGTGGTCATGTTTTTGTGGTTGGGAGCTAGCGGTTCGGGGCGGGTGACATGCGTGTGCTCATGCGCTCGGCCGCCAGCATGGCGTCGAGCAAATCGGTGATGGCTGGCGGTCCGGACGGAACGGCGGCAGCCGGACGCGCGGGCGCGGGCTCCGGCGCCGCGGGAACGGGTCGCAGCCGCGGCAGGGCCGCGGAAAGCGAATTCCACGATTCCAGCAGACGCGGGATCAGCAGGTCGGCGACAAGCGTCGCATCCGCGATCCGCTGCGTCTCGGCGGCGAACAACGCCGGCAATTCCGCATCGCACCACGCGACCCCTTCCGGCTCGCGGCGGATTTCGTCCACGAGGGTGGCAAGGTCGTTTGCTTCCAAGCGTCCGGCTTCGACGGTGTCACCCTGTTCACGCAGCAGGCAGATTTGCCGCACCAAGCGGGAGACTCCGGTCCGGCGCGCCGCGAAAATTTCCGCGCGCTGACTGGATGATGAATGGTTCAACTGAAACTTGGCCGTAGGGACCAGACGTTTTTCAGTTGGTTCAAAATATTTTCGATAACGCGCGGAAGATTTCGCGCGCGGATTTTTTCCGGCATTTTGCAACCGCGGGCACTCGCAGAATGCAGGAAAGACAAAACTCCGGAGCACGTATCTGGAGGGCCGGTCTCCTGACCGGCCAAGCGCGCCCGCTACGGTTACTCATCGGCCGGTCGGGAGACCGGCCCTCCACAAAAAAGGCCGGGCGTGAAAGCCCGGCCTCGGAAAACCGCTCGTCGCGAATTACTTCTTGATGCCGACGTACTCGAGGTACGCATCCTGCGAGCGCGGGCGGCCGAGGAATTTCTCGACCGACACGGCGACATCGCGCGTGTTGCCCACGCCGTAAACCTCGTCGCGCAGACGGCGGCCGATCTTCTCGTCGAGGAAACCGCCGGGCGCGGCCTTGAAGACGCTGGCCATGTCGATCGCCATCACCTTCGCCCACAGGTAGCCGTAATAACCGGCGTCGTAACCCGCGAGGTGGCCGAAGTAAGCCACGAAGGCCGTGCCTTCCGGCGGCGCGATCGTCACGCGCGCGAGCGTGGCGTTCGTGACGGCGACGATGTCCATCTTCGCCGCCGCTTCCGCGGAAACGGTGTGGAGCGAAAGGTCGACGAGCCCGTAGGTCAGCTGGCGGCGGGTGGCGTAGCCCTCGGTCGCCTGGCGCGCCGCGACGAGCGCCGCGATGGTCTCGGCCGGAATCTTCTTCGACGCGTCGCGGTAGTCGGCGGCAAAGGTGTCGAGCACCGCCTTGTCCCACACCCAGTTCTCGAGCATCTGCGACGGCGCCTCGACGAAATCGCGCGGCACGGAGAAGCCGGTCTGGGCGACGAAGCGCGAACGGCTCATCATGCCGTGCATGACGTGGCCGAACTCGTGGAAGAGCGTGACGACATCATCCTGCTTGAGCAGCGACGGCTTGTCGGCGGACGGCGCCGGGAAGTTGCAGAGCAGCGCGGCGACCGGCAGGTCGTAGCGGCCGTCGGCGAGCACGCCGCCGAGTTTCTGCGGGAAGCAGGCGAAGTGGTTGAACTTCCCCTCGCGCGGGAACATGTCGAGGTAGAAGGCGCCCATCGGCACGCCGCTGGCGGCGTCCTGCACCACATAGAGCTGCACGCCCGGCGCCCACACATACGGCGGCTCGATCGCGGTGAACTTCAGGCCGAAGATCTTCTGATAGATCGCGAACATGCCCTCGAGCGTCGCCTGGTACGGGAAGTAGACGCGCAGCGCCTCCTTATCGACGGCGAACTTTTCCTTCATCAGGCGGTTCGTGTAGTAACCGATGTCCCACGCCGCGAGCTTCGCATCGGCCTGGCCGGTCTGCTTCACCTTCAGCTGGCGGAGCGTTTCCATCTCGGCGGCGAACTTCGGCTGGAGACCCTTGACCAGGTCCTCCTCGAACTTCACGGCGGCGGCGCCGGTCTTGGCCATGCGGGTCTCGGTCTGGTAATCGGCCCACGAGGCATAGCCGAGGCGATGCGCGATGTCGGCGCGAAGCGCGACCATCTGCTTGAGCACCGGAATGTTCTTTTCCTGCGCGAGCGAATTGCGGGCGACGCTCAGCTTGCGGCGCGTCTCGGGATTGTCGGCATTGTCGCCGATCGCGACCGCATGCCAGGTGATGTTGGCCATCACGCGATACTTGCCATCCGGCTGCTTGACGCCGGGGCTATCGAGGAAGCTCGCCGGCACGCCGGCCAGTTCCTCGGCGGTGAAATCGATCGGGCCGCGCGCCTCGTTGATGTTCACGCCGAACTGCGTGTTGAGGCCGGCGAGATCCTTGCGGAGTTTCTCGACCGTGGCGCGCTCGGCCGCCGGCAGGGCGAGGCCGGCGCGGCGGTAGGTGAGCATCTGGTCGTCGACCAGGCGCTGTTCCTCGGCGCCGAGCTTGGGCTTTTTGTCGGCGACCGTCTTCAGGGCGCGATAGAGATCGTCCCGGTAATCGAGCCCGACGCTCCACTCGTCGATCTTCACGCTCAGCTCATTGGCGGCGTCGCGCATCGGCGCCTCGAGGCTCGATTGCGCAATGGTGCCGACCAGATTGCCCATGCCAGCCACGCGGGCGACGATGGCATCGGCGGCGACAAAGGTGTTCTCGAAGGTAAGCTTCGCCGGATCCTGCGCGGCCAGCGTGGTCAGCTCGGCATCGGCCGTCTTGAGCGCGGCTTCGACCTGCGCCTTGAGTTCGTCCGGCGTGCGGGCGTAAACCGGCAATTCAAGCGAAGTATGGTTGCGCGCCGCCGCGGCTTGAAAATCGGCGAGCGTGAGGGTGGTTCCGAAGGCCGGCAGGAGCGAAGCCAGGCTCAGGACGAGAACGGACAAAGCGCGAAACGCGCGGGCTGAGGTAGTCATAAGATGAAGCGGCGACCTTATGACACGACACCGCCGGCTCAACTCCGAAACCTTGTTCCGGCCGCAGTCAGGGCGCGGACACCGTCGGCATCAGCTGCTCGAAAACTTCCTGCAGATGTTGGGACGAAACGCGGATGCGCAGCACGCGGCGCAGCAGGCCGCGATTGCCGGGGTGGTAATGATATTCCGACGCTTCCTCGCGAAAGCCGCGACGGTGGCGCAATTCCCCCACGTTGCGCACAAACTCGTAGTCCGGCGAGGTGTACTGGTGATTCCAGCCCAGCAACCAATAGAAAGGCCGCGCCTGCCGGTGCAGGCACCGCGAAACCAACTCGTGTTCAAATTGCTCCACGGCAATGCCACGGTTTTCGCAGTAGATTTCGCGGAAGTTTTTCATGTTGGCCCAGGATGAAAAGCACACTCCCTGCCAGCGGAGGAAGTCCCGCGGCAGCGGCGATAGCTGCCCCTTGAATCAGCAGAACTCCGCACCCAATCGAGGGAAAAGTGATGCTAACGTAATTCTTTCAGCCCACACCCCAAAAGCCGGTGGTTTCGCCCCTGTTTGCGAGCAGGACATGTTTGGCAAACGCCGTTGTCTTGCGTTGTCCTGCGCCGCGTCCCTTTGCGGCATCCCTATTTTTTCAGTGGGAAATGGCCGTGCCGTGCGAAGCCACAATCGCCGTTCGTAAGAGCCCATGCTCCGCTAAGAGCTTCGCAGGGCATGCTTCGCCCTCGTTTCACGAGGCGAAGCATGGCGGAGGGGGTGGGATTGGCTGCCTTCGGCAGGTGCAGGCACTCGCGCTGCGCGCGCCCCCTATCCCACCCTCGCAGCCGCTCCGCGGCCGCCGCAACTCTGCGAGTTGCTGCCATTTCGACTCCGTCGAAATGGCGGCGGGGGTGGGATTCGAAGCTACCCACCCCCGCCGCCAAGCTCCGATGTTAGCGCGGTTTGCGAAGTCGGGAAGGAAATATCTTCACAAACTGTATCACAAAATTCGGGTGCGAATGGAGCAGACCTGACCGAGATCGTCTCCATTTGGGCAACGCTACCTGATGCAATTCGTGCGGCGATTCTAGCCCTTGTCCGGGCAGTTGAGGGAGGAGCTAAGTGATGGTCGATGGCATGCGCGGACAGCCAGCCGGATGCGGGCGCGTAGCGCCCGCGCCGGCGGCTGCCGCCCTTCCTTGTCAGAATAGTAACAATTCCAACGGACCACGCTACAGGCTGAGGTCGGTTCCCAATCAACCGGGCGTCTACACTGACCGATCAAAAAAGCGCATTTGGGACCAACGAGATGACGACACCCTTCACCGATTTGGGATGCCGACCGGAGCCGAAGCACGGTCAGCCTTTCACCTCCGTCTCAATGTGGCTGCCTTCATCGAGCATTGGGGTCGGAGCCATTGCCTATTTTTCACCGTGACGGATGAAGACAACCTCCACCCCACCCGATTCGCTCGCCGTTGGAATAGCTTCCTCGTGCGGAACGGGGCATGGATCGTAAGTTACATCCGCGTCCTGGAGCCGCAAAAACAGGGGCGGCCGCACTATCATATTTTGGTCGCGGTCCTGTGGGATACCAAGCCGGATGCCTTCGACTGGCAGGCGTTCACTGAGTGTCAGCAAGAACGACGAACCAACGGCCCTACAGCCCTATTCCGTGAGCTTCGCAACCGCTATCGGTCTTCTGCTGCTCTTGAGCTGGTCGCCATGTGGAAACTGCTCCGTAAGGTGCTGCCCCGTTATGGTCTGGGCCGTGCCGAGCTGCTACCTATCCGCAAAGGCAAGGAAGCGATTTCGGAATATATCGGCAAGTATCTCGAGGCAGGCCTAATCATCCGCAAGCACTCATGGAAGGGATGTCGTCGCGTGGAGTTCGACCGCCGCAATAAAATCGGCTGGCTGGCCTGTACTCGTGTCTTTGCGTGGCATTCCCCAGGTGCGATCGCGTGGCGGGCAAGGGTGGGCGAACTGGCCCATGCACTGGGCGCCTCTGACATGGATGGCATCCGCCGAAGACTGGGCTCGAAATGGGCTTACCAGTTGCGCGAATCCATCGCCTTGGCTTCAGCTGAAGATTGGCAGGCAATGCTATCGATCCTTGCGATACGACACCTTGGTATAGCATAATTAAAGCAACGCAGAAGCTCCGACATGAGAACATTCATCGTCCATAAGAAGAAAGGGCAGGCCGTTCCATTTCAGGGATATTCCTACACTGAGGATGCCGGTGAGAAACGAATCTACTTTCATAAAAAGGAAGATCAGAGTGATAAGGATTCGTTCGTCTTGATTAGCGATGTTTTCGGCGTCGACGAAGAACTTCCCCGACTCAGTCCGAAGGAGGAAGAGGAGCAGATGCTATCCAGCCCTGAATTCGAGGCAGCACTGCGCCAAATGCTAGCAAAGATCGAAAAGAAGAAGACGGTTGGAAAAAGACCCGACCAATCGCCGTAATCAACGTCGCTGAAACGTCTAGGCGAAGAAGATTTCCTATCATGTATCAAAAAAAGAAAATCAAAGATGTCATCGTCGGTCGCATCAGATGCGAAGACGGTTCAGCATATCAGCTCGAAAGTGGTCAGGTCGCTCTTTTGCTCTCGGGCGATACGCTCGAGGTAGATGAGAAGTCCGACCGCATTTTGATCCGGAAAGAATTTGGTGTCTCGTGGCTCAAGGCCAAAAAAGCCATTTGAATGACGCGACGCTCTTGCGCTTTCCAGAAAACGTCTATTCCGCTAGCGCGGCCATGCCTGTAAGCTGGCGCGGCTGAACTAAAACATTGAGCGAATAAAAATGGACGGTCTCCCATTCATCGGTGAACGCGGATTCTATCCTGCGTGGGCAAGAGGCGCAGGCCGTTGGATTTTTCAGCGCACGGTAGTAGTCGTGGGACAGATTCTCGGAGGCTACACGCGGCTTCATGCGTCTCAGATTACCGTCGCGAATCAGGTCATCGTATGGGCGCCTCCGACGCGCGTTCTACTTTACTCACTCTTGCCTTCGCCGATTCAGCGCGAGCGCGAGCGTGCGCTTCACGAGCTCGGTCTCTTCCGGCTTGTATGCTACGGCGATTCACCATGCAGGGCACCAAAGCCTGGAAGTAACGAAGGCGGCCTCCTCCATAAGGCACCCATCGAAGAAAAAGGACTCCTCCCGGACAAGTGGCTACTTTTGTGCCCCTATTGCGGGTCTACAGTTGGTCCTGATCTCGCTCCCCTCAGCGCGCCCACAATCGTGAAGCGATGGGAGGGACTCGGCCGGCCCTTACTAGAAAACCCAGCTGCTGGAGCTGGTATCGCAAGAGCCACGAGAATATCAGATTTGAAGGGTTGGATTGCGGAGTCGGACCCAAGCAAGCTCGAGCTGGCATATCTTGGGCAGCAGCTCTGGCCGACTACACGGGAAATGCTTGAGGACATGTCACTCAAGAAAAGTGCCTAACCGGATGGCACGATCATCCCTCACGCTTGCATTCAAACGACGCGCTAATATTACCCTAAAGGTGCCTTTTGTTGACAATAGGATATAATTATCTCGTTCTAGGGCATGCCAAAAATGCCCAAGAACGCTAAGCCGGCTGAGTCAAAGGAAGTTGTTCGTGCGACCTTCCGCCTGCACGGTCCAGAGTTAGAACAGATTCGTGAGATTCGTGATATGCTCAGCCTGAATTCCGAATTGGATGCAGCCCGCTATCTGATGCAGCGCGGTCTCGAAGCCATGTCAGCCACCTTGGCTAGTCGCAAAGCCAGTAGCAATATGGCCAAGATGGTGGACGCGAAGCAAATCGTCGCCGCCATGATGCCAAAGCTCATTGAGGCGGCTAACGAAGGGAAAATCTAGCCATGTCCGAGCAGGCCCAAAGTCTCAGCGCCTTCTTTCTCGGAGGAGATAAACTGCTCCTTATTTCGGAAGTGGCCGGCCTGCTTCGCGTCTCCGACAAGACCATTCGCCGTCTGATCACCGAAGGGAAGCTCCCCAGCAAGAAGGTGCGCGGAAAGCGTCTCGTCCGGATGAGTGACCTCAATGCACTCGTTCAAAATACCGCCTCCTAGTTATGTATGTATTCAAACCAAGCGGTAGCCGGTACTATCGCGGGCGCTTTCGCCTAAGTGAGGGGCCCAAGTGGTATGATGTTCCTTTGCGCGTAGAGCAAAAAGAAGTGGCCGAAGCACGCCTTCAAAAACTTGTCCGCGAGAGGGAGCACGAATTACTCGGCTGGCTTCCCGCTAAACCTCTCCGCGATGCGGCCCAGACCAGCATCGCCGTCCATCTCGCCGAATACATTGCGGATCTCGCCGCGCAAGGTGCCTCGAAGAAACACGTCGCCCTTTCACGCAACCGCGTGACGCGGCTTTGCCATGAGTGCGGCTGGCATTTCTTGCGCGATATTTCCGCCGATGGATTCAACCGCTGGCGCAGCGCCCAATCCTTCGCGCCGAAAACACGCAACGCCTACCTCGGCCACTGCTCGGCATTCCTCAACTGGCTGGAACCCCTTGGCAGAATCGCCCGGAATCCGCTGGCCGCAGTCGGCAAAGCCGAGACCCGGGGACGGGAGACTCGGCTACGCCGTGCCCTCTCATTGGATGAACTCACGCGTTTGGTACAAAATGCGGGACCGCGTGGCCTATTCTACATGCTGGCGGCCTACACGGGGCTTCGGCGCAGCGAAATTCAGGCGCTTCTCTGGACCGATCTGCACCTCGAAGCCGAGCGGCCGTTCGTCCTGGCTCGCGCCTCGACCACAAAAAACAAGAAACAGTCCGCCCTTCCCCTACTGCCTGAATTGGTCGCGCAGTTGAAAGCCCGTCGGACGAGCGCCAAACGAATCAGCGCGAAAGTCTTCCCTCTCGGTGTGCCAACCGCTGCGACCTTGCGCGCGGACCTCGCTAAATGCGGCATCGCCTCGACGGATGAGCAGGGCCAACGCGTGGACATTCACGCGCTGCGGAAAACCTTTTGCACGCTCCTACATGTCGCCGGGGTGCCCCAGCGCACGGCACAGGAACTCATGCGCCACAGTGAGCCGCGCCTTACGGCTTCGGTTTACACGGACGCAAATTTGCTGCCGTTGCACACGGAGGTCGGAAAGCTCTCCTGCCCGGCACCTTCACAAACTGCATCACGAAAAGTCGGGATAATGGGGGTTATCGTGTCCAAAGCTGACCAAAGGACTAACCTTCACAAATCCCCTCAAAGTCCTGAGCGGACCGACTTTGTCCAAGCTTGTCCAAGTATCGGAAATGGCGGAGGGGGTGGGATTCGAACCCACGGTACCCTTTCGGGCACGCCTGATTTCGAGTCAGGTACGATAGACCACTCTGCCACCCCTCCGTTACAAGAGAGCGGAACGTAGGGTACCGGAATGAAAACGGAAGCAGAAATTTTCTGTTCATGGAAACGGTCGCAACATCCGTCCAGCCAGTGAAAAACGGCAGCTCTCTGCTTTCGATTTTCCTGTAGCCGGGGGCGTTGACCCCGGATGAATGCGATGCCGCGCCCGAACCGGAGTCAGCGCCCCCGGCTACATCACGCCACCAGCACCGTGGCCGGCAGTGTGAAATGGAAGGTTGAGCCGCCGCGCTCGGATTTTTCGTAGCCGCAACTGCCGCCCTGAAGGGTCACCAGGCGTTGCACAATCGAGAGGCCGATGCCGGAGGAACGCACGTCGTGCAACTGGTCGAAGGGCGCGAAAAGCGCGGCCAGCCGGCTGGCGGGAACGCCGGGGCCGTGGTCTGAAATCACAAAGCGGTATTCGTCCGCCGTGCAGTCCCACGTGATCGTGATCCGCGGAAAAGTGCCGCCATGCTTCACGGCATTGCCCAGCAGGTTGGTCCAGATCTCATACAGCCACGGCCCCACCCCGGTCACTTCCGGCCAGTGCGCGGGCGGCGTGATCACCGCCCCGGCCCGCTTGATCTCGCCGGCCAGCTGCTGCTGCACCTGCTCGAATACCTGGCCCATTTTCACCGGCGTCGGCGGATAGGAATCGGCCGAGGCCTTCAGCAGGAAACTGACGCGGTCGATGATCTCCGAGATTTCCGTGGAAGACTGCTTGATGACCCCGGCCATGCTGGCGACGGAGGCCGCGTCCAGTTCGGGCAGCATGTCGGACGTGGTGTGGATGCATCCGACCGGCGTGCGCAGATCGTGGCTGATGCGGCGCGCCACGGTTTTCAAATCGCCGCGCAGCCGCAGGTTTTCCCAAAGCAGTTCGTGCTGCAGCAACGTGGCGCGGAAAACGCGCGCGAGCAGCGACGGGTTCCATTCCTCGACGGGCACGGCTTCGGCGAGATCCGACTCGCCCGGCCCCATCACCACCACCGCCCAGCGCGGCAGGCCGTTCTTTTCCAGGATCTGCCCGGCCGCCAGCACGGCGGTGCCGTCCGGATCCGCCAGCACCAGCAGCTGCGGGCCGGCCGCCGGCGGGCTCGCTAGGGCCGTGGCCAGGTCGGGCAACAACGTGATGGCCCGGTGCGGGAACGCCAGCATCGCGGCCTGGCGGGCCACCGCCAGCGCGGTCGGGGACAGGGCGACGAAAAGGATGTCGGAGGTTTTCATAGCGGGGAACGGGAGCCTTGGCTCGTAAGACGGCGGTGTTGTTCGAGCCTCGCCAAGAGTTGGCGGAGATCGTCGAGCGTGAAAGGTTTCAGCAGGCAGTCGAACGCCCCGCGACTCGCCGCCTCGCCGGCGACTTCGTCGCGGGTGTGCGAGGTGAACATCACCACCGGCACGTTCGAGCGCGCGGTCAGCTGCGCCAGGTAATCCATGCCGCTCTCGGCGCCCAGGTTGACGTCCAGGAACACGGCGTCGATTTTCTCCGTGTCGAGCAGGCGCGTGGCATCCGCAGTGTTGCTGGCGCCGAAGGCCTCGCAATCGAGCGTGCGCAACGCCAGCGCGGTGACGCGCACGAGATTGGGTTTGTCATCCACGATCAGGATTTTCATGGGCGTGATGGATTGGGAAGTTTCGCGATGGCATCCTCGAGCATGCCGATGGTGACGGGTTTGACCAAATGCGCCGCAAACCCGGCGGCGCGCGAACGCTGGATGTCGTCCTCCATGCCGTAGCCGCTCAGGGCGATGCCGGGCAGGTTCGGATCCAGCGCGCGCAGCTCGGCCATCAGCTCGTAGCCGCTGCGATCGGGCAGGCCGACATCGGAAACCACGAGGTCGAACTTTTGCGTCCGGGCCAGATCGGCGGCCTTGGTGGCGGACTCCGCGGCGACCACGGCATATTTCCGGTGTGTGAGCAGATGCTGCAGCGTCATCCGCGTCGGCGCGTGGTCCTCGACAAGCAGGATGCGATGGCGAACCGCGGCGCCGTCCTTGCGCTCGGCCGCGGCGACCGGGATTGCCACGGGCGGCTGCGAATGATCGGCGGGGTTCGTGCCGCCGGCCTCGCGGCTGATCGGCAGTTCGACCTCGAAGACCGCGCCGCGATCGCGTCCGTCGCTGAAAGCCCGGATTTTTCCCTCGTGCAGCTCGACGAGCATCTTGGTGATCGCCAAGCCAAGCCCGAGACCGCCGAAGCGATGAATGCCCGTCCCGGCCTGCGCGTGATCACCCTGGGAGAAGGCTTGGAAAATGCGCCCGATCTCGTCCGGCGTCATGCCGATGCCGTTGTCCTCCACCCGGATTTTCAACGTATTGCCGTCCTTGGTCAGGCTGCTCTTGACGGAAATCTTGCCGTTCACCGGCGTGAATTTCACGGCATTCTTCAGCAGGTTCCAGAACACCTGCTGCAAGCGCACCGAGTCACCCTTGATGCGGCTCGTGGACGCGGCGAAGTCGGTCTCCAACTGGAGATGCTTCTCCTTCAGGTCCGCCTCCACATTGGCCAGCGCGTCCTCGAGGATGTTGTGCACGTTGCACCGGCGCAGCTCGAGGTGGAGCTTGCCGCGCGTGATGCGCGTGAGGTCGAGCAGATCGTCGATCAGCCGCGCCTCCAGGTGCACGTTCTTCAGGATCAGGTCGAAGTCGGCGCGAATTGCCGGCGGCAGGTCGGGATTCGCCGCCGCATCGCTGGCGAGCAGGAGCACCGGGTTGAGCGGCGTGCGCAGCTCGTGCGAGAGCGCGGCGAGGAAGTCATCCTTGGCCCGCGAGGCGGCGAGCGCCTCGTCGCGCACGCGCTTCAGGGCGTTTTCGGATTCCTTGCGCTCGTCGATGTCGGTGATCACGCCGAGCAGGCCGATGATCCGGCCCTCCACGTCGCGTTCGGGCACATAAATGACATGGATCCAGTGCAGGCCCAGCCGCTCGTAGGGCACCTGCAGCTCGAATTCCACGCGCGCCCCCTCGAGCGCCTCGTCCATCTGGTGGCGGATCGCCTCGTAGGCACGGGGGCTGATGACATCGACCACCTTCATGCCGATGATCTCGGAAACCTTCATCGCGTTGCGCTCGGCGTACGCGCGGTTGACGAAGGTGAAGCGATGCTCGCGATCGACACGCACGAGCAGCACGGGGGCGTTGTCGGTGACAAGGCGCAGCTGCGCCTCGCTCCGCCGCAGCGTTTCCTCGGCGCGCTTGCGCTCGGTGATCAGGCGGGTGGTGCCGACCACGGCGGTGACGTTGCCCTGCGCATCAAGCACGGGGTTGAATATGTACTCATGGTCGTCAGTCTTGCCCGCCGCGCTGGTATACACCGTTTCGCCGCGCACCGGCGCCTTGGTTTTGATCGCCTCCTGCACCTGCGCCTCGAGCCGCGCGGCCAACTCCGGCGAGTAGCCAAGTTCCAGGCAGCTCTTGCCCGTGATCTCCTCCAGCGTCTTGCCCCAAATATCCAGCAACCGGCGGTTGGCGTAGATCCAGCGGCCCTGCAGGTCGAAATAGTAGGCCAGGTCGGTGATGTTGGAGAGCGTGGCGTCGAAGAGCAGCGCCTGGCTCTCGATCTTGTCCGCCAGTTTTTTCAGCGCCTCGGCGTGCTGCCGGCGCTCGGTGACGTCCTGCACGACACCCACCATGCCGGTCAGCTTGCCCGCGTCGTCGAAAGTCGACCGTCCCTTTGCGGCGATCCAGCGCAGGGTGCCGTCGGCGCGGATCACACGATACTCGGTGTCGTAATCGGTACGGGTTTCCACCGACCGGCGCAGCTCCTGGCGCGCCAGCTCGCGATCGTCCGGGTGCAGGAGTTCGCGCATTGCCGTCCGCGTCAGAAGCGCATCTTCCGCAATGCCGTAGAGTTCCTTGGTCCGGGGCGAGCAGACCATGATGTCCGTCGTCGCATCCCAGTTCCAGTCGCCGAGATTGGCGGAGGCGATCGCGAGGTTCATGCGCTCGGCCGCCTCGCGCTGGCGGAGTTCGCTCGCCTGCAATTCCAGCTGGGCCCGGGCGCGCTCGATCATGGGCCAGACGCGGCCGAGGACGTTTTCGAGGAAAGCGAGTTCGTCCTTGCGCCAGTAGCGCGGGTATTCCGTCGCCACCGCCAGCATGGCGAGCAGTTCGCCGTTCTCGCCCACCAGGGGCACCGTCGCGTGAGCGGCAATCCGCACCGCCGCATAACCGGCACCCTGGTTGCGGGTGAGCTCGTGCGTGGACTTGTCGGGAATGGACACCGGGCCCGCCGCCATCGCCCGCCACATCTCGGGGGTGCCGAAATCCTGCGCCCGGTGGACACCGCTGATGGAGGAGAAACCTTCGCGGGCCCAATCCTCCTTCACGCTGACGGCCAGCCGGTCGCGGCTGAAGGAGCAAAAATAGCAGCGGTCGACCTTGAGGAATTCGCCGATCAGGCGGGCGGCCACGCGCATGATCTGATCCGGGCCCGGCAGCGTGACCAGCCACGCATTGAGCCCGCCGAGAAATTCCGCCTGCTGCTGGAGGCGCACGCGCTCGGTGATGTCGCGCGCGGTCTTGGAAGCGCCGACGATCCGGCCGTCGCGGTCCTTGATCGGGGAAACCGTGAGCGAAACATCGAGCCGTGTCCCGTCGCGCCGGCAGCGCACGGTTTCGAAATGGTCGATGTGCTCGTTGTTCCGGATGCGCCGGATGATGTTGGGCTCCTCGTCGAGACGGTCCGGCGGGATCAGCAGCGTCACGGGCTGGCCGATCATCTCCTCGCTGCTGTAACCGTAGAGACGCTCCGCGCCGCGATTCCAGGCGGTGATGCGGCCTTCGAGGTCGCGGCCGATGATGGCGTCGTCCGACGACTCGACGATGGCCGCGAGCTGGCGGATCGAGGCGGTCGCCTGTTTTTCCTCCGTGATGTCGACCAGCATGTTCACGATGGCGACCAACCGGCCGGTGGTGTCGCGGATCGGCTCCGGGTGCGGCATCACGTTGCGGCGCGTGCCGTCCGGGCGCTCGATGATGATCTCCTGCCCGCGCTGGGCGCGACCCTCGCGCAATGCCACGGCCACGGGATATTGCTCGAGCGGCAGCGGCGTGCCGTCCGGGCGGAAGATCCGATGGGAGCCGCAAAAATATTCCCGGCCCAACTCCGGCGTGCGCCCCCAGAGCTTCACCGCCTCGTCGTTGAAGAGCGTGATCAGGCCGCGCGCATCGCACATGCAGGCCGCGGCGGGCAGCGCCCGGACGAGCTGGCGGTGGCTCCACTCGCTCTCGCGCAAGCCGCCGACCGCCCGCTGGGTTTGCTCGAGCATGGCGTTGAAGGTGACCGTCAGCTGCCCGAGTTCGTCCCGGCCGTGCTGCTGCGCGCGCAGCGAATAATCCTGGCCGGCGGAAATGGCGTTGGCCGTGTTGGCCAGTTCGAGGATGGGCCGGGCGAGCGTGCGGCGCAGCACCGACGCGATCAGGCCGACAAAGCCGAACGTGGACGCCAGCACGCCGAGGATGATGAAGGAGTACGTCCGCATGCGGGCATAGATCTGCCCCATGGTGGCCTGCAGGTGCAGCACGCCGAGCCGGCGATTGCCCTCCATGACGGGTTGCACGACGATGAGGCGGCCGGAGTCGAAGCGCAGGCCGGGCGCGTCCGCCGCGCGGGATGGCAGGACTTCCTCCGCATGGGTGTTGTAGCGGGCGAACACCTGGCCGTCGGCGTCGTAGATGACCGCCGCGATGATCTGCGGCTCGGCGCGCAGTGCCTCCAGGTTCTGCCGCACGGCGGCGCGGTCGTCGAAGGCGATCGCGGCCGAACTGTTGTTGGCCGTGATGCGCGCCAGCGTCGAGATGGTCTGCTCGAGGTTCCCGCGGTCGCCGATGTACTCAACCACCAGGAAAACGCCGCAGGCCAGGATCGAGGCCACCGTGCTGGTGAACAGCATGGCGTAACCCAGCTTTCTTTGGACGGGCAGGTCGGCGAGCCAGGTTTTCATTTCGCGGCGTCCTCCGGGATGAGCTGCGCCAGCCGCAGCAGCTTGGAACTCACGACCAGCTTCGCGGAACGCAGGACAGAGGGATTGATGATGAGACCGACCCGGTCCCCCGTGGTAAAGTTAATTGCCCCGCCCGCCTGGGCGAAGCCCGGCACATCCGAAACCGTCAGCACCGGCTCACCGTGCAGGCGGCGGAGGATGTCGCCCACGCGCCGCGCCTCCGACGCGCTGACAAAAAGCACATGGCAGCGCCTCGCCTCGCCGACCTGGCCGACCCGCCGCACCACGAGCGGCCGGCCCTTGATGCGCTCGCCATTCACGATCTCGTCGAGCGCGCGGCCGAACGGATCGTCGCCCACCACGCCGATGACGTATGGGCTTTCCGGCGAGCTGAACGCTTCCGCCGGCCAGTCGGTGAAGGTGATGAAATTATACAGAAACGCAGCCTTCACGTCGTACTCGCGAGATACCTGCGCCGGCAGGGCCGCCGGGAACAGCAGGCCCAGCAGCAGGAGCCAGGACGCCATGCGGCGACCTAACCATCCTTGCATGTACTGGGAGAAATTGCGCATCGCGGGTTCGTCAGAATTTCACGCGCACCGAGGCCTGTACGCTGCGCTGGATTTCACGCCGCTCCGTCAGACCGCCGATTTCCGGATGCGAGGCGTCGAGCAGGTTGCGGCCGGTGACGGCGAACTCGAGGTTTTGGCGCGCTTTCCAAATGAAGCTCATATCGAGCTCGGTGTAGGCGGGAACCGTGCCACCGCCACCATCGTAGGCCGGGACTTCGGCCACGTGCCGCAGGCTCGTCCACCACGTGACGGCGTTGCCGAGATGGAAGGTATTGCGCAGCTGGGCCTGGTATTCCGGGAAACTCCCCTCGCCCAAGCCTTGCTCGAGATCGGCGCCGCCGGCCTTGAGCCAGGTCTCCTGGTGCATCGCGAAACCGCCGGCGCGCAAACGCCACCACGAGGTCACATCCCAGTCGGCGAAGAGCTCCAGCCCGTAGCTGCGGCCGGCCACGAGGTTGCCAATCGTCACCGGAATGATCGCCGGACCGCTCGGCTCGATGCTGCGGAGATCGTCGTACTGGTTGTAGTAAGCGGTGGCCGTGAGCGAAATCGCCTTCGCCGGCTGGCCGCGCCAGCCGAGTTCGAAGGCGTTCACGATCTCGGCTTTGAAATCCGGCCCGCCCTGCACGACGGAATACGGCGGCGTGGCCGGCGCGTAGTAATCCACGTCGAAGCGCGACGGAATGCGCGCGCTGCGAGACGCCGCGGCCCAGAGCAGCTGCCCGCGGAATTTCTGCGCGAGGCGGATGCTCGGCAGGTATTCCCAGCCACTGTAGTAGTTGTGCTCGGCGCGCAGGCCGGTGGTCAGCTTGAGTCCGTCGCGCACGTCGACTTCGTGCTGCACGAACAGGCTGCCGAGCGTGAAGTTCAGGTCCGCCGGCAGGATCACGTAACCTACGGTGTTGTGGATGGTGTCCTCCAGCAGGCGGTAATTGGCGCCCCAGATCAGGTCCTGCTTCTCGCCGAATTTCAGGTGATGCTGGAATTCCACATCGGTGGTGTGCGAGACCTCGTAGTTCACATCGTCCACCGCGCCCTGCACGTAGTCGTGGTAAGCGCGGATCCACAGCTGTGAGTCCGGCGAAAAATCCCGCGCCCAGCGGCCGAGGATGTAGAAGGTGTCGTTCGAAAGCTGGGGATTGTCGCGGTAGGAGGCTTGGAAGACATCGCTCTGCAGCGTGAATTCCCCCGTGTCCGCCCGTCCCCAGTCGGCGCGCATGCCCGCCTGAAACGAGCGCCATTTGTCGTAATCATCCTTGGTCCCGGTCGAGGACAGCGTCGCGTCGTGCTCGGCGTCCTGGACGTAGAAACGGATCGCGCCGTTCTCGCCCAGCTTGGCGCCGTAGCGCGCGGCGAAACCGTTTTCCTCGGTGCCGCTGTTCACGATCAGCAATCCGCCGAGCGTGTCGCGCGCGGATTTGGAGGTGATGCTGATGACGCCGTTGACGGCATTGGCGCCCCAGGTCGAACCCGCCGGCCCGCTGATCGCCTCGATGTGGTCGAGATCGGGCAGGAACATGCTGGTCGACTCCCAAAATACGTTGGAGAAAAGCGGCGAGTAGACGGTGCGGCCATCGATCGTGACCAGCAGCTTGTTCGAGGCGGAGTTGGTGCGGACAAACCCGCGGGCGTTGACCGCCCACTCCGAGGAGGAACGCTGCGCCACGAAGAAGTTAGTCGCCATGCGCAGCAGATCCGGCAACACGAGCGCGCCGGTGCTGGCCACCGCCTGGTTGCGGATCAGGAAGACATTGCTCGGCGCCTGGCTCCACGCCTCGGGCCGGCGGGAAACGGAAATCACCGGCTGGGCCAGGAGCTCTTCGACGGTCATGCGCTTCAAGGCGGTCGGAGCGACCACGGGATCAGGCGACAGTTCCTGGGCATGCAGCGGCCCGATGAGTCCCCCCAGCGCCAGCACAGCCACGCGCCAGCCCAGCCGGAAATTCGGGATGCAGGACGAGAAGGCAGAGTCGCAGCTCATGGGGCGGAGGGGGAAGAAGGGCGGCGTGCGGGAATGGTCCAGCAGACCGCAAGGCGCCGGGCCGGTCAAAGGGCGCCGTTGGTGTTTAAACACCAAGGCGGCACGGAACCGGCTCTGCGCTTGCGGCTGCTGTTTTACTGGCTGTACTCTCCCCCATCTTGAAAATCGCCGTCATCGAGGATCATGCACTGATGCGCGATCTCCTCGTGAAAGCCTGCCGCGAGGCGATCCGCGGCTCGGTGGTCACCGGCGCCAAAGATGCAAAATCCGGCCTCGCCCTGTGTCGCGAAATCGCGCCGGAGGTGATCATTCTCGACTTGATCCTGCCCGATCGCGAGGGACTGGAACTGCTGGACGAGTTGCTCGCCGCCAGTCCCGGCAGCAAGGTCATCGGCATTTCCGGCTACACCGACGAGTACACACTGCACCGCGCCATGCACTCGAAGCTGCACGGTTTCGTGGACAAAAACGAACAGACGGTCGAAGCACTCACCGCGGCCGTCGAGGCGGTCATGAAGGGCCAACGCTACCTTTCCCCGACGGTGCACGCCGTCCATCTCGCGCTGCGCAATAATCCGGCGTCGTTCGACAAGATCCTCTCCGAGCGCGAACAGAGCCTGCTGGCCCTTTTCGGTCGCGGCCTCACCAATGAGCAAGTCGCCGCCCAAGTCAGCTTGAGCGAACTCACCGTGCGGAATCACCGCTGCCGGCTGATGGCCAAGCTGAACATCCGCACTTCCCCGGAGCTAATTCGCTACGCGCTGGAAAAGGGCTTCACCCGCCCCACGCCGCCGTCGCGCTCGGCATAGTCGCCGAAATAGTTCCCCTGGTTCTGCAAAATCTGAGCCCACGCGCTCCGATTGAATTGCAGAATGCAAGAAACCGGGTGGTTCGGTCTCGCAGCATGCCGCGAATTGCAGGCCATTCACGGGTCGGTTTGGATGCCTGGTTTTTTCGATAAAATTTCTAATCGCTGACATCCAGCGACTAACAAGGACGTCGAGCTTGGTTGGTACGCGGTAAGTTATAGGGACGGGCACAACTCACCTTCCTTTTAACCACACTCGCACTCCCATGAAAACGTCCTCCTCGACCCTCGCTGCTCCTGAAAACAAGCCTGTCACGGATGAAAGCTCCGACGCCTCGGCCAAGACCCGCGGCAAGAAGGGCCTGGCCGCCGCCCAAGACGCGGCGCTGACCGAGCGCTTCAAGGCCGGTGACGAAGCCGCCTTCTCCGAGATCATCTCGCGATACTACCCGCGCATCCTCTCGCTCGCGCAGCAGATCCTCCACAACCATGCGGACGCCGAGGAAGTGGCGCAGGACACGTTCATCCGTGCCCATCGCGGCCTCCACAATTTCCGCGGCGACTCGTCGCTCAGCACCTGGCTCTACTGCATCGCCTCCAACCTGGCGCGCAACCGGTACTGGTTCTTCTTCCGCCGCCGCCGCCAGGACACCGTGTCCTTCGACCAGCCCGTCGGCGACGAGAGCAACATCACGCTCGCCGGCCGCCTGACCGATGGCCGCGTCGACCCGCAGTCCGACACGATGACCAACGAGTTCGTCTCGATCGTCTCAACCTGCATGGAGCAGCTCGATGCCTCGCATCGCGAAGTTCTCCAGATGCGCACGGTCCTCGACCTCTCCTACGAGGAGATCGCCGAGAACCTGAAGATCAACGTCGGTACCGTGAAGAGCCGCATCGCCCGCGCCCGCGAAAGCCTGCGCGAGCTGATGGCCAAGACCGCGCCGGAATTCGGCCGCACGCTCAACCTGCGCGACTTCTTCGAATTCGACCGCTCGATCCCCGGCCTGACTTCCGTGCCGGCCTGAGCCGGGTCCGTTTTATTGCCCAGTTGTGTTACGCAGGGTGCGTCGGAATTTTCCGGCGCACCTTGTGCTTTTTTGGAGCCCGGTCCGCCACACACCCCGCCCTGACGGGCACCCCTCTTCATAGAGGGGACTTCGGCCACGGAAATTGAATCCCCTCTATGAAGAGGGCCTCGGCCGTGAGCTCAGCCGAACGGGTGGCCGCAGCGCCGGGGTGTGTAGGCAGGCCGCGACACGCAGCGAGTCACTTCGCAGCCCATCCTTGTTCACGAACGCCTCAGATATTCTCGTCCTCGCGGTCGAGGCTGCGCCGGTTGGCCGGCAAATGCTGCGGCAGGAAACTGTAGTAGAGCATCAGCTGCCAGCTGCGTGACGAGCGGTAGAGCAGCATCGGCACGACGAGCGAACCACCGATGGCCAGGCCGATCGCGAGCTTGCCGCCAAGGACGCCGAAATGCCAGAGCAGCAGCACCGGAGTCAGGTAGCACACCAGCGTGATGCCGTAGTTGAGCGACATCGCGCCGAGGAAAAACCCTTCGTCCTTCTCAAACTTGAGGCCGCAGTCGGGGCACGCGCTGTTGAGCTCGAAGAGCTTCCCCTCCTTGAACAGGTGAGAGCCGCCGCAATTCGGACAGCGGTTGGCAAATCCACGGGCGATGATCTGGCCGTGCGTGACTTTCATCGGAGCAAGCTAGCGCACGTGCTCCGGAAATGCGCCCCGAAAACCGCAATCGTACACGATTCCTATAAGTCCCATAGGTCCTATAAGTCCTATAGGACCCATAAAAAAGGCGCCCCCTCGCGGGAGCGCCTTTCGAAAACTAAAACCAATCGAACGCCTTAGGCGCCGAGCTGGTAGCGCGTGAAGCGGCGGATGACGATGTTCTCACCCAGCTTGCCGACCTTCTCGGCAATCAGGTCTTTGATCGTCTTCTTGCCTTCCGGATCCTTCACGAACGGCTGGTCGAGCAGCACCACTTGCGAGTAGTACTTCTCAAGCTTGCCCTCGATGATCTTCTGGACGGCCGCCGGCGGCTTGCCCGCGAGGGAAGCAGCAGCGATGTCGCGCTCCTTGGCCAGGTCGGCCTCGGGCACTTCTTCGCGACGGACAACAGTCGGACCAGCGGCAGCGATCTGCAAGCAGACGTCCTGACAGAGGGCCTTGAAGTCGTCGGTCTTGCCGACGAAATCGGTCTCGCAGTTGATCTCGACGATCACGCCGACCTTGCCGCCCACGTGGATGTAGGCGTGGACGAGGCCTTCCTTCGTCGCGCGGCTGGCGAGCTTGTCGATCTTGTTGCCGAGCTTCTTACGGAGGATCGTGATGGCTTCCTCCGTGTTGCCCTTGGCCTCATCGAGAGCCTTCTTGACGTCGAGCAGTCCAGCGCCGGTTTTTTCCCGGAGCTCGCTGATCATGGCGGTGGTAACGTTAGACATGTGATTAAACGGGATCGAACGGCTTAGACCTCGTCGGTCGTGACCGCGGACTTCTTGGCGCCGGCGGTGCGGCTCGGGCGCTTCTTGGCGGCGGCCGCGGGCTTCTCCTCAACTTCCTTGCCGCCGGCCGGGAGGGCGACGGTCTCGAGGTTCACTTCACCGGTGCTCGCGGCAGCGGCGTTCTCCGCCGGCGTCGCCCGGCGGGCTTCGCGCTTGCCGAGGCCGGACGTGATGGCGGCGACGATGGTCTCGATGATGATGCGCACCGACTTGGTGGCGTCGTCATTGCCCGGGATCGGGTAGGTGAGCTGGGTCGGGTCGGAATTCGTGTCCACGAGGCCGATCGACGGGATGCCGACGCGCTTGGCTTCGGCGACCGCGATGGCTTCGTAACCGACGTCGATGACGAACATCGCGCGCGGCAGGGCGGTGAGGCCGATGATGCCGTCGAAGTTGCGGGTCATGCGGGCCATCTCGCGACGGATCGCGGACTCTTCCTTGGAGGAGAACTTGCCCAGCTCGCCGCTGGCGTCCATGGCCTGGTACTTCTTGTACTTCGCGAGCGACTTCTTGATCGTCTCGAAATTGGTGAGCGTGCCACCCATCCAGCGGGTGGTGACGTAGGGCATGCCGGTGGCGGCAGCGGCCTCGCGGATCAGCTCCTGCGCCTGGCGCTTGGTGCCGACGAGCAGGATGTCATCGCCGTGGGCGACGAGGTTCTCGACGAAGTTGTAGGCCTTTTCGAGGGCCGCGTGCGTCTTCTCGAGGTCGATGATGGTGATGCCCTGGCGGTGGTCGAACACGTAGGGCTTGGAGCGCGGATTCCAACGCTTGGTCTGGTGACCGAGGTGGACGCCGGCATCGAGGAGGTCTTTGGGAGTTACGTTCATGGGATCTATGTCGTGACGAGACACAGGTCGGCCAACTGGGCCGCCTTGCGATCGTTACTGTCAGTTAATGGTTGATGAGTTTAAGGAACAGGAGGGGCGAAAAGAGAGTGTGGCCGGACCCTTGGCAAGGGGATTCTCGGCGCAAACCTTGCACGCGCCTAACTGGCATCGTGAAAACTATTTAGCCTGTCATTTCCGGTGGAAAAGTTTGACGTGGCGGCCCGGATAGGTGCATTTGCGACGGTCCCGTCAGCCCCTTCATGCCCCCCTTTCTCCGCCACCTCTTCCGCTTTCAGGAAAGCGGCCTGCTTCTGGTAATCCTCGTCCTCGGGCTTTTGCTCACGATTTTCAGCGGCACGGTGCGCACGCCGGTGTTCGAGGTCGGCCCCGATGGCACGCGCCAGCGGGTGTTCGTCACCAACGCCGCCGGCGAACGCACTCCCGCCGTCGCCGAGAAGAACAAGTTCTTCAACGCCCAGAACCTCGCCCAGCTCGCCAAGGACACCAGCTTCATCGCCATCATGGCGGTCGGCATGTCGGTCGTCATCATCGCGGGCGGCATCGACCTGTCCGTCGGCGCAATCTACGCGCTGGCCTCGGTGCTCGGCGCGCTGACCTTCCAGCATTTCGGTCCCGATGGCTCTGCCGCCGGCACCTCGCCTTGGGTGGCGGTGTTATTGGGTGCGGGCGTCTGCGTGGGCACAGCCGCGTTGTGCGGCCTGATCAACGGCAGTCTCATCGTCTCCCTCGGTGTCCATCCTTTCATCATCACGATGGGCGCGATGGAAATCCTCCGCGGCATCGCCTTCGTCGTCACCAACGGCCAGTCGGTCGGCGGCTTCCCTCCCCTCTTCCGCGAACTCGTCCGCAAGGAAACCAGCGGCGGCCTCAGTCTCGTCCCGCTCGGCGTGATGGTGCTCGTGCTCATCGCCGGCTGGATCTTCCTCTCCCGCCTCGCCGCCGGCCGGCGGGTCTACGCCATCGGCGGCAACGAACTCGCCTCACGCTTCAGCGGCATCCGCGTCGAGCGGGTAAAGATCGGCATCTACCTTCTCTCCGGCCTCGCGGCGGGCGTCGCCGCGCTGATCGCCCTCGGTTATTACGGCAGCGCCAGCTCGGGTGACGGCCAGGGCTACGAACTCAGCGTCATCGCCGCCGCCGTTGTCGGTGGCGCCAGCCTCACCGGCGGACGCGGCACCGCGCTCGGCGCCGTGCTGGGCGCGCTCATCATCCAGATGATTTCCAGCGGCATCGTGATCCTTGGCATCAACCAGAACTACAGCCGGGTGATCATCGGCGCGGTCATCATCATCGCCGTCGTGCTCGACAAGTTTAACACCTGGCTCGCCAAGCGCCGCCTCACCCAGGCCGCCGTCGCGAAACATTAAGTTCCCGGCCTGGTCCATTTCAGTCAGCTATACCCTAACCTCCCCCAATATGAAACGTCTGCTCCTCCTCGCCACTTCGCTGGCGCTCGCCGTCGCCGGCCGTGCCGCCGACACGCTCACCATCGGCCTTGTCGCCAAGTCGCAGGGCAACCCGGTCTTCCAAGCCGCCCGCGTCGGCGCCGAGGACGCCGCCAAGGAACTCAGCAAAAAGTACAACCGCCCGATCAAGATCGACTGGCGCACGCCGAACGAGGAAGACGCCCAGAAGCAGGCCGACGCCATCGAGCAGCTCGTGCTCGCCGGCGCCGAGGGCATCTCGGTCAGCTGCTCCGACGCCAACAAGCTCACCGACGCCATCAACCGCGCCGTCGACAACGGCGTGCCGGTCGCAACGTTCGACTCCGACGCTCCCGCCTCCAAGCGCTTCGTCACCTACGGCGTGGACGACATCGAGTGCGGCAAGCAGACGATGGAAGAACTCGCAAAAGCCATGAAGGGCAAAGGCATCGTCGCCGTCCTCGCCGGCAACCAGAACGCCCCGAACCTCCAGAAGCGCGTGCAGGGCGTGCGCGAAGTCGCCGCCAAGTACCCGGGCATCACGATCCGCGACGTCTACTACCACAAGGAAACCCCGCAGGACGCCGCCGCCAAGGTCGAGCAGGTCATGCAGGCCAATCCCGACATCACCGGCTGGGCCATGATCGGCGGCTGGCCGCTCTTCACCGAGAACGCCCTCAAGTGGGCCCCCGGCACCGTGCAGTGCGTCGCCGTCGACGCGCTCCCGGCGCAGCTCGCCTACATCCGCAGCGGCCACGTGCCGGTCCTCCTCGCGCAGCAGTGCTACGAGTGGGGCCATCGCACCGTCGAGCTCCTCGTCGAGAAGATCATCGACAAGAAGAACCCGCCCGCGGTGAAGGAAATCAGCGCGCTGATCCCGGTCACCAAGGACAACGTCGACGCCTTCGGCAAGAACTGGGAGAAGTGGCTGCCGAAGTAAGCGGAGCTTACTTCGGTGTTAGGAGTTAAGTGTTACGTGTTATCAGATTCAAACCACCTAACTCCTAACCCCTAACTCCTAACAAAAAGCCCATGGCTTTTCTCGAATTCACCGGCATCACCAAGCGCTTCCCCGGCGTGCTCGCGCTCGGCGGGGTCGGCTTCGCCATCGAGAAGGGCACGTGCCACGCGCTGATCGGTGAGAACGGCGCGGGTAAGAGCACGCTCGGGAAGATCCTCGCCGGCGTCTACACGGCCGATTCCGGCGAGATCCGGCTCGATGGCCGCGTGATCGCGCCGGACTCCCCGCTCGCCGCCCGCGACCTCGGCATCGCGATGGTGCACCAGGAGCTCGCGTTCTGCCCGAACCTCAGCGTCGCGGAAAACCTCTGCCTTGGCGACATGCCGCGCCGCCTCGGCTTCGTGAACCAGCGCGAGCTGCGCAAGCGCGCGCTGGCCATGCTGGCCACGATCGGCGCCGACATCGATCCCGACGCGATCATCGGCACACTCTCCACCGGGCACGAACAGCTCGTGCAGATCGCCGCGGCCGTCGGCACCGGCGCGAAGGTCATCGTGATGGACGAGCCGACCAGCTCGCTCTCCGCCGCCGAGACCGCCGAACTCTTCAAGCTGGTCCGCGAGCTCAAGAGCCGCGGCATCACGCTCATCTACGTCTCGCACCGCCTCGAGGAACTCTTCGCGCTCTGCGACAACATCACCGTGCTGCGCGACGGCAAACACGTCGCCACCGAGAGCATCGCCGCCACCACGCCGCAGCGCGTGATCACCCAGATGATCGGCCGCGAACTGCTCATCGCCACGCCGAACCACCTCGCCAAGGCGCCCGCCCACGAGGCCCTGCGCGTCGAGAACCTCTGTTCGCCCGGCAAATTCTCCGACATCAACCTCAGTGTCCGCGCCGGCGAAATCGTCGGCATCGCCGGCATCGTCGGCGCCGGCCGCAGCGAAGTCGTCCAAGCCATCTTTGGCCTCGATCCCGCCGCCACCGGTCGCGTCGGCGTGAAGACCACTTCCCTGCCGCTCGGCTCCGGCGTCGCCGCGCTCGCCGCCGGCATCGGCCTCGTGCCCGAGGACCGCAAGCGCCAGGGCCTCGTGCTCGGACTCAACTGCCGCGAGAACACTTCCCTCGCCGCGCTGCCCAATCTCACGTCCTTCGGCTGGGTCCGCCGCAGCGAGGAGCAAGCCGTCGCCAAGAAATACGCCGACCGCCTGCGCGTGAAGGCTCCTTCGCTCGAGTCGATCACCGCCGGCCTCAGCGGCGGCAACCAGCAGAAGATCGCGCTGGCCAAGTGGCTCGCCCGCTCCTGCGACGTGCTGCTCATCGACGAACCGACGCGCGGCGTCGACGTCGGCGCGAAGGCCGAGATCTACGGCCTGCTCGACGAACTCGCCTGCGAGGGCAAGGCGCTGCTCGTCGTCTCTTCCGAACTTCCCGAACTCATCGGCCTCTGCCGCCGCATCCTCGTGATGCGCGAAGGCCGGATCGCCGGCGAAGTGCAGCGCGCCGATTTCAGCGAAGCGACGCTCATGCGCCTGATGGCCGGCGTCGCCGCGGAGTGAGATTTTGGTAGAGGCCGAGCTTCCTCGGTCCTTTCGAGTATTCTGTAGCCGGGGGCGTTGACCCCGGAACGAGCGCGATATCACAGGCGACCGGGGTCAACGCCCCCGGCTACAGCTTCACCGCCCGCTGGTCCCGTCCATTCTGGTGCAGTATCAGCGCCGTCACCTTGCCAGCGCCATCCCGCTCGAACGAAATTTCCGCCGCCACGCCTTGCACCGCGTAGCGATCGGCCGCGACGGGCGTCAGCTTGAAACGCGGCTGATTGGTCGCCTGCCCGAAAAGCTGCGTACCTTCCGCCGTGACCGTGATGACAAACGAAGGCACAAACGGATAGCGCCCGAGAAATTCCAGCACCTCTTCGGCCGGTGGCTTCGGCAGCTCCGGCAGCTGACCCGCCTGTAACGCAAAGCCGAGCGGCTCGAGCTCGCGCGCACGGTTGGTCAGCAGGACAAGGCCGGTTTTCGCCGCGGGTTCGAGAATGATGAGACTGTGATAACCGCCCGTCGCCCCGTTGTGCCAGACCAGCGTCGATGCTCCACGGCGCTCGATCTGCCACGCCAGACCGATCTGCCGCGCGGGCATGTCGCCCGGCACCCGCGGTTGCATCGTGTCAGCCAGCGCCGCGGACAACGGCGTCGCCGCCAGCCCGAGCCCGGCCTGCACCAACTTCGCCAGATCCCGACTGGTGGAAACGAGCGCGCCCGCGGGCGCAAAGGCATTGAGATCCCACTGCACATGCGCCCCCTCCTCGTTGTGCCCGGGCGCCAGCCGCGCCGGGTCGACGTCGCGCCACGACAGCCGCGTATCGCCCAGCCCCAGCGGACGAAGCACCCGCTCCGCCAACACTTCACCATACGGCCGGCCCCACGCGCCGGCCACCGCCTGGCCGAGCACGGCGAAACCGAAATTGGAATAAGCCGACGGTGCCGGCTTCAATCCGGGCGAAACCGCGTCGAAGGACTTCACGAGCTGCGCCGGCGACGCGTCGCGGTACGGGTTCGACGGATCGGACAAAGTGAAGTCCGCCGGCATCCGCGGCAGGCCCGACGTATGCGTCGCAAGCTGCTGGTACGTTACGCCGCTCGGGGCGAACGGTGCGCCCACCGCGTCACCTAGCGATACTTTTCCCGCCCGCACGGCATCCGCGAGCAGCAACCCCGTGAACACCTTGGAAACCGAGCCGATCTCGAACGCGCTGTCCGGCGTGATGGCCGGAGAGTCCTTGCCCTCGAAGTGCCCCGCTTGAAAAAAGACCGGACCATCTGCATCGACCCACGCGCACGCCACGCCGCCCGGTTCACCATTTACCCACGCATCGAGGTGAGCCTGCAGATCGGCAGGGGGCTTGGCTGAGAGAGAACACATGGTCAGGACGAGGAGGCCGGTCAGCCCGAAGGAAGGCAGCTTCATAGGTTCACGGGGTTGAGGAAGCGATCAGATCGTGACGAAGTTTTTCCAGCTCGGCGATGCGCGGCTCGAATTTCTTCTCCACGACGCGGCGGTTGAGCCGCGCCACGAGCCAGAGCGTGCCGGCCATCACGAACAGCGTGCCGACGAGCAAAACGCAGGCGACGGCGAAAGGCATCGCGGCGCCCGGATTGCGCTGCGTGGCGACATGCATGATGACGCCCAGATGAACCAGCCCGGCTCCGCAACAGGGCGCGAGGTACCAGTACCAGATGTTGCGCAGCAGCTGGCGCTGATGCTGCAGTTCCGCCAGGTCCGCCTCGACCTTGGCCAGCAACGACGCGTCCGGCCCCAGCCGCTGGCGGCGCACCCGCAGCCGTTCGCGCACGAAAAAGACCGCGGGAACGAGGATGAACAGGATCGCAAAGATCATGGGCCAGCCGGCGGCGCCGACCTTCACCCAGAATTTCAGGTAGACGAAGACGAGGAATCCGGCGGCGGCCAGCTCGCTCCAGTCGCGCACCTGCAGGTTCGCGGCGAGCTTGCGGCGCTTCGCCTCGAAGCCCGCCCGCAATTCCTGTACATCGGCGCTCGCGCCGACCGGCAGCGGCTGGCGTTTCCAAACCGCCTCGTAGTCACTCCAGTTCATCGGCAACTCCTTTTAAGTTCGCGGCCAGCCGCTGCCGGGCGCGCGTGAGGGCGACCCCGACATGATTTTCCGTCAGGCCCGTGATCTCCGCGATCTCGCGGTAGGCCAGCCCGTCGAGTGCCAGCAGCACCAGCGCCCGCTCGGAAGCGGCCAGCGCGTGGATCGCGGCATAAAGTTTTTCCAGTAGTTCGCGGTCCCCGGCGCGATCCGCCGGCGAAGCATCCCCCGCGGCAAATTCGCCCAGATCCGCCATCGGCTCCACCCGGTTGAGCCGCCGCTGCGTGCCGCGCTTCCAAGTCATCGCCGTGTTGAGGGACACGCGATAAATCCATGTCGAGGGTTTCGCCTGGCCCGCATAGGTCCGCAGCGAGATCCAGAGCTGGAGCAGGATTTCCTGCCGCAATTCCGCCACGTCGGCGTCACCGGTCGCGAAGGAACGCGTCACCTTGACCACGATCCCCTGGTGCTCGGCGAGCCAGGCGCGGAAAAGTGTTTCGGTTGCGACGGAAGATCCCACTCCCCCATTAGTCGCCGCTCCGGCGGTTTCCTTACAGGTTATTTTGTACCGCCACCCCCGCCGTGGCGTCTTGGGCTATAGGGAGAATCAGGCCGCGGGCATCTGCTCATTCTCCCGCTTGCCGCGGCTCCCGGGCCGCGCACACTGGCCGGCCATGTCTTCCGCCCCCACGCCGTCCATCACCACCACGTCTTTCGGAAAACTGCCCGATGGGCGCGAGGCCACGCTCTACACGCTCACGAATGCACACGGGATGCGCGCCGACATCACGAATTACGGCGCGATCATCGTGCGCCTGCTGGTCCCCGATCGCGCCGGCCGGCTGGACGACGTCGTGCTCGGCTACAACTCCGTCGCCGACTACGCCCGCAACAATCCCTACCTCGGCGCCATTGTCGGCCGCGTGGGCAACCGCATCGCGCACGGCCGCTTCACCCTCGACGGCCAGACTTACCCGCTCGCGCAGAACAACGTTCCGAACGGCATCCCTTGTCACCTGCACGGCGGCAAGGTCGGCTTCGACAAAGTGCTGTGGAGCGCGCGTCCGTCCGTCGTGGCCGGCGCCGCCACCCTCGAGCTGACTTATCGCAGCGCGGACGGCGAGGAAGGCTATCCCGGTAATCTCGACGTCACGGCCACCTACACGCTCGGCGCCGACAACTCCCTGCGCGTCGACTACCGCGCCACGACCGACCGCGCCACGCCGGTGAACCTGACGCAGCACTCCTATTTCAACCTCAAGGGCGAGGGCCGCGGTGACATCCTCGACCACGTCCTGCAGCTCAACGCCCGCCGGTTCACGCCGGGCAACGCCGGCCTCATCCCCACCGGCGAACTCGCGCCGGTGGCAGGCACGGCTTTCGACTTCACGACCCCGCACCGCATCGGCGATCGCGTCGACGCGCCGCACGAGCAGCTGAAGTTCGCCGGCGGCTACGATCACAACTGGGTGCTCGACGCCCAGGCCGGCCAGCTCGCGCTCGCGGCCACCGCGACCGAAGCCACCTCCGGCCGCGTCATGGAAGTCTGGACCCAGGAACCCGGCGTCCAGTTCTACTGCGGCAATTTCCTCGACGGCTCCGCCATCGGCAAAACCGGCCAGCCCTACGCCCGGCGCTCCGGCTTCTGCCTCGAGACCCAGCACTATCCCGACTCGCCGAACCAACCGGCGTTCCCCAACACGATCCTGCGTCCCGGCCAGACCTACCGGACGAGCACGGTCTTCAAATTCTCGGCGCGCTAATCCCGGAAAACGAAACGCCGCCAGAGCAGTGGGCGGCGTTTAAATTGGGTGCAGGGGTTGGATTTGAACCAACGACCTTCAGGTTATGAGCCTGACGAGCTACCAGGCTGCTCCACCCTGCATCAAAGGGAGGGCGAACGTGCGAACAGGCACGTATGCTGTCAAGCGGCCTTTTTTCGAGTACTGGCTCAGCTTGCGTCCCTCCATATTCCTGAACTTGCAGGAGCCAACTCAGCCAGTCGCCGCCTGCCTTTGCGTGAGCTCGCTTTTGATCTGTTTCACGCGCTCGTCGGTCAGGGGATAGCGGGCGGCGAGGATCAGGCCGCCGACGAGGAGGAGCGCGGGGACGCCGGCGAAGGCGAGGCGGATGGCTTGCAGCGCGCTTTCGTCCTGCGCGGCGCCGCGCGCGACGTCGAAGCCGGAGAGATCGAGCAGCACGGAGGCCACGAGCATGGTGACGGTCAGCGCGGCTTTCTCGAGCCACGAGCCCACGGCGGAGTACATGCCCTCGCGGCGCAGGCCGCTCGAGTGCTCGTCGTAGTCGGCGGCGTCGGCCTTCATCGGCTCCACCAAAACCCAGAAGCCGGAAAAACTCGGAGAGAGCAGCAGCATCGACGCGTACTGCAGCTCGGGGATTTCCCGGCTGAAGCAGAAATACTTGCTGATCGAGGCCACGATCCCGAGGCCGATGCACCACCGGATCACGCGCAGCTTGCCGTAGCGGGTGGCCAGCCGCGTCACGACCGGGATCGTCGCCATGCCGGCGAACGCATAAAGCGTCTGCGCCTTCGCCTGCAGCGCGGCGCCCGCGGCGGTGTTGCCGGCGAAGACGTAGTAGCTGTTCACGTAAATGCCCAGCTGGTTGACCATGTTGGTGCCGATCAAAAGGCTGAGCACGATGCCCACGAGGTAGAGAAAGGGCCGGTTCTGGAACGTCAGCCGCAGTCCCTCGCGAATCGGAATCTTCACCTGATGCGCCGCCCGCTTCGCATAGCGCTCGCGCGCGAACCAGACCGTGGGGATGGCCAGCACGACGAACAGCACGCCCATGCCCACGCCGATCGTCCGCATCCCGGAGATCGTGCTCTTGAAATAGGGCAGCTGCGCGGCGGAGAAAATCCACGGAATGATGAAGAACGTTAGCTTGGACACGAACGCGCGCACCGCGGTGATGCGCACCCGCTCGTCCGAGTTGGTGCTCATTTCGTAGCCGAGCGTCGCATAGGGCACGCTGTAGACGGCGAAGGCGGTATAAAACACCACGGTCGTCACCAGGAAATACCCGAACGTCCAGGAGGAGCTCCAGTGCGTCGGGACAAACCAAATGAGCGGGAAAAGCAGGCCGCACAAAACCGCGCCCACTGCGATGAACGGCCGCCGCCGCCCCCACTTGGAGCGATAGTTGTCACTGGCCGATCCGACCACCGGATCGAGAAATCCGTCCCACAGCCGCGAGACCGCCAGCACGATGCCGATCAGCGTCGGGCTCAGGCCGAGCGTGATGTTGTAGATCGGGTAAGCCAGCGTGATGATGCCCGTGCCGAAATTGTACGGCAGCGTGCCGCTCGCGAAGCCGAGCCGTTCGGCCCACGTGGTTTTATCCTGGGCAGCGACGGGAGCTGGTTGGGAATCGGCGGCGGCCGGGACATCCGGGGTGGATCGAACCGCCGGCTCGGACGGATGACGGGGCATGGCGAGGACCGGAAGCCCGATTGATTTTCCAAGCGAGCGGCAAAATTTCCAATAGGGAAAGATTTCCCGTTTGCGGGTCGCAACGCTGCGACACCCGATGAACCGGACGCGAGTTTCGCGTCCTGCGAACCCCATGAAAACCCAGCCGGCCGGAAAAACCGCGCAGATGTCCTGCCCGAAACCCGCATGAGCTACCGCGACCACGAGCGGAAACGCACCTCTTCACGGATTTCGCTGACCCAGCCCTGGGTGCGCGCGCTGCTGGCGCTGCTTCTGGTTTTCATTCTCGGCTGCATCTTCCATGCGGGCGGCGCGTTTCATCGCTGGAACACCCATCGCGACATGCTGCGGCAAATTTCCGTGCCCGGCATCCTCGCCTGCGGGATGACGCTGGTGATCATCACCGGCGGCATCGACCTCGCGGTGGGCAGCACGCTGGGACTTTGCGCCGTGTTGTTCGCCCGGCTCTCGCTCCACGCGGCCTGGCCCGTCGCCTTGGCCGTGCCCACGGTGCTGCTGGTGGGCGCCGGCACCGGCCTACTCTCGGGCGGACTGGTCGCGCGCTGGCGACTGCAGCCGTTCATCGCCACGCTGGCCGTGATGGTCTTCGCGCGCGGTTTGGCGAAATGGGTTTCCGGCGGACAAAAAATCTCCAGCGCGATCCAAGCCCCGGACGGCACGTTCTCCTACGTCGAACCACCCGCTTTCTACCACCAGCTCGACGCGCGCCTGCTCGGCGGAAACATCGCGGCGATCACCCTGGTGTTCGCCGCCTGCGTGCTCCTCAGCTACGTCGTCCTCGCCAAACTACGCTACGGCCGCTATCTCTACGCGACCGGCGGCAATGAGGAAGCCTCGCGCCTGTCCGGCGTGCCGGTCACGCGCGCGAAGTTGCTCGCCTACGGCTTGAGCGGCGTCTTCGCCGCGGTCGCGGGCATCTGCCAGGCGGTGCAGGAGCAGCAGGGCGATCCCGAAGCCGGGGTTTCCTACGAACTCACCGCCATCGCGATCGCGGTCATCGGCGGCAACAGCCTCGCCGGCGGACGCGGCGGCATCGGCCTCACGCTGATCGGCGCGCTCACCATCGGTTACCTCGAAAAAATCCTGAGCATCAATGCGGTCGAGGAGTCGAGCCGCCTGATGCTGACGGGCGCGATCATCGTCGCCGCCGTGTTCTTCCAAAGCCGCCGGCAAAATTAACCCCCGAACCCCATGAAACTGATCCTGAAAACCTGTCTCTTCCTCGCCCTGCTCGCGGTCGCGTCCGCCAAGCAGTGGACGGTCGGCGTTTCCCAGTGCAACCTGGGCGAACCGTGGCGCGTACAGATGAACGCCGAGTTGAAGAAAGCCGCCGAGGCCCATCCCGAGCTGACGGTCATCTTCAAGGACGCACAAAACGACACACTCAAGCAGCGCGCCCAGATCGAGGAATTCGTCAACGCCGGCGTCGACCTGTTGATCGTCTCGCCGAAGGAAGCGGCGCCGCTGACCCCGCCGGTGGCCGACGCCTACCAGAAGGGCATTCCCGTGATCGTGCTCGACCGGCGCGTGCTCGGGGAAAAATTCACGCAGTTCATCGGCGCCGACAACCGCCTCATCGGCCAGAACGCCGGCGCGTGGATCGCGCAGAAGGTCGCGGAGCTGCCGCGGGTGAAACAGGGCGGCAAGGCGCGGATCGTGGAGCTGAAGGGCCTGATGACCTCCACCCCGGCGCAGGACCGCCACACCGGCTTTCGCGCGGGCATCAAGGGCGCGCCGGTGGAAATCATCTTCGAGGCCGACATGAAATGGCTCGAAGCCGACGCGCGCCGCGAGATGGAGTCGGCGCTGTCGGTGCATGATGCGATCGACATCGTCTTCGCCCACAACGACCCCGGCGCGCACGGCGCCTACCTCGCGGCCAAGGCGGCCGGGCGGGAAAAGGAAATGATCTTCGTCGGCATCGACGCGCTCCCGCAGGAAGGCCAGGCCTACGTGAAACAGGGCATCATCCAGGCTTCGTTCGAATATCCCACCGGCGGCACGCAGGCGATCGAGAGCGCGGTGCGCCTCCTGCGCGGCGAAAAAATTCCGAAGGAAGTGATCCTGCCCTCGGCGACCTTCACCCGCTGACCGCGTCGCTTGTGAGTTCCACTCCGCTCCTGCAGCTCTCCGGCATCGGCAAGGCCTTCGGCCCGGTGCGGGTGTTGCACGACGTCGCGTTCGACCTGCGCGCCGGCGAGGTGCATCTGCTTGCCGGGGAAAACGGCGCCGGCAAGAGCACGCTGATCAAAATCCTCGCGGGCATCTACCAGGACTATGAGGGGGAAATGCGGCTGCACGGAAAGCCCGTCCGTTTCCAAAATCCCCAGGAGGCCAACGCGCACGGCATCTCCGTCATTCACCAGGAAATGTCGCTGGTCGATTCCCTCGGCGTGGCCGACAACATCTTCCTCGGTCGCGAACCGGCGCGCGCCGGCGGCTGGCTCGACCGCGCACAACTGACCACGCGAGCGCTGACCATCTGCCGCACGCTCGACCTCGATTTCAGCGCCGCCGACCTGGCGCGCCCGGTGGAAGAATTTTCCCTGTCGGTGAAGAACCGGCTGGAGATCGCCAAGGCCCTGAGCCGCGACGTGCGCGTGCTCGTGATGGACGAACCCACCAGCGCGCTCAACCGACAGGAAGTGGAGAAACTCTTCGGGTTGGTGGACAAACTCCGCGCCCAAGGCTGCGGCATCGTCTACATTTCCCACAAGATGGAGGAGATCTACCGCATCGCCGACCGCATCACCGTGCTGCGCGACGGAAAGCTCGTCGGCACGGAGGACGCCGCGCGCTGCCCCGAGCCCAAGCTGATCCAATGGATGATCGGCCGTGAGTTGTCCGCCCACTTTCCCGCCCGGGTTGGCCCGGCCCCCGACGCGCCTTTAGCCATGGAAGTCTCCCGTTTGCGGGTGCAGGCGCGCACGCGCGGCCGGCCCGACCCGGTGCGGGATGTCAGCTTCCACGTGCGCGCCGGGGAAATCCTCGGCCTCGCCGGCCTGCAGGGCTCCGGCGCACCCGAGCTTCTGCAGGGGCTCTTCGGCGCTTTCGGTCCGGTTTACGGCGGCGAGGTCAGGATCATGGGCCGCCCCTTTCGTGTCGGCGATCCGCGCCGGTCGATCGCGCACCGGCTCGCGCTGCTGACCGGCGACCGCAAGGGCACCGGGCTCGTGCTGAAGCTCGGCGTGCAGGACAATCTCACGCTGGCTGCCCTGCCCCGTTTCTCACCGCGCGGCTGGATCGATCCCGCCAAAGAGCAAGCCGCGGCCGAGGAGGACACCCGCGCGCTGCGCATCAAGACCGCCTCCCTGACACAGCCGGTGGCATCCCTCTCCGGCGGCAACCAGCAGAAGGTCGTGCTCGCGAAATGGCAGCACATCGCGCCACAGGTGCTGCTGCTCGACGAACCCACCCGCGGCGTCGACATCGGGGCCAAGCAGGAAATCTACGAGCTGATGAACCGCTGGACGGCGGCGGGCCAGGCCGTGGTGATGATTTCCACCGAGATGTCCGAACTCATGGGCATGTGCGACCGCATCCTCGTGATGCATCGCGGCGCGGTCACCGCGGAATTTCCCCGGAGCGAAGCCTCCGCGGAAAAAATTCTCGCCGCCGCGATGGGTGGAATCAGTTCCCCCACCGCAGCCGCCTAAAGCCGCCGCGCGGACGCGACGCGCTTAGAACGCCGCGCCGTCGGCCTTCGTGCCGCACAGGAAGACCTCGAGGCCCAATTCCCGCGCGAGCGCAGCCTTGGCGTAGAGCGCGAGATCGGCGTCCTGGGCGGAATTCGCATACACTACCTGGATGTGGTTGGCCTTGTGCCGCGCCATCATCTGGTCGCGGGTAACGCCGTAGGTGATCCCGTGCATGATCGGCCATTGCACCGTGGTCTGCTGCCACAGCTGTTCCGTCAGCTCGGCGGGCACGCGGGCGGCGCGGCCACGCCCGAGATCCATCTTAAGCCGCCCGTCCTCGACGAAGATGCGGCTCCAGACGATCTCACCCGGGCGGGCGATGCCGCGCACCGTGCCACCGCCGAGACGGAAATACATCGGCGGCTGGCGCAGCGAATCGGTGCCGGCGTAACCGTTGATGTGGTGGGCCGGCGGCGCGGAGCCGGAAATCAGGAAAACCCAGAGGTAATCGCCTTCATACTCCACGCCCCAGCGCAGATCGTGCAGCGTGGTCTCGACCGGCTGCCGCAACGCGCGGTGCACGCGGTTGGTGAACAGCGCGTCGAGACCGGCGCACTCGTCCACTTCGTTGAAATGGATCACCGGCTCGCCCGCGCGGATGACGCGGCCCTCGGCATTCAGGACCGGCGGGCGGTCCGAGTTGTTGAGGATGCCCTCGGCCAGGTCGCTCGCGGGCAGCAGGTCCTTCAGGCCCTGCTGGTACTGGATCCCGATGGTTTCGCAGCCGAACTCATCGGCGAGCCGCACGGCCGCGATGTACATCTTGCACTGGTCGAGGACCTGCTCGCGCGTCAGCTCGGTCGCGGGACGGTGGCCGAAATTGAAGCGCATGCCCTTTTTGACCAGCCAATCGAGCACGGCGATCGCATCGCCATCGCTGACCTGCGTCGTGGCGTAGTACAGGGCCGACTGGGAGAGGCGCTCCTTGTAGATGCCACAGCGAAAGAGGAGCTCGTCCGGGATGATGGCGTTGTACATGCCCATGCAACCCTCGTCGAAAACGCCCATGATGGATTTGTTCTGGCACAGGTCGGCGGCGATTTTCTTCGCGACCGTCTTCGCGCGCGCCGGCAACGCGCACTCGGCGAACGGATGCACGTGCGACGTGTCGTGCCGAAGGGCGCCCGTCTTCAGCCAGCTCGCGAGCTTGTCGACAAAGAAGCTGTCGCTGAAATCCTCGCTCCACAGCGTCGAGTACTTCACGCCCGCCTTGGTCAGCGACCCGTTGAGGTTGAGCATCCCCACCAGACCCGGCCACTGGCCGCTCCAGTTGGCCACGGTCAGGATCGGCCCCTGGTGCGTGAGCAAACCGCCCAGCACATGGTGCGAATACTGCCAGACCGCCTCGGCCACGATCACCGGCGCCTTCGGATCCAGCTGCGTGAAAATCTCGAGACCTTCCTTTTGGGAGGCGATGAAGCCGTGCTTGAGCTTCGGCTTGTAGGGATGTCCGCGCACCACCTTGTAGCCGAGGCGCGCGATCACCTTGCCCAGCTTCGCCTCCATGGCGGCCTGACCCGGCCAACAGGCCTCGTTGGCGGACTGGCGCAGATCGCCGCTGCTAACGAGATAGACGGATTTCTTCGGAAGTTTTTTTGGCATGGGAATGAGGAGTGAAAAGGGTTCAGCGCGAGTGCATCACGCGGCGCCACGCCACGAAGTCGGCGTGCATCCGCTGGAAGACGCGGTATTTCGCCGCGTGAAAACGGGCGACGCTGCCGCCGGCCGGCTTGATGAGCGCCCCGGCGCGGTTCATCGCGCGCATCGCCGCCAGCACCGAGCCCTGGTCGCGCGACGCGACCGTGCCGAGCACCGCAGCACCGAGCAGCACCGCCTCCGGTTCGCGCGGCAGCACGAGTTTGCAGCCGGTGATGTCGGCGTGCTCGCGGAGGAAAACGGGGTTCTTCGTGCCGCCACCGCACATGAACAGAGTGTCGATGCGGTAACCCTGCCGGTTCATCGCCTCGATGATGTGCCGCGTGCCGTAGGCGATGGCCTGGATCGTCGCGAGGTAGAGTCGCGCGAGGTCGTCGTCGGTCGCGGAAAGCGTGAGGCCCGCGATCACGCCCTTCAGCGTCGGGTCGGCCCGCGGCGAACGATTGCCATGGAAATCCGGCTGCACCTGCAGGTCGCGGGTGAGCTCCGCGGGATGGGAAACCTTTTCCTGCTTCGCGAGCACGGCCAATCGCGCATTGAGCAGCTCATAGACGGTTTTCCCGCGACGCCGCGCTTCCGCTTTCAGGCGCGGGCCCGCCGCGTGCGAAGCGATGATGTGATCGACGAGTGCGCCCGTGGCGGACTGGCCGCCCTCGGTCAGCCACAAGCCGGGGATCATTGCCGAGTGATACGGGCCCCAGATACCGCGGATGAAGCGCGGCTTGCCCGAGACCGCCATGTGGCAGGACGACGTGCCGCCGATCAGCGCCAGACGTCGGTTCAATGCCGCCGTCTTGCCCAGGCCGGCACCGAGCATGCCGAGTCCGCCCGCGTGGGCGTCGATGATGGAGACGCCGACCGGCGTGCCGGCAACGAGGCCAAGTTCGTGAGCCGCTTGCGCAGTGAGCCCCTGCCCCAGCGCCTCGCCCATGGGACGGATGCGGGTGCCCGTGCGCTGAAACTGTTCCGTCGCCAAGTCGTCCAAACCGACTTGCCGGAAAAATCCTTCATCCCAGCCGGCGCCATCCGGCCCCTTGTGCCCGAGGTAGGTCCACTTGCAGACCGTGGTGCAGAGCGAGCGGGTGTCGTTGCCGGTCGCGCGGTAGGTCAGGAAATCCGGCAGGTCGAGGAAGCGCGCGCTCCGGCGCCACGCGGCCGGCAGATTCTTTTTCAACCAGAGCAGCTTCGGCGTCTGCATCTCGGGCGACACCGTGCCGCCGACGTAGCGCAGCACCGGATGCTTGGTGCGGTTGATCGCGTCCGCCTCGGCCACGGCGCGGTGGTCCATCCAGACGATCACATTCTGCTGCGCGCGGCCGGTGACGCTCACCGACACCGAGCGATTCCCGACATCGAGCGCGACCAGCGAGCAGGTGGCGTCGAAACCCACGCCGCGAATCGCCCGCGCCGGCAGGCCGGCCTGCTTCAGCGCCGCGCGCACCGCCACGCCACATGCGCGCCAGATATCGTCGCTCGATTGCTCGACGTGGTCCGGTGCCGGTTTCCACATCCGGATCGGATGCGACGCCGTGCCGGCCATGCGGCCGCGCGCGTCGAAGATCCCCGCCCGCGCGCTGCCGGTGCCCACGTCGATTCCGAGATAATATTTCATGAGGATTCGGTTGCACCCAGAGTGCGCGGCCGCGCCGCGCCGGCCCAAGGAGGAAATCTTTCCCTATTGGAATTCCGTGGGGATGAACCGGAAAGCCGCCGGAAATCTTCCGCCAACCGCACGCCCTGACATTTCTGTCCGCTTCGCCCTGCCCTAATCAGGGCGAAGCGTGGAGTCTGCCTCCGTGGCCAAAAAACAGCCGGGACGGCGAAGTCCCGGCTGGAAAGAGTCGACTGCGCCGTCGCGCTTAGAACGAGAACTTGGTCGAGAGCGTGAACTTCTCGCCCTCGGCGATCGTCCAGACCGGGATCGTGCCGTTGGGATTGGCGATGACCGGCACCAGTTCGTCGTGGACACCGATGTTGCGCACGTTCAGCTGGACCCGGAAGCCCACCCGGCCGTGCATGATCTTCGTCTGATAGGAAATCCAGGCGTCGAAGCGGGTCTCATCCGGCCCGTAGATCGGATTGTGCACGTCGGAGATGCGGATGTCGCTGGCTTCGGTAATGCCGTCCGACGGGCTGAGATCGCTCTCGAACGTCGCCACCGGATAACCGATCGCGGCCTTGCTCAGCCAGCGGACGCCCGTGCCGATACCGAAGCCCTTGAGCTTCGCCTGTTGGAAATCGTAGTTCGCCACCAGGTTCACGCGCCACTTGCGCAGTTCCTGCGCCAGCGCGCCGTCGCCCGCCTTCGCCGTGTTGTAGACGTTGAGGACGTTGCGCTGGAAGTTGGTGCCGAAGAGATTCGCGGCGCCGACCTTGCCGATGTCGACGATGGCGGCCTGCACGGTCGGAATGTTGTAGGTCCAGAGGGACAGCCACTCTTCCGACAGCGGCTTGCCCGAAGCGGTGGGGGTTTCATACAGCAGCTTCCGGATCTGCTCGCCGGTGTTGCTCTTCACTGATTCCTGCTCCGAGACGTTGAGCACGAACGACAGGCCGTTGGTCGGGCGGAACATGACTTCCAGTTCCTTGCCCTTGGTGACGAAGTCGCTGGTGTCCGTCACACCGGGGTTGGTGGAGGAAACCGTGCCGTTGTTCACCTTCCAGTTGAACAGGTCGAGCAGCGCCTGCGGCGGGCCGACGTAGCCGACCGGGAAGCCGTTGCCGCCGTTGGCCGCCCAGCCGTTCTGCACCGAGTTGTAGGCCGCGGTGTGCGCGCTGACGACCGCGGCGGCGAGGCCGCCGACCGTGCTGTTCAGGCTGCCGGTCTGGGTCGTCTTGAAGAAGTTGAGGCGCGCGGTGAGCTTGCCGTTGAAGGCCTCGACGTAGATGCCCTTTTCCGTGGTCAAGCCGGTCGGCGGCGCGATCGCCTTGCCGAACGGATCGACCGTGCGGCCGGTGGCGGGATTGAAATTCTCCGACTCGCCGTAGAACGCGTTGAAGGTGGAAATCCCGGGCACGCGGCGCACCCACTTGTCCGGCATCTTGGCCACGGTGCTCCAGGCAAAGAGCGTGTCGCTGAACACCTGCGGCACGATCGTCGGGTTATCCAGGCTGAACGAGGGATCCGAGAGCAGCGCGTAGGCTTCGCCGTTCGTGACGATCGGCGCGTTGATGCCCTTGATCGAGGACTTCTCCTTGCGCCAGCCCACCGTCGAAACGAGGTGATCCCAGAGCCAGTTGCTCTGCAGGGAGAACGCCTGCGAATCGAGGGTGCGCTCGTTGAGCACGCCGGAGGTGGCGGTGTGCGTGACCTCCTCGTCGTCGCGCTGCAGGTTGATGGTCGTATAGAACGGCTGGTACTGCGCCTGCGTCGCCACCGCCGCGCTCGGCGCCGGCGTGCGGGTGAGCACCACGCCCTTGCCGTTAACCTCGTTCTGGAAATTCATCAGGTCGGCCATGACGCCCGAAATATCGGCGCCCTTGGCGGAGGCCGCGTTCGCGAGGGAAGGTCCGAGGTAAACCCACACGACGGGCAGCTTGCCGCCCGCCGCGGCGCGGCTCTGGTTGGTGCCGTTGACCCAAGTGTCGGGCGTGTACCACAGGCTGCCGCCGCCGTGCGTCTCGGTCGACAGCACCTCGCGCTGCGCGAGCGTGGAGAAGACGTGCTTGCCCAGGATGCCGCCGAGCTTGCCGCGGAGCTGCTTCTGCAGGTCCAGTTCGTAGAAGAGCTTGGCGCGGGAGGTTTCGATTTCCTGGTAGCTCCAGTTCGCGCCACCCGAGGTGGAGATGAACGGCCGGCCGAAGTTGGGATTGGCCTCGCCGGTCCACATCTTGGTGTTCACGTCGATCGAGATGTACGGCTGGTTCTCGGAGAACAGGCTCTGCATGTTCTCGCGCCAGCGCTGCTGGTTGTACGCCGCCTCGAAGCCGAGGGTGCCCTTGAAGAACAGCTGCTGGAGCGAGGCCTCGCCCGCCTGCAGGTGCGCCTTCGCATAGGCGTTGGGGCCGCCGACGTAGTGGTCGAAGAAATTGAACACGCTCGGATCCGTCATGTTTTCCGCCGTGTAGAAGCTCTGGTCCGGCACGCCGAGTTCGAGGCGCGCGCGGCTCGTCTCGCGGACGTACAGGTGCTGCACGGTGTAGGTGCCGGCGGCGCCCTCGTAGACGTTGTTGCTCACGAACGCGCGGCCGAGCACCGGCGTGGAGCCGGCGCCCTGGATGTTGTCGCGCGGCGCGGTGGCGTACGGATCTTGGAAGACGAAGGTGGGCGAACGGTTGACGTTCTGGATGGTGCCGAGGCCGAGCGTGCGGGCCGCCGTGGTCGGCAGGCCGGCGGTCGGGTCGTAGCTCATCTTGGTGAGCGCGCCGGCCGCCTTGATGTCGGCGGGAATGGAATCGTCGAACCACATCGAGATGCGGTCGTTGGGCGGCAGCACGCGCGGCAGGTTCGACTTGATGTCGCCGGACTCGAACGAGCCACGGATCGTGGTCGAGGTGAAGATGCCCCGGTTGCGCAGCGCGGCGATGTCCCAGGTGGCGGCCGCGTAGTAGCGCTTGGTGTCCGAATAGGTGAAATCCTGCTGGAACTGTTCGTCGTCGCGCACGCCGGCAAGGCGGATCGCGAGCTCGTTCGGCTTCAGCACGACGTTGAAGTCGGCCGAGGAACGCCAGCTGCCGTAGCTGCCGCCGGACAACTCGACATTCGTGGTCGTCTTGTAGAGTTCCGCCGCGCTCGTGGAGGTGTTGATGATGCCGGCCGGGCTGCCGACGCCGAAGAGCAGCGCGTTGGCGCCGCGGTTGATCTCCACGCGGTCGGTGTTGTAGCTGTCCATCGGGATGATGGTGCGGTAGAAATTGCGGGCCTGCGTGGCCTCGGCGAGACCGCGCACGCGGGTGCCGGTGGCCTTGTTGGTCAGCGACGGCTCGAGCGTGATGCCGCCCTGCACCGGCGACGCGCCGGACAAATTGCCGCCGAAGCCGGTGACTTCCATGTTCGTCTGGTAAACGAGCAGATCACTCATGTTCTTCGAGCCTGTATCCTCCATGAACTTCTTCGTGATCACGGAAACCGAGGCGCCAAGGTCGGTGAGCTTGGTGTTGAGGCCGGTGCCGGCGAGCGAGCTGTTCGCCGCGTAGCCGACGTCGGAGGTGGTCGACACCACGAAGGGTGAAAGGACGAGCGTGTCGGATTCCTTTTCCTTCGGCTTCTCGGCCGTGGTTTGCGCCGAAGCCAGCAGCGGCAAGGCGGCGAGTGACAGGGCGGCGCCAAACAAGCGCCAGGTTTTGGGGGATGGATTCACAAGCGGGGGTGGGTTAAGAAAACAAGAGGTGAGGCCAAAAGCAGGGTTCGAATCGCCACGGAGGCGGAAAAAACATCGCGGACGCTGACGAGCCGTAATTCGGTCGCGGCCGAATCTTGAGTCAACGGCCCTGTCGGCATTCGTTTTTCTGTATTGAACTCGTGAAAATGCGCGGCGCGGCACGACGAAATCCGGTTCGCCGGCTGCGTGTGCTCTCGGTCGGGCAGACGCCATTCTCTATTGGAATTTTTGCTGCTCGCCGGGAAAGCCGTTCCGATTTCCGGTCAAGCCATGCTCCGCCCTCCGCCGCCCATGACGAACGGCACCTTTGCTTTGCCGGCGGAACCCCGGTCCGCCGAAAGCCGGCCCCGCGTCGCATTGGTCGGCATTTCCGGTTACGGTGCCACGCACCTGGCCGAGTTGCTGCATCTCCGTGACCGCGGCCGCCTCGACCTGACGGCCTGCGTGGCGATCAACGCGCGCGAGCATCCGGAGACCGTGCACGCGCTCACGGCCGGCGGCTGCCGGATGCATGAGGACTACACCGCGATGTTGCGCGCGCATGCCGGCCAGCTGGAGCTGTGCTGCCTGCCCACCCCGATTTCCTGCCATGCCCCGATGTGCGTCGCCGCGCTGAACGCCGGCGCCAACGTCCTCGTGGAAAAACCCCTCGCCGCCACGCTGGCCGAGGCCGGCGCCATCGCCGCCGCGGAACAGCGCACCGGACGTTTCGTGGCGGTGGGTTACCAGGACATCTACCAGCCGGAGACGCTGAGCCTGAAAAAAGCCCTGCTCACCGGAAAACTCGGTCGCATCCGTGAAATCCGCGTGTGCGCGGTCCGGCCGCGCTCGCTGAGCTATTACCGCCGCAACCACTGGGCCGGGCGCATCGAGGCCCAGGGCGCCGCGGTCTACGATTCGCCGGTGAACAACGCCTTCGCCCACTCCGTCAACCTGGCCCTGTTCCTCGCCGGCACCACGCACGGCGCTTCCGCCCGCGTCCAGAAACTCCGGGCCGACCTTTTCCGCGCCCAGCCGATCGAGAATTTCGACACGGCCGTGCTCCACGCCGAGTTGGACAGCGGTGCGGCGCTCAAGGTCTATGCGACCCACAGCTGCGCCGTGGACCTGCCGCTGCAAATCCGGGTGATCGGCGAGACCGGCTCCGCGGAGTGGACCGCGGGCAGCTCCGTCCGGATCAACGCCGCCAGCGGCGAGGAACAGTGGGTTCTCCCGACGGGCGACGCGGTGAAGCGGAACATGTTCGATCGTGTCATCGCGCGCCTCGCCGATCCGGGCGTGTTCGTTTGCAGCACCGCCATGGCCACGGAGCACGTCCAGCTGGTGAATTTGATCCAGGCCGGCGCCGCGATCCGCGACATCCCGTCCGCGTGGCGGCAGTCGCGTCCGGCCCAGGCCAGCGGCGATGAGCAAATCGCCATTCCCGGGATCGAGGCCCTCTTTCATGATGCGTTTCTCCACGGGAAAACATTTCCCGAAATGACCTGGCCGTGGGCGCCGTCACCTTGACCGGCCTCGCGCCGTCTCTTCCTCTTTCCCCGCCATGACCTTTCTTCGCCTGATCCTGTTGTGCGCGCTGCTGCCGGTCGCATCCGGCCGCGCCGGGGAATTCGCGCCAGCGACCACCGTCTCCCTGACGACCGAGTTGCGGCGCCTGCGCACCGCGGATCATCTTTTCCAGCCGCAAGCGCACCAACTCTTCCGCTACTCCGGCTTCAGCCGCACCGGCGGCAATCCCGACAGGGGCGACTATCTCTACAAGGAGGGCGAGTGGTTCGTCTACGCCGACGTCGAAGGACCGGGCGTGGTCTCGCGCATTTGGGCCACGCACGGCGATGCGTGGCAGGACATCCGCCTCGAGCTCGACGGCCGCGTGCTCTACGAAGGCAACGCCGGCGGGTTCTTCGGCTGGAATCACCCGCCCTTCGTCGCGCCGCTCTGCGAGGAGCGCGTCACCGCCGCCGGCCCGCGCACGGCGGAAGGCGAAAAGGGCAAGGAGCACCGCTGGGGCGTGAGCTACGTTCCCCTGCCCTTTGAGAAGCGCTTTCGCTACCTGCAGAAAAAACAGGTCTACACGCAAATCGACGTGAAGCGGTTGCCGGCCGGCACGAACGTGATTCCGTTTCCGGAAACGCTGACCTCGAACGAAGCGGGTGAAGTGGCACTCACGTGCGCCGCTTGGCAAAATCTGGCTCCCGCGGCGGAGGCAACCGGCGCCATTCGAATGCGCGACGAGGAACTCAAGCTCCCGGCCGCCGCGGAATCCGCCCCGGCCGAATCGGCGAACATCCAGTTCAGCGGCTCCGGCATCATCCGCGAGATCCGCCTGCAAACCGCCGGGCTCGATCGCGCGGTGCTCGCGGCGATGACCCTTCATCTGCGCTGGGACAATGCCAGCGAGGACGCCATCGCCGTACCGCTCGACGTCGGCCTGGGTTCGCTACAGCAACGCACGGTCGCGCTGGGCCGTGATGCCGACGGCTGGCAATATATTCGTTTCCCGATGCCGTTTCGACAGGGCGCGTCGTTGCGTATTGTCTCGCAAGCCACGCAAACCGTGACGCTGCGCGTGCAGATAAAGCAGGAACAGGTTTCCGCCCTGCCCGCCGCAACCTGGTACCTGCAGGGCACCGCCCACACCGGCGCCTTCATCGCGGCCCGCGATCACTTCGCCCACCCCGACGTGCCGCCCGCGGAATTTCTCTATCACAACGGCTACACCGCACTCGACGCGCAGGGCCGCGGCCACGTCGTCGCCTACCTCGACCGCTTCGACTGCCAGCCGGAACTCGACGAACACGTGTTCGTCGACGGCGAGCGCACTTTCCCCGACAATTCCTGGAACGGCACCGGCCACGAGGATTTCTTCGACATGGCGTGGGGGCACAAGCCCACGACCAGCCCGATGGCCTCGGGCGGCAGCGAGAAGTTCGAGGAGGTCAACGTGAAGCTCTTCTGGAACGACCCGCTCACCTTCCGCACCGCGCTGCGCTTCAACTGGGAATGGTCCTACAAGCTCGGTACGCCGCCGCCCCGCGACGCACGATTTCGCTCGGTGGTTTATTGGTACGCGCCTCCGACGGGCAAGTGACCGATCCCCTCTTTCTCCATGAAAATGCAATCTTCCGACGCGCGCGCCGCCCTGATGGTGACGGACGCCGCCAAGACCCTGAAGCGACTCTATTTCCTGCAACGGGAAGGAGTCATCGCCCAAGCCGGCTGGACGCCGGCCACCGTGCACTGGGAAACCAAGCTGCTCTGGCCGGAGTTTCTCTGGCAGGACAACCTCACGGCCTCGAGCCTGCGCCAGCGCGTGCTGGAGCTGCGCTTCCCGGAACGCCGCATGGAAGCGGGCGAGGATGCCGCGCTGATCGCGTGGTGGCGTGACCTCTGGCGCAACGCGCCGAGCGCACCGGCCTTCGCCGAGGCGGTGCGCCTGGCGCTGAAACCTTTCATGCGAAAGGCATTTTCCCGGTATCTCGCCCTCGCCGATGCAATCGACGACGCGCCCACCGTCCGCCTGCTCCGTCATGCCGTGATGGACATCGATGAACAGCTGGCCCGCCTCGCCGAGACGCAAGCCACGCTCGCGGAGGTTCATTCCAGCGCCGAACTCGCCGGCGCACGCGCCTGGGTACAGCAGGTGAACGCCCAGCTCTCGAAGGTCGAGATCGACAGCCTGGTCGGGGAAACGCCGTGCACACCGCCGGACGCTTTCATCACGGGCGCGCAACCGTTTGTCATTTCTCGCGAGGGCAAGCGCGATCCCCGCTTCGCCTATTCGCGCATTCCCTGGCCCGACAGCCTCGAGCCCGCCCGCGGTGCCGGCACCGGTTTCGAATTGCAGGTCCGCCAGGCGCAGGCGCACCTCAATGAAATCTGGGCGACGGAAATGGCCGCCGCGGTCATTTTCGACCTGGCCGACGCGGGCCCGGCGGAATTTCTGGACGACGCCGCCCGCTGGTGCTTCGACGAGGCCCGCCACTGCCGGATGGGTTACACCCGCTTCCTCGAGTGGGGTTTCCAGAAACAGGAAATGCCGATGGGCAGCTTTTCCTACGACGCCGGCGCCCGCGTCGACGCCATCACCCGCCTCGGCATCATCTACTATTTTGAGACGACCTACATCCACACGAAGTCCGAACGGACGAAGAGCTTCGCCACCTTCGGCGACCGCACGAGCTCCCACGACATGGATTTCGACTGGGCCGACGAACTCATCCACACGCACTACGGCAAAAAGTGGCTCGACTACTTCCTCGAGCACCAGGCGTCCTCGCTGACGCCCGCCGACATCAAGCGCGCCGCCGAAGGCTCCGTCGCGCAGCTGCGCGCGGAAGCGACGCCCGCCGAGCGCGAGCGGATCGAGTCGCTCTATGCTGCCACCATGGCACGAGCGCGCGCGCTGGCGGACGCCAGCTAGTCAGCCTCTTCTCTCCTGCCGGACAGTCGCTCGCATCGACCTGGCTAGCCCTTGGCTGAACCCAGAAGGTGAATTAAACTAAGCCGAACTGTTGGCATGGGGCGCGGACCGCGTTCTAGCGGACTGCCCGTCAATCCGGTACGCCGTAAATACGCTTGGGCCGGGGGTCGCCGAGGTCCGCCCGAACGACCGTTGGCATGATCCAAAGGTTGCGGCGCAGCTTTGATCCCTCGCCGTGAGCTTGAGCGCGCCAGTGACCACGACGCCAATGGGCGAAAGTCAACTCGCCGGCGGAATACTTGGTCGAAAGTTCGGCGCCGAGATAATCACCGATGAAATGCACCCGACGGAAGCCAAGTGAACTGAGCTTCGATTCAGAACGCACTTTTGTGGTGGGTGACCGAGTGTCGTTAGCCTTCTTAACGAGGTTGACCGGAGCATCGCCCGGATAGCGCAAGACCACGTCGTTTTGTGGACTGGAGAGAAACAGGAGCGTGTTGGTCAGAAGCTCTAGGGCAGATTGAATCGAGGAAAGATTCCAGAAAGCCCGCGCCTTGAGATCGTGCTTACAGGTACTCTCTCCAAAATCCTTAAGGCAATGGGTGATGCCACCTGCGAACTTAGCCTCCTTCTCGAATGATAGGTAGAGCTCAATGGTGGGCTCATGGGCGAGAAATTGCGGCGCCGATACTCGGTTGGCATAATCGCGACCGAGTTCGCGGGTGGTGAGTACGAGTCGGAGCGATTCCTCGATCTTTGTGCTCTCATAGTCTGGCTCACCGGAGCGCAAGATGACGTTTTCGAGATAGATACCGTCGAGCAGGTGCGTGCCCCCATTAAATGCGATTCCGGAGTGTTCGCCGAAATGCAGATAAAATACGGAGAACGGTAGCCGTACCTTTTCAACAATAGCGTCCTCGATGCTACTGTGCCGGAGTAGGTCAAGAACCACGGGATGGATTTCGAAAATGTTCTCACCGCCAGAACGGTAGAAAAGATCGGTGAACCAAGTCTGGAATGCCGTATTGCCAGCCTCTTTCGCCTCTTCGCTTTTTTCGTCAATCTCGCGGAGTCCAGCGATCTCTCGGCGACAAACTTCCTCCTCACCGCGGGTGCCCCACATGATATTGCGGGCCCCTGCCTCGTCCTCCTTCTTTCCGTTATGGCCGAACTTTTGAAGCTCGGCATCCGTCATTGCATCCACCTCCTTACGAATGACGGACATCCGGTGCCGCCAGATCGGTGTGTTGTAGCTAAAGCGCGCGGGATAATAGCGCAGGGCACGAGGTGTCATGAGGTAGTTGGAATTCGGAGAATTAACGACTGCCAGGGGCACGATCGGTCCAATCCCCACGGTCTCTGGCCACCCTACCGATCAGTCCTTCGATCGAATCTGTGGGCAGCTCTACAGTATAATTGACAAATTCAGCAGCGGGGAGCGCGGAGAATTCCGGGCGTATGAACCGCGACACTTCTTCGCGCAAATGCTTCTTCAGAATGTCGAGTTGCGGCGGCGCATGCATATACCCGCGAAAGTTGACCTCGGCACTGGCCCTATCGGCGTAAAAATTGATGCTGTCGAGGTGGCGGGTTTCTCCGCTCTCGGTCGTATAGCCAAACTGGCGCAACTTCCCGACCTTGAAATACAGTTCAAGGATTTCGCGATCAACGACAGGCACATCTTTGATAACACAGCCGGCGAAGAGCGAATGGCTGATGACGACGAAAGGCTCCGCGGTGAGCCCCGTCACATCTTGAAGACCAAGGACGGCAGCCACTTCCGGTAGGTGCTTCTTCACATAGGCGGTTTTGCGCAGAGCCTGCGGTACGGCCTCGCTCGTGAGCATCTCCATGAATCGAAAATCCTCCAAAGGCTCGAAGGGATTGGCGGAGGATTTTGCCTCCCCCACCCAGATGATGTTGCCAAAGCTGAACACTAGGTCGATGTCGCCAACAGCGGGGTCCGCGGGCTTGAACGCATTGGCCAACATGCGGAGGTTTCCACCGACGAAGGATTTTGTGAGAACGGCAAGAAGCTGGCCGCGAATGAAATCCTCGAACTCGGCGTCTGCATCTTTCTTGATTTGCGGATTCTCACCGACCAGCTGGTCGACCAACCGGACGAAATTAAACCCGGTGGTGGCAATGGATGCGAAGGAGATGAAGCGATCATCGATGCGCACGAACGGGGAAAACCATAGGTCGCGACGATACCCTGGTTTCCAGATCATGTAATCCACGATAAACGCGGCCTGGGCCGTCGGAATCTTTAGAGCTGACTCTAGCGCTGACGTCAGTTCGGCGATTTCAATACGAGGTATCAGCCGCTCCGCTTGCGTCCAAGTAGTCACAAGGGTTTCTTCAGGAAAAAAGGACACGACGTCGTTGCCGATCGAATTGATGAGATCGAAGGCGTCTAGAAAATGCTGAAGACTGAGACCCTTCAGGCAGGGATACCGGCGGGCGAACAGCCGCAGTAGATGCGGTTCAAAGATGACATCCTTGAGCGTGGGTTTACCGCCGGTCGCGTTCTTGAAGCGGTCAGCCTTGCCCACCTTGACCCGAAAGTGGCTCCCCTTCTTGAAAACACTCAGGATGGTTTTACCTGCGCGATAGTCATCGAGGGCGCCCAAGTCGTCCAACCGATTGAAGTCTTCTGCAGCATGCATGGCGCGTTCATGGTTAACCGCCTGCTCGCGATGCGAGGTGATCGTGCGCAACTGATGAAAGGCAGGATTAAAACTGCGCAAGCGATTGGGTTTGGTGGTCACGTCGAGCGCGTAACCATTCCAAACGCACTGCATCCAAAAGTGCTCGAGGGTATAGTAGTAACCTCCCATCGCCAAAAGACCCACATGAGCCTCCCATTCCTGGTCGGTCATGTTGGTGGCCTGACTGGCCGGGCTTTCGCTCGCTCGGACGAGCGGCAGCTTGAGCCCGTCGACGAGGTTGTCGATCACACCGGAAAGATAGAGCGGGTTCCCGCTGATCGCACTCAGCTTCACTTGATCGAGCCCCTCGACAGTGAACGTATCGCGGTCCTTCATCATTTCCTTAATCTGTTTCTTTAGGACGACCGCCTCGCGGTTGGCAGCGGCGAGGATTGCCGTCATCGAAAGCGGCTTGCGGAGGTTCGCGGTGGCGGAGCAAACCTCAGTTAATTTGCGTATCTCGGTGAAATGCACCGCAAACCACAGGCCAGTGAGCAGCAGACGCAAGTCGCTCAGCGGTGGATCGGGATATTTGTCGAAGCCCTGCTTCCAGGCCTCTGGCGTGAAGGCCCGCTGCTGCGGGCCCTTTACCTTGCCGCGGCGCACATCAATTACGAAGGGCCCCGCAGAGTATTCCTCAGGCGGTGCGTTCATGTCTGTGATCAGCCAGTGAGCAGCGACGAGCCGCTAAAAGGCAGGATTGCTCATAGAAATTGGCCCGCGCAAAGCTTTCTATGATCTCGCACTGCTGCAAGTGATTTGACGCGGCTCAAAAACAAGAACCCTACCGGACGAAGTTCAACCGCCGGCAAGGCCAGAGCCCCCTCCATAGTTGGTGGCGTATCGCGTGATCAGAGCTGCGCCACGGGCAATCCGTCCGGCTGCAGGCCGGTGACTTGGTGCGTGGCGATCGCGGGACGGCGGTCGCCGGTGGCGGCTTCCAAGGTCACGTCGCGCAGCTTGATGTTGCGCGCGTGGCGCAGGAAAAGACCCGACGCCGGCAAGTTCCCGAACATCGTGGCTTCGGGATAATTCTTCTCGAGCTCCGGCGGCAGTGCGGGGACCGCGCCGTTTTCCGGGGCGAGCGCGTTCTGGATGCGCACGCGCGAGAGCGTGACGTCCTCGATGATCCCACCCGGGATGCCGGAGATCGCGGAGCCGGTGGCGCCAGCGCCGCGGACCGTGATATCTTCGAGTCGCACATTGCGCAGCGTTCCGATCGGCGGCTGGCCGGCATCGCGGCGATGCCGGCGGCCACGGTTCGCCAGGCGGATGAAGAGCGGGCTGCGCGTGCCTTCGACGTTAACCTGCGAGACCGTCACGCCCTCCATCGAACCGCCGTCGACGATCTCGAGCGTGATCGCGCTGATGCCCTCCGGGTGTCCGTAAATACCCGGCGCTTTCGAGCGGGTCGGGCGGACCACGCAGTTACGGATGCTGACGTTGCGGAATCCGCCGGTGGTTTCCGTGCCGAGCTTGATCGCGTTGCACCGGCTGCTGATGACGCAGTCCGACACGACCACGTTCTCGCACGGCGCGGTCCCGGTGCTCTTGAGCGTGAGGCCATCGTCGTCCGAATCGGAAATGCAGCGCGTCACCACCACGTCGCGGCTGCCGTCGATGTCGATCATGTCGTTATTGTGGTTGCTGTGATTCCAGATGCGCAGGTCGCTCACGAGCACGCGGTCGCAATCGAGGTAGTGCTGCAGCCACATCGCCGAGTTCTGCAGGCGGAGGTTCTGCACCGTGATGTCGCGGCAGGAGATGAACTGGATCAGACGCGGACGCGTATCGTGCTCGTCCTTCACGAAGGGAATCTTCCCGCCCTGCCCGTCGATCGTGCCGCCGCCCCGCAGGCCGACATTCTCCACGCCCTCCGCATACAGCAGGGCGTAGAAACCACCGGCGTCGTGGTATGAACGATAAACCGGAGCCTGTGCCGGATAGTCCGCCGGATTGGTCGAGCCAAGCAGCAAGGCGCCCGGAGAAATTTCCAGCCACACATGGGAGCGCAGGAACAGCGTGCCTGTGAGCCAGACGCCGGGAGGAATCACGACAATGCCGCCGCCCTGCTCCGCCGTTCGGTCGAGGGCGCGTTGAATGGCCTGAGTGGCCAGTTTCGTTCCGCCGGATTCGGCGCCAAAGGTCGTGATGCTGTTCATAAAATAAAACGACGGGCGCCCGCTGGGGACGCCCGTCGCGCGGGTTGATCTTAGTCGAGGTCGGTCAGCAGGTGGGCGCTGCCATTGACGATTAGGCGATCGGCGCGAACCTGCGCGCCCTCGAGTGTGCCGTTCACGGTCACCGTGCCCTGCGGGGCGATGACGCTGCCGCGCAGCACGCCCGAGCCGTTCACGGTCAGGCCGCCGCTGGCGACTTCGACCGTCAGGTTGAGCGGATCGCCCGAGGCGTTGATCGTACCGTTGACCTGCACCGCCGACGCGAGGCGCAGGATCACCGGGCCGACAACGTCGATCGTCGCGCTGCCGCCGAGTTGCAGCTGCTGCAGTTCGTAGACCGCCGGCTCGGTGGCGCCCGCGACGCCGAGCACGAAGTGCGAGGTGCCGTTGGCCGTGAGGTTGCCGTACACACCCGCCGGTACCGCGACGACGGCGCCATTGGCGTTCAGCGTGAGGTTGCGCACCACCGCGAAGTTCGCGACGACCTGGGAGACGTTGTTGATCGAGACACTCTGGGTTCCGGCGGGAGCCGCCGGCGTGGCCACCACGGGCAGGTCAACCGGATCGATCTGCCGCACGAGGTAGTGCAACGACGCGCCACTGTTGATCGTCAGCGTCGCGGTGGTCGGCGCCGCCGTGCCGCCGGAGTCGAGCGTGGCGCTGATCGTCGGATGGCCATTGATCACCACCGCTGGCGTGCCGGGCACAAGCAGGTCGCCCGAGATCGACGTGCTGCTGTTGAGCGCGAAGCTTTCGGGCAGGAGCGCGTGCACCGAGCCGGTCACGGCGCCGTTGATGGACGGCGCGTGCCGCACGATGACGCTGGCCGAGATCACGAGCGTCCCGGAAGCGCTGCCGGTGTAATTGCTGTCCGCGAGCGTCGCGACCACGGCATAACTGCCGGGGAAGATCGGCGCATGGTCCGAGCCATTGTAGGTGATGTTCACGGTCAGGCCCGTGGGCGTCGTCGCCGTGGTCACCGGCTTCGGCAGGCCGTCGTAGGTCTGGTTGAGATCGCCGAGCGTGATCGCGGCCGAGGCCGCCGCCACGGTGAAGCTCGCGCGCACCGGATCCGCGGCGGCGCGATTGTCGTCACCGCTTTGGTTCGCCTCGACTTCGATGCTGCCCGCACCGGTCACGGTCAGGATGGACCCGAGCACCTGCGCCGGGCCGCTGACAACGGAGTAGGAAACCGGCAAACCGGAACTGGCCGTCGCGGTCAGCGCGAAGGGCGCCGCGCCATAGGTCTTCGCGCCCGGATTCGGGAACGCGATCGTCTGAGCGGCCTTGGCCACGGTGAAGGAAACCTGCACCTCGGCGGCCGGAGCAAACGTGCCCCCGCCCGCCTGGTTGGCCGCGATCACCACCGTGCCGGCGCCAGTGATGGTAACTGTGCTGCCACTGATTTCTGCGGGGCCGCTGATGAGCGAGTAAGTCACCGGCAATCCCGAACTCGCGGACGCGGTGAGCGTCAGCGGCGCGGCGCCGTACGTCTGTGTTCCCGGGTTCGGGAACGTGATCGTCTGGGGCACGGCCACCATGAGCGTGAGCGAACCCGTGCCGGTGCCGGCCGTGTTGGCGGCGCTCAAGCCGACGGTGAACGAGCCGGAAGCCGTGGGCGTGCCGGAGATGACACCGGTCGTCGCATTGAGCGTGAGGCCGGCCGGCAAGCCGGTGGCAGCATACGCGGAAACACCGATGTCCGCCGTGATGGTGTACGAGAACGGCTGGCCCAAGATTCCGGTGGCGGTCATCGGGCTCGTGATGACCGGGGCGTGCGCCGCCGGCAACGCGACCTGCGAGAACTGCACGGCATCGGCGATGACAAAGCCGTTGGCGCCGTTGTTCTTGATGATGACGCGACCGGCGGTGCCCGGCGCGAAATCGAACGTGCCGATCGGAGTGAAGACGCCGCCGCCCGCTTTCTCGCTCAGGGTGACAGTCGTCGAGCCGGTCAGGGATTGGATCTCAATCGACACATTGCTGGCGCGGTTGGTGCCCGAGGTGTAGCGAACCGACACGACATACGTGCCGCCGGTCAGCGTGGGAATATAGGTCACGCTCTTGCCGCCGGTGGCGCCGGTATTGTTATCCTGGATGTAATTCGCGCCGTAGTAACCGCTCGCGGTCGTCGCCGTGATCCACTCCCCGACGATGATCGTTTTGTCGGTGTCCGTGTTGTCGACGATCACGCTGCCGAGTTGCGAGGCCGCCGTCGCGGACAAGGAGGCGGGGCTCTCACCATAGGCGTTCTGCGCCGTGACCACATAATAGTAGGTCGAGCCGCCGGTGGCGGCGTTGTCGACGTAGGTCGCGGCCGTGAGTCCGCTCGCAATCGTCGCATACGGTCCGCTCGCGCTGGTGGCGCGCTTCACGTTGTAGCTCGTGGCCCCGATGGAGCCGCTCCACGCGAGCGAGATCTGGCCGATGCCGCCCGTCGCGACGAGATCGGTCGGCGCCGCCGGCGGCGCGGCCTCGAGTTCGATGAACTCGACCGCGTCGGCGATCACGAAGCCGTTCGAACCGTTGTTGCGGAGCAGCACGCTGCCGGCGGTGCCGGCCTCGAAATGGAACGTGCCGAGCGGCATCCACTGGTTGCCGGTCAGCCGCTGGTTGACGGTGACCGTGGTCGTGCCCGCCGCATGGATGATGTCGACCGGCACGTTGCTGCCGCGGTTGGTGCCGGCGGTCCAGCGCATGAAGACCTGGTAGTCACCCGCGTTCAGCAGCGTCGGCGTGAAGCGCACGCTCTTGGCGATGGTCGTGCCGGTGTTGAGGTCGGCCTTGTAGCCGGTGCCGTAGTAACCGCTGGTGGTCGTCGCCGTGGTCCACTCGCCGGTGATCGTAACGCCGGTGGCGTCGGCGTCATCGACGATCGTGACCGCGTTGCGGGCGACCGCGCTGGCCTCTGCCGAGTTGGCGCTTTCGTCCGCACCGTTGAGCGACGAAACGACGTAATAGTAAGCCTGGCCGGGCACCAAGCCCGTGTCGCGATACGACGGGGTCGTGACCGTGGTGATCAGGCTGTAAGGTCCGCCGCTCGTGGTGGCGCGTTTCACGCGATAGCTGGTCGCGCCGTTGCTGGCATCCCACGCGAGGGTGATGTCGCTGGACGTACCGCGCGTGGCCGTGAGACCGGTCGGCGCCGGTCCCGCCACGACGATGACCACGCTCTTCGCGCTGTACGCGCCCGCGTTGTCCGTCGCCGCGCAAGTGGCGGTGAAGTTGCCGGCGGTAACGTAGGTGTGGCTGGGGTTCTGCGCGGTGGAAGAGGTACCATCGCCAAAATTCCAGTTATAACTGGCGACGGCGCCGTCGGCATCGGTCGCGGTGGCCGTGAAGGCCACCGTGAGCGGCGTCGCGCCGTTGGTGGTCGAGGAACTGATAGTGAGGTCCGGGCCCTGGTTGGCCGTCGGGATGATCTCGATGGCGTTGATGAGCGGATTGTCGACGCCCGCGATGAAGCCGAGATTCAACACCTGGTCCGTCACGCGCACCGTGGCCGACTTGACCAGCGCAGTATTGCGCCCGCCGGCCTCGGCGAAGATGTCGATCTGGTTCCACGCCGCCGGGATCACGCCCTCGGCGCTCACGCTGAAGACGCGCTGCCCTGCGGCGGTGATGCCGGGATACGTCTCGGCGAAATGCAGCTTCACCTCGTAGGTGCCGTTGGCGAGGAGGATGGCGTAGCTGCTCAGGCCCCAGCGCTCGGTCTGGTAGAGCCGGTCGTCCACCGTGTTCGCGATCTCGATCGCACCGCGGTCGACGATGCCGCCGCCCGGACCGTAGCTGTGGTCGGCCACCCAGGTCTGGCCCAGGCCATCCGTGTAGGCGGTCGTGCTGCCGGCCTCGATGCGCAGCGGCACCGGCGTGGTCGGCAATGACACTTCGATCGGGAACGTCTGGCTCGCCTCGGCGCCGCGGTTGTCGCGCACCATGCAGCGGGCCACGAAACTGCCCGGGGCCGCATAAACATGCGAGGGGTTGCGCTCGACGGAAGTGACGCCGTCGCCGAAATCCCAGAAGTAGGCGACGACCACGCCGTCGGCGTCATCCGCCGTCGCCGCGAACTGCACCGTCAGCGGCGGCATGCCGGAGTTCGGCGTCGCGCTGGCGGTCAGCGTCGGCGGCAGGTTCGCCGGTCCGCCCACCCGCCCGCTGTTGTAGCCCTTGGTCAGGCCGTAGGTCGCACTGTCGAACGCGTTCGCCGGCGCGCCGCGCCACGAAGAGGAGTCGGCCACGTACAACGGATCGACGCCCACGCCCGGACGATAGGTCGCGGTGCGGGTCAGCGTCGGCGTACCGTCGAAAAAGGGATTGGTGCTCGAGAGGGTCGAAACCGTCGAGTCGATCAATTCAACCTGGCCGGGGCCGTCGATGTAAACCTGCGAGGCCTCGTTGGCGGCGAAGGTCGAGTAGCTGACCGTCACCTGGCCGGTGGTCGCGATCCACAGGCCTTCGGAGCTGCCGGTGCCGCCGCGCTTCTTGCTGTAGACGCCGACGCAGTTCTGGAAGACGCCGCCAGTGCCCCAGTGGCGCCAGCCGATCTTGTTGCCGGCCGCAACGCAGTCCTGGAACGTAACGTTGTCCGCCTTGTTGTCGAAGCCGCCGTCCTTGTTGTCGAACGAGGAGCAGCGGATGAAGGTCAGGTTGTACGTGCCGCGCTCGCTGGAATAGCCGTCGCCGTTCCAGTACTCGTCGGCCGCCTGTGCGAAGCCGTTGTTGCGCGCGCTGCAGTCGACGAAGGTGATGTCGTGGATGAGCGGCGCATCATTGGTGTCGTCGCAACCGAAGCCGGTCGGGATCGACTGCGACGGAAAGCTCTCGTCGCCGCCGTTGCAGTCGGCCGAGCAGCCGTCGTAGGTCATGAAGGCCGTGTACAGGCCGACGCGGAACGCCTTCTTCGTGTGCCGGATCACGCTGCAGTTCTTGATCGTAATGCGCGTGGCGTTGCGGATGCGCAGGCCATCCTCGACCGAGTCGAACGCAAGGTTCTCGAAGAGCATGTCCGTGCGCAGGTCGAAGGTCGTGCCGACCGCGGGCATGTCGAGGCCGTAGCGATAATTATTGAAGCGCAGGTTCTTGATTTCCCAGAAGCTCACCGCGCCCGGGAAACGGAAAAATGCCGCGCCCGAGCCGGAGTTGATCACGTACGGCCCTTGGAAAAACGGCAGGCCGCCGCCCGTGTCCTCGCCCACCAGCCGCTTCGGCGCCCCCGCCTCGCCGCTGGTGGTGATGATCAGATTGGTCAGCGTGTAGGTGCCGCTGCCGAGGTGCAGCGTCTGGCCCGACGGCAGCACGTTGGCCTGCGCCTGCAACTGCGCCTGCGGATAGGCGTTCGCCCAACTGGAACCATCGGCCGATCCGGCGCCGGCCGGGGTGAAGTAGACGTCGGCCGAAGCCAGCGAAGCGGTCACCAAGCCCAGGCCGAGGCCGAGCAGGTGACGCGCGAGGGAGCGGAGCGTGGTTTTCATGGGGTGGCGGGGGTAAGCGGGAAACTTCCGGGATTAGAAGTTGATGGTGTTGGTCAGGCGCACCATGCGGCCGTCGACCGGACGCATGCGGTAGACGACCCACTTGAAGCCGGCGGTGTCGCTGTCGTTGATCGCGCCGACGGCGTAGGGCTTCGTGTCGTTCAGGACGTTGTCGATGTTCAGCTGGATCTTCCAACTGAGGTTCTTCGCGAGCTTGCGCTCGTAGATGAAGAACAGGTCGAGCTTGTAGTCCGCGTCGCCGCGGTAGTAGCGGTTCACGTCGAACGTGCTGTTCGCGTTCTTGTAGTAGCCGATGATCGGCGCGCTGGACCAGCGGTAGTTGCCGCCGACGCTGAAGCCCTTCAACTCGCGCCAGCGGGTGGCGCCGAAGGTGTACTTCGCCGTGAGGCGCGCATCGTACTCGCTCGCGGGAAACTGCTGCACGTTCTCGCGGGTCTTCATCAGGCCGAAGCTGGTGCGCACCGCCTCGAGGCGCTTGCCGATCGAATCGCCCGCGCCGCTGAGCGGAATGAGCGCGCTGTTCTGCTCGTAGAGCGCCTCGCGGCCGGCGAAGAAGGCAAGCGCCTCGGGCGCGATGTTGCCGAGCTGGTTGGCGTTGCGCGTGGCGGAGAGGCGCACCGTCCACGCCGGCGTGAGCTGACCGACGACCGTCAGCTCCTCGCCCGTCGCCTGGCGGTCGGACGTGGTCCAGGCGCTGCCCGGAGCCAGCGGATTGCTGGTGGTGACACCGTGCTCGAGCAGGATGTCCTCGATCGCATCCATGTCCGTGTACGGCAGGTTGACCGTGGTGCCGCTGACGATGGAGCCGATCTCCGTGGTGACGTAATGCAGCAGCGAGACGCTCAGGCGGTCGTCCAGCAGGTTGAAGCGCAGGCCATAGTCGCGGGACTGGCCCGTGGAGTAAGGCACGCGCTGGCCGAAGATGCCCAGGCTCTCCGTGCCCGGCGAAACGTTGGTCGTGTAATTGTAGCTCACGCCCAGCCACTTGTTCAGGTGGAAGACGCCGCCGTAGTTGCGCGAGATGCTCGACACTTCCTGCGTGGGCTTATCCGGCAGCAGGGCGTAAGCCGGATCGATGCTGCCCGCCGGCGCGCCGGGGATGAGGGCCGCGGGCTGGCGCTCGACGGCGTCGACAAACGCCGCGGTGCGGAAATCGCGGTCGTCCTTGCGGAGGCCGAGGGTCGTGACGAAACGTCCGTCCCACCATTCGCTGTGCAGCACGCCCAGGTAGGACTTCTGCACGGTGCGATCCTTCTTGCTGGCAAACGCCGTGGTCCGGCGGAACGCGGCCACGTAGCCATTGGCGTTGATGGTGCCGTTCGAATAGATGAAGTCGCGCAGGTCGGGCACGCTGAAGACGCCGTGCTCCGGATCGAGGTATTCGCGCAGGTAGAAGCGCGAGGCCGTGGCGATGAGGTTGGTGTTCGGGCCGCTGGGGCTGGAGATCAGCGTCAGCCGGCCGTGGTCCCACACTTCCTCGCGCTCGTTGCGCTCCGCCATCGCGCCGATCTGGTGCTTGCCCAGCCAGCGGTTCCAGCGGGTGAGATCGAGCGTGTAGGCCGCGGTCGCGCGGTAGTCGAAGATCTCGTTGTCGAGGTTGATCCAAAACGGATTCGTATCGAGGTAGTACTGGCCGACGTGGTTGTCGGTGCCGAAGGCGTTGGGATCGAACTTCAGGCCGTTGTCCGCGGCGTTGACGATCTTCTTGAGCGAGTTGGAGCGCGCGAACGACAGGTCGACGGTGAGGTTCTCGCCGAACTGGTGCGTCAGGTTGCCCTCGGTGATTTCCCAGTCGACGTCGGCGAGGCCGTTGGGCCCGCTCACCGCGACGTTGCGCGGGAACCCGATGACTTCCGGGTCGAGCGTGAAGTTGGGCGAGCCGTTGACCACGTAGTTGGCGCCGACGGCGGTGCGCGACGTGTTGCGGGCGACGCCGTAGGAATCGTAGGCGTAACTCGTGCCGAAAATGCGCAGGCCAACCGAGGCGGCGGACACGGCCGCCGCCTTGCCGTAGACCGACAGGTTGGTGCCGGTGGCCGGGATGCTCGTGACCAGCGGCGAACCCGCATTCAAATAGTCGGTCAGCGAATCGGCGGGGAAGGCGCCGCGCGGCAGGGCGCGCTTTACCACCCGGCGCTCGTGGCCGAGCGTGATGCTCGTCTGCTTGAACGGCTGGTACTTCAACACGATGTGCGCGGCGTTCTCGTCGTCATAGCCGGGCTTGCGGTAGAACTCGCGCTCCTCGTGCAGGACGTTGACGCGCGCGGCGAATTTGTCGGGGACCAGCACCTGGTTGAAATCCCCCGTGAGCCGGACCGTGCCCTCGTTGTCCGTGCCCCACTGGATGCTGCGGAAGTCCCGGCCAAAAGTCGGGACCTTGGTCAGGTAGTTGGTGGAACCGCCGGGATTGCCCGTGCCAAACAGGATGGCGTTCGGCCCTTTGCTGAACTCGACGCGCTCGGAGTTGTAGGCATCGAAGACGGATTGCAGCTCCATGAAATTGCGTGTGGCAGTGCCCGTCTTGAAGCCGCGGATCAGCATGTAATTCTGGTTCCAGGTCTCGCGCTCCTGGCCGTCGGCGTTGGCGTCGCCCACCGCGTTCGGCGAGACGCCGGTGGCAAACAACGTCAGGTCCTGGATGTCCTTGATCGCCAGATCGTCCATCAACTCCTTGGTGAAAACGTCCACCGGGTTCGCCAGGTCCTTCAGCGCCGTGCTCGTGCGGCTGCCGGAGAGCGTGGCGTTCGCCTGGTAACCGACGTCCTTCGACGTGTTCACGACGAACGGGCTGAACTCGACCACGTCATCGGCGGCCGACGCGGTTTTCGACGACGTGCTCTGCGCGAGCGCCAGCGGCGTCAGGACAGAGGACAACAGGAGCAAAGCGAGCGGACGCGCATGGGCGGCTCGCGACAGGGAGCGAACGAACAGGTTCATTAGGCGGGGGGTCGGGTGTTGGGGAAAACCCGCTCCACCGCAGGGCGGAGCGATGATTTTCACGACGGGGTCAGGGTTCGCGTTCGGCTCGAACTTGGCTGTGATTGACCAAGGGGGTGAGTCGTCCGTGAACGCCAGAGGCTACTGCATCGTCCCGCCGGGCGTCTATGGACCCAGTTGACAAGGCTTGTCGCGGATTGACGCGCCGGAAAAGCCGCCCGCGCCAACCCGCGCGGCTCTTCAATAGGGAAAAATTCCGCTCACGGACGCTCGACCCACTTGAGGCGGGCGAGCCGGATGCCGTCGAAGCCCGGCTTCACCGAAGCGATGTAGTCCTGGCCGTCATGGTGCACGATCTCCGGCGCCACCGCGGGCATCGTGCCGATTTCGTAGCGATCGTCGTTCACGCCGAAGTTCAGCGGATCGGGCGAGGCGTACTCGGTGTGGATGCCTTCCGCGCCGTAACGCTGGTTACGGAAAAGATAAAAGAGTCCGCCGCGCGCCACGACAAACGGGCACTCCGCGTCGCCACCGTGCCAGCGCGTCCGGGCGACGGCATCGCCGCCGGCCGAAACCATGACCGCCTCGCCCCAATGCCGGAGATCCGGCGAGGTGCGACAGAAGATCGCGGCGATCGGCGCCGCCGAGCCCTTCGCCTTGTTGCCGGAATAGTAGCAGTGATAAAGATCGCCGATCTTGATCACCATCGGGTCGCGCGTCTGCGGATAAGGGCCGGCAAACAGATCGGGCTGGCCATGCTCGTTCTTGATCCGCTCGAATTTTTTTCCATCGCGGCTGGTCGCGAGGCAGATTCGCTCCCAGTCGCCGTAGAACATGTAGTAGATGCCGTCGACCTTGAGCACATAGGGTGCCTGCACGCCGCCCTCGGTTTCGCCGAGCGACGGATCGGCCTCCAGCTGGATGCCCTTCGGCGTCCAGTCGGTGTCCGTGAGATGCTTCGCCTCCCAACCATACAGCACGCGCTCGCGGCCGCCGGCGGCCGTCTTGCGAATACAAGACCACAACTGCCACGTCCCGTCCGCCGCCTGCCAGATCGCGAAGTCCACGGTTTGCTGCCCGGGCTTGTTCAACTTTCCGAGATCGGGCAGCGACGCGATGTTCCACCAGTCGCCATCGACGGCGGGAACCGCGGGTGCGGCGGCCAGCGAACCGGCGACGGCCGTGAGGGCGGCGAGAAAAACGAAACGCAGCGGCAGGAAAATCTTTTTCAGGGTGGTCATGGGAAAGGGCATCCGGCTCAGTGCGGATCGAGGACGTCGCGCGCGGGAAGTTTTGGGAAAGGGGCGTGCGGCTCCGTCTGGTACCAGAACGCGGTCGAGGCGATGTCGTCGTGACGCGGGTAGTAGCGGCGGCTCGGTCCGACTTCACCCTGCCAGCCGAGGTCCTGCACCGTCACCTTCAAGTCCTGCTCGAAGCGGACGGGATCCATGATGTGCCAGCGATACATCCCGAAGCGCTGCTGCGAATCGTAGAGGCCGTCGGGCCGGATGACCTGCGGCAGGCCGGCATAGGGCGTGTTGAATTCCTGGTACTGCTTGGTCGCTGCGTTCTCGAAATTGTAGGAGCCACCGAAGTAGTCCTCCGTGCCGGTGCCGCAGATGGTCGGAAACTGCGCATCGCCATCGAGGAAGAACTTAACCTCGCCCTCGCCCCACCAGCCGGTGCTGTTGACGCCCCACGCTAAATAGGTGCCGACGTACTGGCCGCGGCCTTTGACGCCATCGAGGATGGTGTAGACGTCACCCGACGGCACCGGGTTGACGCGCCGGAACTGCGCGTGAAAATACGCCGCGTCGGCCGGCACGTCGGTCAGGGTGTAGTCGACCTGGTAATAAACCGCCACCGGCGCATCGGACGTGTTCTCGAGCGTGACCCGCGCCGATTTGCGGAACGGCATTTCCCAATAGCAGTTGAAGGCGCTGCCGGGATTGACCGTGACCGGGGCGGAAGTCAGCTGGGCGAAACGCCCCCAACCCATGCCGAAGAAATCGCCCACCGGCACCTCGACGGAGGGTTCGGTTTCGCCGTCCCAGTACATGCGCAAGATCGAGAAGCGCCAATTGCCCTTCGGCGTCAGCCAGATGCGCTGGATCGCACCGGAGCCGGCGATCTCCCCGAGCGTAAACGTCGCGCCCGGCGCAATCGTCACGGAAGGGGAAATCTTCCAACCCTGCCCGAGGTCGCGCGCCTTTTTCGCGCCGGTGCCCTCGGTAGCCATGCCGCCCTTTCCTTTTTCTCCGCGAAAATTCTCGGGACTGATCGAGCGCGATTGCGCCGGCGAAAGCCGCGACAGGTTGCCGAGTGACATGCCCAGCCCGTTGAAGGGCGCGGGCTCGACGCCGCGACTGACTATCCCCAACCCGAGGCCGGCAACAACAACCCACGCGCGTAATCTTCTCATGGCGGAAGTTTCAGGCGCTCGCCCGATAATCGATTTTCTTCACCGGAATGGCGCCGGAGCGCACGTCGAGGAACGGCTCGCCGTGGCGCACGCCGACCGTGCCGTAGCCGGTGGCGGTGGCGAGGAAGCAGCGGAAATCACCCGCCCGCGCCGGCGTCAGGTGTAGCACCTGTTCCACCGCGTCGTAACGCGCGCCACTCATGGCTTGCAGCAGCGCATACGAGGACAGCGCGCGGCCGTACCAGTGACCGCACTCGTATTCGTTGAACGGATTGCGGATGCGCCCGTCGTAGCGCGCGCGGCACGCCCGCACGAGCGTGAGTCCTTCCTCGACCTGGCCCGTCAGGATGAGATGCGACGCGACCTGGTACTCGATGCCGGTCCACACCTCGCCGGAATAAACAAAGGGCATCGGCGGCCGGCCGCCTTTCGGCCAGGTGCAGAGCACCAACCCGCCCTCGTGGCCTGTCGCAAACGTGGAACGCTGCGAATTCGCGTGGCGCGACAGGTCGGCTTTGAAGTTGTTGCGATACACCGCCCGCAGGTGGCTCGCGACCTTGTCCGGGGCGAGGATGTTGCCCAACCCGCTCACCGCTGCGAACCACGCTCCGATCACGCCATCCGACAGACAGCCGGAGCCGTACTGGTAGATCGGCCCGATCTCCTTGATCAGCGCGATCTCGTCGGCGCTCGGCGGCGGGGTCTTGTCCTGGAACGCCTCCTCCGGCGGCCCGGCGCGCAGGCCGTGCCACACGGGTTTCTGGAAAAAATATTCCCCGTCGAACAACTCGCCCTCGAGCCGCCCGCGGCCGGCGGCGAACAATTCCTCATAGGCGTGCACGTCCTCACCGAGCGCGCGGCCCATCTGGATCGCGGCGTGGAGCGCGCCGAGGTAGATGCTCGTAACCATGCCGTCGGGACCCCAGAACGAGATGTCGTAGGTGTTGTGGTGCGGCTCCTTCACCCAGCCTTCGTGGGCGGGATCCCAGTATTCGATGCAGTAATCCAAGCTCTGCTTTACGCGCGGCCACCACGCACGCAGCCACGCGGTGTCGCCGCTGATGCGCCAATCGCGGTAAAATTTGATGATGCCGCCGAGCTGGCCGTCCGCCGCGGGATAGAGGATTTTGTCCGGCGTCCGGATCGGCAGCGACGCGCGGAAGTTCTGGTGTCCGCGATCATCCTGCGCCGGCCCGAACTCCGTTTCGCGCAGCGTGCGCTCCAATGCGGGAAAAAGGTGCGCCACGGCCTGGGCGTAATTCCACACGTGCGTGCAGCTGCCGGAGCAGCTGCCGATGTCGTCATTGCACCCTTCCCACGCCCACAGTTTCCCGTCGGCCTGACGCAGCACCGTCGGCGACTTGAGGATCGTCAGGTTGGCCGCCACCGCCTCGATGATTTCCGGCGGCAACGTGCTGTCGTGCAGGCACGCGGCGAACTGCTCGCTCGCGTGCCGCAGGTCGCTGTAGTTTTTCGACCAATGTCGGGCGACGGCGTCGAGGTTCGCGAAATGCGCCGGATACCATGGCTGGTAATATTTTTCCCCGGTAACCCCCGGGCCCGGCACGATCGGCTTGTAACCGGAATCCGTGCGCAGGTTGCTCAGCGGTGCGTACCAGCAGAGACGGAGGACGATCGTCTTGGTCGCGCCCGGCGCGACTTCGAACGGCACGAAAAGCGACGCACCCCGTGGCGGCGGCGCGTCGGCGACCGGCGGACGATCGTAGCAGGCGCCGGTTTCCACATCCTTCCACACCAGCGACAGCCAGTCGCGGAAGCGGCCGCGATACCACGCGTGGTTCACGCGCACGCCGGGTTCCTCGACGGTGGCGGCAAAACTTCCTTCCGTCCACGGCGCCTGCGGTGACGCCACCGCGCGGAGCACGAAGCCGCCCGCGATGGGCGCGACCCCGCGCGTGCTCTGGCCGGTGACCGCGAGGAAGTTGGCCGCGTGATAGGAGAAAACCGCCTCGATCTTCTCCGCCGTCGGATTGGTGAACCGATACTCGAGCGCCGCCACCGGCAGGCTCGAGCTGTCCGCATCCGGCGGCGTGAACGGACTCCAACCCGTCAGCTGCACCTGCAACGGCACCTGCGCGTCGCGCAGATCGACGGTCGCAAAGGGAAACCGCGCGGCGAACTCCGCCTCCGCGAACCGGGGCAGACCGTAAGTCGTGTTTTCCCCGCCGCGTCCGCCGTCGGGTCGGCTGAAACGCTTCCACTCCGGCGCCGGGCCCTCGAGCACGCGCGCGACCGGCTTGCTGCCGCGGATGGAAAGGCCCGCATAGGCGCAGGGTTCGTTGAGCATGTCGGGCCGGTGCAACAGCGACGCATGCGACAGCGCGCCCGAACCCTCGAGACAAACCATGCCCGCACCGATGCCGCCGAGCGGAAACGCCACGTGATCCAGGTGCGCGCCGGCATAAGGCGCGGAAAACGCCCGCGGCGCCGATGGAGCCGCGTCTTTCCCTTCCGGCGCGCCTCCGGTCGAGCCCGACGCCGTCCCGCGCAACGCGCCCATCGCGCCGACCATGGCCGAGAGCTGGAGGAATTTGCGACGCGGCAGGCCGCGGTCCGAAGAAGGTGCCGGAGGGTTGGACATAAAGGGAAGAGGTGAAAGGGGCTGTCTGGACGCTCGCGCTACGGCCGGAACGCCGCAGTCCTCGCCTCGGGCGAATAGACCACGGAATCCTCCAGCCAGTCATCGAGGCGGAAAGGCGACACCGGAATTCCCGACTGGTTGAAAAGACCCGCGACCGGATTGGCGCCCCACGCGTACCGCACGCTGACCGGCCGCGCGACGGCCGGACTCGACACCACGATCGCGTCGCCCTCGATCCGAAGTTCCGCCGGCACGAAGTGGCGATCCTCACCCGCGATCACGAGGCCCGGCAGCGCGCCGACCTGCGTGAGGACAACTCCGCCCGGTCCGAACTTGATCCTGATTCCATTCGCACCGGCGTTCGCATGAGCCACCGGCACGGGCGTCAGTTTGGTCGCGGCATTTTTCGCGCCCTGCGCCAGCACGTCGAACGCCGCCTGCACGCGGGCGGCGACCGGTTGCTTGGCCTTGGGATGCAGCTCCGCCGGATCGCCGACGTCGATCGTCGTGACCAGATTCACAGCGGGCACGTCGGTGGCGACCTGCAGCTGCGCCTCGCGCAGGCGCGGCCAGCCGGCGCCGACCGGTTCCGCGCCGCGCCGGAGGTTCGGCAGCTGCACAATGACAAAGGGCAGCCGCTCGTTGCGAAAGGCCGCGCGCCAGCTCCCGATCATCGCCGTGAGCAATTTCCGATAAAGCTCCGGCTGGGAGGCATCGCTCTCTCCCTGATACCACGCCGCGCCCTTGATCGGATAAGGCGCCAGCGGCGCAATCATGCCCGCGTAGAGACCGCCCGATTGATAATGCGTGCCCGCGCCGGTGCGGAGCGCCGGCTCGGTCGGAGGCGCATTCCCCTCCGCGGTGGCCTGGGCCACTTTCGCTTCCCATTCAGCCTTGAGCCTGGGCTGGTTGGCCTCGAATTCCGCCTTCAGGCGGGGAAAGTCCGCCAGCTCCCGCTGCCAGTTCTCGATGATGGGCCGGAAATCAGGCGTGCTCGCCAGCACCTCCCACGGCACCCACGGACGGACTTTCGTACCGCTCCACGTGCACTGGATCACGCCGACCGGAATGCCATGCTCGCGCCGCAGGCCGCGCCCGGTGAAGAACGCGATCGCCGAAAAATTCTCCACGCTCTCGCGCCGACTCACTTCCCACCGGCCCTCGCCGCGAAACTCGGGTTGGTCCGCCACGCGGCGCCCGACCTGAAACAACCGCAGCGCGGGCACGTTAGCGTCCGCCAGTTCTTCCTCCGGACGATCCGCCTGCAGGACCGTGCGGTTCATGTTGGACTGGCCGGAAAACAACCACACGTCGCCCACGAGCACGTCGGCGAAGCGGTGCGTTTCCTCCGCCTGGATCACGAGCACCCGGCCGGTGGCCGAAGCCGGCAACGCAGCCAACTCGACTTCCCAGCGCTTCGTCCCCGGCGTCGTCGTCACCGCCTCGCGATCGCCGAAGGAAACCCGGACGCGCGTACCCGGTTCGCTCCGACCCCAAACCCGCACCGGCACATCGCGCTGCAACACCATGTGGTCGGAAAAGAGGGCGGGCAATTCGTCCGCGGCCCGCACCAAAATAGCCGGCGACGCCGCGAGCAAAAAAATGACGACGACCCCACGCAGGAAACGGGGTGCGCGGAATGAAAATTTCCTCATGAGCGGGAACCGGGATGCGACGATAGGCGGGGCAAATCTGCCGCGCAAAAACGCGCGGGCGGGTGAACCGTTTTGCGAATTTCCCCCGAAATCCACCTAGGTCAAGTCCCCCAGCATCGGTTTTCATTACGGAAGAATTTTGCCGGCCGGGCCCGTTGAGCGGTCCCCACACGTCGGCATTTTTTTCTTCGTCGCACAATCAGGGCCGTGTGCTTCCGCCGGTTTTACCCGCCGGTCGATCCCCCAACCTCCAAGCCGTTATCACCATGATACCGATTCCGCGTTCTGCCGGCGCTCTGCGCCGTTGGCTAGCCTCCGTCTCCGTCCTCACCCTCGGCGCCGTGTTGGCGTCCGCCACCGATTACTACCTCTCCCCGTCGGGCACCGGCGCCAGTCCCGGAACCCTGTCGAGTCCGCTGGCCGCCACCCAGCTGGCGACCGTGATCTCCGGCCTGCAACCCGGCGAAACCATCTACCTTTGCAGCGGCGACTACTCCAACGCCGGCATTCCGATCACCGGCAGCGGCACGGCCAGCGCACCCAAGCGGCTCGTCGGCCTTGCCACCGATTCCAGCGGCCTGCCCCGCTTCGCCGGCACCTACGTTCCCGTGGGCAACGTCAATCAATCCACCTCCTGCCTCAAGTTCGCCACCACCGCCTCCTATTGGGAGTTCAAGGACCTCCGCATCGAGAACTACGGCGTGGGCGTCAGCATGATCCTCGAGCCCGGGGAAGACTACACCCTGCGCAGCCATCTCCGCTTCGAGAACCTCGCGTTCAAGAATGTGCAGGACGGCATGCGGCTCCGCCACGTCGAGCAGGTGACGGTCAAAAACTGCTCCGTAACCGGCCACACGAAAAAGGGTTTCCGCATCGGCGAGTATTCGCGCTTCGTCACCTTCGACAGCTGTCAGACCGACGCGAAGGGCGGCGACGAGACGTTCCCCACCCTGTCCATTCCCACCGGCTTCTGCTGCGATGAAACGGACGGTCTGCCGATCATCTACGACATTCGCTTCGTCAACTGCGTCGCGCGCAACTGCCGCTTCGACCAGGTCGACGACTCCAAGCATTATTGGAACGGCGACGGCTTCAGTTCCGAACGCGGCTCCTACAATCTCACCTTCACCCGTTGCCAGTCGTACGCCAACCACGACGGCGGCTTCGACCACAAGGCGGAGAACGCCATCTTCGACAACTGCGTCTCCCTCAAAAACAAGAAAGGCTGGCGCATCTGGGGCTCGGCGTGGCTGATCAATTGTGTCGGCGCCTACTGCCATGTCTGGGGCGGCAACAGCTCGGCCGACGGCCTGCAAATCGACCCGGGCGGCACCGCCGTCATCGACGGCAGCACCTTCCACAACGCCGAACGCTACCAGCTCGACCTGCTCGTCGGCGGCCGCTCGATCAATGCCTACCACACGCTGCTCACGTACGACAGTAGTGCGCCGCTCGCCACGACCAGCTTTGGCTCGCCGATCACCCTGGTCGATTCGGCTTACTTGTCGTCCAACCCGGGCTACAGCTCTGCATTGAACTCGGCTTGGGAGGAATCCCTCGCGAAGGCCGGCTACTTCAACACCTCGTCCTACAGTCCGCTTGAGATCGGGTACTACGGACAGGGCACCGCCTCCAGCCTGCCGGCCGCGCCAGCCGCACTCGACGCCACACTCGATCCAACGTCGCCGCGCCGGGTCCTCCTGGAGTGGAGCGACCTGGCGGACAACGAGCGCGACTTTCTCATCGAACGCTCCACCGACAACGTGAACTTCGCCCAGATCGGAACCACGGGCACCAATGCGGCGATGTTCACCGACTTCGGCCTGACGCCCGGCACCACCTATTACTACCGCGTCCGGGCCACGAACAGCATGGGTAACTCCGCCTATTCCAACACCGACAGCATCGCCACCCCGGCCGTCACCGTGCCGGCCGCCCCGCTCGGCCTGACCGTGGAAACCGCGCCGGCGATCGGCGTGCACGATGACGTGGCAAGGCACCCGGGCAGCGCCCTGCTCATCTGGTCGGATCGTTCCAACAACGAGGATCATTTCCTGATCGAGCGCAGCACCGACAACGTGACCTTCACCCAGATCGGCGTGCAGGACGAAAACTACCCGACCTACACCGACATCACCACCGAGCAGGGACCGACCTACTACTACCGGGTCCGGGCGACCAACTCGGCGGGCAACTCGAGCTACAGCAACACCGCCAAGATCGTTCCGGTCGTGTACGTCGTGGACGACTACAGCAATGCCGCCAACGTCACCGTCGTCGGCACCTGGATCCATCCCTTTCCGGGCGCCAATTCGTCCAGCCTCCGGTACGGAGACAGCTACTACCAGGACGACAACACCGGCGTCGACGGCGGAAAGAGCGTGACCTTCACCCCGGCCCTCGCCGCGGCCGGCAGCTACAATGTTTATCTTTGGTGGCCGGGCGGCAGCAATCGCGCCACCAACACGCCGATCGACGTCCATCACGCCAGCGGCACGGCCACCGTTTCCGTGGACCAGAAGGCCACCGACGGCGTTTGGAATGTCATCGGCACCTACAACTTCAGCCTCGGCAGCACCGGCTACCTGAAGGTTCGCAACGACGGCGCCAACAACTTTGTCATGGCCGACGCCGCGCTCTTCATGCCCGTGCCGGTCGGACCGACCGCGCCCTCGGCGCTGACGGCGACGGCCGCCAGCGAGACCCAGATCAACCTCGCCTGGACCAACGGCACGACCACCGCGAACAGCTACCGGATCGAGTATTCGACGGACAACGCCACGTTCACGCGCGTGGGCTCGGTCAGTGGCAGCGCCACCACCTACGCCTGCACCGGCCTGGCGCCCGGCACGACCTACTACTTCCGGGTGAGCGCCAACGGCAACGCCGGCTACTCCACGCCGTCGAACACCGCCAGCGCCTTCACCCAGATCGCGCTCATCGTGGACAACGACGATCCGTACGGCATCGCCCTCACCGGCAGCTGGATTCGAGCGAATGCGGTGAGCGGCTCGTACCTCGGCTACTATCTCCAGGACGACGATGCCCGGGGTGGCAAGAGCGTGCGGTTCACTCCGGTCATTCCCGAAACGGGCACCTACCAGGTCTACGCCCGCTGGACGGCGAACGCCTCGAATCGCGCGAGCAATGCGCGTTTCGATATCACGCACGCCAGCGGCACGGCCACGTCCTACCAGAGCCAGAAGGGCAACAACAACCAGTGGGTCCTGCTCGGCACCTACACCTTCAACGCCGGCTACAGCGGCAATGTGCTGCTACGCGACGACGGCTGCGACGGCTTCGTGATCGCCGACGCCGTGAAGTTCGTGCGCGTGCCCTGAGGACGGCACTTGATCATTCGGGGCGGCTGGAATTTTCCAGCCGCCCTTTTCTTTTCATCCCACGGATGAAACCGGGCGTACTGCGCGCGGACTTAAATACAGTTCACGCCGGCAGTCGCAGCATCGCGCCGTAGAGCGCGACGGCCTTGGCCAGCTCGCGCCGGTCGATCCACTCGTCCCGGGTGTGCGCCTGTGCGATGTCGCCCGGGCCCAGCACCATGACCTGCGCACCTGCTGCAGCGTAGTGGCTGGCGTCGGTGGCGTAGGAAACCCCGACCGCCGCGGGATCGAAGCCACACGCGTCGAACGCCGGCGCGGCCCAGGCGTGCAAAGCGGACGAACTTTCCGGCCGCAAAGGCGCGGCGAAAAAGGGCGCCTCGTGCTCGACGCGCAAACCGCCGAGGGCCGCATCGCGCTCCGCCAGCGCCACCGCGGCGGTCTCGCCCGGGACGAGGCGGCGGTCGCAGCTGATCTCACAGTAGTCGGGAATGATGTTCACGGCGGAACCGCCGCGAATGACGTTGATGCTGGCCGCGGCGCGACCGGTTAGCGGAAACTCGCGGCACGCCGCCGGAATGAAGCGCGACTCGAGCGCCTCGATCACCTGCCCCATCGCGCGAATCGCCGATCGACCACGCGCGGGATCCGCGGAATGGGCGGCGACGCCGCGCGTGATGGTTTTCCAGCGCAGCACGCCGTTGTGCGCCACCACCGGCCGCAGCCCGGTGGGTTCACCGACCACGATGCCGCGCAAGCGGGCACTGCCGACAAGCGGAGTGGCGGCGAAAGCCTGCGCACCGCGCATCCGCGACTCCTCGTCCACGACGAAAACCACGCCCGCGTTGCGGGTGCGCCCGGGCTGGCGTGAATATTCCAAGACCGCCCACAGCATGGCAGCGCCCGAGGCCTTGGTGTCGCACGCCCCCCGACCCTGCAGGCGATTTCCCGCGATCGTCATCTCAAACGGCGGAATCGTCATCCCTTCCACGCTCACCGTGTCGAGGTGACTTTCGAACAACAGCCACTCCGCATCTGGAAAAATCTCGGTGCTGACCACCAAGTTGAACGTGCCATCGGCGTTCACGTAGCGGCGGGCGGACAAACTCCAGCAAAGCGCCAGCGACTCGAGATACAGCGCCAGCGCCGCTTCGCCGCCCACCGGGCCGCCGAAGTCCGGGTTGACCGTGTTAAAGGAGATCATCTGCGCGAGCAGCGCCTCACAGGAGCCGGGCAGGATCGGGGCGGACATGGTCAACGGAGCCAGCGCTCCAGATGTTCGGCGACGAAGGCGTCGTCGGTCAGCTCCGGGTAGGCGCGACTGACGCGCGTGAGTTCCTCCGCCTGGCCGGGCGAAAGCACTTCCTGGGGATTGAGGCAGTGGACGGACTCCACCAAGCCCTGCCGGCGCAGCACCTCGAGAATGCCCGGGATGCAGCCGTGAAATTGATGGGCGGCATCGAACAGCGCCGCGTTCATGTCGGTGACCGCGACCGCGCGCTCCAACCAAGAGGCGGGAATCGCGGGTTGTTTGGCCGCCGCCTGCGCCTCACGGAAAAGCTTCACCGCGGCATGCGTCCACACACCCCAGTGTCCGAGCAGGCCGCCCACGATGCGGCGGGTGACCGGCCGGCCCTGGTGCGAGAAGGTGAACGGCGTGAGCAGGTCCGCGACGATCGTGTCGTCATTGCCGGTGTAGAGTGCGATGTCGTCCCGGCCCGCGTCCGTGATCGCACGCACCACATCGATGGTCTGGTAGCGGTTGAACGGCGCCATCTTCACCGCCACGACACCGGGGATCTCCGCGAACTTGCGCCAGAAGGCATAGCTGAAAACCCGGCCGCCGACCGCCGGCTGCAGGTAGAAGCCGATCACGGGAATAGCCCGCGCCACGGTGGCAACGTGAGCGAGGATGACTTCCTCCGTCTCGGTCTTGAACGCCGCCATGCTCAGCAGGCCGGCACGGTAACCGAACGACAGTGCAGTCTCCACTTCCGCCAAGGCCTGCTTGGTCTGGCCGCAAATGCCCGCGATCAGGATAAAATCGCGCGGCGCGGTGGCGAGCTCCTCCCGCACCGTGGCGGCGGCGAGCTCGAGCACCGGCCGGAAAAGGCCGTGCTGCGGCTCGCGGATTTCAAACTGGGTCGAATGCACGCCCACCGCCAGGCCGCCGGAACCGGCGGCGACGTAGTAGCGCGTCAGCGCGCGCTGGTGCTTCTCCGAAAACTTGCGGTTCCGGTCGAGCGCCAGCGGTTGGGCGGGAATAACGTGGCCGGCGAGCAGGTGCGCGCGAATGTCCATGGTCAGAATTTTCCGCTGCGCGCCTCGAAATGCGTCGGCTTGCCCAGCAGGCGTCCGCCTTCCCGCACATAACCCGCGACCAGCTCGAGCATACGGGCCAGCGGCATTTCCGGCGGACCGAACCGGCGCACCGACTCGCTGGCGTCCGCGAGCCACGCCGTGGGCGCCTCCGTGCCCGTCACCTGCGGCGGGCGGTCCAGCCGCCGGCCAAATTCCTCCGCGAGGGCGCGCACGCTGAGTTTTTCGGCGCCCGTGATGTTCAGGACGCGCGGCGGATTGGCCGCGATTTCCAGACACTGGATGGCGCGCGCGCAGGCGTCGCCCTGCCAGATGCAGTTCAACCAGCCCATCGTCACGTCCACCGGTTCGCCGCGCAGCACCTTCTGCGCGATGTCGACCAGCACGCCGTAGCGGAGTTCGACCGCGTAGTTGAGCCGGTAGAGCAGCAGCTTCGTGCCGGACTCCTGCGCATAATGGGAAAAGATCCGCTCGCGCCCCACGCAGGTGCTGGCGTATTCGCCGAGGAAAGCGACCGGCTCCCGCTCGGTCGCACCCGGGCCGCCGACCGGCATGAACGGATAAACGCAGCCCGTCGAAAAAACCACAACTCGCGCCGAGCGGAAATGCTGGGCCACCAGCGCCGGGACGTAGGTGTTCTGCATCCACGTCAGGCCCGGCGCTCCATCGGTGCCAAATTTCTGGCCCGCGAGGTAGAGTACGTTGGCCGCGACCGGCAGCGCCGCCACCTGCGCGGCATCGGCCAGGTCACACGAAATCGTGCGCACGCCAAGCTCCTCGAGTTCGCGCCGCGCCTCGGACCGGCTGAAACGCGAAACGCCGATGACCTCCGCGTCGCTCCGCCCGGCCGCATCGAGGGCGCGCCGCAGCATGACCGCCGTGGACGTGCCCATCTTTCCGCCGACACCGAGGACAATGAAATCGCCCGGCAGGTTTTTGACGGCGGCGACCGCCCCGGCCGTGGGCGTCGAGAGCAGCAATTCGATTTCGCGATCGGTCTGGACCAGGAGCGTCATGAATCAGGCGGCGGGCGCCGGCGCGTAACCCAGCACCAGCTGGCTGCAGGCGGCCGCGGTCGACTTCAATTCGCGTTCCAATGCCGGCCGGAGCGCCGGGTCGAAATTCTGCGGGGCACCAAGCAGCGTGACGACCGCCACGAGATCCCGGCCCGGCCCGAACACCGGGGCGGACAACGAATGGATCGCGGCATCGTAGGAACCATGGTCGTGGCAAAATCCCTGGCGGCGCGCCTCGCGCACCCGCTGCAGCGCGTCAGCACGCTTCTGGAGCCGCCACGCGTGATCCGGCGCGGATTCCAGCACCTGGTTGACCTCGTCGTGGTGACAGACCCCGAGGAAAACCGCGCCGCTGGAACCGATCGCGAGCGAGGCCGCGGCGCCGATGCGCGAGACAATCCCCTTACCCGCCGGCGGCATCTCGCTGTGCACCGTGACGGCGTAGTTGCCCTGCCGCACCGTGATCTTGGCGGTCAGGCCGGTGGTGCGTGCCAAGCTGGCCAGCGATTCGCTGACCGTGTCGATCAGCAATTCATGGCGCAGCAAGGGGCGGAACAAAGGCGCGAGCCCGAAGGAAAGTTCGAACGTGCCGCTCGCGCCGGGGCGCAGCCAGCCCTCGGCGACGAACGACTGCAGGATGCGGTAGCAGGTGGTCGGGGAGATCCCGAGCGTGATCGCGAGGCTCTTGGCCGTCGCGTGTCCGGAACTCTGCGCGACGGCCTCGAGCACGCCGATCGCCTTGCGCAGCACCGGGACGGTGTGCGCGATCGACGCCGCGGTGGGCTTGAGGCTCATCTTGCGGCCGTAGGAGCCGCCCGGCGTCATTTTCCCTGGGAACATTCTCATCGTCGAATTCATGGTGTTTCCTCCAAAAAATCAGATGCCGGCCGAGGCGAGAAAGCCGCCGTCCACCGGGACGGTGATGCCGGTGACAAAGGCCGCCTGCCGGTCGTCAAGCAGCCAGCACACGGTGCCGAGCAATTCGTCGGCCTCGCCGAAACGCTTGAGCGGCGTGTGTGCCATCACGTTCTGGCCGCGGGCGGTCAGGCCGCCGTCCGGCGTGTTCAGGATTTTCCGGCTGCGCTCGTTGACGAAAAAGCCCGGGGCCACGGCGTTCACGCGGATGTGCGCCGGCGCGAGGTAGGCGGCGAGCCATTGCGTGAAGTTCACCACGCCAGCCTTCGCCATCGCGTACGCCGGCACGCGAGTGAGCGGCCGGTAGCTGTTCATCGAGGCGAAATTCAGGATCGTGCCGCGCCCGAGCTGCGCGAGTTCGCGACCGAAGACCTGGCTCGGGATCACCGTGCCAAGGGTGTTGATGCGTACAACCTCGTCGTACTTGGCGAGGCTGAGGTTGAAGAAACCGCGCTGGTCGGCCGGGCGGTCGGCCGCGATTTCGCTCGGGGAAAACTCCGTGAGCGTCGTCACCGCGTCGGGCTGGTTGCCGCCGGCGCCGTTGATCAGGAAATGACAGGCTCCGAGCTCGCGGGTCACGGTCGCGCGCGCCTGCTCTACGGCGGCCGCATCGGTCACGTCGCAGGCGACGCACAGCGCGGTGCCGCCCGCCGCGCGGATTTCGGCCGCCACTTTCTCCAACGCGGCCACGGTGCGGCCCAGCAGGGCGACTTTGGCGCCGCGCCGGGCCAGTTCCTTCGCGATCGCGGAACAGAGGGTGCCGCCCGCGCCCGTCACCACGGCGGTTTTTCCGGCAAAACAGGATTCTTCTGGGGAGTTCATCAGAGGGAAAGGAAGCGCCGGGCGTTGTCGCAGGAGACGTCGCGCACGAGCCCGCCAAGCTCCGCGAGGTCGGACGGCAGCGCGCCGCCCTCGACCTGCTCGCCGAGCCAGTCGCAGAACACGCGGCGGAAATATTCCTGCCGCACCATCGACAGCGCGCTGCGCGAGTCGGTGGTCATGCCGATGAAGGCGGAGAGCAGCCCGTAGTTCGCCATGGCGTCGAACTGCGCGCGCATGCCGGCGGCATGGTCGTTGAACCACCAGGCCGGTCCGAGCTGGAGCTTGCCGGGCACACCCTCCTCGACGAAGGAGCCGGCCAGCACCGCCAGCGGCACGAAGTCGGCCGGGTTGAGCGGATAGAGAATGGTGCGGGGCAGCGCGCCGGCGTGCTCGAGCTCGTCGAGCCAGCTGATGAGCGCCGCGACGTCCACCGCCGGGCCGATGCCGGAGTAGCCGCCCGCCGGACCCGCGAGCCGGCGCAGTCGCGAACTCGTGCGCCGCTGCGCGCCCACGTGCAGCTGCATGATCCATTTCCGCTGGGAATATTCGCGGCCGAGAAAACCAAGCAGGCCGGTGCGCAGACGCAGCAGCTCGGCGGCGGACAGTGACTCGCCCGCCAGCCGGCGCGCGAAGAGCCGGGCGACGTCGGCTTCGCTCACGACCTCATGGCTGAAATTGTCCAGGCCATGGTCGGCCAGCCGGCAGCCGAGTCGGGAAAATTCATCCAACCGCTTCCGCACCGCGGCGCGGTAACCGTCGTAATCCTTCACCGCGATGCCGGTGGCGGCTCCGAGCTGGCGCAGCCAGTCGGTGAATTCCGGCGCATCGACGCCCACGACATCGTCGGCGCGGAGCGAGGGCAGCACGCGCAGGCCGCCGCCGAGGCCGGCGAGCGTCGCGTGCGGACTGAGATCGTCAAGGAGCCGGTCCGAGGTGCAGACGCACGCGGTCCCGGTGCGAGCCAGCAGTCCGCGGATGGAAAAGCCCGGCGTCGCGAGCCGCGCGTTGCCGGTCTCCCAGATTTTGTCCGCGGTCGCCGGCGAGAGCGCCTCGTCGACGTCGAAGAAGCGTTTCAGCTCGAGCGCCGTCCAGTGGTTGAGCGGATTGCCCAGGGTCTGCGGCACCGTCTCGGCCCAGCGGTCGAACTTCGCGCGGTCCGCGGTCGCGCCGGTGATGTCCGGCTCCGGCACGCCGGCCATGCGCATGGCGCGATGTTTGTAGGGATCGCCCGTCACCCAGAGCTGGGCGAGATTGGCGTAACGCCGGTCCGTCGCGAGATCGGCCGGATCGAGATGACAGTGATAGTCCACGATCGGCGCACCCTTGGCATAATCGTGGTAGAGGCGCCGGGCGGCCCGGGAGCGCAGCAGGAAATCGTCGTGGATCAAAGTGCTCACAGAAAGGAATCAGGCGGGGCGGATGCGTTCGACGCGGCCGAGCCAGAAAAAGAGGGCGACACAGGCGGCCAGCGGCAGGACGCCGACGGCCCAGAAAACCGGCGTGTAGCCGACGCGGTCGACCACCTGCCCCACCGCGTAGGTGAAGACGGCGCCACCGAGGCTTGCCGCCATGAGCGTCGAGCCCATCGCGGTGCCCATGGTTTCCGCGGGGAAAATGTCCGCATGAAGCGCGAGGATATTCGCGCTCCACATGCCGAAGCCGAAGGTCGCGAGACACACCCACGTGATCGCGGCGGCGGCGGAGCCGGCGTTGACCACCTGCAGGCCGCCCAGCATCGCAAGCGCGCCGAGGAACATCATGCTCTTGCGCGCCACGGTCGCGCTGATGCCGCGCGCCAGCATCGCGTCCGAGATCGCCCCGCCGATCATCTTGCCGAGATCGACCGTGAGATACGGGATCCAGCCGTAGAAACCGATTTCCTTCAGCGAAAACCCCCGACCCTTGCTCAGGTAATCCGGCAGCCAGAAAACATAGAACCACCACACCGGCGTCGCCAGCAGGCGCGTCGTCATCAAACCCCACAGCTGGCGCTCGCGCACGATCCGGCGCAGCGCATCACCGAACACCGCCGGCTTCACCGCAACGAGGCCCGCGTCCTGCATCGCCGTTTCGCGATCGGCAGCAGACAGCTTCGGATGGTTTTCCGGACCGTGATAAAGCCAGAGCCAGCCCGCGAGCCAGACGAAGCCCAGTGCGCCGGTCACGACGAAGGACGCGCGCCAGCCGTAGTTGAGCACGAGCAGCGCCACCAGCGGGGGCGCGATCACCGCACCCACCGCCGAGCCGCCGTCGAAGATCGCCATGGCGAAGGCGCGGCGCTTTTGCGGAAACCAGCTCGCCACCGCCTTGGTGCCGGCCGGCCAGTTGCCGGCTTCGGTGACACCCAGCAACGCGCGCGCGAAAATCAGGCTGAGCGGCCCGGTGACGAACGCGTGCAACACCGCCGCGACCGACCAGCCCACGATCGACACCGAGAAGCCGAGCCGCGTGCCGACCTTGTCGATCCACATACCCGCCGGCACCTGCGCCAGCGTGTAGGCGAGCAGGAACACCGTCGTGATCAATCCGTAGTCCGCGCTCGAGAGCCCCAGGTCCGTGCGCAGCGTCGGCAGCAGCACGGACAGCGCCTGCCGGTCCACGTAGTTGATTACGGTGGAGAGGAAGAGCAGCCCGAGAATGAGCCAGCGGATCCGGGAAAGCGTCATCGCGATCGAAAATTTTCGTTCAGCGCGCCGCCGGCTGCAGCGGCAGAACCGCGCGCTCGGCGATTAGCAACGGCGCGTCGTAAACCGGAAGACCGGTGAAGGCCGCACCCTTGTCGTCCTGTCTCCAGGAGGTCGCCGCGATCGCGTGCACGCGGCCGGTGAGCAGGTCGACCAGCACGGGCTCGGTGAAATGGCCCTTGGGCAGGACGAGATCCATGAGCGTAACGCCGTTGGCCTCGCCCGGAGGCGCGTCGTTGTTCCAGTACGCCACCACCTGTCCGCCGTCGCCGGCATGCGCGTAACCCGTGAGCGCCACGCCGCGGAGCGACGTGTTGGTCGACGGATAATCGGGGATGCGCTTCAGCGTGTCGTCGAAGATCGCGAACACCCGCTGCGCCGCGTAGTAGGCGGGCTTCACGTGCGAGACCGTCTGGTCGGGATTCGTCGCGAGCAGACCCTTGTAATTCATCCGCAGCGTGGTGCCGGGCGTCAGGTGGTAATTCGTGTAGTGCAGGTCAATCATCGTGAAGAGATTGAACGGCACGTCGCGGCCATGGTGCGCGAGCATCCGGCGCAGGTCGTACTTGGCCTGCATGTTTTCCGTCCAGCTGATCTCCTTCAGCGCAAACTGACCCTGCATCCGCGAGGGCGCGCCGGTTTCGCCTTCGCGCACCTCGATGGCGCGGCCGTACTTGGCGAGCAGCGCCTGGAAGGCATCGATGTTGGTCGTGTCGTCCGGATTGCGCGGGTAGCCGTGGATCGTGACGGTATCGATCAGGCCGAGGGCGTTCTTCGCCTGGAGGCCATCGAGCACCTTGCCGGCGAATTCAAAATTCCGAATCAGCGCGAAGCCGATGATGCGGGCGTCCGGCTGCTCCGCTCGGATCATGGTGGCGGTGCGATAAAGCAGTTCGAGGTAAGCTTCCGGCGCGATGTAAGGGCCGAGGTCGGGCTCGTTCCAAATTTCCCAGGTTTTGACCCGATCCCTGTAGCGCTCGACGGCCGCCTTGGCCCAGCGATCCCATGCGGCCAGCGCCGTCGGGGATGTCGGGATGCCTTCACCGAGACCGGGACCGCCGCCGCCTTCATAGGCGCGGTTGCCGTAGCTGAGCTCCAACCAGGGCTGCACGCCCTGCGCGAGGGCGTCGTTCACGACCTCGTCGAGCCATTCCCATTGATAGGGCTCGCCCGCCTTCGGCTCGCACTTGGCCCAGCCGGCTTGCAAGCGGATGGACTTCGCGCCCAAGGGACCGAGGTATGGGCGGAAGTTCTTATAGACCGAGAAACCGCGATCGATGGTTTCGCCGCCGACCGACCAGGACGACGAGGTGATCTCTTTGGCCGAGCGCGCCCGCACGCTGCCTACGACCGTCAGGTCGAGGTCCGCGGCCCGCAGCGCCGCAGCACCGAAGCCCGCGACGGCGAGGAGCAATCCGCGCCGGAGCAGGCGTTGAGATAGTTTTCCCGCCGTGAGAAATTTTTCACGACGATCGTGGCGGGACGAGGGCTGGCCGGAAGATGAATCCATAAGGGGAGAACTGAAGCGAGGGGGTGACCGAGGTTCCGGCCTCATGACGATCAGGCCGGAGGAAAGCTGACTGGCGGGTTTAGACTACAGGACGGCGGGGCAACCGTCTATGGTTGGCATTGACAACGTTTGTCCAGGATTGACATCCGAAGTGGCCGGAGTGCGACGGCTCACGGCTGGATGGGCGGAACGACGATCCGGGGAAACCACGCGGGCAGCGGCTTGCCGTCCTCCAGCGCACCCATGTCCGCGCCCTTGCCGGCGAAGTCGTCGTTGAAGTTGGGCAGCGGCACCGCTTGGTCGTGGCCGGCGGAATCGGACGCCAGCGCCACGCTCCATGGCCGGGACGTGTCGAGCGGCGCACCGAACTTCGGCACGGCGCGGAGGCCGTGGCTTTCGCTGCCCGCCACGGCGTCCGCCGGGCTGTTCGCGAGATCGTAATCGAAATCGTTTTCCGGCGCGCGCTGCGGATCGTAAGCGACGGTGCCGCGGTCGGCGCGCAGCCAGAACGCGTTGTTGCGGCTGACGATGTTGATCTGGTGCTTGTCCTTCGCCGTGAGATGCAGGCCGTTCGCCGCGCCCGAAGTGTCCGTCTGCCCACCCCACGGCTCCGGCTGCAGTGTGGTGTTGTGGAAGACGTAGATCCGGCCGCGCGCGAGGCGCTCGTCGCGCGGCCCGGCACCGAGCTTGAGGAAGGACTGGCCCTTGTACGCCGCCTCGTCGCTGCCGCCGCCGCGCCGCGAGTGTACGTAGATGTTCCGGAAGATGTAATTCGGCCCGAGCGTGGTCGTGGCGCCGCCGACACCCATGAAGGTCCAGTCGATGACGTTGGCCCAGCAGCGGACGTTCATGTTGGCGCCCTCGAGTTCGAGCGCGTCATCCCAGCAGTGCGAGACGAAGTTGCCGTACACATCGGAATCGCGGCCGGGGAAACCGGCGTAGCCGAAGTTGTGCACCTCCCCCATCCCGTCGTTAAACATGTGCTCGAAGTCGGAGTAGATGTGGTTGTAGCGGACAACGATCTCGCCGGCGGCATTGATGAACGTGATGCCCTGCGGCCCCGAGGGATGCTTGCTGCCCTTGCGAATCGCGCGCGCCTGTAGCCAGGAGTTGGAATTCGAGCGCGGGTGATGCAGGCGGTTGTTCTGGATCACGATTCGCCGCAGCGTGCGCGGCTGGCCGTCCGCCGTCTTGTGGTAGATGGCGGAGTCCAAGTCGCGGCCCCAACCGTCCTCGAGATTTTCGCCCCAGCCTGAGATGTCGCAGTCCTCGATCACCACGTCGGTCACGGCACCCAGTTCGATACCATGGAAGCGCGCGCCTTTCAGCTCCACGCCGCGCACGATCACATAGGATGCATCCACGCGGAGATTCACGTCCGCGGTCCCTTTCACGTCGCTGACCGTCTGCCGGTCGTCCGGCGGGAGATAAAGTACATACCCGTCGCGTGCATTCCCGCCCTCGGTAATGGTGTAGGTCGCGTCGAGCCGGTCCGGCAGGGTGACGACCTTGGCCACTTTGAACACCTCGTTCCACGTCCGGGTCTGCAGCGTCGTTTCCTGTCCCGTGCCCGCCAGCACGAGTTTCACTTCATAGGCCGTGTCCGGCGCGAGACCGACGATGCTGCCGCGGTATTCCTGCGAATGTTCGGGCAAACCCTCGTGGTCGTTGTCGTCAAACCAGAGCGGCAGCGCCGGACGCCACGCATCGGTGCCGGCGACGCGATAGGAGACTTCGCATGCCGTGGATTTCCCGCCCTGCGCCGGCTTCCAATAGAGGCCGATGCTGTTGAAGGTCGGGACCGCCGCGGCCGGCGCCGCCGGTGGCGGAGATTCGGCGCCCACCGCCGGGGAAGTCAGGCCAAGCAATAACGACACCAGGACCAGGGGAAGCAAAACGACGCGCATGGGGGCAAGGGGTGAAGCACGTTACCTCATCGCCGCGGTGGCGTCTATGGTTGCACTTGACTTCATTTGTCCAAGATTGACCGCCGATGGCGATGACCTTCCATTCGATCGAGCGCCTGGGCGCGCCGTTCTCGACGGTGTCGGAATTGGGTTTTGTGATTCCGGGCGCCGGCGACGTCACCGTCCAGAACCCCGAGCGCAAGCTGCTGTTTTTCCTCGAAGCCAACTGCACGGGCGAGATCGAGGGCTTCGGAAACTTTCCCGTGCGCACGGGCGACATCCTGGTCGTGCCCCGCCGCTGCGTGCAGCATTACCGCGTGGGCCGCCCGGGCGAAACGCCCAAGGTGCACGCCCTGAAGATCGCCTTCGGCTTTCCGCTGCTGGCGCCGCCCGGCCTGGCGACGGCGGCTTCGCGCATCCGGGGCAACCCCGAGTCGGACTTCGGCGTGTTTGTGCGCCATCATTTCCGCGAGATCCGCCACCTGCCCGGCGCGCAGACTGCCCCGATGCAGGAAATCCTCCGCGCCATCCGGCGCGACATCGAGGAACACTCGCTCGGGGTGCGCCATCGCGTACGAGCGCTCAGCACGAACCTCGTCGTCCACGTGGCCCGCATGGTGCACGAGACCCCCGGACCGAAGGCCTCCGCCGCCTCGGGCCAGGGTTCGCTGGTCAACCACGTGAAGGAATACCTGCTGCGCAACTACGCGCGGCCGCTGACGCTCGGGGAAATCGCCTGGCAGGTGCGGAAGAGCGAGGAGCACGTCGCCCGCGTGATCCGCAAGGTCACCGGCCAGACCGTGCTCGGCTACCTGCGCACCATCCGGCTCGAGCACGCCAAGACGCTGCTGATCAATTCCGACAAAACCCTGACGGAGATCGCCCGTCTCTCGGGTTTCGGCTCGCTCGCGCTGTTCAGCCGCAACTTCGCCCATTACGTGGGCCGCAGCGCCTCGGCCTACCGGCAGGAGCGCTCGACGGTCGTGAAGTGGAAGGCGCCGTGAGCGGACCCGTGCCCTAGCCGGCCGCGAGCCCAAAGAATTCCGCGACCCGGGTCGAGCACGCGGCACGCGCCTCCGCTTCCGACCAGCCGAGGAATTTCTGCACGTTGCGGCAACCCACGTCCATCGTCAGGGACGATCCGGCGAACCCACCGACCTGCCCCGGCTGGCGCACCACGCCGTCCGCTCCGGCCCGCACGAGCAGGTGGCCGAAATGATATTCGCCGGGCGGCGCGCCCGCGGCGGCCATGCAATCGGTGGTGAAGAGAACTTTTCCCGGCGGCTTGGCCCGGACGAAATTCCGCAACACCGGTCCCGGCACGTGCGTGCCGTCGGGAATGAAAACCGCCGTGAGTTCGTCGCGCGCCAGCAGGCGCTGGATGACGTTGTCATGCCGGTGCAATTGCAGCGGCACCCCGTTGCCGAGATGCGTGCACAACCGCAGTCCCGCGCGGATGGCCTCGTCGATCTGCGTTTCGTTGGCGTTGGTGTGACCGGCCGAAACCTGCAAACCCCGCGCGACGGCGTGGGCGATCACCTCGGGCGAACCCGGCAGCTCTGGCGCCAGCGTCAGCAACCGAACCCGTCCGGCTCCGGCCGCGATGAGCCGGTCGAGATCCCGCACCGAGGGGCGGCACATCAAGCGCGTATCATGCATGCCGCAAAACCCCGGCTCGGGCAGCAGCCACGGGCCTTCGACGTGATAACCCGCGATGATCGTCGCCAGCGCCGGATTGCGCCGGCACATGGCTTCCACCGCCTCGAGCTTGCGGCAAATCCGGTCGATCTCGTCGGTGATCACCGTGAAGAAAATCCGACTCGTGCCGAAAGCCGCGAGCGCGGTGACCGCCCGCAGCAGGTCCGCTTCGGTCAGGTCCAGCGGCTGAAAATCAATTCCGGCAAAACCGTTGATCTGGAGATCGAAGAATCCGCCAGCGGCGGAAATATTTCCCGGTGACGGAAAGCCGCCACCAGCAGGAGTCGCGGAACGCAGATGCATCCCGGTCTTGGTAGTCCGCCCGCCCGCCGGAGCTATTGGGAAATCTTTCCCTATTGAAGATTATGCGCCTTGTCGGGGTGACCCAACGTTCTACGCCTTGGCGCATGGCTTCCCCCGCTCCCGGCCTCACCGCCGCTTCCGACCTGAACGTCTCCATTTTCGCCACCCCGCAGGAACTCGGCGTCGCTGCGGCCGACAAGTCCGCGGAGATCATCACGCAGGCGATCCGCACCCGGGGCCGCGCGCGCATCCTTGTCGCCACGGGCAATTCCCAGCTCGGCATGATCCCGCACCTGGCCGCGAAGCAGCTGCCGTGGGACCAGGTGGACGCCTTTCATCTCGACGAGTACGTCGGCATTTCCGCCACCCACCCCGCTAGCTTCCGCCACTGGATCAAAACCCGTTTCGAAGACCGGGTCCGTCCGCGCAGCATGTCCTATATCACCGGCGACGCGCCCGATCCGGACGCCGAGGCGGCGCGGTACGCGAAGCTGCTCCTCGCCGGTCCGATCGACCTGGCGTTCGTCGGCTTCGGCGAAAACGGCCACATCGCCTTCAACGATCCGCCGGTCGCCGACTTCAACGACCCGCTGACCGTCAAGCGCGTCGAACTCGACACCGCCTGCCGCGTGCAGCAGGTGAACGAGAAACATTTCCCCGACATCGCCAGCGTGCCGCGCGAGGCGCTGACCGTCACCTGCTCGGGCCTGCGCCGCGCCGCCCACTGGATCTGCTGCGTGCCCGAACTGCGCAAGGCCACGGCGGTGCAACAGGCGCTCGAAGGTCCGCTCACGACCGCGTGTCCGGCTTCCGTGGTCCGCTATCATCCGCAGGCCTTCATCTATCTCGACCGGGATTCCTCTTCGAAACTGAGCCGGCAGTTTTCGTCCGGAGCCTGATGCCGGCGAAGGCAAAGCGTTCCGCTCCCGCGCGCCCGGCCAAGGGTCCGTCGCTGCGCGACCTCGCGCGCGCGGCCGAGGTCAGTCCCGCCACGATTTCCCGGATTGTCGCGGGCAATCCCTCGGTCGATCCCGCGCTCCGGCTCCAGGTACACCGGACCGCCCGAAAACTCGGGATCAACCTCGATGCCCGCCGCCGGGCCACGCCCAAGGTGCTGGCCTTCCTGCTCGCGAACCGCGACGTGCTGCACAGCTTCCAGGCGCGCATTTTGTCGGGCGCGGAGACTTACTGCTCCCAGCACGGATGGGAGCTGCTGTTCATGTCCTTCAACTACGCGGGCGAGACGCCGCCGGCCTCGCTGCACCTGCCGCAGCTGCTGAGCGAGCGCACCGTCGCGCGGGCCGCGATCCTCGGTGGGAGCAATTTCCCCAATCTCTTCCGCGCGCTCGAGGCGCGGGGCATGCCCTACACGGTGCTCGGCAACAATGTGCAGGGCGAATGGACGCGCACGAATTGCGACGTCGCCTACTCCAACGACATCGCGGGCGCGAATGACGCCACGGCGCATCTCATCGCCAAGGGCCACCGGGCGATCGCCTTCATCGGCAACCTCGAACTGCCTTGGTTCAAACGCTGCGCGACGGGATACGAGCAGGCCATGCGCACGGCCGGCCTGCGGCCGCGCGTCGTCGACCTGCGCTTCGACGGCCACCAGCTGGGCTATCTCGCCGCGCGTTCGCTTTTCGCCACCTGGATTCCCGTCACCGCCGTGCTGGCCGGCTCCGACCAGGTGGCCGCCGGCGTCTACGAGGCCTTGCGCGAAATGAACCTGTCGGTTCCGGCGCAGGTCAGCGTCATCGGCGTCAACGACACCCAGGGCGCGATTCTTTATCCGCCGCTGACGAGCGTCCGGGAATTTCCCGAAGCCCTCGGCCGCCACCTCGCCGAGTGCACCCTGCGCCGACTGCAGGATCCCACCCTGCCCTCTACCGAATTCTCGATGCCGACCCAACTGGTGCACCGCGCTTCCGTCGCCGCGCCTGGGTCGCAGCCGGAACCGGTTTCCAGCCCGGCCTCCCCGGCGAATGCCGTGAGCGTCGTCCCATGAAAAACGTTGCCTCGTCCTCCGCGTCATCCGGCGCGCCGCATCGCTACGCCCTGGTCGGCCCCGGCGCCCGCGCCGCCCTCTATATGGATGCGATCGGCAGCCAGTACCGCGCGAGCGCGGTGCTCGTCGGGCTTTGCGACCTGAATCCCGGGCGGTTGCAGCTCGCGCGCGAACGCGTGCAGGCGCTCGGCGGCGGCACTCCCGCCACGTGCGCGCCGGCCGACTTCGAGGCGATGCTGGCGGCGACGCGGACGCAGACTGTTTTCGTCGCCACGCCGGACGACACCCACCGCGAGTACATCATCCGGGCGATGAACGCAGGCTGCGACGTGATCTCGGAGAAGCCGCTCACCACGACGCCGGAAATGGCCGCGGAAATCCTGGCCGCGAAGGCCCGCACCGGCCGCAGCTGCCGCGTCATTTTCAATCTGCGCTACTCGCCGACTTGTTTGCAGATCAAGGAACTGCTTGCGCGCGGCGAAATCGGCCACGTGCTCTCAGCTGATTTTCACTGGATGCTCGATACCGCGCACGGCGCGGACTACTTCCGTCGCTGGCACAGCCACAAGGTGCACTCGGGCGGGCTCATGATCCACAAGGCCACGCACCACTTCGACCTCGCGAACTGGTGGCTGGGCGGAATGCCCCGGTCCGTTTTCGCGACGGGCAAACGGGAATTCTACACGCCGAAGATGGCGCGCCAGCTCGGGCTCAACGGCGCGCACAAACGCTGCCGCACCTGTCCGGAAGCGGACCGATGCACGTTCCAGCTGGATCTGCGCGAGAATCCCGCGCTTAAAGCGCTCTACCTCGACCAGGAAAAATACGATGGTTATTTCCGCGACCGCTGCGTTTTCCGTCCGGAGATCGACATCGAGGACAGCATGAGCGTGCTCGTGCGCTACGACACCGGCGCGACGCTCACCTACTCGCTCAACGCCTTCAGCGCGTGGGAAGGCTACACCATCGCCTTCAACGGCACGCACGGCCGTCTGGAATACCGTTTCGGCGACGCACCCACCGCCGAGGGAAAACGGGCGGATCGCGCGCGCATCGCCCTCGTTTCCTTGCGTGGTGTCGAGCGTGAGATTCCGCCCGCGGTTGGGACCGGCCTGCACCAGGGCGGCGACAGCATCATGCTGGACGACCTGCTGCTGCCGACTCCGCCGGCCGATCCTTTCCTCCGCGCCGCCGACGAACGCGCCGGCGCTGCGGCCGCCGTCATCGGCATGGCGGCCAATCGCTGCTTCGCGACCGGGCAACCTGTCGAGATCGCCAACCTGCTCCCGGAACTGCGCCGTCCCGACTACTCGCCGATGCCTTCGCCCGACAGACCGGTGCCGATGCCGCCGCGATATTGAGGCTGCCGGCGTTTAAAGGGTTCCGCGCGTGAGCGGACGCGCCGTGAGCTGCGCGCTCAGCGCCAATTCGGAGGCGTGGAAAAGATGCGCCTGCGTCATGAACTTCTCGGTGCGCTGCAGGCAGTCGGCGATCAGCTCGCCGAAGCGGGACGCGCGCTCCGCTTCCGACGGATGCAGCAGCTGCTCTCCCTTGTCGTCCACGAGATACAGGTTGTCCGCCGTCCGGGCGCGCGCGATGTCCACGGTCTTGCGCAGCTCAATGTAACCACGCGTGCCGAGAATCATCGTGCGGCCATCGCCCCAGGTGCTCAGTCCAGCCGGCGTGCACCAGTCCGCGCGGATGTATCCGCTCACGCCATTGTCGGCCACGAGCGAGGCTTCGCCGAAATCCTCGAACCCGGGCGAGTCCGGACAACCGAAATTTCCCACCGCCGCATTCGTCACCCGCGCCGCCGGCGTCCCGCTGAAATAAAGGAACTGCTCGAACTGGTGGCTGGCGATGTCGCAGAGAATGCCGCCGGACTGGCGCCGGTTCCAGAACCAGCTGGGCCGGGCGGACTTGTTCCCCAGACGATGCGGCGCCAAGCCGAGCACCTGAACCACGCGACCGATCGCGCCGCGGCGCACGAGTTCTCCCGCTTGGGCCACGCAACCGCCCTGAAAGCGCTCGCTGAAATAAATCCAGTAATGGCGCTTTGTCTCCGCACCCACCGCCCAGGCTTCCGCGAGCTGGCCCAGCGTCGTGAAACCGGGCTTGTCCGTGAAATAATCCTTCCCCGCCCGCATCACGCGGCAGCCGAGCGCGCTGCGCTCGTCGGGAACCGCCGCCGCCGTGACGAGCTGCACGGCCGGGTCAGCCAGGATCTCGTCCAGCGAACGCGCCGGGCGCGCGCCTGGATATCGGGCGAGAAACGCTCCCAGCTTGGCCGGATCCGGATCGTAAGCCCACTTCAACACCGCCCCGGCGGCGATCAGACCGTCGCACTGCCCCTGGATGTGAGCGTGCTCAAAGTAAACCGCGGCGAACACGAGGACGCCGGCGTCTCCGGGCGAAGGGGTCTGTTCACGCAAAAGAGCGCTCATGGCCGGAGATGTTTTCACCGGAAGACCCGCGGTCAATTTGCCGGCGCCCCTGTGATTTTCTCTATTGGATTTTTCGGGGCAAATAACCCTTTGTTCGGCCCCCGGGTTTGCCGTTTGGATGCTGCTCCACCCCACGAGGAGCTATGTCCGACCACACGGTTCCAATTCTCAAGAAGTCAGTCGGCGTCCTGCGGCTCGTCTCGGCGAACCCCCACCTCTCGACCAAGGCCATCGCCGCCTGCCTGGAACTGCCGCCGTCCACGACCTACCGGATCCTGCGCACCCTGCAGAGCGAGGACCTCGTCCGGCAGACGGCCACCGGCACGCACGAGCTTTCCTTCGGGCTGCTGCCGCTGCTGGAGCCGCTGCGCCGCCACGACCTCCTGATCGAGTCGGTGGCCGGGCCGCTGCAACAGCTCAGCCGCCAGACCGGCTTGTCCGCCAAGCTCACCGTGCGCCAGGGGAACAAAGCGGTGAACATTTTCCGCGCCGAACCCGAGCAGCCCAACGCGATCGGCGTGCGGCTCGGATCCGCGGTGCACCTGGCGCTCGGCTCGTCCGGATCCGTGCTGCTCAGCGCCCTGACGGACGTCGAACGCGCCGGCCTGATCACGCAGGCGCCCGACGAGTGCTGGCGCCTGCAGACCAATGCCGACGTCTACCGGCGCCTGGCCGCGTTTGCCGAAACGGGCGCCTGCCGGGATCTCGGCCATTTCAACGCGGGTATCCACGCCATGTCCGCCGCCGTGCGCAGCCGCACCGGCTGCCTGCTCGGGGCCATCACGCTGCTCGGCTTTCCCCACGATTTCGACGGCGCGCAGGGTGATCTCCTGCAGGGCCGGTTGCTTTCCGCGGCGGCCCGCTGCGACGAGATCATCCGCGGCCATCCCGAGTCGCTCCAACAAGCCACCGCCTGAGCCATGTTCCTGATCGAATTTCTTCCGCCGCGTCCGCACGTCCTGTGGCAACTCAGCGCGCAAATGGGCATCAGCCATTGCGTCGTCAAAGCCGCGCCGGAGGTCACCGGCCTGCCCGCGCCCTACGAGCCCGGCGTGCTCGCTCGCATCCAGGCCGACCTCGCCGCCGCGAATCTGACTTTGCTCGGTCTCGAGGGCGATCCGTTCGACATGAACCGGATCAAGCTCGGGCTGCCCGGCCGTGATGAGGACATCGCGAACTACCAAAAGATGCTGCGGATCATGGGCGACCTCGGGTTGCGGTTGCTTTGCTACAATTTCATGGCCGGCATCGGCTGGCACCGCTCCAACGCCGGCGTTCCGGGCCGCGGCGGCGCGCTGGTGTCGCAGCTCGACCTCGCCGAGATGCCGCCCGGACTGACTCCCGCCGGGGAAGTCACGTCCGCGCAGATCTGGGAGAACTACCGTTACTTCCTTGAGGCGATCCTCCCGGTCGCCGAAGCCGCTGGCATCCGCCTCGGCGCGCATCCCGACGATCCGCCGGTGGCATCACTGCGCGGCCTCGGTCGGATTTTTTATTCACCCGAGCAATTCGACCGGGTGCTGGCGCTCGCGCCGGCGAAAAACCACGGGCTCACCTTCTGCCAGGCCAACTGGAAGCTGATGGCCGGCGGCGACTCGCCCCCCACCCAGGCGGCGCTCGCGGCGAACATCGACCGCATGACCCGCACCGGCCGTGTGCACTTCGTCCATTTGCGCGACGTCGAGGGCGACGCCGGAAAATTCACCGAGACCTTCCACGACAACGGCCCCACCAACCTGGCGGCGATGCTCCGGCGCTACCACGACGCCGGCTTCCGCGGCCCGGTGCGCTGCGACCACGTGCCCACGCTCGCCGGCGAAACCAATTCCCAACCGGGCTACGGCACGCTGGGACGGCTGTTCGCCGACGGCTACCTGCTCGGCCTCATGGACGCGCTCGGCGTCCGCACCGCGCCCGCCGACTGGCCTTGATCCGAATTTCAACCACCCACCCCTTATGTCCATCGAATCCTATCGCAGAGAAGTCGGCATGATGAAGCTGGAGAAACTCATCGCAGCGCGCGAAGAGATCTCCACCAAGGAATTTCCCATTCCGGTCAAGGAGCTGCTCGGCCGCTATGAGAAGCTCTACACCGGCGCCATCAGCGACGTCCTGCGCGAATTTGCCCTGCTCGACCAGGCCCTGCCCGGCCACATCAAGCCGCTGCGCCCGGAGCGCACGGTCGCCGGCATCGCGTTCACGGTGAAGAGCGCGCCCAACGTCAAGATCAGCGGCGAAATGAAATTCCGCGAGGAGATGCTAACCCATCTCGGCGCGGACAGTTTCGTCATGTGGGACGCCAGCGGCGACGAGAAGGCCACGATGTGGGGCGGCGTCATGACCGCGACGGCCCACGGCCTCGGCGTGCGCGCGGCTTGTGTCGACGGCGGCATCCGTGACACCCACCAGATCCTCGAGAAGGATTTCCCGGTCTTCTACAAGCATCGCATCCCGAACGGCTCGCTCGGCCGCTGCCTCATCACCCACTACCAGCTGCCGATCAAGATCGGCGACACGCTGATCAAGCCCGGTGACGTCATCCTCGGCGACATCGACGGCGTGATCTGCGTCCCGCGCGACATCGCCTACGACGTCCTGCTCCGCGCCGAGGAGATCAAGATCAACGAAAAGAAAATTTTCTCCTGGGTCGCCGCCGGCGAAACCATCCACCAGATCACGGAAAAGGGCGGCTATTTCTGAAGCCCGGGCCGGTCCGTTATTGAGGCGCAGGAAGTATCCTTACTTCACGCGCATCACCGTCAGCGACCACGCCGGCGCGGTCAGCTCGAAATGCGGGCCGATCTGCCGCGTCGTGGTCTGCGGCTGCAATCCGGGCTGGCCGTCGGTGTTGACGGTGTCGGGAGCAACGCCGCCGAAGGTGGTCTGCACCGCGGTGGTGACTTGGCCGCCGGTGAGCACGACTTGTAGCGGAGCCGCGGCATCGGTGCCGTTGACGATTTTGAGGATGAGTTCGCCGCTGACGTGGTCGCGAACCACCGACGTCACCACGCGGGCCGGCGCGCCGGCGAGGACCGCGGGCAGGACGGCGTCACCGTGATTCGTCCCGAAGAGCTGCTGCACATGATAGTTGAGGCTCGGAAAAACCTCGGTGCCATTGAAGTAGATGAGGTCCGGCTCCCAGTTCACGTAGCCGCGCCGCGCCAGCAACGGCGCGTACGACGCCATCGCCACGACATCACCGTTGCGCTCGAGGCTGGTCAGATAAGCCGCCTCCGCGATGGCCGAGCGCAGCGTGTTGCGGCGCGGCTGGCCATCGTGGGCGGCGTATTCGCCGACGTATACCTTGCCCTGCGCGCGATCGTAGCCGTCGTAGCGCGCAAGGTTTTCCCAGAACCACTCGGGGCTCTGGTAATAATGTTCGTCCACCACCGGCACCTTCAGGTCGTGCGCAACCTTCCAGCCGGCCTCGAAATCCTCGCCCTTCGGAAACGGCCCGGCGGTGCCGATCACGGTGATCTCGGGATGCTTCGCCTTCACGGCCGCGTAGATCATCTGGAAGCGCTCGGCGAAATCAGGCGTGATCTGGTCCTCGTTGCCGACGCCGAGATACTGCAGCCCGAACGGCGCCGGATGTCCCGCCGCCGCGCGCTTGCTGCCCCACGTGGAGTCGACCGGGCCGTTCGCCCACTCGATCAGATCGAGCACGTCCTGGATGTACGCGGGCATATCGGCGAGCGGCAGGCCGGCCTGGCCCAAGCCGTGACCGGAGTTCTGGCAGCACACGCCCGCCGGCACGACGGGCAGCGGCTTCGCGCCGATGTCCTCGCAAAATTGGAAATACTCGAAGTAACCGAGTCCCACGCTCTGGTGATAGCCCCAGAGATTGGCCTGGCCGCGCCGCTGCTCGATCGGGCCGATCGTGTCCTTCCAGCGGTACATGTTGCCCAGTCCGTTGCCGTGCACGAGACAGCCGCCCGGAAAACGCACGAAGCGCGGCTTCAACGCCGCGATCGTTTCCGCCAGATCCGCGCGCAGGCCGTTGGGCCGGTTGCGGAAGGTTTTCTTCGGAAAGAGCGAGATCTCATCGAAACCCACGCCGCCCTTGCCGAGACACAACAGCACGAGCCGCGCCTCCGGATCCGTGCGATTGGCCGTGATCGTCGCGGAGAAATGCCGCCACGCGCGCTCCGTCACCTCAAAGCGCGTCGAGCCGAGCAACGTGCCGTCCTTGGCCTCAAGCCGGGCCTCGACCGGCAGCAGGCCGGATTTTCCCTGATCGCCCCACCGGCGGCCGAAGAAGTGCTCGCGACCGAAAAAGGACACCTCGTACTCCTCACCCTGCTTCACCGGAACGCCGTTGTAGCCGGAGTTCATCAGGCCGACGCCATCGCCGGGAGTCTCGGCCGACACGACCACGTAGTGCGGGTTGTTTGGGTTGAGTGGATACGAGGCGTCCACGACGACCGTGCCCTTCGCCGCGCCGCGCGTGACCAGCTCCCAGCCGGTCAGGTTATTCCACGTGGGCTTCTCGGTCGCCTCGAATTCAAAGGAACGGTTCTGCACCAGCTCGGCGTAAAGTCCGCCGTCCGCGGCGTGGTTGAGGTCCTCGAAGAAGATGCCGAAAAGATCGGCGCTGATCGGCTTGCCGGCGGCGTCCGCCGGAATGGTCAGCGTGGCTGGCTCGGCCCGGACGACGAGCGCAGCAAGCAAACAGGTCGAGGCGGCGAGCAATGAAGAGAAACGCATGGGGAAAGAAGAGGAGACCGATCGGGTTTAGCGCTGCATGGCTATTTCATGGCGCCGGGGGCACGAGTTTGATCGCCACCGGTGCGTCGCGATCGGCCGTGAGCACGCCGTCGCGCACCACCAGTTCGACCACCTGGATCGAGCTGCGGCGCTGCACCGCCTCGTGATCGAGCGCGTTCTTCTCGCCCGCGGTTTTCTTCGGGTGCGTGAAATAAAAGCACCATGCATGGCCGTCGTTCACCACGACACCGACATGGTGGCCGTAGGTGTCGTCATCGGCGCCGTGGCCCGGTTCCTTCAGGATGTCGCTCGCCTGCACCTGCCAGTGCACCAGGTCGTCAGAGTGGTAGACGCCGATGCCCTTCCACACGTCCACGAGCATCCAGGTCACGCCCTTGAATTCGAAAACATACGGACCCTCGCCGGGTCGCTCGCTCGTGCCGAGGCATTTGCCGTGGTCGGTCCAGGTCGCGAGATCGGGACTGTCGGCGTAGTAGATGGCCTTGTGGTCGCGCTCGTTGTTGTACCACATCCGCCAGCCGCCGGACGGCAGCGGACGCACGACGGCGTCGATCACGCGGTCGCTCGCGAGCGGGATCGGCTGGGCGTGATCCCAGGTGCGCAGGTCGTGGCTCGTGAGATGCACCATCGTGCGGGGATGATGCCAGTCCTCGAACACGCCGGGCACGACGGTGAGAAACATGTGGTAGGTGCCGTCAGGCGCGCGAAACACATCCGGCGCCCACAACGTGCGCGGCTCGGTGGTGAGCGACGGCGGCAACTTGATGTCCGCATCGCCGGCGTACTTCCACGTCACGCCGCCGTCGGCCGACTCGGCGATGCCGATCGGCGTACCGTGCACCCAGGCCACGCCGGACAATTCCGGCCGGTTCGCGCGGCGGTTGGTATAAAACATCCACCAGCGCTGCACCGCGGGATTCCAGATCACGACCGGATCGGCCGCGCCGTCATAGACCGGGTCACGATAGAGCGGCTTCGGCGCCGTGACCTCGGCCAGGGCCGTCGCGGTCAAGACGGGCAGGCACAGCACGAGAAACAACCAGCGGACGAACCGCGCAAGAGTCGGGAGGGTCTTCATGGGTAACGGGGGAAGCAGGGACCGGCCACGCGGGAAATCCGTGGCCGTCGGATCCGGGCAAAGAAAACCGGCGCGACGGGCCGAAAACGAGTTTTGTGTTATCGTCCTGTTCGATCCGCCGGCCGGCGGGAGCGACGGCTGGGGACGTCCCCACCCTGCTCGCCACCGACGCCCAGCCGCTTCAAGCCAGGATCTGGCGCAGGCTTTCCAAATCGAGCACGTTGACCAGGGATTCCTCCTGGATGACGGCGGCGGCGAGGGCGGCTTTCTCCTTCTGTAGGGCGCGGATCTTTTGTTCGACCGAGTTGTCGGCGATCAGGCGATACGCCATCACGGGCCGGGTCTGGCCAATGCGGTGGATGCGATCGATCGCTTGAGCTTCGGCCGCGGGATTCCACCACGGATCGAACAAGAACGCGTAGCTCGCGGCCGTGAGGTTGAGACCGAAACCGGCGGCCTTCAGAGAGAGCAGGAAAACGGTTTTCGTGCGATCGGTCTGGAATTGCTCCACGAGCTCGGCCCGGTTTTCCGTCGCGCCGGTGATAATAAGATGGCCGATCTCCGCGGCCACGAGGCGCGACCGGATGATCTCCAGCATCCCGGTGAACTGGCTGAAGACGAGCACCTGGTGGCCTTCGTCGGCCAGTTCCTCGATGCGTTCGAGCAACGCGTCGAGCTTCGCGCTCGGCAGCGCGGCGTGGACCGGATCGACCAACGCCGGATGGCAGCAAATCTGGCGCAGGCGCAGCAGGCTGGCGAGGACGTGGAAGCGCACGGCCCCGAGTTCGCCGGGCGTTTTCACTCCCATCAGGTGGGCGCGGGCCCGCTTGAGTTCGGCGTCGTAGAGCGCGCGCTGCTCGCCCTCGAGGTCCACGATGATGTCGTCCTCGGTGCGGGTCGGCAGATCGGGCGCGGCCTGCGCTTTCGTGCGGCGCAGCAGGAAATGCTGCACGCGCCGGTGCAGCCGCGCGAGGGCCGCCGGTTCCGCGTCCGGATACTGGCGGCGAAAACCCGGTTGGTCGCCGAGCAATCCGGGCTGTGCAAAAGCGAACAGGCTCCAGAGGTCGGTGAGCCGGTTCTCGATCGGCGTGCCGGTCAGCACCAGGCGGTGACGCGCATGCAGCGCGCGAGCGACCACGGCGACCTGGCTGCCGGGGTTCTTGATGAACTGGCCCTCGTCGAGCACGACCGCGTCCCACTCCACGCTCCGGAACGCCGTCGCGTGCAGCCGGAGCTGGGTGTAGTTGGTGACGAGAATCCGCGGCGCGGTCCGACCGGGGGCATGGATGGCCGCATCGATCGCGCGCGGATTCACCGGATCGAAGGCTTCGATTTCCATTCCCGGGGCAAAGCGCGCGGCTTCCGCCAGCCAGCCATGCGTCACGCTCTTCGGGCAAACCACGAGGCAGCGAAACGGCGCCGCGGCCTCCTGGCCAATGTTCGTATTACGAACATTGGCGGTTTCCACGAGGTGCAGCAGCCAGGCGAGCGTCTGGACCGTTTTGCCCAGGCCCATGTCGTCGGCGAGCACACCGCCGAGGTTGTGACGCGAGAGATGGGCCAGGAAAATAAAACCCTCGCGCTGGTACGGACGCAGTTCCGCGCGGAGTCCGGCGGGGAGCGCCGGAGGCGGGAGCGCGGCCACCCGCGCGAGCCGTTCCCGCAGCTGGTGAATGAGCAGCGCGTCTTTGCCGACAAAGGGATCCGCTTCCGCCGCGAGCTGCAGCGCGTGCAAGCGGTGCTGGGTGGTGCGGCCGTTCGCCACCACCTCGTCCAAGCTCAAACCCAGACGCTCGAGCGCCGCGCCGGCCGCTGGATCCACCGCGAGGGCCGAGTCGAGGCGGCGCCAGCCGTGCTTCGGCAGGCTGACCCATTTGCCGCGGGCTTTCACCAACAGCGCGATTTCCTCGGGCGTGAGCGTGGCGTCCTCGATGGCGACGCCGACGGAGAGATCGAACCAGTCCTCCTTGTTCCCGCCCGCGGGCGCGACGGAAAGCTGCAGGTGCGCGCGCAACGGCGCGCCGAGCAACGCCGCGAGTTCCGGTGAAACATCGAATTCAACGTTGTCCGGCAAAGATTCGTGCCAGTCGATGAACTCCTCGGGAAACTCGTCCGACACCGTGCGCGTCCACGCCTCGGCCCAGCCGTCCCAAGTCAGGCGGAACTCGGCGAAACTGCCGCTCACCACCTGGGCGGAGGAAAGATCGAACTCGAGCAACGGATCGTCCGGCCCGCGCGGCGGCGGCTGTCTCTGCGGCGTCCACTGCCAGCCGGCGTTTTCGGTCCAGCGCTGTTCGCACGGCGGGTTCTCGGCGCGCGCCGTGAGTTGCACGTGGAAGTCCCGCTCGCCTTCCGCGTAGGCGGGCGTGAGCCAACAGCGCAGGCGCGGGCGCAGCACGACGGTGCGGATTTCGGCCGACAGTCCCGCCGGCAGGCGAATGCCGGCCGCGCGCAACCGCGGCAGGATGCGCACATCATTCAAGGCTGCCGCCGGGATAAAGGTGGCGGGCGCAGGCGGCGGGCCGCGCCAGACGAAACCGTCGAACAGATAAAGCGTTTCGGGCCGCGCGGAGATGAGCCGCGCACCGGTGGCGAAGCGGCCGTCGGGCGTCACGAGATGCAGATCGAACCGGTCCGACTTGCCGGGCGAAGCGGTCGCTTGAAACGCCAGCGCCCCGGGTTGCACGACGAACGGGCTGCCATCGGGCAGCACAAGCGCGGCGCGCGCGGCGGTGGTGCGCAGCACGCCGCTGACGGTTTCCTCGGTCAGCGACAGACGCGCCGTAAGCGTGCGCGGGTCGAGCCGGCACTCCGCCGCGAAGGCGGCGCCGAGCGCGGCCTCGGCCGGCGGCAGGTGTTCAAAATCCGCGGGACGCGATGCCGCCAGATCGGCGAGCAACCGCTTGGCCGGCGATTTCCAGCGCGGTTCGTCGACCAGGCGCACCTCGAATTGCCACTTGCCGTTCGAGTCGAGTCGCATGCGCAGGCCGGCGACCTGTCCCAAAAGGCCGGCGGCCGGACGCTCCCCGGGCGACGGCAGCGCGCGCAACCACGCCGCGAGGCCGGGCGCCAGGACCGGCTGCGCAGCGGAAACCTCCGCGGCCGGCGGGATCGCTCCTGCGTCACGATCGGCGGGCAACCGGGGAGAAGCGGAACGGCGACCGTCGGGCTGGCCGGCTTCGACCGCGGCCAGCCAGGCGAGGCCGGCGGCGTAAACATGTTCGCAGCGGTCGAGCACCGGGCACGAGCAGCGCGAGGTCCACGCCCCGCGCGTGAGAAAGAGCGTGATCGCCAGCACCTCGCTTCCGATATCCACCTCGGCCTTCACCAGATGGTCGGCTTCGGACCAGGCCTCCTTCACGGCTTTCCGCCGGTAGTAGTCGCTTCCCTCCTCGCGCCTCTCCGCGGCAAACGTGCCCAGCCAGCCGCGCAGCGCGGTAAGCGCCTGCGGCGTGCGCACACTGCGTACATGAGGTTGACGAGGATTGGCCGGCACAATCGGCCATGGGTATGCAGCCGGACGTTGAGGTCAACGTGCTTTGCCTTCCCGCATGCCGATAAACTGCCTCTTCCAGATTTAAATCCGCCTCGCCTCAAAAATTTCGCGATTAACGCCGCGAGAATCGATCCCACGACGGGAGGAATTTTTCCATTTTTCCTCCCTTCAGCATCGAATCGCCGGACAAATCCGCTAACCAGTGAGCGGACACCTTCCCGACCTTGCTCGCCCTCATTTCCTCCAGTGCATTTCACCTCCCGGCCATTTTCGATCTGGGCGCGACGTTTGCCTTCGCCCTGACGGGCGCGCTCGCCGCCATTCGGCGCGGCTACGACATCGTCGGCGTCTTCTTCCTGGCGCTGGCCTCCGGCATCGGCGGCGGCTTGATCCGCGATGCGGTTTTCATCCACGGCACGGACCCGACACCCCTGCTGGCCGATCCGCGCTACATTCTCGTGGTGGTCGGAGCCACCGTCTTTGGCGCCTTGTTCTGGGCGCGGGTAAAGCACGTGCAGCGTCTGATCGCCGTCCTCGACGCCGTCGGGTTGGGCGCCTACGCGGCCTTCGGCACCCAGAAGGCGCTGGCGTACGAGCTGGCCGTCCCGGCCGCCATCCTGGTCGGAGTCATCAATGCCGTGGGCGGCGGCCTGCTGCGCGACATCATCACCCGCGAGGAACCCCTCGCCTTCAAGCCCGGGCAGTTCTACGTCCTGACCGCTTTCGGCGGCTCCGTGACTTTCGTGTTCCTCGCGGTCTACCTGGAGATGCCGCCCACCCGCGCCGCCCTCGCGGCCATCGCCATCACCTTCGTTTTCCGCGCGCTCTCCATCGCCTTCAACTGGCGGACCACGTCGTTCAGCTCGCAAGCCGACGGCTCCGAGAAAAGCTCCAAAGACGTCAGTTAACGTCGCGCGAGAAAAGCCCGGCCACGCGCTCCGCCTTTGCGGCGCGTTTGCCAAATTTGCGGATCGATACATCCGTTCTCGGCTTCGCCATGAAGAAAATCGGATTCCTGTCCTTCGGTCATTGGACGGCTTCGCCGTCATCCCAAGCGCGCTCCGCTAGCGACGTGCTCCTGCAGTCGATCGACCTCGCGGTCGAGGCCGAGCGCCTGGGTGTCGATGGCGCCTACTATCGCGTGCACCACTTCGCGCGGCAGCTGGCCTCGCCGTTTCCGCTGCTGGCGGCGGTCGGCGCCAAGACGAGCAAGATCGAGATCGGCACCGCCGTCATCGACATGCGCTATGAGAATCCGCACTACATGGCCGAGGACGCCGGCGCCGCCGACCTCATCGCGGGCGGACGCCTGCAACTTGGTATCAGCCGCGGCTCGCCCGAACAGGTGATCGATGGCTGGAAACATTTTGGCTTCCAGCCGCGCGAGGGCGAAGACGACGCGGCCATGGGCCGGCGCCACGCCGAGACCTTTCTCGAGCTCCTGAACGGAAAAGGTTTCGCCAAGCCGAACCCGCGGCCGATGTTTCCGAATCCACCGGGCCTCCTGCGGCTCGAGCCTTACTCCGCCGGCCTGCGCGAACGCATCTGGTGGGGCTCCGCCACCAATGCCACCGCCGTGTGGGCTGCGCAAAAGGGCATGAACCTGCAGAGCTCCACCCTGAAGTTCGACGAATCCGGCGAGCCGCTGCACATCCAGCAAGCCAAGCAGATCAGCGCCTACCGCGCCGCGTGGAAGGCCGCCGGCCACAAGTGGACGCCGCGCGTCTCGGTCAGCCGCAGCATTTTTCCGATCATGAACGACCTCGACCGCGCCTACTTCGGCGCCGACGAGGAAGCGCAGGACCAGATCGGTTTCCTAGATGCCACGACGCGCGCCGTCTTCGGCCGCGGTTATGCTGCCGAACCGGACAAGCTGATCCAGCAGCTGAAACAGGACGAAGCCCTCGCCGAAGCCGACACCATCCTGCTCACGATTCCGAATCAGCTCGGCGTTGAGTACAACGCGCACGTCCTCGAATCGATCGTGAAGCACGTGGCGCCGGGGCTCGGCTGGCGTTAGGCTAATCGCTCAAGATCAAGCGATTCCAAACCGGAGATTATTGCGGAAAGTTTTGAACGTTTTGCCCACTCCATCGTCTTACTCCCTGTAAACGATTTTGGGTGTTAGGGTAAAATCAGTGTGTGTTAGCAAATAAGAAAGGCCGTCCAGGGGTGGACGGCCTTTTTCGTGTCCGGCTGCGAAACCGACTCAACGGGCGGCCGCGCGCTTGGCCGGCTTCTTGGCGGGCTTCTGTTTCCGCACGCTCGGGCCGTCGATCCAGGTGGCGCCGATCATCGTGGCCCGGGGAAAATCCTCCTCCTCGGCTTCGAGGCGGTAGGTTTTCTGGATGAGCATGTCCACGGCGGCCTCGCCGACCACGTCGTTATGCTGGTGCATGCCGGCGACATCGGGCCGGCTCGCGCGCCACTCGAGCTGGATCACGCCGACATCCTGCGGCACGCGGCAACCCGCGGCGGCCAGCCAGTCGAACACGACGTTATAGAGAGTGAAGATGACGTCGGGCTTGTGCTGCTCCATCCAGTGCGCGAACACCGCGGGATTCCGGCGCGCCGCGTCCATCGCGTAGAATGAAGGCAGGCGCTGCTTCGCCGGCAGCCGGTTCTGCGCCATCAGCATGCCGCCCGAGAAACGGCCTTCGACCAACTCGTCGATCGCGGGATCGAGCACGAGCGCCGGACGCGAGTAGCCGAGCTCCAGCGCCTTCTCGAAGGCGCTCATGATGAGCGCGTGATGGTCGACGCAGCAGAAAGACAGCACCGGCTGGCGCGTGCGCACGCCCGTGACGACCGTCGGGTATTTTTTCCACAGCGGCATCAGGTGCGCCGGCAGCGAAGTCTGGTCCATCATGCCCACGATCAAAATGCCTTTGAGTGCGCGCGCCTGGAAAATCCGCAGCCACGCGGCGGCGTTGAGCGTCGGGTCGTGCAGCCAGAAATGGTCGAAGCTGTAGCCCAGCGCGACGGCGCGGCGCTCGCAACCCGCGACGTACGCCGGGATCGTCGGGTGCCGGCGGAGCGCGTCGCGGTCGACGTTGGCGTTGATCAGCGCCAGCTTGCCACGGAAGGAATGCGCCTGATTGCGGCGCATGTGCGTCATGAGCTCCGACAGCAGCGGGTTTTTCCGGTAGCCCACCTCGGTGGCGATGCGCTGGATGCGCTCGCGCACCGCCGGCGCCACTGCGGTCGAACCGGGTCGCAGCGCCTCGCTCACCGTGCTGCGCGACACACCCGCCTTGAGCGCGATCATGCGCAGCGAGGGCACGGGCGCGTTGGCATCGGAGGCGGCGGAGTCAGAGGAACCCATGGTCCAAGGAGTGACGGCAGGACACCGTGCTTTCAAGAACCGAGGTCCGAGGACTGTTCAGCCGGCGGCAAATTCTCCGGACTGTTCGGCCCGCGCCCGCGCCATTCCTTGCCGGCCGCCGTTGGAAATTCCTGATGAATCGCGCCATCCGGAGCGCACCGGCGGTGCCCTGCGCACCAACGCCCTTTTTGGTGCGCAAAAACCGCTCGGCGGAAGACATAAAAACGGCGGCGCGCGATTTCCGTGTGGCAGTCGACGCGGCATTTCTATCCGAATGCCAAGGTGAAAACTCATTTCCCCCGTATCCCGCGCATCGCTTACGAAGGTGCGCAGTCCACGAATCCGCTTTCCTTCAAGCACTACAATCCGTCGGAGGTGATCGACGGCAAGACGATGAAGGAGCACATGCGCTTCTCGATCGCGTACTGGCACGCGTTTCGCGGGACGGGTTCGGATCCGTTCGGCCCGGGCACGATCGTGCGGCCGTGGGAAGCGGGCAAGGATGCCGTCTCCGTCGCCAAGGTGCGCATGGATGCCGCCTTTGAGTTCTTCCAGAAGATCGAGGCGCCGTTCTGGTGCTGGCACGACCGCGACATCGCGCCGGAAGGCAAGTCGCTCGCCGAGTCCAACAAGAACCTGGACAAGATCGTCGCCCACGCGAAGCAGCTGCAGAAGTCGAGCGGCGTGAAGCTCCTCTGGGGTACCGCCAATCTCTTCTCGAACCCGCGCTTCATGTGCGGTGCTTCCACCAATCCTGATGCGCATGTCTTCGCCTACGCCGCGGCGCAGGTGAAGAAGGCGATGGACGCCACGCTCGAACTCGGCGGCGAGAACTACGTTTTCTGGGGCGGACGCGAAGGCTACGAGACGCTTCTCAATACCAACCTGAAGCGCGAACAGGATCACCTCGGCCGCTTCCTCCACATGGCGGTCGATTACGCCAAGTCGATCGGCTTCAAGGGCCAGTTCCTCATCGAGCCGAAGCCGAAGGAGCCCACGAAGCACCAGTACGACTTCGACGTCGCTTCGGGCATCGCCTTCCTTCGCACCTACGGCCTCGAGAAGCACTTCAAGTTCAACATCGAGACCAACCACGCGACGCTCGCGGGCCACACCTTCCAGCATGAGATCGAAGTCGCAGCCGCCGCCGGCGCCCTCGGCTCCATCGACGCCAACTCCGGCGACGAGCTCCTTGGTTGGGACACCGACCAGTTCTCGACCGATGTCCGCACGCTCACCCTCGCGATGATTTCCATCTTGCGGGCCGGTGGCCTCGGTTCCGGTGGTTTCAACTTCGACGCCAAGCTGCGTCGTCCGTCCACCGATCTCGAAGATCTCTTCCACGCTCACATCGGCGGCATGGACGCCTACGCCCTGGCCTTCAAGCTCGCCCGCCGCATCCTCGCGGAAGGCAAGTTCGAGCAGTTCGTCGCCGATCGTTACTCCTCCTACGATTCCGGCTTCGGCAAGGACATCGAGACCGGCAAGGCCAACTTCAAGTCCCTCGAGAAACTCGTCCTCACCAAGCTCGGCGAACCCACCCAGCGCTCCGGCAAGCAGGAGTATCTCGAGAACCTGCTCATGCAGTACCTGCATAGCTAAGCCTTAAGGTAGGGCGGCGACTCCGCTCGCCGCCTCGGCGCGGACGGAGTCAGCGCCCTACCCCAAGACAATTCTCCAGGCGCCGGTGCAAACCGGCGCCTTTTCTTTTGGTGCATGCCGTTTCGCATAAATTGCATGGTTCCGCCTCGACTGGAAACGGACGCAGTTCCTCATGGGGACATGTCCCGCGCTGCCAAACGCACCTCCGCCAAATCCGCATCTTCGCCCGGTTTCCCGAAAAACTTCGTCTGGGGTTCAGCCACCGCCGCGTACCAGATCGAGGGCGCGCGGGACCGCGACGGCAAGGGTCCGTCGATCTGGGATGAGTTCACGCACCGCCCCGGGAAAATTTTCGACAATCACAACGGCGACATCGCCTGCGATCACTACCGGCTTTGGAAAACGGACGTCGCCCTGCTGCGCGCGCTGGGCGTGAACGCCTACCGCTTCTCGCTCGCGTGGTCGCGCATTTTGCCGGCGGGCACAGGCAAGCCGAACGCCAAGGGCCTCGCGTTCTACGACAAGCTGATCGACGCGCTGCTCGAGGCCGGCATCACGCCGTGGGTCACGCTCTACCACTGGGACCTGCCGCTCGCGTTGCAGCAGCGCGGCGGCTTCGCGAATCGCGACATGGTGGAATGGTTCGGCGACTACGCGACGCTCGTCGCGAAGAAATACGGCGACCGTGTGAAGCACTGGATCACGGTCAACGAACCGCAGGTCGTGACGGGCCTCGGCTTGCAGGACGGCGTGCACGCCCCCGGCTACAAGCTGCCGTACGCCGACTGCCTGCTCTCCGCGCATCACCTGCTGATGGCCCATGGCCGCGCGGTGCAGGCCATTCGCGCGCACGCCAAGGGCAAGCAGCAGATCTCGCTCGCGAACTGCGGCGGCGTCGCGATCCCCGCCACGCGGAAGCCGCGCGACATCGAGGCCGCGCGGCAGATGTATTTCGACGCCACGACGCCGCACATGTGGAATCTCTCGTGGTGGGCGGATCCGGTCATCTTCGGCCGTTACCCGGAAGACGGCGTGCAGGCGCATGCGGCGGCCATGCCCGAGATCCGGGCGGGCGACATGGAACTCATCGCGCAGCCCATCGACTACCTGGCGCTGAATTGCTACAACGGCTTTCCGGTCCGCGCCGGCGCGAAAAGCAGACCCGAGAAAGTTCCCGGCGGCTGGGGTGTCGGCAATCCGCGCGGCACGCTGCCGTGGCTCGAGATCACCGACGAGGCGCTCTATTGGTCGGCGCGTTTCCAAACCGAACGCTACCAGCTGCCGCTGGTCTTCACGGAAAACGGACTCTGCAACCCCGACTTCGTGCACCTCGACGGCGCAGTGCACGACCCGCAGCGCATCGACTACCTCAACCGCTACCTCGGCGGCATGCAGCGCGCGATCGCCGACGGCGTGTCGGTGGCCGGTTATTTCTACTGGTCGATGCTCGACAACCTCGAGTGGGCGGAAGGCTACAAGGACCGCTTCGGCCTGGTGCACGTCGATTTCCAGACCCAGCAGCGCACGCCGAAGGATTCGTTTTATTGGTACCGCAAGGTGATCGAGAGCAACGGGGCGTCGCTCGCAGTGACGAAGGCCGGACGGTGAGGACGGCGGACTGACTTCTGAACACGCCAATCCCTCGTCACCGTCATTCTGAGCCGTGCGAAGGATCCAATTGCAGTCGTTGCCACGTCCACGCTCGGTTGGATCCTTCGCACGGCTCAGGATGACCGACGAGGTGAGTTTAAAGAATTCTGATCGTAGTACCCGCCCACCAAAATTAGAAGGCGCCGATCCAAAGATCGGCGCCCGCCTGAAAAGCCAATCTGCGCTTAAGCGCCCCGCACCGTCTTCACCACCGCGGTCGCGGCGGCTGCAGCGGCGGTGATCGCCGCCCAGTTCTTGGCTTTGATCACCTCGGGCTTGGCCAGCCACGAGCCGCCAACGGCGGCGACGAGCGGCGACTTGAGGTACTCGCCGAGGGTGTCGATCGTGATGCCGCCGAGCGGAATGTATTTCACGCCGAGATGATTGAAGGCGGCGCCCATCGCCTGGAGATGAGGCAGGCCGCCGGAAGTACCGGCTGGGAAATATTTCAGCAGGCGGCAGCCGTGCTCGAGTGCGATCTCGATGTCGGACGGATTCGCGATGCCGGGCGCGAAAGGCAGGCCGAGATCCTTGGCCGCGCGCAGCGTGGACGGATTGCAACCGGGCGAGACGGCGAAGAACGCGCCCGCGTCCTTCACTTCCTTGAGCTGGCCGGGGTTGAGCACGGTGCCGGCGCCGATGAGAATGTCGGGCATCTCAGCCCGGATGCGCTTGATCGCCTCGAGCGCGCGCGGGGTGCGCAGGGTCAGCTCAATCACGCTGATACCACCGGCCTTCAGGGCCTGGGCGAGCGGGACGGCATCAGCCGGCTCCTCGATGATGATGACGGCAACCACACCGGTCTTGCTCACGCGGAGCGACAGTTCTTCGGGAAACATAGGTACCTTCGATCCAAGCCAGCGCCCCTCGACAGGCAAGCCCGCACCCGCGCCGATGACACGCGGAGGACCCGGTTGGTTCATCCATGAAATTTTCGACCGCAACGGAGAGCGCTACAAACACCGCCGGGCGCTGTCTTGACGATGCGATCCTGAATCGACTTTCTTTCGGCCACGGCGGGCCAAGCCACATCAACCTCATTGAGGAGACCCCATGAGCAACGCGCTGCCAAAAGATCTGCAGAAGTGGGAAACCACGCGCCAAAAAGGCAAAGGCCGCTTCATCTTACTCCACGGCGTCCTGGGTTACGGCGTGCCGATGTTTTTCGTCATGACATTCGTCGTGAACCGGCAGCCTGAAAGGGCGCTGACGCTCAGCTCAATTATCATTTCCGCCGTAGTCTGGCTGCTCGGCGGCGCCGCCTTCGGGGTCGCGATGTGGGCGCTGAACGAAGGCCGGTATAAAAAAGCCCTGGCGACAAAAACAACTCCATGAAAACTCTCATCCGGTTGCTTCTAGGTTTGGGTTTCGCGATCAGCATCGCTTCCGCCGGGACCGAACTCGCGCCGATCCCGTTCTCCGTCGGCAAGCAGGAGTTCAAAGCCGGCGACACCATCGTGATCGACCAGGTGCTGGCGACCTCGCCGCAGCTTGAATCCGGCAGCAAGGTCACCGTGCGCGGCCACTATCAGCTCGCGAGCACGCCGCAGGCGAAGCTCGGGCTTTTCGTCACGCACCGTGCGCCCGCCGGCTCGGACCCGGTCGCACCGGCGCAGATCCAGCCCATTGACCATGCCAGCGGCACCTTCGAGCTTTCGTGCGAGATCACCTACGCCGGCGACCTGCATGTCAGCTTCTATCCGGTCGCACGTGGCGCGGCGTTCGGTGGCGTATATATCGGCGCGACGCCGAAACCCTGACCCGTTCAGGCCGGGCGAATAATCAGTTCCTCGACGATCGCGCGCGGCGGCAGCGAAACCGCGAGCCAGATCGCGGCCGCGACGTCCTCGGGCTGCAGCATCTTCACCCGCGCCTCGGGCGGCGGCGGAACCGGGCGCTTGTCGAGCAGCGGCGTATTCACGTCGCCGGGGAAAATCGAACAGGCACGGATGCCGTGCGCACGCTCCTCGGCGTTGAGCGACTGCACCAAGCCGGCGAGGCCGAACTTGGACACGACGTACGCGGCGCCCGCCTTGGCGTTGGCGATGCGTCCGGCCTCGGAATTGATCACGACGATGGTGCCCGCGCCCTGCTGGCGCATGCCCGGCAACACCGCCTGCACGCAATGGAAAACCCCATCAAGGTTCATCGCGACCAGCGCGCGATAGTCTTCGGCGGAAAGCTGCTCCCAGCTGCGCCGCGCGATGTTGGTGCCGGCGCAATGCACGAGCGCGTCGACGCGCCCGAACTCCGCGAGCACCTTCGCGACCACGCCGCGCACCGCCGCGCCGTCGGCGACGTCACACGGCTGCACGGACGTCGTGCCGCCCGCGAGCCGCACCGTTTCCGCGAGCGCGTCGGCGCGGCGCCCGACCAGCGCCACGCGCCAGCCTTCCTTCACCAAGCGTAGCGCAGTTGCACGACCGATGCCGGAACCGGCGCCCGTGATGATGGCAACAGAAGCAGGGATGGACATGGCGCTAGGATTGCTGGCGGCGACGATGGGTTGCGAGTGGAAATCCGCAGACGCAGCATGTCTTCTGTAGCGGCGGTCTGTGACCGCCGTTCACGCCCTAATCGGCGGTCACAGACCGCCGCTACAGAAATCACATACACCTGCCAACATTGACCGGATTGACCCGCGCGGAATTTGGTGTCTCGTTCCGCGCTGTTCAACCCCCTTGCCCCATGATGCTCCGCCTTCCGCGCCTGCTGGCGCTCACTGTTGTCACTGCGCTCCCCGTTTTCGCCGATAGGCCGCTCACGCCCGTGCCGGCTTTCGCCAACGCCCGCGTCGCCGCCATTCAGCTGCGCATCGCGCCTGATCACCGCGACTGGAGCTATCAGCTCGGCGAACCCGTGAAGTTCCGGATCTCGGTGCTCGCGGACAGCACGCCGGTGGACAACGCCACGGTCACGTACAGTGTCGGACCCGATCTTTACCCCGGCGAAAAGAAAACCGCGCCCGTGCCGCTCGACGGCCTCGTGGTCGACGGCGGCACGATGAAGGTCGGCGGCTTTCTCCGTCTGAAGGCGTCGGTCGAGATCAACGGCAAGACCTACACCAATTCCGCCACGGCGGCGTTCGCACCCGAGACGATCAAACCGTTCCAAGTCGAGCCGGCGGACTTCGACGCTTACTGGGCGAAGGGCAAAGCCGACCTCGCGAAAATCCCGCTGGAGGCGCGGCTCACGCTGCTGCCCGACCAGTGCACCGACACAGTCAACGTCTATCACGTAAGCTTCCGCACGCTCGGCCAGGCATGGAATCCCACGCCGCCGCGCATCTACGGCATTCTCTGCGAACCAAAGGCGCCCGGCAAATATCCCGCAGTGCTGAAAGTGCCCGGCGCCGGCGTGCGCCCGTACCCCGGCGATCCCGCGCTCGCCGCGCGCGGTGCGATCGTGCTCGAGATCGGCATCCATGGCATCCCGGTGAACATGGCAAAGGAAGTCTACGACGCCATGTACGGCGGCGCGCTGCACAGCTACTGGCTCAACCAGCTCGATAACAAGGACGCCTATTACTACCACCGCGTCTACCTCGGCTGCGTGCGCGCCAATGATTTCCTCGCGTCGCGCGAGATGTGGGACGGCAAGAACCTGCTCGTGATGGGCGCCAGCCAGGGCGGCCAGTTGTCGATCGTCACCGCCGCGCTCGACCCGCGCGTGACCGCGTTGTCGGCCACGCATCCCGCGATGTGTGACGTCGCCGCCGAACTCCACGGCCGTGCGGGCGGCTGGCCGCATCCGTTCAAGCCGAACGAGGACGGCACGCCGTCAGCCCAGACCACCGAGGCCAAGATCGCCACGCTGACCTACTACGACACCGTAAATTTCGCGAAGCGGCTCAAGGTCCCGGGCTACTACATCTGGGGGTTCAACGACGAGACGTGTCCGCCGACTTCGACCTTCGCCGCGTACAATATCATTACGGCGCCGAAGACGCTCACGGTGGAGCCCGAGCAATTTCACAGTTATCCGCCGGAGCAGGGTGATGCGATCTACGCGTGGGTGGTTACCACTCTTAATCTAAAGTAAGGGCGGGAGAGCTCTCGCTCTCAATTTAGAGACAAAGAAACTCATTACCTCTTTGTCGGAGGGACGATATGATGTCCCCTCGTCGCACCCCATACCCCACCCCTGATGTCCTTCCCGAGTAACTTTACCTGGGGCGCAGCTGCCGCCGCCTATCAAATCGAAGGAGCTGCCTCCGAGGACGGCCGCGCTCCGTCCATCTGGGACGTGCACTCCCACCAGCCCGGTCGGATTTTCGACGGCCACAACGGCGACGTGGCGTGCGACCATTATCATCGCTGGCCGGAGGACGTCGCGATCATGCGCAACCTTGGCATCAAGGCCTACCGCATGTCGCTCTCGTGGTCGCGCGTGATCCCGCAGGGCACGGGCAAGCCGAACCCCAAGGGTCTCGCTTTCTACGACAAATTGTTCGATGCGCTGCTCGAGGCGGGCATCACGCCGTGGGTCACGCTTTTCCACTGGGACCTGCCGGTGGCGCTGCAGCAGCGCGGCGGTTTCCAGAATCGCGACATGGTGGAATGGTTCGGCGATTACGCCGCGCTCGTCGCCAACAAGTTCGGCGACCGCGTGAAGCACTACATGACGATCAACGAGCCGCCGTGCGTCGTTGGTCTCGGTTTGCAGGACGGCGTGTTCGCTCCCGGTTACAAGCTGCCCTACTCCGAATGTCTCCTCGCGGCGCACCATCTCCTGATGGCGCACGGCCGCGCGGTGCAGGCGTTGCGCGCGGGCTGCGACGGCCCGATCAAGGTCTCCATCGCACACACCGCGCGCGAGCGCATCCCGGCGACGAACAGCAAGCGCGACATCGCCGCCGCGCGGAAGGATTACTTCTCCAGCACGAACCGCGACATGTGGAATCTCGCGTGGTGGGCCGACCCGATTCACTTCGGCGAATATCCGGCCGACGGACTCAAGGCACACGGCGCCGATGTCCCGAAGTACACCGCGGCGGACATGAAGCTGATTTCGCAGAAAATCGATTTCCTCGCCTACAACTGCTACACCGGCGAGCGCTACCGCGCCGGCGCGGGCGGCAAGCCCGAGAAGGTTCCGAACAGCTACGGCATCGGTAACCCGCGCGGCACGCTGCCGTGGCTGCAGGTTGCGCAGGACTCGCTCTACTGGTCCGCCAAGTTCCAGACCGAACGCTACCAGCTGCCGATCGTTTTTTCGGAAAACGGCTACTGCAACACCGACTTCGTCCATCTCGACGGCAAGGTGCACGACCCGCAGCGCATCGATTTCCTCGCGCGCTACCTCGGCGGCCTCAAGCGCGCCGCGGGCGAGGGCGTGCCGGTCGGCGGTTATTTCTACTGGTCCATCCTCGACAACTTCGAGTGGTGCGAAGGTTACAAGGACCGCTTCGGCCTGGTGCACGTCGACTACCAGACGCAGAAGCGCACGCCGAAGGACTCCTATTACTGGTACCGCGACGTCATCCGTCGTCACGGCGCGAATCTCTGATTCCGGTCTGATTCTCTCATGCGTTCCCTGCCCCTCGCCTCCACTGGCTGGCAATTCCGCGATGCATCCGAAGGTTCCCCGTGGCGCGCGGCCCGGGTGCCCGGCTGCGTCCACACCGACCTGCGCCGCCACGGCCTGATTCCCGACCCGTTCTACGGCACCAACGAGCTCGGGGTGCAATGGATCGAGGAGCGCGACTGGGAATACCGCCGCACGTTCAACGTCCCGGCTTCGCTGCTGAACGAGGAGATCGTCGATCTCGTCGCCGACGGCCTCGACACCGTCGCCACCGTGCGCCTCAACGGCCGCGTTGTCGCGCGGACCGAGAACATGTTCATCGCCTCGCGCTGGGACGTGAAGAAATTCCTGCGCGCCGGCGCCAACGAGCTGGTGATCCATTTCGGCAGCGCGCTGAAATACATCCGCGGCAACCGCACCGCGCACGACCCGCGCGAGTTCAACGATCCGATCGGGCGCAGCCAGGTCATCCGCAAGCAGCAGTGCCAGTTCGGCTGGGACTGGGGTCCGCGCTTCGTCACCGCCGGCATCTGGCGCGACATCCGCCTCGAGGGCTGGAGCCGCAACCGGCTCGACGGCGTGCGCGTGACACAAACCCACCGCAAGGACGGCAGCGTGAAGCTGGAGTTCGTCCCGGAGCTCGCTCGCAAGGATTCGCGCGCCACCGTCACCGGTAAAATTTCGCTCAACGGCCGGAAAGTATCCGAGATCTCAAATTTCAAATCTCAAATCCCGGAGCCGAAGCTCTGGTGGCCCAACGGCCACGGCGCGCAGCCGCTCTACACCGTCGAGCTCGAGGTGCGCAACGGCGCGGGTGACGTGATCGGCACGTGGACGCGGCGCATCGGCCTGCGCACGATCGAACTCGACCGCCACAAGGACAAGGGCGGCGAGACGTTCCAGTTTGTCGTCAACGGCCGCGCGCTCTTTGCCAAGGGCGCGAACTGGATTCCGGCGCACAGCTTCGTCGCCGACCTGAAGCGCGCCGACTACGCCCGCGACCTGCAGAGCGCGGCCGACGCGCACATGAACATGCTCCGCGTCTGGGGCGGCGGCATCTACGAGAGCGAGGATTTCTACGCGCTGTGTGACGAACTCGGCCTGATGGTCTGGCAGGACTTCATGTTCGCCTGCTCGATCTACCCGGCCGACGCGGCGTTCCGCTCGAGCGTGCGCGCCGAAGCGACCTACCAGGTCCGCCGCCTGCGCCACCACGCCAGCCTGGCGATGTGGTGCGGCAACAACGAGATCGCGCAGCTCAACACCGTCGGCGAAAAGGGCGACCTCCTGAAGAGCCCGGCGCTGCGCCGCGACTACGAGGCCATTTTCCACCGCGTGCTGCCGGAAGTCGTCGCCGCCCACGACGGCGTCACCGCCTACCGCCCATCCTCGCAGTGGCGCAGCACGCTCGAGGATTCCATCTCGCGCGGCGACACGCACGCCATCGGCGAGAAAATCGGCGACACGCATTTCTGGGATGTCTGGCATGCCCGCCACCCGGTGAAGGATTACGAGAAGTGGCGTTTCCGCTTCTGCTCGGAGTTCGGCATGCAGAGCTACAGCTCGCCCGAGACGCAGCGCACCTTCTGCCCGCCGGGCGAGGACAACGTGTTCGGCCCGCTGATGGAAAACCACCAGAAGAACCGCGCCGGCAACCAGATCATCCTCGACTACGTGTCGCGCCGCTACCGTTTCCCGAAATCGCAGGAGGCGCTGATCTATCTCTCGCAGCTCAACCAGGCGCTCTGCATGCAGACGGGCGTCGAGCACTACCGCCGCAACCAGCCGCATTGCATGGGCGCGCTCTACTGGCAGCTCAACGACTGCTGGCCCGTCGCCTCGTGGAGCTCGATCGAATTCACCGGCAAGTGGAAGGCGCTGCACCACGTCGCCCGCCGCTTCTTTGCGCCGGCACTCGTCAGCGCGCACGTCCCCGGTGACGAAGGCACGATCATCGGCAACTACCGCACGACCACGGTCGACGAAGTGCACGTGCACACCGTGTACGACGCGCCGCAGCCCGCCCGCGGCGAAGTGCGCTGGGAATTGTTTCACGTCAACGGCCGCCGCATCCTGCGCGGCCGCAAGGCCGTGGCGCTGCGCCCGGACGAAGCCAAGCGCCAGCAGACCCTGCGCCTCGGCAAACTGATGCAGCAGCACGGCCGCGACAACCTGCACCTGCGCATCACGCTCGTGATCGGTGGCCGCCGTGTGAGCGAGGAGACCGTGTTCCTCTCGCCGCCGCGCTTCCTCAACCTCCAGAGCGCCAAGACCGCGGTGAAGTTCAATCGCGTGTCGGAGACGGAGTACGACCTCACGTTCCGCACGTCGGCCTTCCAACATCGCTTCGCGTTCGACTTCGCCGGCCAGACCTATAGCTGTTCCGACAACTACTTCGAACTTTACCCCGACACGGCGAAGACGGTGCACGTGAAGTTTGCGCGCCCGCCGGCGCCCGCGCAGCTCCGCCGCGCGCTGACCCATCAGTCGCTCATCGACACCTATTGATCGCTTCGTCCCGCCCCATGAAGAACACCCCCGAATCCGGAACCGGCCTGCTCTCCCTTCGCGAAAAGATTTCCTACGGCTTCGGCGACTTCGCCTCCTGCCTCTACTGGAAATCGGTCTCGGACTTCCTGCCGATCTTCTACACGGACGTCTTCGGCATCACCGCGGCGGCGGCGGGCACGCTGCAGGGCGTGAGCCGTTCCTTCGACGCGGTTTTCGACATCATCATCGGCATGCTCGGCGACCGGACGAAGTCCCGCTGGGGCAAGTTCCGTCCGTACCTGCTGTTCACCTGCCTGCCGATGGCGATCGTGGGCGTGCTGACCTTCATGGTGCCCGACTTCGATGCGAAGGGTAAACTGATCTGGGCCTACGTGACCTACAACGCGCTGATGCTGATCTACACCACGATCAACATCCCGTACACCGCGATGCTCGGCGTACTCACGCCCAACACCACGGAGCGAGCAACCCTTTCCTCATACAAGTTCATCGGGGCATTCGGCGGCGGCATCGTTATCACCGCCTGCTTGCTGCAGACCACCAAGGTCGGCGGCTGGCTCAACGCCACCACGCCCGAGCAGGGCTGGTTCTGGTCGTTCATCATCGTCGGCATCATCTCGACCGCTTCGTTCCTCCTCGTGTTCTTTAACACCAAGGAGCGCGTGCAGCCGCCCAAGACCCAGCAGACCTCGGTGGCGAAGGATCTGGGCGACCTGTTCACCAACCGTCCGTGGTGGGTGCTGCTCGCGACGACGATCACCTTTATCTTCTTCTGCTCGCTGCGCGGCAGCGTGGAGACCTACTACTTCAAGTACTATGTCGGTTCGCAGACGATCTTCGGCCACACCTACGGCTGGGAGAGCCTCGTCTCGGTCTTCAAGACCAGCAACCAGGCGCTCTCGCTCGTCGGCGCGTTCTTCGTCCCGTTCATCGTCCGCCGCCTCGGCGGCAAGCCCACCTTCGTGCTGCTGTTCGCGATCGCGATCGGCTCGACCGCCGCCTTCGCGCTGCTGAAGCCCGACCAGATCGGCCTGATCCTCGCGATCAACGCGCTCGGGTCGATCTCCGGCGGTCCGCTCAGCGCGCTGATGGCCGCGATGTACGCCGACACGGCCGACTACGCCGAGTGGAAGACCGGCCGCCGCGCCACCGGCCTCGTGTTCTCCGCTTCGATCTTCGCCCAAAAGTTCGGCTGGGGCTGGGGCGGGGCGATCTCGCTGATCATGCTCAACTCGGTGGGCTTCGTGGCCAACCAGACGCAAACCGCGGAAACGCTGCGCGGCCTCGTGCGCCTGATGAGCCTCTACCCAGCCGCCTTCGGCATCCTCGCCGTGCTCATCCTCGTGATCCTCTATCCGCTCAACGAAAAGCGCATGGAGCAGATCAGCGCCGAGCTGAAGACCCGGCGTGACGCCGAGGGCGCTGCGCCAGCCTGAGTCCAATCTCCCTGAAGCAGGCGCGCCAAATTCCCGGCGCGCCTTTTTTATTTCCATCCGCTCTATTATCGCACTCCCGGCACGCTTGCGTCGCCGCGCTCCCCACCCACTCTGCGCCCATGCGGCCCCAGGTTCTCCTCATTTTCCAGACGCGCTTCGAGGAGTGCACTGCGATGCTGCAGGGCATCGCGCACTTCGAGCGCAACCACCAGCTGTGGGTGGCGTTCCTGGATGACGAGGCCCGCACGGAGCGCGACCCGCACTGGTTGCGGAGCAAAAAATGGGACGGCGTGATCAGCCGCCACACCACGCCTGCGCTCGTGCAGGCGTGCAAGGAGCTGAAGCTGCCGCTGGTCGACCTCAACGACACTGCGCCGTTCGAGAAGGTGCCGAAGATCCGGCCCGACAACGCCGGCATCGGCCACCTCGGCGCGGAGCATTTCATCGAGCGCGGGCACCGCTCCTTCGGTTTCGCCGGTTTCACCAACGAGCCGTGGGCCTGCGAGCGGCGCGACGGCTTCGTCGAGGCGCTCCGGCTCGCCGGCCACAAGTGCGATGTGTTCGAAGTCGAGTGGCCCGGCGACTATACGCCGACGTGGGAAACCGGCCAGGCCACTGCGCTGGCCGCGTGGTTGAAATCGCTGCCCAAACCGGCCGGCATCATGGGCTGCAACGATCTTCGCGCGCAGCAGATCATCACTGCCGCGCACGCGAGCGGCATCCTCGTACCCGAGGAAGTCGCGGTGCTCGGCGCCAACAACGAGCCGATCCGTTGCGAGCTGGCCTACCCGCCGCTTTCGAGCATCAGTCCGAACGCCTTCCAGTCCGGCTACAAGGCGGCGGAAACCCTCGCCATCCTGATGGCACACCGGCAACCCGAGTCTTACGACGTACGCATCGAGCCGATCGGCGTTTCCACCCGGCCCTCCACCGACGTGCTGGCCATCGATGACCGGAGCGTGGCCGCTGCGCTGAACTTCATCCGCCAGAAAGCCTGCCTGGGCATTTCCGTCGATGAAGTCGTGCGGAGCGCGCACGCCTCCCGCAGCCAGTTGGAAAAGAAGTTCCGACGCCATTTGGGTCGCTCCCCGCAGGCGGAAATCCGTCGGGTGCAGGTGGCCAAGATCAAGCAACTGCTGGTCGAAACCGACTTTCCGCTCAAAAAAATCGCCGATCTGGCTGGTTTTGAACACGTGGAGTACATGTCGGTCGTTTTTAAGCGGTTGACCAAGGATTCGCCCGGCGGGTTCAGAAGAAATATTTCGGCCAAAAAGCCTTAGGTCCAAAACCGGCCGCGAAGGCAGGATCTTACCTAAATGGCCGATATCAGCGGAGTTTATGTCGGCAATATATGTTAAGATTGCGGCAATAAAACTCATTCCCTCGCTCGGAACATCGGCGTATATTTGGCCCGCTGAGATGCCACCCCTAATGGCTTTTCCAGTGGTGATTACCCTAATCACCTCTCACCCCTAACCCAAAATATGACCATGAAACGCCTGACCGCGCGGTCGCGTGCCCTTGTCGGCACGACCGTGCTTTGTCTTGCTTCCGTGTTGCGCCTTCAGGCGCAAACTACTGCCCCCGCCAAGGGCCAAAAACCCGACGAGAACGAACAGACACTCGTTCTCTCGCCCTTCGTGGTGGATGCCTCCGAGGATGCTGACGGCTATGCCGCCAAGAGCACCCTGGCCGGTACGCGCGTGCGCACCGACCTCAAGGACGTAGCCTCCGCGATCAGCGTCGTGACCCAGCAGTTCCTGCAGGACACGGGCGCCCACAACAACGAGACGCTGCTGCAATACACGACCAACACTGAAGTTGGCGGCATCCGCGGTAACTTCTCGGGTTCGGGCGGCGGCGCGACCTACAACGAGTCGGGCAATCTGCTTCGTCCCAGCCAGAACACCCGCGTGCGCGGCCTGGACTCGGCGGACAACACCCGCGACTACTTCCTCACGGAAATCCCGTGGGATGGCTACAACGTCGGTCGCGTCGACCTTCAGCGTGGTCCGAACTCCATCCTCTTCGGCGTCGGCAGCCCGGCCGGTATCGTCAATACCAGCCTCAACGGCGCCGCCTTCGGCAAGACGACCTACAAGGTTGAAAACCGCGTCGACAAGTGGGGCTCGCTCCGCAACTCGGCCGATTTGAACTACGTCGTCCTCAAGAACGTGCTCGCCGTCCGCCTCGCCGCGCTCGACGACAACACGAAGTACCAGCAGGACAACGCCTACAACCACGACAAGCGTCTCTACGGCGCCCTGCGTTATGCCCCGAAGTGGTTCGGCGACAGCGCCCAGACGGAAATCCGCGCCAACTACGAGCAGGGCAACGTGCACGCCAATCGCCCGCGCACCCTGCCCCCGATCGACGGCCTCACACCGTGGTTCACGTATGCCAAGAAGCTGACGCTGAATCCGAACGTCGACAGCGCCGCCAATCTCGGTCTCAGCGCCCTGTTCAACGAGTCCTTCCTCGGCCGCCAGTACGGCCCGACGCTGTCGGTTCAATATGACGACGCCACCACCGGCAACGCCAGCCGCGCCATGCAGGCTGAGTACACCACGGTCGGCGGCATCGACTCGACCGGCAAGCTCGACAACAGCATCAACGGCATTCCGTTCTTCCGCTATTTTGCGCTCAACACGAACAACGCCTACAAGCGCGCCTCCGGTGCGGTCGGCGGCAGCTACTACGTGAACATCTCGATGGATGATCCTTCCATCTTCGATTTCTACAACAAGCTGATCGACGGCCCGAACAAGCGCGAGTGGCAGAGCTGGGACGCCGGCAACATCGCCGCGTCGCAGACCTTCTTCAACGGCAAGCTCGGCTTCGAGCTCGTGTACGACTACCAGCGCTACGACGACGGTCAGGTCGGTTTCCTCGGCGGTGACCAGTACGTCATCGGCGTGGACATCAACACCAACGTCATCGGCGGCGGCGTGAACCCGAACCTCGGCCGTCCGTTCGTCTCGAACAACAGCCAGTACAACAACAACGCCACGTTCATCGATCGCGACGGCATCCGCTTCACCGCGAACGCCGAGCTCAACTCGCAGGACTTCTTCGGCAAGAATCTCCTCACGAAGATTCTCGGCAAGAGCACCTTCACCGGTCTCCTGAGCCAGGACACGAAGCGCACGGAAGTCCGCAACTGGACCCAGCTCGCCACCGAGCCCCTGTACTCGCAGCTGATCAACCAGAACGGCCAGAATGGCATCCCGGATGCCTCCCCGCTCACGGACAACGGCCGCCAGATCAACTTCATCACCTACCTCGGGCCCAGCCTGCTCGGCAAATCGAGTGCTTCCGGTCTCAACCTGAACGCCGTCACCGGTGTGCAGGTTCCGCCGGATCGCGTGAACGCCCTCTACTTCGACTCCCGCTGGGCGGCCCCGGCCGGCGTCAATCCTTCGGATCCGTACACCTTCCGCAGCCAGGCTACGGACGGCACGGCGACGCAAGGTTCCCAGACGGTCATCAACACCTCGACCCAGTCGGAAAATCCCGCGAACTACGTGGGCTTCCAGTACCGCAGCATCCGCGTCCTGAATGCGGACAAGGGTGACATCGACCAGCTCTACACCGACGGTTCGAAGTCCCGCAACGTGATCCGCTCCCGCGGCCTCACCTGGCAGGGCAACATGTGGGATGGTCTCTTCGTTCCGGTGTTTGGCTGGCGTCGTGACGAGGTCTCGCAGATCTCGACCGGCGCGCCCAAGCTCGGGCCCTACGATGCCAACGGCACCTCGCTCTCCCAGATTGCGAGCATGAACTACCTGATCGATCCGGCCAAGGATCAGACCAACACCGCAGCCGGCGAGAGCAAGAGCTGGGGTGGCGTGCTGCACATGCCCAAGAGCTGGAGCGACAAGCTTCCCTGGGGCAGCAACATCAGCCTGTTCTACAACCGCTCGAGCAACTTCAAGGCGGATGCTCCGCGCGGCGACGTGTTCGGCAACATCATCCCGAACCAGACCGGCCAGACCAAGGATTACGGCTTCGTGATCTCGACCCTCAACGACAAGCTGTCGCTGAAGGTCAACTGGTATGAAACCGATCTCGCCAACGCCACCCTCCAGGGTGACAGCGCCGGTTTCTCGAGCTCCCTGTACTACATCTGGGCCGTTCCGGCCTGGGAAGCGACGTTCGCCCTCGCCGACCGCGAAGGTGTCGCCGGCCGCAACGACGGCCGCCAGTGGTACTGGAACTATGCCGGCGCCGCCGTCAACGGTGGTGCGGGTGAGTACGACGCCGCCTGGCAGCCGGGCACGCCGAACTTCGAGAACAGCCCGGTTACCGCCAAGGAACGCGCCGCGATCAATGACTTCCTGACCAACTTCCCGGCGCGCGGTGCCGCGTTGTTCGATGCCTACGGCATCGCGATCGACACCAGCAAGTTCAAGTCGGCCAACCCGCTCTCCGCGTGGGCCGGCTACAATCCGGACAACCTCGCGATTCAGCCGGCCTACAACGGTCGCCTGAAGTCGACGGGCCAGCCGCCGGTCGCCTCGGTTGATACCACCTCCAAGGGTATCGAGTTCGAACTGACGGCCCAGCCGATCAAGAACTGGAACATCACCCTGAACGCCTCCAAGACGACGGCTTCCCGCGCGGCGGTGAGCCCGACGATTGTGAGCTTCATGGATGAGTACACCAAGTTCCTGGCCGGTCCGGCAGGCGATCTCGTCCTCTGGGGTACCGATCCGACGTACAACACCTTCCGGGCCTACTGGAAGAACAACATCGTCAATCCGTACCAGGTGCTGCGTAACCAGGAAGGCCAGGCGGCTCCCGAGCTCGCTCCGTGGCGCTTCAACGTGATCAGCACGTACAGCTTCGACAAGGGCGCCCTCAAGGGCGGCTACATCGGCGGTGCGTATCGCTGGGAAGACAAGCGCATCCTGGGCTACCAGTATAGCGCGGCCATCGACTCGCTCGACATCAGCAAGCCGTGGTATGGACCCACCGACAAACACTTCGACATGTGGGTCGGCTACTCGCGCAAGATCACGAAGAAGATCAACTGGCGCGGTCAGATCAACATCCGCAACGTGGGTGAATCGGTAAACCTCGTGCCGGTGACGCTCCAACCGGACGGCACCAAGGGTCTCTCCCGCATCGCGGAAGGCATGACCTGGCAGCTGACCAACACGTTCGAGTTCTAATCGACTCGTAACTCTTCAAACCTTCGTGGCGCCCGAGCAATCGGGCGCCACTTTTTTTGCCCGGATGGAAACGCCCGCCAAAGTTAAACCCAAACCCGCACGGCCAATCCCGGCAGATGATGCATTCAGGTTTTCGGTTCGTCATCCTGAGCCGTGCGAAGGACCCAAGCAGCCCCCGTGACGCACGCCTCACTCTTGGATCCTTCGCGCGGCTCAGGATGGCGGAAAGAGGTGGCGGATTCGCCCAGCTCCAGCGCTTCCCCATCAGGCCAAATGGACGCCACCCAGCTCGAAGCGTCCTTCTGAAATCTCAAATCTGAGATCTCAAATCCGTCGCCATCGACCGCGTCCCCGGCTCACAACCGGCTGCGCAGCGCTTCCGGCAACAGTGTCTTCGCCAGTTGCTGCAAACGGGGATCCTCGATCCTCAGGTGGAGCGCACCGAGCAGCACCTGGAAGCGATACAACGACGCCACCGAAAGCGAACGCAGCTTCGTTTCATCCATCAAATTCAGACAGACCTCCATCTCATGCTTGGCGAGGTCGGAGCGCTTTCCCTGCATCAGCACGATCGCCAGGCTGACGCGGCGGTCCCACGCGAGGTCATGCTCCTCGCTGCTGCCATAGTTGGTGAGCAAGGCCTGGAAAGTCCGCCCAAAGGCCGCCGCATCGCCCTGCGCCAGTTGCAACTGGGCGGTCGCGGTCAGTGCCGGCAAATCGGAGCCGAACACCGCCAGTCCCTTGCCTGCGGCGGCCGCCAGGTTCCCCTGGTCCATTTCCATGAAGTATTCCACCAATCGGCTCGACGCCGTGGCCTGATCGACTTCCTCGGTGACTTCGAAAACCAGCGCCGCCTGGCCCTCAAATCCACCGACCGTTGGGAGCTGGTAGGCGATGGGCGTCAGCCAGGGCGGGATGCCCCATTGCTTCAAACCGTAGATGAATGAATTTTCCGGCCGGCTGGTGAAGAGCCGAGCGTACTCCTCGAGGTAGCCGTCCCACGATGGCATGATGATATGCGTGATGCCGCGTTTGTTCAGCAGCGCGATCGCCTCGTCGGGCGAGGTCGCGCTGGCGATGCGGGCCGCGGCATTCATCGCATCCTTGTTCTCTCCGTTAAGGCTGCCGAGGGCGCGCAGGTTGCCGTGAAAGCAAAGCGCCGTGGTGCGAAACGGCGGCGCCAGCACCAGCGGGGGCTTCGCCGCGTGGCCCGCCAGCCAGTGCGCGAGGCTGCGCTCGACCATGCCTTCCACCTCGAAGGGCGTGAGCTCGTTTTCGTAACGCGCCTTCGGCACCGGCAGCTGGCACACCAACCCCGGCACCAGCAGGAAACCCAGCGCCAGCGCCCACGCGATGCCGGCCACGCGAAGTTTTTCGCGCACCAGAATCGCGGTCACCGCCACGGCGGCCACCACCAGCAGGCCTTCCACAACCGACCACCAGCGCAACTGCGCGCAGGCAAAGGGCAGCAGCAGGAGCACGGGCACGAGCGCCAGCAGCAGCGCACCGCGATCACGCGCGCGGCGCCAAGCCAGCCCGAGCGGGAACAGCAGCAATCCGAGCGGCAGCACCACGGCGAGCAGCTGCAGCTTCGGACCATCCTGTTTCAGCCAAGCGCCGAAATCCGCCGCCGCACCCGCCAGCGGCAGGCTGGTCAGCCGCGTGCCGAAAACTTCGCGGCCATGCAGCCACGGGACACCCGATTTCCAAATCGCAACGCACAACCCGCCCAGCGCGACGAGCGCCACGCCCAATCGGATGCGCCCCGGCCAGCCTGCGAGCGGCTTGGCTTCCGTGCACTGCGCCGAAACCAGAGCGAGAATTTCGCCCGCACCGATCCAAGCCAGCGCCACCAGCGGATGATTGCCTTTGAAATCCCAGCCCAGCGGGCCGGGCAGATATTCGGCGGCATAGGCTGCGAGCGTCACGCCGCCTCCGACCCAGCCCCAGATCCGCCAAGCGCGCGCATTATCAGCCGCCGCGGCTGCAGGCGGCAAAAGTTCGGCCAGCAAGCCACCCAGCAACAGGCCCAGCAAAACCGGCAGCTGCACAAAGGGATTCACCCACACACCAAGCCCGCCGGCCACCGCCGCCGCGCTCAGCCAGCGCGCCGACGATCCCGTCGTTGCCAGCCGCGCGGTCAGCAGCAGCAACGCACTGGCCACCGCCAGCACCAGGGAAAGCCCCAGGCTGTCCGGCGCGCCCGGCACCCAAGCGGCCGAGAACGGATAAAGCAGCGCACCGCCCAAAATAAAAACCGCCGCGGGCCAGGCTCCGAAGCGCCACGCAACCAGGACGAGCCCCGCGCCGAGGAAAAGCGCCAGCATGACCGGGTCCGCCACCATGGCCGCTTTTTCCACGGCCAGCGGCTGGGAGTTGCCCGTGCTGACCTGGTTGACCTTGGCGGCGAGGGCCAGCCACCACCGGTAGGGCGAAGGCGTGCCAATCGGCCGGTCTTCGCGGGCATTGTCGTAGCCCACGCGCTGCAACCGCCATTGCCCGGACGCCAGCATCTGCTGCGTCTCCATGATCCACTGGTAACTGTCGTTGTTGTGCTCCGAGGCGATCAGCCAGCGGCGGTTGCCCGCCCAACCGGTCGGGGACGACGGATCGACCACCGCCTCGGCGGCACCCAGGCCGGACACGTATTCCACGCGTTCGCGGCGGGCGGCGTTGACCCAGTACAGGAACCCCATCGCGACCAGAAAAGCGGACAAAACAACAAGGCTGGAGGATCGGGACGGGAGCTTCATCAACGCGGCGCGGGGTGGGTGGACACCAGACAAAGGTACCCCGGACAAAGGGCAAGCCCGCCCCCCGTCAGCCCCGGCTTGACTCACACTTTTCCGGCCAAATCTTCATGGGCGCCCCATGCGCGCATCCGCCTTCCGCTTCCGCCCCCCGGAACCGATTTCAAAGGGAAAAAAGATGCGCGGAGCCTTGCTCGGCTGCCTGCTGGCTGGCGCGCTCCACCTGCCCGCGCTGGCCGCGACTCCGGGTCTGACCGCCCAACCGCTGGCGCCGCACGCCACGACGACGCCGCCGAAACTTTTCACCGAAATGCCGGCCGCGAAAACCGGCATCGTCACGGAAAACAACTACGCCGACCCGCGCATGTGGGCCGAACGCTACCACGAGTTCGAAGTCGGCTCGATCGGCAGCGGCGTGGCGATCGGCGACTACGACGGCGACGGCCGGCCCGACATTCTGGTGGCCAGCAAAACCGAAGGCATCCGGCTCTTCCGCAACCTGGGCGACTGGAAGTTCGAGGACGTGAGCGCCAAGTCCGGCATCCGCCTGCCCCCGCCCGACGCGCCGTGGGCGAAGGGTGCGAAGGACCAGGATGGCAACCCGATCCAGGAATGGGTGCAGGGCGTGACCTTCGCCGACGTCAACAACGACGGCCGCCTCGACATCTACGTCTGCCGCTTCAACGCGCCCAACTGGCTTTTCATCAACCAGGGCAACGGCACGTTCAAGGAAGAGGCGGCCGCGCGCGGACTCGCGGTCAACGATGCGAGCGTCATGGCGTCTTTCTGCGACTACGATCGCGACGGCGCGCTCGACGTCTATATTCAGACCAACCTGCTCAGTTCGGAGCAGGCGCCTGACGGCCAGCGCGATTACCTTTTCCACAACAACGGCGACGGCACCTTCACGAACGTCACCGATCGCGCCGGCATCTCCGGCCTGACACAAGGCCACTCGGCCACGTGGTGGGATTACGACGGCGACGGTTGGCCCGATCTGTATGTCGCGAACGACTTCGCCGTGCCCGACCAACTCTACCGCAACAACCACGACGGCACGTTCACGAACACCATCGACCGGGTCGTCCCGCACATGCCGTTCTCCTCGATGGGCGCGGACGTGGGCGACGTGAACAACGACGGCCGGCTGGATTTCTACGTGGCCGACATGGCGGCCACGACCTTCGAGAAGGACCTGCGCACGATGGCTGATCATCGCGGCAAATCGAAGGACTACGCGGAGGACGGATCCGCCCCGCAGAACCTCCACAACGCGCTTTATCTGAACAACGGCAGCGGCGTGTTCACCGAGGTTTCGTTTCTCGCCGGCCTGTCCGCCACGGACTGGACCTGGTCCGTGCGCCTTGAGGACCTCGACAACGACGGCCGCCTGGACCTGCAGTGCACGACCGGCATGCACCGCGAGTCGCACAATGCCGACCTGATCCTCAAGGCGATGACGGCGGAAAATGCCGTCGAGCGCATCCGCACGATGAAGAGCAGCCCGGTCTTCAACGAGCCCAACCTCGCCTTCCGCAATCTCGGCAACCTGCGCTTCCAGGAAGTCGGCGCCGCGTGGGGTCTCGACGAAACCGGCGTGAGCTTCAGCGCCGCATACGGCGACCTCGACGGCGACGGTGACCTCGATCTCGTCTACACCAATTTCCACAAGGGCGTCACCGTCCTCCGCAACGATTCTCCCTCTGGCCATCGCCTGATCGTCGCGCTGCAGGGCATACGCTCGAACCGCTTCGGCGTCGGCGCCACCGTGCGCATCGAGACCGCTGCCGGCCCGCAAGTGCGCGAACTGTTTCCCGCGCGCGGTTATCTTTCGAGCTCCGAGCCCATCGTGCATTTCGGTCTCGGCGACGAAACGACCGTGCGTCAGCTCACGGTTAACTGGCCGAGCGGACACGTGCAGGTTTTCAAGGACATCGCCGCCGACCAGCGCCTGACGATCACCGAGCCCGACTCCACCCCGCCGCCGTTTTCGACCCCGGCCGCACCCGCCGCACAATTTTCCGAGGTCAGCACGGCCACCGGTCTCTCCCATGCCGTGCGCGAAACCGCCCTCGACGAACTGCTGCGCCAGCCGCTGCTGCCGTTCCGCCAGAATCGCCGCGGCCCCGCGCTGGCCGTGGGCGACCTCACCGGCCAGGGCCACGACGATGTCATTCTCGGCGGCACGCCGCGCGATCCCACGCGCATCCTGATCGCCGACGCGCCGGCGCACTACACGTCCGTGGACGCCGCCGGACTGGCCCAGGCCGGCCCGCTCAGCGACGGACCCGCGCTGCTCTTCGATGCCGACGGCGATGGCACGACGGATCTTTTGCTCACGCACGGCGGCACCGCCCTGCCGGCCAACACGCCCGACTACCAGCCGCGCCTGTTCCTCAATCACAACAACAGCGGCCTGCAACCCGCGCCCGCCGATGCGTTGCCGACTCTGTCGTTCAGCGTGGGCGCCGCGGCCGCCGCGGACTTCGACCATGACGGCAAGCTCGATGTCTTTCTCGGTGGCCGCACGATTCCGGGACAATACCCGCTGCCGCCGGCGAGCGCGCTGCTCCGCAATCGCGGCGGCACGTTCGAGGATGTCACCAACCAGCTCGCGCCCGGCCTGCGCAAGGTCGGCCTCGTCACGGCCGCGCTCTGGACCGACGTCGACAACGACGGCTGGCCCGACCTGTTGATCGCGCTCGAATGGGGCACCGTCCGTTACTGGCATAATCGCGCCGGGCAGGGTTTCGAGGACTTCAGCGACACCGCCGGCTTCGCCGCCGCGGGCAGCGGTTGGTGGAATTCCATCGCCGCCGCCGACTTCAACGGTGACGGCCGGATGGACTACGTCGTGGGCAACCTCGGGCTGAACACGCAGTACCACGCCTCGCCCGATGCGCCCGCGGTTTTGTATCGCGGCGATTTCAAGGGCACCGGCGGCAGCCAGCTGGTCGAGGCCCACTACGATCATGGCCGGCTCATCCCGTGGCGCGCGCGCAAGCAGCTCGTCGCGCAGATTCCCGCCATCAACAAGCGCTTCCCCACCACCGACGGCTACGCCCGCGCCACCGTCGAGGAACTGCTCGGCGCCGACAAGCTCGCGGCGGCGAAAAAGTTCACCGCGACCGAATTCCGCAGCGGGGTTTTCCTCAGCCAGCCCGACGGCCACTATCGCTTCGAACCCCTGCCCTTGCTCGCGCAGGTCGCGCCCGGCCAAGGCGTGGTGGCGGGCGACTTCGACGGCGACGGCAAGGCCGACATCTTCCTCGTGCAAAACTCCTATTCGCCCATCCCGGCCGTCGGCCGCTTCGACAGCGGCCTCGGCCAGCTGCTCAGCGGTGATGGCCAGGGCGGCTGGACGCTCCGCGGCCCGGCGGAAAGCGGCCTGCTCGTGCGCGGCGACGCCAAGGCGCTCGTGACGCTGGATCTCGACCGCGACGGCTGGCCCGACTTCCTCGTCAGCCGGAACAACAGCACGACGCTCGCGTTCCGCAACGGCGGCGTCGCCGGGCGCCATTCCTTCGGGGTTCGCCTGAACGGACCGCGCGGCAATTCCACCGCCATCGGCGCGCGCATCACCGTGGAGCTGTCCGACGGTTCGACGCAAAGCAGCGAGGTCGCGGCGGGCTCCGGCTACTCCAGTCAGTCGGGTGCCACCCAGTTCTTCGGCTACCGCGACGGCACGGCCCCGCGAAAGATCACCGTCCGCTGGCCCGACGGCACCACCTCGTCCGTGGATTCGCCGCATCCCGACAAATTGCTCATCCTGACCTCGCCGTGAACCGCCGCCTTTTTCTTTCCATCCCCGGCTTCATCGCCCTCTGGCTGCTCGGCGGCTGCGGTCCCGCGGAAGCCCCCCACGCCGCCGGGCCGGCGAAATCCGACGTGGTGACCGACACCGCGCGCTTCAAGCCGGTGTCGATCGGCGCACCGTTCGAAGGCAAGCCGTGGATCTCGCACGTCAATGTCGTCGACCTCGATCGCGACGGCCGGGATGACGTGCTGGCGTGCGACGACAAGCTCAACGCCGTCGTCTGGTTGCACCAGACCGAACCGGGCAAGTTCGTCGAGTCGACGCTCATGGCCGGCCTGCCCTCGCCGGTGCACGTCGAGGCGGTCGACATCGACGGCGATGGCGACCTCGACCTGCTCGTCGCGTGCATGGGCGAGGTTTTCCCCAACAACGACAAGATCGGTTCCGTCATCATCCTCGAGAACGACGGCCACCAGCATTTCATGAAGCACGTGATCGCCGACCACATCGCGCGCGTGACCGACGTGCGCGCCGGCGACTTCGACGGCGACGGCAAGCTCGATCTCGCGGTGGGCCAGTTCGGCTACGACCAGGGCGAGATCCGCTGGATGCGCAACCTCGGCAACTGGCAGTTCGAGAGCCACAACCTGCTGAACCTCTCCGGCACGATCAACGTGTGCGTCGCCGACATGAACGGCGACCGCACGCTCGATATCGTCGCCGTCGTCTCGCAGCAGTGGGAGGAGATCCATCTCTTCGAGAACGACGGCAAGGGCAACTTCACCGACCGCATCCTCTTCGGCTCCACCAACGAGGACTTCGGCAGCAGCGGCATCAGCCTGTGCGACCTCAACCGCGACGGAAAGCCCGACATCCTCTACACCAACGGCGACGGCTTCGCCTACGCCGACCCGGGCAAGCGCCCGTGGCACGGCGTGCAATGGCTGGAGAACCTCGGCGGCGGCTCCTTCAAGTATCACCGCATCGGCGACCTGCCCGGCGCCTATGCGCCGATCGGCGTCGACCTCGATGGTTCGGGCAAAATGGACATCGTCTGCACCAGCGGCTTCAACGACTGGAAGAATCCCGACGCCGTCGCGCTCGTCGCGTTCAAGAACGACGGCAACATGAACTTCACGATGCACGTGCTCGCGCACGCGCCGATCCAGCTGATCACCTGCGCGGCGGGCAAACTTGACGGCTCCGGCAAGCCATCGCTCGTCACCGCGGGTTTCTACTCGTATCCGCCGTTCGACCGCATGGACCGGATCACACTCTGGCGGCCCGCGGCCAAACCCTGAGGCCATGCGCAACCGAATCATCCTGGTGGCGGCTGTTCTTCTGCTCGCGCTCGGCGCGGCGGGTTACGGCTGGCGTCTCGCCCGCACGCGCGCGTTCGTGCTGCGTCATGTGCCGGCGACGCCGAACCTGTCGGCCCTGCCCGCCGACCTCGGCGAAAGCGTGGCCGCCGCCGAGGCGCAGGCGCGCTCGCTGCGCCACGCGGCGCAGGGTCTCGCGGCGCTCAGCCGCCTGTACCATGCCAATGGTTTTTATCCCGAGGCGCTGAACTGCTACGCCGGCCTGCGCCAGCTCGAGCCCAACCAGCCGCACTGGCCGCACTTGGAGGCGTGCATCATCGCCGACTTCGGCCGCATGGACGAGGCGCTGCCGCTGCGCGAGCGCGTGACCGTCCTCGCTCCCGACTACATTCCCGGCTGGATCCGGCTCGGCGACGTCCGGCTCAAGGCCAACCAGCCCGCCGACGCGGCCAAGGCCTACGCCGAAGCGCTGCGCCGCGCGCCGGGCCAGCCGTATGCCCTGCTCGGACTCGCCCGCTGCGACCTCGCGGCGAACGACTGGACCAAAGCGCAGACCCGCCTGCAGGACGCCATCGCGCAGAATCCCAATTTCATCGGCGCGCTCTCGCTGCTCGTGACCGTGAGCGAACATTTCGGCGACACAGCCACGGCCGACGCCCTGCGCGCGACCATCGGCCGGCGCGAGTTCACCGACGTGCCCGACCCGTGGCTGGCCGAGCTGACCGACGTGTGCTTCGACCCGTACCGGCTGAGCGTGGCCGCCGCGATCGCCAACTCTGCCGGGGACCACCCGACCGCCCTCGACCTGATCGAGCGCGCGACCACGTTGGCGCCCAACGCCAGCTCCTATCGCCGGCAATACGGCCAGATGCTCCTGCTCGAACACGAATTCGACAAGGCCCGCACCCAGCTCGAAAAAGCCGTGGAGTTCACGCCGACCGATTCCGACGCCTGGCTGCAGCTCATGAACGCGCAGCGCGGCCAAGGCGACGACCAGGCCGCGCTCAACACCCTGCTCCGCGGCCTGCAACTTTGTCCGCAATCGCCCAGCCTGCACTTCGAGTACGCCCGCTATCTCAAGGCCACCAACCGGCCCGCCGAGGCGATCGACGAATTCCGCCGCACCTACGAACTCCGGCCCAGCGACGTCTCACCGCTGGTCGAACTCGCCGGCCTGAGCTTTGCCCTCAATCGCACCGCCGACGCCCTGGCCGCGCTCAACCTCGCGCTCGAACGCCAGCCCGGCCATCCGCTGGCCCTGGCCTCGCTTGCCGTCTACGCGATCATGACCGGTGACGAAAAAGGCGCGCTGCAGCGCTGGGAACAGATCAAACGCCAGCCGAAGACTCCGGCCGAGGTCGTCGCCAGCGTGCAACGGGCGTACGAACGGAAGTTCGGTCGCAGCCTGCCGTGATCGTTTGCGTAGGGGCGCAGACTTGCTGCGCCCAATCCGGCAGAGCCGGATTCCCAAAAGGACCGCACTGAAAATAGCACCGCGTGAAACGAAAGGTTCGCTGCGCGAACCTTGGGCGCAGCAAGTCTGCGCCCCTACGAGAAATGCTTCAGCCCTTCAGGATCTTCTCCACCGCGGCCTGTTCGTCGGCCGCCAGCGGCGCGAGCTTGGCGGCGCCGTGGATGTCCTCGATCTGCGAGACCTTGCTGGCGCCGATGAGCACTGTGGTGATCTCCGGACGGCGAAGCAGCCAGAGCGTGGCGAACTGCGCGAGCGTGGCGCCGCGTTTTTGGGCGAGGTCGTTCAGCGCGCGAATCTTCGCGAGCACCTCGGGCGTCACCTGGGTCGGATTGAGGAACACGCCGGACTTCACCGCGCGCGAATCCTGCGGGATGCCCTGCAGGTAGCGGTTGGTGAGCAGGCCCTGCGCGAGCGGCGAGAACGGAATGCAACCCGCGCCGACCTCCGTGAGCGTGGACAGCAGCTCCGGCTCCACCCAGCGCTCGAACATGTTGTACTTCGGCTGGTGGATGAGCAGCGGCACACCGAGCGACTTGAGGATCGCGGCCGCCTGCTTCGTCTGCGCGGCGCTGTAATTGGAGAGGCCGGCGTAGAGCGCCTTGCCGGATTTCACCGCGTGGGCGACGGCGCCCATCGTTTCCTCGAGCGGGGTTTCCGGGTCGGGACGGTGCGAGTAGAAGATGTCGACGTACTCGAGCCCCATGCGCTTCAGGCTCTGGTCGAGCGAGGCGAGGACGTACTTGCGCGAGCCCCACTCGCCGTACGGTCCCGGCCACATGAGATAACCCGCCTTGGTCGAGATGATGAGCTCGTCGCGCAGATTCGCGAAATCCTGTTTCAACAGCACACCGAAGTTCTCCTCAGCCGAGCCCGGAGGCGGGCCGTAGTTGTTCGCGAGGTCGAAATGCGTGATGCCGAGGTCGAAGGCGCGACGGAGCATCGCGCGCTGATTCTCGAGGGTATCAACGCCGCCGAAGTTGTGCCAGAGGCCGAGCGAGACGCGCGGCAGTTTCAGGCCGCTGCGACCGCAACGGGCATAGGGAATCGCTTCGTAACGCTTGGGATCGGGGGAATAGCTGCTCATGGAGGTAAAGGAGCCCCCACGGAAGATCACCCGCGGCGCTTGCGCAAGCCCGCAGCCGCCGGCGCCGCCACCGCATGCACCTGGTCGGGCTTGGGCATCGGGCAGGTGTCGCCGTTGTGCCACGAGCCCTCGACGTACGTCGTCGTCGGGATTTCCGGCACGCCGTATTTGTTGTGCTGCAGCTGGCCGGCGAGAATTTCCACCGCCAGCGCGCCGACGGTAGTGTGGTTCTGCTTCACGCCCGCCGTGCGGCCCTTGTCGTCCTCGAGGAAAACATCCACGAACGCGACGTCGTCCGGCACCGAGATTTTCAGCTTCTCCAGCAAGGGCAGGACGAACGAGCCTTTGCTGATGATCACCTCGGGCTGGTACTTCTTGTACCACTCAAGGAACGTCTTTGGATCGGGCGAGAGATTGGCGCCGCTTTCGTTCAGCCAGCGGTCCACCGGCTCCGGCTCGGGGAAGAGATGCATCGGGATGCGCTCGCGCGCGCCGAGGATCTGCTGCTCGCACAGGTAGCCCGCCGCCCAGAGATGGTCGACCGCATGGTCCCAGCCGCGGTGCATGACAAACCCGATGCGCCGGTAACCCGCGGCCATCACCTTCTGCATCGCGAGGCGCACGATGTCGCACTGGTTGTTGGTCACGTTGTGCAGCGCCGGCCGGTGCGGGAAATAATCGATCTTCACCGCGCTGAAATTCTCCCACGCGAAATCGAGCACGTCGCCCATCTCGCGGCCGTGCGACGCGATGATGAGACCATTGATACCGCGCGAATACAGGATCTGCCCGAGCCGCTCCTGGCTCATGCCTTCCTCGCGCATCCAGAAATGCTCGAGCTTGTAGCCAAGCTCGTTGGCCTTCGCGAGCGCGCCGGCATGAAACTCCGGATGCGCGGTCACATTCTTCCAGCCCCACTGCGTGCTCCAGTTCGTGACGTACGCGAGCGTCGGCGTGTTGCGCCGCTCGATCACGCCGCCGCGATACGCGACGAGCGCGCGCAGCAGCGGATCCGGCGTGTAGCCCATTTCCTGGGCCATCTCCTGAATCCGCTTGCGCGTGGTTTCGGGCAAGCGCGGGTGATTGCGCATCGCGAGTGAAACGGTCGTGACATGCACGCCGACTTTTTTGGCAATATCCGACAGGGTAACACGCCGTCCATTCATGGGGTAGAAGAAGGGGGTTGGGGTCGATAGATAGACACAGCTTAGTCTAACATTACAAGTTCTATTGTTAGTATGGGTCACACGTTGAGAGGGGTCTGACCTAACTGAGACTGGCCGCCTTACCCCAGCTGACTGCCACCTTCCCCTGGTGGCCGGCGCTGTCTTGTCCATGAAATCATTGAACTCTCACTTTCCGAAAATCGGCCAAATCCGCTACGAAGGACCGCGTTCCGCGAACGCACTTTCCTTCAAGCACTATAATCCGTCGGAGGTGATCGACGGCAAGACGATGAAGGAGCACATGCGCTTCTCGATCGCGTACTGGCACGCGTTCCGCGGGACGGGTTCGGATCCGTTCGGCCCGGGCACGATCGTGCGTCCGTGGGAGTCGGGCAAGGACGCCATCTCCGTCGCCAAGACGCGCATGGATGCCGCCTTCGAGTTCTTCCAGAAAATCGAGGCGCCGTTCTGGTGCTGGCACGACCGCGACATCGCGCCGGAAGGCAAGACGCTCGCCGAGTCCAACAAGAACCTCGACAAGATCGTCGCCCACGCGAAGCAGCTGCAGAAGTCGACCGGCGTGAAGCTCCTCTGGGGTACCGCCAATCTCTTTTCAAACCCGCGCTTCATGTGCGGTGCTTCCACCAATCCTGATGCGCATGTCTTCGCCTACGCCGCGGCGCAGGTGAAGAAGGCGATGGACGCTACGCTCGAACTCGGCGGCGAGAACTACGTTTTCTGGGGCGGACGCGAAGGCTACGAGACGCTTCTCAATACCAACCTGAAGCGCGAACAGGATCACCTCGGCCGCTTCCTCCACATGGCGGTCGATTACGCCAAGTCGATCGGCTTCAAGGGCCAGTTCCTCATCGAGCCGAAGCCGAAGGAGCCCACGAAGCACCAGTACGACTTCGACGTCGCTTCGGGCATCGCCTTCCTTCGCACCTACGGCCTCGAGAAGCACTTCAAGTTCAACATCGAGACCAACCACGCGACGCTCGCGGGCCACACCTTCCAGCATGAGATCGAAGTCGCAGCCGCCGCCGGCGCCCTCGGCTCCATCGACGCCAACTCCGGCGACGAGCTCCTTGGTTGGGACACCGACCAGTTCTCGACCGATGTCCGCACGCTGACACTCGCGATGATCTCCATCCTGCGCGCCGGCGGTCTCGGTTCCGGTGGTTTCAACTTCGACGCCAAGCTGCGTCGTCCGTCGACGGACTTGGAAGACCTCTTCCACGCCCACATCGGCGGCATGGATGCCTATGCCCTGGCCTTCAAGCTCGCCCGCCGCATCCTCGCGGAAGGCAAGTTCGAGCAGTTCGTCGCCGATCGCTACTCGTCGTACGATTCCGGCTTCGGCAAGGACATCGAGACCGGCAAGGCTAACTTCAAGTCCCTCGAGAAACTCGTCCTCACCAAGCTCGGTGAACCCACCCAGCGCTCCGGCAAGCAGGAGTATCTCGAGAACCTGCTCATGCAGTATCTGCACAGCTAAGCCCGTCCGCTCCAGCCACCCACCCCATGGCGGTTCATCCCTTTCTCGACTCCGGCTTGCCGGCGTCGAAGCGCATCGACGACCTTCTCGGACGGCTCACGCTGCCCGAGAAGATCAGCCAGCTGGTCCATGACAGCGCGGCCGTCGATCGCGTGGGTGTGCCCGCCTACAATTGGTGGAATGAAGCCTGCCACGGCGTAGGCCGCAACGGTCGCGCCACCGTTTTCCCGCAGGTCATCGGCCTCGCCGCGACCTGGAACCGCGCGCTCGTGGAAAAAGTCGCGAGCACGATCGCCGACGAGGCGCGCGCGAAGCACCACGCCGCCGCGAATGCCGGCCGCCGCGGGCAATACCAGGGCCTCACGTTCTGGACGCCCAACATCAATATCTTCCGCGACCCGCGCTGGGGCCGCGGCCAGGAAACCTTCGGCGAGGATCCGTATCTCACGGGCGAGCTCGGCGTCGCGATGGTGCGCGGCCTGCAGGGCAACGATCCGAAATACCTCAAGGTCGCCGCGTGCGCGAAACACTTCGCCGTGCACAGCGGGCCCGAGCAGGAACGCCACGGCTTCGACGCCGTCCCGACGCAAAAGGATTTCGCCGAAACCTACCTGCCGGCCTTCAAGAAGCTCGTCGATGCCGGGGTCGAGTCGGTCATGGGCGCCTACAACCGCACCTACGGCGAGCCGTGCTGCGGCAGCGAACTCCTGCTCGTCGATATCCTGCGGAAACGTTGGGGTTTCAAGGGTCATGTCGTCAGCGACTGTGGCGCGATCGACGATTTCCACCGGCACCACAAGGTGACGAAGACTTCCGCCGAATCCGCCGCGCTCGCGGTGCGGAACGGCTGCGACCTGAATTGCGGCTGCACTTACAACGACCTCGTCGTGGCCGTGCAGGAAAAACTGATCACCGAGGCGGAGATCGATACCGCGCTGCGCCACCTGCTCGAGACGCGCTTCAAGCTCGGCCTCTTCGATCCGCAGGAACAGGTGCCGTGGTCCAAGACTTCGCCCGCCATCATCGACTCCGCCCCGCACCGCCAGCTCGCGCGCGAGTCCGCCGCCGAGTCCATCGTGCTCCTCAAGAACAACGGCGTGCTGCCGCTGCGCAAGGATCACGACAGCATCCTCGTCTGCGGCCCGACCGCCGCGAACACGCTCGCGCTGATCGGCAACTACTACGGTTTCTCCGGCCGCCTCATCACCCTCGCGGAGGGCATCTTCGAGCGCGCCGCCGAACACTGCCGCACGCAGTACCGCATGGGCGCGCCGCTCTCCGGCCCGATGTCGCCGGGCATCAACTACACTTTCCCCACCGCCACCGAGAACGAGGTCATCGTCGCCATCATGGGTCTCGATTCCTCGCTCGAGGGCGAGGAAGGCGACACGCCCGCGTCGCCGGGTGGCGGCGACCGGCCGGCCATCGAGCTGCCGGCGGTGCAGCTGGAATTCCTCCTCGAGCTGCGCAAGCACGCGAAGAAATTGATCGTCGTGCTGACCGGTGGCGCCGCCATCGCCGTCCCCGAAGTCCACGAGGTCGCCGACGCGGTGCTCCAAGTCTGGTACCCAGGTTGTGAGGGTGGCCGGGCGCTGGCCGACGTGCTCTTCGGCGAGGTCACGCCTTCCGGCCGCCTGCCGGTCACGGTCCCGCACCGCACGGCCGACCTGCCACCGTTCAGCGACTACGCGATGCAGGGCCGGACCTACCGTTTTACAGAGGTGGAGCCACTCTATCCCTTCGGCTTCGGGCTCGGTTACGCCAAGCTGGACTATTCGTCCCTGACCATGACGTCGACCCGCTTGGAGGCCGGCCGGGAGGTCGCTGTACAAAGCGTCTTAAGAAATAGCTCAACAGTCGAAGCGAATGAGGCTGTGCAATGCTATATCCAGCCACCACGCTCGTGGCCGAACGCACCACTGGCCAGTCTGGTTGATTTCCAGAAGGTCAAAATTCCACCCCACAGTTCCGTGATGATCGAATTCAAATTGCCCGCCGCCGTCTTTGCCCAAGTGGACGCCGCCGGCCAATCCGTTCACGTCCCGGGAACCTATGGGATTGTGATCGGGTCAGCGTCGCCCGGCTCCCGCGCCGTCGCGCTGGGCGCCCCGACTCCGGCCACCGGCAAACTCACGGTCGCGTAACCCGTACTTCCTTTTCGATGCAAAAAAGCGCCGCCGCCAACCCGACCGAGAGTTATCACGCCCAGCATTCGCCCTTCGGCGCCTTTGCCAGCTTCACCGTCGGCTTGGTCGACTCTCCCGGTGGTTTCGGCCAGTCCCTGCGCGGCCCGGCGAAACAGAATCTCTACATCGGCTACCGCAAGGCCGCCCAGAAGGAATGGCAGCTGCTGCCGTTCCTGACGCCGCCGAAATCCCAGGAAAGCGCCTTCACCGGTGACACAACCGTCGTGCAGCCCCCGCGCGGCTTCCACTCGCTGACGCCGTCCGACTACGTGCGCACGCTCGGCTGGGCCAGCGACACGTGGCGCGCCGATGACTCGCGCTTCGGCCTGTCGCTGCTCTCGCCGTTCGGCCCGGTGCCGGATCCGGCGAAGATGAAAAAGGCGGACGCCCGCTTCCATCTCGCGCCGCTCACCACCGGCTGGATCGAATACGACAACCGACAGGGCAAGGAAGCCGTCGAACTGATCTTCGGCGTGGGCAACGGCGACGACACGCTCCGTCCGCTCAACGACACCGACGCCTCCCTCGCCGGTTTCGCGGGCGGCGGCCGCTTCGGTTACGCCACCAAGCCGGGCAAGGGCGTCGCCCTGCGTCAGGGCTTCAGCGTGCTCGACCCGAAATTCCACGACTGGCGCGACCTGCTCGTCATCGCGGGCGAGACCGGCCTCGTCTTCACCGTTCCCGCCGGCCAGCGGAAGCGTTTCCCGCTGGTGCTCGGATTCTATGCCGCCGGTCCCGTCACGACGGGCCTGACCGCGAGCTACATGTACACGCGGTTCTTCCGCGACCTTGAGGACGTCCTCGGCCACGGCCTCGCGAATTTCTCGAAATACGAGAAGCTCGCCACGCAGCGCGACCGCGAGCTCGAGCGCAGCAAGCTCAACGCCGACCAGCGCTTCCTGCTCGCGCAGGGCACGCACAGCTTCCTCGGCAGCACGGAACTCCTCTGGCACAACGGCAAGCCGCTCTGGCTCGTCAACGAGGGCGAGTACCGGATGATCAATACCTTCGACCTCACGGTCGACCACCTGTTCTACGAGCTCGAGTGGCACCCGTGGAGCGTCCGCGACACGCTCGACCTCTTCGTTCGCCGCTACAGCTACCGCGACCAGCACGGCATCTCCTTCACGCACGACATGGGCGTGAACGACTTCTTCACGCCGCCGGGCCGCTCGAGCTACGAGTGCGACAACATCGAGGGCTGCTTCAGCCACATGACGATGGAGCAGCTGCTCAACTGGGTGCTCTGCGCCTGCACCTACGCGGCGCACACCGGCGACCGCGCCTGGCTGAAGGCCAACCGGAAGGTTCTCCTCGCCTGCGTCGACAGCCTCCATCATCGCGACGATCCCAATCCGAAAAAGCGCGACGGCCTGCTCAAGCACGACTCCGACCGCGTCGGCACCGGCGCCGAAATCACGACGTACGACAGCCTCGACGTCAGCCTCGGCCAGGCGCGCAACAACCTTTACCTCGGCGTGAAGACGCTCGGCGCCTGGGTGCTGCTCGAGAAAACCTTCGCCGGCCTCGGCGACAAGCAGGTCGCCGCCGATGCGGCCGCGACCGCCGACCTGCTTGCGCGCACGATCACCACGAAGTTCGAAGCCGACACCGGATTCTTCCCGGCGGTGTTCGAGCAGGACAACCACTCGCGCATCCTGCCCGCCGTGGAAGGCTTCGTCTATCCGCTCTTCCTCGGCTACAAGGACGCGACCGACCTCAACGGCCGCTTCGCCCCGCTTTTCCGCCAGCTCCGCCAGCACATCAGCCAGGCGCTCCAGCCCGGCATCTGTCTCGACGCCACGAGCGGCGGCTGGAAGATGAGCAGCACGAGCACGAACACCTGGTTCAGCAAGATCGCCATCGCGCAGCACGTCATCCGCCGCCTCTTCCCCGAGGCGATGAACGAGGCGGCGCACGCCGCCGACCGCGTCCACGCCAACTGGCAGCGCACGCCGGGTTGCGGCCGCGACGCCATGTGCGACCAGATCCGCAGCGACACCGGCATCTCCTGCGGCAGCCGCTACTACCCGCGCGGCGTCACCGCGTGGCTCTGGTTGCGCGAATAGTTTTCCGTCCGGCCAGTCCAACCCTACCCTACCCCCATGAGTTACTCCTCTCCCACGATCAGTGTTCGTGAGAAGGTCGGCTACGCCCTCGGCGACGTCGCGACCAACTTCTTCTTCCAGGCAATGATCCTGTACCAGCAGAAGTACTACACCGACACGGTCGGCATCTCCCCCGCCGTGGTCGGCACGATGTTCCTCGTCGTGCGCCTGCTGGACGCCGTGGCCGATCCGATCATCGGCGCCTTGTCCGACCGGACCAAGACCCGCTGGGGCAAATTCCGCCCGTGGGTGCTGTGGACCGCCATCCCGTTCGGCGCGATCTTCTGGTTGTCTTACGTCGTGCCCGACGTCGGCCCGCAGGGGAAGGTGATCTACGCTTTTGTCACCTATGTGCTGCTGATGATGCTGTATTCGGCGAACAACACGCCGTACGCCGCGCTCATGGGCGTGATGACGCCCAACGTCAGCGAGCGCACCAACATCGCGCGCTACCGCTTCGTCGCCGCCGTGTTCGGCCAGTTCCTGATCCAGACCTTCGCGCTGCCGCTGGTCGACGTGTTCGGCAAGGGCAACGACGCCCGCGGCTGGGCGATCACGATGGCGATCTTCGGCATCGGCATCGTAGTCGCCAACTTCATCGTCTTCGCCACGACCAAGGAGCGCGTCCTGCCCAATCCCGAGCAAAAGCCGTCGCTCAAGGACGATCTCAAGAGCGTCTTCAGCTGCAAGCCGTGGATCGCGATGTTCGTCCTCACGCTCGCCTACTTCACCATGCTGGTGCTCCGCGGCACGTCCCTGAACTACATGTTCACGTACTATCTCGACGCGAATGCGATCCGGGGCTTCCTCGACAAGGTCGGCCTCGCCGCCAGCGCAACCGCCGACAAGGGCCTGCTCGATTACATGGGCCTGCGCGTGCGCCCCGACGCCTCCAACGCCGTGGCCGTCGGTTTCAGCTTCTTCCAAGTCGTGGGCTCGATCGTCCAGCTCATCGGCATCCCGTTCTCCAAGCCGCTGTGCGACCGCTTCGGCAAGAAGGCCGTGTTCATCACCAGCCTCTCGTTCACCGTCCTCGCCACCATCGGCGTGTTCTTTGTCAGCCCGACCGACATGACCTCGATGTTCTGGCTCAGCGTGCTCTGGTCCGCCGGCTGGGGTCCGCAGGTCCCTTTGCTCTGGGTCATGATCGCCGACGCCGCCGATTACTCCGAATGGAAGACCTCGCGTCGCGCCACCGGCTTCATGTACGCCGGCATCCTGTTCGCGCTCAAGGCCGGCCTCGGTCTCGGCGGCGCGATGGCGGGCTGGATCATGGGCGCCTACGGCTACGTCGCCAACACCGCCCAGACGCCGCAGGCTTTGCTCGGCATCCGCCTCGGCGCGACGATGTATCCGGCCGCCTTGCTCCTGGTCTGCTTGGTGTGCCTCGCGCTCTACCCGATCGGCAAGGCGATGAATCTCCGCATCCAGAACGAACTCGAGGAACGCCGGAAGAAATTTGCCCCGTCCGCCTGAGCGGACGGTTGGATTTCGGTCCGGCTCCGGGTTTTTCTCGCCGCGCGCGCAACATTCGCGCGCGGTGCCCGTCCCACTCGTCATGAGAAAATTCATCCACCGCCTCCTGCTCGCCCTCGCCTTGGGGTGGAGCGCGCACAATGGGCGCGCTGAACCGGCGCCCGCAACGCGCAACCTCTTCCACGAGCTGCTGGGCAAATCCGAGACTGAGCTCGACGCCAAGATCGACGCCACGTGGCGGCATTTCTTCCTGGGCGATGGCGAAACGCAGCGCGTGTATTTTCCGGTCGGTGCCGACCAGGCTTACATCGCCGACATCGGCAACGGTGACGTCCGCTCCGAAGGCATGTCGTACGGCATGATGCTCGCCGTGCAGCTCAACAAGAAGGCAGAGTTCGACCGCCTATGGAAATGGGCGAACGCACACATGCGCCACGCCGTCGAGCCGCGCAAAGGCTACTTCGCCTGGCAGTGCAAGTTCGACGGCACGCTGATGGATCCGGGCTCGGCCAGCGATGGCGAGGAATGGTTCGCCATGGCGCTGCTGTTTGCGTCGCACCGCTGGGGCAACGGCACCGGCATCTTCAATTATCAAGCCGAGGCCCAGTCGCTCCTGAGCGAAATGCTGCACAAGGCCGGCACGCCGGAGGTCACCGCGATCTTCAACCGCCAGCAGATGCAGGTCGTGTTCGCGCCGAATCCCTCCGCCGGCCGTTTCACCGATCCGTCCTACCACCTGCCCGCCTTCTACGAGCTCTGGGCGCTTTGGGCGGAAAATCCCAGCGACCGGCGCATCTGGTCCGGCACGGCCGACGTCAGCCGCGCCTTCTTCCACAAGGCGGCCCACCCGACCACCGGGCTCATGCCCGAATACGCGGGCTTCGACGGCAAGCCCCACACCGGATTCGGCAAGGACAAGGGCGACTTTCGCTACGACGCCTGGCGCACGCTGGCCAACGTCGGCCTCGACTACGCCTGGTGGAAATCCGACCCGTGGCAGGTGGAGCAAAGCAACCGCGTGCTGCGCTTCCTCGCTTCCCAAGGGCCGAAGCTCCCCAACCAGTTCACCCTCGACGGCAAACCGCTCTCCGACGGCGGCGCCACCGGCCTGATCGCGATGGCCGCCGTCGCCGGCCACGCCGCCGATGCGGACGTCGCCCGGCCTTTCGTCCAGCAATTGTGGGACACCCCGCTCCCGTCCGGAAAATGGCGCTACTACAGCGGCATGCTTTATTTTCTCGGCCTGCTCGAGGCCGGCGGACGCTTCCAAGCCATCGCGCCGCCCTCCCACTAATCGTTCTCGTTCTCGTAATCTTTCTCGTTCTCCCGGCTTTCTTTCATCAACCCCGATCCGCGGTCTCGAGAACGATTACGAGAAAGAGAACGAGAACGATTTTCCCATGCGTCTCCTTCGCTTCTTAATTCTTATCTCTTCCCTCTTCCTTTCCGGCGCCGCCGCCTTCGCGGCGCCCGACGGCGCCTTCGCCACCGGCCACTACCGCAACCTCTTCAAAGAGTATCTCGGCAAAACCGACGCCGAAATCGATGCGCGCATCCAATCCGCCTGGAAACAATTGTCCGAGGGCGATCCGGATTCCCAGCGGCTCTTCTATCCGGTGGCGGGCGACATGATGTACGTCCCGGACATCGCCAACAACGACGTCCGCACCGAGGGCCTGTCCTACGGCATGATGATCACCGTGCAGCTCGACCGGCAGAAGGAGTTCAACGCGATCTGGAAATTCGCGAAGCACCACATGCAGTATTCGACCGGCCCGCTGAAGGGCTACTTCGCGTGGCACACCGCCTTCAACGGCCGCCGCCTCAACGCCGGGCCCGCGCCCGATGGCGAGGAGTGGTTCGTGATGGCGCTCTTCTTCGCCTCGCACCGCTGGGGCGACGGCGAGGGCGTCTTCAATTATTCCGCCGAGGCCCAGTCGCTCCTGCGCACGATGCTACACAAGCACGAGGAACCCGGCCGCGGAAAGATCACCTCCATGTTCGACCCGGAGGCGAAGCAGATCCTGTTTGTCCCCGATCGCCCGGCCGAACGTTTCAGCGACCCATCCTATCACTTGCCCGCTTACACCGCGCTGTGGGCGCGCTGGGCCGCCGATCCGGCGGATCGCGCATTGCTGGCCGAGATCACGCAGATCAGCCGCGACGTCTTCCACAAGGCCGCACATCCGCAGACCGGCCTGATGCCCGACTACTCCAACTTCGACGGCACGCCGCGCGCCCGCTTCGGACACGAGGACTTCCGTTACGACGCCTGGCGCACGCTCTCCAATCCCGCCCTCGACTGGTCGTGGTGGGCCGCCGACGCGTGGCAGATTGAGCAATCCAACCGCGTGCTCACGTTCCTCGCCTCGCATGGCGACCAGGTGCCCGACCGCTACAAGATCGACGGCACCCCCGTCTCCACCGACGTCAACACACCCGGCCTCGTCGCCATGGCCGCCACCGCCGCCCTCGCTGCCGACCGCAAGATCGGCGAACCGTGGGTGCAGAAGCTCTGGGCCATGCCCATGCCCAGCGGACGCCACCGCTACTACGACGGCCTCCTCACCATGATGGCGCTGCTGGAATGCAGCGGACGGTTCCAGATCTACGCTCCGGTGACGGTCCACAAATAGGACTCATAGGACGTATAGGACTTATATTTCAATCTGCTCTTTGCCCATGCGCTTTCTCCGCCTTCCCTTCTTAATTCTTACTTCTGCCTTTTTCCTTTCCTCGGCCCGCGCCGAGGACGGCTACCGTCTCTGGCTGCGCTACGATCCCATCGCCGACCAAGCCCAGCGCAGCGCCTATGCCGCAACGTTCTCCGAAATCGTCGCGCCGGAGAAACCCAGCTCTGTGGTCGCTTCGGCCCGCGATGAACTTGCCGCCGGCTTGAGCGGCCTGCTCGGCACGGAGATTCCTGTCGTCAGCAAACCCACGCGCGACAACGCCCTCATCCTCGGTACGCCACGCATGCCGGAGATCGCCGCGCTGATCACCGAGACCGACCTGCGCGCCATCGGCGAGGAAGGCTATATCGTCCGCCGTGTCGCCACCGCCGGGAAGCATTACACGCTGGTCGTCGGCAACCGTGACATCGGCCAGCTCTACGGTGCGTTCGCCCTGCTGCGCCATCTGCAGACGGGACAATCCGTGGAGAACCTCAATCTCCTCAGCGCCCCGAAAGTCGCGGTGCGCATGCTGAATCACTGGGACAACCTCAACCGCTCGACCGAGCGCGGCTACGCCGGCATGTCTATCTGGGAATGGTTCTACCTGCCGGAGATCCGCTCCACGCGCTACCGCGACTACGCCCGCGCCTGCGCGTCGATCGGCCTCAACGCGACCGTGCTGACCAACGTCAATGCCGACGCCCAAACGCTCACGCCGCTCTATCTCGCCAAGGTCGCCGCCATCGCCCAGGAGCTGCGGCCTTACGGCGTGAAAGTCTACCTCTCCGCGAAGTTCAGCGCCCCGATCGAGATCGGCGGACTCAAGACCGCCGATCCGCTCGATCCCGCCGTCGCCGCGTGGTGGATGTCCAAGGTCGAGGAAATCTATCGCCACATCCCCGACTTCGGCGGCTTCCTCGCGAAGGCCAACTCCGAGGGCCAGCCCGGCCCGCAGGATTATCACCGCACGCACGCCGACGGCGCCAACGTGATCGCCGACGCGCTCCAGCCCTACAACGGCATCGTGCTGTGGCGCGCGTTTGTTTACTCGCCCGACAACACCGCCGACCGCGTGACGCAGGCCCAGACGGAATTCGCGCCGCTCGACGGCAAGTTCCGCGACAACGTCGTCGTGCAGATCAAGAACGGCCCGCTCGACTTCATGCCGCGCGAACCCTTCTCCCCGCTCTTCGCCCACATGCCGAAGACGCCCCTCGCGCTCGAACTGCAAATCACCCAGGAATACCTCGGCCAGTCCACTCAGCTCGCCTACCTCGCGCCGCTGTGGAAGGAAGTGCTCGAGGCGAATACTTACGCCCGTGCTGAGCCCGCTGGCACCAGCACGGGGCCTGAGCCTGTCGAACGGCCTTCTGTCGAACCCACCGTCGCCCGCGTCGTCGACGGCTCGACCACCGGCCACACGCTCTCCGTCATGGCCGGCGTCGCCAACATCGGCACCGACCGCAACTGGACCGGCCACCCGCTCGCGCAGGCCAACTGGTACGCCTTCGGCCGACTCGCGTGGGACCACGACCTCACCGCCGCGCAGATCGCCGGCGAGTGGACGCGCCAGACCTTCGGCGCCGATCCGACGGTGAACGACACGATCAACACCATGCTCCTCGGCTCCCGCGAGACGGTCGTGAACTACTCCATGCCGCTCGGCCTGCACCACATCATGGCCGAGGGCCACCACTACGGCCCAGGCCCGTGGGTCGACAAACTCCCGCGCGCCGATTGGACCGCGGTCTACTACCACAAGGCCGATGCCCAGGGCCTCGGCTTCGACCGCACTTCCGCCGGTTCCAAGGCCATCGAGCAATACGCGCCGGAGTGGCAAAAGCTCTGGGGCAACCTGGAGACCTGCCCGGAAAACCTGCTGCTCTGGTTCCACCACGTGCCGTGGGATTACAAGCTGAAGTCCGGCCGCACGCTCTGGGATGAACTCTGTCTGCACTACCAGCAGGGCGTCGACGAAGTCCGGCTCATGCAGAAACACTGGGACGCTCTCGCCGGCCAGGTGGACGCCGAACGCTTCACCGCGGTGAAGCAGCGCCTCGTCCGCCAGGAACTCGACGCCCGCGACTGGCGCGACGCCTGCCTGCTCTACTTTGGCCAGTTCGCCAAGCGCCCGCTGCCCGCCGGCGTGGAAGCTCCCGCCAAAACGCTGGAGGAATTTGAATCGGTCAAACTCCGCAACATGCCCGGTCATCGCTAGCTCCCTTACCCCATGAAAAATCCCGCGGTTCCTGTCGTATCCCCACTCCTGCGTCTGGCGCCTGCCGGGCTTTTGTTCGCACTGGCTCTGTCGAATTCATCCGCGTTCGCCGAATCCGCTCCGGCACCGGCCAAGACTCACACGCTTTTCATGGGCACGGACTTCTCGGTGGAATGGAACGGCGCGCTTCGCCCAGTGCAGTCGGTGCAGGGCAGCTCCTTCGTGGTGCTGGTCGACGGCCAGCCGGTCGTGGTGCCCGCGAGTCGCACCGACCTGCGGATCAAGATGGACGACACGCTGAAGCTGACTTCGCGCTTCGCCACCGTCACCGACTTCAAGGCCGACCGGGCCTACACGCCGGCCAATGACCCGCGCGAAAGATACCACGGCAAGATCGACTACGCCCTCGGCGCGGGGGACGTGAGCGATCTGGCCGCACGGGACATGCGCAATGCCCAGGCTTCCGCCGGACTGGCGCGCGCTGCCGCCAACGCCGCCCCGCTCGACAGTGCGGCCCAATCCAGCGTCGGCGGACTCGATGCCGCCGCCCTCGGCGCGGAGAGCAACTACTCCCAGAGTCTGAACCAAGGCCAGTCGGCCAACGCCGATGTCAGCTCCCACATCATCGCGATGGAAGCCGAGCTGGCGAAAAAACTCTTCGATGCTTTCGAGCTCACCTTCAACGTCTCATCCGAAAAACCGCTTGAGCAGCCCTACATGGTGGTGGTCACCCACTACCGCGAGACACCCGGCGCCACCAAGAGCTCGCGGCTGTGGGTGTACGCGGAAGCGCTCCCGCGCATCGACGCCAAACCGCAGCGCATCCGGCTTTTCCGCGGTGGTTTCCCGCCCGGCTACGAATTGCAAGACGTGCGGATCCAGCTCTACGACCACGGCTCGGAGCTGGCGACCACGGTGGCCCGCAAGCAGGTGCCGCTCTCGCGCGACGAGGCCTTCGAATACGCCGTGCTCGACTATATCGGCGAAAACAAGGACAAGACCGCCGGCCCCGCTCCGGCCAAGGTTTTCTGGCCGGAAGATCTCGCATCCCGCCTGCCGGCGGAAAAGCAGGGCCAGGTGCTCTACGTGAAGGTGAACAAGGACGGCCTGGCTGTCAGCTTCGTCACGGACGAGAGCGGCGCCAAACCGCGCCACGAACCCGAGCTCGACGCCCTGCTGCCCGACCTGCGCTTCAATCCCGCGCTGGCGAAGGGCAAGCCGGTCGAAGGCATCGCCGCCCTCAAGATCGGCAAGCGAAACTAGGATTCCGAAACATCAAGACAGGTTGGCCACGAAAAACACGAAGGCCCGGCCGCCGCAGTATGTCTCAAGGCGTCTATAGACGCGCGGAGCACATTAACTGCAGGACAGACTCTTTTTGTGCTTTTTCGCGGCCAAAAAGGATCGCGGGTTTGGCTGGTCGTTAATTCGGACGTTGCCCCGACCGACGGCAGCTGGCTTTCTCCCTCGCCATGCCCCACCGCAGAATCGTCGTCGTTGGCGGAGTGAGTTTCATCGTCGGCTCCCTGGCCTTCATTGCTGTCTTCAGCTACCTCGCCGCCAAGTTCAGCTACCCGTCCGTGCTCGACGGCACCGCCGCCGAAGTCCTCCCCCGCCTGCGTAACGGCGGTGCCACCATGCGCGCCGTGTGGGCGATCTACGCTTTTCTCCCGCTGCTGCTCGTCCCCGGCGCCGTCGGCGCGTTGTACGCCTGTCCGGCCAGCAAGCCGCGCATGAGCCTCGCGCTCGTGTCGATGACGCTTGGCACGCTCGCGATGTGCCTCGGCCTGATGCGCTGGCCGAGCATCCACTGGGCGATGGCCGAGGCCTACGCCGCCGGCAGCGCAGACACCAAGGCGAGCCTCGACGCGATCTTCGCCGGCCTGAACCTTTATCTCGGCAACTACATCGGCGAATTCCTCGGTGAGATGATGCTCGCGCTCTTCTTCGGGCTCACCGGTCTCTCGATGCTCGCCGAAGCGCGTTACCCGAAATGGCTCGGCTGGGCCGGCGCCGCCTTCGCCGTCCTCTTCGCGATCGGTGCCTTCCGCAACGTGACCGTTTCCGTCCAATCCATCGCCAACCTAAACAACAGCCTGCTCCCGCTTTGGATGATCATCCTCGGCGTGGCCCTGATCTGGTACTCGAAGAAGCCCGAGCCGGTTTAACCGCGGATTACGCAGATCGCGCGGATGGTTCGATCCCTGCAGTCAGTGTATTTCTTAGCGCTCTTCGCGTCCTTCGCGTGAGGCCAAGGATTGGAGATTCAGAAGCCTCGCGCAAAGTCCGCCAAGAACGCCAAGGACGATCCGCTGAATCGTTACAAGCAGCCTCCTTGGCTTCTTCGCTGCTTCGTGTTTGCTCCACTCACCCCATGAAAAAGCTCATTTCCCTCCTCGGCCTTTCCGCGCTCCTGCTGACCGGCCTGTCCGCCCAGACCGACGAAGACCGCGCCAAGGCGGTTGCCTACCTCGAGAAAACCAAAGCCGGCGTGATCGACGCCGCGAAGGGGCTCTCTGATGCCCAGCTGAACTACAAGATCGCGCCCGAACGCTGGTCCGTGGCCCAGGTGCTCGAGCACATCGCGTCCGCCGAGGACATGCTCTTCGGGATGATGGAAACCCAGGCGATGCAGGGACCGGCCCGCGCCGACGGCGAGGACGTCCATGCCATCGACCAGCTCATCCTCACCGCGATTCCCGACCGCACCCAGAAACGCTCCGCACCCGAACCGCTGATTCCCAACGACCGCTTCCACGGCGCCAAGGCCAGCCTCGAGCACTTCGAGGCAAGCCGCGACAAGACCATCGCCTTCCTCAAGAACACCTCCGGCCTGCGCGACCACGCGATCGACAGCCCGCTCGGCAAGAAACTTGATCCCTACCAGTGGATCCTCTTCCTCGCCGCCCACTCCGAGCGCCACACCAAGCAGATGCTCGAAGTGAAGGCCGATCCGAACTTCCCGAAGTCGTAAGCCTCATCACCCTCTCCACCTGAAGGCCCGCCAAAGTGCGGGCCTTTTTTGTAGATTCTCTCCTTCGAGAGATGAGAAATCTTGGCCCTTAAGTTGACGCTCCTGCCTGTTTTCACTAGTATCTAGCGTGAACATAACATTTCTATATTGTAGCGGTTGTTACCCGAACCGAGCTCTTCTAGAAGAGCTAAAAACCGGCAGTTTGTCCTCTGCTTTTCACAGCGGAAATCACTACGAGCACACTTTGCCGGTTCGCTACGGCAAAAACGGCCAGCCTAAGGCTATTAACGCCCGTTTTTTAGATACCGGGCAGACTGCTTACCAGCAATTGGGGCGCTCCTTCGCGCATCCAACCTGTGCCTCAGTAACGGCGAACAGTCACACGCTCTTTATTAAGCAAGAGGCTCCATTTGCTATGATAAGCTACTATGGAATAGATCACTGTCTATCATCCACAGGGCGCATGGTTTCGGCACAAGATGCCGACTACAGACATCCTTATGGAATCGATAGTGCAGGCTATCCAAAGGGAACGTGCTCGATGTGTAGCGGATTGTTAAGTTAGAGCCAATCCGTCGAACCGGCACCAGGAATTCCAGACGCACATACACGGCACGCCGGAACGCGGAGCCTTCTATCCGCGCAATCAGCGTAATCCGTGGTTAAAATTCTGACCGCTCGGGCTTAGGCGTGCGACTTCGCCAGGCGCACCGCGCCGTAGCCCGCGCGCTCGGGGCGCGAGAGCATGGCGTTGGCGGCATCGTCGTTGACGAAGCGCTCGGCCTTGTTGTCCCAGGTGAGCGGGCGGCCGGTCTTCATCGCGATCCAGCTGAGGATGCACGCGGTGTTGCTGTGGTGCGCCATGGCGGCGGGCGACAGCGGAGTCTGGCGTGACTTCACGCACTCGATCCAGTTCTTGTGGTGCGAGAGACTCGACGGGAATTTCACGGTGACGCCGTTCGGGTCGAGCAGCTTCGGGTTGCTGGCGGTGAGCCACTCCTGCGTGGTGTTTTCCGAAAGCGCGGCGGTCGGCGAGTTGCCGGTGTCGCGGCAAACGAAGATCCAGCCCTCGTCGCCGATGAACTTTATGCCGTTCGTCAATTCGTCCGAGACCCGCAGCCCGATGTCGCCCGGGTAGGTCAGATGGACGTTGTACTTGCCGTGCACGTTCCAGATCTTGTTCGTCGGGAACTCGCCCTTGCCCTCGATCTTCGTCGGGCCGCTGTACTCCAGGTCCATGCCCCAATGGGCGATGTCGAAATGATGCGCCCCCCAGCCGGTAATCATGCCGAGGCAGTAGGACTCGTTGCGCAGCCAGCCCGGGCGCGACACCACGTCGGGCGTGCCGTCGGGATTCAGCTTCTGCGTGTGCACGCGCTGCTCGGTGTAATAGACGTCGGGCGTCGAACCGAGCCACAGATCGTAATTCAGGTTGGCCGGGACCGGCTGCTCCGGATCGTCGGGCTTGGTCGGGTCGATCGGCAGGCCGATCTCGACGGCCTTGAGTCGGCCGACGCGGCCGCTACGGACGAACTCGCACGCCTTGCGAAACTGCTCGTGCGGGCCCCAGGAACGCTGCTGGCTGCCGACCTGCAGGATGCGGCCGCTCTTCGCGACGGCGTTCTTCAGAATCACACTCTCCTCGTGCGTCATCGTGAACGGCTTCTGGAGATAGACATCCTTGCCGGCGTAAATCGCCGCGAGCGCCACCTCGGCGTGCTGGTGATCGGGCAGACTGATGGTGACCGCATCGATGTCTTTGCGCGCGAGCAGCTCGTGGTAATTGGTATAGACGGTGATCTCCGGCGCGGTCTGGCTGGCGTCGCGGTAGAATTTTTCGACCAGCGCCTTGCCGGCCTTGGCGCGGATCGAGTCGAGGTCGCACACGGCGGCGACGTCGGCGAGGCCCGACTTGAAGACGCCCGGCATGTCATGCCCGCTCGCGATGCGCCCGCAGCCGATGTGACCGACACGGATGCGATTGCTCGGGGCGTCGGCGCCGAGCAGGCGCGACGGGATGATGAGCGGAGCGGAGAAGATCGCGGCGGCACCGGCGGCGGTGCGGACAAACTGACGGCGGGAGACGGGGGTATTCATGGGGATTAGGGTTGGTCAGGAAGCGGAAAGCCTGGGGGACCTGACGGACTAAGAATTCACCCGGCGACGCGTTATCGCAAACCGGGGTTTGGTTGACTGTTCACTTAGGTGATCGCCGCCAGACGAGAACGTCGAACATTCAACTTCGAACATCGAACTTCGAAGACTTGGCTTTGGACGTTCGGCGTTCAATGTTCGATGTTCGATGTTCGGCTTGGCTCACAAGCCGTCCGTATTGCTGACGAACGCAATCTTCGTGCTGTCGGGCGACCACGACGGCACGTTGATCGTGCCCTGACCGCCGTAGACGTAGGCGATGATCTTCGCCGGGCCGTTGGCGATCGGCATCAGGCGGAGGTAGCAGTGCTTGTAGTACGGATGATCCTCCGGCGAGACGCTGCGATCATAAGAGATGAACGCGATCCACTTCCCGTCGGGCGAGATGTGCGGGAACCAGTTGTTGTACTCGTCGCTCGTGATCTGCTCCGGCTCGGTGCCATCGGGCTTCATGCGCCAGATCTGCATCAGGCCGTTGCGGGTGGAGTTGAAGTAGATCCACTTGCCGTCCGGCGAATACTCCGGACCGTCGCTGCGGCCGCCGGCGGCGCCGAGCTTGGTCTCCGCACCACCGTCGATGGAAATCCTGTAGATGTCGTACTTGTCGACCTTGGCGTCCGGGGTCTCTTTGCGGCCGCCGGCGTAGACGAGCCACTTGCCGTCGGGCGACCAACCGTGGAAATACGATGGCTGCAGCGGCGTCACCATGCGCGGCGTGCCGCCGGTGGCGGGCAGCACGTAGACGGAAGAGCGACCGTTGGTTTCCGGACCCTGGTGGCTGATGCCGAGCATCTTGCCGTCGAACGAAAGAACGTGATCGTTGTTGTTGCGCGTGGCGAAACCCGTGTCGAACGGCGACGGCGTCTTCGTCGCGAGGTCGAAGCGGCGGAGCAGACCGCGGTTCTCGCCGCGCCCGCTGACGTTGTAGAGCAGCGCGCTGCCGTCGTGCAGCCAGTTCGGCGCCTCAAAGGGCTCGGCCGAGCTGTAGAGGGTCTCGAGCTTGCCGGTCTGCACCTCGAGCACGTGCAGCGTGCTGCCGATGTAGTCGCGGTACGGGGTGAAGTTGGCGGCCGCGGGCTTGATGATCATCACGTCGTGGAAGATGGCCTTCTCCTCGACCGCGCCGTTGTGCGCGCTGAGGAAGAGGCCGACGTTCACCTCGTCGCCAAGGTCGAGATCCGCCAGCTCGCTCTTGATGAACGGCTCGCCGTTGCGGGCCACGGACAGCGTGTAGAGAGTGCCGCGGCGCTCGAGCTGCACGATATCGGCATGCGTGATCGCCATCGGGAACTGCTTCGTCTCACCGCCCTTCGCACGGCGGAACTGCATCGACATGAGTCCGTCGCCGTGAACCGCGCCGTCGACGTATGGCGAATCGGCATCGAGGGTCGAACGAACCATCCAGCCGAGCTTGCGGTGCGGGTCGGTGCCCTTGCCGACGAATTCCACCCGCGCGCGCAGGATGAAGTCGCCCTTGATCTTGCGGGAGGCGAACTGGAACTCGTCCTTCGCGCCCCAGATATTCACGCCGCCGGCGGAGAGCGCGTACGTTTGGGCCGCGGCGTCGTAAGACGACGAACCGGTGATCTTCGGCGCACCGATGTCACCGTGGTCAGTGAAGACGCCGACGGACTCGGCGGAAAGCGAGGCAGCAAGGACAAGACCAGCCAGCAGGCCGGTGAGACGGGGTAGTTTCATGGAGAACAGGGGTTGACTGACTGACTCAAGAGATAAGCCAGCCAGGAGGGTTTCGCTACTGCCACGATGTGAGAACTATTGCGTGAAACTTGTGAGTGGGCGTCGGGGGCTTACTGACCACAGATCACCCGGGCGAGCCCAGTTGAGACCCGATTCCGGTTACCGTCATCCTGATCCCGCCGAGGCGGGAGAAGGATCCAAGGAAAACGGACGCAGCAACGCCAACGCTTGGATCCTTCGCGCGGCTCAGGATGACGGGAGCGGTGGCTGTGGTTTTATCCGTGATCATCGGCGTGATCCGTGGTCAAAAATTTTCCGATCAGAATCCCATGCTCACGCCGCCGTCGACGGGCATGATGGTGCCGGTGATGAATTTCGCCGCCGGCGAGGCGAGATAGACCGCGGCCCAGCCGACGTCGTCGGGCTGGCCGAGGCGCGCCATCGGCGTGCGGCTGACGATCTTGCTCTTGCGGTTCGGGTCGCCCTCGAAGGCCTTGCGCGACATCGCCGTGTCGATCCAGCCCGGCGCGATCGCGTTCACGCGGACGCCGTGCTGCGAGAGCTCGGTGGCCATGGTGCGGATCATGCCCATCATCGCTGACTTCGCCGAGGCGTAGGCCACGACCAGCGGAATGCCGAAGAGCGAGGCCATCGAGGCCATGAAGATGACGTTGCCATGCTTGCGCTCGATCATGCCCGGCAGGACCGCCTGCGACAGCGCGTGCGCGCCGAAGATGTGCGTACCCATCACCTGCTGCAGTTCCTCGGGTGTCGTCTCGATCGCCGGCTTCTTCAGGTGCATGCCCGCGTTGTTCACGAGGCAGCTGATCGGGCCGTGCTCCTTGGTGATCTTGGCGATGAGCGCCGTGGCGCCGCTGTACTGCGTGATGTCGTGGACGACATACGATGCGCGGTCGCCCATGCTCTTCACGGCGGCGGCGAGTTCCGACTCGCGCCGGCCGATGAGCACGACGCGCGCACCCGCCTCGTGCATGGCCTGCGCCACCGCGAGACCGATGCCCGTGCCGCCGCCGGTGATGAGGACGTGCTCGCCCTTGAGCGAGAAGACGTCGGGAAATTTCAGGGATTTCGAAGATGTGGCCATAGGAATTAGAAACGCCAAATGCCAGTAGCCAAACGCCAAACAAACTTCAGTCGTGAGATTCCAAGACCCGAAATTCGGATTTGGTTAAATGGAGTCTGATTTTTGTTTGGCATCTGGAGTCTGGCCTTTGTCGTTTGGGACGCGCGAAAGCGGAAATCACTTCGCGTTGTTAAACTCGGTCACGACCGCACGGATCGCCTGCGTGTGGTCCGGGGTGGAGCCGCAGCAGGAGCCGACGATGCCGACGCCCGTCGCGAGGACTTCGGGCACATCCTTGGCCATGTCGGCGGGGAGTTGCTTGTAGACGGCCTTGAGGTTTTCGAGCACGGGCAGGCCGGCGTTCGGCTGTACCATCACGGGGAGCGAGCAGCTTTCGCGGTAAATTTTTCCAACCATGGCCGCGCCGTGCATGTCCATGCCGGTGCCGCAATTCAGCGCGATGATGTTGGCGCCACGCTCCTGCGCGAACTCGGCCGCCTGTTCGGGTGAGATGCCCATCATCGTCTTGTAGAACGTGCCATCCATCGAGAGATCGTAGGCCAGCGAGGCGATGATGCAGAGCGCCTTCGCGGCTTTCGCGGCGTCGATCGCCAGGCCCAACTCTTCTAGTCCGGTCTGGGTCTCAATAATGATCGCGTCGGCGCCGGCTTGCACGAGTGCCGAGGCCTGCTCCTCGAGCGCGGAGAGCGCGTCGGCTTCCGACAAATCTCCGTAGGGTTCGAGCAGCGCGCCGAGCGGGCCGATGTCACCGAGCACGTAGCCCGGGCGTCCGCCAAAGGCCTCGCGCGTGATGCGCACGCCGGCGGCGTTGATCGCGGCGAGCTCCTTCTCGTGCTCGTGCCGGCGCAGCATGATGCGGCTGCCGCCGAAAGTGTTCGTGATGATGCAATCCGCACCCGCGTCGGCGTAGCGCTTCTGGATCGCGAGCACGCGCTCGGGATGCGTGAGATTCCAAGCCTCACCGCAGGCACCAGACTCAAGGCCCGCCAGGAAAAGTTGCGTGCCCATGGCACCATCGCACACGAGACGGCGCGTTTGCAGGGCTTCGAGGAGCGGAGGTTTTGTCATGGGGAAATTTTAACCACGAATGGACACTAATCTACACGAAGAAGAGCCAAACGCTTGCAGCGTCATCCTGAGCCGGGCGAAGGATCCAACCGAAGCAGTCATCACGCCGCGCCTGCTTGGATCCTTCGCACGGCTCAGGATGACAGGAGCGAGGAATCGACTCTCTTCGTGTGAATTCGTGTCCATTCGTGGTTTTAAAAACTCAGAGCGGGTTGAAGTTGCCGAAGGCGTACACGTGGATCTTGGCGAGTTTCGGGTGCTTCTCAAAGGCTTTCACGATGTAGCCGGGGTCGAAGCCGAGGAGGAAGCGCGCGATGTTCACCGGGTTGGACAGCGCGCCTTTCATCGCATTGTCGACGCCGCAGATAACCGCGAAGCGCGCCAGCTGCTTGAGCGAACAACGGTTGGGCACGCCGAGATAGACCGGCAGCGGGGACTCGTCGAGGAAGCGCTTGATCGCCGGCTCGTTAAGCGACCATTGCGTGACCACGTAGCTGGCCGTGCCCGCTTTCGCCCGCAACACGGCCATGGATTCATCCGGTGAGAGGGACCCGTTTCCGTCGGGAAAGCCCCCCACCCCGATCTCGAAATCCTTGAAGGCGCCCGTCGCCAGCAGCTCGGTCACCGTCGCGAAAACACCTTCCTGCTGGCCACCGCCCCGAATGAAGAACGCCTTCTTCGTGTACGGCGCGATGGCCGCGGCGATCGCCTGCGCGTCAGCCGCATCCTTCACCTTGTAGGCGGCGATGTGCGGCACGGCCTTGAAGCCTTTCGCGTGCAACTCGGCCGTCTTCGCGATGACGGACTCCTTCCCTTCCGTCGGCAGCCAGGTGATGAAGATCTCATCGTAGCCGACGGAGGCCGGGACTTCGTTCCGAGTGGTGATTTCGAGGCTCATGCCCATGGGGAAATGGCGGGAAGTGGAAGGCGGGAAGCGGGAAGCGACAGACCCCGAACAAAACCAAGCCTTTCATCTGCGGTCATCCTGAGCCGTGCGAAGGATCCAACCGCATCAGTTACTACGCCGCGGAAGTGATGAACCCCTTCGTGTGAATTCGTGCTCATTCGTGGTTCAAAGTCCGCTCACGTCCGGATTGTCGCCCGACTCGAGAACCGTGCCGTCGAAGACCACGGTCTTGGCGCGGCGGAGATTGGTGATGCCGGCGAGCGGCGAATGGCGCGTCAGGATGAAACGGCTCAGGTAGCCCGGCTCGATGCGGCCGAACTTGCCGCGATAGCCGAGCCGGCCGGCGCTGGTGCCGGTGGCGGCGTTGATCACGGCGAGCGGCGGCAGGCCGGCCTGTTCCATCAGTTCCAACTCGCGATAGAAGCCGGTGCCATGCGGCACGCCGACGGAACCGGCATCGCTGCCCGCCACGATCGGCACGCCGAGCGCGTGCGCTTTCGCCAGGCTCGCCGCGTGTGCGTCGAGGATGCGCTGCAGGTTGCCGACCACGTTGGCGTCCCAGCCGTAGCGTCGCGCCTCGTCGACTTGCAGCTGCACGGGCGCGAACGTCGGCACCCAGGCGGTGCGGCGGTCGCGCATGCGCGTGAGCTGGTCGTCGCGCACAAAGAAGCCGTGCTCGACGGAATCGACCCCGCTCTCGATCACGCGCTCGATGCCGGTGTCGCCGGAGGCATGGGCGAAAGTCTGGCGGCCATGCGCCTGCGCGGCGGCGACGAGCTGCTTCAGCTCATCGACTGTCATCTGCGGCTCGGTCGTGACCGCGCCTTTCTGAAAATTGATGATCCCGGTCGGGATCAGCTTGATGCGATCCGCGCCCGCCGCGACCCGCGCGTCCACGCAATCGGCCGGCGTTGGATAGTCTTCCAGCGCCCCGCCCATGAAGCTGCCATAGCGGCCGCGATGATGGATCGCCGCACCAGGACTCTCGACGTAAGGCATGATCAGCGGCAGCCCGGGCTCCGTGCCTTCGATCATGCCGTGCTGCCGCTTGTAGATCCGGCTGAGCGCGAGGCCCACGCCGTCCTTGTCTCCGGCATCACGCACCGCGGTGACGCCGAGCCGCACGAGCTTTTCCAGACGGGGAATCGCCGCCTCCAGCAACTGCGCGGAAGTTTGCCTCAGGTAGTCGGCGCGCTTCGTGGTATCGAGTTCGCCACCCTCGAGAAAGAAATGCGCATGCGCCTCGATCAGACCCGGCAGCAGCGTGGCGTCCGGCGCGACGAGATCCGGCGCGGTTTGCCCGGCACGCAAGAGCTCGCGCGGCGGGGTCTGTCCGTTGCGACCGACGAAGCGGATACCGGTGGAGTCGTAGACGACGTGTGCGTCCGACGCCGGCATCGTGCTCGTGCCGTCGAGCAGCGTGCCGACGTGGAGCCAGACAGGCGTGTCGCGGGTGGCGTGCGGGAGAGAGCTCATGCAAACAAAACGCCAGACGCCAGATGCCAGACGCCAAACAAATCCGAATTTGAAAAATCGAGGTTGGGCATTGGCGGTTGTCTGGCCTTTGGCATCTGGTGTTTGGCGTTTCCGGTCGACGTCAGTCGACCGGCGCGGCCTCCGCGCAGATGGCCATGATGGCCTCGGCCTGCCGGTAACCGGCGGTTTCCTGGGACTCGTCGTCGACCGGACGACCGGCGGCGAGCGCTTCGCGAAGCTTGCCGACCATCGGGTGATCGGCGGGCAGCGGGCCCGGCGCCTTCTCGGGATTCGCGAGCGCGAAATCCAGGCCGACTTCCTGGCCGAGTGTCAGGTAGGCGTTCTCCAACTGCTCGCGCACGCCCTTTGGCGTGCCCCAGGCGAAATTCGAAAGGCCGACGATCATGTGCACGCCCTTCAAATCCGGGTCGGCACTCAGCAGGCGCATCGCATCGAGGCCGATGTTGACAAGGCCGTACGTGTCCGCGCCGACCGGCGCGAGACCGGGGTCGATGATGATCTGGTCGTTGCGGCGGCCGGCCTTGGTGGCGAGCAGTTCGACGAACTGTTTCGCCGAGGCGTAAGCGTCCTGCGCGTTCATGCACTGCGCGGTGCCGCCGGGGACAAATTGTTCGGATGCCATCACGACGACGTTCGTATCGTAGTGCTTCACCAGCTCGATCATCTCGTCGAGGTGTGTGCGCGAAGCGGCGATCGAGTTGATGATCGGCGTGCCGCTTTTCTTCCGGTCGTAATGCTCGAGAGCGACCTTGTGGTAGGCGACGGCGGGATTGTCGAAGCTGAGCGGGACATCCGTCACCGCCTGGATCGCCTGGATCACGTCCGGCAGCAGCGCGAGCATCTCCTCCATGCGCACCTGAATGCGGGCGGTGCCGTCGAGATTGAGCGTGAGGTATTTCACGCCGAGGTCGGCCTGCAGCTTGGCGAGATTGGCGTAAGCGGCGGGATTGCGCTCGGTGAAAGCCGTGCGGGCGCGCGCGTACGAGTTGTTGATCAACTCGCCGATGAAATTCATGGGGCGCGGATTCATGAGGCGGCGGCCGCCTCGAGTTCCTTGATGAGCGTTTTCACCACATCCTCCGGAATGCCGGGCCGTTCCTGTTCCTCGCCCCACTTCAGCTCCGCCGTGTAGGCGTCGCCGCTCGTGAGCCCGAGCTTCTGCGCGGCGGCGTCGATGCGGTCGGCGAACTTGCCGGGCAGGTCCTGCTTCACCTCGCCGAAATCGTCCCACGCCTTGATCGAGGACGGCAGGTCGCGCCAGTAAAGGATCTGGTAGTGCACGACGTTGTTGGCCGGACGCGCCGCAGCGATGGCACTGGCCGTGGCCTTCACACCGGCGCGCAGCGCGGCCTTCGGCGGCGGGCCCTTGTCGACGAGATACAGGAAGAGATCCACCGCGTTGGACGCATCGGCGCCGTAGCCGTCCGCGCCAATTTCGTCGGCGAACATCTGGCTGATCGGCGCACCGCCGATGGCCATCTTGATATGGTCGTAGCCAGGGCGGTCGAAACCATCGATGACCGTCTTCATGTACGTCATCGTCGTGGTGAGCAGCGCGCTCATGCCGATGATGTCCGGTTTGAACTCGTCGGCCGCGATGGTGAACTTCTCCACACTCTGGTCGACGCCGATGTCCTTCACCGTGAAGCCCGCGCCCTCGGCCATCATGCAGACGAGATTCTTGCCGATGTCGTGCAGGTCGCCGCGCACCGTGCCCATGAGCAGGCGCCCGGTGGACGTGTCGATCGCGCCCTTGGCGCTGAGCAGCGGCTTAAGCACGGCCATGCCGGCCTTCATGGCGCGCGCGGCGATAAGGACCTCGGGGACGTAGAGGATGTTGTGCTTAAAGTCCTCACCGACGACGCTCATCCCGGCGATGAGGCCGTCGGAGAGGATCTCCTGGGCGGTGCGGCCTTCGGCGAGGGCGGCCTGGGTCATCGTCTCGACCTCCTTGGCTTTGCCCTCGTAGATGCACTGGTTCATTAACGCGTAGTCAGGCATGGGAAATGATTTGGTGGGTTTGAATGTAGGGCTGCCGCTCGTCGGCAGGTCGGGCCCGGCGACGAGCGCCGGCCCTACACAATGCAGAATTAGGCCGAGCCGAAGTGCGCCTTGTTGAATTCGTCGAGGGCGGCCTTCATCGCGATGATGTTCTCGCGCGGCATGCCGGGGCTGGTGCCGCCGCCGACGGAGAGGACGATGTTCTCGCCGCCGCTCTTCTCGAGCACGTCGAGCGTGGCCTCGCGGACTTCCGCCGCCGTGCCACGCACGCCGACCTCGAGGGGATTGACGTTACCCATGAGGCAGATCCGGTTGCCGACGCGCGCCTTCACGTCGGCGATGTCGGTCTGCTTGCCCCAGTTCAGCATGTTGAAGCCGACATCGGGCAGGTGCTCGAGACAGGCTTCGATGGAAGCGTCGTTGTGATAGAGCTTCACCCAGTCCTTCGGGAAGGCATCGCAAATGCGCTTGAGATACGGGTGACAGAATTCCTGGTAATGCTCCTCGTTCACGAAGCCGACGATGTCATCGAGGATGAAGATGCCCTCGACGGTCGGGCCCATGGCTTTGATCTGCGCCTTGAGCCAGTCGATGATCACGCGCGTGCAGAGGTCGAGGAGCTTGTGCGCCCACTCGGGCTTCTCCACGAGGTCGATCATGAAGTCGCTCGTGTTGCGGGCAAACCCGGCGGTGCACATCGGCCCGCGCGCGGTCGCCATCGTGAAGATCTCGCCGGTGTCGAGCACCTGCTGGCGCTGCATGCGCAGGCGGTGGAGCGTGAGCGCCATGAAGGCGTCGTTCTCGACTTCGTACTCCGGCAGCTTGTCCACGTCCTCGATGTTGAAGAGCATGTGGTACTCGCTCGGCGTGTTGTCCTGCCAGAACTTGATCTTGGAACCGAGCACCGACGGCTCGGCCGCCATGCCGTACTCCAGCCACCAGCCGGGCACGAAGATGATATCGGGAAATTCCTGGTGGATCTTGCGGTGCGACTCGAACCACACCTGCGGGTCGAGGAAGAAGTCCATGTGCTTCACGCCGACGTAGCCCGGGATCCAGGGGCTGTCGATGATCATGGCCATTGGCACCTTGTCCAATTTCTGGCCGCGGGCGGCTTTCTTAAAAATTTCCCATTGTTCGGGTCTCATGTGCGTGGAGGGTTGGGTTTTGGGGTCTCGGATTTGGGGTCCGGGGTTTGGGGTACGGTGGGTGCGAAATTCGGGGGCTATCAGTCTTGTTACTTGATCCTTGGTACTTGCTACTTCGCGCCGGGTTTCACGGCGCGATCAGGATCTCCGTGTCGGTGACCTGCAACTGCACGCCGGCGGCGGTGGCGGCCTCCTGCAGGCAGGCCTGGAGCATGACGACCGGATCGGTGCTGACCTGCAGCCGGCGCATGAGGCCGAAGCCCTTCTTGGGGCCGACGGCGAGGCTGACCTTCAGGCCGCGGCGCTTGCATGACACGCGCACGCCGTCGGGCAGCGCGGCGTTCATCGGCTTGATGTAGGCGTCAACATAATGGACGCCGACGCCGGACTTGTCGGTGAAGCCCGGGGGCAGTTTGGCTGTGGCGGCGGGATCGATGGCGCAGAGCTTGATCATGGCGGGGATTTTTTCAGGAAACGGGTTGGGCCGCGCTGGTTTGGAGCAACGCGTAATGGATGGCTTCGAGCGCGAGGCCCCACTTGTGCGCGCGGCTGTCGGCGGTGCAGTGGCAGCCCGAGGGCGCGGCGGTGCGATTCCAGCGCAGCACCTCGTCGAGCGGGCGGCCGAGCAGCGGCTTCTCGCTGGCGATGTCGCGCATCAGACCGTCGGCGTCCTGCAAATACGCGCAGGTGGACTGGTAGCCTTCGTCACCGGCGGCCGGGGTGCAGCTCGACGCGAGGATGCGGTAGCCCTCGTCGGGACCGCTGAGCGCCACGCGATAATCGAAGGCCAGCGGCTCGCCGAGATTGGAGCAGGTGGTGCCGTCGAAACGGAAGACCGCCTCGACCGTGCCGTCATCGCGCAGATCAACGCGCACGCGCTCGGTCGCCCATTTGCGGAGGGCGCGGGCGTTGACGGAATAGGTGGCGTTGCGCGTGAGCGGACTCGCGGCAGGCACAGCCGCGCGCACGGCCGACCGGCCGGCATGGCGGTAAGGAGCCCGGCGATACGAGCACGGGCCGAAGGAACATTTCTCGCACGGCGTCGCGGCGGGTACCGCGACGGTGGCGCTGACCGGCGCAAGTCCGCACACCGCGAGCAGCGATTTCTTCGGCCGCAGCATGCCGCTCGACATGACCTCGAGCGGACCCGGCAGCGGCTGGGTCAGGCGGTGCGTGATGAGCGAAAAGAGCCGGCCCTGCTCGGCCACATCCCAGCCGGAGTAACCGGGGCTGTAATGCGGCACCGCCATCAGCCCCTGCCCGCCCGCGAGCGCGCAGATGCGGCCGCTGAGGCGCGCGACCAGATCCTCGACCACCGCCGAACCGAAAACCTCGAGGAAGAAATATTCATCCGGCCGGCCCTCGTTCCACAATTGGCGCGCGTGCTCCTCACATTCGACGCCCGCGCTCACGGCCACGAGGACCGCGCTCTCCGCCCGGTGTTCGCGCAAATGCTCCCGCAGGCGCTCCGACTGAAACTCGATTCCATCCAGCTGCAGGGTGTCCGCGGTCAGCTGCAAATCCGCGCGCCGCAGGTAAACCCACGGCCGGCCGTGCTCCGCGTACCAGGCCCGGGCCCACGCCGCGAGCTCGCGGGCGCGTTCCGCCGGCACATGGTCGCGCGGCCAACCCAGCAAGCGGTGATACTCCGCTTCCTGCACGTTGCATTCCGGGCGTGAATCGTAGGTTTCCATGCTCAGGCGTCCGCTCCCTCCCGTGCGCCACCGACGGGGGCAAATTGGCAGCCTTCCACAAAAAAATCGAAGAAGCCGGGATGCGTTTCGAGCCGGCAGTGGGTCACACGTTTGACGAGTTCCTCGAGCTCCGCGCGCTTCGCCCGCGACAGCAGCGCGATGCAGGCGCCCTCGACCGAGGCGTTGCCCACCTGGAGGATTTTTTCCGTTGGGATATTCGGAATCAGCCCAATGCGCTTGGAGGAATCGAGCCCGAGGTGCCGGCCGAAACCGCCAGCGAGGTAGAAGAGCCCGAGCCCGTCGTAGTCGATGCCGTACTCGGCAAAGGCGATCTGCAGACCTGCGACGTTGGCGCCCTTGGCCTGGGCGAGCGCGTTCACGTCGGCCTCGCTGAAAGTGACCGGCCGATCGCCGCTGCCGCCGGCGACCACGAAGTCGCTGCCCGACTCCTCAAACCGGCCCAGCTCGTTCATCCGCCCTGTGCGCACCAGCTCGCTGAGCAAGTCCACGAGACCCGAGCCGCAAAGTCCTTCCGCCGGCACGTCGCCGATCACGGTGGTCTCGACGGTGCCATCGTCGCGGATGTGCACCTTCTCGATCGCGCCCGGCAGGCCGGGCATGCCAAAGGTGATCTGGCCGCCCTCGAAAGCGGGACCAGCCGGGCACGACGCGGCGAGCACCTTGTGCTTGTTGCCGATGACGAGCTCGGTGTTGGTGCCAATGTCCATCATGGCGACGACGCGCTCCTCGTTGGCGATGTCGATCGCCAGCATGCACGCCGCCGCATCGGCGCCGACGTGGCCGCTGATGATCGGCAGGCCGTACACGCGCGCCTTCGGGTGGATCGGCAGGCCGATCTTGCGCGCGGTGTCGGAGAGACTCGTCGTCGCGCGCTTGCCGTCCGCCATCTCCACCTCGGTCAGCGACTGGTACGGGCTCTGGCCGATGGAATAGACCGACAACTTGAAAAACATGTCCCGCATCGTCGAGTTACCGGCGATGATCACCTCGTAGATCGAGCGCGGATCGACGGGCAGCTCGAGGATCGCGCGGCTCATATAGCCCACGAGCGTGCGCTGCAGGGTTTTGGTCCTGTCCTCGGTATCATACACGATGCGCGCCATCACGTCGGAGCCGCCGAAGCGCTGCGGATTCTCGAACGACGAGTCGGCGATGACCTCACCCGTTTCCAAATTCAGCAACCGGATCACGACCGTGGTCGTGCCCAGGTCGACCGCGAGGCCATGCAGCGCACCGGCGCGGCGATCGATCTCCTCGCCGTCGAGCAGCACGCGCTCGCCGTCGCGCGTGACCGCCGGATCGAGCTGCCACTGGCGCGGGCCGGTCGGCAGTTCGAAGGCGTGCTTCTCGATCTTCATCGTGCCGCGCCGCATGGTGTGGCAGCGGACCGTCCCCTGCTCCGCCTTGAGGCGCGCGCAGCACGACAGACGGAAATTTCCCTTGAGGTGCTGCTCCGGCGGCGTGGGCGCGGACAGGTACTCCATGCCCTCGGTCACCTCGACGACGCACTCCTTGCATTTCCCCTGCTTGTTGCAGGACGTGGGCACCGGGATGCCCAGCTTTTCCGCGCAGGTGAAGAGCGAGACGCCGGCCCCGGCGTCCGTCGTCGCGGAATTGAAATGCAGGTGGACGCTCATGCGAGAGAGAGCTGAACCAGCGAAAACCCATTCACATCCTCGCTTCCGTCATCCTGAGCCGTGCGAAGGACCCAAGGAAAAAGCGCAGGTAGCGTCCCACGCTTGGGTCCTTCGCACGGCTCAGGATGACGGCTGAGGTGAGTGGATTTTGGTTTCATCCGTGGGATCCGTGTAATCCGTGGTTAAAATTACTTCCGGGTTTCCAAGGCCATGATCCCCGCCTTGATGAAGCCCATCGCGTAGGCCATGCCGGCGTGCCACGGGGCGGCGCAGCTCATCTGCGGCGCGTGGTCGGGAATGATCACGCCCTCGAAGCCGTTCTTTTTCAGGATCGCGAGCACGCGGAGGATATCGACTTCGCCGTCGTCGATGAACGTCTCTTTGTAGTGCGGGACCTTGTCGCGAACGTTGCGCAGGTGCACGTAGCCGAGGCGGTGCTGTTTGCTGTACTGATCGACGACGTCGTAGATGTCGCCCTCGGTCATCTCCGCGAGCGAGCCCACGCAGAACTCGAGCTGGTTGGCCGGGCTCGGGTTGAGGTCGATGACCTTCTGGTAGAGCGACGGCTGGTACACCAGACGCGGCTGGCCGCGGATCGTCGGCATCGGCGGATCATCCGGATGCAGCGCGAGGCGCACGCCGGCCTTCTCGGCAACGGGCAGAACTTCGTTCAGGAAACGCTCGAGCCGGCTCCAGAGCTGCTCGGGTGTCGCGGAAGGAATGAGACCCGTGTCGCGTTTCGACGCAGTGGGATCGATGACCATGTTCCAGACGAGACCGTTGGGCATCGGCAGGTCGTACGGACCTTCCATGCCGACGGCCGGCGCGTCGCCGCGAGCGTACGTGCCCTTGGTGCGGCCGGCCACGCCCGCGATGGAAAAATTGTAGCCCATGATCGGGATCCCCGCCTCGCCGAGGCGGCGGATGATCGTCTTCACGTTCTCGATGTGCAGGGCGCGCTTCGGGCCATCGAGCAGGATGTCGCCCCAGTGCGCCGGATCGAAATTCTCGATTGCCTCGAGCTTCAGTCCGGAAGCTTCGACGTCGCGGCGGATTTTCAGGAGCTCCTCCGTCGTCCACAGTTTGTCGGGGTCGCCGGCAAGGCCCCAGCCCCAATCGGTGCCGGTAGGCTGGTCGTCCGGGCCGACATGCCCACCGCCTTTGAAATAATCCACGAGGTGCGCGATGATGTGGGTGGCACCCGCCTGGCGAGCGAACTGGAAGTTCTCCCGCGTCAGCATGTGACGGTAGAGACCAAGACCTATTTTCATACGGGGTAAGGCGTCAGGCTACCTCTCGCGAATCCCGGGGCTACCCTGCGTTCTGTCAACCGTTGACTAGTCCTTGGGCAGTTTGAGGGAATCACCGGTAATCCATTCACTCTCAACCAATTCAGTGCGTGGGTTGATCGGAATGCCGAAATCCCGGTTGGCGATGCGCGCCGCGAGCAATTCGACCGCCCAAGCCCCCATCAAACGCTGGTTTTGCTGGAGCCCCGTGAAGCCGGTGCCCTGCACCTCATGGCTGAGCACGACGACGCCCAGCTTCTTCGGGATCGCGATCTGCAGCCGGCGCAAAACCGCGCGGAAGCGGGTGATCATGTCGGGCAGGTGCACGAACAGGACGACGTCCGGCTTGTGCTTGACCAGCCAGTTGGTCAGCGGCGGTTCCTCGACCTCGCGCAACCGCAGCACGGGCAGCGCGGCCGGCGCGCCAAGCGTGTGCTCGCACCAGCCGAGATAGGCGGCGGAATGGGCGTACGCGCTGCGCGTGTCCTCGTGCATGCCGAGCACGAGCCCGGGCCGGCGGTAGCCCAGCGCGTGCACGCGGTTCAGTGCAGTGAGCGTGTCGTTGTAGAAATGGCTGGTGACGCGATGCAGCGGCGTGCTGATGCTGAGGCCGACGGTCACGACCGCGTGGGCCTTGAGCTCGAGCGGGAATTCCTGGGCGAAGTCGGGACTGCCGAAGCAGAGCAGCCCGTCGATGCCGCGCGCGACGAGGATGTCGCCGAAGCGGCGGTACGTCATGCCCGGCGCGCGCAGCCAGAGCGGCTCGAGCCGGTAGCCCAGCTCGCTCGCGCGGGTCTGCATGCCGGCGTACACCTTGGAGTGATGGCGCGATTTCTCCCACGGGCGCAGGCTGTCGTAGAACGACACCACGCCGAAGCTCGCCTGCTCGCGCACCGCGCGCGGCTTGCGCAGGTGGCGCATGAGATCGACGATGCGCGCGTCCGGCGTGTAACCGGCGTCGACCGCAAATTTCCGGATCCGCGCCTTGGTCTTCTCCGAGATGCGCGGGCTGTCGCGCAGGGCGAGGGAGACCGCCGAGGGGGAGACACCGGCCTGTTTGGCGATGTGACGGACGTTCATCTGCTCAACGGTTAAGCAATTGCGCGCACGAGCGCCAGCGGGAAGAAGCGGAGCGCATTATCTTTTCCCGAAGCGGTGAAAACTCTCCGGCGGCCCGAGGTAGCTCGGTTTCAAGCCGCCGAGATCCACCACGAGTTTTTGCAGGACCACCGCGGGATCGATCATCCAGATCTTCAGCGTGTGATAGCCCGGCTGCGTGATCGCGTGTTTTGATTTTCCGTAATGCGCGTTGTCCGCGACGGATTTCTCCCAAGCGGGATTCCGGTTCTGCGCCTGGTAACCCTGCGACACCAGCGTGACCACTTGCGGCGTCTCGTCATCGATCGACACCGCGTAGCATACGCCGCGTTCCGGCGCGAAGTTCATCGTGGGCGCCGTGATGGCCGTGACCTCCACCGGTCCGGTCGTGAAGAGATACATCCGGTACTCGAGACAGGGCGAATCCGTGCCCGGCGTGGCACTGGGCGCATCGAGCGGGCCAACCGACCGCATCCCCGACAGCGTGCGACCGTAGTCGCTTACTTTCGTCCAGCGATTGGAACCGGACGCGGTGAGCTTGCTGTAATGCTCCGGTTCGATCGCCACGACCCCCTGCCCTTCAGCGAAGCCCTCGAGCGTGGCGCGCGTGATCTCGGCAGGCTTGAACGCCTCGACGCGCACCGTGACTTCGCGACCGTGTCCCGCGAGCGTGATTGTGCCGCCGGCCTTGCCGGCCGGTGCATGACTCCAATCGATGGCGACAGCCACGCGCGCATCCGCCTCCGGTGCGCGCTTGGGAATACCGAGCATAATCCAGGGTGCGCTGGCTTTAGCCGTGAATTCCAAAGGTCCGTGGCCGCGATTGAAAACATCGATATACGACGTCTGCTGGCCCAGCGCATCGAATGCCGGCAATGTCGCGCCGGATTCAACGGCATCCGCCGAGCCTTCGAGCGCAACGCCCAGCGCAGCGACATCCGGGATCGCGGGCTCCACGAGCTTGAGGTGCTTGAGACTGTTCTCCGGCGGATCGCGCCACGTCGTGTAACCGAGCACCGGCTGGTCCATGAAGTGCGCCCACTTACCCCCGGCGAAATCACCGTTGTAGTGGTTGGTCAGCGCCATGAATTCCGTGAAAAGCCGCCGCGCCTCCACGGCTTGGACGCCGGCGCTCGCACGCCCCTGTTTCGCGTACAAGGCGTTCCGCCCGGCGGCGAGGTAGAGCTCGTTTACGAGCGCGCTGGCCTTGGTCGGGAAAAACACGAGCTGGTGAAAGGCATCGCGCCGCTCGACGGGTAGCGCCGCAGCGATCGCCTCCGCCTGCGCGGCCAGCGCCCGCCAGTCGGCAACGACCGTCTCGGCTTCGCGATAGTTCGTGAGACTGAAGGTATCGGGCGCGAGCAACTCGGGCTTCCGCCGGCCGTTGTACTTGGAATACTTCGCCATGATTTCGGCGATGTCATCCGCGTGCTCGGTTCCGAATTCCCGCGCGGCCCACTGGCGCCCGAAGTCGCCCAGGTTTTCGCCGTTCCAGCGCGTCGTGTCCCAGGCGTAATTCAGGAAGAACTCCATCGGGAACTCGTAACCTTTGAAGTGCCCGACGTTGACGATCCAGATGCGGTCGGCGCCGTACTGCTTCGCCAGCGACATCTGCTCCCAGATCTTCGGGAGCGGACTGGTGTTGAGCCACTGGTAGCTGCGCGGGCCGCCGTGGTAGTCGAAGTGATAGTAGATGCCCGCGCCACCCGGACGCGCGCGCTCGGCGGCGGTGGGCAGGCGGCGGATATTGCCCCAGTTGTCCTCGGCCCAGAGCAACGTGATGTCGTCCGGCACGCGCATGCCATGCTCATAAAACTCCTGCACTTCCTTGTAGAGACACCACATCTGCGGAACGGACGTGAGATCCGGATTAACTTCCGCGCGCAGGATGGCGCGCTGCTGGTCGACGATGTGCTCGAGCAGCTTCCGGTTGGCCTCGGGGCCGCCAGGCGCCATCTCGGTGTCGTTCGCGCCGCGCAGACCCATCGTCACGATGCTCTCGTACGCCTTGTTGCGGCGCACGCCCTCGCGCCAGAAATTCTCCAGCACGTCGGGATGCTTCGCGTAATTCCACGTCCCGATGGTTTTCTGGAAACGCCAGTCCCACTCCTTCTGCGCGCGCAGCATCGGTTCCTGGTGCGAGGTGCCCATGACGATGCCGTACTCGTCGGCCAGCCGCGCGTTCTCGGGGTCGTCCTCGTTGAACGCGTTATTCCACATCGCGGGCCAGAGGTAGTTGGCGCGCAGGCGCAGCATGACCTCGAAGAGCCGCGTGTAGAATTCGCGGCCGTAGTTCGCGACGTTGGGGATGACGTTGGGATTGGACTCCTTCGTCACGTTGCCGAATTTTTCCCGCACCCAGTTGGTGAGATCGGGCGCCTCGTCGTTCAGGAAGATGCCGCGGTACTTCACCGACGGCGAATCCACCACCGTGCGACCCGCCTTGAGCGCGAGCAGGTCGCGGTGCACCGGCGGCACATCGGCCCACCAATACCACGGCGACACGCCGATCTGCTGCGAAACTTCGTAGACGCCGTAAGTCGTGCCACGCTTGTCGCTGCCCGCGATGACCAGCGCGCGGTCCACGCCGGGCAGCGGCTGGTCCACGCTTTGAATGAGGAACGCCTCCCATTTTTCGCGAATCGCCGTGGTGTCCAGTTTGCCCGCGGCGATCAAACCGTCGATCAAAGGACTCTTGCCGACGGTGCCGACGAGGATGACGGTCGCACCTGCGGCCGGTGTGGTCGTCGCGCAGGCCGGCTGCACGCCGGTGACACGCGCGATGTCCGCTTGCAAATCCCGCGCCGCGCGCTGCACGCCGGGCCAGTCCGCCACAGACACATGAATGGGCGCAGCGGCGCCGTTGCGGACCAGGACGGTTTCACCCGCGACACCGGTCCCGAGCAGGGAGGAATCGCCCAGTGCGGCGGAAGCGGAGCCGGAAAAAACCAGCGCGGCCAGGAGAACAAGGAATCGCTTCACGAAGATCAGGAGGGAAAGGTTGGCGGTTGAAAAAGAAAGAGGCGGTTCGAATCAGGTTCGAACCGCCTCGCAATTTTGAATCAGAGCCGGGGTCTGACTGACGCCCGCTTAGAAGCTGAACGTGTTCGTCAGGAACATTTCGCGGTTCGGAGCGATGCGCACCGATGCCCAGGTCGAGCCGTCCGGTTCGACCGAGATCGGAATGAGCTCGTTCTTGCCGAAGAGATTCCGGACGTTGAACTGGACGCGCCAGTTGATCTTGGACGTGAGCTTGCGCTCATAGCTCGCCCAGATGTCGGTGGCGCCTTCCGACGGACCGTAGTAGGGCTTGCTCAGGTCGAAGCTGGCGAGACCGCCGGTGCCGGCGATGACCGGGTAGCCGATCACAACCTTGTCCTGCCAGCGATAGCCGGCGCCGACGCCGACGTTCTTGAGGCGGCCGGAGGTGAACGTGTAGTTCGTGATCACGTTGTAGCGCCACTTGCGCAGTTCGGAGGCGGCCGAGTTCTCCTGGAGTTTCAGGAGGGTGTACTGGCCGCGCCACGTGGCCCAGTTCTGGCGAACTTCGTTCACCGCGACGTAGTTGCCGTTGAATTGGCGCATGTCACCGGCAACGCCGGCCATCTGCGTATCCATGTAGGCGACGAGCGCGTCCAGCACCGGACCGCCGACATTGGTGCGGATGGCGGTGGTTTCGGCGGCGTTGAACGAGATGCGCCAGTTCGGCGTCGGGTTGGCCGTGAACTCGAACTCGTAACCCTTCGACTGCGTGTCCGCGGTCACCGTGAGGCCGGACGGCGTCGTCGCCGCGTAGCTGGCGAGCGAGGCGACCGTCGGCACGAACGCGGCGTTGTTCTGCACCGGAATGGCGCGGCCGTTTTCAACCGTGGTGTTGGGCCCGAGGGAGGCCTCGTAGGTCGCGCGATCGGTCAGGGCGGAGAGCGTCGTCGGGGAATAATTCCACGCGGCGAAGAAGCCCTTCGCATCGAGATACTTTTGGATATCGTTCCAGGCACGAATCGAGGCGTCGCGATGCGCAACAGACTGCGCCTGCGTCTCGAGCGTGGCGCCCGCGGTGCTGCCGCCCGCGCCGTTCAGATCCGCCACCGGGCGGCCGTTCGCATCGACGTAGGCCGGCGTCCAGAAGTAACGCTGACCGGCCGTGTCGGGCGACTGCTCGCGCGTGTCCCAGGTGTAACCGGACATTTTATAGAGGAACACATTGCGGAACTTGATGCCCTGCGTGATCGTGCCTGCGAGGCCGCCGAGATCGAGCGAGGTGCTGGCATTCGCCACGCTGGTCTCATACTTGATCGCGCGGAGGGTGTACTTGCCGTCCTTCGTCGAGAGCAGCACGCCGTAGTCCTTGGTGGCGCCGGTCGGATTGGTGAGCGGCGTGCCGTAGACGTCACGACGCACATCGGTGACCTGGAAGTTGTTCGACTTGTTGTACGACAGGCTGACGTTGATCGGCAGCGGGTCACGCTGGCCGAAGAGCTTGTTCAGGTGCACGACGAGGCCACCGCTGGTGGAGTGATCCTTGAAGATCTGGTTCGTCGGGTACGTGTCGGGCAGCTTGTAGACGCCCGGGTCAAGATTGAGCATCGCGCGGTTGGCCGTCACCGGGGCGGCGGTCACGTTCTTGCCTTTGACCTGGTCATAGCGCCAGCCGAGGGTCGGGACGATGGCGTCGTTCCAGAGGAAGCCCTGCCACGAACCGGCGTAGGACGAGGTCGTGCGGAAGGATTTCTGCGCGACCGTGGTCAGGCGCGGATCGGCGCCCAGGTTGTAGGCGAGGAGGTTGTTCTGGAAGTTCGACCAGCCGACATAGTTGGCCGGATTCGACGCCTGCGTGTTGGCGGTGGTCGCGCCCGGGTTCGCCGGATCGACGAAGGCGAGGCCGGTCGCGGTCCACGGAGCCGCCGGGTCCACGCCGGTGGCGTTCCACGTGCTGTTGAAGGAGTAGACGCCGCCGCTGGCGAGCGAGACCGGAGCCGTGATCCCGGAGACATGGGCGCCGGCCGCGGAGCTGGCGTTGGCCAGCGAGGAACCGAGGTAGATGACGGTGACCGGCGGGCGGTCGCGGAAGCTGGAGGTGGTGCCGTCGGTGTGGTTCCAGAAGGCGGCCCAGTCCTGGCTGTTGGCATACATCTGCCACGAGCGGTTCTCGGTCGAGTAGTCTTCCTTGCTGTAGACACCGTTGAGGCGGTGCTTGCCGAGAAGCTTCACGAGGAAGGGATTCTTCAGGAAGTCGCTGGCGCGGATTTCACCAAAGAGCGAACCGCGCACATACTCGCGATCGCTGACGTAGGAGTTGCCGCCGCCCGGGCCGCCGGAAACGTAAGGCCGGCCGTAATTCGCGTTCGCGGAACCGTCCTGGTTGTTCTTCAGCACGTCGATCGTGATCGCCGGGTTGCCGAGGAGCGCCTGGCCGCCACGGTCGTACTTCTGACGGTCATAGGAAAGCTGCACGCCGACGCGGTCATCCCAACCGGTCTGGGAGAAGTCCAGGTTGTAGGCATTCCAGTCTTCCCATTCCATCTTGGTCGGACCGTCGATCAGGTGATTGTAGAAATCGAAGACGGACGAGTCCTGCAGCGACATCTGGCGGTACTGGCCGTACTGGTAGCCGGGCAGCTTGGCGTTGGTGGCGTAGCTGGACAGGCTGGTGAGACCGTAGAACTGGTCGGAGTAACGCTGGCCGAGGGCGCTGTTGCCCGCGCCGCGGTAGGCGCCCGTGTTGGTCACGAAGCCGTTGTTCACGTAGCCGCCGGAGATCTTGTAGAGCTGGCCGGTGGTGCCGTCCTGGAACCAGATCGGCTGCTGCTGATTGGCGATGCCGGCCGACAGCCACGGGCTGAGCGCCGCGGCGTTCGCGCCGACGGCGTAGGCGTTGTCGACGGAGAGTTTGCCCATGCCGCCGTTCAGGCTGGTGTTGTCCACCGCCTTGAACCACGGCGTGATGCTGTCGCTCGGCGGGACAATGCGCGGACGGTCGGCCTTGATGTCGCCGTTCTCGAACTTCGCCTTGAAGCTGGTGTGAAAGCCATCCTGCTTGATCAGGCGCGGGTCCCAGCGCAGGGCGCCGTAGATGCGCTTGTCCTTCTGGAACGCTTCCTCCTGCTGGTACTTCTGGTCGTTGTCGAGGGCGTCGATGCGGATCGCCAGGGTGTCCTTGATCAGGACCTGGTTGTAATCGACGCTGCCGCGAATGCTGCCCCAGTTGTCGACGCGGACTTCCACGTTGCCGCCGGTGCGGAACGAGGCGCCGTTGAGCGAGGCGTTCACGATGCCCGCCGGGCTGCCGAGGCCGAAGAGGATGGAGTTCGGGCCGCGCTGGATGTCGACGCGGTCGGTGTTATAGGAGTCCCACGGAATGTCCGTGACGAAGAAATCGCGGGTCATGTCGGCGGCGGCGAGGCCGCGCACGCGCTGGGCGCTGGACGGGGCCCGCAGCGTGCTGGTTTCGTCCACGCTGGTGGCGTTGCCCAGGCCGGCGTAGGTGCCGCGCGTGCCGGCGACTTCGGCGTTGGGCGTGTACTGGAGCAGGGAACCGCTGTCGGTCGCGCCGACATCCTGCATGAATTGCTTGGTGATGACCGAAATCGCCGAACCGACGTCCTTCAGGTCCGTGCGGATGCGCGTGCCGGCCAAGGTCTGGGTCGCCTGATAACCATTGTCGTCCGTAGCGTTCACTTCGAACGGCGAGAGCACGAGCACACTCTGATTCTCATCCAATTTTGCCGGCGTCGTGGTGGTTTGCGCGACGAGCGGCAAGGCACCGGCCACAAGGGCCAGCGCGGTCGTGTAGTTTCTTACTATTTTCATGGGGTTAGGGAAAACGTGGGAGCATGCAGCAGCCGTCGCAGGAGACGGGGCTGAGACTCGCGGCTGATCGATCGGGGTTAGGGGATTCAAACAGAAACCGAACAGAACCTTGGGGCACGGTTCGGGGGTAGGCTTGCGGCTCAAATTCCAAGGCAGCGGACAAGCCCTAAACAATGGCTCGACCGGTCAACCGTTGAGCACACTTTTTTACGACTCCTTTTTTCCCGCCAGCGCGTTTCCTCCTCTGAAAATACCCCACCCGACCAATTCAGCCGTCGCCGAAGACCCCGCCCTAGGCGGTCGCAGTCTATAGCTAGACCATTTTTCCGCCGAACGAGTCCGGATTCAAAGAATGACAAATCCCGGTCGGCGCGGGCACTGTCGCACTTCTCCCGTTGCATCCCCGGCGACGGACCGCAAATTCCCCGAACTTTCCCCCTTATGTCCCTCTATATTGGCATCGATAGCGGCACCCAAAGCACCAAGGCCGTGGTGCTCGACCTCAACGAAAAGAAGATCATCGCCGAGGCGCGCGCGCCACACGAACTGATCTCCGGCCTCCCCGCCGGCCACATGGAACAGCACCCGCAGGACTGGACCGCGGCGCTGGACAAGGTGATCACCGAGGTCGCCGCCAAGATCGACCGCACCCGCGTCCGCGGCATCGGCATTTCCGGCCAGCAACACGGCTTCGTCCCGCTCGACGCCGCCGGCGAGGTCATCCGCCCGGCCAAGCTCTGGTGCGACACCAGCACGACCAAGGAATGTGAAATCCTCACGCAGAAGCTCGGCGGCGAAAAAGCCGCCATCCGCAAGGCCGGCCTCGCCTTCCTCCCGGGTTTCACCGCCCCGAAGATTCTCTGGCTGAAGCGCCACGAGCCGGCGAACTACAAGAAACTCCGCCACGTGCTGCTGCCGCACGACTACCTGAATTTTCACCTCACGGGTAATTACTTCATGGAGTACGGCGACGCCTCGGGCACCGCGCTCATGGACGTGCGCAAGCGCACGTGGTCGTCCGCCGTCATCAACGCGCTCGATAAGAATCTCGCCGACTGGCTTCCGGAACTGTCGGACTCGTCCGCGGCCGCCGGCACGCTCCGCCCGGCCATCGCGCAGAAATATGGCTTCTCGACCGACGTCGTCGTCAGCGCCGGCGGCGGTGACAACATGATGGGCGCCATCGGCACCGGCAACGTCACGCCGGGCGTGGTCAGCGCCAGCCTCGGCACCAGCGGCACGATCTACGCCTACGCCAACAAGCCGGTCGTCGACCCGCAGGGCGAAATCGCCGCGTTCTGTTCCTCCACCGGCGGCTGGCTGCCGCTGCTTTGCACGATGAACGTCACGATGGTCACCGAGCAGTTCCGCGCGCTCTTCAATTGGGATCACGCGCAGCTCGAGCAGGCCGTCGCCAGCGCCCCTGCCGGCGCGAACGGCCTCGCCCTCTTGCCCTACCTCGACGGCGAGCGCACGCCCAACCTGCCCCGCGCCACCGGCGTCTTCACCGGCCTGACCCGCAACACCCTCACCCCGGGCACGCTCGCGCGCGCCGCGATGGAAGGCGTGACGATGAACATGAATTACGGCCTGCGCCGCCTCGCCGCCCTCGGCGTGAAGGCGAAGGAAATCCGCGTCACCGGCGGCGGCTCCCGCTCCGCTTACTGGCGCCAGATGATGGCCGACATCTTCGGCGTGCCGGTCGTCGCCATGGTCGAGGACGAAGGCGCCGCGCTCGGCGGTGCGCTCCAGGCCGCGTGGTGTGTGTCGCTCGGCGAAGGCAAGAAGGCCAAGCTCACCGACTTCACCAATGGCATCGTCGCGATCAACGAGTCCACCCGCTGCACGCCCGACGCGAAGCGCAAGGCGCTCTACCGCGACCTGCAGGCGAAGCACGAGGCGATGAGCCAGGCGATGCGTCCGCTGTTCAAGTAAGGCGCTCGCACCCCTAAACGGTTGGCGAACGTTGCCAACACACCCCGGCGCTACGCGCCACCCCTCTTCATAGAGGGGAGCTCGGATGCGTAGGCTTGAATCCCCTCTATGAAGAGGGGCGTGTCGGCCATAGGCTTGGCGACGGCTGATGCCCGCAGGGCGGGGTGTGTAGGTAGACGTGCGCACTCAATCGAGGTGCGCGCTCCCGAAAAGTTACCTAACCACCAACTCCAGACACCGGCCCTTCGCCACGAAATGCGATGAGTCGGCCGGCGTCGGCGTGGCAGGCGCGGCACTGGCGCTCTCCAACTCCGGCTTCTCCACCTGCGTGATCACGGTCGCAACGGTGACGTTGGGCACAGCGGCCTCGCGCAGGCCCAAAAGCTTTTGCGCGGTGGGAGCATCGCACTCTAACACGTAACGAATCGTCGCCGCAGGCGCCGAACCGGCATCGTCGAGATGCAGCAGGTAGCCGTCGCCGTGTTTTTCCAAATCCACCACCGCCGCGCGCACGATCACCGCGTGGCCGGTGGCGGCGAGCAGGGAGTTCTGCACATTATAAGTGTAGACGTGTCCGCCTTGGGCGAGCCTGTCGGTCAGCGCCGGCGTGGCGCTGTGCCGGGCGGTCATCGCGTCGAGCGCGCGCTGGTACTCCGCCGACTCGGCCTGCTGGGCCGCCGCCGCGCGGTTCTTGTCCGAATGTTCGGACCAGTTGTTGTACCCCCACCAGCCCAGCGCCCCGACGAGGAGCACTGGGACGATGAAATCGCCAAAGGAAAGCTTCATGGAAGCAGCGGTGGTACAGCACAGAACCACCCCTGTTCCACCTTTTTCGCCGCTTCCGAAGCGGTCTTAATATTGGTGGAAGGCGTCCGAGACGAATTGCAGCACCGTCGGCAGCGCCCGGCGCCAGTAAGTCCAGTTGTGGGCGCCGTCGTAGGTGCGGAACTCATGCGGGATTTCCTTCTTCCGCATGGCGATGTGCACGAGGTTGTTTCCCTCGTACAGGAAGTCGTCGTCACCGATATCGATATACCAGCGCACCATCCTGTCCTTGTCCTTCTTCTGCTCGTCCGTGACCTGATCGACCAGCGACAACACGCCTCGATACTTGAAGTAAGTCTCGGCCTGCGCGTCGGTGTAGGTGGCGGTCTTGTCGTAGCGGGTCAGGTACTCCTTGGCATTCGCGGCGGACAGCGGCCCGCAGTCGGCGCTGAGCGGGCAGGCCGAGCTGAACAGCTCCGGGTGATGAAAGGCATAAACGAAACTGCCGCCGCCGCCCATCGAAAGCCCGGCCACGGCGCGGTAGCGCTTCTGGGTTTTGATGCGGTACTTGCCCTCGACGTACGGCATGAACTCCTGAAAGAAGAAATCCTCGTAGTTCCATTTCCCGTCCGGCGTATTCACGTAACCGCGGCGGCCGGTGTCGGCGTCGGGCATGATGATGATCATCGGCGTCGCCGTGCCGTTGCGGATGCCCTCGTCGGCAATGCGCTGCACTTCGCCGAACTGCACCCAGCCGGTCTGGTCGTCGCCGCCACCGTGCAGGAGATAGAGCACCGGATAGCTGCGCTGCGAGGTCTCATAGTCGGGCGGCAGGTACACGGCGTACTTGCGCTCCATGTTCAGGATCTTGCTCGGCAGCGTGGCGGTTTCGATAACCTTGCTCGGCTGGGCCAGGAGCGCCGCGGGCAACAGCGCGAGGAGGAAACGCAGGAGGGTATGGGGTTTCATGAGAGGGAAAGCGTGGGCGGAGTTCGGGTCCGGCTCAATGCGCTTGTGCGCCCGCCGGCTCCTTTCGCCAGAGCAGCGGCAACAGATGAACCAAGTGGGCGCGCCACGTGCCCCAGTCGTGACCGCCGTTGCCACCGATGTAGTAGTCATGGGCGATGCCGTGCCGCTGCAGGATCTGGTGGAAGACCACGCTGCGATTGGTCGGCGACTCCTCGTGCGTGCCGAGACCGACGAACAGATAATCCACCTGTGTGTTGACCTGCGGGTTGTTGAGGAACTCGGCGCTGTTTTTCTCGCCGTCGACATCACCCGCGCTCAGCAGGCCGAACGACGCGAACAGGTCGAGGCTGGTGAACCCCGCCATCTGCGTGTGCCGGCCACCCATCGACAGACCGGCCAGCGCGCGGCCGTGACGATCGGTGCGGACGTGATAATGTGCCTCGACGAACGGCACGATCTCCTCGCGCAGTTCCTGTCGGAAAAGCGGATGGCTCTTCGGTGAATGATCCGGCGTCGAGCGATGGATCACCTGGTTGTTCGGCATCACGATCAGCATCGGCAGCGCCTTGCCCTCGGCGATCAGGTTGTCGGCGATGAAACTGGCGCGCCCATCATTGTTCCAGGTCGAGGCGAGTTCGCCACTGCCACCGAGGAGATACAGCACCGGGTAAGTCTTCGCCGGGTCGTAACCGGGCGGTGTGTAGACGAACAACTCGCGCTCACCGGCGGTCACCTTCGAGTGGTAGACATGCCGCGTCACGCTGCCGTGCGGCACGTCGCGAGCGTCGTAGTAAGCCGGGCCACTGCCGTGCACGACGACCATGCTGTACGCGGGCTGGTCGGCATAACCGGTAATCGTGTTGTTCGGATCCGCGACCGTCACGCCGTCGATGCGCAGGCGATAAACGTAGATGTTCGGCTCCACCGGACCAACGTGCAGGGTCCAGAGACCCTTGGCGTCACGCGCGAACGGCACCGGCTTGTCCTGTTTCAGCGCGAGCAGGATCGGCGCGCCGGTGAGTTCGACGCTGTGCGCATCCGGCGCCTCGACGCGGAACGTGATCATGTGATCGTCCGTCACGTCGGGCGAGTTGACCGTGGCACCGTAGGGCAGCAGGCCTTCGGTGTCCTTTTGCGGACGCCAGTCGAGGTTGACGAGCGCCTGCTGCGCGAGGGCCGGAACGACCAGCAGCGCGAACAGGCTGGAAGAGAAAGCAGGGGGAAGTTTCATGCCGTTTGGGTGTGCAGTGAGCTTAGCACGACAAAGCCGCGGACTGAATGAACAATCCGGTGTCCGTGCTGTGATCTTGCGCGAGCGCGCTTACTCGTGATCGAAGTGAATCGACTTCACCGTGATCACGTTCTCGTTCGGCTTTTCCGGATGCCGCATGACGAAGTAGAGGTCGGCGCGCTCATGGAGCGGCGCGGCCAGCTTCGCGGTCACGATGGCGTCGTCCTTCGCACCAGGGAAATCCACGCGCGCGATCACCGGGCCGTTGGCGGAATATTTCCGCACCTCGATCACGCCGGCTTGCGGCGCTTGGTACGTGAACGTGAAACCCGCGAGGGCGGTGAGATCGATGTCCTTCAGGTAGAGGTGCGCCTTGTGGCGACCGAACGCGACTTTCGGGCCCCAGCGGTTGAAACCCGGGTAGGCGTCGACGTACTCCGCCGGCACCGTGGCGCTGCGCAGCGAAATCTCTTCGGTGGCCGTCTGCGCTGGCGCGTCGCCGTGCGCGAGATCGGTATAGCGCGCGCTAAGCAAGTAACGTCCGAGCGGATCGCCGGGCTTGTGCTGGTCGAGGGCGACTGAGCCCGCCGCCGGCAGCGTGCGCGTCGCCGCCTCGTCCTGCCCGAGCGACAGCACGTAGGAAACGATCTCCTCTGCATCCTCGAGCGGGATCTGCGGATGCGCCGCCATCGCGACCTGGTTGCCCCAGTTTCCGCCACCGCCCGCAATGACCTTGCGCGCGAGCGTCTCCTTCACGCCGGGCTGAGCGCGGTAACGCTTGGCAATTTCCACGAGCGCGGGGCCAACCGACTTGGCATCGACGGTGTGGCACGCACGGCAATCGCTCGCCGCCATCAGCATCGCACCGGGCGGCAACACGCCGCTGGCGGGCTGCGCCACGTAGCGGAAGCGAACCTCCAGGCGGGCCGGATCCACCGCGTCGTCGGGATCGGTGACCTTGACGGCGTAATCCAGTTTCTCGTTCTCCCAGAAGAACGAGCGGTTCGTGGGCGTTTCGATCGTCACGACCGGCGGCGCATTGCCGACCGTCACCGCCACTTCATCGAGACCCGTCTCCCCGGCGCGGTCGATAACGCGGAGCATGGCCGAATACACGCCGGGTTTGTTGAAAGTGTACGTCGTCTCGGGCGTGCGCGCGGCGACCTTGCCTTCGATCACCCATTCATAGCGCAGCTGCTCATCGTCATCGGGGTCGGTCCCCTTGCCCACGAGCGTCACGGTCAGCGGCGCGGCGCCGGCGATCTCGCGAAATTCGTGATGATAACGCCGGCCATCGGAAGTGAGGAACGACCGCTGCTCCTGGATCGCGTCCGCCGCGGCGTCGCGAATGCCCGCGCGCGCGACCGGCGGACGATTGCCGGGATTGTACTCGATGCGCACAAGGCGCGCGTCGGGATTGTCGACGCCGTACACCGAACCGTACTCCAGCACATAGAGGAACCCGTCGCGGCTGAACGCGGCGTCGATCGGACGGCGAAAGTCGCCGTTGGAAGACATGAACGGCTCGGTGCGGAGGAACTTGTCCTGCGCATCGACGCGGATCACGCGCATCCAGTTGCGCATCCAGTCGAACACAAACAGGCCGCCGTCGAAATACGCCGGGATTGCGCGCGGTGACGCTCGCTTCGCATCGTAAGTATAGAAATCTCCCGCCATGGCGGCGCGTCCGCCCTCGCCCAGCTCGGGAAATTCCGGCGAACCAGCGTACGGGTACCAGATGAACGCCGGCTGCGCGGGCGGCAGTTCGTGGATGCCGGTGTTGTTGGGCGAGTCGTTGCGCGGCGCGGCGGGATCCTGCTTCGGCCCGGGCGTGCGCGTGCCGAAGTCCCACTTGGCGTAGGCGTAATTGTTGCCGACGAAATAGGGCCAGCCGAAGTTGCCGGCGCGGAAAGCCTGGTTGAACTCATCGTAGCCGCGCGGCCCACGCGGGCTGTCGACGCCGGCGTCGGGGCCGACGTCGCCCCAGTACACCACCGAGCTTTTCGGATTCACCGCGATGCGGTACGGGTTGCGCGTGCCCATCACGTAGATTTCCGGACGTGTCCGTGGCGTGCCGGGCGCGAAGAGATTGCTGGCGGGAATGGTGTACGTGCCGTCGGCCTGCGGCGTGATGCGGAGAATCTTCCCACGCAGGTCGTTTGAATTGGCGGCGGAGCGCTGCGAATCCTGATCGCGGTGCTCGTCGTCCTGCCGTTCGTCGAGCGTGGCGTAGCCTTCCGCCGGATGCGGCGCGGTGCTGTCGCCGGTAGAGAGATAGAGATGGCCTTCCTTGTCCCACGCCAGCGAGCCGCCGTGATGACTGCCGCTCTTGCGCGACACGGGCACGGTCAGCAGCACCTTCTCCGTCGCCGGGTCGATTTTCCCGTCAGCGCCGAGCGTGTAGCGCGAGAGATGGAAGGTGATCATCTTCTCCTCGGTCGCGGGGCTCTGATAGAGATAGAGGAAGTTGTTGTGGTCGAAATCCGGATCGAGCGTGAGACCGATGATGCCCGTGCCGCCTTCGCGTGACACCGGCAGTTCGAGCACGGTCTTCACGCGGTTGGTGTCCGGAGCGTAGACAGAAACCTTGCCGCCCAGCTCGGAGAAGAACACGCGACCGTCATTCGCCACCGCCAGTTCCATCGGGCTGGCGAGATGATCGATGAGCACGGTCTTTTCAAAGCGGCTGTCGTCCGGCACCGGCTGCGAATGCGCCTTGCTGAAATCGAGCGGACGTCCGTCGCCCATCGCGAACTGCAGCCCGCCCCAAAGATGTCCAAGGTAAAGCGGCTCGCTGAACGATTCGTCCGTATGGCCGCCGCCGGTAAAGAAGGCCCGCCCGCCGTCGAACTCATGTTGCCACGCGATCGGATGCGACGCGCCGTTCATGCCGCCCTCGTAGGATTCCTCATCGAGCTCGGCCAACACCGTCAGGCCCGGATAAAATGAACGGTAATTGTACCACTCGTCCGTGCGCTTCCACTCCGCCGGCAAGCCAGCTGTGGCCGGCGCGCGATTGTTCGTAATACGAACAATCGCGGTGCGCACGTTCGGCTGGGCCGGGTGGCTGGCGAAGTGCGCGCCCATCAGTTGGTCGTACCACGGCCAGGCATACTCAGTGTCCGCCGCAGCGTGGATGCCGACGAATCCGCCGCCGGCCTGAATGTAGCGCTCGAACGCGGTCTGCTGCGCGGCGTTGAGGACGTTGCCGGTGGTGCTGAGAAAAACGACCGCGCGGTAGCGCGCGAGCTTCGCTTCCGTAAAGGCGGTCGCGTCTTCGGTGTGGTCGGCAGTGAAACCGTGCTCGGCCCCGAGTTTGTCGAACGCGGCGTGACCGAAGGGAATCGAGCTGTGGCGATAGCCGGCGGTCTTGCTGAAGACGAGGATGCGGGGGAGGTCGGCAGCGGAGGCGGCAGCGACACAGAGGGCGAAGAGGAGACAGCGGAGGAGCGGGCGCATGGGAAAGAGGAATACCAAACAAGCTACATACTCGTTACCGTCATCCTGAGCGCAGCGAAGGATCCAAGAGAAGCGGACGCAGCAACGTCGACGCTTGGATCCTTCGCACGGCTCAGGATGACGATACGCGGGTTCGTGTTTTTAAAAGTTAGTGGGTCGAGGCGGCCGCGGCGAATCACTTTCGAATCCCCTTCCCCGTCGCCGCCCAATAGATGCCGCCATACAGGTGCGCGAGGAACCAGGGATCGGTGTAGTAGATCTCGTCGTGGCCGAGCGCGGTGTAGAATGAACGGCCGCCGTCGTATTCCTGGTACCATGCGAAGGGATGATCGCCGTTCATGCCCTGTTGCACGCTGCCGTCGGGCTGCTTGTGCTCGAGCGGCGCGTAGGTCGTCTCGTCGACTTTCAGCAGCACGTGCTGGTTGGGCGTGAGCGCCTCGCCGAACTCATACCACTCGTCGGTCCACACCCAGCGGTCCGGCAGGTGCATCGTCGCGGGAAAATTTTTATCCACCACGTCGATGATGCCGGTCTGCTTTTCCGGGTGACCGCGAAAGCTGCGGCCGACGAGTTGTTTGAACCACGGGTCCTGCTTCGAGTCTACGGAGCTGGCGTGGATGCCGACAAACCCGCCGCCGGCATGCATGAAACCCTGCAGCGCCGCGATCTGGTCGGCGTTCAACTCGCGCGCGTTGGAAAAGAGAAACACCACGACGGCGTACTGCTTCAGGTTGTCCGGATTGAGCTCGGTCGGCAGCTGCGTCCAGGTCAGGCCGAAGAAATTCTTCTCCGCCATGCGCTGGAACGCCGTGACCGCCGTCGGCAGCGCCTGGTTGTGGTAGCGGTCCGGACTGGTGTAGAGCAGGACCTTGAAGTTTTGCGGCGGCTTGGCGACCGCGACGACCGCGGTGAGCAGGAACACCAGCCACGCGCACAGGGGTGGGCACGTTTTCATGGGAAAGCTGCGTTGAGAAAAACATTTCCCCGCGCGCCGGCAAACCCACGCCGATGCGATCGGACGGGTTCGGACTGAGATTGGCGGGGGTTGCAACGCCTGCGCACGAACACACCCCGCCCTGTGGGCACCCCTCTTGATAGAGGGGAATTCAATCCATGGAATCGGAAGTCCCCTCTATGAAGAGGGGTGGCGCAAAGCGCCGGGGTGTGTAGGTCGACGGACGTCCTCCAGCAGCTCTCTATTTCAAAAATCCCGCCGCTACAGTCGTCACAAAAGAAAAGGGACGCTCCGGCCGGAGCGTCCCTGAACAAATTCGCCGCGCGACCCTAAACGCGCGGCGCTTTGGAAATGTCCGACCTTAGAACGAGATCGTGTTCGTCAGCATGTACGTCGTTTCCGGCGCGATGCGGAACTGCGCGGTGCTGCCATCCGGCTGCGCCTGGATCGCGATCAGGTGATCCTTCTGGAAGAGATCGCGAGCGTTGAACTGGACCTTCCAGTTCAACTTGGCCGTGAGCTTGCGCTCGTAGGCGAGGTGCAGGTCGTAGTTGGTCTCGCTCGGCCCGAAGTAGGGCTTGGTGAGATCGTAGCGCCAGCCGCCCGCGCCGTTCGACGTGAGGGCGTAGCCGATCGCGACCTTGTCCTGCCAGCGCACGCCGCCACCGATGCTGAAGCCCTTGAGGGAGCCGGAGCTGAAGTGGTAATCGGCAAGCAGGTTCCAGCGCCACTTGCGCAGTTCCTGGCTCATGAAGCCGTTGCGGGCGAGCGCCGTCGCGTAGGGCACGAAGAGCGAGCCCTGGTGATCGGCGATCAGGTTCTGCGTGGCGGTCGGGCCGGAGAGCATCGTGCCCGCCACGCCCTGCCAGACGGCAAGGCGGTCGTTCATGTAGGTCTCGAGGTCCTTCAGGTTGTTCGTGAGCGAGGCTTCGGTCTTCGAGGCGTTGAACATGATGTTCAGGCCCTTCATCGGGTTCGCCATCACCTCGAACTCGTAACCCTTGGAGGTGGTGTCCGCGAGGTCGCCGAAGCCCGGGGGCGTCGTCGCGTTCGCGGTCTGCTGGCCGGTGACCGGATTGGTCGCGATCGACCAGTTCCAGGCGGTCTTGAGCGCGTCGGAGACCTGCGCGTTGTTGTACGCCGCCACCGCCGCCGGGTTGTTGGCGATGTTGTACGGGTTGTGCGCGGCGTTCCAGTAATCGACCTCGGTCTGCACGAGGAAGAACTTGTTCACGTCGCTCGACGCGGCGTTCTGCGCGGCGGACTCGAACTTGATCGCGCGGAAGCTCAGCTTGCGGTCGAGGAAGGAGACGGTGATGCCGTAATCCTTCGTCGTGCCGGTCTGCGCGGGCTGCGGGCGGCCGTAGATGTCCACGGCGCTGGCGGAGGGCGAGAAGTTCTCGCTCTTGTTGAACGTGAGGTCCACGTCCATGCCGGCCGGCAGGTGCTGCTGGATCGCCTTCGGCGTGTGCGCGACGACGGAGTAGCTGACGTTGTCGCCCTTGATGGTGTTCGACGGGGAATCCTTGAGATACCAGAGCGCCGGGTCGTCGACGATGTTGAAGCCGGTCGCCTTGTTCACCGGGGCGGTGGTGCTCTGGTAAACCTTGGCGGTGTCGCGGCGCCAGCCGATGGTCGGGACGAGGACGTCCTCGAACATGTGGCCCTGCCAGACGAGCGCGGCGGAATCCACGGTCTGCTTCGACCACGCCGGGCTGAAGGTGCCGTAGTTGTAGTTGTCGTTGATCGTCTCGATCGGGCGGTTGGTGATCCACTGGTGCGTGTTCGGGTTGTAGACGAGGCCGGTCTGGCCGTTCTGCGGCTCCTGGATCACGGTGATGCCCGAGATGTGCGCGTTGGCGGCGGACGAGGCGTTGGCGAGCGAGGCGCCGAGGTAGGTCAGGCGGTCGATGTTGGACCAGTTGAACACATTGCCCGTCTGGTTGATCAGCTGCAGGTAGTCCGCGCCGGTGACCGAGCTCGAGTAGCGCATGTTCTTGTGGTTGTCGCTCTGCGTGCTCCACAGGCCGGTGAACATGTGGCGGCCGAGGATCTTGCCCATGACGCCGTTGATCTTCTTCTGCAGGTCGAGGTCGTAGTACGCAGTGGCGCGGGTGGACTTGCGGGTGCGGAAGTCGACGAAGTTGTCGATGATATCGGACGCGACGAAGGGCCGGCCGAAGTTCGCGTTGGGCGTGCCATCGGGCAGCGTCTTGTTGATGTCGATGCCGATGGCGTTGCCGTCCTCCCACGCGAAGGCGTTCGCCTGCTTGGCGTTCACGCGCTGCTGGTCGAAGGCGACTTCATAGCCGATCTGATTTTGGAAGAAGGACTGGTTGATGCTGGCATTGACCGCTTCGAAGTCCTGGTTGTTGGTGCGGTTCGGGCCGCCGAGCGTGTTGTGGTAGAAGTCGAAGATGCTCGGGTCGGAGATCGACGCGTCCTTCCAGAAGCCGGCCTGGTTCATGGCGGTGCCGAGCACCGCGCCCCACGTCTGGAGGCCGCGGAACTGGCCGAGCTGGTTGCCGTTCTCGCCGGCGAGCGTGTTGTAGGCCGCGCGCTGCATCCACGCGTAGTTGGTGCCGCCGCCCATGACGCTGCTGTTCGGGTTCAGGAACACCGCCGCGATGTCCTCGCGCCAGCGCCCGGGAATGCCGATCCAGGCGTTCGTCGCCGGCAGGAGATTGCCGGCCTTGTCGTACAGCTGGTAACCGGCGTTGCTGTAGCCGAGCGCGGCATTGGTGTAGCCGACGTACTTGCCCTGCACGGCATCGTACTGGGCGTACGGCACGTTCACCGCCTGGTTGGCGAAGGTCCACCAGCCCGTGATCTGGTCGCGCGGCGGGATGTTTTGCGGGTCGGGCCCGACGATGGAGCCCTTCTCATACGACGCCTTGAAGGTCGTCGACATGTTGGAGGTGTTGAGCAACGCGGGCTCATAACGCACCGTGGCGTAGCCGCGCTTGCTGTGCTTCCATGCCTGCTCCTGCTCGAAGCGGGTTTCGTCGTTCAGCAAATCGACGCGCAACGCGAGCTGGTGCGGGATCACGATCGTGTTCAGGTCGAGCGAACTGCGGATGGTGCCGTACTGGTCAACCTTGAGGCTGACCGAACCGCCGTTCTTGAAGTTGGCCTGGTTGAGGCCGTAGTTGATCACGCCGCCCGGGCTCGCGAGACCGAAGAGGATCGAGTTGGCGCCGCGCTGGATGTCGACGCGGTCCATGTTGTAGGTGTCGAACGGAATGTCCGACAGGAAGTAGTCGCGCGTCAGGTCGGCGGTGGAAAGGCCGCGGATGCGCGTGTTGCCCGTCGGGCTCACATAGCTGCCGCCGCCGGTGTCGTCCTGGAAGTTGCCGGTGTTCTTCGTGCTCGAGAAGTTGCCGCCGACGCCGCCGACTTCACCGCTGGTGGTGTAGACGAGCAGGTCCTTCGCGTTGTTCGCGCCGATGTCGGAGAGAAACTTCGAATTGTAGATGGAGAGTGCGGAACCGACGTCGCGCACGCTGGTGCGGAGACGGTTGCCGGCGAGGGTGTCCTGCGTGCTGTAACCGGAATCGGTCGAGGCGCTGACTTCGAACGGCGACAGCTGGAGCGTGGGCTCGGCCGGATCGGTCTTCGCCGCGGGAGCGGTTTGCGCGGAGGCAACGGCGAGCAACGACGCGAACAACGCGCCGTGGGCCGTGAGCTGGGAACGCCAGCGGTTCAGGGGTGGGGTCTTCATGGATTGGGTGGTTTGCTTTGCTTGCCTCCGCGCGAACGCCCAAAGGGCACGGGCGCGACGGGAAGGCAACAGGGGGATTGCAGTTAGGGGGTAGCAGCACCGGCAGGTGGCACCGGCGACAGGGTAAGTCGCCACCGGTGCAGCCAGCGCGGCGTGCTCACGATTAATAGCAGAGGCGAAAATTTCCCCCAATGAGATCGATTCCGCCGTCTCCTGCGAAATTGCGCGAAAGCGGTCGCGCGGCTCCGCAGCGGAAAATCGCTGCGGACCGGACGCCCGTGCGGAGCAAAAGCTCAGGCGCGCCACCGCGTTTTCGCAGCCGCCGCGGCTCGCCTTCGGATTTTCCCGCCGCTTGATTCGCGCTTCCCCATGAACCTCTCTGGAAAACTCCTGCTGCTCGTGGCCGCCTTCGCCGGCGCCGTCCTCCCCGCCCCCGCCGCGCCGCGGCCCAATGATTTCAGCACCGCCGGCTTTTCCGGCACCGCGGCCGTGCGCTCACCGGTCGTCGGCGCGGACGGACGCGTGAGCTTCGCCTTCCGCGCCGCCAACGCACGCGAGGTCGTGGCGAGCTTCGGCGAATGGCAGCCACAAAAGATCGCTCTCACGCGCGCGGCCGACGGTTGGTGGAAGGGTTCCGTCGGGCCAGTCGCGCCGGGCCTGCACGCCTATGTGTTTCTCGTCGACGGCACGCCGGTCATCGACCCGCTCAACCCGCAGATCAAGTACGGCACCGTCGTCTACTCCAGCATGGTCGACGTCCCGGGCGCGACGCCGCGCTTCGATGCCGTGCAGGATGTCCCGCAGGGCGTGGAACACATTCTCCGCTATCACTCGTCCTCGCAGCATCGTTTCCAGACAGTGCACGTCCACCTGCCCGCCGTGTACGCGGCCGAACCGACGCGGCATTTTCCCGTGCTCTACCTGCGTCACGGCGGCGGCGACGACGACCACAGCTGGATGCAGGACGGACGCGCCGGCGTGATCCTCGACAACCTCCTCGCCGCGCACGCCGCCGAGCCGATGATCATCGTCACGACCAATGGCATGACCGACGGCTCCTGGTCCGGCGGCAGCAGCCGCGAAGGCATGCAGTTGCTCGAGGACGAGCTCATGCACGATGTGATCCCGCTGATCGAAAAAAATTACCGCACGATTCCCGATCGCGAGCACCGTGCTATCGCCGGCCTGTCGATGGGTGGCGGCCAGGCGTTCGTCATGGGCCTGCGCCAGCTGCCGTCTTTTGCCTGGGTCGCGCAGTTCAGCTCCGGGCTGCTCGCGGACAAGGCCTTCGACCTGCTCGCGTGGGCGCCGGCGCTGCGCGATCCCGCCGCGGCCAACGCGCAACTGCGCCTGCTCTGGCTCGGCTGCGGTGACATCGATCCGCGGTACAACGGCCATCTCAACCTGATGGACGACCTCCACGCCCGCGGCGTGCACGCTGAGTTCCATGCGTCGCACGGCGGACACGAATGGGCCGTCTGGCGCGATCAGCTACGGCAGTTGCTGCCGGTGCTGTTCCGGGCGAAGGGCGTGACGAAGTAAGTGAATCCGTTCTCGAGCCAACACACCCCGCCCTGCGGGCACCCCTCTTGATAGAGGGGACTTCGGCTGCGTGGATTGAAACTCCCCTCTATGAAGAGGGGTGGCGCGAAGCGCCGGGGTGTGTAGGAAAGCGGCGCCTGCGAACCCCGTCCAAAATCTCAGTTCCCGCAGGCCCGTTCTCATTCCGCGTTTTGCGCCGCCCGCGCCCGCTCCCTTGACCGGGAGCGTTTTCGGCCCGTAACTGGTCGCGTCAGGCCGGCGTCTGCTCCACCTCGCGCGCCCTCCCCTCCTGAACAACGAGCCAATGCAGCCCACCCCTTCCGTCTCCCTGGTTTCCTGGCGGGAAAAGCTCGGCTATGCCGCGGGCGACACCGCGTCGTGCCTGTACTGGCAGACGTTCTCGATGTTCCTGATGATTTTCTACACCGACACCTTCGGCCTCGCGCCGGCGGCGGTGGGCACGATGTTCCTCGTCTCGCGTTTCTGGGACGCGGCCATCGACCCGGTGATGGGCATGATCGCCGACCGCACCGAAACGCGCTGGGGAAAATTCCGTCCGTGGATCCTCTGGGGCACGCTGCCGTTCATGATCTCGGGTGTCGTGCTTTTCCTCACGCCCAACCTGTCTCCCGCCGGCAAACTGGCTTACGCCTACGTCACGTACACGCTCGTGATGATGGTCTACACCGTCGTCAACGTGCCCTACGGCGCGCTGCTCGGCGTAATCTCGCCGCGCTCCGAGGACCGCACCGCCCTCGCATCGTACCGCTTCATCGGCGCCTTCCTCGGCAACATCATCGTGCAGGGCGCGCTGCTCTACCTCGTGCAGAAACTCGGCGGCGGCAACGACCGCGCCGGGTATCCGCTGGCGATGGGCGTCTTCGCCGTGCTCGCGGGCGGGTTGTTCTTCTTCACCTTCAGCTCCACGCGCGAGCGCGTGAAGCCGCCGGTGTCCGCCAGCTCCGTGGGCCGCGACCTGCAGGATCTCCTGCGCAACGGCCCGTGGGTCATGCTCTGCGTCATGGGCCTGATCACGCTGGTCTACATCTCCGTGCGCAACGGCGCGACGCTCTACTATTTCAAATACTACCAAAACGATCAGGCCGCCGCCGCGCCGTTCATGGTCACGGGCACGGTGTTCTCCATCATCGGCGCCTCGGTCACGCCGCAGCTCACGCGCCTCTGCGGCGGCAAGAAGCGCGCGTTCGTCATCCTCTCGCTCGCCTGCGCGCTCGCGCAGGGCGTGTTCTACTTCGTGCAACCCGGCGACCGCGTGCTGCTCTACGCCTGCAACATCGTGCAGAGCGTGCCCAACGCCGCGCTCTTCCCGCTGATCTGGTCGATGTATGCGGACACCGCCGACTACGGCGAATGGAAGTACGGCCGCCGCGCCACGGGCCTCGTCTTCTCCGCCGCCACCTTCGCCCAGAAGATGGGCTGGGCCGTCGGCGGCGCGCTCGCCGGTTTCCTCCTCGATCTGGCCGGCTTCGCCGCAAACGTCCAGCAGTCCGCCTCCTCGCTCAGCGGCATCCGCCACATGATGAGCACCATCCCCGCCGCCATCGCCGTGGCGGTCGCGGTGCTCGGCTGCTTCTACGCCCTCAACCAATCCCTCGAGCGCCGCATCAGCGACGAGCTCGCCACGCGCCCCCGCGCCACCTGAACCCGCCCCGCCATGAAACTCGACGACACTCCCGGCGCCGCCACGTCCCGCAACCGCGCCCCGTCTGCCAAAAAGAAAAAGAAGAAAGCCATCGCCGCGCCCGTGTCGCTCGCCGTCCCGGCCGCCGGCACCAAAGCCGTGCGCCGCAATCCGCGCGTGCTGCTGGTGTTCAATTTCTGCTGGGACGACGCCAAGGCCATCCTCATGGGCATCTCCCGCTACGCTCACGGCACGTGGGAAGTGCTGATCGACGCCCAGGCCGCCGCCGCCGAGGAGGACTGGTGGGTCAACGACACCGCGTGGGACGGCGTCATCACGCGCCACATGACCCCGACCCTGATCGAGGCCTGCCGCGCGCGCAAAATCCCGCTGATCGACCTCAACGACGCGCCGGTGGTGAAGGACATTCCCAAGATCCGCCCCGACAACCACGCCGCCGGCCACATGGGCGCAGAGCATTTCCTCGAACGCGGCTTCCAACACTTCGCGTTCTGCGGCCTGACCGAATCCTGGGCGCGCGAACGTGCCGCGGGCTTCATGGAAGCACTCGGTCTCGCCGGCAAAAGCTGCAGCATCTTCGAGGACGACTACCGCATGGTCGACCCGAAGTACGACGAGGAGCAGCAGACGCTCATTCAAAAGTGGCTCGCCGACCTGCCGCGCCCGCTCGCGCTGATGGCGTGCAACGACCTCCGCGCCCTGCAGGTCGTCGGTGCCTGCCGCAAGGCAGGCTACCTCGTGCCCGACGAAATCGCCGTGCTCGGCGTGAACAACGACTACCTGCGCTGCGCCTTCGGCAACCCGCCGCTCTCCAGCGTCGCCACCGACCGCCAGCTCGCCGGTTATCGCGCGGCCGAGTTGCTCGACCAGATGATGCTCGCCGGGAAACACACCGGCAACGACGACATCCGCATCGACCCGATCCGCGTCGTCGTGCGCCAGTCGACCGACGTGCTCGCGATCGAGGACCGCGTGACCTGCGCCGCGATCCACTACATCCGCCAGTTCGCCTGCCGTGACATCACCGCCGAGGACGTCGCCCGCCACGTCGGCGTCTCGCGCCACGTGCTCGAACGCAAGTTCCGCCACCTGCTCGGCCACTCGGCGCACACCGAGATCCGGCAGATCCAAATTGCCCGCATCAAGCAGCTGCTCGTCGAAACCGACCTGCCGCTCAAGAACATCGCCGACCTCGTCGGCATCGTGCACACCGAGTACGTCAACGTGATGTTCAGCCGCCACGTCGGCGTCACGCCCGGCATGTACCGCCGCGAGCACCAGCCGCGCCGCTCGGAGTCGCGGCTGGCGTCGTCGCCGGAGCCGGATCTGAAGGAAGAGTTCTGAGATAGGGCGCGGCGGGTTTTTCTTCCTGTAGCCGGGGGCGCTGACCCCGGTGGCAGGTGGCATCGCGCTCGTCCGGGGTCAGCGCCCCCGGCTACAACAATCCTCCGCCCGGCTGTTTCGCAATTTGGGCTGGGCCGTTCTCAATGACCCTCCCGCAGGCATGCGCTAGGATCGTCTGCTCCGGTTCTACCCCCGGCACCTCGTTTTCCCTGTGCCCCTTTTTCGTTCGCCCCGCCTTCGCATGCAGCTGTTCCGCCTCGTCCTCGCTCCCTTCGCCAGCGTGGTCGCGCTCGCGTCCGCTGGTCGCGCCGGGGCCGCGGTCATGCAGATCGAAAGTGCCACGCGGCTCACCGCCGCGCCGCGGCAGTACGAGCGCGTCGACTTCGTCATCACACTGACCGGCGAGTGGCAGGATCCGTACCGCTCCGCCGAGGCGCGGCTCGATCTCGAGCTGACCGCGCCGTCGGGGAAAGCTGTCGTCATTCCCTCTTATTTCGAGCGCGGGCCCAGCGGCGCGACTTCCGTGTGGGCCACGCGCTTCGCCCCGCGCGAGTCCGGCATCTACCGAGGCCGCTATGTTTTCTTCAACCAGGGCCGGCGCTGCGTGTCGGCGCCGGTGGTGTTCGAGGTCGCGGCTTCGGGCGGACACGGTTTTCTCCACCTCGCGAGCCCGTGGATTTTCCGCTTCGACGACGGCACGCCGTTCCGCGGCCTCGGCGAAAGCCTCGGCTGGGAGGCACGCTCCAACGACGACTCGAAACATTTCCAGGCACTGCACCAGAACGAGCGCTTCACCTACGAATACCTGCTCGGTCGCCTCGCCACGAACGGCGGCTCCTTTTTCCGCACGTGGATGTGCCAGTGGAACCTGCCGCTCGAGTGGAACCGCGTCATCGACACCGACCGCTACACGAACGACACGCATCGCTTCAACGCCTCGGCCATGCAGCGCATGGACGAGCTCGTCGAGCTCGCCGCGACGACCGACACCTACTTCATGCTGGTAATCGACCCGCACGGCTCATTGCTCGGCCCGGGCTGGGAACAGAATCCCTACAACCGCAGGAACGGCGGCCCCTGCGCGACCGCCGCGGATTTCTTCACTTCGCCGGAAGCGCGCGCCCGCTATCAGGACCGCCTCCGCTACCTCGTGGCCCGCTGGGGCTACAGCCCGCACCTCGCGATGTGGGAATTGTTCAACGAGGTGGACAACGCGATGTACGGCCAGGTCGGCGCGCGCATTCCCGACGACACCGTCACCGCCTGGCACGCCGAGATGAGCGCCGCCCTGAAGCGGCTCGATCCGTACGAGCGCGCCGTCACCACCAGCGTCTCGCACCGCGACGTGGCCGGGCTCGACGCCGTGCCGGCGCTCGATCTCAACCAGCGCCACATCTACAAGGACACCGACGCGATCCCCGCGACGCTGCGCCAGTACGTGGCGGCCACCGGCAAACCCTACGCCATCGGCGAATACGCCTACGAGTGGGACTGGACCAAGGACTTCAATGATTTCGCCGGGCAGATGGACGAGGATTTCCAAAACGGCCTGTGGCTCGGTTTGTTTTCGCCCACGCCGATCCTGCCCATGACGTGGTGGTGGGAATTTTTCGACGCCCGCGGCACCACCGCCTACCTCACGCGTGTCCGTCGCATCCACGAGCAGATGCTCGCCGCCGGCCATGGCAACTACGACGAGGTCGCCGCGACCTGGCAAGGCGCGCCGGTGCGCCACGTTCTCGCCGTGCGGTGCGGCAGCACGACCTTCGTCCTGCTCGCCAACCGCGGCAAGGAGGCGGCGGCCGGACGGCTGACGTTGCCCGCAAGCGAGGGCACGAACTCGGTGCTCCTCTATTTGCCGACAGCGGACGAAATCCGCGAACTGCCCGCCCTGCCCGCCGGCGCGACCACGCTCGACGGCCTGACGATCCCGGCGCACAGCAACGTGATCGTCATGGTGCAGGCGAGGTAACTGATGGAAGTCGCCTGCAAGCAGGCTTCTACAAAGTTTATAAAACAAGGTTGATTCGGACCCGACGACTCTCAACCTTCGGCCCCCTGTTTCGGACGCATAGCTCAGTTGGTTAGAGCACGTGCTTCACACGCACGGGGTCACAGGTTCGAGTCCTGTTGCGTCCACCAGCCTTCGCCGAGCGCAGCGAGAGCGAAGGCTGCCCGCCGTAGGCTTGGCGAAGGTGGGCGTTAACTCCCGCAGCGCGCCCAAAGTGGCTACGGCTGGCACGGCCATCTCGATCTTTCGCCGAGCGCAGCGAGCGCGAAGCCTGCCACGCGAGGCCATAAGCGAAGAGGGGCACGTCCATCGACGGCGTAACTCGATTGGCTACGCACGGCACGGCCAGCCTGACCCTTCGCCGCTCGAGACGCGAAAAACGAAAGACGGCGTTCAGCCCGCTGGCGTGCACGCTCGGCTGGGCGGGAGCCCAGCCCTCCAGCGATCTGATTCATTCCCGCTTCTTCAGCGGCTTCCGTCCGGGAAACAACGTCCGGCAAATCTCGCACACCGTGCCGTCGCAGCTGCGCGCGGTGCAGTGCTCGCGGCCGAAGAAGATGATCCGCAGGTGCAGCTGGTTCCAGTGGGCCTCAGGAAAGACCTTTTTCAGGTCACGCTCGGTCTGCTCGACGTTGCTGCCGTCGCTCAGTTTCCAGCGCATCGCCAAACGGTGGATGTGCGTATCCACGGGGAACGCCGGGACGCCGAAGGCCTGGCTCATGACGACCGATGCCGTCTTGTGGCCGACCCCGGGCAATTCCTCCAACTCAGCAAACGTGCGCGGCACCTGGCCGCCATGGCGCGCCACGAGGATGCCGGAGAGTTCGCTGATCGCCTTCGCCTTCTGCGGCGAGAGGCCGACGGGGCGGATGATCTCGCGGATTTTATCCACCGGGATTTTCGCCACCGCGGCCGGCGTATCGCCGAGCGCCCATAACCGCGGCGTGACCTTGTTTACGCCGATGTCGGTGGACTGCGCCGACAGCACCACGCTCACCAGCAGCGTGTACGCATCCTTGTGATCGAGCGGGATCGGGGTCTGCGGATAGAGTTCGGCCAGCCGCCGGTCGACGTAGTCGGCGCGCTGCTGTTTGGTGGCGTAGAGTCCCATGCGGAAACCCCGATCAGGACACGAACTCGGCGGCGGGTGCGACTCAGTTTTTCTCCGGCTCGGCGGGCGCGGTGAAATCGAAGGGCATTTCCGCGTCGGCCTCGACCGGCTTGCCGCCCTTGATCCGGGGCAGGAACCTCCACTGGCGCACCGCCTCGAGCGCGGCTTCACCGAAGGCCGGCGTCGTGGCGCTTTTCACCACGGGCTTTGTCACCACGCCCGTCCGCGTGATATGAATCTGCACCGTGGCCGTGCCCGCGGTGCGCGCCTTGCGCAGCTCCTTGGGATATTCCGGCGCCGGCCCGACGAACGGTCGCGGCGGCGCATCCTTCGCCTCGGCGATGCGCTTCACGACCATCTTGTCGAGCATCCCTTCACGAAACTGCCAGGGCTGCTGCGAATTGAAGACCTCGTGCGAACCGGTGAAGACATGCAGGTGGTATTTCCCCTCGCCCAATTTCTGGCTCAGCGGGATGTGCGCCTCGATGGAGCGCGGATGATCCGGGTCGAGGTTGCCGATTTCCTGATAATAAATCTGCCGCCCGGCGTCCGCGGTGTGCAGCTCGATCACGAGATAGGCATCGGGCAGGGCATACGATGACGAGAAGTCCGCCCGGAGATAGAAGCTGTTGTTGATGTCCGATCCCGTGCCGATCAGCGAGACATAGGAGGTTTTCACCTGCAGGTTGCGCACGGAAACGAAGACCGGCAGGAACTCGGGCGCCGGCGCGAGCATGACGCGGTCCTTCCGCACGCTGACGAGCTTGTCGCCCTTCTTGATATAGACGAAACCGTTGTAGACCTTCTGGACGACGTAGCCTTCGCCGCCGTCCTCGACGACGAGGTAGTTCTGGGCGCGCGCGACGCCGAGGGACAAAACCAGGGCACACAAGCCGAGCCAGAATCGCGGGGTCACGACACAGTGAAAGCAAAGCTCGCGACCCGAGGCAAGCGGACAGCATCCGGCTGATCTGGCTCGAAATGGTGGGAGGGGCTTTATGCCCCGACGTTCATGCTTCGTCGGGGCATAAAGCCCCTCCTACCACGGACACAAAAAAAGCGCCCCACCTTTCGGTGGGCCGCTTTGTGAAACAGGAATCAGAACTCCGGATCGACCAGCGTGCCCGAGTTGACGGTCAGGCGGTCGGCGATGATGCGGCCGGTGAGGACGCTGCTGCCGTTGATCGTCACGGTGCCGGACGGCACGGTCACAAAACCCGTGAAGGTGATGCTGCCGTTCAACGTGAAGTTGCCGGAGGCGATGTTGAGCTGCAGCCACTCGGGATGGCCCGTCGTGCCGGCGGAACCGTTCAGCGCGGTGCCGTTGGCGAGGTTGATGATCACCGGGCCGGCGATGATAAGGCGGCTGGTGCCGTTGAGCGTCAGGCCCTGGAGGTTGTAGACCGACGGAGTGGTCGCGCCCGCGGTGCCGAGCACGAAGCTGCTGGCGCCGTTGGCGGTGAGGTTGCCGTACTTGCCGGCCGGCAGCGTGATCTGGCCCGCGTTGCTGTTGAGCGTCAGGTCGCGGATCGTCGCGAAGTCACCCGGGCTCTGGCCGGCGGTGTTGAGCGACACGTTGCGCGTGCCGGTCGGGGCCGGTGGCGCCGCCACGACGGGCAGCGTCTGCGCGTTGACGCGGCGGACGACGTGTACGAGGGACGCGCCGCCGTTCAGCGTAATCGTGGCCGTGGTCGGCGAAGCGGTGCCCGTGCTGTCGATCGTGCCGGTGTAGGTCGGGTTGCCGTTCTTCTTGATCGTCGGCGTGCCGGGGACGAGGAGGTCGCCGGAGATCGCACCGTTGCCGTTCAGGGTGATGTTCTCCGCCGTCACCACCTGCACCGAGCCGCGGATCTTGCCGTCGAGCGACGGCAGATGGCGGACGAGCGAGGTTACGTCGATGAAGAGCTGGGCCGTGGCCGAGCCGGTGTAGTCAGGCGAGTTGATGGTCGCCACCACGGTGTACCAGCCGGGCGTCACCGGGACGGCACTGCCGCCATTGTACGTGACAGTGACCGGCAGGCCGGCGGGCGAAGTCGCGACGATCGCCGGATGCGGCAGGCCGTCATAGAGTTCGTCGAGACCGGAGAGCGTGACCCCGGCGGTGCCCGGATTGACGGTGAGCGTCACCGCGGTGCTCGTGACCGAGCCGACGCTGTTGCTCACTACCACATCGTAGCTGCCGGCGTCAGCTGACGTCGGCGAGGTGATCGTGAAGCTCGCGCCGGTCGCACCGACGATGTTCACGCCGTTCTTGCGCCACTGGTAAGCGGGCGCCGGGCTGCCGCTGGCGCTCACGCTGAACGTGACCGTGTTGCCCACGGTGACGACCTGCGGCGTCGGCGGGGTCGTGATGACCGGAGCCGCGTTGAGCTCGATGCCGATCACGACGGGGTCGTGGTCGGAGTAACGGTAGGGCGTGCCGGCGTTGATCGCCTGCTGGGAGGCATCCTTGTCCTCGAGGTTGTAGTCGTAATAGACCGGCTCGTCGGAGTTGACGTGCCACGTCGCGGTGCTGCGGACCTGCGTGGCCAGGCTCGGCGTGGCGAGCGCGTGGTCGAGGTGACCGAACTCGCCGTTGAAGGCGTAGGAGTAGCCACCCACACCTTCGTAGAATTCGCTGAGGTTGGTGAAGCCCGCGGCCTCGATGTGGGCGATCGGATCTTCCTTCGCGTAGGCGTTGAGGTCACCGATGATCAGCACGTCCGGATCGGCGTCGCCGGTCGGCGACGTGGCGAGCCACGCGGTGAGCGCGTCGGCTTCCTGCACGCGCAGGGCGTTGTTCGTGCCCTGGCCGTCGCCGGAGTCGGCATTGCCCACGCCGGCGGCGGCGCTGGCCTTGGCGCGCAGGTGATTGATGCAGACCGTGAGCTTCGAACCGGTGGACTTCTGGCGGAACGTCTGGGCGAGCGGATTGCGCGCGACGTTGTTGAAGGCCGGGTCGTTCAGCATCGCGGCGATGCCCGCCTCCTCGACCGTTTCCTTGCGGTAGATGAGGGCGACGTGGATCAGGTCGGTCGTGATGTCGACCGCCGCGGCGTTGACGAACGCGTAGGTGGTGCCGGCCGGCGCGTTGGCGTTGAGGCTGGCGACGAGCTGCGCAATCGCGCTGGTCGGCTGGTAGCTGTCGACTTCGCCGTTCGCGACGCGGTCGTTCTCGATTTCCGTCAGACCCATGATGTCGGGCGCGAGGTTGAGAATCGCCGAGGTGACCTTGGCCAGCTGGCGCTGGTACTCGGCGTAGGTCGAAGCGCCGCGCGAAGTCGGGAAGCTGCCGCCGTTGCCGTCGCCGTTCATGAAGTTCTCGACGTTGCCGATGACGACGCGGAGCGAGCCGAGCGAAGCCGGCGAATTCTGGCGGGCGTTGGCTTCGGCGAAGACCGGGGTGACGGTCGGTTCGACCACATAGAGACCGAACTTGTTGTCGAGGATGCCAGTCACGCCCGTGGCCGTGCTGCCGGCGCGCAGGGTCTGCGTGGCCGGGGTCGTGCCGGTGAGGAACGGCGTCGGCGACGGATTGGTCGTGCTCACACCGTCATCGAGCGTGATCTGGTTGAGCAGGTTCGCCGCTTCCTGGGCCTGCGCGGCGGCGCCCGGCGCGACGACGTTGGTCGGCGTAGGCAGGCGGCCGTTGGCGAGGGTGATTTCGCCGAAGTAGCCCAGGTCGTAATTGTCGTTCACGGTCAGCGTCTGCGGGAAGGAAACGAGCATGCCCTCGTAGCGCTCGGCATAGCTGGCGCTGGCGAAGGGCAGAGTGACCGCGACCGGCGTCGGCAGCGGGTTGCCGCTGCTGTTCTTGGTGAAGGCGGTGAGCGCGGAAATTTCCGTCTGGCTGACCGGCGCCGCGCCGTATTCCGAAATCGTGCCGGTGAGGGTCACGAGATCGCCGACGGCCACGCTGTTCGTGTTGTCGAAGACGTAGATGCCCTCGGACGTGGCGGGATCGCCGTCCTGCAGCGCATCGGGCTCTTCAATATAGTAGCCGCCGATCTGGCCGGCGCCCTGGAAGCTGCCGACCACGATGCCTTGCAGCGTGACCGCATAACCCGCGTACGGGCTGGCGGTGCCGGCGCCTTGGATCTTGTGGATCGGGAGCGGGGCGCTGGAGAACGTGATGAAGCTCATCGTGAAATCCGCGCCGGGGTGAACCGTGCCCGTGGCGGCATCGGAAACCTGCGCGGCGGCGATGGTCAGCGTTACCGTCTCACCTTCCGCGAAGGGCGTGGCCGGCGTCAGCGTATAAGTGGACGGGCCGCCCGTCACGGTGACGGGGTGCACGCCGCTCAGTTCGCCGGTTAGCGTCACGGACGAGGCCGGGAAATTAACCGCCTCGTTGAACGCGACGGTCAGCGGATCAGCCACCGGGATGTTGGCCTTGCCGCTGGCGGGAGTCGTGTAGACCACCGCGGGCAGGATGGCATTCGTCGCGATGGGCGTGCTCAGGGTGAGATCGTCGATCGCGAGGCCGTCGTCGTTGCCGGCATCGTTGGCGTCGGTCCAGCGCAGGGTCAGCGTCTGGCCCGGCGCCCAGTTCAGACCGGTGACGGTGGCGCCGACAGCGGTGCGGTTCGGGGCGCTATTGCCGACGAGCGCGCCGGTGGCGGTGGTGGGCGCCGCGAAGTTAAGCGCGGAGGCGGCCACGAAAGTGCCGGTGTTGATGTCGGTGGCGCCGAGCGCGTATTCAAACGCGAGCGAGTTGGTGCCGGTGCCGCCGCGCCATTCCTCGCCGGTGTAGTTGAGCGTGAACTGCGTGATCGGCAGGCCGGTGCTGTTGACCAGCGTCAGGCCGAAGCGCGAGATCGTCGAGCCGCTCGCGAGCGAACCGAGCGCGCGGTCGGAGGAGCTGCCCGTGCCGTAGGAATAAATCGCACCCGAGGTGCCGGTGCCGGCCTCGACGCGGAAGAGCGCCACCGTGCCGGTGCCGTCGTACTTCGCGAAGGTCCAGCCGCCGAGACCCGAGGCGCTGATCGGCGCGGCGTTGAGCGCCAGCGGGCCGTTGCCCGTCAGGGTGAACGTGCCGCTGGCCGGGAGCGTGTCGAAGTTCTGCGTGTAGGAGCCGCCGGCGTAGGAAACCTGGCCGGAGGGCGTGACGAAGACCGTGTCGAGCGAGAGCGCGACGGCATTGCTCGTCGCGGTGGTGGGCGCCGCGTTGCTCACGACCACATCATAGCTGCCGACATCGGCGGCGCTGGCCGCGCTGACGGTCAGCGTGGCCGAAGTCGCGCCGGAGATATTGCCGCCGTCGGCGAGCGGAGTACCGCCCTTGCGCCATTGATAGGTGAAGGGTGCCGTGCCGGAAGCGGCGACGGAGAAGACCGCGGTGCCGCCCGGAGCAACGGCCTGCGGGGACGGCTGCGTCGTGATCGCCGGGGCCACGATCGTCGGATTGACGGTGAGGCTCGCGGCCGGACTCGTGACGGAGTTCGCCGCGTTGGTGACGACGACGTCGTAGCTGCCGGTGTCGGCCACCGCGACGCCGGTGAGCGTCAGCGTGTCGGTCAGGGAACCGGAGACGATGCCGCCGTCGGCGAGCGGCGCGCCGCCCTTGCGCCACTGGTAGGTAAACGGCGCGGTGCCGGCAGCGGCGACGGAGAAGTGTACGACCGCGCCCTCGGTGACGGTTTGCGAGGCGGGCGGCGTGGTGATCGACGGCGGCGTCGGGCCGCTGGCGGAGACCATGTTGCCGGTGAACACGACGTTATCGATCGAGAAGGTGCCGCCGCTGCCCTCGGCATTCCATCCGTAAAAGCGGAACGTGACCGGGCCGGTGATATTCTGGAGACTGGCGCCGGTCAGCGTGAGCGTGCTGCCGTTTTGCGCCGTGGTGCTGCTGTCGAGCACGAGGAAGACATTGTCGGCCTGGACGGAAAGATTGGCGTTCGCCGGGCTGATGGACGCAGGCAGGTTGGTCGCGAAGGCATCGCCACCGGCGTCGGAACGGACGGCGTAGGTATGAATGCCGGTGGCCGAGCGCTGCAGCGTGAAGGTCAGGCTCGTGAGGTTGAGGGCGTAACCGGCCTGGGGCGTGAGCGTGACGGAATAATACTGGGTCGGGCTGAGCGCGCCCGTTTGCGCCGCATAAGTGTTGTTGCCGTCCACGCCGCCCGTCGGCCACGACTGGAAGCTGAAGCGGCCACCGGCGTTGGGATTCGACGTCGGCGGCGGCACGACCGCCGTGAAGCTGCCCAGCGTGAGGTTGGCCACCACCGGGACCGGCGTGGGATCGGTCAGACCGCTCGATGCGGTGACGGAACCGAAGTCATAGGTGGCGGTAAAGTCGGCACGCGCGGTGCCGAGGAGCGAAATAATCGCGAGCAGAGCAAACCAGGGACGGAACAGGACGGTCAGGCGGATCATAATCGGATTTGGGTTCGGAATTCATCCCCGAACAGCGATTCCCGTGACTATCAGCCGTCACGCGCTCGCTAACGATCGGTGATGAAAAATAATTTGATGAAGGAATGGACCTCGGATCGCGCGGAATCAATCCGGGAAGCGTAAGGGAACGGTAACGATTTGGTGTCGCGATTGAGGCATCTTCCGTGCCAGCCGTGTGTGCGGATTGCATGGAGACCACGAACAAAGCGGACCGACCTCACAGGAGGAAACGGAGATAACGGAGGGTTTGGACCAAACTCAGTTTCCTCCGTTAACTGCTGTGAAAGGGCCATGGATTGCTGGCTCGAGACTACCGACAGCAGCGAAACTTTCCCCCGCCGGAACCCGCCTAATGGGTCGGGCCGATACCGAGAACTCAGTTGCGCCTCCCCTGCCCGAGCCTAGGTTTCGCGGATGTCTTTGCCGCGCGACTTGCTCGCCCCTCTCGACACCTTTGAACGCCGCCATACCGGCTCCTCCGCCGCGGAAGTGGCTGAAATGCTGCAGACCGTCGGCGTCCCTTCCGTGGAAGCCTTGGCCGACGCCGCGGTGCCCGCCGACATTCGTCTCGGCCGCCCCCTCACCCTGCCCGCCGCCGCCGGTGAATCGGCCGCGCTGGCCGAGCTGCGCGAGATCGCCAGCCAGAACAAAATCTACCGCAGCCACCTCGGCATGGGTTACTACGGCACGCTCACGCCGGGCGTGATCCAGCGCAACATCCTCGAGAACCCGGGCTGGTACACCGCTTACACGCCATATCAGGCGGAAATTTCCCAAGGCCGCCTCGAGGCACTGCTCAATTTCCAGACGCTCGTCACCGACCTCACCGGCATGCAAATCGCCGGTGCGTCGATGCTCGACGAGGGCACCGCCGCCGCCGAGGCCATGATGCTCGCCCACCGCGTGAAACTCGGCGACAGCCACGAGACCTCCGTTTTCTTCGTCTCCGACAAGTGCCACCCGCAGACGATCGATATCGTCAAGACTCGCGCCAAGCCGCTGGGCGTGACCGTCGTCACCGGCGACCACCGCACCTACGATTTCGCGGGCAAGGTTTTCGGCGTGCTCGTCCAGTACCCGGACACCACCGGCAGCATCCATGATTTCGCCGCCTTCTTCGAGAAGGCGCATGCCGCCGGCGCACTGTGCGTCGTCGCGGCCGACCTGCTCGCGCTGACCCTGCTCCGCGCGCCGGGCGAATTCGGCGCCGACGTCGCGGTGGGCTCGGCCCAGCGTTTCGGCGTGCCGATGGGTTTCGGCGGCCCGCACGCGGGCTTCCTCGCCACCAAGGATGAATTCAAGCGCCAGATGCCGGGCCGCCTGGTCGGCGTCTCGAAAGACGCCCAGGGCAATCCCGCCATGCGCCTCGCGCTCGGCACGCGCGAGCAACACATCCGCCGCGACAAGGCCACGTCCAACATCTGCACCGCGCAGGTTCTCCTCGCCGTCATGGCGTCGATGTACGCCGTCTACCACGGCCCGGAAGGCCTGAAGCGCATCGCCCGCCGCACGCAGTTGCTCACCCGCCTGCTCGCCGAGGGCCTCAAGTCGGCCGGCGCCACGATCAACGCCGAGCCGGTGTTCGATACGCTCACCGTCGGCAACGTCGCCGCCGTCCGCGTCCACGCCGCCACCCAGGCCAAGCACATCAACGTGCGCCCGATCGACGACTACACCGTCGGCATCTCGCTCGACGAGACCACGACGATCGAGGACGTCCGCACGCTGCTCGCCTGCTTCAACGAGTCGGCCAAGGTCCCGTCCGCCACGACGGTCACGACCGGCTACGACGCCACGCATTCGCGCCACACGCCGTTCCTCGCCGCCTCCGTTTTCAACAAGTACCACACCGAGCACGAGATGCTCCGCTACATCAAGCGGCTCGAGGCGAAGGATCTTTCGCTGGTCCACTCGATGATCTCGCTCGGCTCGTGCACGATGAAGCTCAACGCCACGAGTGAGATGTTCCCGGTGACGTGGCCGGAGTTCGGCCAGCTGCATCCTTTCGCCCCGGCCGAGCAGACCAAGGGCTACGCGAAACTCTTCGAACAGCTCGAGCAGTGGCTCAGCGAGATCACCGGCTTTGCCGCCGTCTCGCTCCAGCCCAACGCCGGCTCGCAGGGCGAATACGCCGGCCTGCTCGTCATCCGCGCTTACCACGAGTCGCGCGGCGAGGGTCACCGCAACATCTGCCTCATCCCCACCAGCGCGCACGGCACCAACCCGGCCAGCGCCGCGATGTGCAATTTCAAGGTCGTCGCCGTCGCTTGCGACGCCAGCGGCAACATCGATGTCGCCGACCTCAAGGCCAAGGCCGCCGAGCACGCGAAGAACCTCGCGGCGCTGATGGTCACCTACCCGTCCACGCACGGCGTGTTCGAGGCCTCGATCCGCGAGATCTGCAAAGTCATCCATGATCACGGCGGCCAGGTCTACATGGACGGTGCGAACATGAACGCGCAGGTCGGCCTGACCTCGCCCGGCCACATCGGTGCCGACGTCTGCCATCTCAACCTGCACAAGACCTTCTGCATTCCGCACGGCGGCGGCGGCCCCGGGATGGGCCCGATCGGCGTCGCGAAGCAGCTCGTGCCGTTCCTCCCCGGCCATCCGGTCGTCCGCGCCCGGCCCGAATCCGAGATCTCAAATCTGAAATCTCAGATCGGCGCTGTCTCCGCGGCGCCCTTCGGCAGCGCATCCATCCTCGTCATTTCGTGGATGTACATCCGCATGATGGGACCCGACGGCCTGACGCGCGCCACGCAGTTCGCGCTGCTCAACGCCAATTACATCGCGCAGCGCCTCGAGAAGTTCTTCCCGGTGCTGTACCGCGGCGCCAGCGGCCGCGTGGCCCACGAGTGCATTTTGGAATTCCGCCCGTGGAAGAAGCACGGTCTCGAGGTCGAGGACGTGGCGAAGCGCCTGATGGATTATGGCTACCACGCCCCGACGATGTCCTTCCCCGTCCCCGGCACGCTCATGATCGAGCCGACCGAGAGCGAGACGAAGACCGAGCTCGACCGCTTCTGCGACGCGCTCATCTCCATCCACGGCGAGATGGCGGCCGTTGCCAGCGGCGAGTCCGACAAGGCCAACAACCCGCTCAAGCACGCCCCACACACTTCCGCGGTCGTCTGCGCCACCGAGTGGCCGCATCCGTACTCGCGCGAAGTCGCGGCGTTCCCCGACAAGTGGACCCGCGCCTCCAAGTTCTGGCCCGCCGTCGGTCGCGTCGACAACGTCTACGGCGACCGCAACCTGGTCTGCTCGTGCGTCGGCATGGAGGCATATGCAGAGGCGGCAAAGCCATCCTCTGCGCATGCCTGAAGCCTACGCGGACGCGCCGAAGGCGTAAGTCGCAAAGACAGCCGAACCGGTTTAACCACTCATGGCATCGCCTACCGGCGCTGCTTGATGGTCCCCTGCGCCTAATCGGCTCCGGCTTTATTTTCGGGGAGCGGCTAATCGCCGCTTGGACATCTGTCTGGTTTCCTGTCGGCGATTAGCCGACCCCCGAAACCACTCGGTGAAGCCGATCAGGCGTAACCGCACTTCGTAGCAGCGCCGGTAGGCGATGCCATGAGTGGTTAAATTCTCCGGCTCGATCTCTCACCCTATTCCTCCCCCTCAACCTCAGGCGCCTTGATCGCCGCGAGCAGGCGATCGAGCTCGGCCTGTGTCGGATTGCGGATCGAGAGCACGGTGAGCGTCGACGGACCGGCAGGCAATTGGACTTGGGCCGGCTTGCCGGGGGCGAGGCCCAGCAGCACCACGGCGAGCGGCGAATTGTGCGGCAGGCACTCGATGTCGCTTTGCGCATCGGTTGCCGTCTCGCCGTAGGTCGCAACGAGGAAGGTGAAGCGGAACTTCCGTTTCGCGCCCGGATCCTCTTTCTCGATCTTCACCACGTGGCCGAGCTGGACGAAATCCGTCGGCTTGGTGAGCCAGGCCGCGGGATCGACCTCAATGAACGTGTTGCGGCGATAAAAGCGATCGAGCTCGTCCATCTTGCGATCAACCTGTCGGATCGCGTCCTTGGCCGCCTTGAAGCCGAAGTTCTCGCGCAGATCGCCCTGGCTGTGCGCCTCCACCTTGTCCTCCACCAACGCGGCGCGCTTCACCTTCAGCGCCTCGAACTCCTCCGTGAGCACGCGCAGAAAGCCGCTCCGCACATAGATCGTCATCGGCGGCGGCGGCGCGATGCGGAAAATGTTTTTGCGGCGGGGAGGAGCCATCCGTTGTCGAGTCAGCGAGCCCGGAAGCGGAACGCAAGCCGGCGCGCTGGCGCTTGCCAAGGTCACGATCGGACAAGCCACCTACAAACGTTCGCGCCAATGCCGATCATACTGCGCGGCATGCATGACTGCAAAAACCACCACGGCGACGTGGCTCACAATGAAGAAGATTCGATAGGGGAATTTTCGAACCAACACCCGTCGCACTTCCGGCTGGCGGCGCAGAACGGGAAAGAGTTGCGGAGCCTCTGCAGCCCGCCCGGCTGCCAATTCAATCTCTCGCAAGAATTCCACACCCAAGCCTGCCGCCCTCCCTTCATACCATACCGCCGCCTCGCTCACATCCGTTTCCGCTTCCCGCCGGACAACCAGGCGCCGGCTCACGCCCTTAACCGGGATCTAATCCGGGCCTCCACTTCGGCCCATGAACTACCCGCTTCAGGATCCTTGGCATAAGCGGCCAAGCGCGCATCAAGCAACGCCTTCTCGGCCTCGGTCAGCGGATCTTCCGCATCGCTCCAGCCATCGCCATCAAGCCGCGCCAGCCGCGCCAGCTGCGCTAGAATTTCCCGACGTTCTGCGGGAGTTAGCTTGGGCAATTCAGCCATGAGTTCCTGAAAGCTCATGACGGCACGTTACCCCCCGCGACCTCCATCGCAAGCCCCGGTTCGGCCCGCGCCTACCAGGAACGCGCCGCAGCAAATGACCAGTCACGCATCATGCCGGAATGTCACCCAGCCAATGCGGCCCGGCAACCGCTCGCCCGTAATTTCGCCGTAATCGCGACCCTCGACCACATGCGCCGGCCCCTTTGTGGCCTTCTCGGAATGGTGGCGGGCCGCCGGCTCCGATGCGTCAGTCCAAATCGCTTGGCTCGACCGCGAGACGGTAAGGCACATTGAGCTGCCTGAAGTGACGCTCTCCGCACTTGATCCGGAGGCGCTCACCGTCTGGCAGGGTTTTCCGATCCGTGGTGCCCTTGGCCTCAGCCACCAAGTACACCCGGCCGTCGCGCTCGCGCACAATGGCCCAATCCGGACGATAATCACCGAGCGGTGTTTTAATCAAAAACCAACGAGGCAGCTTGACGAAGAGCCTCACATCCTCGCGGGCGTCGAGCTTGGCCGCGAATGCGCGCTCCACTTCGGAATCATACTCGACCGCGTCGTAGATTGAATGCTGAACCGGCAGCAACCGGCTCAAGTAGCTTTCGATTTCTTCGTTCTCGAAGAGACGCATCGCGTAAGCCTCGCCAGCCACCCGCTCATAGCGAATGCCGTCGACCATGAGCTCACGCTTGGCATGCCGGATGGCGCCGGCCGCCTGCTCCATGAATTGCTGGGGATTTTTGAGCGCCTGCGCACCGCGGCCGGACTTGACCAGGATTTCCACCAAGGTGGAGCGGGTGAGCTCGGTTTCCCGCTGGAGGTAACCGATGATATCCGGCACCGGCGGACGGTACTCCGCCAGCGTGACGGGGCGCAGCGCACGCGGGATCTCTTCCACCCCCTCGGCCGCGAACTTCACCTCCGCCTTGGCGACGGTAATCTGCGGCACGGAAACCTCGGGCTCGTCATTCAGCACTCGCACCGCCTGCCGCACCAGCTCGCCGGTGGAAAACTCCACCTCGTAGCGCGTCTTGTAGCTGATGCGATCCCACAACTCGCGAAACTCGTCGGAAAGCAGGCGCTCCTTGCGCAGGTTCACCCTCCGGCGTTCGCGCTTGTTCACGATGCGATCCGTGAAAGAGACGCCGCACTCCTCCTCCAATTCCGTCTGCAGCTTGCGGGCAAAATCGGCAAAGCTCTCGTTGGCGATGAGCGTGAGCCGGTTGATCCTGGGATCATCGCACCGGAATCCGTTCTCAATGCGGGCCAGGCGCAGGCCGCGGCCGACTTCCTGGCGCTTGCGGATCTCGCTCTGACCTTCGCGCAGCGTGCAAATCTGAAAAACATTCGGGTTGTCCCAGCCTTCCCGCAGCGCCGAGTGACTGAAGATGAAACGCAGCGGCTCGTCCGGCGACAGCAGCCGTTCCTTTTCCCGCATGATCAGCTGGTAGGCCTCGTCATCCGCCTTGGTGTACTTGCCTTCGCTGGAATCCTTGGGGCCTTCCTTGCCTCGCGCGAAATAGCCATTGTGCACCGACTCCACCGCGCGCGCCGGGAGCACCGAGAACTCGGGCAGCGCCGCGAGCTTTGCATAGCTTTCGATGAACCAGCGCCGGATTTTCCCGTCGGCGTCGGCATAGTGCGCCACCCGGTCGATGAAGAAAAGGGACAGCACCTTGATGCGTTCCCCCGTGGGCCGGCCGAGCAAAGCCACCTCTTTGCGGAAATGCTCGCGGACGGTTTCCTCGATTTGCATCCGCAACACCGTGTCATCCTGTCCGCCCTGCGACTGCCCCTCCCGCAAGATCACGCCGTTGCCGAACGATACGAAGCCGCTCTCGGCATTGATTTCCGTCACGGTGTAGCCGCGATAGATTTCCCGCTGGCCAGAAAGCTCGAACAGGTCGTCTTCGTTGCGCTTCACCGTGATCGTCTTGCGCTTCACGCCGCCGGCCAGTTCGACATCAATGCGAAGCTTCGCCGCGAGGCCCGTCTTCGACGCCTTCACGCCTTCCAATGCGACGAACGGCCGGTTGAAATCGCCGCCGTCGGTCACCGAGTCCACCTCGATGCGTTTCACCAGACCAAGATCGTAGGCCCGCACCGGGTCGAGCCGGTAGACGAGGTTGTGAATGTTCCGGTGGGTCGCCGAATAGCGCAAGGTCACGAGCGGATTGAGCGAGCGGATGGCCTCGCGCGCGTTGTCGCTCTCCATGTTTTGCGGCTCGTCCATGATGACGACCGGCTGGCTCTGCTGGATGAACTCGATGGGGCGCCGGCCCTGCATGAAATCGCTCTCCTGGTGCACGACCGCCACCGCCTTCTTGTCGAAGGCCTGGATGTTCATCACCAAAATCTGGAGCTGGTTGCTGAGCGCGAACTGCCGCAGGCGGGAAACCTGGCTGGAATCGTAAACCCATTTGTCGACGGGTACCTTGCCATAGATCGACTCGAAGTGCTCGGTCATCGCATCCAAGCTCTGCGTGACGCCTTCGCGGATCGGCACACTGGGGACCACGATCACAAACTTCTTCCAGCCGTAGGCGCGGTGCAGCTCGTGGATCGTGCGCAGGTAGACGTAGGTCTTGCCCGTGCCGGTCTCCATCTCGACCGAGAAGTTGCGTGCGCCCAGGATGTCGTCGCTCGCCAGTGCGGCCGTCGCGTCCAGCTTGTTGCCGTGCTGCACGGAACGCAGGTTCTCCAGCAGGCGGGCATCCGTGAGGGCCAGCGCATTGGCCACGCCGAGCGTGTCCAGCAACTCCGGCTGGAGGAGATTCGCCTGCCATTCAAAGCTGCCGGCGGCCGCCGGCTGGCCGGCAAAGAGCCCGACGACGGCTTGGATGGCGTCGAGCTGGTAAGCCTGCTGCGCGTCGAAATGAAGCTTCACGGTCAGGCGGTGCGGAACTGGATGCCGTGACTCTGGAATTCGAGCTGAGCGTTGACCTTGAGCGCATCGTTGCCCTTGAAGCCGACGTCGAGACAGAGCACCGACTGAGGTTTCAGCCCGATCATAGCCCGCAATGCCTCGCGGGTGAGCGCACGCGCCAGACAGAAAAGCAGCCGGCCCTCATCGAGCAGGTAGACCGACTCGCCCGCAACGGCGGCCACGCGAATGGGAGAGCCCAAGGGCAATCCGCTCTTGAGCATCAGCTCGTGCAAGAGCGCTCCTTCACCGGCGCCGGCTCGCACATTGTCGGCCGTAAGTTCCCATTGGGCGGCCAGGCCGGAGGCATCCGGCGCCGCGAGGCTGGCATCCCACGTCGCGAAGTTACTCGGGGCGAGTTTGAAAACCTTGAAGCCAAGATCAGGCGCCGTGCCGCCGGCGAAGGGGAGTTCCGCTTTGTTCGCGGATCCCATTTTCTCGATGACGCGACGCACGCGCTCCTTGGTGATCTCGGCAATGGTCGGGAAATCCTGACGGCCCGTTGGCTCCGGCAACTGAACGAGAATGAACTTACGACTGCCGCCGTCGTGAATGTTTAAATCGAGCACCGCCTCTGCCGTGGTCCCACTGCCGCCAAAGAAATCGAGAAAGATGCCGTCCTTTTCCCCTCCGGTCGCATAGGAAAACAGCCTGGCCAACTCTTCGTGATCCTTGGGATTGTTGAAGATCTTTTTCCCAAAGAGCTTCTTCAGGTACTTTACCGCGACTTGGGACTGCTTGTAGAAATAGCTGCCGCGCACTTGCGAGGCAAACTCTTCGGCTGAGTCGGATTCCTCCGAGGCTTCGTCGCTCTCCGACGAGAGTTCGTCGGGAATCGGCTTGATGTGCGCTTTGCGGAATGGAGGTTCCGTGTGGTCGTCACGAAACGCCACCAGCCCCTTGTCTATCATCCGCTGCATCTCCTCAGGCTTCGAATAGCGCCAACCCGCCTCCGGAACGGCACACGGACGGCCCGTCTTCGGATGAATAACATCATAACGCGGCCCGTCGCCACCCGGCCAGGATATGTCCCGATCCCGCCACGGGCCATGACGATCGACTCGCTTGTACCGGCTCCACTTTTTGGATGGATGACTCTTGGGCAGCGAAGAATACCACTCCTGAAGCCGTGCTTCGATCGCCGTGTCTTTGTCGTCAAGTTCCCGTCGAAGCTCCTGATATTTTTCCCAAATTTCGCGCGCGCCGGGCTTCTCTTCCCTCCAGACGGTCTTTTCTTCCTTCAGCCGCGCCATCGAGCGCGCGTAAACGAGCATGTATTCATGCCCGACAGAGAACAGCTTGGCGTCGTTTTTTCTGCTCTTTTCCCATATGAGCGAGGCGACGAAATTTTCTTCGCCGAAAATCTCATCCATCACGAGCCGCAGATTGTGGACTTCGTGGTCGTCGATGGACACGAAGATGACACCATCCTCGCGCAGCAGGTTGCGCGCGAGAAAGAGCCGCGGGTACATCAGCGTGAGCCAGCGCGAGTGATAACGCCCGCTGGTATTGACGTTGGTCGTCAGCTTAACGCCTTCCGCGCTGGCTTGTCCGGTGAATTGCAGGTAGCTGTTGAGGCCTTCGGCGTAATCGTCCGGATAGATGAAATCGCCGCCCGTGTTATAGGGCGGATCGATGTAGATCAGCTTCACCTTGCCATGATAAGCGTGCTGCAGGACCTTCAGAACCTCTAGGTTGTCGCCCTCGATGATCGCGTTGCCAGTCGTGTCCCAATTCACGGACTCGGATGGCGCTGGCAGCAGCGTAGCGGTGGTTTGCTGGCGCAAAATCTTCAGCGCATCGCTCTTGCCTGCCCAAGAGAGCCCGTAGCGCTCGGGTCCCGATGCCGCCTGGTCGCCCATCGCGGCGCGCAGCTTTTCCAAGTCCACCCGGCCGTCCGTCACGGCCATGGGAAAAAGCGCTTTCAACTCCTCGTAGCGCAGGGCCAGCGGGTCTGCGGAGGTCAGGGGCAGACGCGCGACTGCGCTAGCGGTTGAAGGGGTGCCGGACATCGACCCAACCACTTCGCACTACCGTTAGAGGGGTGTCCAGCTAACACTACCGTTGATGGGGTGAACCACCGAACAAGAGCCCGCCCGCTGCGTCCTATCCCATCTCCAGCAGCTTAGGCTCGAACACCTCAACGAACTTGCTGGCACTCTGTGCGAGCCACTGATGCTGCCGGGGCCAATCCGCCCTGGTTCTGACATCGGCTTCGAGCGCCGCCCAGAGATAGGTCTCGCTTTTCTCCAGTTCCCGGCCGGTCAGCGTGCTGAGTTCCGCGAGCTGCGTCTCCGTCATCTGGCGGAAGATGCGCCGCTGCGACGCGGCCGCGGTCTTCTTAACGTTCAGATAAACCATCACATAATTCCCCGACAAGGATACTTGCGCGCCCAGGCGAATGCCGTCGTCGAGCGCCGCCAGGCGGCAGTAGTCGCGCCCGCTCAGGCGATCCCGTTCCCGCACGGCCAGCTCGTCGCCGGACAAGTGCTCCGCCAGCGCACGCCAGTATTCGCGCTTCAATTCCTTCTGCTCCAGTTCGCGCCGGACGTCCGGATCGAGCATCGCTTCCTTTTCGAGCGCGAGCACCCGCGGCTGCAGGACGCGCTGAAAATCCTCCAGGCGATCGCCGAACCAATCGTGCTGCACGGGCCAGTCGTTCTGATCCCGGATCTGGATGCCTTCATCCGTCGCATAAATCTCGGCCCCACCCTTCTCGATCTCCCACGCCAATGGGTAATGCAGCTCCGCCTGGATTTCCTCCTTTTGCCGTTCCAGCCCGCGCGCGATTTTTTCGCCCGCCCGGCCCGCCAGCGCCAGCGTAACATGCGTCTGGCCTTGGGACTGGTTGAAACTGAGGACAACCTCGACCGCGCCCGTCGTACCCCAGGCGATCGACAGCGAGGAATCGGCGGTCGGCACGATCGCCTCCGGCGGAACGCCCCGCTCTTCCAGCCGGGCGTCCAGGTGTCGCCAGTATTCCAGGCGCGCCTTGGCGGCCGACGACAAGCCGGAGGGTTCGGGCATCGCCTCAGCCGAAGGGACGTAAGCCTGAGTGCTCGCCGGACGCGGCCAGAGCGCAAGAACCCTTTCGGTCAGCTGGGCACCGCGGGCGCGAATCGCCGCCGCGTCCCATTGCGCGAGCCCGGCGAAATGCCGGTTGAGCTCGACGTGACTCCGCGCGAGTTCCTCTTGCTTCACCCCAAAGGGCGAATTGCTCAGCTCGACGTTGTAACCGGTCAAGGTGAGATTGCCGATCGTGTGCAGCAGCTCCCCATGAACCGCTTCCCAGCCTTCGCCGAGCATTTCCTTCCAAGCCTTGCCGTTTTTGTTATGGGCGATCGTCTGCGGCATCACGTGCTCGATCGTCAGCTTGGAGACATCGACTTTTTCGCGATGGCCGAAACTCTCCTCCAGTCGCTCCAACATCGCGTGGGTCTTGGTGCTTTCCCGGCGATAAAGCTCGAAGCCCGGCAGGCGCTCCCGCACCACCGCATCGTCCGGCCAGCGTCGCGCCAGCCAGTAGGCCTGGAGATCGGCCCGGGGACGATCACGGATGACGGTAATCGCTTCCGCAAACCACCGCCCATACGCACGGGTGCTTTCGCCACAGATCGAGCGCCGGAGAACGAAACTGATCAGGTCGAGCAGACAGCCTTCGAGTTCCTCCTTGGGCAGGGTTCCGCGTTCCTGCCGATCGAGCAGGTTGAGCAAAAGCGGATATGCCGTGCTGATATCCATGCGCGCCACCTGCCGCAGCAGGCTGCGCAACGCGGGATCACTGACCGTGTCCGGACGGCGAAACATCAGGTCGAGCCGGGCCTGCCGGCGCAGAACGGCGACCAACTGCTCGGGCTCCTTCACCGCGGCTTCGTGCGCGGCCTTGAAGTCTACGAACGTCGCATCCTCCTTTGAGTACCGGCCGTCGCGCATCAGGTAATCGCGGTAGAAGGAAGTCAGGTCCACCGCTTCGTCCTTCGCGGTGGCGGCGAAGAGTTGTTCAAACGGCTTCCAATGCTGGTCGTCAAACGCCTGCTGTTGTGCCGCCGGCATGTCCATGAAGACAAAATTCCGAATCAAGTCCGACTCCTCGAGGGGCAGCCCCGTCGAGTTCAGGCTGTCAAAGATCTCGTAGGGATTCTCGCCATCGATCACCACCACCACGAGGTTGAGCCGGTTGGCGATTACCTCGAGCAGCCGGCGCAGCTGCTTTTCCGGATCCTTGCGGGACAGGTGCTGGACGTGACGATGGAAGTACTTCCTCGCCTGGAAAATCCGGTTCGCGGAAAACGACGTTAGATCCCATCCCTCCACCACGGCCGTGAGCACGTCGCGATCCCCGAGGCGGGGCAGAATCTTGTAGCGCTCATTGCCCTGCTTGCGCTTGAAGAGCAGGTATTCCTCCGTGATCTCATCCGCGAAATCGTTCAGCCCGGACGAACGAGCAACATCCCGCAATGCCGCGAGCAGGATGGTGAGCGTGGTCACACGCTGCTGACCGTCGATCAATTGGAACGACGCGGTGCTGCCCGGCATCTTGGACGGCAGATGACAGACCAGTGGCCCGAGAAAGTGCACTGGCTTGGTGCCGTCCTCGATCAAGGACCACAGATCGAGTCGCAATCTTTCCCAATTTTCCTTTTCCCATGAATAGTACCGCTGGAAAAGCGGGATGACGTATTGATCCCCGGTGCGAAGGATTTCCCGAATGGTCTTGGGTTGCGCGTGCATGATTTGAACCGCGGGAATTGCTTGGCCCACCGGCAGGCGCGGTGCGCTAACTTCGCTCGAGCGTCAGGATGATGTAAAGGCAACACTACCGTTGAGGGGGTGTTTGGCTGCATGAGGTCCGGCTATTCTCGGCTGTGGCAAATGACATGGCGAAGCGCCTGCTGGCGCGGGTTAAAGCACTCCGGGAAGTCCTCGGACTCAGCCAAGAGGCGTTTGCCGAGAAGGCCGGGCTCAAGTACAAGCACTACCAAGCCATCGAAGCCGGCCGTAAGATCGATATTCGTGTCTCCACTCTCGAGAAACTGGCCAAGGCCTGCGGCCTCGATCCGTCCGAACTGCTCGATTTCACCACCGATCCGGTGGCGCTGGCGGAAGCAAAATCTGACCCAGCCAAAGGCGGGTATAAAACCAGGCGACGCACTGAGAAAACGAGCTAGCTAGGCGGCAGCAGCGGAACCTCGAGTTTGGTAACTGTTCCGGCTGGATCGCACGGCTACCGTAGCCATTCGCTTCACCCGGCCGGTTGCCACGCCCTTCTCCAAGACGCACCTTGACGCCGTGAACAAGAAGCCGTCCAAGGTCGCCGAACCGCAGGCTCCCTACGCCGCCAAGAAGCCGGCGAAGAAGGCGGCTGCGTCCAAAAAGTCCGTGCCCGAGACGGAGTTTCAGCGCATCGCGGGCAAACTTTTCAAGGAACGCAAGGAGCTGCTCCACAAGCTTGCTCAATGAACGAGCCGCGATACGTCGACCGGGCCGCGGTTGACGCCTTGCACCGGCTTTCGTTGGAAGAGCACGGTGGTCAGGATGGCCTGCGCAACGAACATGGTCTGGAGTCTGCCCTCGCCCAGCCCAGCCACGTGTTCAACTACGGAGGCGGCGATCTCGCAGAAATGGCGGCGGCCTATGCCTGCCACTTGGCCGAAAATCAGGCCTTCATCGACGGCAACAAGCGCACGGCCGTGCCTACCGCCCTCTATTTCTTGGAATTGAATGGCATCAATACGTCGGCGCTCACCAATGCCGAACTCTACGGCGCCATGATTGGCATCGCGGAGGAGCGGCTCAATAAGGCGGGATTGGCCACGGTTTTTCGTCCGGGACTGCCGGCGCGGTGATCGGCGTTCTTTTTTCTCGATCCGATTTTTCGCGCCGCGAAGGAGCAGCGTCGTCGGCAATGAATTTTCATAAAACCTTCGCCTTGCTTTGCCGCGGCGTGGGTGGCACCGAAACGTTCTCGTGCTTTCGTTGTACTACCCCGCCTTCGATCAGCTTGAAGTTACCGACGTCGCTCCCGTGCCGTTGCAGCCCGACGAGGTTCGCATCCGCGTCGCGGCCTGCGGTCTTTGCGGCAGCGAGCTGGAAACTTTCAAGAACCGCAGTCCGCGACGCACCCCTCCGCTGGTCATGGGCCACGAATTTTGCGGCACCATCGCCGAGATCGGCACCGCCGTGCGCGATTGGCAGACGGGCGCGCGGGTCGTCAGCAACTCGCTCGTGCCGTGCGGCCACTGCGTGCGTTGCCATCGCGGCGACACCCATCTCTGCGCGGATCGCCAGATCTTCGGCATGCACCGCCCGGGCGCGTTCGCGGAATTCGTCAACGTCCCCGCGCGCTGCCTGATCCCGTGGCCCGACGGTCTCCCGGCCGAGGCCGCTGCGCTCGCCGAGCCGCTGGCCAACGGCATTCACGTCGTCAATCTCACCCGCCACCTGCCCGCGGCCACCGCGCTGGTCATCGGCGCCGGTCCGATCGGACTCTTCTGCCAGCAGGCGCTGCAGGTGCTGCGCGGCGCGAAGGTATACGTCGCCGACCTCAGCCCCGAGCGTCTTGCCGTCGCGCAAAAACTCGGTGCCGCCGGCATCATCAATCCGCGTACCGAAGATGCGGCCGCGCTGCTGCGCGCGGCCACCGGCGGCGAGGGTGCCGACCTCACCGTCGACGCCGTGGGCGCCACGCTCACGAAGAAACTCTCCCTCGATGCGCTCCGCCCCGGCGGCGCCTCCGTGTGGATCGGCCTCCATGAGAACACCGTCACGCTCGACACGTACGGGATCACGCTGCCCGAAAAGCAGGTGCTCGGCACCTACGCCGCCAAGATCGAGGAACTGCGTCAGGCGCTCGACCTCATGGCCGCAGGCAAGGTCGATGCGCTCTCCTGGGTGCAGCGCTTCGCGTTGAAAGACGCCGTGCCCGCCTTCCACCGCATGCTCGCCGCCAAGGGCGCTGACTTGAAGGCCGTGATCTGTCCTTAGCCAACTCTCAACCTCGACTCGCCATGGTTACCTCCCCTACCCGCACCCCGATTGGCCAGCGCTTCAAAGGCAAAGTCGCGATCGTCACCGGCGGCACCAACGGCATCGGCCACGCCATCGCGCTCGAGTTGCTGCGCGAGGGCGCCCAACTCGTCGTCTCCGGTCTTCCCGCGGATCTCGAGGAGGGCCGCCGGTCCTTCAACGCCGCGGGCTTCACGCCCCTGCTGCTCGCCGGCGACATGGCCGACGAATCTTTCTGCCGGCAACTCGTGGCCTCCGCGCTCGAACGATGCGGTCGCGTCGATTTCCTGGTGAACAACGCGTTCTCGTTTGCGGCGAAGGGACTCGACGCCACGCGCGACGATTTCCTGCGCAGCTTCACGGTCGGCCCCTTTGCGTTCGGCTTGCTGACGCAGCTGGTGGCGGAACCGATGAAAAAGCAGGGCGGTGGCGCGATCGTGAACATCTCCAGCATTTCATCGTGGGTCGCGCAGCCGAATCGCTGGACCTACAACACCGCCAAGGGCGCCGTGACGCAGCTCACCCGCTGCGCCGCCCTTGATCTCGCGCCGCACCGGATCCGCGTCAACAGCGTCAGCCCCGGCTGGATCTGGACGCGCGAAGTCGACAAGGCCGCCGGCGGGGACCGTGCCGCCTACGATCCGGTCTGGGGCCAATTCCATATGCTTGGACGCATGGGTCACCCGGTGGAGATCGCCGGTCCCGTGCTTTTTCTCCTGAGCGACGACGCCTCCTTTATCACCGGCACCGATTTGCCCGTCGATGGCGGCTACAACGGCCTCGGCCCCGAGGGCCTTGGCCAAAACACCAAGATCGCCGGCAGCCGCTGATTTTCCCATGACCCGCTTGCGTTGTTTTTCAGGTGGAGCGACCTGACCGCAGGGCGCTTTCAGATTCCCTCTCTTTCAAACCAACGCGCTGGGGTCAGCGCGTTCCACCTCTCGAACCCAATTTCCCATGCCCCAGTTCCGCACCGTCATCACCGACCACGGTTTCCCCAATCTTCAACACGAGGAGCGCACGCTCGCCGCGGCGGACAGCGCCCTTGTCGTCGCCCAAGCCAAGACGCCCGAGGAAGTCATCGCCGCCGTGCGCGACGCCGACGCCCTGCTCGTGCAGTGGGCGCCGGTCAACGCCGCCGTGATCGCTGCGCTCACTCGCTGCCGCATCATCGTGCGCTACGGCATCGGCTACGACAACGTCGACCTCGCCGCCGCCAAGGCGCGCGGCATCCCCGTGTGCAATGTGCCCGACTATGGCGTCAATGAAGTCGCCGAGCATGCCGTCTCGCTGCTCCTTGCGCTCGCCCGCCAGCTCCCGCAGATCGACACCCGCCTGCGCGCCGGCACGTGGAAGATCACGCCCGACCGCCCGATGCCCGCGCTTGGCGAGTCCACTTTTGCGACCGCCGGTTTCGGTCGCATCGCCCGCCACGCCCACACGGTCATGCGCGGCTTCGGAGGCCCGCGCATCGCGTACGACCCGTTCGTTTCCGCTGAAGTCATGGCCCGCGAGGGAGTGGAGAAAGTCGAACTCGACGCGCTCTTTACCCGTGCCGACCTGCTCTCGCTGCACCTGCCGCTCACGCCCGAGACCAAGCACTTCGTTTCCGCCGCGCGCCTCGCCGGCATGAAGCGCACCGCGGTGCTCGCCAACACCGCCCGGGGTCCGCTGGTCGACACCGTGGTTCTCGCCGATGCGCTTCGCGCCGGCACCATCGCCGGCGCCGGCATCGACGTCTTCGAAGCCGAGCCGCTTCCGGCCGCTCACCCGTTGCGCGCCGCGCCGAACGCACTGCTCACCTCGCACGTGGCCTGGTACAGCGAAAGCAGCATTCCCCGCCTGCAACGGCTGGCCGCCGAGGAAGTCGTGCGCGGCCTGCGAGGCGAACCGTTGAAAAACCAAGTGAACAAATAAACCCGCAAGGTCGCCCCTCAACCCCGACACCCCATGCCCGCGTTTCCAATCGTCGACACCCACCTGCATATTTGGGATCTCTCGCGGCTGAGCTACCCCTGGCTCGCCAATGTCCCGAAGCTGAACCGCAATCATCTGATCGAGGATTACCGCCGCGCGTGCGGACCGGTACAGGTGGCGAAGATGGTGTTCCTGCAGTGCGAGTGCGACTTCGCGCAATTCCAGCAGGAAGCCGACTGGGTCACCGAGGTGGCGCGGCAGGATCCGCGCATCCGCGGCATCGTGCCATGGGCGCCGCTGGAAAAAGGCGACGCCGTCGAGGCCGACCTCGCGCGCCTCGCCGCGAATCCGCTGATCAAGGGCATCCGACGCATCATCCAGTTCGAACCGGACCCGGCTTTCTGCCTGCAGCCCGATTTCGTGCGCGGCGTACAGCGGCTCGAGCGCCACGGGCTGAGCTTCGACCTTTGCATCAATCACCGGCAACTCGCGAATACGCTGAAGCTCGTGCGCCAGTGTCCGGAGGTGCGCTTCGTCCTCGACCACATCGGCAAGCCCGACATCAAGGCCGGCTTGCTCGACCCGTGGCGAGCCGAGCTGCGCGAACTTGCGGCCTTGCCGAACGTGTGGTGCAAGGTCTCCGGCCTTGTGACCGAAGCGAATTTCGAGAAATGGCAGCCCGCGGACTTGCGGCCGTATCTCGACCATGTGCTCGATTGCTTCGGCTTTGAGCGCGTAATGTTTGGTGGCGACTGGCCCGTCTCCACCCAGGCTTCCGACTACCCGCGCTGGGTGCAGGTACTCGACGAAGCGCTTGCCGGTACGTCGGCTGACGAACAACATCGCCTCTACGTCCGCAACGCGGAGCAATTTTACCGCATCTAATTACCATGAAAATCGTGCGTCATCTTACCCCCACGGGCCCTGCTTACGCGGCGCTTCAACCCGACGGCTCCGCGCGTGCGGTGACCGGTGACATCTTCGGTGATTACAAGGTCACCGACCAGGTGGTCACACTCGGCAAGCGACTCGCGCCGGTGCAGCCGACGAACCTGCTCTGCATTGGCCTGAACTACAAAAAGCACGCAGCCGAGAGCAACAGCCCGACGCCGAAGTACCCGGTGCTTTTCATCAAGAACACCGCCAGCGCACAAAACCCCGGCGACGCCATCGAAATTCCAGTGAAGCTGGTGAGCGACAAGGTCGACTACGAGTGTGAGCTGGCGGTCGTCATCGGCAAGAAGTGCAAGAACGTCAGCAAGGCCGACGCCCTGAACTACGTGCTCGGCTACACCTGCGCCAACGACGTCAGCGCCCGCGACTGGCAGCGCGACGGCGGCGGCGGCCAGTGGTGCCAGGGCAAGAGTTTTGACACCTTCTGCCCGCTCGGGCCGGTGCTGGTGACCAAGGACGAAATCCCGAATCCCAACCAGCTCACGATCAAGACCGTGCTCAACGGCGAGACGATGCAGGACTGGAACACCAACGACATGATCTTCGACGTCGCGACGATCATCGAATTCCTCAGCGCCAGCAAAACGCTCCTGCCCGGCACGGTCATCCTCACCGGCACACCCCACGGCGTCGGCTTCGCGCGCAACCCGCCCGTCTGGCTGAAGGCCGGCGACACCGTCAGCATCGAGATCGAAAAGATCGGCATGCTGACCAACCCGGTCGTGAACGAACCGGTTTAAGACTCGATCCTCCATTCCTCATGTAGGGCCGGCGCTCGCCGCCGTGCCGCGATCCACGCGAAAGGTCCGTCGCAAGCGACGACCCTACACCAACCCACTCCCATGCCCCGCATCCATCTCTCCGCCGTGCCCGAGCAGGAAGGCCGTTCGCCGCGCGGGAAATTTCATTCGTGGTTCCGCGACATCTCGGTCGCGCTCGGTGCCCCCTACGGCGCCGGGCTGTCGCATGGGGGCCATCCTTTCGATGTCCAGATCCGGCGCGTTCCGCCCGGGGCGGCCATCTGCCCGTACCACCTCCACCACGTGCAGTGGGAGCTGTTCGTGATCCGCTCGGGCGAAGGCACCGTGCGCACGGCCGATGGCCGCCATGCGGTGAAGGCCGGCGACGTCTTCATCCACCCGCCGCGCGCTGCACACCAGCTGCTCAACACCGGCGCCGTCGATCTCGAGGTGCTGATCGTCACGGACAACCCGCAGTTCGACATCTGCCACTATCCCGACTCCGACAAATGGGGCGGACGCCTCTTCGGCCGGATCTTCCGCCTGACTGAGTGCGGCTACTACGACGGCGAGGAGGAACCGCTGCCCGGCGTCGCGCCCGCCAAGCCGCCGCTCCCACCGCCGCCACCGCCACCCGCTCCCTTTGCGCAACGCCGCGTGGCGATCGACGCGATCCCTTGGGAAAACTTCGATTCGCCGAAGGGAAAATTCCGCGGCGGCTCCAAGGAGTTGTCGATTGCGCTCGGCGCGAAGCGCAACACGCCCACCGGCCTCGGCGGACATCCCTTCGACCTCGAACTCGGCAAGCTGCCGCCCGGTTTCGCCGGCTGCCCGTATCACATCCACTCCTCACAGTGGGAGCTGTTCATGATCCTCGAAGGCAGCGGCACGGTCCGCACCGCCGAAGGCACTTCACCCGTCGGCCCGGGCGACATCGTGCTCCATCCCGGTGGCGAGGCGCACCAACTGACCAACACCGGCACGACCGACCTGCAGTATTTCCTCATCGCCGACAATCCCGGCCCGGAAATCTGGCGCTACCCCGATTCCGACAAGTGGGGCTTCAACGCCCCGCGGAAATTCTTCCGCCCGGTGGAGACGCCGTACTGGGACGGAGAAGAGTAGCCGCGCGGTCCGCGCGGAACATCGAACGTTGAACGTTCAACGTTGAACGTCCAAGGAAGTCACCAGATCGCAATGGTCACACCATTGCGTCGTCTGTTGGCGTCGCGATCCACGGAATGACGGCCAAGAGGCCGGCGGTGCCGAGGTAGGCCCACACCCAGGGCCAGGCGGGTGTGACGGCGCCGATCACGTCGAAGGGCGTGACCTTGGTCGCGTGCATGAAACCCAGCGCGGAGAATCCTGCCGCCCCCAGCATCCACAAAGCCGCGCGGCGGAACTGGCGCTCGGTGATCGCCACCACGGCGCCGGACCAGAGGATCGACATGAAGATGTAGCCGGAATCACCGGCGAAGACGCCGCCGATCGAGTAATTGCGCAGCGCGGAAATCTTCGCGAGCAGCTCCGGCGTAAAGGTCACGCCCGCCCCCGCCAGCGCATGCCGGATGATCAGCGCAGCGAAACCGGCCACGGGCGGCAGCATGCCGATCGCCACTGCCGGGTAGTGTTTCACCGGCACCGAGGAAAACGCCTGCATGAACATCGTCGCGCCGATCCAAACCAGGATCGCCATGCCCGCCTCCACCGGCACCGCGTACGCAATGTAGCTGAATGTGCCGGTCAGCAGCACGACGGTGAAGAACGCCGCGTTGAGCGTCGAGTAGCCCGCCCGCGCCCCGATCGCCTTCCAGCCGGGGTGGCCGTAGTAGAGTGTCGTCGGATACGGTGATCCGCACAGCGCCGCGGCGAGCGTGCCGAGTCCGTTCATTACAAGCGCCGGACGCCCGGCAAATTTGTCGCCCGCGGCCTCCGCCGACTCCAGGCATTGCAGCGAGCCCACCAAACCGAGCAAACCCATGGGAATCGTAATGGGCAGGTAAGGCACAATGTAAGGCAGGCTGGCGACCAGATCGCCGATGACGGGCACTGGCAGGTGCAGCCCGACGTGTTCCGACGCCAGCGCGCCGACCGGCACCAGCGGCGAAGCCGACGCGCCCTGACGGTGCCAGAGCCACGCCATGACCGTGCCGATAACAATGATGACGAGCGAAGCGGGCAAACCGGCCTTTAATTTCATCCGTCCGTAATAAATCGCGCAGATCAGTCCGAGCGTCACGAAGCCAATGTCGGGGAACGCGACGCACTTGAAGAAAAAGTCACCCGAGATGAACAGCAACCCGACCATCGCCGGCGTCGCCAGCAACGCCGCGCGCGGGATGTATTTCCGCACCTTGTCGACCCACAGGCCGCCGATCAGCTCGATCAGGCCCGACGCCAGGCACGCCGCGATGCCCGCCCGCCACGCAACGAGGTCCGCCTCCGGCTTGCTCAGGCCGTTCGCGAGCGCCGCTTGCTGAGCAGGCAGCATCACGAGCAGCGAAAACGCCAGCACCGTGAACAGGCTGATGCCGTACGGCAGCGCACAGACATCGGTGCGGTTCTCACGCCGCGCCAGCGCACGGGCTTGGCGGGCATAGAAAACATTGCCGACAAGGAGCGAGACCGCCGCGGCCGGCAGGATGTGATCGTAGAAAACTCCGGTCGAGAAACCGAGCACGCCCAGGCAGAAGCTCGAGATCAGGAGCAGGTTGATTAGGTTGTCGAGGGCCAGCGCGAAGAAGCCGTCGAGGTCGCCTTTGACGAAGGGTTTCATGGATAGGACAAGTTTCCGATTCGTGCGCCGCACCAGCCACGTACGAACACACCCCGGCCTTCGGCCACCCCTCTTGATAGAGGGGATTGAATCTGTTCCCCTCTATCAAGAGGGGTGCCCAACGGGCGGGGTGTGTCGCTCGTCGTGGGACTCTCCGTGTTCATGCCGAATAATTCGCGCCCAGACCCAGCGCCTTCATGGCTTGGCGAAACGACGTGGCGAAGCGGTCGCTGCGGATGTGGAATTCCTCGCTCAGATCGACCGGCAGCTCCTCCGGCCGCTGGCTTTCGACGATGGGTTTGTCCTCGGCGAGGATGGAATTCTCCCAATCGAGCAACTGGCGCGCCGGCACGTGGTGGTCGAAGTTGCGCGCGATGAAGAAGAAGATGCGCGTCTTGCGCTTCGATACCGGGGTCGGCGCGTCGAAGATGCAGTGCCGCTTCCCTTCCCCGAAATCGATCGTCAGCCGGCAGGCCAGCGGCAGGTGCAGGTCGTAGATCATCCAGCGATTGATGGTGGGCGCATCACCCAGCGCCGACGCAGAGCGGTTGGCCGCCAGGTAGGGATACTCGACATGGAAACCATGCGGCGTGCGCACGACCTCGTATTGCGCCACTTGCGGTGTCTCGCGGTTGCCGAAGGTGCCGGTGTGGATCCACGAGAAGTGGCCGACGTCGATGAAGTTTTCCAGCTGCCGGCCGGCCGTGACATTCCACTCCGGTGGCGGGTCGTGCAGCACGCGATAGGCGGGATCTTCAAGCTCAGGCCAGTCCGGCATGACGGCAGGTTGCGCGGGATCCGGGGCGAGGCAGGTCCAGATGAGTCCGCCCTTCTCCACCGTCGCATAGGTCTCGAGACAGAGCTTTTTCGGCACCGTCAGGTCGGGCTGCGCCGGCACCGTGGTGCAGCGACCGTCCGCGCCGTAGCGAAAGCCATGGTAGGCGCAAACCAGCTCGTCGCCTTCCTGCCAGCCGAGGTGCAGCGGCACGCCGCGATGGATGCAGAGGTCGCGCGCCACGACCACTTTTTTGCCCGTCGTGCGGTAAAGGATCAGCGGCTGGTCGAGCAGCGTGCGGGCGATGGGTTTGTCCGCAACCTCGTCGCTGTACGCGATCGGGTACCAGTGTTTCGCCAGCGCCCGCCATTCGGCCTCGGCGAACGTGCAGTGATGCGGCAGCGGGGCGGGACGCGGTACGGCGGTGATCGTGCTCATGGGCCGGCGCCGATGAAAGCAGAGCCGGTGCCAGAGGAAACCAAAAGTTAACCATTTGGTTAACTTTTCCGCTTCCCGCCGGCACGGAACCGGCTTGGCTCAAGCCATGCCGAAGACCGCCGCCCCGCCCCGCGACCGCATCCTGGCCCAGGCGCTGAAGGAGTTCTCCGCCCGCGGGTACTCCGGGGGACGGGTCGAGCGCATCGCCCGGCTGGCCCGCGTGAACAAGCGGATGGTGTTCTATTATTTCGACGACAAGGAAACCCTCTTCCACGCCGTGCTCGAGTCGGTGTGGCGCAACGGCGATGTCCTGAACGACGTGCCCGACGATCCGGCGGCGGCGCTGCTCTTCTGGCGGGATTTTTATTTCCGCAACGAGGACTACGTGCGCCTGCTGCTGTGGGAGGGCTTGGAATTGAAGAAGCCACGGGCGATGCAGGAGCGCCAGGCGTTCTGGGATGCCTCGGTGGCCCGGCGCCAGCGGCTGTCGGGACCGGGCGGCTGGCCGAAGTCTCTCGATGCCCGACAGCTCCTGCTGGCGGAGATCGGACTGCTGATTGCACCGCTGGCCCTGCCCCACCTCACCCAGCTGATCTTCGGCCACGACGCCCACGACACTTCCTTCCAGAAACAGCATGCGGAATTCCTGCGCCGCGTGGCGGGAATGCTTACCCAGCCTGGCGCCTAAAACAAAACGGCCGGGCTTGGGGCCCGGCCGTTTCGATTAGTCCGTGTGTTGTGTGTGCAGGAGTCAGTTTTTCTTCGGCGCGAGGAATTTCTCCTTCGCGACGAAGTAAAGGAAGCCGCAGAGCAGGACGTACGGGATCAGCGACAGCGCGTCAGCCATGTGACCCTCGAAGAAGGGATTGTTCGCCGACGACCATTTCTGCAGGTGATCGTCGATTTTGTTGATGCCGGGGACGCCCGCGAGGAAGGCGATGATGATGCCGGCGATGGCGCCACCCGCGATGTAGCCGGAGGCGAGCAGCACGCCCGGGCTCTTGTCGGCCTCGGCGTTGAAGGTCTCGTCATCCATGGCGGCGCACGCCGGTTTCTTGCGCATCCAGCGGTCGACCGCCCAGCGGATCATGCCGCCGATCCAGATCGGCAGCGAAGAGGAGATCGGGAGATACACGCCGACCGCGAAGGTCAGCGCGGGCACGAAGGACATCTGCAAGGCAACCGTGATCATCGCGCCGAAGAGCACGAGCGCCCACGGGAGCTTCTGATCGAGGATGCCCTTGATGATATAGGACATCAGCGTCGCCTTCGGGGCGTCGAACTTGCGGACGACGCTGCCGTCGGGGCGCTCGCTGTAGGAACCGTTGATGCCGGGATCGACGAGCCAGACGGCGTTACCCTGGTCGTTGACGAAATACTTGCCGGCCGGACCGCCGACCGTGTCGGTCTTGTGCCAGGCATAATAGCTGTTGTGGTCGCCTTCCTTCTGCGGGCCGACGAGCGACTGCTTGTCGTGGTCGAGCTTCGTCACGTCGGTGTGGAGACCGGCGGGCGCGACCTGCGCGGCGGGCACGTAGACGATGGCGGAATCATTCAGCTTCATCAGGATCGGCCCGAGCAGGACCGCCGAGCCGAAGGCGCCGATGAGAATCGAGTACTGCTGCAGTTTCGGCGTAGCACCGACGAGGAAGCCGGTCTTCAAGTCCTGCGACGTCGTGCCGCCGTTGGAGGAAGCGATGCAGACGATGCCGCCGATAGAGAGCGCCGTGACGTAATACGTGCCGCCGGTCCAGCCGATGAGCAGGAACGTCAGGCAGGTGAAGAGCAGCGTTGCCACCGTCATGCCCGAGATCGGATTGGAGGTGGAACCGACCTCGCCGGTGAGCCGGGAGGAAACCGTCACGAAGAGGAAACCGAACGCGATGATGAGCAGCGCGCCCAGCAGGTTCATGTGCAGCGAAGGCGCGAGCGTGATGGCCGCCAGCAGACCGATGATGCCGATGCCGACGAACTTCAGGGAAATATCCTGGTCGGTGCGTTCGACGCCCGCGGTCGCCGCGCCGCCACGCGAGCCACCGAAATCCTTCAGGCCACCCTTGATGCCGTGCCAGATGGTCGGCAGCGCCTGAATGAGGCTGATGATGCCGCCCGCCGCCACGCAGCCCGCGCCGATGTAGAGGACGTAGGCGCCGCGGATCTGGCCGGGGCTCATCTGCGAGATCAGCGCCGTGCCGGGCGCGAGCGGCTCGGTGAGACCCTGGCCGAAGAATTTGATCAGCGGGATCAGCACCAAATAAGAAAGCACGCCACCGGCCGCCATGAGGCCGCCGAGATAGGGACCGATGATGTAGCCGACACCGACGAGCTCCGGGGAAATTTCGCAGCTGACCGAACCGGCCTTGAGCGGGGCGCCGAAGACTTTTTCAGGAACGTCCTTCCAGCCCTTGAAGGCGACGTTGAGCGTCTTGTAAAGCAGACCGAGGCCGAAGCCGGTGAAGATGACTTTCGCGCCGGGCGACTTGCCGAGGCCGGCGGCTTCCGCGGCGGCCATCTCGGCTTTCGCGGACGGCGAAGCGGCAGCGCGCGAGACGTCGTCCACGCCCGCTTTCAGCACGGCGGCACAGGCGGTGCCTTCCGGATACTTGAGCACGCCGTGTTCCTTGACGATGAGCGCGCGGCGCAGCGGGATCATCATGAGGATGCCGAGCAGGCCGCCCATGATGGCGACGAGCATGACGCGCGTGAGCTCGAGTTCGAAACCGAGGATTAGGATGGCCGGCATCGTCACGCCGAGACCGAACGCGATCGACTCACCGGCGGAACCGGCGGTTTGCGTGATGTTGTTCTCGAGGATCGTGGAGTCGCGGCCGCCGGTCGACTTCGACCAAGCGCGGAACAGCGCCAGCGAGATCACCGCCACCGGGATCGACGCGCTGACGGTGAGGCCCACCTTCAGCACGAGGTAGAGCGAGGAAGCGCCGAAAACCATGCCAAGGATGGCACCGGTCAGGACTGCGCGAAACGTGAACTCAGGGATCTTGGTCGAGGCCGGAATGTACGGCTCGAATTTTGCAGAGGGTTCCGAAGACATGCGGTGGTGTGTCCGGAGACGCTAGGGAGCGTTATGACACGAGTGCAACCCTGATAACTGGGGGGCGCTGTGCTGGTGGTGGGCGTCGGTTTCCACACCGACGCGGATCGCCGATATGGAAATCGGCGACCACCCCGGGCCCGCTCACCAAATCGTCACGCGCTCCGCTGCGGGGCGGCGCATCGGCGCGCCCTCGGGAATCGAGAAGGCCTCGTAGAAGATATCGAGATTGGAGAGCGGGCCGTTGGCGCGGAATTCCGCGGGCGAATGCGGATCGGTGTTCACCTGCAGGCGCATCGCCTCCGGGCGCGAGTTGCGGCGCCACTTGGCGGCCCAGCTGATGAAGAAACGCTGTTCGAGCGTGAAGCCGTCGATCTTCTCACGCGACTGGCCGGCCAGCGCCTTCTGCAGCGCAGCGTAGGCGATGCGCACGCCGCCGAGGTCGGCGATGTTCTCACCTTGCGTGAGCTCGCCGTTAACGTGCAGGCCGTCGAGCACGGTGTAGGCCGAGAACTGCTTCACGATGCCACCCGAGCGCTCCTTGAATTTCGCAGCTCTCTCGGGCGTCCACCAATCGACGAGATTGCCGTTGCTGTCGTACTGGCGGCCCTCGTCGTCGAAACCATGTGTCATCTCGTGGCCGATGCTCGTGCCGATGCCGCCGTAGTTCGGCGCGTCGTCGCCCTTCGGGTCGAAGAACGGCGGCTGGAGATAACCGGCGGGGAAAACGATCTCATTGCGGTCGGGACTGTAATACGCGTTCACCGACGGCGCGCTCATGAACCACTCGGAGCGGTCCACCGGCTGGCCGATCTGCGCCAACACACGGCGGCGCTCGAAGGCCGACGCGCGCAAGTAGTTCGTTACGTACGGACCGCGATCGATCTCGAGGCCACTGTAATCGCGCCATTTTTCCGGATAACCGATCTTGGCGTGAAAGGCCTCGAGCTTCACGAGCGCCTTGGCCTTGGTCGGAGCGTCCATCCACTCCAGCGTTTGGATGTGCTCGCGCAGCGCCGCGCGCAGGTTCGCGATCATCTGCTCCATACGCACCTTCGCCTCCGGCGGGAAATACGCGGCGACGTAGAGCTGGCCCAGCGCCTCGCCGAGATTGGCGTCGGTCACCGACACGACCCGCTTCCAGCGGTCGCGCAGCTCCTGCTGGCCGGTCAGCGTCTTGCCGAAGAAATCGAAATTCTCGCGCACGAACGGTTCGCTCAGGAAGGGTGCGAGGTCATGGACCAGCTGCCAGCGCAGGTAGGCGCGCCAGTCGGCGATCGCGGTCGTGTTCAACACCGTGTCGAAGGCTTGGAAGAAATCCGGCTGGGTAACATTGAACTCGTCGCAGCGGAGCTTCCCTGCGGTATCCAGGAGCGGAAACCCGGTCATCGCAAAATACGCGGGCCAGTCGATGCCCGGCGTGAGCGTGGTCAACTCCGCCAGCTTCATCTTGTGATACGTCGCCTGCGGATCGCGCAGCTGCACGCGCGAGAGCATGTGCGCGGCGAGCTTGGTCTCGAGCGCCATGACCGCGGTGGCGGCGGTGCGGGCGTCCTCGGGTTTGTCCCCGAGCAGCACAAGCATGCGCGCCACGTGCGCGACATACTGCTGGCGGAGCTTTTCCGATTTCTCGTCATCCTTGAAATAATAACCGCGCTCCGGCAGCCCGAGCACGTCGTGCGCCTGCAGTTCGGCCAGCATCATCGCGCTGTTCTTGCTGTCCACGCTGGCGGTAAAGGTGAAGCCCCCGGTCGAGCCGGCTGCGTGCAGCTTGGCCAGCGTAACCAACACGGCCTGCGGCGTCGTCGCGGTGTCGATCATGGCCAGCTTCCACTTGAGCGGCTCGATCCCGGCGGCGTTGATCGCCGCCTCGTCCATGCCGCTGGCGTAGAAGTCGCCGACCATCCGCTCGATCGCGCCGCCCGCCGCGCCTTTCGCAGCCGCGGCTTCGGCGAGCTTCCGCATCGCCTGCTGGTTGCGGTCGGCGAGCTCGGCGTGGGAACCCCAGGAACTGTACGCGGCCGGGATCGGCGTGTTCTTCAGGTAGCTGCCGTTGACGTAGCGGTAGAAGTCGTCCTGCGGTTTGACGGTCAGGTCGAAGTTGGCTGGCGTGACATCGGCGCGCGCACTCGCAACTGCGAGGAGAAATGCCGTGGTGAGGAGGGACGGGATAATTCGCATGCCGCAGCCTTTGCGCGGTGCACCGGAGCCAGCAAGCGCGGAGTGGAGCCCTTAACCCAACACACCCCGCCCTGCGGGCACCCCTCTTCATAGAGGGGATTCCTGATCGGTGACTTGGTCCCCTCTATGAAGAGGGGTGGCGCGAAGCGACGGGGTGTGTGGGCGTCAGCGCTTCTTCGCCTTCGGCTTGCGCGCGGCGACGCGCTGCTTGATCAGCCAGTAAATCGATTCCATGCGCGGCACCGAGGCGCCGACCGCCTTCGCGCGGCGCACGGGTTCGCCCCAGATTTCCTCGACCTCGACGTCGCGGCCTTCCTCGAAGTCGATGAGGCTCGACGGGCGATACGCGCCCATTTTCGCGGTGCGCTCGAATTGCAGATCGATGAAGGAGCGCGGGATCTCGAGGCCGAACTTCCCCGCCGCCTCGACAACTTCCTCCATCAGCCGGCGCGCCAGGGAGCGCATGCCCTCGTCGGCCAGCAGCACGTCGGTCGTGTTCCCGCCGGTGACGATCGCCAGGCCGTTGAACGGCACATTCCAGACGAGTTTGTGCCAACGCTGCTGTTCGAGATTGTCCTGGGCGGTGCACTTGATGCCGGCGCGGCGCCAGAGCGCGGCCACGGCGTGCGTGCGCTCGCTGGCGGTCTTGCCGAATTTGCCAATAGTCATCAGGCCGGGGAAGGAACACTTCACCATGCCCGGGCCGGTGCGCATGCAGCCAACGTAACAAATCGCACCCATCACGCGGCCCGGTCCGACGATCTCGGCGACCGGTTCCTCGACGCCCAAGCCGTTTTGCAGCGTCAGCACCACCGTGTCGGGTCCGACCAGCGGCGGCAGGAGGCTCTTCAGGGCCTCATTGGACGTCGCCTTGGTGGCGATCACCACCAAATCGCACACCCCGATCTCGGCCGGCGAGCCGTAGACGTGAATTTTCTTCACGCGGAAATTTTCCGACGCGCCCTTCACCTGCAAACCATGCGCCGTCAGCGCCGCGCGGTGGCTGCGCGCCAGGAAATGCACGTCTTCGCCCGCCTTCACGAGCTTGGCGCCGTAATAGCAGCCCAAGGCACCGGCGCCGACGATTGCGATGCGGGGGTTTTCGGGGAACGTCGTGCTCACAATGGCTCAGTCGTCACAAAGATAGACGTAAAATACAACCTCTCAGTCTGACCGGCGCCCGCGGTTCCCCGGTTCTTCTTCACACGAGGAGTTCACCTGTTCGTCATGATTCTCCCTAGGCCTCGCCCGGAGGGGAACGGGCCATGCCGACAAGGAAACCCGCTCCGTGCAGTTCGTCGTTAAGCCCGTGATTTTAAAATCCTTCCGCAAACGATATCACGAAAATTGACCGCCTAGCCCGCTTGTGGCCAAGCGTTTACAAGAAATCTCCTCGGGAAGGATTTTTCCGGGGGTTTCACCCGATGCGGATACTGGGAGGCCTCGCCGGCAGCGGGATTTTCCCAGCACGATCTATCCGCAGCCTGTTCACACGCCCCGAAAATGCCTGGCTTCCGAGGGAGTGCACGGAGCGGCTGACAAGTTATTCACAGCCCTTTCGGGGGCTCAGAGCGGCATGTTATCCGTCAGGCGCACCTCATCCACCCAGTAGGAAATCGCCATGAGGCATTCGCCGGGCAAAACCTCGCGCAACTGGTCCATCGTGCGCAGATCCACCACTGAAATATAGATAATCCGCAACCGGCGCTTCTGCGAAATGATGTGGGTGGCCTCCGCGACGAGGCGATCGGTGCTCTTGACGCCCGAGTCGACCATTTCCTTCGCCTTGCGCAGGGCTTTGACGACCGCCAGGGCCTCGTCGCGCTGGGAAGGCGTCAGGTAATTGTTGCGGGCGCTGATCGCCATGCCGTCGGCATCGCGCACCACGGGAGCGGTCAGGATCTTGACCGGCACCTGCAAGTCGGTGAGCGCCTTGCGCGCCACGGCGATCTGCTGCACGTCCTTTTCGCCGAGCACCAGCACGTCAGGCTGGATGATGTTAAAGAGTTTCAGCCAGCACGTGAGCGTCCCGCGGAAAAACGCCGGGCGCGTCACACCGCACAGCGGTTTGCTGATGATATCCTCGTGCACCAGGGTGGAGAAACCCTTGGGAAACATCTCCTCGGCAGTAGGCGTGAACAGTAGCTCCACCCCTTCCTTTTCCGCCAGCATGGCATCGGAGGCGGCGGTACGGGGATATCTCGCGTAATCCTCGCTCGCACCGAATTGCAGCGGATTGACGAAGGCCGATACCACCACGGCGGCACCATCCGCGCCCGCGAGGCGGATCAGGCTGGCATGGCCGGCGTGCAAAGCGCCCAGCGTGGGCACCAGCGCGATCTTCCGTCCCGCCCGGCGCAGTGCGGCGGCCGCTTCGCGCATCTCTGTAATGGTCTCGATTTTCTGCATGGCCGGAACGCGCTTGAACAAACCTGAAGCGCTACCCTTTATCAAGCTTCGTCCCTGACGCACGCGTCAGGGACGAACCCCGCGTAGTCCAACGGACGAAGCGGGTCAGCCACGATCCACTCCCCTTTCCGCCATGATCCGCATCAACGAGAACTACACCAAGCTCAAGGCCTCCTACCTGTTCGCCGACATCGCCCGCCGCGTGAACGCCTACGTCGCCGCCAATCCGACGAAGCCGATCATCCGCCTCGGCATCGGCGACGTCACCGAGCCGCTCCCGGCCGTGTGCCGCGAGGCGCTGCACGCCGCCACCGACGAGATGGGCGCCCGCGCCACTTTCAAGGGCTACGGTCCCGAGCAGGGCTACGCCTTTCTCCGCGACGCCATTGCCCAGCACGACTACACCGCACGTGGCTGCAAGATCGAGTCCGACGAAATCTTCATCTCCGACGGCTCGAAGTGCGACTGCGGCAACATCCAGGAAATCTTCTCGAACGACATCCGCCTCGCGATTCCCGACCCGGTTTATCCGGTGTACGTCGACACGAACGTCATGGCCGGCCGCACCGGTGCCAACGTCGACGGACGCTACCAGGGCATCACCTACCTCGATAGCACGCCCGCCAACGGCTACGTGCCCGCCGTCCCCGGCGTCGCCACCGACCTGATCTACCTTTGCTTCCCGAACAACCCGACCGGCGCCGTCGCCACCAAGGCGCAGCTCGAGGCGTGGGTTGCCTACGCCAAGGCCAACAAGGCAATCATCCTCTTCGACTCCGCCTACGAGGCCTACATCCGCGATCCCAACATCCCGCACTCGATCTATGAGATCGAAGGCGCGCGCGAGGTCGCGATCGAGTTCCGCAGCTTCTCCAAGACCGCCGGCTTCACCGGCACGCGCTGCGCGTACACCGTGGTGCCGAAGTCGCTCATGGCCTACGACGCTGCGGGCAACGCCACGCCGGTCCATGCGCTCTGGAACCGCCGCCACACGACGAAGTTCAACGGCGTCGCCTACCCGATCCAGAAGGCCGCCGCCGCGATCTACACCGATGCCGGCAAGCAGCAGACGTCCGCGCTGATCAACCACTACCTCGCCAACGCCAAGCTCATCCGCGACGCGATGACGAAGCTCGGCTTCACCTGCATCGGCGGCGACAACGCTCCGTACATTTGGGTAAACACCGGCCGCGACTCCTGGGAATTCTTCGATCTGCTGCTCAACAAGGCGCAGGTTGTCTGCACCCCCGGCGCCGGCTTCGGCAAGTGCGGCGAAGGCCACGTGCGCATCAGCGCGTTCAACTCGCGTGAAAACGTCGAGACGGCGCTCAAGCGCATCGCGGAGGCGCTGAAGTAATCAGCCAGGTGGAGCGCGCTGACCTCAGCGCGCTTTCCGCCTTCGGGGCCGCATAACGCGCTGGGGTCAGCGCGTTCCACCTCAAAACAATTCAGGCCGCCCGCGGGCGGCCTGTTTCTTTTTCAGGATCCGTTGATCGCCGCGGGTGCGTGATCGTGAACCCAAAAGCGCGAGACGACTTGGTGATCCTTCTTCAGCTCGTAGCCCCACTCGGTGTCCTTGATCTTGATCTCCACGACGCGGCCGGGCTGCTCGTTCATCTCGGGATCGTTCACGGCTTCCTGCCACTCGCGCAGCACTTCCATGCGCGCGGTGTCGAAAGCCTGCTCGACGTCCGCGAATTCGCCGCAACGACGAACTTCCTGGGTGAGCCGGCCGTCCGGGGCCTGCTTAAGGACGAAGCGCAGGACAGAATACGCGGACTTCATGGATGGTTCACCTTGGGCCATTGATTAGCCGGAACCATGCCACGGTAACTCCGTCTGGAAAGTCGAAATTCGAACATTCTGGTCATTTCTGACCCGCCGCGCCCGCAATTGTTTCCGCCAGCTCGGCCACGGCATCGTGCAACAGGCCGACCAGCGCCCCGTAATCCCGGCCATCCCACTTGCGGGCGGAGGCGGTAAAGGCGCCGGGCTTCGGCTCCCCGGTCGCCGGCGTGATCGTGTAAGTCGCCGTCAGCTGGACCGCATTGTCCTGATAACTGACCACTTCACAGCGCTGGATCTGGACCGTGATGGAAGCCCCGCCACCGATCTGGCGCAAGCGGTTGCGCAAGACTTGAGTGATGGCCTCATCGAGCGGCTCGGCCCAGCGTACATCTTCCAGGTAAACGACTTCGTTCTCCGAAACCCGGACCGCCATGGCCCGGTTGCGGAGGTGCCCGGACAGCCGCACGGGGCGCACTTGGACGGCATCGGGCGCCGCCGCTTCCGCGGTCGCGCCGCTAAGCGTGAAATGGCGCACCGCGTCGGTCTGCGGCGCCGGGAGGTTGCAGGAAGTCAGGAGACAGGTGACAGAGAACAGGAGACAGACCGCCGGGCGAACGGACTTCATGGTAAAGGCGGAAAAGTTCATTTGTTCTCCAGTTTCTTTTTGCCGACGAGCAGCGAACTCGGGTTGCGCTCGATGGCACTCGCGAGGTTTTCCAAGGCGCTGGCGGCCTCGGCCACCTGCCGGAGCGTGCTGGTGACCTCATCGCCGAGCTGGCCCTGCTGGCGAACGAAGCGGTTGGTGCTGGCGGCGGTGGCTTCGAGCGTCTTCAGCGCGGCTTGGGCGTTAGCCAAAGTCTTCTTCAGGTCGTCGCTGACCGGGCCGACCTGGCCGTCGAGCTTCTCCATGGCCGCACGGGCGGCGGCGAGCGTGGCGTTGAGATTGGCGAGGGTCTGTTTGACCTCCTCGGAGCCGGTGAGCGCGGTCACGGAGTCGGCGGCGCGGCCGATGCGGTCGCTCAGTCCCTTCACATCGAGCTCGTTGACCTTGCGGTTGGCCGAGGTGAGCAGCGTGTGGACATCGCGCGCGAGCCCCTCGAAGTCGATCCGCTTGAGCTTGTTGGTGATCTCGAAAAGGTTCGCCTGCGCCTCGGAGAACGCGCCGCGGATCGCGGGCACGAGCACGTATTTCGCATCGGTGGTGGCGGGCGCGGGGTATTCCTTGGGATCGACGAAATCCAGCTCGACGAACAGCAGGCCGGTGGCGAGGCCGAGCACGCCGAGCTGCGCGCGGAGGCCGTGGTCCACCATCAGCTTCACGTCATTCGAGCCGGTGACCTTGAGCTGCGCGCCCTTGGCGTCGGTGATGACGTTGCGGTTCAACTCGCAGGTGACGGCCACCACGGAATGGTTGGCCAGGTCGTCGTAATGGATGGCTAGGTCGACGACGCGGCCGACGCGCACGCCGCTCAGCTTGACCGGCGAGCCGAGGTCGAGGCCGTGCACCGACTCGTCGAAATAGACCACGAAACGCTGCGGCTTGGAAAACAGGCTCAACCCACCGAAGGACAGGAGGGCGATCATGCCCAGCGCGAGCGCACCGAGCACGAACATGCCAACGACGGCGGGGCTGACCTTGGTTTTCACAGGGGGTTTGGTTAGCGGGTGACGGGGGAAATGGACAGGATTTTCCGGCTACGGTGCCGTGAGCTTGTCGCCGCGGTGCAGGAACTCGACGACGCGCGGGTCGCGGCTCTTCTCCGCGAGCTCGCGCGGCGGGCCCTCGGCGATGATGCCCTGCGCGCTGCGATCGAGCATGATCACGCGGTCGGCGATGCCGAAAATCGAGGCCAGCTCGTGGGAAACGACAACCAGCGTGGTGCCGAACGATTCGCGCACCTGCAGCACCAGCTCGTCGAGCTTGCGCGATGTCACCGGGTCGAGGCCGGCCGACGGCTCGTCGAGGAACACGATCGACGGATCCAGCGCCAGCGCGCGCGCCAAGCCAGCGCGCTTGCGCATGCCGCCGCTGATTTCCGACGGATAATAGTCTTCGAAACCCGTGAGACCGACCTGCGCGAGCTTCAGCGAGGACAGCTCGGCGATCTCGCGGGCGGAAAGCGCGGTGTGCTCTTCCATCGGCAGGGCCACGTTCTGGCGGAGCGTCAGCGAGCTCCACAACGCGCCACCCTGGTAGAGCACGCCGAAGGTCTTCAGCACCTTGCGGCGCGCCGCGAGGTCGGCGTCGGTGAAGGACCGGCCGAGGAACTTCACCTGCCCCGCCAGCGGCTGGTGCAGGCCGACGAGGTTGCGCAGCAGCGTGCTCTTGCCGCAGCCGGAGCCACCGATGACGAAGAAGATTTCCCCGCGCGGCACGGTGAACGAGACGTCCTTCAGCACGACGTTGCCGTCGTAACCGCAGGTCAGGCTGGTGACCTCGATGGCGGGGGAAGTGGGTTTCGCTTCGGCCATGGTCAGAGTCCGAGAATGTTGAACATCACCGCGAAGATCGCGTCGGCGATGATCATGAGGAGGATGGCCGTGACGACCGCTGAGGTGGCGGCGCGACCGACGCCCGCGGCGCTGCGCTCGGCCTCGATGCCGCGCAGGCAGCCTGACAGGCCGATGATGAGGCCGAAGGTCACGGCCTTGATGATGCCGACGAGCAGGTCGGAAAGATCGACGATGGTGAGTGTCTCGACCCAGTACGCGGTCGGCGGAATCGAGAGCAGGCCGTTCGAGACCGCCATGCCGCCCACGATGCCGAGGGCGTTCGCGTACATGGCGAGCAGCGGCATCATAATGGCGAGCGCCAGCAGGCGCGGCAGCACGAGGAAATCCACCGCCGAGATGCCGAGCGTCTCGAGCGCATCGATTTCCTCGTTGGCTTTCATGTTGCCCAGCGTGGCCGCAAAAGCCGCGCCCGTGCGGCCGGCGAGCACGACGCCGGTCATCATCGCACCCATCTCGCGCACCATCGACAGGCCGATGAGGTCGGCCACGTAGATGTCGCCACCGTACTGGCGCAGCACGATGGCGCCGGTGTAGGCGAGCGTCACGCCGATGAGGAAACTGACGAGACTGACGATCGGCAGCGCCATGGCGCCGCAGAGCTGCATCTCTTCGATGCAATCCGCCCAACGGAAACGCTTCGGCCGCTTGACCAGCCGCCAAGCCCCGAGCACGCACTCGCCGATGAAGGCGGCGAAGACCTTGATCTTGGCCCAGACATCGAGCGTGGCCTCGCCGAGGCCCTCGATGAAATTCTGCGAGCGATCGAACGGCACCACCGTCTCGTGCGAAGCCGACATCTGTCCCAGCAGGCCGCGGACTTTCTCCGGCAGTTCCTTGATATCGCAATAGGCGCCGGTGATCTTGCACCACTGCTGCAACTCAAAGAGGAAAAGTAAAAGCGAGCTGTCCCACTGGCCGAGACCACCGCTGCGCACGATGACGCGCTTGGGCGAGCGTCCCGCCAGCACCGCGTCCCAGCCCGGCCGCGCGGCGTCCGTGATCGACCAATCGCCGCCGAGCTCGATCGACAGCACGTCGCCCGCGAGCGTCGCGTTGGCGTGAGCGTTCTTGGCGGAATCGGTCATGCGGGTTGGGGCAAAATTAGCTCAACGGCCCGCAACCGGCGGCCAGGGCGCCGTGGTCACCGGCCGGGCGCGCGCCCGCTCGACCTGGAGCTTCAAGGCATGCAGGGAAACAAAGATGTCCCGCAGGAAATCCACGAGGGAGGCCGTCAGCAGCAGGATGCTGGTGACGAACAGGCCGAGCACGACCGAACCGAGCGGCAGCTCGAACTTTGCCACGCCGAAAATCGCCACGACCATGAGACAGGAGAAAAGCATGCTCAGGCCCGCGCAAGTCACGGCCCGGCGGATCATCAACGCGCGGCCCCACATGATATGCAGCTGGTCGTCGAGGTGTTCGCGGTCGGAAGCCACGGCCGCTGGCATCGCCTCCGCCACCACGCGGGCGCGATCCACGATCCGCGCCATGCGGTTGGTCAGCACGATCAGCAGCGCGCCCATGCCGGAGATCAAGATAACGGGGGTAATGGCCAGCTGGATCAGGGGCAGCAGGGCGGACAGCGTTTCCATGTCCCGGCACGGTTGCGGAATCCACGGGCGAGCGCAACTCCGTGGATGCCGAAATTTCAAACGCCAGATGCCAGACGCCAAAAAAATCAGACCAGGAACACTGAAACTCGAATTTCGAAATTTTTGGCATCTGGCTACTGGCATCTGGCGTTTTGAAGAGAGACTTTTGCCTCGCCCGTGTGAGGTCCGCTCCGCGATGCTCGCCGGTTCATGCGACTCACCTGCGTCCTGTTCGACCTCGACGGCACCCTGATCGACCACTTCGGCGCGATCTACCGCTGCCACGTTTACGCCACGCGCCAACTCGGCCTGCCCGAGCCGACGATGGCGCAGGTGCGTGCGGCGGTCGGCGGCGGTCTGGAGGAAGCCATCGCCAAGCTGGCCGGAGCGGAAAACGTCGAGGCCTTGCGCCCGCATTTTCTCGCGCACTGGAAGGCGACCAATCTCGAGGATGCGAAGCTCCTGCCCGGTGCCCTGGAAATCCTGCGCGCGCTCAAGCAAGCCGGCGTGCCTCGCGCCGTGCTGACCAACAAGCGCGGCTACGCGGCGCGCGAAGTGTGCGCCCATCTCCAGCTCACGCCGCTGCTCGACGGCATTTATGGCGCGGAGGATACGCCGTGGATCAAGCCGGACCCCCGTTTCACGCAGCACGCGTTCGCGCAGCTGAAGGTCGGCGCGGCCGGCACGACGCTGGTGGGCGATTCGCCCTTCGATGTCGCGACGGCGCTCCAGTCGTCGCTCGGCTTTATCGGCGTCACGACCGGCACGCACACGGCGGATGAACTCAAGACCGCGGGAGCCAAGGTGGTGTTCGACCACCTCGACGGCGTCACCCGCGAGTTCGGTCTATAGGCCACCCCACCTATACCGTCATCCTGAGCCGTGCGAAGGATCCAAGCGGCAGCGATGATACGTCCGTCTCCCTTGGATCCTTCGCACGGCTCAGGATGACGGTGAGGGATGTCTAGAATTATACCGACCCTCCGTTACGTCTTCCGCACACCGCAGGCTTCAATGCACCAACGCTTGCAGCGCGACCGCGATCGCCGCCGGCAGAGCCTGCACGTACAGGATTTTCCGGCTCGCGGTCAGGGAACCGAAGATTCCCGCCACGATGACGCAGCCCAAAAAGAAAAACCGGATGGCGCGTCCGTCCGCGCCCAGCGCCAAGCCCCAAACGAGTCCGGCGGCGAGGAAGCCATTATAGAGGCCCTGATTGGCCGCGAGGGATTTGGTCATCTGCGCTTTCTCCTCGGTCAGGCTGAACACCCGGCGGCCATATGGCTTCGTCCACAGGAACATTTCCAGCACGAGGAAGTAAACGTGCAGCAGCGCGACCAGGGCGGTGACAACGAGGGCGGCGGTGGACATGGAGCTAGGGGTTTCGGCGGGCGACGAGGATGCGCGCGGTCATTTCCTGCACCACGTCGCCATTCTGGTTGAGGGTCTGGCAGTGCAACCGGGCCTTGCCGCGACCGGTGCGCGACGGCTCGGGATTCAACTCGGCGATCTGCATCACCACGCGCAAGCGATCGCCCGGCAGGACGGGGCGCGGCCAGCGCAGGTTCTCGACGCCGTTGCCGATCACACCGCCATCGAGCCCCATGTTGCCGCGCACCATCAGGCCCATGGTGATCGCCGCCGTGTGCCAGCCGCTCGCGACCAGCCGGCCGAAGAGCGAGGACTTCGCCGCTTCGGCGTCGGTGTGAAACGGCTGCGGATCGAACTGCCGCGCGAACGCGACGATCTCCTCCGCGGCCACGGTTTGCTCCGGCGTCGTATAGCGGTCGCCCGGTTTCAGGTCTTCGAAGTAGAGCATGGCGATCAGAGCGCGGGCAGCGCCAGCGCATGCAGGCCGGCGCCGAGGAAGAAAACCACGCAAAAACCCCAGCGCACCGGCGGCGGATTCGGGAAAAACACCGGCTGCAGGACTGCCCGCACGAGCCAGAACGCGGCCATGCCGGCCAGGACCGTCCGCCCGAGCGGCGTGCCGGTGAGCTCCGGCGCGAAGCGCACCAGGATCGCGGCCATGGCCAGGAAGAAGACGACCAGCATGACATTCATCACCTGCATCACCGCGCGATTCCACGGATGCAGCTTGGGCAGCTCGTCCTTCCAGCGAAACATGCGCCAGAAGCCGAGGTGAAAAGCCGCGAGCGCGACGTCGTAGCCGGCCGCCGCGTAGATCCACGCCGATGAATTCATCGGCGCAGGTTGCCCCGCCGGTTTCGCGGCGGCAAGCCGTGTTCCGCGCTGACACGTTCCGGGATTGCGCCAGCCGACGCGGTCAGCACGCTCCCAGCCAACTCGCAGCCGGGCCAGCTGCCGACCCTACCCTATGAAAAAAATCCTGACCCTCCTCCTCGCGTTGCTGGCCTTCGTCCTCAGCGCCCGTGCCGAAGACAATTCCGCCAAGCTGGCCCTCGCCCGCGAAGCCATTTCCGCCATGCAGGCGGACAAGATGTTCGACAGCCTGGCCGCCCAGATGAAACAGATGGTCGGCCAGACCACCCCCATGCCGGCGAACCTCACGCCGGCGCAGAAGGAACTCTACACAACCTTCATGGGGAAGGTCATGGATCTCTCGATGAACGAAGCCAAGGGCATGATCTCCAAAATGGATGTCGTCTATGCCGACATCTACACCGAGCAGGAGCTGAAGGCGATGGTCGCCTTCTTCAAATCGCCCGAGGGCACCTCGATGATGGCCAAGCAGCCGCAGGCCATGGCCCGGATCATGCCCCTCGTCCAGGAGATGCAACAACGGCTCATGCCGGAGATGCAGAAACTCGGTGAACAGTTCCAAGCCGACCTCAAAGCCGCCAAATAACCTTCCCGCCGGCGGCCCTCGCCGCCCGCAAACTTTACAGGCCGAGCTCCGCACCCTGCGGACTCGGCCTGCTTCGCACTTTCCTTCCCCTTTCCGCTGCTTAACCGTCTGACCCGTGCCGTCCGCTCCCGCAGAATCCCTCACTGGCGTCCTGGAACGCATCATTTTCTTCAACGAGGAGAACCATTACACCATCGCGGAGCTGAAGCCGGATGCCGCCAAGTCGGCAGAGGACCGCGTGACGATCACCGGCCCGCTGCCCGGCGTGCAGTGCGGCGAGACGCTCAAGCTCACCGGCGAGTGGACGAAGCACGCGCAGCACGGCGCGCAGTTCAAGATCGCGAGCTTCAAGAGCGAGCTGCCCTCCTCCGTTTACGGCATCCGCAAATACCTCGGCAGCGGCCTCGTGCCCGGCATCGGCAAGGTCTACGCCAACAAGATCGTCGACGCTTTCGGCACCGATACTTTCCGCGTGCTCAGCGAGGAATCGGGCAAGCTCCGCAAGGTGCCCGGCATCGGCAAGGTCCGCGCCACGTCGATCAAGACCGCGTGGGACGAGCAGAAGACGCTGCGCGAGGTGCACATTTTCCTGCAGACTTACGGCGTCACGACCGCGCAGTGCGTGCGCATCGTCAAGAAATGGGATGCCGCGGCGCAGAAGATCATCCAAGCCGAACCCTACCGCCTCGCGCGCGAGATCGACGGCATCGGTTTCAAGACCGCGGACAAGCTCGCGATCAATCTCGGCTTCGCCAACGACGCGCCGCCGCGTCTCGACGCCGGCCTGATCTACGCGCTGCAAACGCTCGAGGAGGAAGGCCACACCGCCTACCCGCGCGGCGAGCTCGTGACCCACGCCGCCACGATGCTCGAGACCTCCGCCGAACTCATCGAGGCCCGCATCGACGCGCTGATCAAGGCCAAGGATCTGGTGCAACACCTGCCGGCCGGTGCCGAAGCTGTAGCCGGGGGCGCTGACCCCGGTCGTGCGAAACCGGGGTCAACGCCCCCGGCTACACTCAATGCCGCTTTCATCCAGTTACCGAACAACGACCGCGCAGAGAGAAAGATCGCCGACGTCGTCACGCGCCTCGGCGCCGTGCCCTCCGGCCTGCCGGCCATCAAGATCGACGCCGCGGTCAAGTGGGCGCAGGACAAGGCCGGCTTCGAGTTCCACCCGCTGCAATCCGCCGCCATCGCCAACGCGCTCGGCCACAAGTTCACCATCCTCACCGGCGGCCCGGGCACGGGCAAAACGACCATCCTGCGTGCGCTGGTCGACATCCTGAAGGCGAAGAAGGTGCGCGTCACCCTCGCCGCCCCCACCGGCCGCGCCGCGCAGCGGCTTTCGGAAACCACCGGCGGCTTCGCGTCCACGATCCATCGCCTGCTCGCGTACGATGCCGCACGCGGTGGCTTCGCACACAACGAGTCCAAGCCGCTCGCCACCGATTTCCTCATCGTCGACGAATCCTCGATGCTCGACACCCGCCTCGCTTCCGCGCTGCTGCAGGCCGTGCCGGTGCGCGCGCACTTGCTGCTCGTCGGCGACATCGACCAGCTGCCCAGCGTCGGCGCAGGCAATGTGCTGAAGGATTTGATCGCAATCGAGCGCGTGCCCGTCACCCGTCTCCAGTTCGTTTATCGCCAGGGCAAGGAAAGCGCGATCGTCACCACCGCCCACGCGATCAACGAGGGCATCGCCACTCCGCCGCCGCCTTTGAGCGAGGTCTCGAAAGCCCAGGCGTGGAGCGATCTCAACTTCATCGCGGCCAGCAGCGCCGAGGACTGCCTCGCGAAAGTCATCGAGCTCTGCACGCAGTTCATCCCGAAAAATCTCAGCTGGCTGAATCCCGTATCCGATGTGCAGGTGCTCGCGCCGATGCACAAGGGCGTAGCCGGCGTCGGCAACTTCAACACCCAGCTTCAAGCCGCCCTTAATGGTCACAACCGCGGCATCAAGACCGTCAGCGGCGAATACCGTCCGGGCGATAAGCTCATTCAGTTACGGAATAATTACGACAAGAACCTGTTCAACGGCGACATCGGCACCGTCACCAGCGTCGATCTCCAGAAGGGCACGCTGCTCGCGGACTTCGACGGCGAGAAGGTCGTCTTCGAGCGCGGCGAGTTCGGCGAGGTCGCCCTCGCCTACGCCATCAGCATCCACAAGTCGCAGGGCAGCGAATACCCGTGCGTCATCATCCCGCTGCTCAAGGGCCACTTCATGATGCTGCAACGCAACCTCGTCTACACCGCGATCACGCGTGGCCGGAAGCGCGTCTTCGTCGTCGGCGAACCCGCCGCGTACGGCATGGCGGTGCGCAACGCGGAGTCGAAACTGCGCTGCACGCATCTCCGGGAAAAAATTCTCGCTCCATCCGAGTGAGTTCATGCGACGGTTTTCGGTTCGGATTTTTACGAGCGCCGGGGAGCTGGCCGAAGTTTTTACCCGGCCGTTGAGTTTCTTTGCCGACGTAAAATTCGGAGCATCGCCCTTGCTGGGAAGGGTATCCGGGGTTGTCTGGCGAGTTTCTCGACAAACCTCCCGGCGACAGTATCAAGCGCGGCCTCTATTGAATCATGGCACAACACTACACCATCGATGAACCGCAGCAGGTGGTTTGGACCCGCTGCTGGGGCACGTTGTCCGACCAGGACGTCGTCACCCAGCAGGCTGCGCTGCGCGCGGACCCGAAGTTTCGTTCCTCCCTCAACCAGTTTGTCGATGCCAGTGCCGTGACCGACGTGGCCGTTTCCATCGAGATGGTGAACCAGATGGGCGTGAGCACGCTCTTCGCTCCGGCGTCGCGCCGCGCTTATCTCGTCGGCAAAGACGCCCTCTATGGCTTGGTCCGCATGTATGAGATGCATCAGGCGGCGCGGGGCGGTGAAACCGTCCGCGTCTTCCGCGATCGCGAGGTGGCGCTCGCCTGGCTGGGTATCAACGAGCCGCTCGGCGCCTGAGCGCGGCCGGCGTCAGCGGCCCCAAGTCCAAATTCCCACTTCGTGCACGCGATGAAACTCGCGTGACCACTCGGGAATCGGCGCGAGATCCCAGCGCCAGGTGTGCGCGGGCTTCGGCAGGCCGAACCGCTCGTGCAGCGTTTCCTTTTTCAGCTGCCGGCCATCGGGCCCGATATCCAGGCGCGCGGCATCCGCGAGCAACACCCGCACGCCAGTCTGTTGCTCGAGCCACGCCAGATGCCGTTTCGCCGCCGCCTTGGCGCAGCGGTCCGGCAGGCCTTTGTCTTTCGCGTAGGCGGGCAGCGAATGGCCGGGCACAAGCCCGAGCTGCGAAATGCAGTTGGCCGAGACGATGAAGTCGGGTTCCCCGCCCGGCGGCGGACCGGGATCGGCGCGGGCAAAAATCTCCGGCGCTTCGTTCGCCGTCACGGTCTCACGCACCGCCGCCAGCGTGGCGAGCGCGCCGCTGGCGTCCCAGTTCACGCCGCGCACGCGGCCGGGCAGCTTGCGCTCCCAGCGCCGCACTTCCGCACTGGTGACGATGTCCGCGAGCACGACCTCGGTGAAAATTTCCGCCAGCTCCGCCACGGGCACGTCGAGGCAATCGCCCGCGCCGATGACCAGCGCGCGCCGGCGCTGCGGACAGCGTTGCGCCGCCTCGAGCACGACCCGCCGGCTCTCGGCAAGGTGCGGGGCCCACGCCGCGCGCACCCGGGCGTGGCGCTTGGCGATGTCTTCATGCTCGCGCAGCAGCCCCAGCTCCCGCCCGGCGGGCGGACAAGTGGTGGCAAGGCGTCGAAGGATCCGGGAGATCATGGCGGTGTCCTTGGATAGCCGCGCCACCCATCCCGTCGAGGCGCCATTTGTCATATTGGCATCCGCCCCAAACCCCGACTAGGCTCGAATCCTACCAACCTGTTCCTTCCCTATGTTGAAACATATCCTCGCTCCCCGTCTGTTGAAAGGGCTGCTCGTTTCCGCCCTTTTGGTGTCCGCCACCGGCCTCAGCGCCGCCCCCGCGGCGGTTGAAGGTTTCTCCCCCGTCAAATCCGTCGGCGGCATCGACGAATACACGCTCACGAGCAACGGCCTGACCGTCCTGCTCATGCCCGACCACTCCGCCCCGGTCGTGACCTTCATGGTCACCTACCGCGTCGGTTCCCGCAACGAGGTCACCGGCACGACCGGCGCCACCCACCTGCTCGAGCATTTGATGTTCAAGGGCAGCACCAACTACAACGGCGAGAAGGGGAACAGCGTGAAGCAGTTCCTCGAGAAGGTCGGCGGCAACTACAACGCCACCACCTGGCTCGACCGCACCAATTACTACGCCGAGGTCGGCAGCGAGCATCTCGAGGGCTACATGGCCATCGAGGCCGACCGCATGCGCAACCTCTGGCTGCGCGAGGACGACCGCCGGCCCGAGATGACCGTCGTGCGCAACGAATTCGAGCGCGGCGAGAACTCGCCGTTCCAGGCGCTCTTCAAGGAAATCTTCCACGCGGCCTTCGTCGCGCATCCCTACCACCACTCCACCATCGGCTGGCGCAGCGACATCGAGAAGGTCTCGATCGAGAAGCTTCGCGAGTTCTACGACACGTTCTATTGGCCGGACAACGCCACCGTCTCCGTCGTCGGTGACTTCGACCCGGCCACCGCGCTCGGCCTGGTGAAGAAATACTACGGCGCCTACCCCAAGGCCCCGAAGCCGATCCCGCAGCTCTACACCGAGGAGCCGGAACAAACCGGCCCGCGCCGCGTCGTCGTCAAGCGCGCCGGCCAGCTCGGCGTCGTCGCCTTCGGCCACAAGGTCACCGCCGCCACGCATCCGGACTACGCCGCCCTCACCCTGCTCGACCTGATCCTGACCGACGGCAAGAACAGCCGTCTCTACAAGGCGATCACCGACCAAAGCCTCTCTACCGGCGTGAGCAGTTTCCTCGGCTTCAACCACGATCCCTCGCTCCACATCACGTTCATCCCGCTCGCACCCGGCGTGGAGCACGCGAAGGTGGAAAAGATCGCGCGCGACGAAATCGAGCGCCTGCGCAAGGACGGCGTCACGGAAGCGGAAGTCTCCGCCGCCCTCGCCAAGTACCTGGCCAACTCCGCCTATCAGCGTGACGGCACCTTCGCCATCGCCTCGAACCTCAACGAGTCCATCGCCGCCGGCGACTGGTCGCTGTACTACCACCTCGACGACGCGGTGAAGAAGGTCACGCCGGCCGACGTCCAGCGTGTCGCCCAGCTGTATTTCAACGAGGACCAGAGCACGACCGGCTGGTTCATCCCGCTCGTCCCTGCCGCCCCGAAGGCCGCCCCGGCCGCCAAATAACCGCCAACCTCTCACGAACATGAAACGTATCTTTTTCTCGCTCCTGGCTTCGTGCTCCCTGCTCCTGGCTTCGGCCGTCGCGCAGATCGCCCCGAACGTCGTGCGCACCAAGGTCTCCGGCGTCGACGTCCTGATCTACAAGACCGGCGTGGCCAACGTCGTCACGCTCAAGGGTTCCTTCCCGGGCGGTGACGCCTTCGCCGGCGAGGGCAACCTCGCCGTGCCGACGCTCGCCGGCATGCTGCTCGACCAGGGCACCACCAAGCAGGACAAGTTCGCCATCGCCGAGCAGCTCGAGAAAGTCGGCGCCACGATCGACTTCAGTGTCGGCCAGCAGGAAGTCAGCGTCAGCGCCAAGTGCCTCAAGAAGGACGTCGCGCTCGTCATCGGCCTCATCGCCGAGCAGCTCCGCTCCCCGGCTTTCAGCGCCGAGGAATTCGAGAAGGCCAAGGCCCAGCTCGCCGGCAACCTCCAGCGCTCGCTCGAGAGCACGGACTTCCGCGCCGCCGATGCCTTCGGTCGCGCCGTGTTTCCCCCGGGCCATCCGAACTACACTGCGCCCGCCGCCGACATGCTGGCCGCCATCAAGACCGCCACGCTCGAGGACGTGAAGGCATTCCATGCCAAACACTATGGTCCGGCCCATCTCACGCTCGTCCTCGTCGGTGACGTCGATGCCGCCGCGATCACTTCCGCCGCCACCACCGCCTTCGCTGGCTGGACGGGTGGCGTTGACTATATCCATCCGCCCAAGGCGGGTGCGGTCGACGCGCAGCGCGAGCAGAGCGTGTTCATGGCCGACAAGACCAGCGTCTCGATCGTCTTCGGCCAGGCCAGCGGCCTGCGCTACAGCGATCCCGACTACCAGGCGCTCCGCACGGCCACCGCGATCCTCGGCACCGGTTTCACCGGCCGCCTCATGGCGAATGTCCGCGACAAGGAAGGCCTCACGTACGGCATCTACTCGCGCCTCGCGCAGGACGCCTTCAGCGACGGCGAATGGTACATCGGCGCGACGTTCGCGCCGGCCAAGCTCGAACAGGGCATCACTTCCACCAAGCGCCAGCTGAAGCTGTGGTACGACAACGGCGTGACGGACGAGGAACTCGCGAACCGCAAGACCGACCTCATCGGCACCTTCAAGGTCGGCCTCGCCACCACCGACGGCATGGCCGGCCAGCTGCTGGTCACCGTGAACCGCGGCCTGCCGCTCACGTGGATGGACGAGTATCCGAAGCAGATCAATGCCCTCACCACGACGCAGGTGAATGCCGCCATCAAAAAGCACGTGAAGCCCGACGACCTCGTGCTGATCAAGGCCGGCACGGTGCCGGGCGCGGTGGAGAAGTAAGCGACCGCAACGAGAGTCTCATTTCCGACGCCCGTCCTTCACCGGACGGGCGTTTTTATTTGTCCACGCCAGACCCTGCCAAACAACCCTACCCTCTACCGTCATCCTGAGCCGTGCGAAGGACCCAAGCGGATTCGTTGCTACATTCGCGTTCGGTTGGATCCTTCGCACGGCTCAGGATGACCGGTAGGGAAATTTTGAGTGCTGTTTTGGAAGTGGAACCAATTACTTCCGCGCCTGCACAGCCGCGATCCACCGATCCACCTCCTGCCCCAGCACCTCCAGCGGCATCGAGCCGCCGCCGAGGACGAGGTTGTGGAATTCCTTGATCGAGAATTTCGCACCCAGCTCTTTCTTCGCCTTCTCGCGCAGCTCGAGGATGCGCAGCTGGCCGATCATGTAGGAGCACGCCTGGCCGGGCCACACGATGTAGCGCTCGGTCTCCGTCGGCGTGAAGCCGTAGTCGATCACCTGCTGGCGCGTCCACTTCATCGCGTGCAGGCCGGTGTCCACCACGAGGCGGCGGGCGCGGAAGAGCTGCATGTTCAGGAAACCGAGCCGGCCGGGCAGATCGCCGTCGTACCAGCCGTTCTCGTCGGCGAGACGCTCGGCGTAGAGCGCCCAGCCTTCGACGTAGGCGGAGTTGAAGCCAAAGATGCCGGACTTCAGGTAGCGCGGCAGATCCGTCTTCTCCTGCTGAATCGCCAATTGGAAGTGGTGACCGGGAATCGCCTCGTGATACGCGGTGGATTTCAGGCCGGTGCCGAGCCACGTGCAACGCGGGCCGAGGTCGGCCAACGGTAGCCAGTAGATGCCGGGCGTCGAACCATCGGGCGCGGGATCGGTGTAATGCGCGGCGGCGCTGGCCTCGGAAAAGGCGGGCTCGCGGAGGACGGTGACCGGTGCCTTGGGCCGGAGATCGAAGACCGCGGCGGAGCGCTTCTCGGCGTCCTGCACCACGGCGAGGACGTGCGCCAGGATTTCCGCCCGGGGATCGGGCTCCAGCGGCGGGTTCACCTTGGCGTTCACCTTTTCGATGCGGGACTGGAGCGTGCCCTCGGTGTAGCCAAGCTGCGTGAGGATTTTCTCCATTTCACCCTGGATGCGCGCGACCTCGCGCAGGCCGATCGCGTGGATCTCGGCCGGTGTCATCTGGGTCGTGGTCATCGAAGCCAGGTTGTTCGCGTAATACTCGGCGCCGCGCGGCAGGCGCCAAGCGCCGGCATCGTCGTTGGTCGCGGGCAGCTGCGCCGCCAGCAGCGCGCGCACGCGGCCGAATGCCGGCAACACGCTGGCGCGCACTTCCTGCTCGGCGGCAGCAACAAACTTCGCCCTGTCTTCGGCGCTGATCGCCGTCCCGAGCTTGCCGATGCGCTCGTCGAGCGTCTGCACGAAGGGATTTTTGTTCGCGGGATCGGCAAGGAAACCATCCAGCTGGCCCAACACGCGCTCGACCACGAAACGCGGCGGCAACACGCCGGCGGCCGCGGCCGATTTTGCCTCGGCAATGCCGTCGTCGAGCCGCGCACCTACCAAGGCGAGGCGCACGAGGTAGTTCTCGATGTCGCGTTGGTTGCGGATCGGATGCGAGCTGGTGAGGAATTGCACGAGCCCGAGGTGCAGGCCGCTGAACTGGTCGAAGACAAAGCGGTCCTGCGCGAACTCCGCGCCATGGATATCGTCCTCGAGCGTCCAGCGGATGATCGCAGCGGACGTGCGCTGCTGGGGCGAAAGCGACGCCTCCGGAAATTTGTTCAGACCGGCCAGGCCCTCGCGCGCCAGCGCCGCGGCTTCCTGCGAAGCTTTCACGCCGATGGTGCCGCCATAGGAACCCGAGAGGGTGAGCTGGCGATCGAGCGCGTCCTGCTCCGCGCCGGAAAAATACTGCGAGCGCGTGGCGAGCTGCGGATTCTGGCGGACGTAACGGGCGGCGAAGTCATCCGCCCAGGTGTCGAACGCCGCATTCGTCGCGTGCGCCAGCGCGGCGGCCGCAGTGAAGGTGAACAGGGTCGCCAGCAGTCGTTTCATCATCATGCCGATGCAGTGTCATACGGCTACAACGCGGGCAATGCCGGAGATACGAACGGCTACAATGTCGCGACCAGTTACATTACTCTCTGCCGTCATCCTGAGCCGTGCGAAGGACCCAAGGGAAAAACGCCCCCGCGCTTGGCTCCTTCGCACGGCTCAGGATGACGAAAAGAAAGGGGGCCAAAAAAATCCGGGGCGAAGGATTTCTCCTCCACCCCGGCGTTGTTTTCTTTGTTTAGGCAGCGACGTCCGGCCTTTCGGCCTTACGCCACCACGGCTTCTGGGCGAGACGGATGACCGTCTGCGTCCATTCAGTATCGTTCTTCCCCGAGGTCACCGGTGTGGCCTCCGCGTTCACCGGCAGGGCAGGACGCTCGACCTTGTTGAGGTCGTAGTACTGCACCGCCGTCGGCGCCGAAAGCACGCCCGGATACATCTGGAAGAACAGGTTTTTTAGTCGGTTCATGGTCAGAAGGAGACTTCCCCGCAGACGCGGGAACGTCTCCGCTCCAGCCACGAACCGTTGCGCCAAAGAACATTAGGGAGGGTGCGAGCCGCTCCCCGACCGTCAAGAATCCGATTCCTTCTCCCGACCATAACCTTCTCTTTCAAGAGGTTCTGTATCGGTTTTAAGGCGGCCGGATTCTTGCGCCCGGGGACGAATATCGGCACCTTTCAGGCATGCCTGAGATCTTATATACCGTCCGCGCCACCTGCCCGAGCGTCCACGTCCGTGGCCGGTTTCTCTCGTGGCTCTCGCCGCAACATATTCTCGGGGTGAAAGCCGGCGGCGCGACCGCCGCCCGCGTGATCGTGCTCGATCGGGCGGGCGAAAATGCGCCGGCCGTCGTCGAGACACAGTACGTTTTCCCGTCGCGCAAAGCCTTCGACACGTATGTGCGAGACCACGCGCCGGCGTTGCGGTCTGATGCCTTGAAACATTTCCCGGCCGAAAGCGGCGTCACTTGGGAACGTCAGGTCGCGGAACTTGCCATCGAACTTTAGCCATGAATACCAACCTCCCTCACATTGTCGTCCTAGGCGCCGGATTCGGCGGTCTTACCTTTGCGAAGGAGTTTCCGTCCGACGTGGCCCGGATCACGGTGGTCGACCGGCAGAATCACCACGTCTTCCAGCCGCTGCTCTACCAGGTCGCCACGGCCGGCCTCGCGGCGCCCGACATCGCCCAGCCGATCCGCAGCATCCTGCGCAAGAAGCGTAACCTCACCGTGCTGCTCGCGGACGTCACGGCCATCGACCTCGCGGCCAAGAAGGTGAAGCTCGCCGACGGCGAACTCGCTTACGATTACCTCGTCATCGCCCTCGGCGGCCAGACGAGCTACTTCGGCAAAAACGAATGGGCGCAGCACGCGCCCGGCCTGAAGTCGCTCGACGACGCCATGCGCCTGCGCCGCAACATGCTCCTCGCCTACGAGCGCGCCGAGCGCGAGCCGGACGAAAAGCGCCGCCAGGAACTGATGACCACCGTCGTGGTCGGCGGCGGTCCGACCGGCGTCGAACTCGCCGGCACGTTCTCGGAACTCGCCCGCACTGTCATCGATCGCGACTTCGAGCACATCAACCCGCGCAACGCCCGCGTGATCCTCGTCGAGGGCCTGCCGCGCGTGCTGGCGACGTTCGACGAGAAACTCTCGGCCAGCGCCAAGGAGCAACTGCAGCAGCTCGGCGTCGAGGTGCGCGTGAACACCAGGGTCACCGCGATCCGCGAAGGCGAAGTCGAACTCAACGGCGAAACCATCCGCGCCGGCAACATCGTCTGGGCCGCGGGCCTCTCGGCCGTGCCGGTCACGAAGACGCTCGGGGTCGAACTCGATCGCGCCGGCCGCATCAAGGTGCAGCCCGACTTCAGCATTCCCGCGCATCCGCATACCTTCGCCATCGGTGACATCGTATCGCTCGTTGATGCGAAAGGCGTGCCCGTGCCCGGTGTTGCGCAAGGCGCCATCCAGCCCGGCGCTTACGTGGCCAAGGTGATCGCCGACGACATCTGCGAAGGCCCGGCCGTGCGCGCCAAGCGCGCGCCGTTCGCGTATTGGGACAAGGGCAACATGGCGACGATCGGCCGTTCGCACGCCATCGCGCAGATCGGCAAGCTCCAGCTGAAAGGCTTTCCGGCCTGGATGGCTTGGCTCGCCCTGCACCTGTTCTTCCTGATCGGCTTCCGCAACCGCATCTCGGTGCTCGTGCAGTGGATCTACGCCTACTTCATGACCAAGCGCGGCGCGCGCATCATCATGGGGCTGTCGCCGTCGAGCCCGCTCGATACGAAGACGTAACGGCGCACAGCGCCGAACGTCCAACGTTCAAGATTGAACGCTCAACGTCCAAGGACCGATCTTCGCTCCCGGTCATCCTGAGCCGTGCGAAGGATCCAACCGAATGCGGACGGGGCAACGACTTCGATTGGATCCTTCGCACGGCTCAGGATGACAATCAGGGAGAAATCGGCCCGTGACGTCCAGTTCGGCTACTTCTTCTGCAGCAGATCCAGCACTGCAGCTGACATCGACTCTACCGCCGCCTTGATCGTCGGCTCGGGCACCGGGGCGAAGCCGAAGTTGTGGTTGGTCGGCACCGGCACGCCCGTGCGCTTTGCCTCTTCCAATTTTCCCGGGGCCGTGCCGCCGATGAACCAGAAGGTCGTGGGGATATGATCCAGCGTCTTGCCGTAGAGCGAAAAATCCTCGGCGCCGGTCACTGGCTCGATCGCCTTCACGCGATCCGCGCCCAGCCAATCCGTCAGCACGCCGGACACCCGGCGCGTGAGCGCGGGATTGTTGCTCGTCACCCCGATCGAGTCGGGCATTTCCGTGACGGTCGGCAGCTTGTCGCCCGCCAGGCCCGCGGACGCACCCAAGCCGGCGCAGATGCGGCGAATGGAGGCGATCATCTGCTTGATCACCTCGTCATCGAAAGCGCGCAGCGTGATTTCCATCTTCACTTCGTCCGGAATGATATTCCGCTTCGTGCCGCCATGGATGCTGCCCACGGTGATCACGGCGGTGGTGCCGGGTTTGATTTCGCGGCTCACGATCGTCTGCAGCGCGTTCACAATTTCCGCCGCCAGCACCACCGGGTCCTTGGCCAGATGCGGCGAAGAGCCGTGGCCGCTGACGCCGTGCACGGTGATGTCGACCGCGCCGGCGGCCGCCATGAAGGGACCTTCGGCGTAGCCCACCACGCCTGCGGGCAGCTGCGCCCACGTGTGCAGGCCCAGCGCGTAGTCGGGTTTCGGGAAACGCGTATAAAGTCCGTCCGACAACATGGCGCGGGCGCCCACGACGATTTCCTCCGCCGGCTGGCCAATGAGCACGAGCGTGCCGCTCCAGCGGTCCTTGAGCGCCGCCAGCACGCGCGCCGTGCCGATGAGCCCGGTCACGTGCGTGTCGTGCGCGCAGGCGTGCATCGCCGGCATGTCGCGGCCCATGAAATCCTTCACCACCGCGGTGCTCGCGTACGGCAAACCGGTCGCCTCCTTGATCGGCAGCGCGTCCATGTCGGCACGCACCAGGACCGTCGGGCCAGGCCCGTTCTTCATCACCGCCACGACGCCGGTGTTGCCGACTTTTTCGGTCACCTCAAAGCCCAACGCGCGCAATTCCTTCGCGAGGAGCGCGGCGGTGTTCACTTCCATCAGCGAAAGCTCGGGATGCTCGTGCAGGTTCTTGTAGATCGCCTCGAGCGACGGGTACTCAGCGTTCACCTTCGCCTCGACCACGGGTTTGAGTTCGGGCACGGCGGCGGACAGCGCGGTGACGACGGCAAGTGCAGAGGCAGGGAGAACAAACCGGAGCGATGGTTTCATAAAGGGTTGGGTTATTTCAGCTGATCGTCGGCGAGATTCATTTTGCGCAGCAGGACGGGCCAGCGCGGGTCGGCGTGCAGGTTCCGCAGGAAGGGGTCGTGCTTGAGCCAGATCATGCCGGCGTCATGCAAGGCGTAGGACTTCTCGAGCCAGACAAAGGCGTCATCCGCGGCGCCGCGATAAGCGTAAAGCTGGGCGATCTGATACGCCGCGCGATCGGCCGCCATCGCCTTCAGCTTCGCGAGCGCAGCGTCGGATTCCACCGGATGACCGCAAGCCCACTGGGTCAGGGAGGTGACGAAGGGCCGGTTGGCGGACGTCGCGTCCACCTGCTCCGTGATTTGCAGCGCCTCCGCGCTTTTTCCGCGCAGCAGGCGGGAAAAAATCTGGAGCTTGTAGGTGCTCGGGCTCGTGTTGCTGAAGTCCCGCAGGAATTCCGCCATCTCGTCATACTTCCCCGCCTGCAACAGCGCCATGGCCAGCGCGTACTGCGCATAGGTGTTGAGCGGATCCAGCTCCACCGCGCGCCGGCCCAGGCGGATGGATTCCTCCAGCTCACCCCGCGTGGCGGCGAGGCGGCAGAGATTGCTGATAATGGACGCATCGCCCGGTGCGAGCTGGAGGGCGCGTTGGAACGCCGCGTGCGCCCGCGTCCAATCCCATTCATAGCCATAGTAGACGAGCCCGACCGCCATGTTCGCCTCCGGCAGTTCCGGATCCAGCGCCAGGGCGCGCTCGGCTGCGGTACGCGCCGCCTGAATGCCGGACTCGATCGACGTCCAGCCGTTGACGGCTCCCGCCCAATGGGCGATCGACAGCCAGGCCCACGCCAGCGCCATCTTGTTGTCGCGCTCCACGGCGGCCTGCAGGTTGCGCCGCGCCTGTTCCCCATCCACGGCCGTGGCCCGATAGACAAGGGCGCGCCCGAGGGTCAGCAAACGATAGGCCTCGGGGTCGACCGGACGGGCGGGCGCCGCCAGCACGCCAAGCTTGAGCGAAAGCTTCTCCGCAACCAGCCCGGCAATCTCGTCCTGCACGGCAAAGATGTCCTTCAGGTCGCGCGTGAAGGTGTCCGACCACACGTGAAAGCCGTCGGCGGCCTTGATCAGCTGCGCCGTGATGCGGACCTTGTCGCCCTGCTTGCGCACGCTGCCCTCGACGACGTACGCCACGCCGAGTTGTTTCGCGATCTCGGGCACCGGCACGTCCTTGTCCTTGAAGGAAAACGCCGAGGTGCGCGCGGACACCTTCAGGTCGGGGATTTTCGCCAGCACGTTGAGCAATTCCTCGCTGATGCCTTCGGAGAAGTACTCGTTGGCCTTGTCGTCGGAGAGATTCGCGAACGCCAGCACCGCCACGGATTTGTCGCCGGCGGCGGCGGGCGCCCCCGCTGGGCCGGAAGCGCCCTCCGCGAGCAGCCGGGTAAACCGCGGATCGGCGCGCAGGGCGTCGAAATCCGGATTGATCCGCAGGAGGACCGAAGCCGCGGGCGGATGGGCGAAAATTTCGTCGAAGCGCCCGAGACGGGTGTAAACCTTCGCCAGCTCCAGCGGCATGGGCTGCGTCGCGGGGTATTTGATCCCGGCCAGTTGTTCGTAAGTGCGGAGCGCCTCGCCCGCGGCCGTTTTTTCCCCGAGGCACGCGAGCAGGAACGCCTGGCTGAAATACGGGCCGGGCTTGTTGGGCGCCGCCTTGATTCTTTTCTCCACCTCCTGCAGCGCGGCCCGCCACTCGGTCGCCGCCGCGGCCTCGCGATGGTCGAGTTCGTCCGCCAGGCCGACCATCAGGCCCTTCGGGCCGTCATAGATGAAATCCGAATAGAAATCCCGCGGGAAGGCCTGCCAGATCTCGAGCGCACCCGCGCCATTGCGCTGGTAGTACCGGAGCTGGCCGGCCACGTAGTTGGCCCGGTCCTCCTGCAGCGCGGCGGGCGGGATCTGCCGCAGTGTCTCGTCGGCCGCGGCGAGGTCGCCCCGCGAGTTGATCTCGATGGCCATCTTGAGCACCAGCCCCGAGGTGAATTTCTCCTGGCCCAGCGCGCGCTGCAGCGTGGCATAGCCCTCGGCGGCCCGGCCGCGCTGCCAGAGATAGCGGGCGTTGTTGAAGAGCGCGAGCGGGTCTCCGCCCGGCAGGGCCGCCGAGCGCTCGTTCAAGGCGAGGCATTCCTCCAGTCCATCCGGTTTGGCCAGCACGGTGACGGCGAGAAAACGCAGCGCGCCCTGGTTGTTCGGGTCCTCCGCCACGATCTCCCGCAGCAGTTTCTCGCGCTCCTCCCGGTTGATCCCGAAGGTGGACCAGGAGCCGGCCAGGGCGATGCGCGCATCCACCGACCGCGGCGCCAGGCGGATGGCCCGTTCGGCCGTGACCCGCACCTGCTCGCGGCGCTCGGACGAACTATCCCAACCCCGGTAGCCGAAAGCCGCATGGACCTGCGAATAGGCGGCCCAGACTTCGCCATCGTCCGGATCGAGTTTGAGCGCGCGCTGGCAATATTCCTCCGCCAGCGCGAAATCCTCGCGCGTCGTCTCCAGGGCGCGGATCAGGACATAGACCTTCGCCACCAATTCGCGGGCCGGGGAAACGGGCGTGACCGCCGGAGCCGGCGCGGCCGGCGGATGGTTTTCCGCCACAGCGGTCCGGGCATTCTTAAACAGGGTGCCGGCAAGGACGGCGATTACGATGGCCGCCGAGGCCAGGATGGGCTTCAGCCATTTCGGCCCTCCCTGGAGCAATCCCCGCACGAGCGCCACGAACGCCGGCGGCGTCTCGCCGCCGGGCAGCTTGGACCATTGCACGGCGAGAAAGGAATCGGGGACCAGCGCGTCGCGATCGCTGGTCTCGTCGATCGTCACCGGCAGCAAAAACGGCGTGCCCTTCGCCATCAGGTGCGTGCGCTCGTCGGCCAGCCTCCACTCGAGCCGGAAGTACGCCTCGCGCCGGCCCTGCGTGGTTTTGGAAATCACCGGGACGAGCAAGGCGCATTCCTTGATCTGTTGCCGGATCTTGTGGTCCCAGGCATCGCCCCCGACGAGTTCGCTCTGGTCGAACCAGACCTCGATCCCGGCGGCGCGCAAGGCCTCGCAAATCCTTCTCGCCGCCGCCGCGTCCTGCGAAGCATAGCTGAGAAAGACCGCGTTGGCCGCTTTTTCGCTCACGGATTCTCCTAGAACAGCGGCGCGTTGTTTTTCGGGTCGTTGACCAGCGCCTGGAAGCGCGGGTCGTCCCAGAGCGTGACCCAGTTGCCGCTGTGCCGGGCGCTGTAGATGTTTTCGCCATACGGCGTGCGCAGCAGGCGCCTGAACTCGGCGAGCGCGTAGTCCTTGTCGCCGAACCACGCCCGGATGCCGGCGTAGTTTGCGGCCAGGCCCGGCCCGACGACGGCGTCGTTGCTCTCCGGCACCATGTCCATCGCGCGCTTGGCGCTCGCGAGGGCTTCCTCCTTCTGGCCGTTGAAGGCCTGGATCCCGGACAACGCAGAATAGAAAGTGGCCGAAGGCTTGCGCGCGAGCTCCGCCTCGATCACGAGACGGGCCGCTTTGCCGAGTTCCATCGCGTGCTCCTTGTCGCCTTTGACATAATAGGCGAAGGCCATGTTGAGATCCTGCGACCAGCGCGGAAAGAGCGGGCTGTCGTAATAGTGCTGCTCCTTGTCGAGGCGGATGGCCTCGTCGAGATCGCCCAGCGCCAGCGCGGTCAGCTTCTGCGCGTAATGAAACAGCGCCGGGTCGCGCGTGCGGAGCGAGGCCTGCGCCATCCACTCGCGCACCTCGCGGCCCGAACCGGTGGCGGCGTAGTGCATCAACTCGAGATTCCACTTCTCGATCGGGTCCTGCGGGTTGAGGTCGACCAGCTTCTGCTGCAACGCGATCGCCTCGTCATAGTGGTTGCCCGCGCCCAACAGCTGCTGCAGCGCCCGGATGTAGCGCTGGTTGCGCGGGTCGATCTCCAGCGCGCGACGGAATTCCGCCAGCGACTCCTTCCACCGGCCCTGCCGGCGGTGGATCAGGCCCATCGAGCCGAAGACACTGGCATCGTTCGGCCGCAGCACGGCCAGACGCTGGTACTGCTCGACGGCGCGTTCGTAGTCGCGGAAACCGTAGTAGAAGTAATCGCCATACTTCTCGATCACGTCGGGCGAATCGGGCGCGAGGCTCACGGCCTTCTCGATCGCCACGCGGGCCTTGTCCAGGCGCTCCGCCGAGTGATCCAGGTCGTTGAAATAAGCGAAGGCATGCGCGCGACCGAGTTCCGCCCAGGCTTCCGCAAAATTCGGATCCAGCTCGACCGCCTTCTGCAGCAGCTTCGCGGCGGCATCATACTCGCCCTGTTGGACCTGGCTGCCGTTCGCCAGCGCCCGCGCCTTTACGTAGGCGTCATAGGCCTCGAGGTTGTCGGTGGGCCGGCGGTCGAGCAGCGACTTTTCCTGCGGCGAGAGTGCGGCGGAAAGCGCCGAGGCGATTTCCTGCGCCAGCTGCGACTGGATGGTGAAAAGGTCGGTAAGGTCACGGTCGTAGGCCTTGGCCCAAACGTGCTCGTCGGTGTCGGCCTTGATGAGCTGGCCGGTGACGCGCACCTTGTTGCCGGAGCGGCGCACGCTGCCCTCGAGGATGTACGCGACGCCGAGTTCCTGCGCGATCTGCTTCACGGTCTTCGTCGTGTCGCGGTACTGCATCACGGAAGTGCGCGACACGACCTTGAGCTGTTTCACGAGCGCGAGGTTGGTCAGGACATCTTCATGAATTCCATCGGCGAAGAAGCTGCTGTCCTTCTCCTCGCTCATGTTGCTGAACGGCAGAACCGCGACGGACTTGTCGGAGATGGGTTTGGTTTCCGACGGAGCGGCTGGCACTTCCGGCACGCCTTTGGTCGCGCCGGCGACGATCTGCTGTACCGTCTCCAACGCCTTCTTGGCGTCCTCCATATCCTCATCGTCCTTATCGTCCTTCCCCGCCTTGACCTCGATCAGCGGTTTTTCCGGTTTCTCCGGCTTCGGGCTGAGCCGCTTCATGATCGGATTGAACAGCAGGTAATAGACGGCGAAGAACAGGCCCACGATCGACCAGGCGTGCTTCAGCCACTTCGGCCGGTCGTCCTTCTTGCCCTTTTTGCGCGGCTCCTGCGTTTCCGCTTCGTTGGCTTCCGCCAGGCCACCTTGCAACAGCTTGGTCACCCGCTTGGCCACTTCGGCCGGGGTCTCGTCGAGCCGGAGACGCGTCCATTGCACCTCGCGAAATTTATCCGGCACGCGCGCGGTGGCATCGCTGACATCGCCGATGGCGATCGGGAAAAGAAACGGATGGTCGTCCGCCAGCAGGTGCGAGCGGTCGACGGCGAGCTTCCACTCCAGCCGGAAATACCCCTCGGGCCGGGAATTGGTCGCCGCCGAGATGATCGGCACGAAGAGCGCACACTCCTTGATCTGTTTGCGGATCTTCGCGTCCCACGCGTCGCCGCCGCGCAGTTCACTGACGTCGAACCAGACCTCGAGGCCCGTGGCGCGCAGGGCGTCGCAAATTTTCTTTGCCGCCTCCTTGTCCTGAGATGCGTACGAAAGAAAAACGGCTTTGCTGGAGTCGCTCATGAATTAAAATCGGCGGCGAGCTTGCTCACTTCACCCCTGCCGGTGCAAGCCGCTTGCCACTCGCAGAAATCCGGCGCGCGGCCTCGGCGGCCGGCGAGGCGCAGGAAATAAAAACGGCTTTGCCCGCGTCAGCCATGGCTCCGTGCCGCAGTCGTGTGTTTCGGCATAAGTTGCGGATTTGATGCCGCTTAAGCTTAGGCCTTGCCAGTCCAAACCGGCGCTGGCACCCGTGAATCCGCGTTTCCATGGCCGCCACCACGGGTCAACTCCCCCTCTTTCACGTCGTCGGCTTCTCCGGCCACCGGCAGGTCGACGATCCGGTGGGCGTCGCGCGCGCCATCCGCGAGGCGCTGGCCGCACTGCAACAGGAAGGCCGCGGCGAGTGGATCGCCATTTCGTCCGTGGCCGCGGGCAGCGATGTGATCTTCGTCCGCGAGGTCCTGGCCGCGCAGCTTTCCTGGCACGCCATCCTGCCCCTGCCGCCCGCCGAGTTCCGCACCGACTTCAACCCCGAGGAATGGCGCGTCGCCGAAGGCCTGTTGCCCGAGTCCGAACAGGTGCGCGTCATCACTGAGAACGGCACGCGCGAGGATGCCTACCTCGATTGCGGACTCGAAACCGTCAACCAATGCGACGTGCTGCTCGCCGTCTGGGACGGCGCACCCGCGCGCGGCCGCGGCGGCACCGCGGAGATCGTGGAGCACGCCCGCACGCTGGAGAAGCCGTTGGTCGTGATCGACGCGCGCACGCTGGTGGCGACGCGCTATAATTTCGACCGCCTGCGGGGCGAGGACGAGAGCCTGGCCAACCTCAACCGGCTGCCCGAGGCTTCCGACGGCTGGGGCCACAATCCATTCAACGCTCCCGCCGAGATCTTCGCCTTCCAGCAGAAGTGTGATCATGCCGCCAGTCGCGGTGCCCCGCATTTCCGCCGGCTGATCGTCTTCACCGTCGCGTTGCACGTGCTGGCCACCCTTGTCGCCGCGGGCGCGCTGGCGTTCGACCTTCATTTTGTGTTCCTGCCCTGGCTGAAACTGGCGTGTCTCCTCGGCGCGCTCGGCGTGGCCCTCGTGCTGCACCGCCACCAGCACTCGCTGCAAAACTGGGTGCACTGCCGCCTCGCCGCGGAATTCTGCCGCTCCGCCCTCGCGACTTGGGGCCTGCGACGGAGCACGCCGCTGTTCGAGGACATCGACCTGCCCCACATGCGCGGCCTCGCGCGCACCCTGCTCGTGATGCACAGCCGCGCCACCTCCGCCCAACCGGTGTCGCTCGCCACCTTCAAGGCGCTTTACCTCGAGAAACGCATCGACGACCAGGCGGCCTATTACCGGAAACAGGAAGCCCGCGCACTGCCGATGTTCAAACGCCTCCGGATCGGATTCTGGGTCGCGACCGTCATCGCCATCGCCTGCACCTTCGCCTACGCCGTCGCCCACACGGTGCACGCCGAGGTGCCGGAGTGGCTGACGCAGACCGCATTCTATTTCCTCCCCATCTCACTGCCGGTCATCGCCGCCTCGTTCATCTCGCTTGTTTCGATCAACGACCTCCAGCGTCGCGTCGCACGTTACCGGGAAATGCAGCTCATGCTGGCGGACACCCGCAAGCGCCTGCTCTTCTGCGAAACTTGGAACAGCGTCGAGCGCGTGGTGTTGAAGACCGAGCGCGCCTTCCGGCAGGAAATGCTCGAGTGGCATTCGATCACGAGCTTCAGCGAATCGCACTAGACCGGCGCGGACGCGCCGGGATTTGAGGTCTCAAATTTGAGATTTCAGAGAGAAACCATCGAATCCGATCGACCTCACAGGAGGAAACGGAGGGAACAGAGAGGATTTTGGTTTTCTCCGTTAACTCCGTTTCCTCCTGTGAGGTCGGGACCGGATCACCAGACACGGTCGACTTTGCGGGCCTCGAGCGTTTTCTGCGCGGCTTCGGGCAGCTCGCTCAGGAAATCCAGGCCGGTGCGGCGCTGGATCTCGTCGATGCTGGCGAGGTAGTTCTCGAGCGGCGCGGACGCGGGCGTGTCCTGCGGAAAGAGGAACGCCTCGGCGCGGACGCGCCCGGCATCCTCGTCCACGATGATCATGTAGAAAGCCTCGGGCACCGCGACGCGGCGCGCCAGGCGTGGCGGGTTCGCCCCGAAAACCGGGCCGGCGATCACCCAGACCTCACCGAAGCGGCCGGCATAGTTCGTGGCGATCTTCTGCTCGAGCTGCTTCCAGGGTCCGGCGTTGAGCGCGTGCTTTTGCGGGCAGATGTTGGACATCTGGAAAGTCTCCTGCTGCGCGCTCCGGCCAAAGCGCGTGGCGATGGCATAGTTGGGCGTCATGTGACCGCGATCGTAGTCGCTGCGCGTGTAAACCGCCGAGTCGATGCGCGCGGAGGTGCGGAGATCCGTCGTGAACACATCGGGCCGCGGCGGCGGCTCCGACAGTGCGGTGTCCTGGAGGTGATACGCCGACCACAGCGGATCGCCGAGCGCGTCGCTGTAGCCGACAACATAACCCGTGTTGTTGAGCACGCGAATGGACGTGTCGGCGAGACCGACGGCGCGCGGCGCGCCGCCGTAGATGAACTTCCGGTCGCCCGGCGCGACGGCCTCGACGTAGTCGTTGCTGCCGTAAAGCTGCCACAAATCCCACGCGACGTCGAAAGCCGTGATGTTCTTGTGCCCCTCGACCGCATTGCGCACCAACCCCGCCACCTCCCGCTGCCGCGCCGGCGGCTGGAACAGGAACCACGCGCCGATGCCACCCCAGAGGATGAGGTTGGCGATGAGAAACGCCTTCGTGCGGCGGAACGCGCCCGAGGTACTTTTACTGGCGGAGGATTTCTTGCGAGGCATGCAGCAGGGGCCTGTCACAGGCGACCCGAGAGGTCGCTTGCAAGCAAGCTCCTACAAAGCGGTCTTCCGTAGGGGCGCAGACTTGCTGCGCCCAATCCCGGCTCTGCGGGATTCCTTTGCGGCGGGGACGTTCTTGGATTCTACGCTTTGCGCAGAATGGGCGCAGCAAGTCTGCGCCCCTACTCAGAATTTAATCTTCACGTAGCCCTCGATGCGGAAGGGCTGTTCCTGGAAGACGAGGATGCTGCCGGAGAAGGCGTCTCCGTTGTGGTACCAGTTGCGCTGGTTGGTGACGTTCAGGAAATCGACGTTCACGATCCACTTCGGCGTCTCGTAGAAGAGCGACGCGTTCAGCAGGTACTGCGGCGGGATGTGCCACTGGTCGTCGAGATTGCCGACCTGGCGGCCGGTGTACTGCGCGTTGCCGCCGATGCCGAAACCGTTCGTGAAGCGATAGCGCACGCTGCCGTTGAGGATCGTGTCGGGGAAGCCGAGCAGCGGCCAGTCGCCGACCGGGACCTGGTTGCCGTAGGGATTGAAGCTGCCGGTCGACGTACCGAGTCCGCCTGGGCCTTGGCCGACGAGATACGCGGCGTAGATGTCGCGCCCGCCCATCTGGAACGGCGCGGCCTGCAGGTAGTGACCCTGTTGGAACGTGGCGTTGAAGGTGGCGTTGAGGTGGGTGTCGGGCTGGTAGACCGCCTCGAACTCGACGCCGCGCACGAGGATGTTGTTCTTCTTGCCCTCGAGCGACACGCGCGAGCGGCGCTGCTCGAACGTCGACGCGCCGGCGAAGAGCTTGTTGTCGAGGAACGAATACTTCGCGCCGATTTCCTTCAGGTAGCTGAGATTGCGGAAGTCGTCGTCGTTAATTTTTCCGTCCGGTGTGTTGAGGATGATGCCGCCGCCGGTGACATTGCCGTTGGCCGCGCGCATGCGCTGGACGGTCGCGTAGTACGACATCTTCGCCGTCGAGCGCCACACGAGGTTCACGTTGTTGGAGAACGAGGCGACGGAGGTCTCGTCGCTGAACGGAATGCCAGCGGCGTCCGCGAGCGGATCGCGCGCCTTGGCCTTGAACCAGTCCTCGCGCAGGCCGACGAAGAGGCTGACCGTGTCAGTGAGCTTCGCTTCCTGCTGCCAGAAGAGCGCGGGATTCAGGAGATTCGAGACGACGGTCTCGGGCGTGTCGTAGGACGCCGGGAAAAACAGGTGGCCGTCCGGTCCGGGGAAGCCCGGATAATACGAGTTCGGATACTGCGCCGCCTGGTCGAAGGTGCGCGCCGGGTCGGTGACATCGAAGTTGTAGAGGTACTCGTTGAAGTAATTCGTGTACGACTTGCGATGCTCGTAGCGCACGGTGCCACCGGTGATCGTCGTCTGCGGCCGACCGAAGAGGCTGTAGTTCCAGTGCAGCTCGGTGCGGTTCTCCATCGTGTCCTGCCAGACGTACTCGTAGTACTCCGAAGCGTTCGCGCGGTGGCGCTCGATCGTCTCGAGCAGTGTGCGGTTGATGAGCGTCACCGACGGCGAGAGGTCGAACGTCGCGATCAGCTGCGCGTGGCCGGCGTTGGAGTTGGAAAGATCGCCCTTGGAGAAGAGCACGTCGTCGCGCCCGATGATGGTCGTGCCCGTGACATTGATCGGACCGGGACCGCTCGGCAGGTCGGCGGAGACGCCCTTGTAGTAGATGCCGTTGTCGATGAGTTCCTGGCTGACGCGATTCACGCCGAGGATTTCCGGCCAGTTCTGCCATTCCCACTGCGCGTTGAAAGCAATCGTGCGGCCCGGCGCGGGCTTCCAGGTGAGCGCGGCGAAGAGGTCCTCGCGGTCATCCTTCACGCCGTTTTTCTTATAGAACGTGTCGCCCGCCTTGCCTTCCCAGCTGACGCGCCAGGCGAGCTTGTCGGAGATCGGCGCGGTCGTGTCGATCTGCAGCGAGGAGTTGAAGTACGACGAGCCGTCGCCACCCGGCACCCACGTGCCGAAGCGCGCGGTGATGTTGGTTTCCGGACCGGAGAACTTCGGGGACTTCGTGACGTAGTTGACGTAGCCGCCGCTGAAGAAGCCGGCGCCGAACACCGCAGAGCCCGGGCCGCGCACGATGTCGACCGCCTCGATGCCGTTCCAGCTCGGGAGGAAACCGTAGAGATTGTAGCTGCGGCGCTGGCCGTTGATGTAGGTCTCGGCGACGTCGCCGCGGATGTTCGGCGTGGTGGCGAGGCCGTAACTGGCCGGCGCATAAGCGCCCGGCGAGTAGGCGACGAACTCGCGCACGCCGTGGATGCCGCGTTCGTTGAGCAGTTTCTCCGTGATAGAGCTGACCGCGCGCGGCGTGTCGAGGATGTCGCGCGAGTCGCCCATCACGGACGACAGGTCGCGCGTGAGCGGATTGACGGAGTCCTCGACCGGGATGCCGGTGACGACGAGTTTGTCGAGTTGCAGCGGCTGTTCATCGGCGCGCAGGACGGCGGCGCTCGTGAGCGCGAGGAGGGAGACGGCGAGAGACCGGGAGATAAGGTGCATAGGTGTTGGAGGCCCGCTGCCTGAACACCAATCCCGGGTGAGAGGACGACACCAACGCCGTGAGACGTCAGTGGGTGCTTGTTTCCTTCGCCGGTATGATCCGTTTCAGGTTCAGAGGGTTTAGCGGCCGTGCGAGCCCCAATCTCAGCCCTCCGCGGAGGACACCCCTACGAGCAAGTCCGGACGAAACGGCGCGCCGCGTCCGACACAAGCAAAAGTTTTCCGATCACCACACACCCCGCCCTATTGGGCACCCCTCTTCATAGAGGGGATTTTCACCAGCTCCCACGCACCGGCGGGATGCCTGTCATAGCTTCATAGCTAATTCTGTAGCGGCGCTCTATGAGCGCCGTTCGCACGCGTCGGCGGTCACAGACCGCCGCTACAGAAAAATTCCTCAGGCGCAGGCTTTCGCGTCCACGCCCGCGCGCACCGTGCCGCCGTCCTGCCACTGGCAGTGCACGAGCAGGCTGCGGCGGACCTTCGGGATGCCGCGTTCGCCGGCGCGCACTTTCGAGAGGAGCAAGTCGACGGCGGCCTTGCCGATCTCGTCGGAGTTCTGGTCGATGCCGGCCCACGAGGAGGTTTCGCCGGTGACATCGAGCGACACGAGGCCGATGTCGCGCGGGCAGTTCATGCCGGCTTCGGCCAGCCACGCGCGCATGGGGTTCGGCTCGTTGCGGAAAGTCGAAAGCGTCAGCACGCAATCCACGCGATGCTTGCGCACCCAGTCGGTGAAGCCCTTCGCGCTCATCTTCGAGGGGAGGAACGGCGGGATTGTCGCGAGCTCGGGATTCTCGGCGGGCAGCGCGGCGTAGCCGTTGGCCCAGCCGTGGTTCGTGATCGAATTCTGGTAACTCTCCATCGCGAGGCCGATGCGCTTGTAGCCTCGCGCAGCGAGTACGCGGCCCGACAACAGCACGGCCTGGGTGTGGTCGCTCACCACGCAGTCGAGCTGCGGATTCTGCACCATGTGGCCGACGGGCACCGTGGCGAAATGCTCCCACGGCAGCACGAGCTCGAAGGGATCCTTCGGAAACGCCGCGAGCAAAATGCCGGCGATGCCACGCGCCTTGAGAATTTCGGCGAGACGGCGGGCGGTCATGCCGTGCGAGGTCAGCGCGAATTCCGTGACACTGAAACCGAACAACGCCGCCTGGTCGCGCGCCGCGGACCAGTGGCGGCAAAGCGTCGGCGTCGCGCGCCATTCATCGACGTCGTCGTACGGCGTGATGTAAGCCACCGTGCCCAAATAATGATTCGGCATGCCGCGGCGCGTGGAGCGCATGACTTCACCGAGCAGCGGATTGTAGCGGTAACCGAGCTCCGACGCCGCAGCCAAAACCCGCTCCTGCGTGGTCTTGGAAACCGTCACCGCGCCCGTCAGGCTGCGCGAAGCGGTCGAGATGGAGACGCCGGCTTTCATGGCAACGTCGTGCAACGTGACATGTCCGGCAGGGGTAACCGAAAGCATGGCCTTTTAGTGCTCCCAGAACGCCGTCGGGTCAAGCGCCCGACCCTGTTTCTGCAACGTTTGCAGAAGATGACATGGCCGCATTTATGACACTTCTAACCCTGCGTTACTCTTTAACGACCTTGAAGTTGGACGACTCGTTGCGCTCTTCGCCCACTTGGGAACGCACGAGCTTCAACCCACCGTTTGCATCGCTGCGCACCCAGAAACCGGGACGACCCGGAGCCCCGAGCCCAGGGTTGGTGACAACCACATCTTCGAGGACCGTATCCGACAAGGCGCCCTCGCCTTTCGCGGAACCGGGCGCGACGACGGTGAGGCCGTCGGAGATGCTGTCGCGGATTTCCAGCTGGCTGATGCGCACGCCGGAAATGCTGCGGCGATCCAAGCAAAGCTGAACCGAACCGCGGAAGCCCCAGGAATGATCGAAGCCACCGCAACGAATGAGACGGTTGTTCTTCACGACCGTTGTCCCGCTGAAATTATTGTCGACCTTGCGCGCGGTATCGGACGTCGGGAATGTCGTGCTGATCAGGATGCCGCAGCCCGCTGGCATGTCGGTGAACAGGCAGTTCTCCAGCCGGTTGTTCGCGCCACCGTAGAGCGAACCACCGTTGGCGAGGAACGGCAGCTGGCCGGTGCAGAAGCGGATCACGTTGTCGCCGGGCTTGGCGCCTTCTTCATGGCCCTGGTCGGAAGCGACGGGCCAGATCGCAAAGCAGTCATCGCCCGCGCCGCGCGCGGAGCAGTTTTGGATCACGGAGTGGTTGGTCCCGACGCAGAAGTTGACGCCGTCGGCGAGCAGGTTGCGAAAGCGGCAGCCATCGATCACGAGGCGCGTGCCGTTGTAGATCCACGCGCCGGCCTTGGTGTGCTCCACCCAGACGCGCCTCACGGAAGCGTCGGTACAGCCCGAACCGACCACGCCATCGTTCTCTTCGTCGTCGTTGCGGTAATTGAGCCGGCCGACGATGGCGAAGTCGGCGAGATGCACGTTCGTGCCCTTCAGCTTGAAACGCACGCGCCGCGCGGCGTTACCGTAAACATCCGGATCACCCCAGAACGTCGTGTGCCACATGCCTGCACCCTGGATCGTGACCCCGGACGGAATCACGATCGTCTGGGAAACAACGTAGTCGCCCGCCGGAACCCAAACCACCCCACCTTGCTTTTGCGCCGCGGCAACCGCCTTGAGCAGCGCATCGGTGGCATCCGTCTTGCCCTGCGGGTCCGCGCCGAAATCGAGCACCGAGATGGCATGCACGGGCGCGGCGACCGGCGCGGGCATCAATTCCAAGTCGACGAGATCGAGCGTGCACGCGACGCCGTCATCGGTGGTTTTCTCGAGGCGCACGACGTCGCCTGCGGCGATCTTCACGTGCTTCAGGCGATACTCGTCATAGAAGTTACGCGGTTTGCCCTGCTTCGGGTCGTTCGAAAACGGATACGCGCCGTACAACCACATGTTGCGGGAACTGAGCGGCACCGTCCGGACCACCTGGCCGTTGATGCGCAGCGCGAGTTCAGACGTCGTGCCGCCACCCTTCGGGGCATCCGGCAAATTGAAACGGATCACAAGGGAGTCGTAGTCGGCCGCGGCGGTGAACTCCACCATCTCGCCCGCATGTTTGAGCTGCACACACCTCTGACCGGACGATTCCGTTTCCAGCAGGTGCGGCGCGTACTGCGGCCCGAGGACGGTGCCGCCGGTGACGCGCATGTCCTCAGCTTCGATCGTGGTCCACGGCTGGTCCGCGCCAACTTTCTCGGAAACCGCGACGGCGGTCGCACAACCGAGGATGAACGGGGCGAGAACGGCCAGTGCGTTCCACCATTTGGCGGGTGCAGGCTTCATAGGGGTGAGGAAACGGACGGGTTAAATCGCTTTCGGCACCGAGCTGGCGGGACGATAGCCCACCGTGAGCGCCTTGCCGGGAGCCACGCTGACGGATTCGCCCGCGATGACGAACGGATGTTCACGGCGGTTGGCAGCATGCGGGGTCACAATCACGGTGTCAGGAGTGATGCGAATGAGGAAGCGATCGCCCTGATAGGCCAAGCTGAATTCCAAGGCGCGCCACTTGGCGTAGAGACGCGGGTTGATGGTCACCTGGCGGTCGTCGGCGAGCAGGCCGCCGAAGCCGAGCACCGCAGTCATCCACGCGCCGCCGTTGGCCGCCGGGTGCGAGCCGCCCATGAAAATGGTGCCGGCGTACACCTTGTACTTCGCCTTGAGGTCGATCTCGGCAGTCTTGCGGAAATATTCGTACGCAAAATCCAGCTCACCGAATTCCGTCGCGACCATCGCGTAGGCGCTGGCGCTGAGGCTGGAGCCATGCTCGGTGCGCGGCTCGTAGTAACGCCAGTTGGCCTGCTTGATTTCCGTCGAGTAGTGCGACTTGAAGAGGTTCAGCATCATCACCACGTCCGCCTGCTTGATGAGCTTGGTCGGCACCGCGAGGCCCGAGCCGCCACCGAGATATTCGTTCGGGTGCAGCATCTGCTTCTTCAGTTCCTCGACGCTGGCGTCACGCAGGCCGAAGTAGCCCTCGAACTGCTCGATCACGCCCGTGTGCTTGTCCGGCGGCGGCACGAACAGGCGGACCGCCGCGTCGGTGAAACCAGGGAGCTCGGCCGCGATGTCGATTTTCTTGAGCAGGGTCTGCCACGCCGCGGGATGCTGACGCTCGAGATACGCGGCGACGGCGTTGGCGATGACGAAAGTCTCGTGCGCCACCGCGTTGGTGAAGGCGTTGTTGTTGACGCGCTCGTGGTATTCGTCGGGTCCGACGACATCGAGCATCTCGTAGCGGCTGCGGTCCTTCTTGAAATACGCAAACGAGTAATAGAAGCGCGCAACCTCCAGGATGACCTCGGCGCCGCCCTCGAGCAGCAGCGAGTCGTCGCCGGTAACCTTGAAGTACTGCCACATCGCGATCGCGACGTCACCGCTGATGTGAACCTGCTTGTCGCGGAAATACGTACGGATCTCGCGGCCAGTGGTCGGGTCGCCGATGTTGAAATACGTGCAGGCGTCGTCACCCGTTTCCTGGCTTTCCCAGGCGTAGAACGCGCCGCGGTAGCCCGGGCCCTCGGTCTTCGCCTTGCGCCGCGCGCCGTCGAGCGTGCGGATGCGGTAGCGCATCAGCTCGACCGCCTTCTCCGGCGCGGCGTGCAGGAAGAACGGGAACATGAACATCTCCGTGTCCCAGAAAATCGCGCCCTTGTAGACCTGGCCGGAAAGCGCGCGCGCGGGAATCGAGTTCGCGCTGCCCGCGACCGGAGCGACCATGAGCAGCTGCAGAATGCTGTAGCGCAGCGCATGCTGGGCCTCGTCGTCGCCTTCGATGACGACATCGCAGTGCTCCCAGCGGCGACGCCACTCGGCATTGTGCTCCTCGAGGCAGGCGGTGTACCCGAGCTGCTTCGCGCGCTGCGCGGCGCCGCCCGCTCCCTCGGCGAGCGACGCCGTCACGCGATCGTTATCCGTGATGACCACGAAATACTTGGTGACCGTGTAAGTCTTGCCTGCTTCGGCGCGGAACTTGAACACGCGCAGGTTGCGGTTCTGCTGCGCCACGTGCTGCGCACTGCGCAGCTCGGTGTCCACGGCCTCGGCCACGACCACGCGCTTCTTCGTCTCGTTCGTGATGCCCTCGACCCAGAGCACGCCGTCCTTCTCGTGGGGCGTCAGCTGCAGCAGGTGCGGACCGTTGAGATCCCAGATGTTGGCGTCGATGCCGGTGCTGAGCGTGAGTTCGGCCGGCTGGTCGCACGCCACGCTGAACTTCACCACGCCAAGATTGGGCTGCACCGCGCTGAGGAAGCGCGCGGACTTGACCGTGAGCTTCTTGCCGCCGACGGCGAAGACCGTCTCGCGTTCGAACAGCGCGTTGGCGAAATGCAGCTTCTGCAGGTGGCTGGCCACCGTGGCTTCCTCGAGCACGGACACTTCCTTGCCGTCCACCGCGATGCGCGTGTAGCCGCCGTTGGGCGCGTTGACCGGCTCGCGCCACGCCGTGCCCACCTGGTCGAACAGCCCCGCCAGCGTGATACCAACCGCCTCACCGGAGCCGAACTCGTCGAGCGTCCCGCGGTAACCCATGTAACCGTTGGCAATTTGGTACACGTTGCCGCGGCGCATAAGGTTTTCCTTAGTGCCGGCAAATTCCGTGGTGCTGATTTCCCCAAGTTGTTTCATTCGAATTTTCAGGCGGGCGCGGGTTGGTCCTTCACCCGCAGCATCAGGATCGCGGCCACGATCATCGAGGCGCCGCCGAGCAGCAGCGCGTTGATCGTGTGGCCGGAAAAGACCGTGCGGACCAGCAGGCCCAGCAGGGCTGCGGAGATGATCTGCGGGATGACGACGAAGAAATTAAACATGCCCATGTAGACACCCATCTTCCGGTACGGCACGACGCTGCTCAGGATCGCGTAGGGCATCGTGAGCAGGCTGGCCCAGGCGATGCCGAGCCCGGCCATGGAAATCACCAGCCAGTGCGGGTCGGAGATCCAGCGGAGCGACATCAGGCCCACGCCGCCGATGCAGAGACAAATGACATGCGTGGTCACGCGACTGGTCTTGCGCGCGATGACCGGGAGGATGAAAGCGACCAGCGCCGCGACGCCGTTGTAAACTCCGTTCAGAACCCCCACCCAATCGGCACCATCGTTGTAAGCCTGGGTCAGCGGATCGCTGGTGTGGTAGTGGAAACTGGTGATGGCCGACGTGCAGTAGATGAACCAGGAGAACATCGCGACCCATGTGAACATCGTGACCACCGCGAGCTGCCGCATGGTCTTGGGCATGTTGTTCAGGTCGTAAACAATTTCCACCAGCCCGCGCTTCATGCCCGCTGCGAACAGCTGGGCGGCGAGCAGTTGCAGCGCGCCGCAGACGCCGATGCCGATCGACAGAATATAAAGCGCCTTGTCCCAGGCGTAATGGCGCACCGCAAAGGTGAAGACCAGGCCGACGATCACCAGGACGATACCCGAGAGATAATACTTCCCGGTCTCGAGGGTGAGTTCACCCGCTTCCTTGGCCGAGGCATCGGATTTATGCGCGTTATAGGCCTCGAACTCCGCCGGCGGATATTCCTTGGTCGAAAAAATCGTCCAGAGAACCGCGGAAATGTAGATGATGCCGCCCGAGTAGAAGGCCCAGCGAACCGAAGGCGGAATCAAGCCCGCTTCCGCCGTGTTCGGGACATTGAACAGGTTCGTCAAGATCCACGGCAGCAACGACCCGATGATCGAAGCCGCGCCGATGAAAAAGGTCTGCACGGCAAAACCCTGCGTGCGCTGCTCGTCCGAGAGCATGTCGCCAACAAAGGCGCGCATCGGCTCCATAGTGATGTTGATGGAGGCATCGAGCATCCACAGCATACCCGCGGCCACCCACAGGGTCGGTGAGTTCGGCAGAACCAACAGCGCCAGCGAGGCCAGGATCGCGCCCGTCAGGAAATACGGCTTGCGGCGGCCGAGGCGGTTCCAGGTGCGGTCGCTCAGGTAGCCGATGATTGGCTGCACGATCAAACCGGACAAAGGCGCGGCGATCCAAAGCGCGGGGATATCGTCCTGCTTCGCGCCCAGGGTTTCAAAAATCCGGCTGAGGTTGGAGTTCTGCAGCGCGAAGCCGAACTGGATGCCGACATAACCGAAGCTCATGTTCCAGAGCTGCCAGAAATTCAGGAGGGGTTTTTTCATGCGACCAGCCTCCCAAGGTTCACCGCCGAAGGCATTACCATTTTGCCGGCACCATTCGCGCATCCCCAACCCGTCATTCTGAGCGCAGCGAAGAATCCAAGCGCGTGATCGATCGTGATATCACGTTCGTAGCTTCCCTTGGATCCTTCGCTGCGCTCAGGATGACGGTAAAAAGAACGATGATTGAGCATGCTCATGCCTTTTTCTCCTGCTTCTTGCGCACGGCGGCCGCAATCGCCGCGAGATTCATTTCCGCAAGATCCTCGACCACGACGTCGGCGCCGTTGACGCGCAGGTCTTGCGCATTGTGCTCGCGCGCGATGCCGACCACGAGGGCAAAGCCGCCGACAGCGCCGGCGCGCACGCCGGTGACGGCGTCCTCAATCACGATGGCGCGACCGGCCGCGACGCCGAGGTTGGTCGCAGCGGTGACAAAAATATCCGGCGCCGGCTTGCCCTTGAGGCCCAGCCGTTCGGAAACGATCCCGTCCACGATTGTGGCGAAAAGGTGCGCCGTCTGCGTGCGCTCGAGGATGAGCGCCGAGTTTCGGCTCGAGGTCGCCAGGCCCACCTTGATGCCGGCGTTTAGAAATTCATGGATCAGCGCGAGCGTGGACGCGTACACTTTGACGCCGTCGGTCGCGATGATCTGGTTGAAGAGCTCGTTCTTGCGATTACCCAGGCCGCACACGCTCTCGGTGTCGGGCCGGTCGTCCGCGCTGCCCTGCGGCAGGTGAATCCCGCGGGACTCGAGGAACGCCGTCACGCCCTGATAGCGCGGACGTCCGTCCACATAGCGCAGGTAATCATGCGCGTGGGTGAATTCGCGGAAGGTCTCGGGGCCGCGTTCGGCGCGACGCCGCAGGTATTCGTCGAACATCTGCTTCCAGGCCCGCGAATGCACCGCCGCCGTGTCCGTAATCACCCCGTCCATGTCGAAGATCGCCGCCTCGAATTTCCCAGCCGCCGGCGCGGTGCCGGACGGACGAAAGACGGAGGGTTCTTGGGAGGAGGTCACTGCGAAAAGAAGAGAGGAGAAGCCGACAGGGGAGAGAAACTGAGGCGGTGCAGGACGGAGCGGCTCACCCGTGTGCGGCGCTCTGCCCTGCACCGCCTCCGGAAAGTGCCCGTCGCCTCTTCGGCGGCGGACACGATATCCGGAATCGGATCAACCTTGGACCGCGCCCGATGCTTAAAATCAGGCGCGGCCTTCGGGACTAGGAGATCAGAAGCTGAACGTAGTCCTGAGCGTGAACTGTTGCGTCGGCCCGATGCGGTAGAAGGCAGGTGACGCCACACCATTGATCGGGGCCTGATAGGTGACCGGGATCAGATAATCGCCTTTGCCGACGTTGGAGACGTTGAGCTGGATGTTCCAATCGATCTTCTTGGTAAGCTTGCGGTGATACCCAACCCAGAGATCGAAGTAGGTCTCGCTCGGGCTCTTTTCCGGCTTGGAGAGGTCGGAGAGGAACGGAGGAGCGGCCAGCGTGCCATCCGGATTCAGCCCGGTGCCAAGCGGAGCATAGCCGATGGTCTCAGCCGACGAATAACGCACGCCACCACCGACATTGAACCCCTTCAGCATACCGTTATCGAAGTCGTAGTTCGTCGTCACGTTGTAGCGCCACTTGGCGAGCTGCGGAACCGCCACGCCCTGTTGCTGCTGGAGTCCGGCATAGGTGGTACCGAGCGGCGGGAAGCCGTTATAGTTGTTGTAGTAGGCATCCTTGACCGCAGGAACGCCCGGGCTGATGGAATTGCCCCAGAACCACTGCGTGTTGCCGCCCACGCCTTTGACGTAGGCCGACGTATCCGCCATGAATTTCGCCAAGGCCGCGTCACCGACGGCCGAGATGACCGCATCGGTTCTCGTCGCGTTGAACGAGATGCGCCAGTTTTTCGTGGGGTTGGCGTTGAGCTCGATTTCCCAGCCCTTGGACTCGGAGTCCTCGGTCAGGGCGAAGTTGGTTTCGCCCGGGGCGCCCGTCAGCTGGGCACGCAGGACGGTACCGGCCTGCACCTCAGCCAGACTGTTGAATCCCCATTTCTTAAAGAAATTCGGGAAATCCTGGTTGATCTGGGTTTCCCAAGCCCGCGTGGCCGCGGTCGAGGCATTCTGCAGATCTTCCATCGCCTGAGTGTGGACCTGAGTCGCATCGTAGTAGTAGCCCGCGGCGCTGGCACCACCATCATTACCGGGCGTACCAGCCGGGGCCCCAGAAACGCCGATGCCCGGATTGGCTACCACATGGGCCGGGTCGGATTGCGGGAAGTTGCCGTTCTGGTCGTTGTGATAATAGAAGGCGTTGGCGAAGTAGAAGGTGTTACCCACGAAGTTAGCCAGGGCGCCGGCGAAGGCAGTACCGCCAGCGTACTCACCATTCTTGATCTGGGTCACATAACGATTGATCTTGAGGGAGTACTTGCCGTCACGGGTCTCGAGCAGGACGCCACGATCGATCGTCTTGCCGGCGGGAGCCGCGAGCGGATCGCCGTTGATGTCGACGCGGGCCGAGTCCGGCTGGAAGTTGCTCGAGACGTTGTAGGCCAGGCTGACTTTGACCGGGAGCTTGCTGGCAAACTTCGCGATGCCCGGGAGTTCGTCCAGGTGCGCCACGAGGCTGTAGGAGCGGGATTGAACTTCCACGCGTCCCTGCGTTGCGCCGGAATCGTTCAGGCTGACCTTGCTGAAGTTGATGCTTTGCGGGTCGTTCGCATCGCCGAGCGTGGCGGAATCAGCCAGGCTCTTGTTGATATCCTTGCGCCAGCCATAGATGCCCACCAGCGCGCCATTCAGCCAGTTGCCTTCATAGACAAGGGACTGGGAGGTGGTCGTCGAGCGGGTCAGGCCATAGGCCGTCGCCAGGAGCTCGCGGTTGCCCGCGGCGGCTTCGGAATCGGTGACGTTCAGGGTGCCCTTACCCGCCCAGCCAACATAGTAAGCAGGGTTGCTCGTCCCCAGAGCGGCGTTCGCCGGATTCGGGGTGAGATCGAAGTACTGGATCGAGTTGCTGCCGATCGTCGGCTTGCCGGTGACGCCGGAAATATTAGCCCCGACGATCGGTTTGCCCGTCAAAGAGGGCCCGAGATAGATGACCTGCTGCGGATTCAGCTGGGAGAAGTTACTGAGCGCGGATCCACCGTTGAAGGTATTGGCGAGAGCGAGATTGCTGCCGAGATAACCATACTGCTGCCAGCTCATGGTGGAGGTTTCCAACTTCGCCTTGTCCGCCAAGCCGGTCAGGGTCTGGCGACCGAGCAGCGTCTGCCACCAGGCATTGCCGTCGTTCTTGAAGTCATGCGTGACAAAGGCCGTGGCGCGGGTGTCCTCGCGATCCCGGTTCTGCTCGAAGTTCGTCGGATTGTTGTTGTTGATGACGAACGGACGGCCGTAGTTCGGATTCTTGCTCGCAGTCGCGAGCGAGGTGCCGTCGTTGTTGGTCGCCATGACGTCAACGTACAGCGGAACCGCCCCGCCGAACGGGTTGATCGAGCCGTCCTTGTAGTTCTGCTTGTTGTAATCAACGGAGAAGCCGACCTGGTCATGAAGGAAGGTCTGCGTGAGGTTCGTCGTGAACGTGTGGAACTTCTGCCATTCCGACTTCATGGGACCGTCGATCAAATTCTCGTAGAAATTGAAGATCGAAGGATCGGTAATCGAAGTGTCGGTGAAGAGGCCGCCGTTGGAGAAAGGCAGACCCGCGAAGACGGCCTGCTTGGATTTGCCATTCAGGGTGAGCCAGGAGCTGGGATAGCTGCCGTACGGAAGCGTGATCAAGGTTCCGGCCGTGCTGTTCTGATTGATGGACGTGAAGCGGTATTGGCCGCCAGCACCGGAGGAGTTGCCTTCCTGGATAACGTTCAGGGGAAAGCCGGCATTGCCGAGCTGACCGTTCGTGAACCACGGATCGGGGTTCTTGGCGCCTTCGGCGCGACCGGCATCGGCATAACCGTTGGCGGCGGTGGAGAAGCCACCCGCCACGCCACTGTTCCACGACACCGCGCCGTTCAACGCCGCCTGATAGGCACCGGAGTTGGGGACGAGGTTGCCGCTCGCATCGGTGACGAGCGCCTTGGGATCGAACCACGGAGTGATGTGGTCCGTCGGAGGCAGGGCGCGCGGATTGTTGGAATCGACGTGGCCGGACTCGAAGTTCGCTTTGAGGATGGTACGATTACCGTTCTTGTTCAGGAAAGCGGGTTCGATGCGGATGGCACCGGAGACGCGCTTGTCCTTGCTGAAGGCCTGCTCTTGTTCGAACTTCTGGTCATTGTCCAAAAGGTCGAGCCGGACCGCGACCTGGCCGGGGACGATCACCTGATTGATATCCGCCGTTGCCCGGACGCTGCCAAAGCTGCCCACACGGAACTCGACGTTTCCGCCGTTCTTGAACGAGGCGCCCTGGGTGGTGGCATTGATGATGCCGGCCGGACTGCCCTGGCCGAAGAGAATGGCATTCGGTCCGCGGGAGATATCGATGCGGTCGACGTTATAGGAATCCCAGGGGATGTCCGAGAGGAAGAAATCACGGGTATTATCGGCCGCCGCGAGACCGCGGATGCGCGTGCCTTCGCTCGGCTTGATGGTGTCTTCGGTCAGGAGCGTGGCGGAGGAACTGCCGCCGGCGCTGGCATAGTTGCCATTGACGCCGCCCACTTCCGTGCCGCCGAGGCGCTGGAGCAGCGAGGTGTTGTCGGTTGCACCGGTGTCCCGGAGGAACTGCGAGGTGACCACCGTGATGGAGCTGCCGAGGTCGCGCAGCTGGGTGCTGAGGCGGTTGCCCGCCAGCGTGGCGTCAGCGGTATAGGTGTTGGTTTCGCTGGTCGATTTTACTTCAAAGGGCGAGAGGACAAGCGTGTCGTCCTTGTCTTCGGACGCGGCCGACGGGGCCGGCGCGGTTTGGGCGTGCAAGAGCGCACAGGGAACGAGCAAAGCAGCGAGCACGGCGGTGCGCCGTGAGCGCCTGGGGGCAGTCTTCATGTTTGAGGATACACTACAGGTTGCAGGGTTTAGGTCACGCGAAGCTTCAAAGCGCTCTCCCCCGGCGAGGGGAGACGCAGCAGGTACGGTCTGGGGTGTTATGGCTTTCATTTTGGGGGCCAGCTCCGCGCGCAAAGACACTACTCGTGGGGGTTCAATCCTAGGGGTGGATCTCCGACACTGCGGGCTGACGGTGCGGATTTCGCGAAATCGTTACGGTTACGCGATTGCAGTGCGTTGCAAACGTTGCGCAAACCCCCGCTCCACCCAGCCGGAACGCGGCTACTTTGCTCCCGGCGCGGACAGAACCAGCGACGTCGAACCCGCGGCAAAAGGCTGCGTGGTCGTTGCCCCCGACGGCCAGCGCACGCGAATCTCGCGCGGCGCGTTGCCGTCGGCGTAGCCGAAGAAGCACGTGGCGCCCGACTGGCTGTAATAACTCGAGCCGGCGAAGATTTCACCGAATTCGAGCGTGCCATCCGCGAGCTCGACCGTGACCGCCGCACCGACCGCGGAGGAATTTCCCGCCGGTCCGCGCAGTTCGACGCGGAAGGAATGATGGCCCGGGATGCCGCGGTTGCGGAACGCCCGCAGCTCGTCGTTGTTGCGCGAGACGACGAAGTCGGGCCACCCGTCATGGTCGAGGTCGAGCACCACCAGCGCCTTCGCATCGCCGGTCACGAGCAAGCCGCTGTCCGACACCGGTGCCGCGGTGAAGTGCCCGTGGCCGTCGCCGCGCAGCAGCTGGCTGAGGCCGCCGTCGAAGCGGCCGATCGGAGCGATGGGGGCAAAGGAATTCTGCACGGCGTAGATGTCGGCGTGGCCGTCGCCGTCGAAATCGCCGGCCACGATCCCTTGCAACGGGGCAATCTGCGCAATCCGCGGCAACGGATCGAAACGGTACGTGCCGTCAGGCTGGCTGAGAAACACCCCGCTGCGCAGCTCCGTGGCCGTGAAGCGCTGGGCTTTCGCCAGCTTATCCGCGCCGAAAATTTCCCCCAACGTTGCGTGCGCATAATTGTCGTTCAGGGAAAAGCGTCGCATGATGAAGGGCAACACGGCGCCCAAGTCACGCCGGGCGCGCCAGGGATAAACGCGCTCGCCCTCGTAGTAGGCCTCGACGATCTGCGACGAGCCGTCGCCCTTGAAATCACCAGAGAAAAGCAACGCCGGATGCGCCGGATCGGCGTGGTATTGCGTGTTCAAACCCACGTTGCCGACGACGTAGTCAGGCCGGCCGTCGCCGTTGAAATCCGCGGCAGCGAGCGAAGTCCACCATCCCGTGCCCGCCGCGGCAAAGCCCGCCCGCTCCGTCCAGTCCTCAAATGTTTTGCCCTGCTGGCTGTGGAAATATTTCACGTTGCCCCATTCCAGCGTCACGAGGAGATCCAGCCAGCCGTCGCCATCCACGTCGGTCCACAGCGCGGCGGTGACCAGCCCGACTTCCCGCAGGCCGGGCGCCACCGTGTCGGTGACGTCCTCAAACTTCCCGCCGCGATTCGCCAGCAGCGCGCTTTCCGGAGCCAGCGGGTACTGGCCGGGCAGAAGCCGGCCGCCGATAAACACGTCGAGCCGGCCGTCGCGATCGAAGTCCCCGGCCACCACCGCCCCGGCATTGATCGGCAGCGTCGGCAGGGCCGCGTCGCCCGCGGCGCGAAAATTGCCGTGACCGTCGCCCAGATAAAGCGCGGGCTGATAGTCCGGCATTCCGGCCGGCAAACTGTTGCCACCTCTCGTCACCAGCAGGTCGTCGTGGCCGTCACCATCGGCGTCGAACGCCAGCAGCGGACCGTCGTTGACCGCACCCGGTGCCGTCCCGGACAAGCCGGAAACGGCAAACCGCCCTGATCCCGAAGAATGAATGAGGCGTGATGCGTCCAGCGTCGTGCCGCCGACCACGATGTCGTCCCGGTCCGCGGCGGAAAATTTTCCCACCGCAAGAGCCGGGCCGCGCCGGTTGAATCGGAAGGGAATCAACGCCTGCGCGGCCGTCTCGTTGATCGATTCCTCGCGCGAACGAAGATCCAAACCCAAGCTGCGGCTGACTTCGGAAAATTGTCCGGCCGGCGCAATCAGCCCGGCGGGCCTGCCAGCCACAGGCTGGGCGACGGCCGGTTCCGTGATGGTGTAGCGCCGGTCGGCGGCGAGGTTTTCGAAGATCTGCTCATGCCCGCTGGGCCAGATCACCGTCATGCGCTTGATCACGGTGTCTTCGCCCAAGCCAAAATGAACGGCCGGCTCGCTGCTGGACAGGTAGCCGCGCGCCAGCCCGAGCGTGCGCACCTGCATGCCCAGCGCGCTCTCGATCCTGACCGTCGCCCCCACCCCAAAACGGTTGGAAACCGTTCCGCGCAAATCGATCATGACGCGGTGCCCCGTGGCACAATCGTTGCGCAGGACGCTCACGCTGTCCTGATAGTTGGCGCAAACCAGATCCAGGTCTCCGTCGCCATCGAGGTCACCGAAAGCCGCGCCGAAACTCACGCCCTTGCGATCAAGCCCCCAGGCCGCGCCGACGCTTTCGAACTGCAAGTCCCCGCGATTGCGCAGGGCGATGTTGTTCTCCGCCTGAACCGGCGTGGCAAACATGATGCGGATGCGCTCGGCCACGGACTCGGCGCTCATCTGCCGGTTGGCGACGTCGACTCCCGAATCCCGCAGGAATCCATTGGTCAGAAACAAGTCGAGGCGGCCGTCGTTGTCCAAATCCTCCAACCGCGCCGACCAGGTCCAGTCCGTCGCGGCGACCCCGGCGAGAAACCCCGCTTCCAGATATCGGCCGGTCCCGGTGCCAAGCAGCAGCGCGTTGCGGTCATACTTCGGGACTCCGGTGGCACCGTCCGGCGGATCCGTGCGCTTTGAGCGCGAGTCGGCCATCATGTGCTGGTCTTTTTCGTGACTGGTCGCAGCCATGTCGGTGACGAAAAAGTCGGTCAATCCATCGTTGTTCACGTCGCCGAAATCCGCGCCCATCGAGGAGAAGGAAGTATGGGGCAAACATTGTCCTGCCGCGTCGGTAAAGGTGCCGTCGCGGTTGTTGTGATAAAGCACATCCGGAACGCCGTAGTCGTTGGCCACATAGAGGTCCGGCCAACCATCGTTATCATAGTCCCACCAGGTTGCGGAGTGGCTCCGGGTTTCACCCTTGATCCCCGCGAACTCGGTGACGTTCGCGAAAGTGCCGTCGCGCTGGTTGTGAAACAGGTAGCCGCGCCGCCCCGTTGGGCCGGCCTTCTCGCTCAACAGATTGGTCGTGATATAGACATCGAGCCAGCCGTCGCGATCATAGTCACAAAAGGCCGCCATGACCGAAGCGTCCTTCACATCCAGCCCGTAGGCGTGGGCCGCTTCCTTGAAGGTGCCGTCGCCCTGGTTGATGTAGAGCAGATTCGGCGCATCGAAACGACAGACGTAGATATCCAGTTTCCCATCGTTGTTCACGTCGGCAAACGTCACGCCCGATTTCCACACCTTGGCGGCCTCGCCTTTGTCGCCGACCCCGGCCTTCTCCGTCACGTCCTCGAACTTGAAGTCGCCAAGATTGCGAAACAGCCGGCAGCTCTCGGTTTTGCTGGCCACAAAAATATCGGGCCGGCCATCGCCGTCGTAATCGCCGATCGCCACTCCGGTGCCGACCGAGCCGGCATCGAATTCCTGATAGAGTTCGCCGTGCATCCGCGGGTCGTTGTAGCGATTCTCCGTCCGGACGCCGGTGGCTTCGGGAGCAAGCTGGACAAACATGGTCTTGGCCCGGGGGCCGGAAGGCGCCGCCAAGGCCCGCACGTCGATGCTGGCGGCCGCATCCGCGGCCCGGATTGCCATCGGAACAAGCAGCAGGACCGCCACCAACGCGCTGCGGGCGATGAGCCTGATGATACTTCGCGAACCGGCGTTGGCTCGCTCGTCGACGATGCGCTCGCTCAAGGCAACAGGGGGTCGGGCCATGCGCCAGTGAATCGAATCGAACCCGGCGGAAAGCAAACTCAAACCTTGCCAGCCCGATTGTTCTCCGCCGATTGTGCGCGCGCTTCGAAAACCCCGATCTCCGCCGCTCCCGTGATCAAGCCGGTCCGTATTTCTTCCCTCGCCTGGCTGGCGGTGCTATGCGCGGCGGCGGGATTTCTCCTCTGGATGAATGTCGTCCGGGTCCGGCACATCACGTACGTGTCCACACTCGGAAGCTGGAGCGGGAATCCGCCAAGCCCGGTCGCGGCTTCCGCGTCAATCGCTCCCGAGCTGACGGCCGGCAACGGCTTGATTGTTCCCGAGCAGCTCGATGAAAGCTATCACTGGCTCGCGCAGACGCAGCGCATGTTCAACCGCGGGGAATGGCGGGTGCGGCATATCGACTACGAGAATGCGCCGTCGGGCCGCGCGGTGAATTCCACTTCGCCCTACCGCTGGTGGCTCGGTGCGCTCGCGTGGTGCGATCATCTCGGATCGGGCCGATCACCTGCGCAGTCCGTGGAACGCGCTGCGCTCATCGCGGATCCGCTCCTGCACTTTCTGCTCCTGCTCGGAGCCACCCTCCTGGTCGCATGGCGATTCGGTGTTTTTCCGGCGGCCTTGATTTCCCTCGGTCTTGTCGCCGTCTTTCCATTCGCCGCGGGATATCTCCCGGGCGCGCCCGACGACCGCGGTCTGGCCCAGATTTTCGCGATCAGCAGCGTCCTGCTACTTGCCGCCGGCGTCAGGGGAAATTCCGGGCCGGGCGAGAACAGGGTCTCGACCCGGCGCTGGTTCATGCTAGCGGGAGTAACCGGTGGTCTCGGGCTGTGGGTCAGCGTGTCCGTTCAGGTTCCGATTCTGTTCGGCATCGCCGCGGGCGCATTGCTCGCCGCTTGGGCAATGCGTCGCCATCGTCCGGATGAAGCCGCAGCAGACGCCGGATTGCCGTGGCGATCCTGGGCGGCGGCCGGCGCCGTCACGACTCTTGGCGCCTATCTGCTCGAATTTGCTCCCGCCCACCTGGGGGACTGGCACTTGCCCTCCATCCATCCGCTTTACGGTCTCGCCTGGCTCGGTGTCGGCGAGATTTTGGCGCAGGCGACGGAGTGGATTCAGGGCAAAAAAGCGCCAAAAACGACGCATAACTTCACCGCGCTCGCCGTCGCGCTGGCCGCGATCCTCGCGGTGCCGGTGGTCAACTGGAAGATCCACGGCTTCGAGTTTCTGTTGCCCGACACGCCGTCCCTCCGGCTGACGAGACTGCCGGCAGGTGCCATCGCCCCAAACCTCGCCGCGTGGATTTCACGCGATGGACTGACTCCAGCCATCTGGGCGACCTTGCTGCCCCTCGTCCTGATCGTTCCGGCCATCTGGATTTTTTTGCGCCAACCGACGAGCCGGGAGGGCCGCATTGCCGTGGCGCTAACGTTGGGCCCGGTGCTCGTGGCGTTCGGGTTCGCCTGCCAGCAGCTCGTCTGGTGGAACACACTCGATGGGCTCTTGCTGACAATGTTGGCAGCGGTGACCGCCGGATTATCAGGAGCCGCCCTCAAAGGCTACCGCGGCCTCGCGTGGGCGAGCGGTGGCCTGCTGTTCCTGCTCCCGGGCATCTTGCTGGTGGCACCGCGGACCAAAGCCGGAGCAGAAAATGACCTCACGCGGGCGGAGGTGTTGGGTTTGATCGAGCGGGACCTGGCTGGCTGGCTGGCCCTTCACACCGACCCGTCAGAAGTCGTGTTACTGGCTCCGCCCAACGGGACCACCCCGCTCTGCTACTATGGCGGCATGCGCGGCCTGGGCTCGCTCTCGAGGGAAAACAAGGCCGGCGTGGCGGCCGCCGTGCTCATCCTGGGGAACCAAAAACTCCCGGAGGCCAAAGCGTTGATCGACCGGCACCACATCACCCACATCGTTTTGCTCTCTTGGGATTCCGGGTTTGACCGCTATACGCTGACGGGCACGGGGCAAAGCGCCGGCACTTTGCGCGACCTGCTCCAACTGCCCACGCTGCCGCTCTGGCTGCGGCCCCTGGCCTACCCGCTGCCGACGATCGCCGGTTTCGACGGGCTGGCGGTGAATGTATTTGAGGTCGTCGACGAACAGGAACCGGCGACCGCCGTGGCCCGGATTGCGGAACATCTGCTCGCGATGAACGACCTCGACCACGCCGCCGCGGCGGCCGAGGGGTTGCGGCGTTTCCCGACGAATTTCGGAGCCTGGGTTGCGCGGGCCGAAGTCGAACTGGCCCGGGGTGACGAGGTGAATTTCGCCAAGTCCCTCAAAACGCTCCAGGCCCGGCTGGCCGTCAAGGCGCCCTTGGTCCTCCCGTGGGACCAGCGCGTGGGGCTCGCCGTGGTGCTCGCCAAGGCAAAACAGGAAAAGCTCGCTCGGGAGCAGGTGACCGCATGCCTGGCGGTCGCGGACGAGGCAAAACTGCGTTCCCTCTCCCCGGGCTCACTCTATCGGCTGCTCGTATTGAGCCGGGCCTTCGACATCCGCCTCGATCCCCAATTGCACGACTTCGCGCTCACCCTGGTGCCGGGCGAATTGCGCGAGCGACTGAAGTAGTGCGTTCGCGGCAGCGGGTGGAAAATTTTTATCGTGCCGTTCGCTCAAGCGCGGGTGCCGCCATGACGATCGTTGCGGACTGCGTCGGGACCGGCTGAGTGCTGGTCGCACCGGAGGGCCAGCGCACGCGAATTTGACGGGGCGGGTTGGCGGGCAGGTAGCCGAAGAAACAAGCGCCGGTGGACTGACTGAAATAACCGGAGCCCGCATAGACTTCGGCGGTCTGCATGGTGCCGTCGGCGAGCTCAAGGGTGACGCGCGCTCCAATCGCCGTGGGATTGCCCGCGGGGCCGCGCAATTGGATTCGTAGCGAATGTCGCCCCATCACGCCTTGGTTGCGGAAAGCCAGGCTGGTCGAGTTGTTGCGCGTCACGACAAAGTCCGGCCAGCCATCCTCGTCGAGATCCATCACGGCCAAGCCCTTGGCATCGCCGGTTACGACCAGACCGCTTTCGATCGGCGGCACGCAGGCGAAATGGCCCCGCCCATCTCCGCGCAACAACTGGCCGAGGCCACCGTCGAAACGGCCGACCGCCGGAGCGGGCGCGTAGGAATTTTGCACCGCATAAATATCGGCGTGGCCGTCGCCGTCAAAATCACCCGCGACGATTCCCTGCAAGGGCGCGATCTGGGCCAAGTGCGGCAACGGTTCGAAGCGATAGGCGCCGTCAGGCTGGCTCAGGAATACTCCGCTCCGAAATTCTGTGGCGATGAAGCGCTGGGCGGCCGCCAGTTTTTCCTCGCCCAAGATCTCACCCAAAGTGGCTCGCGCGTAGGCGTCGTTGCGCGGATAGCGTTTCAGCACCAAAGGGATCGTCGTGCCGAGATCCTTGCGGGTTCGCCACGGATAGAGCCGGTCGCCTTCGGAATAGGCTTCGATCAACTGCTGGGTTCCGTCGCCCTTGAAATCGCCGTCGAACAGCAGCGCGGGATGATTGGGGTCGGCCCGATACTGGGTGTTCAGGCCGAGGTTGCCTGCGACATAATCGATCCGGCCATCGCCGTTGAAATCGGCGGCGGCGAGCGAGGTCCACCAGCCGACGCCACCGGAAGCGAAGCCGGCCTTTTCCGTCCAGTCCTCGAAACCGCGGCCCTGGCGATTGTGGAAATATTTAACCTGGCCCCACTCGAGGGCCACGAGCAGGTCGGGCCAGCCGTCACTATCGACGTCGCTCCATAGGGCGGAGGTGACCATGCCGACTTCGCGCAAACCGGGCGCAAGGGTGTCCGTCACGTCCTCAAATCGGCCGCCGCGATTCATGAGCAAAGCGCTGCTCGGCGCTTGGGGATAGAGCCCGGGCAGGACTTTCGCTCCCAGGAAAACATCCAGCTGTCCGTCGCGATTGAAATCCGCCGCGACCACCGCGCCGACGCTGAGCGTCAGCGGCGGCAGGGCATCGGCCGGAGCCGGGCGAAAGTTTCCATGACCGCCGTTGAGATAGAGCCGGGGCTGGTAGTCGGAGGAACCCAAGGGTTGGCCGACGCCCGAAGCGGTGAGCAAAAGATCGTTCGTGCCGTTGCCGTCAGCATCGAAAACCAACGCGGGGCCGTCGTTGACCGAGACGCCGCCGGTGAGAGCCGCGGCCGGGCCGCCGCTGAATTTTTGGTTCGGATCGGCGATTCGCAACTGCACCGGATCGAGCGAGGTGCCGCCGAAAACCAGGTCGTCCCTCCCATCGCCGCTCAAATCCCCGACCGCGATGCCGGGCCCGCGCCGGTTCTGGCGCATCGGGAGCAGCGTGTTCGAGCCCAATTCATCCACTGCATTTTCCCGGGCGACCATGGAGAGGTTCATCGCCCGGCTCATCTCGGTGAACTGCCCGGCGGCCGGCTCGGGTGGATTGACCGGAGAAGCCGCGGGTGCGACCGGTTCAGTGATGGTGAACTTGCGGTCCACGCCGAGATCGCCAAACGATTGGGTCTGGCCGGAGGGCCACGAGATCGTGACCCGCCTGATGTGTGTGGCTTCGCCCAAACCGAAATGCAGCACGGGTTCGGAGCTCGAAAGAAGCCCGCGGGCCAGCACCAGCTGGCGGACTTGGATGCCGGCCTCGGTTTCAAGGCGGATCACGGCTCCAATCCCGAAGCGATTCGATTGCGTGCCCCGCAGGGCGAAAATCACCCGATGGCCGGTGTCGGAATCGTTGCGCAACACGGTCACCCCTTTCCTGTAGTTGGTGTAGACGAGGTCGAGATCACCGTCACCGTCGAGATCGCCGAAGGCGGCGCCGAAGCTCACCCCGTTCTCATCGAGACCCCAGGCGGCGCCCACGTTTTCGAATTTCAAATCACCAAGATTGCGGAAGGCGAGGTTGTGCTCCGCGAGCACCGGGGCGCTGCGTTGGATCTGTTGCCTTTCCGCCGGTGATTGGGCGGACGCCAGCCGGTTGAGCAAGTCGGCGTTGTGCAATTCCCGGTGCATGCCATTGGTCACGTGCAAGTCGAGCCGGCCGTCGTTGTCGAGATCCTCCAAACGCACGGACCAGGTCCAGTCGGTGGCGTCCACGCCCGCGAGAAATGCCGCTTCCAAACAGCGACCGGTGCCAGTATTCAAGTACAGCGCGTTGTGGAAGTATTGCGGTGCCGCCGTGAAATTGTCCGGAGGATCCTGCACCTGCGCGCGGGTGGGAGCCATGGTTCGCTGATCCTTCTGATGGGTGGTCGCAGCCATTTCCGTGGCCAGCAGGTCGATGCGACCATCGTTGTTCACGTCACCCAGATCCGAACCCATGGAGGAATACGGCATGTGCGGCACCACTTGATCGATGACGTCGGTGAAGGTGCCGTCGCGGTTGTTGTGATAGAGGGTGTCGGGGGCGCCGAAGTCGTTCGCGACATAGATATCCGGCCAGCCGTCGCCGTCGTAATCCCACCAGGTGGCCGAGTGACCTTGGGTTTCCCCGCTGATACCCGCGCGATCGGTGACGTTGGTAAAAGTGCCGTCGCGGTTGTTGTGGAAAAGATAATCGCGCTGTCCATTCGGATGCCTGGCCGCATCGAGCAGGTTGGTCTGGACATAGACGTCGAGCCAGCCGTCACGGTCGTAGTCGCAAAACGCCGCCATGACCGATGCGTCGACCACGGCCAGCCCGCGGGCGGCGGCTTCTTCCCTGAAGGTGCCGTCACCCTGGTTCAGGTAGAGCAGATTGGGGGCGTTGAACCGGCAGACATAGATATCCAGCAGCCCGTCATTGTTCACGTCGACGAACGTCGCCCCCTGTTTCCAGATGGCCGCAGCCTCGCCCTTGTCCTCCACCCCGGCTTTCGCCGTGACGTCTTCGAACTTCCAGTTGCCAAGATTGCGAAACAACCGGCAACTCTCCGTCTTGCTGACCACAAAGATGTCCGGCCGACCGTCGCCATCATAGTCGCCGATCGCGACACCCGTGCCAATCGCGCCCACGGCGAATTCGTCATAGTGCCCCTGGCCCATGCGGGGATCCTTGAAGCCGGTCTTGTTTTCCCGGGGATCAGCGTAGTTATTTTCGGTTACGATGCCGGTGTCGGCGGGAAACAGCGGGGCAAACATCACGTTTCCCTTCGGGCCGGAGCGGGCGGCCAGCGGTGATTCACTCAGCTCTGGAGCCACCATCTCCGCGCTGATGCTCAAAGTGGCGAAGAGTGCGCCGGTGAAAATGAAACCGGGCAGGATGTGCCGACGGGCACTCCTCGCCGGGGCAATGGGGGTGGGCTCGACCGGTGGCATGCAGCGGGCGCATCCAACGAACCACCGACAGGAGCGTCAACGATTGGCTGTTGGAACGGTTGCAGTCAGAAAAGCCAGGGGCACCAGACGGGATACGTACGCTCCGTGCCTCAAGCCGCGCGAGCAATTGCAGTCATGTACAGAGCGCTCCGCGGACCCCGTAAATCATGAAAGGCGCCCCGTGAGGGACGCCTTTCATGACCTAACACCAAGCAAACCGTAAGAACTACAGAGTAAGATGCGGTAACCGCGAAAACGTTGAATCTTTCTCAAAGTTTTTTTCGAAAATCTTCCGGACAGGCCCCAACCCGTCCGGCGAATAAAGAACCCCTAAATCATGAAGGGCGCCCCTTGCGGGACGCCCTGCATGACCTAACACCAAGCAAACCGTAAGAACTACAAACAATGTTCGTTTCCTAGAAACGACGCACTGATGTCATCAAGATAGATGCACCTATCGCCAAAACGTTGAATCTTTGTGCGGCTTTTTGTGTGAATAAGTTGTTTAGGAATTGGCTGGCGCTATCTGTTTGCTCCCAGTTGTTTACGCGGCGGTGAGGTTCCAAAACCCGGGATAAATCAAAATCCCGGCCCGTATTATTGGAGAAATTATGAACCCGCCCGCTGCTTCCCGTCCTCATCTCTTCGGCGTCCTTGCCGGTCTCGCGCTCGCCGCCGGACTGATCTTCGCCGCCCTCGTCTTCGCCAACGCCTGGACGCGCATTTCCGAATCCCAAGTCATCAACGTCACCGGCTCCGCGCGCAAAAATGTGCGCTCGGATCTCGTGATCTGGCGCACGAATTTTTCCGCCGATGCGCCCACGCTGCTGGAGGCGCAGAAAAAATTGCGCGAGGACTTCGCGCTCGTGAACACTTTCCTCACCAGCCACGGCCTCACCGAAATCACCGCGGCTGCGCCGCAAATCCGCGAAATCACCAACAAGCGGCACAACGACGATGACGACACGGTGGTCACCGTGCGCGTCGGCTACCGCCTCATCCAATCGATCGAGGTGCGCTCGCCCGACGTGGAGCGCGTACCAAAACTTGCAGGCGATTCCGGCGAGTTGCTCGAGCAGGGCGTCGCGTTTGTCTCGGAAGGTTTCGAATTCATCTACACCAAGGCCGGTGATGCGAAAGTGGAGATGATGGCCGAGGCGACGAAGGACGCGCGGGCGCGCGCTGAGCAAATCGCCGTGCAAGGCGGGCGCTCGATCAAGGAGCTGCGCAACGCGCGCATGGGCGTCGTGCAGATCAACCCGCTCTACTCCGCCTCGGCGAGTTGGGATGGCAACAACGACACCACGGCGCTCGACAAGACGATCACCGCCACGATCGGCGCGACGTTTGCTTTGAGGTAAGGCGGCGACTTCGATCGCCGCCGCGGCGCGTCGAACCCAGCTTCTGCCGCCAGCTGATCGAGCGTTACGAGGCCGC